>CAVRXJ010000001.1:0-86404 GCA_963725095.1 uncultured Acidobacteriota bacterium
GCGGGCTCTCCGTCAAGAGATAGTCGACCCGCGGTAGAAACACGGCGCCAAAGACCAGCGAGGTCAGGACGAACGAGAAATAGTTCGCCAGACGCCCCGCGATGCCGAGGCTCTGGTGCGGGTAGAGCCAACACCTCAAGACCCGTACCCCGTCAAGCCTCTCGCGTCGGAAGAGTCCGCCGTAGCCTTCGTAGATTTTCCCTCTTGGATAGTTGGGAAGACCGGTCAGCACGATGACCTCATGGCCGCTCTCCGAGAGCCGTCGCGCCAGGTCGGAGAGCCGTCCCTGCGGGGCTCCGAGCTCCGGCGGATAGTACTGCGTCAGAATGGCGATTTTCAGAGGATTGACTTCACCGCTGAGGGGGCCTCAGCCTCCTGCACGGGCAGGTCTTTGTAGCCGATGAGTCTGGCTTCGGAGCTCTCGAGAGCCCTGCGAAATGCCTCGCTCGTCAGAATTCGCCTCTCGTCCTCCCTGGGCTCGATGTACGTCGACCACCGGCGGAGCTCTTCATCCGCATAGGGGCGGGGTGAGCGACGAACTCGCTGACGCCTCTAGGCAGGTTCCTCACCAGGCGAATGTAGTTTGGGAGCGTGATCGTTCCCGGCCGACCCATGTTCGAGATCGACAGCCAGTAGTCCGGCATGACGAATCCGCGACGCGCCGCCCTCCGCCGGAGGCTGAGATTCCACGCGTACTTCGGAATTCGGTCCGGCCGCTCGAACATATAAAGCGCATGTCGGAGGCGGGGGTACCGACTCTCCATTCCCGCGAGGTATCGATGGGTCCGCTGCCCCGTCCCGCTGGCGCCGGCGGCCACCTCCAGGAACAAGGGGTACAGCCGCGGGAGGCGATGGAGACCCATGTGAAAATCGACGTGCGTGAAGCATTTCCCAACGAGCTCACGCGTCCTCTGAATCTGAGCCATCAGCTCCGCCCGCAGTTCGGTCAGACGGATCTCACCGCTTTGGACGCGTGAGGCGAATTGCCGATACAGGAAGAAGCCATCGCCGTCCACCAGGCTGGAAACGCGGCTCGGAGGAAGCAACGGCCGTCCCACGATCGGGTTGAGGTGGCAACCCACGGACAGGTGAGGATGCCCGGCGACGAGATTCCGGAGCCCATCGGATCTCGGAAAGTTCACGTTCGCCGAAAGACTGCGAACCGTGCCGAATTCAACGCATTCTTCGATGGCACGGGATATGCCCTCCGTGAACCCGTAGCCATCCGCATTGATGATCAGGTAACGCACGAATCGCCGCGCAGCAAGGCCAGATAGAGGGCAACGATGTTCATCGCTTCCGGATCCCAGTTCATGTGCGCCAAAGCAAACCGGCGAATGGATCTCCCCCGGACTCCGGCCGGCGTCGATCTGGCCCAGGAATCGCAGCGCGGCTTCGGAGAATTTCGCGGGGCTTCTCGCGCACGATCTCGATTCCGTCCAGGCGCTCGGCTGAGCGCGACAGCACGCCCTCTAAGACCGGCATCGGAGATGCCACGACAGCGCATCCCGCCCCCATGTACTCGCACACCTTGACGGCCAATGCCGGCTCGAGATGTCGCGCCGCCCACGGATGAACATCGATCCCGATCTTGGAATCCGCCAAGAGCTGTGGGACTTCTTCGTGGGCGACCATCCCTCGGAGCTCGCACCCGACCGGGACACGGTCGCCGAGAAATTCCAGTATCTCCGGGGATGCTCCGACGCACGAGGGACCTCATCTCCGGCAAAGCCTGCCTCATCCGCGTCAGCACCTCGCTCAGGAAAGCAGCGCGGCGTCGGTTCAGGGTCCCCAGGTGAACAATGTCAAATCGCCGAGCTCCCCCGCGCCGGCTCGCCGCCGCAGCACCTTCGAAGAAGTCGGCCGTCGGAAAGTTCATCGCGGACACCTTCCGAACGTGGGGGAACGGTGTTGCCAGAGGAGGCGTTACCGCCACGATGCCGTGTGCCAGACGCGACAGAAGCTTCTCGCTGCGGTCGGTCAAGGTGCGAGCAACGGGCTTCAGCCGATCGGGCAGCCAATCCCTGATCATCATCAGCTCCGCGAAGTCTTCGTGAACGTCGTAGACGAACCTCGCCCTCGGCCACCACAGCCGCGCCAAGGGCAGTACCATCAGCATCTCCGCGTCGTGAAAGTGGACGACGTCGGGATGCAGGGCCTTCGCCCTCCAAAGGCATCGCCAGGGCTGAAAGAGGAACCGCTTGAGCCGACTCGAAGCCGCCGGTATCGCCAAGACGTCCACCTCGCCCGGCGTGCCGCGCGTCAGTTTCCCGATCACGGTGACCGTCGCGCCAAGAGCCCGCCCGGAGGCTCTTCGCCTCGCGCCCGTACACGCGCGAGTCGAGGGCCTCGTGCCCCGAAGTCAGAACGACGACCCGCACCCCGGCGAGCGGTCCGGCGTTCTTCGCCACTCTCGGTTCCGCGCTCACGAGCTGCGCCCTCCCGCTGCATTCGCCTCCGGGCGTCCGAGAATTGCCTTGTAGAGGCCCTCGAGGTCCGGCCGGTCATTCAGGCGGACCACCAGGCGCGTGTCTTCCCGCTGGGCGCCTTGGGCAATCTTCGCGACCTCGCGGATTTCGAGGTCGAAACCGCCGATCCGCTCGATGATGTCGTCTCTACGGCATTCGCATCCCTGGAGCGGTAGCCCTCGCCCGGCCGAACCAGAAGAAACGCGTGGCCGGGCCGATCCTGAACGATTTGCGCGGAGTGGATGCTCGGGCTGCGTTTGATCGCCGTCGACAAACGGCCGATCCGCCTCCCGTCGGAGGTTATGAGGTAATCGTCCACCCGTCCCTCCAGCGCTTCGATGATGGGGTGGTTGGATCCGCACGCGCATCGCTGATCGATCGCATACGACGCGGAATCACCGGTACGGTACCGGACGAAAGGCATCTCGTCGTTGACCAGGCCGGTCGCCACGATCTCACCCACTTCACCCGGGTCGCAGGCCCGGCCGTCTCCGCGCACGATCTCGAGAATGCCGATCTCGGGCACGACATGAAGCCTTCCCGACCGGCACTCCATCGCCATCGCGACGCCCTCGACCTGACCATAGTGGTCATAGCAGCGACACTGGAAAAACGTCTCGATGCTCCGGCGCATGCCGGGTTGCAGGGTGTCGCCGCTCACCACCACGCATTTCATGGGAACCGGAGCCGCACCAGCCGCCGCCGCACTTTCTGCAAGAGCGGCTATGGCTGAGCCATACCCTGTGACCCACTCCACGCTCGACTTCCGAAGGGCGGGCTATGTAGAGGGGCGCAGTTTCGCGCGAGATGTGGTAGCTCGACAAATAGAGTTGCTTCCAGAATCGATTCCACCGCCAGTACGGCGGCCGGCGGGTGTCGCCTGCGACGAGGGGTCGGCCTCCGACCATTGCGCGGGGATCGATCGCAGAGACACCTGCGACATTTCGGACGCGGACCTCGATGATCGCCTGCAGCCTCCGGAGCGCGTCGACTGGCCAGTAGACGGTGACCGATGATCCTGTTGACCCGCTCGTCTTGTCTTTGAAGAGTCTCCCGGGATCGAGTCCCTCGTCGAGGAATTCTCGCTCTCGCTGCCGAATTGCCTGCCGATCCAGCACCGGAATGCGGTGGAGGTCGGAGAGGGACCGGATCGCCTCGGTCTCTGGAGGCAGCATTCGCCGGTAGTACGGTACTGACGATCGGATCTTTTCGAGAAGCTCTCGCAGTCGAGTCAACTGCCAGGATACGACCTCCTCCTGGCTTGTCCAGTGCGCGCTCCGCACTTCCTGGCATCCCGATTCAAACGTCCCGCCGTAGTAGAGCCGGGAGAGGCGTCGCGCGTACACGGACAATGCCAGTTCCTGAACGGCCACCGGCAGCCGCCAGTAGAGCGGCATCTTCCAGTCCTTCTTCAAGTTACGCCACGAGGAGGTCGTGAAAGCTAATCAAGGCGACATCCTCCTCTCTCGCGACCTCTCTCAGCATGGGACTCCTGAGGATGGCGAGTTCCGCCAGTCGGGGCTCCGCGTATCTCGTGGACCAGCGCCGCAGAACGGCATCCGGGTATCCCGGGTGACAGAAGATTTCGAAGGTCCCGTCGGGAAGGTTTCGGAATACGTTCACCCAGTTTTCGAGAACTGTCTTGTTGCCCGTGCCCGCATAGCCAACCGTGACCACCCTGTCTGCCAGTCGAAAGCCAAGGCGCACGGCTCGTCTCATCTGCATGCGCCGGAACGCGTGACCAAGACAGACGTCCGGGCGTCGCAGGTACGCACGAAACCGCGCCATCGCGGGATGCCGGTCTTCGAGCCCGATCAGGCTCGCGTTCGTCCTGGACACAGGGAATGCCCGCTCTTTGCGGCCACTCGAAAGAAAACGTTGAGATAGCGAAGATGGGAATGTTCCTGCGAGTCGAGATGTGTGACGCGCCCGCCCGCAAGCTCTTGAACTCGGCGGATCTGTGCGTCGAACTCTTTTTCCAGCTCGTGCTCCGAAATCTCCTTGTTTCGCCACATCTCCTGAACGCCTGCCATGGAATTCGCCGTTGCCGCCCACGAGAGTGGGAACATCGGCTGGGGGAAGGCAGGGTGAGCCGACGATGGGATTCAGGTGTACTCCGACGCTCACCTCGGGGTGGCGGGCAAGCAGTTCGGTGACCCGCGCGACGTCCGGGAAGTTCGCATTCACGCTGACGCTGGTAATAGGCCCGCCGCCGGCCAACGCGTCGAAAATTCCCTGGGTCGCTCCCGGACCAAAGCCAAACCCGTCTGCATTGACAATGAGGCGTTTAGGACTCATTCGGACCGACGGCCGGTCCACCGCGCCCTCAAACTGTCGGCATTTCCGATCAGCCAGCACAGGACATCTCCTCCAGAATGGGGCGAGCTTCGGCCGCTCTTCACGGCCTCGTCCTCGTGCATCGCCGGGCAAAGGCGTGCGATACCGCGTTCTGATCGCGTCTGACGGTGATCGACCGGGACCGCAGGAGTAGCCCGACGGATCTTGACGCGACCCGTCAGCAGGTAACCCCTCCATCGACAACGAGCGTCTGGCCCGTCATGTACGCCGATGCGGGCGACAGCAGAAAGAGCACCACGCCGACGACGTCGGCCGGGACTCCCAAACGACCGAGCGGCGTGCGACGAACGACCTGGTCCCGCTGGAACTCGCTCAGCCCGTGCGTCATCTCGGTCTCCAGATATCCCGGGGCGATCGCATTGACTCGAATGTTGCGGGATCCGAGCTCCCGGGCCAGCGCTCGCGTCATGGCGTCCAGCCCTCCCTTGGTCGCGCTGTAGGCCGCCAAGCCCGAATATCCCCGGATGCCGATGATCGACGAGATGTTGAGGATGTTGCCGGCGTTGCGCAGGAGCATCCGCCGGATGACGAGCCGGCTCAGAAGAAGTGCCCCCGTGAGATTGACCCCAACCAGCCGCTCGATCTGTTCCGGGGGCATCCCGGCAAGAACCCCATCGTAGGCGATGCCCGCGTTGTTGATCAGGACGTCGATAGCCCCGACCTCCTTTTCGACGGTCGCGACGACGCGCGACAGGGACGGCGAGTCCGCCATGTCTCCGGGAACATACGTCAGTCGGCTGGAGTGCTCGGACTGCAGCCGCTCCAGCTCCGTCGTCGATTTGCGGCTGAACGTCGCCACACGATAGTTCGACTCGAGCAGCGCTCGGGCAATCGCCAGCCCGAGCCCACGGCTCCCGCCGCTCAGAAGAACGAGAGGCCCTGGGCTCATTTCTGGACGTCCCTTCTCAGGATCTTGAACACTTCGTTCCTCGCAATCTCGGAAACGACGTTGATCGAACGCGGCACCTGATAGGGAGCGAGCTTCTCGCGCGCGACGCGCTCCGCTGCGGCCTTCACCTGCACGGCTTCGACGCCCTCGGCCAAGACCAGGTCGGCCGCCACGAGCTGTCCGGCCAGGCTGCTCTTGCGGGCATAGACCCGGACCTCGACGACCCCCGGAATCGACCGCAAGACCGCCTCGACGTCCGCCGGCATGACCTTGCGCCCGCCGACGTTGATCACGTCGCTGTTGCGGCCTCGGAAGAGGACGCGGTCTCTCTGAATCTCGACGAGATCGCCGGTCGGAAACCACCCCTCGGCCTGGTCGCGCAGCGCGGGCTGGCCGTCGTATCCGAGCATCGCGGCGCGCGAGCTGCGGGCCTGGAGCTCTCCATCGACAATCCGCATCTCGACGCCCGGCCGCGGCGGCTCCTCCAGAAACCGGGCGGGGAATCCCTCCAGCCCGTCGGTGACCGAGAACAGGCGGCCCGTCTCCGTGAGACCGTAGACATGCACGACGCGAGCGTCCGGAAACACCTGGCGCAGGCCGTCGAGCACGTCCTGCGTCGCGATCTCGCCCCCGAGCGTGATCTGACGCAGAGGCGAGGCCTGGAGCTTCTCTCTCGGAGCAAACGCGAGCAGCCACCGCCAGAACGTCGGCGTGCCCGAAGCGAACTGGACGCCTTCGCGCTCCATTGCGAGGGCAATCTCACGAGGGTCGAGCGCCACAGGAATGACGAGCGTTGCGTTGGTGAGAAACGCCTGAAGAAACGTCTGGAGGCCGGCATAGAAGTTCAGCGGATAGGCGCAGAGCCAACGCATCCCGGCGAACTCATCCTCCCGCCGAACGAATCCCGCGAGCGTCTCCCAGGTGTGGTTCGCGGCCTTCGAGACTCCGCTCGTGCCCGAAGTCAGGATCGTGGCAAGCCCTTTGCCCCCGCGCCGGGGAAGTCGCGCTTCCGGCAGGCCTTCCTGTTGCCCGACGCCTGGGTCGACGTCCTCGTCGCCGAGCCGGGCCTCCCACCCGAAGGTTCGCGACAACCTCAGGGTTTCCTCCTCGGACCGCCGGCCTGCCAGAAAGACGTGCGCGTCGAGCCGATCCAGAGCGGCGACCGCCGGGATAAAGGCGAACGGATCGGAAACACAGAGACCGACCCTTTTCCCGGCCAGCTGCTCCCAGCGGCGAGCCAGAAGGTCGCTCCAACGGGAGAGCTCCCGGTACGTCTCCCGACGATCACCGCGGATGACCGCAAAGTGATCGCCGAAGCGGTCGAGCCGGTCCTCGAGATGTGCGGAGATCACGTTTGATGCGGCGGACCGGAAGGGCGGCCGCCGGAAAACTTCTCAAGCATCCGGCAATTCCACATACAGCTGGACCAGGTCTTCGATCGTTTTCAACTCCCGTTCGACGGGCTTCTCGAAGGGATCGACTCCGGTCGTCTCCTCGAGCCGGACGATGACGGTGGCCCAGTCGAGCGAGTCCAGCCCGAGCGACCCGTCGATCGGAGTCGAGAGACTCAAGCCTGGCGGCTTGAGACCCTTGGCCACAAGGGTCGCCCGGATCGCTTCCATCACAGTTTTTCCCATTTGCTCTTTGGACTTCATGCGATTGTCTTCTCCCTGAACAAGTGCCGGCCGACGGGCCGGGGAGGTCTCGACGGGCTTGTGAGCCCGGCAATTATTGCAGATTGGTCGGTCCGCCGCCATCGGATCGCTTCCGTTCGCAGGGGCGGGCGATGCCGCTTCCAGGAATCTCGTTCCCCGGCCTCGGACGAAAGCGACTGGTTCCGCGACGGCAGTCCTTCCGACGACCAGGCCGCTGTTCGAGAAGGCGAGCGACGAGATCGCCGTTGGCCGCTCGAACAGTCCTCAGGACAGTGCGTCCCCTGTCCAGTTTTTGTCCTCCCGGCCAGTGGTGTGCGTCGGCATTTCCGCGTATCCTGCCCTGTGTTCTTAGAGTTCAAAATGGGTTCGCCCAGAGTCCCGATTGGCATCGCCGGCTCGGTGCCGGCCATGAAAGTATCTACGAGGTAACCAGCGTTCTTAATTCCCCTGGCCCCGAGAGTCTCTCGATCTTCAGTTGTCCCGGAGCATAGTCCTCTGAAGATCGAGAGTCTTCCGGAGCCGGCCTTCTCAGGAGAGTCAAAATGAGAGTCTGGCCTGGTTCGGAGCCCCTTGCCGGCGTCGTCGCCAACGGTGTCGGGGCCATTTCGCGACGTTCGTCGGAAATGAGCAATTCGAGCGGGTCGAGGGCCGCGGGGGGATCGCGTTGGGGCTTCGTGGCGCTCCTTTGCCTGACCACCGCTGGCTATTCGGCATTGGCCTCCGCGCAGGGGAGCCTGACGACCAATGACGGATTGACGTTTGGGTTGACGTCGGCGGGTGGGGTCAGCGCGCTGAACGTGGGGGGCTCGAATCGTGCGGCATCGATGCCGTCGGGGTTCTTCCTTCGGGAGGTTCCGGCATCGAGCGCGAGTCTGGCACCCAATAGCTCGTTCGAGTCGGGTTCGGGCACGCCGACGAGCTGGTCGATCTCCGGCGGCACGGGAGGGACCTGGTCGATCGATACGACGACGGCCTCGGCCGGGGCTCGCTCGATGAAGCTCGCCATTTCCGGAACGACCAAGAAGCGCAGTCCGGACTCTGATGACGGGCAAGTTCCCGCTTCCGGGCAACACGACGTACACCTTTTCCGCGAGCATGAAGACGTCCGGGCTGAGCAACGGCCTGACCGTCTATCTGATCGAGCGCAACGCCAGCGGAGTGGGGATTCAGACGGGGCTCCAGAGTTCCTCGGGCACGACCAGTTGGAAAACCTACAACAAGGCGATCACCACCCGTCCGGATACCGTCGAGGGGTATCTGAAGGTCTACATCTCGAGCGGCTACGGCACGGCGTGGCTGGACGACATCCAGCTGACCGGGGTCTTCGGAGGCAACGTGCCGGTGGCGTTTGGGGGAACCGTCACCAGCAGCGGCGGCGTGCTGACCCAGACCGCCAGCAAGAACGGCCTGAACCTGAGCGCCAAGTTCACCAGCGTCGGCTCGGCGATCAAGGTCGACGCGACGGTGACCGACACCACCGGCGCCGATCGCGCCTTCGAGCTGTCCTATCGTCTTCCCCTGGACATCGCCGGCTGGATCTGGGACGACGACTTCGTCACGCCGATGACCATCGCCTCGGGAACCCGCTACGAGCACCTGGACAAGTACTTCGGCATTCAGACGAAGGGCCACACGCATTCGGTTTACCCCTTCGCCACGGTGCGCAATGCCGCGGCATCCTTCTCGCTGGCCGTCCCGATGGGCCCGCTGATGTACCGATTCAGCTACGACGACTTCGACGGCTTCCGCATCACGTACGATCTGGGACTCTCGACGGCGACCACCAAGAGCCCCTCCAAGGCCACGGTGTCCTTCTGGATCTACACGCAGAATCCCAAGTGGGGCATGCGGTCGGCCGCCGAGAAGTACTACGCCCTGAACCCGGCGAGCTTCACCACTTCGGCCACCACCCTCGGCGCCTGGGTTCTCGGAGGAGGCCGCCACCATCAGCTCGGTTCCCGACTGGCAGGACTTCGGCTGGGCCTACCACGAGCAGGACAACGAGCTGGACTTCGACAATGCCAACGGCATTCTCGCCCTCCACTACGTGAGCCCGGCCTCCTGGGGTCTCGGCTTCTCGCAATATGCCGGAGACCCACAGCCCCCGTATTCCACTCTGATCACGGCTCTCCAGAACGAACTCACCAGCACCAGGCTCACCGAAGACGGCGTCCCGGCGTCGAAGATGGCAAAGTCCGTCTTCGACACGGCCCCCTACGATGAGAACGGCCTCCATCAGCTCGACTACAACAGCTTCTTCTGGAAACCCATCGGCTTGCAGAATTATCCGATGCTGCCGGATCCCGACATCGCGGGCAGCCGGTACGGCATCGTCAAGCAGTACAGCGTCGATCACCGGATCTCCTCGGCCCAGAGCTCCGGCAACCATCTGGATGGAATCTTCCTGGACAACATCGGCCTGACGTTTGCCAACGTCGAGAGTTACCGCAAGCCTCTCTGGGCCTACCTGAATACGCCGCTCTCCTTCTCCTACGCGACCCGAAGGCCCACCGCCTACAGCGGCGACTCGATGGCCAAGTTCTGCGCCGCCCTTCGCAGCTACCTCCACGGCAAGGGCCTCATCCTGATGGGCAGCTCCAGCTCCGTCTCCTACAGCTGGTTCGCCAACGTGCTCGATGTGGTTGGCGGCGAGGTCCAGGGAGCCGACCCTCTCGAGAAGGCCTATACCCGCCGGGCCCTGAGCTACGGCAAACCCTGGAGCAACCTCTTCGTGCCCGTCGACGGCACCGGCGCCGCAACCGCCCCGGAGGTCCTTGCCTACCTGCGCCAGGCCCTGCTGCTCGGCTACTTCCCCGGATTCACCGCCGACTACTGGGACGTACCCTTCCGCCTACGAACGCGACCGAGGCCTCTTCCGACAGTACATCCCCCTGATCCGGACCATCACTCAGGCCGGATGGAGGCCGGTCAACGCCGCGACCCCCTCGGATGCGGCGATCTACGTCGAGCGCTTCGACGACCAGGCCGGCAACACGTTCTACCTGACGGCCCAGAACTCTTCGACCGCGACCAAGACCTTCCAGATGACCGTGGACGGCGCAACGCTGCGGCCTCGGGTCGGGCGCCGTCACCGTCAAGGAGCTCGTCGGCAAGACCACGCTCTCCGCCTCCCGCTCCGGCTCCAACGTCCTCTTCTCCGATACCCTCGACCGCCGGCGAAACCGCCCTCTACGAGGTCACCGTCGCCAGCGGCTGCGACGCGACCTACGGAGACCTCAACCTGGACGGCCGCGCCGACGCCACCGACCTCGTCATCCTGAGTCACTACCTCGTGGGCAACATGACGCCGGGCTCGGCTCCGTTCACGGCTGCCCTCGCCAAAGCCGACTGCGACAGGTCAGGCGCCGTCGACGCCGTCGATCTCGTGGTCCTCCAGAACTACCTCGCCGGAAACCTGGCGTGCCTGCCGAAGTGAACCGCCTCGCCTCGGGCCGTCCCGCGGTGAGGCCGCGCGGCCGGATCTCGGCCGCCGTCGCAATCGCCGCGCTCCTGTTTCCGAGCCGATTCCTTCTCGCCCAGGGAGCTCCCATCAGCGGGACGGCGAGCGTCACGCTCTCGACAAACCCGTCGTCGCTCGCGGTCGGCGGCGTCGTGCAGGCGACACTGAGGGTCGACTTGTCGGGTGTGACGGGAGTGTCGCCGAGCGGATCGAGCACGGCCGCCGTGCTCGGGGGATATCAAGTCTCGGTGACGTTCGACAAGGCGCGGCTGCGTCTCGACTCTGCGGCGGGTGGAAGTTCGACGGGCTATACCGCCGCGCCGACGTACACGAGCCCTGGCGTCGCCAACGCGAACGGGAGCGTCACCCTGGTCGCCTCGCAGACTTCCACGACGGCTCCGACGGGCAACGTGACCGTCGCCGTGCTCACCTTCACGCGCCATCGCTCCGGGAACCGCGTCTCTGGCGGCGAACCCCTCGAGCCTCGTCAGCGCCTTCCAGCCCGGCCCTCCAGCCGTCGGTCCGGCCTCGATCCCAGCGACTGGAGGCGGCTCCACCGTCGCGGTCGGTGGGGGAGCCACTCCAAGCGCGACGCAGACCTCGACGCGGACTCCGACCTCGGTTCCGCCGACGGCCACGAGGACGCCCACCCGAACGGTCACTCCGACTCGGACTTCCGTTCCGCCGACTTCGACGCGCACTCCGACCTCGGTTCCGCCGACGGCCACGAGGACGGCGACCCGGACACCCACACGAACCGCCACCCTCACGCCGACGCGAACGGCGAGCCCGACGCGGACGACCACCGCCGTGCCGCCAACCCGCACCGGCTCGCCGACCAGGACCGCGACGTCCGCCCCATCGACCGCGACGCCAACCTCGAGCCGGACACCGAGCGCGACGAGGACATCCGTCACGCCGGTCGGTCCCACAGCGACGAGAACGGCGTCGCCGGCGGCCGGGACTCCGACGAGAACGGCGAGCCCGGTTCCGGCGACACCGACACCGACGCCCACCGCGACGGTCGCCGCCCCGACAGTGACGCCGACGCTCACGCCGGAAGGGCCCGCGATCACACCGACCGCCGCCGTTCCGACGCCGACGGCGACTAGACCCCGCGGGACGCCGACCCGCACTCGAACCCCGGGGCCGATTCCGAACGCGGCCGCCATGACGACTCGGAATCTTCTTTCGGAGCGTCGCGGCTCCCCCGTCCGAATTCCCATGCGGCCCTTGCCCAAGGCAGTTCATTCGAGCTCGATCACCGTGGACTCGGCCTGGCTCTCGGAGCCGTCCGCGGGAACGAGCGCGCTTGTGACAGACGTTCGCCTCGAGAATGTCCAGGCGAAGGCGGTCGAGGCCAGACTCGTTCTCGCGCCCGGTCGGGCGCTGCAGCGCCTCGGTCGATGGCCTTCCTGCTCGGGCCCTTCGAGACCCTCGAGTTGCCCGATGCATTTGGTCCGGGCGCCGAGGGGTCCGGAGGATCCGGGACGCTTTCCGTCGAGACGGGCGACGGGTCCCGGGCGCCGCTCCTCATCCGCGCGCGCGCTTATGCGCCTGCCGATCGACTCTCAGGGTCCTCGCGCCCGCTCTATGCGATGGGGCTTTCCCAAGGTGGAGGCTTCTCGACGGACGTCGAAGCCTTCAACACGACCGACCGAGCCGCAATCCTTCGGCATCTCGCTCATGTCTGCTGGCGGCGAGGTGCTCGGTGTTCGTGAAGGGCTCTCCCTTGCTCCCGGCGGGAGCGCGTCCTTGGCGCTCTCGGAGTTGTTTCCCGGCATCTCTCGAGAGGGCCTGACGGTCGCGCTCTCTCCGGAGCGGGGTTCTACGACGCCGACCGCTCGGGCGGCCGTGACCGACTTGCGGACGGAGAATCGGGTTCCGATTGCGATGGAGCGCCCCGTCGCGCAAATCCTGCTCCCGGTGACGGGATGGACCGCCGGCGCCGGTGACACGTTCCTCGCGAGCGACGTCGTGATCGGCAACACCGGCGAGACCGCCGTCTGGCGGTTCGCCTCCGGTTCCTGGAGGCCAATCGCGAGAACGGACACGCTCCCGACGTGACGCTGCTTCTCGGGCCCGGCGAGGCGAGGCAGGTCGAGGACGTCCTGAGGGCGCTGTTCGGGCTGACCGAGGTGACTGGTCTCCTCGAGGTCGACGCGGATGAGCCGGTTCTGGTCGCCGCCTCACGCCGAACGGCGCGGTCGACGGAATTCGCCGGGACCTTCGGGTCGCAGGACGATCCGATCCTTCCCGATCGCTTCTCGACCGAGAGTCTTCTCGTTGCTCCCGCGGGATCGGGAGGGGTCTCGGGCGTTGGACTGATCAATCCGGGTGAGCTCGGCTTGCCCGTCGTGCTTCGGTGGGTGGATGCCTCGGGAACGGTCGTTGGGGAGACCGCGGCGGTCGTTCCCGGGAGGTCTTGGATCGAGGTGGCCCACGAAGGGGCCACGGAGGAGGCGACGATGGTGCTCATCACGAGGGCGACGGCCCCATTTCGCGATGGGCCTCGGGGCTGATAGAATCCGCACCCGATCGGGCGACGGCCCGCAACGCGGGCTGATCGTCCGATGAGTCGAAGCAGAGAGAAGGAGCGCGACCGGATAAGCGCGTCTGACTGCCGGATCGGGAACCTCGTGTGCCGGATCCGTTCGGTCGGGCGCTCATCCCGTCATGAGACTGTCATCACGACCCGCTTCCACGGGCGGGAAGAAGCCGGAACCTCCGGCGCGTGCTTCGCCGGATGATCGCCGTTGGCGCGTTTCTTGCTCGCGGCCGTCCCGCGTCCGCGGCCGTCTCGCTTCCGAGCGGTTTCACGGATTCGCAGGTCGGCGGCGACTCTCGCGAGCCCCACGGCCTTCGCCATCGCGCCGGACGGCCGGATCTTCGTCTGCGAGCAGGCGGGGAAGCTTCGCGTCATCAAGAACGGGACGCTGCTCTCGACGCCCTTCGTGACGGTGACGGTCGACTCGGTCGGGGAGCGCGGGCTGCTCGGCGTCGCGTTCGACCCGGCCTTCGCCACGAATCACTTCGTCTACGTCTACTACACGGCGACGACCCCCGCGATGCACAACCGGCTGAGCCGCTTCACCGCCAACGGCGACGTCGCCGTGGCCGGAAGCGAGACGATCCTGCTCGAGCTCGACAACCTCTCGAGCGCCACCAATCACAACGGCGGCGCCCTCCACTTCGGACTGGATGGGAAGCTCTACATCGCGGTCGGAGAGAACGCGACAACGCTCGAACGCCCAGACCCTGTCGAACCTGCTCGGAAAGCTGCTGCGCCTGAACAAGGACGGGACGATCCCGACCGACAACCCCTTCTACTCGACCGCCAGCGGGAAGAACCGGGCGATCTGGGCACTCGGGCTTCGAAATCCCTTCACGTTCGCGGTGCAGCCGGGCACGGGACGGATCTTCATCAACGACGTCGGCCAGAGCACCTGGGAGGAGGTCAACGACGGGCCTGGCCGGCGCCAACTACGGCTGGCCGACGACGGAGGGCGCGACCTCGAATCCCAGCTTCGAGACCCCGGTCTACTACTACAACTCGAGTGGGCCGGCCGATTGCGCGATCACCGGCGGCGACTTCTACAACCCCGCGACCGTCCAGTTCCCGAGCAGCTATCGTCGGGCGACTACTTCTTCGCCGACTACTGCGGCGGATGGATCAAGCGGCTGGACGCCGCCGGATCCTACACGAGCGCTTCCGGTTTCGCGACCGGGCTGACCAGTCCGGTCGACCTCGACGGTCGGGTCGGATGGCAGCCTCTACTACCTGGCGCGCGGGAAGCATCAACGGAGCGTCTACCGCATCCAGTACACGCTGAACACGCCGCCGACGATCACCGCTCACCCGCAGGGCAAGACCGTCACCGTCGGCGACCCGGCGACCTTCACGGTCAGCGCCTCGGGCACGCCGCCGCTTTCCTACCAGTGGCAGCGCAACACGGTGGACATCTCCGGCGCGACCGCGTCGAGCTACACGATCGCCTCGGCGCAGACCGCGGACAACGGCGCGACGTTCCGCTGCCGGGTCACGAACGCCTACGGCAACGCCACGAGCAACGGCGCCACGCTGACGGTCACGGCCGAACCTGCCGCCGACGGCCACGATCACGGCTCCGGCGGCCGGCACCACGTACGCGGGCGGCGACACGATCAGCTACTCGGGCACCGGGACGGACCCGGAGGACGGGACTCTGCCGGCGAGCGCCTTCGAGTGGGAAGTCGTCTTTCACCACGACACCCACACGCACCCCTTCATCGCGCCGACGAGCGGCTCGAAGAGCGGCTCCTTCGTCGTTCCGACGACCGGGCACACCGAGGACAACGTCTGGTACCGCATTCACCTGACCGTCACGGACTCCGACGGGCCTGACGCACTCGACCTACACGGACGTCGTGCCGCGAAGTCGACGCTGACCTTCGCGACGAACCCGCCGGGCCTCCAGATCACTCTGGACGGCCAACCGCTGACGACGCCGGCGAACGTCGTCGAGCGTCGTCGGGCATCGAGCGAACGCTCGGCGTCATTTCGCCGCAGACCCAGGGAGGGACGACCTACACCTTCGCTTCCTGGTCCGACGGCGGCGCGGCGACGCACGACATCTCGACGCCGGCCTCGAACACGACCTACACGGCGAACTTCGCGACGCCGACGGCGACACCGACCCGTACGGCGACGCGGACGCCGACCCCCGACCTCCAACGCCGACGTCTCGACTCGCACGCCGACGCGGACGTCGACGCCGGTGCCGCCGACGGCGACACCGACCCGGACGGCGACACGACGAACGCCTCGTGCCGCCGACGGCCACACCGACCCGGACGGCGACTCGGACGAACACGCCGGTGCCGCCGACGGCGACACCGACGCCGGACGGCGACTCGCGACGACCGACCCGCCGTGCCGCCGACGGCGACACGGACGCGGACCGCGACGGCGGTTCCGCCGACGCCGACCCCGACGCGGACGTCGACGGCGGTGCCGCCGACCTCGACGCCGACTCGGACGGCGACGCCGGTTCCGCCGACGTCGACCCCGACGCGGACGTCGACGGCGGTGCCGCCGCTCCGACGCCGACGCGGACGTTCGACGCCGGTTCCGCCGACGTCGACGCCGACGCGGACGTCGACGGCGGTGCCTCCGACGCCGACACCGACGCGGACGTGCGACGCCGGTTCCGCCGACGCTCGACGCCGACGCGGACGTCGACGGCGGTGCCACCGACGCGCTGACGCCGACGCGGACCGCGACGGCGATCCCGCCGCACGCTCCGACGCCGACGCGGACGTCGACGCCGGTTCCGCCGACCTCGACCCCGACGCGGACGTCGACGGCGGTCCGCCGACTCCGACGCCGACGCGGACGTCGACGGCGGTTCCGCCGACCCTGACGCCGACGCGGACCGCCGACGGCACCGATTCCCGCCCAGACGTCGACACCGACGCGGACGTCGACGGCGGTGCCTCCGCCCGACGCCGACGCGGACCGTTCGACGCCCGTCCCGCCCGACCTCCACGCCGACGCGGACCTCCACCCCGTCGCCGCCGACTTCGACGCCTTCCGGTCCGACGCCCGATCCCGGTCGTCCCGATCGATCGACGGCATCACTCCGGACTCGGGTCCGTCCGCCGGGCGGACCTGTCGGTGACGATCAGCGGATCGAACTTCGTCGCCGGCGCGACCGTCCGGATCGGCGGCCTCGCCGGCGGAGGCGGTCTCCGTGCCCGGACCGACGCAGATCTCGATCGATGCCTCCGCAGCTTCCGCCCGGCACGCTGAACGACGTCGTGGTCACCAACCCGGGCGGCGGCGCGGCGACGAAGGCGAAGGCCTGGTTCGCGGACTTCGCGGACGTTCCGCACACGGATTTCCTGCAGCCCGCGGTCGAAAAGATGGTCCGCAACGCCGTGACTTCCGGCTGCGGGGGCGGCAACTACTGCCCGGCCTACTCGCTGACCCGGGCCGAGGCCGCCAAGTTCCTGCTCCGGGCCAAGCACGGAGCGCTCTACCTGCCCGCCGCCGGCGAAGGGGACCATCTTTCTGGACGTTCCCAGGACCGACCCGTTTGCCGGCTGGATCGAGCAGCTCTGGTCGGAGGGGATCTCGGGAGGGTGCGGGGCCGGCAAGTTCTGCGGCTCCGCCACCTTGAACCGGGCGACCCTCGCCGTCCTGCTGCTCAAGTCCACCCACGGCGCCGCCTACCGGCCGCCGGCGAGCCACCGGGGTCTTTGCCGACGTGCCCTACACGGACGTCTACGCGGGCTGGATCGAGCAGCTTGCCCGCGAGGGGATCACGTCGGGCTGCGGGACCTCGAGCTTCTGCCCCGGAAAGGTCGCAACTCGCGGGGAAATGGCGCTTTTCCTGGTTCGGGCCTTCGACCTGCCCTAGCCGTCCGGACCCCTGCCGACGGGCCCAAAAGTGGCATTTCCTGACCACCCTCGGGCCCCCCAAACCCTTGCTCTCGGCGGCGAAACTGGGCTAACCTGACAGGCCGTTGGCTAAAGAACCGCGGGGTCAGCGGGTAGCACTCTATTCATTCCATCCATTGGTCCTGGCGGAGCTGTGCCGCCTGCTCCAGGAAAGCGGATTCCAGGCCCGGCCGCACCGGATGGAGCCGAGCCGCCTCTCGGCGCTCGAGCAGCTCCCGGTCCTGCCGGCCGTCGTCCACGTCGTCGAGGCCAACGCCCGAAACCGGGCCACCAAGGTGATCGTCGAGCAGATCCTGTCCCGCCGTCCCGAGGCGCGCCTGCTGATCGTGGCCGAGCGCTTCGACGACGCGGATGCCTTTCCCGCTCCTGCGCCTGGGCGCCAAGGGCCTGGTGCGCTACGTCGAGCTGCCGCGGCACTTCGTTTCGGCCGTGCGGGAGGTCTCTTCGGGCGGTTTCTGGGTTCCGCGGACGCTGCTCTCCCGTTTCGTGGACTCGACCCTTTCGGCCCTGCGCCGGCCCAAGCTCGTCAGCGCCAGCGCCCACATGAGCCGGCGGGAGCGCGAGGTTCACCAGCTCCTGATGGAGAACCTCTCGAACAAGGAGATCGCCAACCGGCTCCACATGTCCGAACGGACCGTGAAGTTCCACGTCTCCAACCTGCTCGGAAAGCATGGCGTCAAGCGGCGGTCGGACCTGATCATGCTTTCCTTCGCCGAACGCAAGCACGCTGAACCGGCGGTAAGTCGGCTCGCCCTTCCATCGCTTCGAACGGCGGAGGCCGTGCCGCGCTGGCACCGGAGGCTAACCGCCGTCAGGCCGTCGTCGGCGGCGAGAGGAAGAAAGGGCGGCAAGAGAAAGGTCCGGCTCAGGCCAAACTCGGCGTGCATCGACGGTCGCGGCGATTTTGTGCATCGACCGGGAAAGGGGGGGGGCCAGCCGGGGAAGGAACTCTTGGCGCAAATAGGTCTGGTCCAGCATCGAAGCCTGCATCAAGGCCTCCGCGAACCGCCGGGTGCGAAACGTGAGGTTTTGCGGCATGGGATCCCCGACGGGCAACTGGGGCCCATGCTTCCGCGCGCGAATGCGACGGGAGTAGTGCAGGCGAAGGGGCAGGCGCAGATAGGGCTCCCAATCTTGAGGAATTCGGCCTCGTGTCTTCCAGCCAGGAATGTCGCCGAGCACGGGGAAGCGGTGCGCCGCCGCGTAAATGTGGGCGCGCTGGCCCTTGAGAGCGGACACGGGGACCGTCAGATAGGCTTCCATCACGTCGCGGGCCCCGAAGAGCTGCACGGGCGTGCTCGCCACACGCATCGCCTGATAGAAAGATGCGGCCCATCGCCGGTTGCGCAGTCCGATCCGGATGGCGATGTGCGTGGAAACGAGGTCGCCGGAAGCCTCCTGCTCGCGCCGATAGCAATCCCGCCAGTCTCGGAGCAGTTCGCCTTCCGGGACACGGAGCTGCTGCGGGAGGCAGGCGGAGACCAGGGCCGGATGGACGACGTAGCCGAGCAAGTCCAAGTTGATTTGGCTCAGATCGTCGATCGTGCGTGCCAGCCAGGGCTCGACCCCCGACCATGAGCCGGAGAGGCAGTCTCCGGCGAAGCCTGTGAACAAGATGCGGCCCTGCCTCGAGGCGAAAGCCGAGAGGACGAGGAACCCGTAACCTGCAGTGAAGCCGTCGGAAAGGACCGCGGAATCGCAGGAAACGCCCACGATGTCTTCCACGTCGTCTGCCAGGTGGAAATTGATCAACTGGGAGGACAGGCCGGTGGCTTTGGCCACTCGCAGCCCGATGGCGGCGTCTCCATCGCCATCGCCCGATTGGAAGGTGAAGGCGAGCGGGCGCAGGCCTGCGTGGACCAGCGCCGAGCACACGACACGCGAATCCTTGCCGCCGGACAGGCCGATGCCGCTCGGGGTGGAGTCCAGTCCGAGATAGCGAACGCGCTGTTCCATGGCGCCGTCGATCAATTCGCCGATCTCGGCCCGAGACATCTTTGCTCGGCGTGTTGGGGAAGCGAAAGTAGCGGTGATCCAGGAAGCGCTCGCCGTCGAACGAAACGACCCTGCCCGGCGCGACCAGGCGCACGCCGTCGAAGACGGTGCGGTGCTCCAGCGGTGCGCCAAACACCATGTTCTCGTTGAAGGCGAGGGGGTCCACGCGGAGCGGCCTCTTCCCGGCCGAAAGGCCGTAGACGTTGCTGGCCACCTCGCAGCGCCCGTCTTCCATCCGGTAGTAGAGCATGCGCGAGCCGGTCTGATCGACGAAGAACCACAGCCGCCGTTCTTGCTTGGAGTAGACAAAGCCGCTGAAGATTCCGTTGAGCTCGTTGACACAGTCGGGACCGCGGCGAAGGAACTCGGTCAGAAAGGTCCTGGCCAGGACGCTGTCTTCGCCGACCTTGGGCCGGTGTCCCAATGCCTCCGCGTAGAAGTCGCCCTCGACGACGCAGACCCCGGACTCGTCGCTGTGCTGAGACCAGGTGGACAGCACTTCCGTGGGCCCGGGAAAGACTCCGGCCCAGTGCATGGCTCCGAGGGAACCGGCGGTCCTGCGGAGGCCGTATGGACCGACGAATGCCGTCAGGATCGACGACGCGGGGTCGTTTTCCCGCAGAGGTCCCACGGCGGCATCGTCGATCACGACCGCGAAGCCGGCAATCTGACCGAGCCTGGCCCTGGATTCATGCAACGCTCTCAGTTCCGGAGTCATCGAGTCATTTCCTCTTCTTGCTAGCAACGACTCGGCGCCTCATCCCTTCGACGGACCTCTTCAGTCTCCGGAGCACCGGATAGAGGACAGGGCGGTAGAGACTCACGAATCGATACTTCCGCAGGAGCTTCGCCTGCGTCTCATGAGGGATATCGCGGCGGTTCAACCAAAGTTCCACGTCCCCATGGTAGAGCCTTCCGTACGAGGGGAGGTGCGTCGTGATGAGGTGACGGTACAGACGCGTCATCTTCGAAGTCGCCTCCGGGATATTGCCAATGCGTCCCTCTAGACCCCAAATGGAGGGGTGAATCTCCATTGCGATGCAGTCGATCCGGGCGAGGACGTCGTGCGGCGTGGACGGGATGATTTCAAACTCGGCGCCCTGGCAGTCCATCTTTAGGAACCGGACCCGTTGGAGCTCGTACTTTGCCATTAGCCCCTGGAGCGTCTGGGTCGCCACTTGGATCGGAAGCGCGCCGTCCGCGCCAACGTCGTAAATGGAATGGCACGCACTCGCGGCATCGCCGAAGTCGAACATCGTGAGAGTGCCGGACGTGCCGCTGACGGCCAGAGCCTCAACTGCCGCCCGATCACCGACGTTTCTTCGGAGCACCTGGCAGTTGCTCGGGATCGGTTCGACACAGATCAGCTTGACTCCGGGGACGTGTTTCAGGACGTGGCAGGCGAAGGCGCCCACATTGGCTCCGATGTCGAGCACGACGTCGCCAGGGCCAACATATTGAAGCGCCCGGTAGACATCACGGGCCATTTCCTGGAACACAAAGTCGTCCATCGTATGCGGACGCTTCACGACGTCGTTGATGGTGTCCTGGGGCATGCGGATCCTTTCGAGGCTGGGCGCCTCAGGGGCCGTCTTGAGACCCGACTAACGCGCGGAAACGGGAGGGCTCGATATTTCGGCCGGTGACAATCAGCCACACTTGATCGTAAGCGTCGAATTGAGTCGGGTCGGCCAGGTACGTTGCGGCGGCGAGCGCTGCCGCCCCTTCGCACTGAAGATGATACTCCTCCCACAAGAATCGCATGCCCTGGACGATCTCGTCTTCCGTGACCGCCGCAGCTCCCCGGACGATCTGGTCCAGGAGACGCAGCGAGAGATCGGGGAGCCGAGCGATGGCGGCGCCATCGGCGATCGTAGGCTCGAAGTTCGGATGGACTGCGTCGCAGCGGGCCGCCAGGAATTTGCAGTAGTTCGACGGCTCCACCACGAAAAGGTCGCTTTCATGGCCGCTGGCCTTCAAGAACAGCCCCGTCGGCACGGCGAGTCCGCCGACACCCAGAGGGACGATTACGGCCGATCTTCCGCCCATCCGGCCCGACTCGGTCATTTCCGCGGCGAGAGACGCGTTTCCTTTGAAGTTCTCCCAGGCGGCGCCGTCGATGAATTTCCTCCCGCGATACTCCGACGCAAATCGCTTGGCCTTCTCCTTGGCCGCCTCGAAGTTCGGCTCCGACTCGTCCAGCGCGGCGCCGAGGGAACGGATCTTTTCTTTCTTGTCGGGTGTCGCGGTGGCAGGAACGAAGATCGTGCACTCCAGGCCCAGGCTGGCGGCGGTTCTTGCCACCGCCATTCCCAGGCTGCCTGACGAGGCTGCACAGACGCCCCGGAGGTCTCCCTGGCTCGTCCAGTACGGCCTCGTGAACGGACACGGTGGCGCCCGAATCTTGAAGGCACCGAGCTCCTGACCGGTATCATCGACCAGGTAGACTTTCGCGCGTCTCAACGGCCTTGCTTCGCGGATGGCGCACCGCTTCCACCATTGCTCGTAGGCGCGCTTGCAGCGAATGGCCTCGGGCAGGAAATCCTCTGAGCCCTCATCGGGCGAACCGGCAGGGAGCAACGGGCGCAGAATCATTTCCTGGTCCCGATCATTGCTTCGTGTCCAACCGTCGGACCAGCTTCCAGACGGGAGGCTCGTCGGTGGCTTCCCCGGGTGCGAGGACGTCCTGTTGCCTGACTTCCAGAGGGCCTTCCGTCTCCAGCCGAGGATTTGAATGGTCTAGAGGCCCCAAAAGAGTGCCAAACGTCGTTGAGTCTGCCACGGCGTAAGGGGCGCTCTCCCGGTCGGTGTCAGGTGGCGCCCACTTGAAGTGATGATACAGCGGATCAATGGAGACGCCGCCGTCTCGACCGGCAGGGGCCCATGCAGCCCGGGTTCGGGAGGTACGGGAGCCCCCCTCCGACGCCCCTTTACCCTCTGTGCGAGCGCCTTGACAGCCCCGCCGGGCTTGCGTATTCTTACGCGCCCTCCTGCGACGGATTGCCGTCCCGGATGCGCTTTACCCCGCGCCGTAGCGGCGTTTTTTTGTCAAAGTCTGAGGTTTTGAAATGAGCTCTGGCACCCCGATGGTTCGCGCGGCCGACATCCGCCACGACTGGTTCGTGGTGGACGCCGCCGACCAGGTTCTCGGACGCCTGGCGAGCGACGTCGCCCGCGTCCTCTCCGGCAAGCACCGCGCGAACTGGGTCGCGAATCTGGATACGGGCGATTTCGTCGTCGTCACCAACGCCGAGCGCGTCCGGCTGACGGGACGGAAGACCGACGACAAGTTCTACCATCACCACAGCGGATACCCGGGGGGCATGAAGTCGGTGGCCGCCAAGGACCTGCAGGCCAAGTACCCCGAGCGGCTGGTGGAAGCGGCGGTGCGGGGAATGCTCCCGAAGACCAAGCTCGGGCGCAAGCAGTTCAAGAAGCTGAAGGTCTACCGCGGGGGCTCGCACCCCCATGAGGCGCAGCAGCCGAAGCCGTTGAAGCGGGCGCGGACCGCGAAAGCGTAGGAGGAGGATTCTTGGCGGTCGAAATTCAGCACAGAGCCACGGGACGGCGCAAGACGTCCGTGGCGCGCGTCCGGCTGGTTCCCGGGTCCGGGGCGATCACGGTGAACAAGCGCACCCTGGACGAGTACTTCCCCAACAACGTCCTGAAGATGATCATCAAGCAGCCGCTCCTCTCGACGGAGACGGCCGAGCGTTTCGACATCCACGTCGCCGTCACCGGCGGCGGCCCCTCGGGCCAGGCCGGCGCGATCCGCCACGGGATCTCGCGCGCGCTCACCGATTACAACGCCGAGTTGCGCAAGCGGCTGAAGAAGGACGGCTTCCTCTCCCGCGACCCCCGGATGAAGGAGCGCAAGAAGTACGGCCAGCGCGGCGCCCGGGCCCGGTTCCAGTTCTCGAAGCGGTAAAGCGTGTATCTCCGTCGGACGGAGAGCGGAAACGACGACTCGAAAGGGAGGTGACATCTGGCATCTATTTCGATGAAGGAACTGCTCGAGGCTGGCGTCCACTTCGGTCATCAGACCAAGCGCTGGAACCCCAAGATGAAGAAGTTCATCTTCGGGAAGCGCAATGGCATCTACATCATTGACCTTCAGAAGACGCTCAAGCAGTTCAAGGAAGCCTCGAAATTCGTGACCGACCTCGCGGCGTCGGGGAAGAACCTCCTCTTCGTCGGGACCAAGCGCCAGGCGCAGGACTCCATTTACGAGGAGGCCAACCGCTGCGGGATGTTCTACGTCAACACCCGCTGGCTCGGCGGCACGCTGACCAACTTCACGACGATCCGCAAGTCGATCCACCGCCTGAAGGAGATCGAAGGCGTCCTCGCCCAGGAGGACAACGAGAACCTGACCAAGAAGGAGCGCCTGCGCCTCGAGCGCGAGAAGGAGAAGCTCCAGAAGAACCTGGCGGGGATCAAGGAGATGGACGAGTTGCCGGATGCGCTCTTCGTGATCGACCCGAAGCAGGAGTACATCGCCGTCAAGGAGGCCAACATCCTGGGGATCCCGGTCGTGGCCGTGGTGGACACCAACTGCGATCCCGATGTGGTCGACTACGTCATTCCGGGCAACGACGACGCGATCCGCGCGATCCGGCTCTTCACGGCCCGGGTGGCCGACGCGATCCTCGAGGGGCTGCACACGCAGGAGACGCGCGGCGCCCAGGTGGGCCCGGACGAGTCGCGTCCGCGCACTCCGGAGCTGTCGACGACGGCCGTCGTGTCCGACGTCGCCTCCTAGGACTTTGCCGGCGAAAGCCCGCGGCCGGCACGGGCCCGAGACCGGACCCCGCGGGCCGGCGCGCTCGAGACCGCCGGCGGTTGACTGTAGACTCATTCATAGAGGAACCATGGAAATCACGTCCAAAGCGGTGGCCGACCTGCGCGCCGAGACCGGCGTCGGCATGATGGAATGCAAGAAGGCGCTGGTGGAAGCCGGCGGCGACTTCGAAGAGGCCCGCAAGATCCTCCGCAAGAAGGGTCTCGCGGCCGCGGCCAGCAAGGCCGGCCGGGCGACCACGGAGGGCCTGGTGGTGGCGCTCGTGACGCCGAAGGCGGCGGTGCTGGTCGAAGTCAATTGCGAGACCGACTTCGTCGCGCGCACGGAAGCCTTTCGGGGCTTCGCCGAGAAGCTGGCCGAGCGGATCGCCACACACGACGCCTTCGGGGAAACCCGCACGGGAGAGGCCGGTGACGTCTCCGGGCTTTCCTGGCCGAGCGAGCCGACGGTCGCCGTGGCGGTCGCCCAGCTGGTCGCGACGCTGAAGGAGAACATCCAGGTCCGCCGCTTCGTGCGCCTCCAGGCGCGCCCGGGCGAGAAGTTCGGCAGCTACGTCCACGGCAACGGCCGGATCGGCGTGCTGGTCGGCGTGGCCGCGGGCGACGACGAGCTGCGCCGCGACGTGGCGATGCACGTGGCCGCGTCGGATCCGCGCTTCGCCACGCGGGGCGAGGTGACGCCCGAAACCCTCGCGACGGAGCGGGAGATCGCGCGCGCGCAGGCGGCCGCCGCGGGCAAGCCCGCCAACGTCGTCGATCGGATCGCCGACGGCAAGGTCGAAAAGTTCTACCAGGAGAGCGTGCTGACCGAGCAGGCTTTCGTGAAGGACCCCGAAAAGACGGTCGGCCAGGTCTTGATCGAGCGCGCGGGCAAGGGAGCCCTCGACCTGCGCTTTGCGCGGTTCAAGCTGGGCGAGAGCCTCGGCCGCACCGCCGCCCAGGGCGAGACGGCCACGCTGGCGAGCGCGTAGCCTCCGCTCCCGAATGGGGAACGCTCCCATCTACCGCCGGATCCTCCTGAAGCTGTCGGGAGAGGCGTTGATGGGGGACCAGCGGTTCGGCATCGAGCCGGAGGTCGTGGCGCGTCTGGCGGACGAGGTCCGCGACGTGCACGGGCTGGGCATCCAGACGGCGGTGGTCCTCGGCGGCGGCAACATCATCCGGGGCGTGGCCGCCGCGGCCCAGGGCATCGAGCGCGTGGCGGGAGACCACATGGGACTGCTCGCGACGGTCATCAACGGCCTCGCCCTGCAGGACGCGCTCGAGAAGCGCGGCGTGACGACGCGCCTGATGTCGGCGGTCGAGGTCCGGCAGATCGCCGAGCCCTTCATCCGGCGCCGGGCCATCCGGCACCTCGAGAAGGAGCGCGTGGTCCTGTTCGTCGGGGGGACGGGCAACCCGTTCTTCACGACCGACTCGGCCGCCGCGCTTCGGGCCAACGAGATCCGGGCGGAAGTGCTCCTCAAGGCGACGAAAGTCGATGGCGTCTACGACGCGAATCCCGACCGGGTCCCGGGCGCGAAGCTGCTCAAGACCGTGACGTACCGGGAGGCGCTCTCGGCGGGCCTCCAGGTGATGGACGCCGCCGCGATCGCGCTGTGCATGGAGAACGGCATTCCGATTCGCGTCTTCAACCTGCGCGTGCGGGGCAACATCGAGCGGGTCGTGCGCGGAGAGGACATCGGCTCGCTCGTCAATGCGGAGGCCGCGTCATGAGACAGGAGCTCAAGGACATCGACAAGCGGATGAGCGACGCCGTCGAGGCGCTCAAGGAGCGCTTCAAGACGCTGCGCACGGGCCGGGCGAACCTCGGGATCCTGGACGGGGTCCGGGTGACGGCCTACGGCGCCGAGGTTCCGATCAACCAGGTCGCCAACCTCTCGGTCCCCGAACCGACCCTGATCCTGGCGGCGCCGTGGGACCCGAAGATGGCCGCGGAGATCGAGCGCGCCATCCGCAAGTCGGAGCTCGGCCTGAACCCGCAGTCCGACGGGAAGGTCGTGCGGATCCCCGTCCCGGCCCTGACCGAGGAGCGGCGCAAGGATCTGGCGAAGAAGGCGCACCACATGGCCGAGGAAGTCCGCATCGAGATCCGTCGGTTCCGCCACGAGGGCAACGACCGCATCAAGAAGATGTTCAAGGACAAGGAGATCTCCGAGGACGACGAGCGCCGCGGCCTCGAGGAATCGCAGAAGCTCACCGACCGCAAGATCAAGGAAGTGGACGACTGCTTGAAGGCCAAGGAGCAGGAAATCCTGGCTGTCTAGACCGGCCGATGGCCACCTTCCTCATCATTCCTGCCGCGGGTTCGGGGACGCGCCTGAAGAGCCCGGGGCCCAAGGCCCTCGTCCCGATTCTGGGGCATTCGATCCTCTCCTGGACGCTCGAGCCCTTCGCGGAAGTCGGCTTCGATCGGATGATCGTGGCCGCGCCTCCCGACCGCATGCCCGACTTCGAGAGGGTCCTCCGCGGGCGCGCCGCGGTCGTCGCCGGCGGCGCCACGCGCTCCGCTTCCGTTCGCCGGGGATTCCAGGCTCTCGGCGCCGCGCCCGGAGGACCTGATCTGCATCCACGACGCGGCCCGCCCGCTCATCACCGCGGCGGAGATCCGCGGCGTCCTGGAGGCGGCCCGAGCCGGCGGCGCCGCGACCGCGGCGACCCCCATCGTCGACACCGTCAAACGCGTGGAAGGGGAGCGCATCGTGGCGACGATCGACCGGGAGGGGCTCTACGCGGCCGGAACACCCCAGGCCTTCCGCGCCGACCTGCTCGGTCGGGCCTTCGAGACCGGCCGGGAGGCCACCGACGAGGCGGGCCTGCTGGAGCTTCTGGGTGTTAACGTGACGGCGGTTCCGGTGTCGCGCTGGAATCTGAAGATCACCACACCGGAGGATCTCGAGCTCGCCGAGGCGCTTCTGAAGCTTCGGGGAAAGGGTTGACCGCCATGAGCGGCCGCGTGGGCCTTGGTTTCGACTCCCACCCCTTCGACCCGGCGCGGGCGATGCATCTGGGCGGGCTGGAGCTGCCGGGGGTCCCCGGCCTCTCGGGTCACTCCGACGGGGACGCGCTTCTCCACGCGATCGCCGACGCCATCCTCGGCGCGGCCGGGCTGCCGTCCCTGGGGGAGCTCTTCTCCGACCGCGACTCCGCCTGGAAGGACGCCGACAGCGCCCGGTTTCTGGAGCGCGCGCGCAGCCTCGCCCTCGAGAAGGGCTGGCGGATCGGCAACGTCGACGCCGTCGTCGTCGCCGAGACTCCGAGGATCGCCCCGCATTCCCTCGCGATGCGGGCTCGCATCGCCGGAATCCTCGGCGTCGAGGCGTCCCAGGTCAACGTCCGCGGCACGACCACCAACGGCCTCGGTTTCCCGGCCCGCGGCGAGGGTCTGGCCGCCATGGCCGTCGTCCTCCTCGAACCGGCGGTCGCCGCCAAGTGATCCCTTCGTCCTGACGACGGATCGACTTTCTTCATGATCCTTTCGCGTTTGCACCCCGTGGAAGAGGCATCTGGCCTCCCGTCCCCGCGAGATCGAGTGGGTCCTCATCGACTCGGCCCGCCACGACCGGCGGATGCGCGAGATCGAGGCGAGGTGCCGCCGGGAGGGCGTCGTCGTCCGGCGGGGCGACCGGGCGGCGCTCGACCGGACGGCGGGCGGAACGGGTCACCAGGGGATCGTGGCCCGGCTGGCCGTGCGGGCCTACCGGGACGAGGACGAGGCCTTCTCCGGACCGCCCGGGAGCCGGTTCCTGCTCGTGCTGGACGGGGTTCAGGATCCCCAGAACCTGGGAGCGGCCCTCCGGGTCGCGGAAGGGGCGGGAGCCGGAGTGGTCCTGCCGGAGAGGGGATCGGCGCCGCTGTCCGAGGCCGTGGGGCGAAGCTCCGCCGGCGCCGTCGAGCGGGTGGCCGTCTACCGGGCCGGGAATCTGCGCCGATTCATCGATCGCCTTAAGGATCAAGGGTTTCGGGTCATCGGGCTGGATCCGGAGGGCGTGGAGCTCTACGGCGTCGACCTGACGGGGGACCTGGCCCTGGTGATGGGGGGTGAAGGCAAGGGAATCCGCCGCCTCGTTCGGGAGGGTTGCGACCTGCTCGCCCGGCTGCCCATGAAAGGGGAGCTGGCTTCGCTCAACGTCGCGACCGCCGCGGCCGCCGCAGCCTACGAAGCCGTACGCCAAAGATCCCTTGCGAAAGCCCCTTGATCCGTGGAACTTGCGCTGGTAGACTCCGCGATTCGCGCCGTCGGGATGGGTACGGGTGTGCTCTTTGAAGGCCTTTCGCGCCGGCGTAGCTCAACCGGTAGAGCATCCGATTTGTAATCGGAAGGTTGCGGGTTCAAGTCCCACCGCCGGCTCCAGAAAGCGGCGGCGAGGACGGTGGGGCGGGGAGACGCGGTTTCTTTTTCGGTGGGTTTCAAGGTTTCCGTACTCGGGCAGGTGGCCGAGTGGTTAATGGCAGCAGACTGTAAATCTGCCGCGCTTCGCGCTACGGAGGTTCGAATCCTTCCCTGCCCACCATTGACGAAATCGGGAATCGAAAATCGGGAATCGATCGGAGAGGGAAGCAACGACGGAAGCAATTCACGATTTTCGATTCGCGGTTGGCGGCGGTGCGCCGCGCGCGGGAGTAACTCAGGGGTAGAGTCACAGCCTTCCAAGCTGTTGGTCGCGGGTTCGAATCCCGTCTCCCGCTCCATAGTCGGACGGCAGGCGGTTGGCGGAAGACGTTAGGCGAGGGACGGAAAGAACAGGAGAACAGAGGCATTGAATACGCGTTCGCCTGCCGCCTCCCGCCCAACGCCTTCCGGCGTGAGCGCCCACGTAGCTCAGTCGGTAGAGCACGTCCTTGGTAAGGACGAGGTCACCAGTTCAATCCTGGTCGTGGGCTCCAGTGTCGAAACGGGATGTTGAAGGGGTAGCGACGAGATGGGCAAAGAGAAGTTTGATCGCAGCAAGCCGCACGTGAACATTGGGACGATTGGGCACGTGGATCACGGGAAGACGACGTTGACGGCGGCGATTACGTTGATTTTGTCGAAGAAGGGGTTGGCGACGGCCAAGGCGTACGACCAGATCGACAACGCGCCGGAAGAGAAGGCGCGAGGGATCACGATCAACACGGCGCACGTGGAGTATTCGACGGACAAGCGGCACTACGCGCACGTGGACTGTCCGGGGCATGCGGACTACGTGAAGAACATGATCACGGGAGCGGCGCAGATGGACGGGGCGATTCTGGTGGTGTCGGCGGCGGATGGGCCGATGCCGCAGACGCGGGAGCACATTCTGCTGGCGCGGCAGGTTGGGGTGCCGTTCATCGTGGTGTTTTTGAACAAGACGGACATGGTGGACGACCCGGAGCTGCTGGAGCTGGTGGAGCTGGAGGTTCGGGAGCTTCTGACGTCGTACGGGTTTCCGGGGGAGAAGATTCCGATCGTGAAGGGGTCGGCGTTGAAGGCGGGGGAGTCGGCGGATCCGGCGTCTCCGGACGCCAAGTGCATTCTGGAGCTGATGGACGCGGTGGACGCGTACATTCCGGTGCCGGAGCGAGCGATCGACAAGGATTTTCTGATGCCGATCGAGGACGTGTTCTCGATTTCGGGCCGTGGGACGGTGGTGACGGGCCGGGTCGAGAGGGGGGTGGTGAAGGTCGGGGAAGAGGTCGAGATCGTGGGGATCCGGCCGACACAGAAGAAGGTCGTGACGGGAGTGGAGATGTTCCGCAAGCTGCTCGATCAGGGGCAGGCTGGGGACAACGTGGGGTTGCTGCTGCGGGGGACCGAGCGCAAGGACGTGGAGCGCGGGCAGGTGTGCGCCAAGCCGGGGTCGATCACGCCGCACATGAAGTTCCAGGCGCAGGCGTACATCCTGACGAAGGAGGAGGGTGGGCGGCACACGCCGTTTTTCAACGGGTACCGGCCGCAGTTCTTCTTCCGGACGACGGACGTGACGGGCACGGCGCAGCTGCCGCAGGGGGTGGAGATGGTGATGCCCGGGGACAACGTGAACCTGGAGATCAACCTGATCACGCCGATCGCCATGGAGAAGGGCCTGCGCTTCGCCATCCGCGAAGGCGGCCGCACCGTCGGCGCCGGAACCATCGTGGAGATCCTGGAGTAACACCGATGCAAGAAAACATCAGCCTGGCGTGCGCCGAGTGCAAGCGCCGCAACTACACGACGACGAAGAACAAGAAGACCAACACGGAGAAGCTGGAGCTGTCCAAGTACTGCCCCTTCTGCCGCAAGCACACGGCGCACAAGGAAGGAAAAGTCTGAGAAGCCAATTCCACAGGGGTGTAGCTCTAATTGGTAGAGCGGCGGTCTCCAAAACCGTAGGTTGGGGGTTCGAATCCCTCCACCCCTGCCATAGGACGACGGAGCGCGGGTAACGAGTGGAGCGAACAGAGCAAGCATGATTCCCGTCAAAGAGTGGTGGCCCCGGACGCGCGATTTCTTCCGCGACGTCTGGGTCGAGATGAAGAAGGCGAGCTGGCCCGGGCGGCCCGAGGTCGTCGGCACGACGGTCGTGGTGGTCGTCGCCTGCTTCCTGTTCGGCTTCTACCTCTTCCTGGTCGACGCGGGCCTCTCGTGGCTGATCGACCGGATCTTCAAGATCGCGGGGGTTTCGGCATGACCGTCGAGACGAAGGCCAAGAGCTGGTACATCGTCCACACGTACTCGGGCTTCGAGGAGCGCGTGCGCCAGAACTTGAAGCAGCGCATCGAGGCCATGGGGATGTCGGAGGCGTTCGGGGAAGTCCGGATCCCGACGGAGACCCTCGTCGAGATGAAGGGGGGCAAGCGCCGCGAGATCCAGCGCAAGTTCTTCCCCGGCTACATCATCATCGAGATGGAGATGTCCGACGAGGCGTGGCACCTGGTCAAGAACACGCCCAAGGTCACGGGCTTCGTCGGCTCGGGCAAGGAGCCGACACCGCTGACGGCGGACGAGGTCGAGCAGATCCTGCACCGCGTCTCCGCCACCAAGGAGAAGCCCAAGCCCAAGCACACGTTCGAAAAGGGCGAGCACGTCCGGATCACGGACGGCCCGTTCACCAACTTCACCGGCGTCGTCGAGGAGATCAACCTCGACCGTTCGACCCTGAAGGTGATGGTCACCATCTTCGGCCGCTCGACGCCCGTGGAGCTCGAGTTCCTGCAGGTTCAGAAGCTGTAAGCGAGGAAACCGATGGCGAAAAAGATCACCGGATACGTCAAGTTGCAGATCCCCGCGGGGGAGGCCACGCCGGCCCCGCCCGTCGGGCCGGCGCTCGGCCAGCAGGGCGTCAACATCATGGACTTCTGCAAGAACTTCAACGCGAGGACGGCGGCGCAGAAGGGCCTGATCATTCCGGTCGTCATCACGGTCTATGCCGACCGCTCCTACAGCTTCATCACCAAGACGCCCCCCGCCTCGATCCTCCTGCTCAAGGCCGCCGGAGTCGCCAAGGGCTCGGGCACGCCGAACAAGGAGAAGGTCGGGAAGGTGAGCAAGAAGCAGGTCGAAGAGATCGCGAAAACGAAGCTTCCGGACTTGAACGCCGCCGACCTTCCGGCCGCCGTGCGGATCGTCGAAGGAACGGCGCGTTCGATGGGCATCGAAGTCGTTTGAGGAATCGGGCCACAGGCACCAGAAGTCGGAGGCCGAGCGCGAGCGAGGCCGTTTGCACGACGAAAGGAGACGATGGGAAGAACCGGTAAGAAATACGCAGCCGCGAAGGCCAAACTGGAGCCCCGTGCGTACGCCCTGGGCGAGGCGGTGAAGCTCGTCCGGGAGCTCAAGTACGCGAAGTTCGACGAGTCCGTCGACATCGCGATGCTCCTCGGCGTAAACCCCAAGCACGCCGACCAGATGGTCCGCGGGACGGTGGTGTTGCCGCACGGCACGGGCAAGTCCAAGCGCGTCGCCGTCATCGCCGGCGGGGACAAGCTGAAGGAAGCCGAGGAAGCCGGAGCGGATTTCACGGGGGCCGAGGACCTGGTCGAGAAAATCCAGGGAGGCTTCCTGGATTTCGAGGCCCTGGTCGCGACCCCGGACATGATGCGGCTGGTCGGCCGCCTCGGCAAGGTGCTGGGCCCCAAGGGGCTCATGCCCAACCCGAAGGCCGGGACCGTGACCATGGAAGTCGGCAAGGCGGTTCGCGAGATCAAGGGCGGAAAGGTCGAGTTCCGCGTGGACAAGACCTCGATCATCCACGCCGCGATCGGCAAGACCTCCTTCGACGAGAAGAAGCTCGAGGAGAACGCGGCGGCCTTCCTGCGGGCGGTCCACCGGGCCAAGCCCGCTTCCGCCAAGGGCAAGTACTTCCGGACCGTCTCCATGTCCTCGACGATGGGGCCCGGAATCGAGATCGACGCGGCGTCGGTCGAAGCGCTGTAGGAGTGAACCGATGAACCGCACCGAAAAAGCCGCCGCGGTCGGAGCGCTGGAGCAGGACCTCGCGAAGGCGGGCAACGCGATCCTCTTCGGCTTCGCCGGTCTGAAGGTCACCGAAGTCACCGAGCTGCGCCGCCAGGTGCGCGGCACGAAGTCCAAGTACCTGGTCGTGAAGAACACGCTGGCGCTGCGGGCCGTCAAGGGCACGCCGCTCGAGCAGATGTCGGATCACTTCCGGGGCGCCACGGCCGTGGCGTACAACACGTCCAATCCGGTCGCCCTGGCGAAGGTCCTGACGACGTTCGCCAAGGCCAACCCGAACCTCGTTTTCAAGGGCGCCCTCGTCGAGGGACGGCCCGTCGCGGCCAAGGAGATCCAGGCGATCGCCGATCTGCCGAGCCGCGAGGAGCTGGTGTCGCGGCTGCTCTTCCTGATGCAGTCGCCGCTGCGCCGACTCGTCACCGTCTTGAACGGTCCCGTGAGGAACCTCGCGGGCGTCATGCACCAGATCGCGGAACAGAAGTCGAAGTCGGGCGGGGCCGAGGCCGCGCCCTCCAATTAGTTTTTTTGAACACGCGTCGAGAGAAGGAGAGACTCAAATGGCGATGACCGCGGAAAACTTCGTGAAGGAAATCGAGACGATGACCGTTCTCGAGCTCAACTCGCTCGTCAAGGCGCTCGAGGAGAAGTTCGGCGTCTCGGCGGCTGCGATGGCGATGCCCATGGCGGCGGCGGGTCCGGCGGCGGCCGCTCCGGCCGAGGAGGAGCAGACCGAGTTCACCGTCCACCTGGCTGCGATCGGCGACAAGATCAAGACGATCAAGGTCGTGCGCGAGGTCACGAGCCTCGGCCTGAAGGAAGCCAAGGACCTGGTCGACGGCGCTCCCGGCGTCCTGAAGGAAGGCGTCTCCAAGGACGAGGCCGCCAACATCAAGAAGAAATTCGAAGAGGTCGGGGCCAAGGTGGAGATCAAGTAGGGAGCCGGGTGGAGCCTGCGAGCCGCGGCTCGACGCATCAAGTAGGAAATCGCAAAATCACGCACTCGGAAATACTCGATTGTTATCGGAGGTGGCCGCCCCCCGCGGGCGGCCAGCCGGTCGAGGTCCGCAAACCCGACACGCCGGGGGTTTCCCGGCCAGGAGCCTAGATGACTGAGGTCGCCGTCTCTGCCGAGAGGAAGAACTTTTCGAAGATCCGGTCCTTCATGGATCTTCCCAACCTGATCGACGTGCAGCGCCGCTCCTACGAGCGGTTCCTGCAGATGAACCTCCTGCCCGAGGAGCGCGAAGAGTCCGGCCTGCAGGCCGTCTTCACGAGCGTCTTCCCGTTCACCGACTTCCGGGGCGCCTGCGAGCTGCAGTTCGTCCGCTACGCCATCGGGAACTGGGAGTGCAAGTGCGGGCGCTTGAAGGGCCTGGAGCACCTGCGGATGGAGTGCCGGCACTGCGGCAAGCGGATCGTGACCGCGCACCCGCACGAGGAAGTCGTGTCCTGCCCCAACTGCGGCATGCAGAACCCCAACCGGGTGACCCTCTGCGACGTCTGCGGCAACCCCGTCGACCTGCAGATGAAGTACTCGGTGGCCGAGTGCCAGGAGCGGGGGATGACGTATTCCGTGCCGCTCAAGGTCACCTTCCGTCTCTTCGTCTACGACAAGGATCCCGAGACGGGGGTCAAGACGATGCGCGACGCCAAGGAAGAAGAGGTCTTCTTCGGCGACATCCCGCTGATGACCGAGCACGGCACGTTCGTCATCAACGGCACGGAGCGCGTCATCGTCTCGCAGCTCCACCGCTCGCCCGGCGTCTTCTTCACCCGGGAGTCGGCGCACGGCTTTCTCGCCAAGATCATTCCCTACCGCGGTTCGTGGGTGGAGTTCGAGTACGACCAGAAGGGGATCCTCTTCGTCCGCATCGACCGGAAGCGCAAGTTCCCGGCCTCGATCTTCCTGCGGGCGCTGGGCCTCGAGACCGACGAATCGATCCTGCGCCAGTTCTACGCCACGATCCCGACCCGCTTCGAGCGGGGCCGCGCCTACCTGACCGTCGGCAAGGAAGTCCTGCGGCAGGAGGAGCTCAAGGAGCGGTACGCGCGCGTCAAGCGCGAGACGCGCCAGGTGTTCGCCGGGATCAAGCTCTCGGGCGACGATCAGAAGGAGATCACCAAGAAGGGCGCGATCGAGCGCTCGGTGGACGACGCGGCGGTCGAGAAGGCGTGCTTCCTCGGCGACGTGGTCGACCTTTCGACCGGTGAGGTCCTCTTCGAGGCGGGCCAGGAGCTCGGCCCCGACGCGATCGAGCAGTTGAAGGAACGGGGGATCAAGCAGGTCGACCTGTGCTTCCCCGACTGGGACCTCTGCGGCGACACGCTGGTCAACACGATCCGCAAGGACACCCACAAGACCAAGAACGAGGCGATCCTGGAGATCTACCGGCGCCTGCGCCCGGGCGATCCGCCGACCTACGAGTCGGCCAAGAACCTCTTCGAGGGCATGTTCTTCGACGCGAAGAAGTACGACTTCTCGCGCGTCGGGCGCTTCAAGTTCAACATCAAGCTCGAGGCGGACTCCTCCGAGGGCACGCGCACGCTGACGGCCCAGGACATCTACCGGGTCGTCGCCTACCTGCTGCGCCTGAAGCGGGACGTCGGCCGGACGGACGACATCGACAACCTCGGAAACCGGCGCGTCCGCTCGGTCGGCGAGCTGCTGGAGAACCAGTTCCGGATCGGCCTCGTGCGCATGGAGCGCGCGATCAAGGAGAAGATGTCCGTGCACCAGGACATCGACTCGGCGATGCCCCACGACCTGATCAACTCGAAGCCGGTCATCGCGTCGATCAAGGAGTTCTTCGGCTCGTCGCAGCTGTCCCAGTTCATGGACCAGACGAACCCCTTGTCCGAGGTCACGCACAAGCGCCGCCTCTCGGCCCTCGGGCCGGGCGGCCTGTCGCGCGAGCGGGCGGGGTTCGAGGTCCGCGACGTCCATCCGACGCACTACGGCCGGGTCTGCCCGATCGAGACGCCGGAAGGGCCGAACATCGGTCTGATCTCGTCGCTGTCCTGCTACGCGCGGATCAACGACTTCGGGTTCATCGAGACGCCCTACAAGAAGGTCGAGAAGGGTCGCGTCATCGACCACTTCCAGGTCACCCAGGTGGGCGACACCTCCTACAAGCTCGGGCAGATCGTCGAGAAGAAGGAGCTCGAGGAGGAGAACGAGCGCGTCCGCCGGAACCACAAGCGGTCGGCCGACGCGGTCCCGTACGCCTTCTACCTGTCGGCGTGGGAGGAAGAGAACTTCGTCATCGCCCAGGCCAACGCCGAGACCGACGCCGCGGGGCGCATCAAGGAGGACCGGGTGATCGCCCGGTTCAACGGCGAGTTCATCACGGCCGAGCGGGACCGGATCGACTACAAGGACATTTCGCCCAAGCAGCTCGTCTCCGTCGCGACGGCCCTGATCCCGTTCCTCGAGCACGACGACGCCAACCGCGCCCTGATGGGCTCCAACATGCAGCGCCAGGCGGTGCCGCTGTTGAAGGTGAAGTCGCCGCTCGTCGGCACGGGCCTGGAGGCCACGGTCGCCCGCGACTCGGGGGCCGTCGTCCTCGCCAAGCGCGGCGGGATGGTCGACCAGGTCGACTCCGAGCGCATCATCGTGCGCGTCGAAGGCGGAGAGGCGGCGGGCGGCAAGGAGTTCGGCGCGGACATCTACCCGCTGACCAAGTTCCGGCGATCCAACCAGAACACGTGCATCAACCAGAAGCCGGTCGTCGAGGAAGGTGCCCGCGTCGAGCGGGGTCAGGTCCTCGCCGACGGCCCCTGCACGGAGAACGGCGAGCTCGCGCTCGGCCGGAACATCCTCGTCGCCTTCATGCCGTGGCGCGGCTACAACTACGAGGACGCGATCCTGGTGTCCGAGCGCCTGGTCAAGGACGACTTCTTCACGTCGATCCACATCCAGGAGTTCGACATCGAGGCGCGCGACACGAAGCTCGGTCCCGAGGAAATCACGCGCGACATCCCGAACGTCTCGGAGACGGCGCTGCGGGATCTGGACGAGTCCGGGATCATCCGGATCGGGGCGTCGGTCAAGCCCGGCGACATCCTCGTCGGCAAGGTCACGCCCAAGGGCGAGACCCAGCTGACCCCCGAGGAGAAGCTGCTGCGGGCGATCTTCGGCGAGAAGGCCGGAGACGTTCGGGACGCTTCGCTCAAGTGCCCTCCGGGCATCGAGGGGACGATCGTCGACGTCAAGATCTTCTCCCGCAAGGGGACCGAGAAGGACCTGCGCGCGCTGTCGATCGAGCAGGACCAGATCGCCAAGATCGAGAAGAACTCGCGCGACGAGATCCGCATCATCCGCGAGGAGGCCAACAAGAAGATCCGGGACCTGCTGGTCGGGAAGGTCTCCAACGACGAGGTGCGGGACCGCGAGGGCGAAGAGATCGTCAAGAAGGGCGGCCGCTTCACCGACGCGGACGTCGCGAAGCTGACGCCGCAGCAGTTGAAGCGGCTGAAGCTCAAGGACGAGGAAGCGGCCGAGGAGGTCGCGACCATCCTGCGCCGCCAGGACTCCCAGATCGAGGTCTTGAACCGCGTCAACGCCGAGCGGATCGAGTTGCTCCAGAAGGGCGACGAGCTGCCGCCGGGCGTCATCAAGATGGTCAAGGTCTACGTCGCCATGAAGCGCAAGCTCTCCGTCGGCGACAAGATGGCCGGCCGGCACGGGAACAAGGGCGTCATCTCCCGGATCCTGGCCGAGGCCGACCTGCCCTACCTGCCGGACGGGACGCCGGTCGACATCGTGCTGAACCCGCTCGGCGTGCCCTCGCGCATGAACGTCGGGCAGATCCTGGAGACCCACCTCGGCTGGGCGGCCCGGGTGCTCAACATCAAGGTCGCGACCCCGGTCTTCGACGGCGCCACCGAGGGCGAGATCAAGAAACTCCTGAAGGAGGCCAACCTGCCGTCCGCCGGGAAGACGGTTCTCTACGACGGCATGACCGGCGAGCCCTTCGAGCAGCAGGTGACGGTCGGCTACATCTACATGATGAAGCTCTCGCACCTGGTCGACGACAAGATCCACGCCCGCTCGATCGGGCCGTACTCGCTGATCACGCAGCAGCCGCTCGGCGGCAAGGCGCAGTTCGGCGGCCAGCGGTTCGGCGAGATGGAGGTGTGGGCCCTGGAGGCCTACGGCGCCTCCTACACGCTGCAGGAGCTGCTCACGGTCAAGTCCGACGACGTCGAGGGCCGTTCGCAGGTCTACGAGGCGATCGTCAAGGGCGAGGTCCCGGCCGAGCCGGGGCTGCCCGAGTCCTTCAACGTCCTGGTGCGGGAGCTCCAGTCCCTGTGCCTGGACGTGGAGCTGCTCAAGCGATGAAAAACATGCCTGACTTTTCGAACTCCCGGAGCCGGCGAATACGGGGCCTTTCCCGCCATGGGATGGTGCGCCGCGGCCGCCTGCTCATTCCCGGCCGCGTCGAGCGGCCGCTTCGAAGGAGCGACTAAATTGGATACGCTCGCTTTCGCCAACAAGCCGACGACGTTGAAGGACTTCAACGCCATCAAGATCTCGCTGGCCTCGCCGGAGAAGATCCGGTCGTGGTCCTACGGCGAGGTCACCAAGCCCGAGACGATCAACTACCGGACGTTCAAGCCGGAGCGCGACGGCCTGTTCTGCGCCAAGATCTTCGGGCCGATCACCGACTGGGAATGCCTCTGCGGCAAGTACAAGCGGATGAAGCACCGCGGCGTCGTCTGCGACAAGTGCGGCGTCGAGGTGACCAAGTCCAAGGTGCGCCGCGAGCGGATGGGGCACATCGAGCTCGCCTCGCCCGTCTCGCACGTCTGGTTCTTCAAGGGCCTGCCGTCGCGCATCGGGCACCTGCTCGACATCTCGCTGCGGGACCTCGAGCGGATCCTCTACTTCGAGTCGTACGTGGTGATCGACCCGGGTGAGACGGAGCTGAAGGAGAAGGAGCTGCTCTCCGAGGAGCGGTACCGGGCCCTGCGCGGCGAGTTCGGCGACGTCTTCGTGGCGCGCATGGGAGCGGGGGCCATCAAGGAGCTGCTCCAGCGCGTCGACGTCGACATGATGTCGGAAGAGCTGCGCATGATCATGAAGACCGAGACGTCTCAGATCAAGCGCCAGAAGGCCGCCAAGCGCCTGAAGGTGTGCGACGCCTTCCGCCGTTCCGGGCACCGCCCGGACTGGATGATCCTGGACGTGATCCCCGTCATCCCGCCGGAGTTGCGCCCGCTCGTGCCGCTGGACGGCGGACGGTTCGCGACCTCGGACTTGAACGACCTCTACCGCCGCGTGATCAACCGGAACAACCGGTTGAAGAAGCTGCTCGAGCTGCGCGCGCCGGAAGTCATCGTGCGCAACGAGAAGCGCATGCTGCAGGAGGCGGTGGACGCCCTGTTCGACAACGGGCGCCGCGGCCGCGTGCTGAAGGGCTCCAACAACCGGCCCCTGAAGTCGCTCTCCGACACCCTGAAGGGCAAGCAGGGCCGCTTCCGCCAGAACCTGCTCGGAAAGCGCGTCGACTACTCCGGCCGCTCCGTGGTCGTCGTGGGTCCGGATCTGAAGCTGCACCAGGCGGGTCTTCCCAAGAAGATGGCCGTCGAGCTCTTCAAGCCCTTCATCTACAACCGCCTCGAGAAGAAGGGCCTCGCCCCGACGATCAAGGCCGCCAAGGAGCTGGTGGAGTCGGGCGTGACCGAGGTCTGGGACGCCCTGGAGGAGGTCATCCGCGACCACCCGGTGCTCTTGAACCGCGCGCCGACGCTGCACCGCCTGGGCATCCAGGCCTTCCAGCCGGTCCTGGTCGAAGGCAAGGCGATCAAGATCCATCCGCTCGTGTGCCCGGCCTTCAACGCCGACTTCGACGGCGACCAGATGGCCGTGCACGTGCCGCTCTCGCCCAAGGCGCAGGTCGAGGCGGAGATGCTGATGCTCTCCTCCAACAACATCCTCTCGCCGGCCTCCGGGCGGCCGCTCGCCGTGCCGTCGCAGGACCTGGTGCTCGGGATCTACTACCTGACCAAGTCGCGCTCGAACTCGAAGGGCGAGGGGCGCATCTTCGGGGACTTCGACGAGGTCGTGCTGGCCTACGCGGGCGGCGACGTCACGACGCACACGCCCATCCGCGTGCGCTACTCGGGCAAGTACATCGACCTGACGACGCAGTACAACGACCAGGACATCACGCACGCCGAGGTGCAGGACATCGAGCGCACGCTGATCGACACGACCGTCGGCCGCGTGCTCTTCAACCAGGCGCTGCCGGACATCGTGCCGTTCATCAACGGCAACCTGAAGAAGCGCGGCCTGACCGACTTCGTCAGCTACGTGTACCTGACCTTCGGCGAAGAGATGACGGTCCAGATGCTGGACGACCTGAAGACGCTCGGCTTCACGGCGGCCACGATGGCCGGCATCTCGATCGGCGTCGACGACATGGTCATCCCGGCCCGCAAGGAGGACTACCTCGCAGGCGGCCCGCAAGGAGGTCCTCGAGGTCGAGACGCAGCGGTCTTCCGGCGTCATCACGGCCGGCGAGCGGCACAACAAGATCATCGACATCTGGCACCGCACGACCGAGGCGATCTCCGACGAGATGTTCAAGGAGATGAAGCGCTCGGACCAGGTCGGGACGGAGTTCAACCCCATCTACATCATGGCGGACTCGGGCGCCCGCGGCTCCAAGGAGCAGGTGCGCCAGCTCGCCGGCATGCGCGGCCTCATGTCCAAGCCCTCGGGCGAGGTCATCGAGACGCCGATCACGGCGAACTTCCGCGAGGGCCTCTCGGTGCTGCAGTACTTCATCTCGACGCACGGCGCCCGCAAGGGTCTGGCCGACACGGCGTTGAAGACGGCCGACTCGGGATACCTGACGCGGCGGCTGGTCGACGTGGCGCAGGACGTCATCGTCATCGAGGAGGACTGCGGAACCTCCGACGGCATCACGGTCACGGCGATCATGGAGGGCGGCGACACGCTCGAGCCGCTGCGCGACCGCATCGTCGGCCGCGTGTCGCAGGAGGACGTGCTCGACCCGCTCTCGGAGGTCAAGCTCGTCGGCATCGGCGACGAGATCACCGAGGATCTCGCCTCCGCGGTCCAGGAGGCGGGCATCGAGCGGGTCAAGATCCGTTCGGTTCTGACGTGCGAAACCAAGCGCGGCGTCTGCCGCCTGTGCTACGGCCGCATGCTGGCGTCGGGCAAGATGGTCGAGATCGGCGAGGCCGTCGGCGTCATCGCGGCCCAGTCGATCGGCGAGCCGGGCACGCAGCTGACGATGCGGACCTTCCACTACGGCGGAACGGCCTCGCGCGTGACGGAGCAGTCCAAGCACGCGGCCAAGAACCCCGGAACGGTCCGGTTCCTGAACGTCGCGACGGTCGAGCGCAAGGACGGGAACCTCGTCGTGGTCAACCGCAACGGCAAGATCACGATCATGGACAACAAGGGGCGCGAGAAGGAGCGCTACTCGGTGGTGTACGGCTCGACGATCAAGGTCTCCGACGGCCAGGAGGTCGTGCCGGGACAGGAGCTGGTCGAGTGGGATCCGTACACCTCGGCCATCCTGACGGAGGTCGGCGGCAAGATCGCCTACCGCGACATCATCGAAGGCGAGAACCTCCGCGAGGAGACGGACCGCGTCACGGGCCTCGCCCAGAGGATCATCGTCGAGACGGTGGGCGCCGAGAAGCGCTCGCCGCAGGTCTTCGTCCAGGGCAAGGGGGGCGAGCGCAAGTACCTGCTCCCGATCGGCTCGCACATCATGGTCTCCGACGGGCAGGACGTTTCCCCCGGCGACGTGCTGGCCAAGATCCCGCGCGAGACGACCAAGACCAAGGACATCACCGGAGGTCTGCCGCGCATCGTCGAGCTCTTCGAGGCGCGCCGTCCCAAGGACGCCGCGGTCATCACCGAGATCGACGGCACGGTCTCCCACGGCCCGATCACCAAGGGCATGCGCAAGGTCATCATCACGGGCGACGACCTGGAGACCCGCGAGTACCTGATCCCGCGCTACACGCACGTCAACGTGCAGGAGAGCGAGCGGGTGCACGCCGGCGACCCGCTGATCGACGGGCCGATCAACCCGCACGACATCCTGGCGATCCTGGGCGAGAAGGAGCTGCAGCGGTACCTGGTCGACAAGATCCAGGAGGTCTACCGGTCGCAGAACGTCGCGATCAACGACAAGCACATCGAGGTCATCGTTCGCCAGATGATGCGCAGCGTGAAGATCGAGGAGGTCGGGGACACCGAGTTCCTGATCGACGAGCAGGTGGACCGCTTCCGGTTCGAGGAGGAGAACGAGCGGGTCATGACCGCGGGCGGCCAGCCGGCCATCGGGCGGCCGATGCTGCTCGGGATCACGAAGGCCTCCCTGTCGACGGACTCCTTCATCTCGGCGGCCTCCTTCCAGGAGACGACCCGGGTCCTGACCGAGGCCTCGATCTCCGGGAAGATCGACAACCTGCGGGGCCTCAAGGAGAACGTCATCGTCGGCCGCCTCATCCCGGCCGGCACGGGCATGGAGTACTACCGGTCGGTCGTCCTCGAGCGGGAGGAGATCCCGCAGGTCGAGGAGCCGGCCCTGGAGGACTTCCTGACGGATCCGGCCGAGGAGCTGGCCCTGGCCGAGGCCGACGCCGAGGTGGACGCTTCCGAGGAAGAGTAGAGTCGGCGCTCGCGCTTCGGCGATCCGTGGTGTATCGGCGGGGCCCCCGGCGGGGCCCCTTTCATTGGAGTTTGGGAGGTGGGTTCGCAGCCTGCGTTGAGTCGGAAGGGGACCGTCCGAGGGCCGGAAGCCGAGAGCCGACAGGGATTTCCCCTTGACAACCCCCCTCAAGGCGCGTAGCATTCGCGGGTTTTTCTCCTCGGAACCGGCGAGGCGGTGGGACTGTCTCGATCGGTCTGAGCTAACAGGTTTTTGGTCGATCTCGGGCCCCTTCTCGGCTCCGGGGGGTCGCGGGGTGACTTAGGAGAGTCGATGCCGACGATTTCTCAACTGGTTCGGAAAGGCCGCGAGCGGGTGCGGGAGAAGACCGCCTCGCCGGCCCTCGAGTCGTCTCCCCAGAAGCGCGGCGTCTGCACGCGCGTCTACACGACGACCCCCAAGAAGCCCAACTCGGCGCTGCGCAAGGTCGCGCGCGTGCGGCTGACCAACGGCATCGAGGTCACGACCTACATCCCGGGCGTGGGCCACAACCTCCAGGAGCACTCGATCGTCATGATCCGCGGCGGGCGCGTCAAGGACCTGCCGGGAGTCCGCTACCACATCATCCGGGGAACCCTCGACGCGGTCGGTGTCGCCAACCGCAAGCAGGGGCGCTCCAAGTACGGCGCCAAGCGCCCGAAGGCCTGAGGACAACGCCATGCCGAGACGCCGCGTCGTCGCCAAGCGCGAGATCCTTCCCGACCCGCTGTACAACTCGCAGCTCGTCACCAAGTTCATCAACTCGGTGATGGAGCGGGGCAAGAAGTCGCTCGCCGAGGGGATCCTGTACGGGGCGCTCAACCGCGTCGCCGAGAAGACGCAGGACGACCCGATGAAGACCTTCAAGAAGGCCATCGAGAACGTCAAGCCCGCCCTCGAGGTCAAGTCCCGCCGCGTGGGCGGCTCGACCTACCAGGTCCCGGTCGAAGTGCGCCCCAACCGCCGCACCTCGCTCGCCATCCGCTGGCTGATCGAGTACTCGGCCGAGCGCGGCGAGAAGACGATGCGCGAGAAGCTGGCGGCCGAGCTCCTCGACGCCGCGAACCTGCGCGGCGGCGCCGTCAAGAAGAAGGACGACACCCACAAGATGGCGGAGGCCAACAAGGCCTTCGCGCACTACCGCTGGTAGCCCGCGGACCAAGGACCAAGGACTAGGAACAGCCGATCATGCCCCGCACGAGCCCTCTCAAAGACACCCGCAACATCGGGATCATGGCGCACATCGACGCCGGGAAGACGACGACGACCGAGCGGATCCTCTATTACACGGGGGTCAACTACAAGCTCGGCGAAGTCCACGAAGGCACGGCGACGATGGACTGGATGGTGCAGGAGCAGGAGCGCGGCATCACGATCACTTCGGCCGCGACGACCTGCTTCTGGAAGGCGTCCGAGTCGGGAGATCTCGTCCGGATCAACATCATCGACACCCCGGGGCACGTCGACTTCACGGCGGAGGTCGAGCGGTCGCTGCGCGTGCTCGACGGCGCCGTGGCCGTCTTCGACGCCGTGGCGGGCGTCGAGCCCCAGTCCGAGACCGTCTGGCGCCAGGCCAACCGCTACAACGTCCCCCGCATCGCCTTCGTCAACAAGATGGACCGCGTCGGGGCGAACTTCCCGCGCTGCGTCGAGATGATGAAGACGAAGCTGAACGCCAAGCCGGCCCCGATCCAGATCCCCTGGGGCATCGAGGGCGGAGCACCGGGGCGTCATCGATCTGATCGCGATGAAGGGGATCGACTTCCAGGACGACGCCCTCGGCTCGAAGTACGAGGTCGTCGACATCCCCGCGGACATGCGCGCCGAAGCCGAGAAGGCGCGCGAGCAGCTGGTCGAGGCCGTCGCCGAGACCGACGACGCGCTGCTCGAGAAGTACCTGCACGGCGGCCAGGTCGAGCCGAAGGAGATCCAGGACGCGCTGCGCCGGGCGACGATCAGCGGCCACGTCCAGCCGGTCGTCTGCGGCTCGGCCTTCAAGAACAAGGGCGTCCAGCAGCTGCTCGACGCGGTCGTGGACTACCTCCCGTCGCCCCTGGACGTCCCTCCGATCGTCGGGCACGACGATGTGGGCGCGGAGCTGACCCGCGAGCCGAAGGACGACGCGCCCGTTCTCGGCCCTGATCTTCAAGATCATGACGGACCCCTTCGTCGGCCAGCTGGCGTTCTTCCGCGTCTACTCCGGGCACCTCGATGCCGGGTCTTCCGTCTTCAACTCGACGAAGGACTCCAACGAGCGCATCGGGCGGCTGCTCGAAGATGCACGCCAACAAGCGCGAGGAGATCAAGGAAGTCTACGCCGGCGACATCGCGGCGGCCGTCGGGCTGAAGAACGTCTCGACCGGCGACACGATCTGCGACAAGAACGATCCGGTCATCCTCGAGGCGATGAACTTCCCGGAGCCCGTCATCGCGGTCGCCATCGAGCCCAAGACCAAGGCCGACCAGGAAAAGATGGGCATGGCGCTCGCGAAGCTCATGCAGGAAGACCCGACCTTCAAGGTCCACACGGACAAGGAGACGGGCCAGACGATCATCCGCGGGATGGGCGAGCTGCACCTGGAGATCATCACGGACCGCATGGTCCGCGAGTTCAACGTCGGGGCGAACATCGGCAAGCCGCAGGTCGCCTACCGCGAGGCGATCACCAAGGAAGCCCAGGGGCACGGCCGGTTCATCCGGCAGTCGGGCGGCCGCGGACAGTACGGCGAGTGCAAGATCCGGATCAAGCCGGCCGAAGAGGGCCACGATTTCGTCTTCGAGAACGAGATCTACGGCGGCGTCATCCCGAAGGAGTTCATCAAGCCGATCGAGCAGGGCATCAAGGAAGCGCTGGAGACGGGGGTCCTCGCGGGCTACCCGACGACCGGCGTGCACGTCGAGCTCTACGACGGCTCGTACCACGACGTGGACTCGTCGGAAATGGCCTTCAAGATCGCCGGCTCGATGGCCTATCAGGACGCCGCCAAGAAGGCCAAGCCCATCATCAAAGAGCCGATCATGGACGTCGAGGTCGTCGTGCCCGAGGACTACATGGGCGACGTCATCGGAGACCTGAACTCGCGGCGCGGGCACATCAAGCACATGGAGCCCCGCGCCGGCGTGCAGGTGATCACGGCGCGCGTGCCGCTCTCGGAGATGTTCGGGTACTCGACCAACCTGCGCTCCATGACCCAGGGCCGCGGCAACTACACGATGCAGTTTGCGGCCTACGACGAAGTCCCCAAGTCGGTCGCCGAAGAGATCATCGCCAAGGTCGGTTCCAAGTAACTTCGATTCGACGAGGAGAGCATGGGCAAAGAGAAGTTTGATCGCAGCAAGCCGCACGTGAACATTGGGACGATTGGGCACGTGGATCACGGGAAGACGACGTTGACGGCGGCGATTACGTTGATTTTGTCGAAGAAGGGGTTGGCGACGGCCAAGGCGTACGACCAGATCGACAACGCGCCGGAAGAGAAGGCGCGAGGGATCACGATCAACACGGCGCACGTGGAGTATTCGACGGACAAGCGGCACTACGCGCACGTGGACTGTCCGGGGCATGCGGACTACGTGAAGAACATGATCACGGGGGCGGCGCAGATGGACGGGGCGATTCTGGTGGTGTCGGCGGCGGATGGGCCGATGCCGCAGACGCGGGAGCACATTCTGCTGGCGCGGCAGGTTGGGGTGCCGTTCATCGTGGTGTTTTTGAACAAGACGGACATGGTGGACGACCCGGAGCTGCTGGAGCTGGTGGAGCTGGAGGTTCGGGAGCTTCTGACGTCGTACGGGTTTCCGGGGGAGAAGATTCCGATCGTGAAGGGGTCGGCGTTGAAGGCGGGGGAGTCGGCGGATCCGGCGTCTCCGGATGCCAAGTGCATTCTGGAGCTGATGGACGCGGTGGACGCGTACATTCCGGTGCCGGAGCGAGCGATCGACAAGGATTTTCTGATGCCGATCGAGGACGTGTTCTCGATTTCGGGCCGTGGGACGGTGGTGACGGGCCGGGTCGAGAGGGGCGTCGTGAAGGTCGGGGAAGAGGTCGAGATCGTGGGGATCCGGCCGACACAGAAGAAGGTCGTGACGGGAGTGGAGATGTTCCGCAAGCTGCTCGATCAGGGGCAGGCTGGGGACAACGTGGGGTTGCTGCTGCGGGGGACCGAGCGCAAGGACGTGGAGCGCGGGCAGGTGTGCGCCAAGCCGGGGTCGATCACGCCGCACATGAAGTTCCAGGCGCAGGCGTACATCCTGACCAAGGAGGAGGGCGGGCGGCACACGCCGTTTTTCAACGGGTACCGGCCGCAGTTCTTCTTCCGGACGACGGACGTGACGGGCACGGCGCAGCTGCCGCAGGGTGTGGAGATGGTGATGCCCGGGGACAACGTGAACCTGGAGATCAACCTGATCACGCCCATCGCCATGGAGAAGGGCCTGCGCTTCGCCATCCGCGAAGGCGGCCGCACCGTCGGCGCCGGAACCATCGTCGAAATCCTGGAGTAGTCGGAGCAGTAACGCCTCGAGCAGCGTAGCGAGCACGAACATGACTAAAAACGAGAAAATCAGGATCCGGCTGAAGGCCTTCGACTATCGGATCCTCGATCAGTCGGCCACCGAGATCGTGGACACGGCGCGGCGCACGGGCGCCAAGATCGCCGGCCCGATCCCTCTGCCGACGGCGATCTCTCGCTACACGGTGAACCGCTCGCCGCACATCGACAAGAAGTCGCGCGAACAGTTCGAGATGCGGACGCACAAGCGGCTTCTCGACATCCTCGAGCCGACCTCGCAGACGGTCGATGCGCTCATGAAGCTCGAGCTCCCGGTCGGCGTGGACGTCGAGATCAAGGCGTTCGGGAAGTAGGTCGAACGATGGCAGTGCATGGAATTCTCGGCAGGAAAGTGGGCATGACCCAGCTCTTCGGCGCCGACGGGGTCGTCGTGCCGGTGACGGTCGTGCAGGCGGGGCCCTGCCTCGTGGTGCAGAAGAAGACCGCCGACAAGGACGGCTACGACGCGATCCAGATCGGACTGGTCGATGCGCGGCCGGACCGCCGGGCCAACCGCGCGGCCAAGGGGCGTTTCGAGAAGGCGGGCGTGGCGCCCATGCGCACGCTCGCCGAAGTCGGGCTGGACAAGGGCGACGAATTGAAGCCCGGCGACAAGGTGCTGTGCGACGCGTTCCAGGTCGAGGACCACGTGGACGTCATCGGCGTGTCCAAGGGCAAGGGGTTCGCCGGCGTGGTCCGCCGCCACCACTTCAGCGGCGGCGCCGCGACGCACGGTTCGATGTTTCACCGGGCCCCCGGCTCGATCGGGCCGTCGGCGTTTCCGTCGCGCGTCTATCCCGGCACGCGGTCCTCGGGCCGGCTCGGGGGACGCCAGGCGACGTCCAAGAACCTCGTCGTCGTCAAGGTCGACGCGGAGAAGAACCTCCTCTACATCCATGGCGCGGTCCCCGGGGCGCGCAACTCGATCGTGAAGATCGTCCGCACGAGCTTCGTCAAGTAAGGCACGGCAATGGCAAAGATCGAAATCTGGAATTGGAAACGGGAGCGCGTGGGCGAGGTCGACCTGCCCGCGGAGGTCTTCGAGTACCCGTACCGCCGGCACCTGGTGTGGGGCGTCGTGAAGGCGTACCTCGCGGGGGTGCGCCGGGGCACGCACAAGACGAAGGTCCGCTCGGAGGTCTCGGGCTCCGGCAAGAAGCCCTTCAAGCAGAAGGGCACCGGCCGCGCGCGGCAGGGAGGCGGACGTCCGCCGATCCACCGCCACGGCGGAACGTCGCACGGGCCCGTGCCGCGCTCGTACGCGACACGCGTGTCGGTCGGCGAGAAGAAGAACGCCCTGAAGGCGGCCCTGTCGCAGAGGGTGCGCGAACAGCGGCTGGTGGTCCTCGAGGGTCTCGAGCTCACGACGCACCGCACGAAGGATCTGAAGGCCGCGGTGGGCCGGCTCGGCATCGAGGGCAAGGCGCTCTTCGTCGACGCGCACGGCAACGAGAACTTCGCGCGCGCCTCGCGCAACGTGGCGCAGTGGAAGCTCGTCGATCCGCTCGCCGTCAACGCCTACGACGTCCTGAACCACGGCACCGTCGTGCTGTCCAAGCCGGCGCTGTCGCGCGTCGTCGAGACGCTGGGAGGCTGAGATGGAAGCGCAACGGATCATCGTCCGGCCCCTGATCACCGAGAAGGCCACCCGCCTGAAGGAGAAGGCCAACACCATCTGCTTCGAGGTGGACCCGACGGCGAACAAGATCGAGATCGCGCGCGCCGTGCAGAAGCTTTTCGGCGTCAAGGTGGCGGACGTGCGCGTGGCCAACCGCGAGGGGAAGCTGAAGCGGATGGGCCGTTTCGTGGGACGCCGGAAAGCCTGGAAGAAGGCGTACGTGCGCCTGGCCCCTGGAGAGAAGCCCATCGAGTTCTTCGAGGGCGTGTAAGGACACCAAGATGCCCGTCAAGAAGTACAAACCCACATCGGCGGGGCGGCGTTTCCAGACGTCGCTCGACTTCCAGGAGCTGTCGGACCGGCGCCCGGAAAAGGGCCTCACGGTCGGGCTGCGCTCGACCGGCGGCCGCAACAACCAGGGACGGACGACTTCCCGCTTCATGGGGGGCGGCCACAAGCGGCTGTACCGGATGATCGACTTCCGCCGCGACAAGACGGGGATCTCGGCGAAGGTCGCCTCGATCGAGTACGACCCGAACCGCACGGCGCGGATCGCCCTGCTGCACTACGCCGACGGCGAGAAGCGCTACATCCTGGCGCCCAACGGGCTCCAGGTCGGCGCGGAAGTGGTGGCCGGCCCCGCGGCGGACATCCTGCCGGGCAACGCGCTTCCGCTGCGGGGGATCCCGCTCGGCACGACGATCCACAACCTGGAGTTGAAGCGCGGCAAGGGCGGCCAGCTCGTGCGCTCGGCCGGCGCCGCGGCGCAGCTGATGGCCAAGGAAGGCGAGTACGCGCAGGTGCGCCTCCCGTCGGGCGAGGTGCGCCAGGTCCACATCGAGTGCTACGCCACGATCGGCCAGGTCGGCAATATCGAGCACGAAAACGTCTCGATCGGAAAGGCCGGCCGCAACCGCTGGATGGGATGGAAGCCCCACAACCGCGGCGTTTCGATGAACCCCGTCGACCACCCGATGGGCGGCGGCGAGGGCAAGACCTCGGGCGGCCGCCACCCGACCTCGCCCTGGGGATGGAAGACGAAGGGTTTGAAGACCCGCAGCAACAAGCGGACCGACGGCTTCATCGTGCGCCGGCGTCGGTCCAAGGCGTAAAGGAACGGGCCCATGACGCGTTCAATCCGAAAGGGAGCGTTCGTCGACGACCACCTCGTCAAGAAGGTGGCCGCCCTGAACGAGACCCGTGAGAAGAAGGTCATCAAGACCTGGTCCCGTCGCTCGACGGTGACCCCCGACATGGTCGGGCACACCATCGCCGTGCACAACGGCCGGAAGTTCATTCCGGTGTACGTGGCGGAAAACATGGTCGGGCACAAGCTCGGCGAGTTTTCCCCGACCCGGATCTTCAAGGGCCACAGCGGCAAGAAGGCGGAGGCGGGGGCGGCGGTGGCGGCAGCCCCCGGACGGCCCGTCACGGCTCCGGGCGCCGCGCCGGCGGCAGCCGCCCCGGCGAAGGGTTGAGGGTTGACGCGATGAAGGCATCGGCGACGCTCCGTTACATGAAGGGCTCGGCGCAGAAGGTGCGCCTGGTGGCCGACCTCGTCCGCGGCAAGGCGGTCAACGACGCCGTCGCGATCCTGCGCCACACGCGCAAGGTGGCGGCACGCGACCTCCTGAAGACCCTGAAGTCGGCCGTGGCCAACGCCGAGCAGAAGCAGGCGCACCTCGACGTGGATGCTCTGGTGGTCCGCAAGATCACCGTCGACAAGGGGCCTCAGGAGAAGCGGGTCCGCCCGGCGCCGATGGGGCGCGCGTACCGCGTGTTGCACCGCAAGAGTCACGTGACGATCGAAGTCTCGGACGAGGTCTAAAAATGGGCCAGAAAGTACATCCCTACGGATTCCGGCTGGGCTTCAACCGCACCTGGCACTCGCGCTGGTTTGCGACGAAGGACTACGCGAACATGCTCCACGACGACCTGAAGCTGCGCAAGGAGCTCAAGGGACGCCTCTCGCACGCGGGCGTTTCGGAGATCGACATCGAGCGGTTCGCCAACCGGCTGAAGGTGAACATCCAGACCTCGCGTCCCGGCATCATCATCGGCAAGCGGGGCGCCGAGGTGGACAAGCTGCGCGACGAGCTCCAGAAGCGGACCAAGTCCGAGGTCCACATCAACATCATCGAGATCCAGCGGCCCGAGACCGACGCGCAGCTGGTGGCCGAGTCGATCGCCCTGCAGCTCGAGCGCCGGGTGGCGTTCCGGCGCGCCATGAAGAAGGGGATCGAGTCGGCGATGCGCTTCGGCGCCCAGGGAGTGAAGATCCGCTGCGCCGGACGGTTGAACGGCGCCGAGATCGCCCGGGACGAGTGGTACCAGGAGGGGCGCCTGCCGCTGCACACCCTCAAGGCCGACATCGATTACGGGTTCGCCGAGGCGAACACGACGTACGGGAAGATCGGCGTCAAGACGTGGATCTACCGCGGGGAACAGCACAAGGCGAAGAACCGGAGGAAGACCGCTTAGACGAGTTGTCAGTTCTCAGTCGTCAGTTCCTGGACTGGCGGCCGAAACTGAAAACTGGGAACTGAGAACTAATCACCATGTTGATGCCGTCGAAGGTCAAGTACCGCAAGCAACAGCGCGGGAGGATGAGGGGGAAGGCCTACCGGGGCTCGACGCTCGCCTTCGGCGACGTGGGCCTCCAGATCCTGGAGCCCGGCTGGATCACCGCCCGCCAGATCGAGGCGGCCCGCATCGCGATGACGCGCGCCGCCAAGCGCGGCGGCAAGATCTGGGTCCGGATCTTCCCCGACAAGCCCTACACGAAGAAGCCGGCCGAGACGCGCATGGGCAAGGGCAAGGGCGCGCCGGAGGGCTGGGTGGCGGTCGTGAAGCCCGGGCGCATCCTCTACGAGATGGAGGGCGTCGATATCCCGACAGCCAAGGAGGCCCTGGGGCTGGCGGCCGACAAGATCGGCCTGAAGACCCGGTTCGTGACGCGGACGAGCGAGATGGAGATCCGATGAAGAAGAAAGAGCGGGAGCTGCTGGCCCAGCAGGGGCCGGCCGACCTCCTCGAGAAGGAAAAGCAGTTGAAGGAAGCGGCCTGGAAGCTGCGGCTCCAGAAGGCGACCGGGCAGCTCGAGGACCCGAGCCGGCTGCGGACGGTGCGCCGCGACGTCGCGCGCGTCAAGACGTTCCAGCGGGCGCTGGAACTTGCGGAGAAGAAGTGATGGAACCCAAAGCGACGATTCCGCGCCCCCGCGCCACGAAGGTGGGCCGGGTCGTGTCCGACAAGATGGCCAAGACGATCATCGTCGAGGTGGAGCGGCGCGTCCAGGAGGCGCAGTACCAGCGCACGATCCGGCGCACGAGCCGCTTCCACGCGCACGACGAGGCGGGCGCCGCGCACGTCGGCGACCGCGTGCGGATCGAGGAGACGCGGCCCCTGTCGAAACTGAAGCGCTGGCGCCTGCGCGAAGTGCTGGCGAAGGCGGAGGCCTAGACCATGATCCAGATGGGAACGATCCTCGAGGTCGCGGACAATTCCGGCGCGCGACGGATCGCCTGCATCCGGATGCGGGGCGGCTCGGCGGGGCGCTATGCGGGGCTGGGCGACATCATCACGGCTTCCGTCAAGGAGGCGTCGCCCGACTCGCCGTTCGTCGAGAAGCACGGCAAGCGCGTCGTCCGGGCGGTGATCGTGCGCACGCGGCGCAACCACCGACGGCGCGACGGCTCCTACATCCGCTTCGACGACAACGCCGCGGTGCTGATCTCCAACGAAGGCGAGCCCGTCGGCACGCGCGTCTTCGGGCCGGTGGCCCGGGAGCTGCGCGAGAAGAAGTTCATGAAGATCATCTCGCTCGCGCCGGAAGTGCTGTGATGAAGAAGACGAGACTGAAGAAGAACGACGTCGTGATGGTGATGGCGGGCAAGGACCGCGGCCGCCAGGGGAAGATCCTGCGCGTCCTGCCGGTCAAGGGGCGCGTGATCGTGGAGCGGGTGAACCTGATCAAGCGGCACACGCGGCCCAATCCGGCCAAGAACATCGCCGGCGGCATCTCCGAGAAGGAGGCCCCGATCGCGATTTCCAACGTGATGCTCGTCGACCCGGATCGCAACGTGCCGACGCGCATCGGCCGCCGCCGCGACGCGGAGGGGAATCCCGAACGGTTCGCCAAGAAGAGCGGCGCGGCGCTCGCCTGAGAAGATGAGAGAGTTCCTGGTCCTTAATCCGTGGTCCTTCGTCGGAGATGAGAACCGAGGACGAAGGGCCAGAGGCTATGACCAAGGACGAAGGACGAAGGACTGAGGACTGGCAATGGCACCAAGACTGAAGGAACGGTACGTCAAGGAAGTGGCCCCGGCGCTCAAGAAGGAGCTCGGGATCGACAACTCCATGGCCGTGCCCCGCCTGGACAAGATCGTGCTGAACATGGGACTGGGAGAGGCCGTGGGCAATCCCAAGATCATGGACGGCGCCGTGGACGAGCTCTCGGCGATCGCCGGGCAGCGGGCCGTCGTGACGAAGGCGAAGAAGGCGATCGCGACGTACAAGCTGCGCGCCGGGATGCCGATCGGCGCCCGCGTCACGCTGCGGGGCGAGCGGATGTACGAGTTCCTGGATCGCCTGATCAACATCGCGCTGCCGCGCGTGCGCGACTTCCGCGGCGTGTCGACGAAGGCGTTCGACGGGCGCGGCAACTACACGCTCGGGATCCGGGACCACTTCATCTTCCCGGAGATCGACTACGCGAAGACCGACAAGTCGAAGGGATTGAACGTCACGATCGTGACGACCGCGGGACAGGACGACCGGGCGCGCGTGCTGCTGCGCGAGCTCGGCATGCCGTTCGGCAAGTAGGGGAACCATCACATGGCCACCAGAGCGATGCGTATCAAGGCGGCGAGGAAGCCGAAGTTCATGACGCGGACCGTGCGCCGCTGCCGCGTGTGCGGCCGGCCCCGGAGCGTCCTGCGCAAGTTCGGCCTCTGCCGCATCTGTTTTCGCCAGAACGCTTTGTCGGGGTACATCCCCGGCGTGCAGAAGGCTTCCTGGTAGGACGACATGAACATCAATGATCCGATCAGCGACCTCTTGAGCCGGCTGCGCAACGCCATGCGGGCCGGACACGACCGCGTGGACCTGCCGGCCTCCCGGCTGAAGGAAGACCTGCTCAAGGTCATGGCCGAGGAGGGGTACATCGCCTCGTACCGCCGCGTGGAAGAGAAGGGGCGCCCGCTGCTGCGGGTCGGCCTCAAGTACGACCCGGAAGGGGAGCCGATCATGGGCGGCATCGAGCGCGTCTCGCGCCCGGGCCGGCGGGTTTACGCCGCATCGACGCAGATCCCGGAGGTGCTGGGCGGCCTCGGCATCTCGATCGTTTCGACTTCCAAGGGGATCCGCACCGGCCGCCAGGCCCGCGACGAGCGGCTGGGCGGCGAGATCCTCTGCAACATCTGGTAGGAGCCGACGTGTCACGTATTGGAAGAATGCCGATTGTGATTCCCAAGGGAGTCGAAGTGCGCGCGGACCGCGATGTCGTGCGGGTGAAGGGCCCCAAGGGGGAGCTCACCAGCCGGGTGCCGGCCGGGCTGACGGTCGCCGTCGAGAACGGCGAGGTGAAGATCGCGCGCTCCAACGACGAGCCGCAGCAGCGGGCCTCGCACGGCCTCCTGCGCAGCCTCGTCGCCAACTCGGTCAACGGCGTGACCAAGGGCTTCGCGAAGGACCTGGAGATCGTGGGCGTGGGCTACAAGGCGGAAGTGAAGGGCAAGAGCGTCGTGTTCTCGCTCGGCTACTCCCACACGATCGACTTCGCGATCCCCGAGGGGATCGCGATCGCGCTCGACGCCAAGGCCGGGAAACTCACCGTTTCCGGGGCCGACCGCCAGCGCGTCGGCCAGACGGCGGCGGAGATCCGTAATCTCCGCGTGCCCGATCCGTACAAGGCCAAGGGCATCAAGTACGCCAACGAAGTGATCCGCCGGAAAGTCGGAAAGGCGGGCGGGAAGTAAGCGATGAAATCGGAAGCGCGAGTGGAAGCGCGGCGCCAGGTCCGGGTCCGGATCCGCCGCAAGGTCAAGGGATCCGCCGAACGGCCGCGGCTGGCCGTCTTCAAGAGCGGACGGCACATCTATGCTCAGGTGATCGACGACGTCACGGGCCACACCGTCGCCCACGCGTCCTCGCTCGACCCGAATCTCCGCGGCAAGGAGAAGGCCGGCGCCAACCTCGCCGGGGCCAAGCGCGTCGGGCAGCTCGTCGCCGAACGCGCGAAGCAGAAGGGCGTCGCCCGGGTCGTGTTCGACCGGGGCGGCTACATCTATCACGGCAAGGTCAAGGCGCTGGCGGACGCCGCCCGGGAAGGCGGCCTGGAGTTCTAACCATGAGGACCACTCGATGAGCAGCAATCGCGGCGGGGGACCCCGGGCGCCCCGGGAGCGCGAGAAGGAACGCGACGCACAGGGTCGGGAGCTGATCGACCGCGTCGTGCACATCAACCGCGTGACGAAGGTCGTCAAGGGCGGCAAGAACTTCTCCTTCTCGGCCCTGGTGGTCGTGGGCGACGGGCAGGGGCGCGTCGGCCACGGCTCGGGAAAGGCGAAGGAAGTTCCGATGGCCATCAAGAAGGGGATCGAGATGGCCAAGAAGAACATGCGGGCGATGTCGCTCAAGGGCACGACGATCCCGCACGCCATCATCGGACGGTTCGGGGCAGGGCGCGTGCTGCTCAAACCCGCCGCGCCCGGCACGGGCGTCATCGCGGGCGGGCCGGTGCGCGCGGTGCTCGAGTCGGTGGGAATCGCCGACATCCTGACCAAGTCGCTCGGCACGACCAACCCGCACAACGTCGTCAAGGCGACCTTCGACGGCCTGCGGCGGCTGAAGAACGCGGACGAGATGCGGCGCCGCCGCGGCGTCCACGTCGCCGAGACCGGAGGCCGGATCGTGATCGACGCGGAAAAGGAACTCGCGAAAATCGCCGCCGCGGCCGGCAAGAGCAAGCCGGGGGCGAAGAAGTCGGCGGAGAAGCCGGCGCGGACGGCCGGCTCGTTGACGCTGCGCCTGGTGAAGAGCGGCATCTGCACTCCCAAGGACCAGAAGGCGACCCTTCAGGGCCTGGGCCTGCGGCGCCTCGGCCAGCGGGCCGTGCGTCCGGATGCGCCGGCGATCCGCGGGATGGTCCACAAGGTGCGTCACCTCGTGGAAATCGAAGGCGAAGTCGGGAACGGGAAGAGCTGAAGCTATGGTCGACAAGAAGAAAACGCCGCAGAAGCCGGCGCCGGCGAAGAAGTCGGCCCCGGCAGCCTCGCGCAAGTCTCACGAGAAGGCGGTCGCCGCGAAACCGGCGGCACCCAAGGCCAAAGCGGCGGCGAAAGCCGCGGCCTCCAGCGCCGGCGCCGGCCCCGAAGGCGCCTCGCCCCAGGAAGGCCGCTGCCGGAGCGCCGGCGGACGCCCGTCCGGCCGCGCTCGGCATCCACGGCCTGGCTCCCGCGCCGGGCGCGACGCACTCCCGCAAGCGCGTGGGCCGCGGACCCGGCTCGGGCCACGGCAAGACGGCCGGCCGCGGCAACAAGGGCCAGAAGTCGCGCTCGGGTTACCGCCACCAGCGGGGCTTCGAGGGCGGCCAGATGCCCCTGCACCGCCGCGTGCCCAAGCGGGGTTTCACGAACATCTTCCGGATCACGTACGACGTCGTCAATCTTTCCGACCTCGAGCGGTTCGGGGCGGGGGAGAAGATCACGCCGGAGACGCTGGTGCAGGCGAGGCTCGCCGGCCGGAACCGGCCGGTCAAGATTCTGGGCGACGGACAGGTCGGCAAGGCGCTGACGGTTTCGGCGCACAAGTTCTCCGCGGGAGCGCAGGCCAAGATCGAGGCGGCCGGCGGCCGCTGCGAGGTGATTCCGCGTTGAGCGCCTTCGCGAGCTTCCTGAACATCTTCAACATCCCCGATCTGCGCAAGCGGATCATCTTCACGTTCCTCCTGCTTGCGGTCTATCGGCTCGGGGCGCACATCCCGACTCCCGGGATCGATCCGGGAGCCCTGCACGAGTTCTTCCGGGGCTCGGCCGGAGGAGCGCTCGGGTTCCTCGACATCTTCTCGGGCGGCGCCCTGCGGCGCCTCTCGGTCTTCGCGCTCGGGATCATGCCGTACATCTCGGCGTCGATCATCCTGCAGCTGCTGACGGTCGTCTGGCCCTACCTCGAGAAGCTCTCCAAGGAAGGAGAGATGGGGCGCAAGAAGATCACGCAGTACACCCGCTACGGGACGGTGCTGCTCTCGGTGATCCAGGCGACGGGCATCGCCTTCTGGCTGGAGAAGCAGAGCCCCAACGGCGTCGCGCCTCGTGCCGCATCCGGGCTGGGGATTCCGGCTCCTGACGGTGCTCACGCTGACGACCGGGACGATCTTCATCATGTGGGTCGGCGAGCAGATCACCGAGCGCGGCATCGGCAACGGGATCTCGCTGATCATCTTCGCCGGCATCGTCGTGCGGCTTGCCCTCGGCGATCTTCGGGCTGTTCGACCAGATGCGCAGCGGGAACCTGAAGATCCTGACGCTGATCGGCATCCTCGCCTTCATGGTCGGGATCATCGCCTTGATCGTCTTCGTGGAGCGGGCGCAAAGGCGCATTCCCGTTCAGTACGCCAAGCGCGTCGTCGGCCGGCGCGTGTACGGCGGCCAGAACACGTACCTGCCGCTGCGGATCAACACCGGGCGGCGTCATCCCGATCATCTTCGCCATTTCCATCATTCAGCTCCCGGCCTACGTCGCGCAGCTGTCGGGCGCCGACTGGATGAAGAAGGTCGCCAACTCGCTCGGCCAGGGGCAGCCGCTCTACGTGCTCCTGTACGCTTTCGGGATCCTGTTCTTCTGCTACTTCTACACGTCCATCGTCTTCAATCCCACGGACACCGCCGACAACATGCGCAAGTACGGCGGCTTCATCCCGGGTATCCGTCCGGGCAAGAAGACGGCCGACTACATCGACACCGTCCTGTCGCGCCTGACGATCATCGGCGCGCTCTACCTGACCTTCGTCGCGCTGCTGCCGGACTTTCTGGCGAGCGGCTTCAAGGTGCAGTCGGTCCCCTTCATCGGGCCGCCGCTCGACGCGGTCCTGCCGCAGTTCTTCACGCAGGGCTTGAACGTGCCGTTCTACTTCGGGGGCACCTCGCTGCTGATCGTCGTCGGCGTCGCGATGGACACGGTCCAGCAGGTCGAATCGAAGCTGGTCGAGCACCACTACACCGGATTCCTCAAGAAGAGTCGGATCCGGGGACGGCGCAACTAGATGCGCATCCTGTTTCTGGGACCTCCGGGCAGCGGTAAAGGGACGCAGGCAAGGCTCCTGGCGGAGCGTCTGTCCATCCCGACGATCTCGACCGGCGACATCCTCCGGGAAGCCGTCCGGCAGGGCTCTCCGCTCGGCAAGCAGGTGCGGGAGGTCATGGAGCGGGGGGACCTGGTGCCGGACGCCACCATGGTCGACCTGGTTCGGGAGCGCCTGGCGGCTCCCGACGCCCGCAACGGCTTCATCCTGGACGGCTTTCCCCGCACGGTGGCCCAGGCCCTGGCCCTGGAGAAGCTCCTCGCCGGAAATGGAAAGGGCATCTCCGCGGTTATCAACTTTTCCGTCCCGGAGGCCGTTCTGGAGGAGAGGCTCCGCGGCCGCTCGGGGTCGGAACACCGCGCGGACGATCGGCCGGAGGCGGTGGCCGAGCGCCTGCTCGTCTATCACGAGAAGACCGAGCCTCTGGTTCAGTTCTTCCGCGATCGGGGGCTGCTCGGGGAAGTGCACGGTATCGGCGAGATCGGCGAGATCGCCGGGAAGATCGACAAGGTGCTCGGGGTCCTTCGGTCGCAGGGGGCGGCGTGATCACGGTTCGGGGATCGGAAGAGTTGCGAAAGCTCGAGGAGGCCTCCCGCGTGGTGCTGGAGACCCTCGACGTGGTCGAGCGCGCGGTCGCGCCCGGGGCCACGACGGAGGAGCTGGACCGCATCGCGGAAGAGGAGATCCGGCGCCGCGGGGCGAAGCCGGCGTTTCTCGGGTACCGGGGGTATCCGAAGACGCTCTGCACCTCGATCAACGACGAGGTGGTTCACGGCATCCCCGGGGCGCGCGCGCTGAAGGAAGGGGACATCCTGGGAATCGACTGCGGGGCGATCGTGGAGGGCTACTACGGGGACGCGGCGCGGACGGTCGGAGTCGGCCGGATCGAGGCGGAGCGGGAGAAGCTTCTGCGCGTCACCCGGGAGGCGCTCGCAGCGGGGATCGGCGCCGCACGGCCGGGAGGGCGGGTCTCGGACATCGGGGCCGCCGTCGAGGCCGTGGCGCTGACGCACGGCTATGGCGTCGTGCGGGATTTCGTGGGCCATGGCGTCGGGACGGCGCTCCATGAGGAGCCCCAGATCCCGAACTACGGCCCGGCCGGCCGCGGCGCGATGCTCAAGGCGGGTATGGTGATCGCCATCGAGCCCATGTTCAACCTGGGCCGGGCCGAGGTGAGCGTGGACAAGGACGGCTGGACGGTCCGCACGCGGGACGGAAGCGCCTCGGCGCACTTCGAGTTCACGGTGGCGCTGGAGCCGCACGGGGCCGTCATCCTGGGAACGGGCGCCGCGGCGGTCGCCGCCCTGCTGCCCGGAAGCGCCGCGCCGGGGATGCACGCGGCGGGGATGGCTTCGTGAGCAAGGAAGAGGCGATCGAGGTCATGGCGACGGTCGTGGAGCCTTTGCCCAACGCGATGTTCAAGGTGGAGCTCGAGAACAAGCACCAGGTGCTGGCGCACATCTCGGGCAAGATGCGGAAGAATTTCATTCGGATCCTCCCGGGGGACAAGGTGCTCGTGGAGCTCTCGCCCTACGACCTGACCCGCGGGCGGATCATCTACCGGTACAAGTAGGAGCGGCCGTGAAAGTCCGAGCGTCGGTCAAGAAAATCTGCGTCAAGTGCAAGATCGTTCACCGCAAGGGGGTCGTGCGGATCATCTGCGTCATCCCCAAGCACAAGCAGAGGCAAGGCTAGGCTATGGCACGAATTGCTGGCGTCGATCTGCCGCTGAACAAGCGGGTGGAGATCGGCCTGACGTACATCTACGGCATCGGCCGACCCAAGGCGAACTTCATTCTGGAGAAGGCCGACGTGCGTCCCGACACGCGGGTCAAGGACCTCTCCGAGGAAGAGGTCGTGCGGATCCGAAAGGTGATCACCGACGACGTCAAGGTGGAGGGCGACCTGCGCCGCGACATCTCCGTCGACATCAAGCGGCTCATGGACATCGGCTGCTACCGGGGGACCCGCCACCGCCGCAACCTTCCGGTCCGCGGGCAGCGGACGCACACGAACGCGCGCACCCGGAAGGGCCCGCGCAAGCAGACGATCGCGGGCAAGAAGAAGGCGACGAAGAAGTAACGACAGGCTCCGAAGGAACTCGAGGACGAAATGGCAGAAGCCACACCGGTCAGCGCGACTCCCGAAAAGGGCGCGGGCAAGCCCAAGGGCAAGCGCGCGCGCACGAGCAAGAAAGAGAAGAGGACCGTCCCGCACGCGGTCGCGACGGTCCAGGCCTCCTTCAACAACACGATCATCGCGATCGTGGACCAGGAAGGCGGCGTCCTCGCGTGGTCCTCGGCGGGCCGGATCGGCTTCAAGGGGTCCCGCAAGGGAACGCCCTTCGCCGCCCAGCTGGCCGCGGCCAACTGCGCCGAGCACGCGAAGGAGCACGGCGTGCGGTCGGTGGACGTGCGGGTGACCGGACCCGGAGCCGGGCGCGAGTCCGCCATCCGGGCGCTCCAGGCCAACGGCCTGGACATCAAGTCGATCAAGGACACCACGCCGATTCCGCACAACGGCTGCCGGCCGCGGAAGCGCCGGAGGGTCTGAAGCGAGGGAATCGCACTTTGTTGTGAGGGTCGGGGGCCAGCTCCCCGACCGTCTGTAAACCGGCTCACGGTTCCTGGCCGGGAAGAAGGACGTAAAAAGAAACGTAGGGACCGCGGAGGGTTTCGATGGCTCGTCACACCGAGGCGGTTTGCCGGCTCTGCCGGCGCGAGGGGATGAAGCTGTTCCTGAAGGGGGACCGCTGTTTCAAGGACAAGTGCGCCATCGAGCGGCGCAACTACCCGCCCGGCCAGCACGGCCGGCGGCGGAGCAAGCTGCTCGGCTACGGCATCCAGCTGCGCGAGAAGCAGAAGGTCAAGCGCATCTACGGCCTGCTCGAGAGCCAGTTCCGGCTCACGTTCCAGAACGCCGAGCGGCGCAAGGGCATCACCGGCGCCAACCTGCTCGAGAACCTCGAGCGCCGCCTGGACAACGTCGTGTACTCGCTCGGTTTCGCGGCCTCGCGGGCGCAGGCGCGCCAGCTCGTGCGCCACGGGCACGTCACGGTCAGCGGCCGCAAGGTGACGATCCCGTCCTTCGGCGTCTCCAAGGGCCAGACCGTCGCCATCAAGGAGAAGAGCCGCGCCAACGATCAGATCAAGGCGTCGGTCGAGACCGCCCGGGCGCGCGGCGTGCCCGCCTGGCTGGACCTGTCGCCGGAGACGTTCTCCGGGACGGTCGTCGAGCTGCCCAAGCGCGAAGACATCAAGCTGCCCATCCAGGAGCAGTTGATCGTCGAGCTGTATTCGAAGTAATCCGGCAACGGAGGAGAAGTCTCATGACGCTCTGGAAAGGCTTTCAAAAACCGAAGCGGCTCGAAGTCGAAAGCGAGACGCTGTCCAATACCTACGGGAAGTTCTACGCGCAGCCGTTCGAGCGCGGCTTCGGCACGACGATCGGCAACGCGCTGCGCCGCGTGCTGCTCTCCTCGATCGAGGGTGCGGCGATCACCGCCGTCAAGATCGAGGGGGTGCTCCACGAGTTCTCGTCGCTGCCCGGCGTCGTCGAGGACGTGACCGACATCATCCTCAACCTGAAGTCGATCCCGATCAAGATGCACACGACCGAGGAGAAGATCGTGACGCTCGACGTCGAGCGCAAGGGGAAGGTCACGGCGGCCGACCTCCAGGGAGACTCGTCGATCGAGATCCTGGACCCCTCGGCGCCGATCGCGACCCTCTCGGAGAACGGCAAGCTGCAGATGGAGCTGCGCGTCTCGATGGGCCGCGGCTACGTCTCGGCCGACAAGAACTTCGACGAGGACATGGGCATCGGGTACATCCCGATCGACTCGGTCCACTCGCCGGTGCGCCGCTGCAACTACCACGTCGAGGCCGCCCGGATCGGGCAGGCCACCGACTACGACCGGCTGGTCCTGGAGGTCTGGACCAACGGCACCGTGACGCCGGCCGACGCCGTGGGTCTCGCGGCGACGCTCCTGCGGGACCACCTCACGATCTTCGTCAATGCCGAGCACGAGACGGCGCTCGAGGGCGTGGGCGAGGGGGAGCTGCCGGAGAATCTGGCCGAGTACCTGAACCGCTCCGTCGACGAGCTCGAGCTCTCCGTGCGCAGCGCCAACTGCTTGAAGAACGCCGGGATCCGGACGATCCGCGACCTCGTTCAGAAGACCGAGCGCGACATGCTCGAGACGAAGAACTTCGGGCGGAAGTCCTTGAACGAGATCCGGGACATCCTGCGGCCGATGGGCCTGTCGCTCGGGATGGAGCTCGAGACGGCCGAAGCGAAAAGCGAGTAGTCGGCCATGATGCACAACCGAGCCGGGCGCAAGCTCCGGCGCAACACGCCGCACCGTCTGGCGATGTTCTCCAATCAGCTCCAGTCGCTGATGACGCACGAGCGGATCCAGACGACCCTGAGCAAGGCCAAGGAGCTCCGGCCCCTGGCCGAGCGCCTCATCACGACGGCGAAGAACGACGGCGTCGCGGCGCGCCGCAAGGTGGCGCGCTGGATTCCGGACCGCACGACGGTCAAGAAGGTCTTCGAGAGCCTGGCCCCGCGTTTCGTGGACCGGCCGGGCGGCTACACGCGCATCCTCCGCCTCGGATCCCGAAAGGGCGACGCGGCGGAGGCGGCCATTCTCGAGTTCGTCGACTTCAAGTTCGAGGTCCGCGAGAAGGCGCCGCGCAAGGAGTCGATGTCCGATCGGGCGCGGCGCGCGTCGGGCGGACGCGTCGAGACGGTGCGCAAGGACAAGCCGGAGGGCGAGGGGGAGGGCGAAGGCCCCGGAAAGCCTTCGGCGCGCAAGCACGGCCGCTCCCAAGGGCAAGCCGGGCAGCGTGGCGAAGCCGGCCCCCAAGAAGGGCCCGAGCCGCACCGGTCCTTCCAAGCGGGGAGCCTGACCGTCCGGATTCGATTCGCGGCCGCTTCCGAGACCGCCCGCCTTGCCACCGCGAGGCGGGCGGCTCTCGTTTGGGCCGCCTTCCTCCTCGCGCTCACCTCCTGGCCGTCGCCGCCGAGCGTCCCGGTCCTTTCCAACATCCCGAGCATCGACAAGGTCGTCCACAGCCTGCTCTACGGGGTCGAGGGCGCCCTGCTCTACGCGGCGGTCGCGTGGCCGGGACGGCGCGGATTCTCAGTCGCCGCGGGTGCTGGCCGTCGCCGGGGCGCTCGCGGTCTTCGGCACCGCCGACGAGACGCACCAGGCGTTCATCCCGGGACGGTCCATGGAAGGGATGGACGCCGTCATGGACACGGCCGGGGCGGCGCTGGGGGCGGTCGTCGAGGGGTGGAGGGCCCAGAGGAAGGTCCGAGGAACAACTTGAGCCGGACCCCTCACCCCGCGCCCTCTCCCGCGGGGAGAGGGGGTACTTGCGCCGGCGCGGCTTCGCGCGCCGAGACTCACTTCTTGAAGAAGCCGCCGCCGGTCGCGGCGACCTTGCCGCCCTCGGCCATCATGACCCGCTGGTTGAGCTCCTTGATGCGCTCGTTCAACTGGGCGATCTTCTGCTGGGCGTCCCGCGTCGCGCGCTCGTTCTCGGCCTTGAGGCGGCCCACTTCCTCTTCGAGCTCCGCGATCGACTGCTCGCGCGCCTGGGTCACGCGCCGTTGCTCGCGCAGCTCCGTGACGTACCGGGCGACCTCCTCTTCCTTCTCGCCGAGGCGCAGCTTCCACTTCTCTTCCTGCTCCTCGTAGAGGCGCTTGACGTCCATCAGTTGGGTGATGGCGGAGAAGTCGTTGTCCGATGCCATGAGGCCACCTCGCTGTTCCTCCTCGATCTGCGGGAAGAGCTTCCGCAGCTTCAAGGAGAGGTCTTCCGGGTCCGTGGAGAGCTGCATCGCCCGCTCGTAGGTGATGCGGCCGTTGACGAGCAGGGCGATGAGCGACTGGTTCATCGTCTGCATGCGGTAGTAGCCGACCGAGCCCTCGATCTCGTCGAGGATGTCCTTGGTCTCGCCGAGCTCGATGTGCTTGGCGATCTTGGGCGAGTTGATCATGATCTCGCAGACGGGCGCCAGGCCCGAGCCGTCGGACTTCTCGATCAGGCGCATCGAGACGATCGCTCGCAGGACGAGCGCGAGCTGGGAGCGCAGCTGCTGCTGCTGGCCGGCGGGGCACGTGTCGACGATCCGGTCGATCGACTGGGCGGCGCTGTTCGTGTGGAGGGTCGAGAAGACGAGGTGGCCTGTTTCGGCGGCCGTGATGACGGTCTGGATGGTCTGCCAGTCGCGCATTTCGCCGACCATCACGACGTCGGGATCCTGGCGAAACATGTTCTTCAGGGCTTCCTGAAACCCGGGCGTGTCCGTCGAGACCTCGCGCTGCGAGACGGCGGCCTTCCCGTCGGCGAACAGGTACTCGATCGGGTCCTCGATCGTGACGATGTGCACCGGCCGCTTCTCGATGATCGAGCGCATGATCGCGGCGAGCGAGGTCGACTTGCCCGAGCCGGTGGGGCCGGTGATCAGGACGAGCCCCGCCGAGATGTGCGCGAACGTCTCCAGGACCTCGGGCAGCCCGAGCTCCGCGATCTCGGGGATCTTGAAGGGGATCCGACGGAAGACGGCGGCGATGGATCCCCGCTGCACGAAGAAGTTGGCGCGGAAGCGGGCGACCCCCGTCACGCCGTATCCGAGGTCGACCGACTGGTGCTGCTCGAGCTTCTCCCGCTGCGCGGGCGAGAGGATGCCGAGCAGCATCTCTTCGAGATCCTTGGGCTGGAGCGCCTCGGTGTTGATGGGGATGAGCTTTCCCTTGACCCGCAGGAGGGGAGGGCGCATGGGCTTCAAGTGAAGGTCCGAGGCCTCCTTCTTGGCCATGAATTTGAGAAGCTCGGCGAGAGTCAAAGTTGGGAATTATAACCCCGTTCGGCGGCAGGGAGATTGTCTCGAAAATTCAAAGGCGATCCGGCCCTGGTTAGACCTGACTTTCGGCCCTGGTGTCGTTCGGCCTTATGAACTTCGGAGAGTCTGGCCGGCTTCTGCGCTGCTCGGCGCCCGGCCGACGAGCCATTGCCGGGCTTGCCGGCGCGTCCGGATGGCTCCGCGGATCACCTCGATCTCGACCTCGCGCAGGAGGCGTCCGACGAGGGCCCGGGGGATTCCCCGAGCCAGCGCATCAGGTCGTTTCCGCTGATGGCCGGTCCCCGCCGGCTCCGACGGGCGAGCCGCCGCAGGTGGCGTGCCGTCGGAGTCCGCCCGGGCCGGATCGCCGGAATCAGGAGGAGCGCGTCGGAGAGGGCCGGGCCCGCGTCTCGGATCCAAGCCCACCGCGCTCGCCCGCTCCGCGGCCGCCGGCGCCGCCCGAGCGAGATCCAGCAGCTTCGCGACCGCCGCCGCGTCCGACCGGCCGTGGCGCCGCCGGCGCAGCCAGGCCGAGGCGTCGCCTCCCGACAGGCCGATCCCGGCGGCGATCGCCGCCAGGCGCAGGAGGCGCCGCCGGTGGGCGGGAAGCAAAGCGAGGGCCCGGGTCTCGAGGCGGCCGAGGTTTCGTCCGGCGGCCCGCCACCGACTCGGCATCGCCCCGATCCCGAGCGCCGGAGCCAGGAGGCCGGCGCTTGCCGCCCACTGGAAGGCCGCCGCGGCGTGCGTCGGCCTCCAGCATCTTCGCGAGCTCGGCCTGGATGCGCTCGGGCGCCACGCTCGCGAGGCTCGGGGCGATCCGGGCGGCTGCGCGTCGGGCCGCCGCGTCCGGGCGCAGCCCGTGCGTGGCGAAGAAGCGGGCAGCGCGGAAGGCGCGCACGGGATCCTCGGTCAGGTTCGATTCGCGCACCAGGCGGAGGCGGCGGGAGGCGAGGTCCTCCGCCCCGCCGAAGGGATCGATCCAGGCGCCGGTCTGGAGGTCGATGGCGATGGCGTTGGCGGTGAAGTCGCGCCGCTCGAGGTCCCTGGCGATCGAGCCCCCCTCGAGCTCCGCGAGATCGACGGGTCGGCTTCCGGCCACGCGATACACGCACGGGGATTGCTCGGAGATGGCGACGGCCCGTCCAAATCCCAGCGATTCGAGACGCCGGGCGAGCGGCTCCGCGTCCCCGGTGACCGCGACGTCCACGTCGAGCTCGGCGCGGCCGAGCAGGCCGTCGCGGGGCGCCCCGCCGACGATCCAGGCTTCGACACCGCGCTCCCGCGCCAGCCGGGCCAGCGCGGCGAGCACGCGGCGTCGCCGAAAAGAGGCGGCGATGACCGATTTTTTTCGGCGAAATGCCGGTTTCAACGTCGCAATATTCGGATTCCTCGGGAAAAGTCTTTACAATTATTCGAATGGCGACCGATCGCAATACCGTCACTCCGGAGATCGTCCGGAGGGTCGCGGAGCTTGCCCGCTTGCGGCTCCCGCGAGACCGAGCTCGCCCTCTGGACGGAACAGCTCGGCCGCATTGTCTCCTACATCGACCAGATCGAGCAGATCCCGGAGAGCGCCTTCGGGAAGCCGGCGGTTCCGCCGGCGACACCGCTGCGTCCCGACGCGCCGCGCCCGGGAAACGGGCGGCAGTCGCTCGAAGGCGAACGCCGCACGCCTGTTCGAGGGTTTCGGCGTCGTGCCGAGGGTCGTCGGGGGCGGCGAATGACCGACTCGGTCCGCGGCGTCGCCGACGACGTGGCGCGGCGCCGCCGATCGGCCGTGGAGGTCGCGGCGGAGGCGCTCGCCCGGGTCGACGCCGCCAACCCGGTTCTGGGCTCGTTCCTCGAGGTCTCGCGCGAGCGGGCGCTCGAGGAGGCGGAGCGGGTCGACCGTCGCGCGTCCGCCGGGGAGCGGCTGCCGCTGGCCGGCGTGCCTCTCGCCGTCAAGAACAACCTGTGGGTCGAGGGCCGGGGCGTCGACTGCGGCTCGCGGATCCTCGAGGGCTTCCGGCCGCCGGGCGACGCCACGGCGGTCGCCCGGCTGCGCCAGGCCGGCGCCGTGTTCGTCGGGAAGACGAACCTCGACGAGTTCGCGATGGGCTCCTCGACGGAGAACAGCGCCATCCAGGTCACGCGCAACCCGTGGGACCTCCACCGAATCCCGGGCGGGTCCTCGGGAGGCAGCGCCTCGGCCGTCGCCGCGCGGATGGTGCCGGGCGCCCTGGGATCGGACACGGGAGGCTCGATCCGGCAGCCGGGGGCCTGCTGCGGGGTCGTGGGCTTCAAGCCGAGCTACGGGCGCATCTCGCGCTACGGGCTGGTGGCCTTCGGTTCCTCGCTCGACCAGATCGGGCCGCTGACCCGGAATGTCTCGGATGCCGCACGGATCTATGCCGTGATGGCCGGAGCCGATCCGCTCGACTCGACCTCCGTCGCCGACCCGGTCGGCGACCCGGAGGCTGCCCTGGAGCACGGGATCGACGGCTTGCGTATCGGCTTTCTCGCGGAGGCCGAGACCGAGGGTCTCGATCCCCTCGTCGCGGAGAATCTGGAGGTCTGCCGGCAGGCCTTCGCGCGGGCGGGGGGGCGCGTCACACGGGTCTCCGTGCCTCGGGCCCCGGCGGCGATCGCGATCTACTACGTGGTGGCGAGCGCGGAAGCCTCTTCCAACCTCGCGCGGTTCGACGGCGTGCGGTACGGGCCGCGCCGCGCGGACGGCGACCTGGCTTCGCTCTATGTCGAGACGCGGACGCAGGGGTTCGGTCCCGAGGTCAAGCGGCGCATCCTGCTCGGCACCTTCGCCCTCTCGTCGGGCTACTACGAGGCGTACTACGGCCGGGCCATGCGGGCACGGGCGCTTCTGGCGGAGGACTTCGATCGTGCGTTCGCGCAGGTGGACCTGATCGTGTGTCCTTCGATTCCGTCTCCCGCTTTTCGGCTCGGCGAGAAGGTGGACGATCCCCTCCAGATGTACCTCTCCGACATCTTCACGGTCCCCGCCTCCCTCGCGGGCCTGCCCGCGATCTCCGTGCCCTCGGGGCTCTCGCCCGACGGACTGCCCCTGGGCCTCCAGATCATGGCGCCGCGCCTGCGGCGAAGAACGTCTCTTCGCCGCCGCCCGCGCGTTCGAGCGTGAGATCGGATTTCCGGATGAGATGCCGCGCGGCGTCCGGTCGCTCTAGGCGCATGGGGCCGGCGCGAGCCTTCAGGGTCCTGGCGGCCGCCGCCCTGCTCCTTCCGCTTTCCGCCGCGGCGGCCGAGAGGGTCGTGGTCGTTTCGCCGGAGATCCGGGTCTCGATCGGAGACGGCAACGAGGTGTTCCTGGCCGCGCGCCCGCTTCCGGGCGAGGGCATCGACGCTTTCGTCCGACGCCTGACCGACGACCCCTCCGCGCGCAAGGACATCCTGGGCACCGACAGCGGAAGGCGCCTCCTGCGCCGCGACACCTACTTCCGCGTGCCCTACGCGCGGTTGTCGGCGACGTACCGGAAGATCGCCATCGAGGCCCTCTTCCCGGCCGACACCGCGGACGCCGCGGGGTGGTCGCACCGCGTGACGGCGCCCGCGGGCCGCCCGGAGAGCCTCTGGCGGATCGCGGAGTGGTTCACCGGAGACGCCGAGCGGTACCGCGAGATCCGCGAGTCGGGCCGCATCGCCTCGCTCGAGACCGAGAAGGGGCAGGTCGTGCGGATCCCCGCGCGGCTCCTGCTGCCCGTCTTTCGCAGCGCGGCGTCCGCGTCGAACCCGCCGGAGGTGCCGCTGGAGTTCGGCTCGGACGAGAAGGGCCGGTTCGCGATCTATCGGCTGCAGCGCGGCGAAGCGCTCTACTCGGCGGTCGTCGTGCGGTTCACCGGCCGCGTCCACGCCGAGGACGTCAACGGGAAGGCGGCGGAGATCGCGGCCCGCAGCGCCATCCCCGACGTCCGGGCGATCCCGGTGGGGTTTGCGGTGAAGATCCCGGTGGCCGACCTCGCTCCGGAATTCCGGCCCCCGGACGATCCGCAGCGCATCGAAGAGGAGGCCGCGCGCCTCGAGACGGCGCAGTTCGCCAACCGCGTCCGGGCGGCGGATCTCTCGGGCGTGACGGTCGTTCTCGACGCCGGGCACGGGGGACGCGACACCGGAGCGATCGTGGACGGCGTCGAGGAAGCCCGGCAGGTCTACGACCTGGCCTGCCGCGTCGAAGCCCTGATCGAAGGCCACACCCGGGCGACGGTCGTCGCGACGGTCCGCGGCGACAGGCCCTGCTCGGTCCGGCGCTCGGAGCCGGCGGGCGCGTGGCGGACCGCGCGGGTCATGACGACGCCTCCCTACGAGCTCGAGGACGCGGTCGCGGGAGTCAACTTCCGCTGGTACCTGGCCAACTCCGTCCTGCGCAAGGTCGAGAGGGGCGGGGGCTCGGAAGACCGCACCGTCTTCGTCTCGCTGCACGCCGACTCGCTCCATCCGGCGGTGCGCGGCCTGATGGTCTACATCCCCGGAGAGAAGTTCCTGCAGGGCACCTACGGGAAGACGGGGGAGCCCTACGCGTCGCGCCGCGAAGTGCGCGAGGCGCCGCGCGTGTCCTTCTCCCGGAAGGAGCGGATGCAGTCGGAGGGCATGTCGCGGGACTTCGCGGAGAGGGTCGTCGCGGCCTTCCGCGCCGAGGGTCTGCCGCTGCACGACTTCCAGCCCGTTCGCCGCAACGTGATCCGCGGCGGCCGCGAATGGGTCCCGGCGATCCTCCGCTACAACCGGATTCCGACGCGGGTGCTCGTCGAGGTCTGCAACCTGAACAATCCCGACGACCGCAAGCTGCTCGTCACCGCCGCGTACCGGGACAAGGTCGCCCGTGCGCTCGTTTCCGCGCTGGTGGATTTCTACGGCGGAGACGCGCGGGAGACGGTCACCGCGTCGCTCGGAAAGTGAATCAGCGGGGCGTCGGGGCCGCAGGCGGAGCCGGCCCGGCGGAGGGCTCGTTGACGAACGCCACCCACACCGGGTCGTCGGCGATCGGCAGATAGGCGGGGTCGGAGCGGAGCGAATCCCGGTCGAGGCCCGCCGTCGCCCCGGCCTCCCGGAGCGCCGCCACCGCGCCGGGCGCGTCGGCGAGCCGGGCTCGGACCCTCGCCTCGAGCTCGGCTCCCCGCGCGCCGCCTCCCACCAGATCGCGGGCCTGCCGGATCGACGCCAGGGCCTCCACCGGCCGGGAGAGGTTGGAGAGGGCGACCGCGTCCAGGGCAAGGGCATCGGGATCGGGCCCGGTCGCGGCGACGTAGCGGTCGATCCACTCTTTCGCGTCGGCGTTGCGGCCCTGCGCGAGCGCGATTTGGGCGAGCTCACGCGAGGCGCCGGGGGCCGGTTCCCGGGCCTCGAGCGCGGCCTGGAATTGACGGCCCGCGGACTCGAGATCGCCGCGGTCGCGCGCCGCGAGTCCCCGCTCGTAGGCGATCGGGCCGTCCGCCGCCCCGGCCGCGAGCGCGCGGTCCCAGAGCGGGCCGGCGGACGCCGGCTGGCCCTCTCGCTCCGCCTCGCGGGCGAGTCGGAGCCAGCGCTCCCAGGGGAGGACCACGGGAGGCGGAGCGATCGCGTACGGCTCGGCCAGCGCACGGCCCACCGCGAGCACGCCGTCGGCCGCGAAAAGCGTGCCGAGGGCTGCGGCGATCAGCAGCAACAGCACGCGATTGGGGGGCGCCAGTCGCCGGTAGAGGAGAACCGATGCGAGAAGGATCGTTCCGATGCCGAGCAGCCGCGGGGCCGCCTCTTCGCGGGCCTGCCGCTTCCGGTCGCGGGGGCGGGCCGGGTGGTCGCCGAGAGGCCGGAGAGCCTCCGAGGCCAGCGAGACCCCCGGGTCGCCGAGCGTGACGTCTTCGATCCGCCATCCGCCCGTGGCGGCCCGGCGCAGCGTCCACCGCGTCTTGAGCCACCGGTCTCCAAACCGGATTCCGAGGAAGACCAGGGCGTCGGACCCGTCCTCCCGGGCCGAGGACCAGGCGATCTCTCCGGACGCGGGCCGAGGCGGAGAAAGGGAGGCGGCGAAGGTTCGTCTGAACGAGCGCCCGCAGGGGCTCGCGCTGCCGTGTCGTCAGCTGGCCCCAGACCTCCGGTCCGAGGCGGCGCTGGAGGATTCCGTCGATGTCGAGGGCTTCGGCGAGGATCCGCTGCTGGCCTCGCAGGGCTGCGGTGGCCGCCCGGCGGGCCACCTCGGAGGCCTCTTCGAGGTCGAGGGGGGAAAGCTGAGCTTCGAGAGGCCGGGCTGCGAACCAGGACAGACCGCGGCGACAAGCAGCGATCGGATGATCGGGTGATCGGGTGATCGGGTGACCGGTCGGATCATCGCGTCATTGGATCCCTAGCAGTCGACGACCCGATGACCCGATGCTCCGATTCTCCGTCAAGCCGCGATGGGCTCGAGCCCGCTGACCCTCGGCGAAAGCGACTCCGCGCCTCGATCGGTGACCACCACGTCGTCTTCGATACGGACTCCGAAGCGCCCGGGCAGGTAGATGCCCGGCTCCGACGTGAACGTCATCCCGGGCTCGAGCACCGTCTTGTCCGTGCCGACCATGTACGGCGGCTCGTGAACGTCGATGCCGAGGCCGTGGCCCAGCCGGTGTGTGAAGTACTCGCCGTAGCCCGCCTTTTCGATGACCCGCCGCGCCGCCGCGTCGACTTCGAAGCAGGGAACTCCCGGAGCGGCCTTGTCGATCGCGGCCGTCTGCGCGTCGAGCACGACCGACCAGATCTTGCGGTACTCGTCGGTGGGCTTGCCGAAGAACGTCGAGCGCGTGATGTCGTAGTAGTAGCCCTCCGGCCGGTCCCACGCGTCGATGAGCACCGCCTCGTCGCGCGACAGGACGCGCGCGCCCGAGGCGCCGTGCGGCAGGGACGAGGAGGGGCCGAACTGCACCATGTTTTCGCCGCCGAAGAGCCTCGAGATCTCCGACTCGACCGCTCCGGGCGCAAGCGACGCGAAGGCCTTCCGGAATCGCCCGACGGCGACGGCGATCGCGCGCCGCATGGCGTCGAGCTCCTCCGGCGTCTTGACCATCCGCATGGCGCCGAGCGCCGCGCCGGCGGACAACGGCCTCCAGCCCGGACGCCGCTCGACCAGACGTTCGACGTCGTCGTAGGCCGTCGAAGGCTCGACGGCGAGCACGCCCGACGCGCCGGGCAGAAGCTGCGCCGCCTTGTGGAACGCGTCCTCCGTCTCCGCCCAGGTCACGATGCGCGAAACGGCGGACATCGTCCGCATCCGCTCGGCCTCGAATTCCGGGCAGATCACGACGGGCTCCGCGTCCCGGAAGAGCAGGAGGGCCGCCAGGCGCTCGCTGCGATGGAAGTCGATCCCGGTCAGGTAGTAGAGGTTGGAGGAGGGGGTCGCGTAGAGCGCATCGGCCGGGATCTTCGCGAGCCGGGAGCGCATCGCGTCGAGTCGTCGCACGTAGATTTCTCGCGGCAATCTCATGCGCCGGATACTAGCATTCCGGATCCGCCGCCGACGCCCGCAAAGGGCGGCACCCGATCAGCGCGGCGACCCGGCGAGGTCTCGGCCCGTCATCGGGGCCGGCGCGGGCAGTCCCTGAAGGCGCAGGATGGTCGGCGCCACGTCGGCCAGCGTTCCCGGCGAGAGCCGGACGCGCTCGGTCGAGCCCACCACCACGAAGGGAACCGGGTTGGTCGTGTGCGCCGTGTGGGGTTGTCCGGTGTCGGGATCGATCATCTTCTCGGCGTTGCCGTGGTCGGCGGTCATCAGCAGGATCGCGCCCGCCGCGCGCGCGGCCGCCTCGACGCGCCCGAAGCAGCCGTCCAGCGTTTCGATCGCCGCGATCGTCTCGTCGAGCTTGCCGGTGTGCCCGACCATGTCGGCATTGGCGTAGTTGACGACGATGGCGGGAAGGTCGGTCCGGGAGAGCGCACGGCATAGCTGGTCGGTGATCTCGCCGGCGCTCATCTGCGGATGCAGGTCGTAGGTGGCTCCCTTCCAGGAGGGCACGAGCACGCGCTCCTCCCCGGGGTAGGCCTGCTCGACTCCGCCGTTGAAGAAGTAGGTGACGTGCGCGTATTTCTCGGTCTCCGCCAGCCTCAGGTTGGCGACCCCGTGCTCGGCCCAGGCGTCGGCGAGGATGCCGTCGAGCGTCAAGGGCGGGAATGCGGCGGGCAGGCCGAACTCCCGCTTGTACTCCGTGAAGCAGACGAAAAAGAGGCGGGGGCTCGCGGTCCTCGGAAACTCGGAGAACGACGGATCGGTCAGGGCGCGGGTCAGCTGCCGCGCCCGGTCGGCGCGGAAGTTGAAGAAGATGACCGCGTCGCCGTCGCGCATGCAGGGGAGGGGCTCCGCCCGAGATGACCGTCGGTGCAATGAACTCGTCCCCTTCGCCTCGCGCGTAGGCGGCCTCGATGGCCTCCCGGGCGCTCGCGGCGGAGAGCCCTCGGCCCGCGACCAGGGCGTCGTAGGCCCGGGCGACGCGGTCCCACCGCGCGTCGCGGTCCATCGCGTAGTAGCGCCCCGAGACGGTCGCGATGCGGCCGCCGGAAGCGGCCAGGGCCGCCTCCAGGCGCGCCACGTACGCGAGGGCCGAGCGTGGCGGCGTGTCGCGTCCGTCGGTCAAGACGTGCACGGCGATCCGCGGCACGGCGCGACGGCGGGCGAGCTCGAGCAGGGCGAACAGGTGCCGTTCGTGCGAGTGGACGCCCCCGTCGGAGACGAGGCCGATCAGGTGCAGCGTCGCGCCCGGCCGCGAGGCCTCGTCGCAGGCGGCGACCAGCGCGGGGTTTTCGAAGAAGGACCCGTCGCGGATGGCGAGATCGACGCGCAGCAGATCCTGGGGCACCATCCGTCCGGCGCCGAGGTTCAGATGCCCGACCTCGGAGTTGCCCATCAGCCCGGCCGGGAGGCCCACGGCCTCGCCGGAGGCCTCGAGCAGCGTCCACGGCTCCTCGGCGATCCACCGGTCGAACACCGGCTTGCGCGCCCGGGTGATGGCGTTGCCCTCGGAAGGCGGCGCCCATCCCCACCCGTCGCTGATCAGGAGGACGACGGGCCGTCTCTTCAAACGGGAGCCGCCCCGGTGGCGAAAGCCCTCTCCGTCGCCGGGCGGTCGACGCGGCGCTCGAGATCCGAGACGACGTGCCGGAACGCCATGTAGGCCTCGTAGGGTGACTCGAAGGCGCCGGGCTCCTCCCTTCGGGGATCGCCCGCGGCGCAGCGCCATCGCCTCGAAATGGTCCGAGCCCGTCAGGCGGCGGAAGTCCTCGAGGAGCCCTCGGGGCGGTTGACGGACCGAGCCTTCGCTCCAGGGCCGCGAGGTGCGCGAGGGCATCCTGTTGCATCTCGTTGGGCTGGCCGGCGGCAACCGCGGCGGCCGGCAGGACCTCCTGCGAGGGGAATCGCCGGAAGGCCTCGGAGACGGTCAGGAACTCGGCGTCGGCGCGGCGCAGCGTGCGTTCGACCCACGCCTCGAAGAACTCGAAGATCCCGCTCTCGCGCGAATGGGCGAGGCCGAGGAAGCCCAGATCGAGGGACAGGCAGAGGACCTCCCCGGGAGTGGCCGCGATCCAGGAGTCGAAGGTCGCGGGCGTCAGCGGCCAGTGTTCCCAGCGGCGGTCGGAAAACCGGACGGCGATGTCCTCGGAGAGCCGGTCGTCCCGCGCGAGCATCGCGAAGCCGCCGGCCGGGCCCGGACCGGTAGACACGGCGCCGCGCGGGCCCCGAGGGCAGCACGGCGGAGCCTCCGATCACCATCCCCGCAGAGCCGCTGGTCGCGGCGAGGGCGGCGACCGCGGCGGCGTCCCAGGGCTCTTCGCCACCGAGGACCGCCGGCGCGGTCCCGAGGCTCGCCTGGACACGCTGGCGCTGAAGGAGCAGCTGGGCCTGGACCTGCCCGGACGAGACGGGAAAGCGCAGGCAGTGGTGGGATGTCGCGCCGAGCGGCTCCACGCGTCCGGTCTCGACGAGGCGTCGGAACTCCGCCAGACGCCCGGGGGCGAGCGCCGCCAGCTGATCGAGGAGCGGCCCGGAGAGCGAGAGGGAAAAGGCGAAGCGCGGGTGCCGATCGAGGAGCCGCCCGAGCAGCGCCGCGCGGGGCCGTAGCAGAGCGCATCGGCGCGCGCCAGGCGCCGCCGCTCGGCTTCGCCGTCGAAGTAGCCGTGGCGCTTGCCGACGTCGAAGTAGTTGTACGCGCGCAGGCGCCAGGGCAGGTGGGCGCTGAGCGCGAGGCAGATCGGGATCATCGCGCGGCCGGGATCCCGCCCCGTTCGCGGCGTCGGGCGCGCGCGGACTCCTTGAGCACTTCGTTGTAGACGCCGAGGACGCGCTGCGCCGACTCGCGCCACGACAGGCGCAGCACCTCGCGGCGGCCGCGCGCCGAAAGCAGCCGGGCGAGCGGCGGGAAGAGCAGAACGGAGAGGATCTTGCTCGCCAGCTCCTCGACGTCGCCGAAGTCGACGCGCAGGACGTTGCGCACGACCTCCGAGACGCCGGCGCTGCGGGACACGATGACGGGCGTTCCGTGCTGGAGGGCTTCCAGGGCCGTCAGGCCGAAGGGCTCGGAGGCCGACGGCATCACGTACACGTCCGCGTGCGCGTAGAGCCGGTCGAGCTCCTGGGGCGGCAGGAATCCGGTGAAGATGATGTTGCGCCGGAGTCCCAGCGCCTGCACCCGCTCCCGCATCGCGGGCAGCCGGTCGCCCGAACCGGCCACCGCGAAGCGGACGTTGGGAATCTCGCGGGCCACGCGGGCGGCCGCGTCGATGAAGTAGTCGGGGCCCTTCTGCCACGTCACGCGCCCGGCGAAGAGCACCAGCGGCTCGGGTGCGCGCCCGGACTCGCCGTCCCGGGCCTCGAAGTCGCGTCGATGGCGTTGTGCACGACGCGGATCCGCCGGCGGGGCACGCCGTAGTCGCGGCCGAGGCGCCGGGCCGTGTAGCGGGAGACCGTGATGACGCGGTCGGCGGCGTTGACGGCGGCGCTCTCGATATCGCGCACGAAGGGGTTCCCTCCGGCTCCGGCGCGGTCGGACTCGGTGGCATGGACGTGGAGGACGAGGGGCTTTCCGGAGACGCGGCGCGCCTCGAGGCCCGCCAGAAACGTCATCCAGTCGTGGGCGTGAATCACGTCGAAGCGCTCGCGCCGTGCGATCTCTCCGGCGCGCTCGGCATAGCGGAGGACGTCCGTGGCGAGGTTCGGGCCGTAGTTGGAAACCGGAGCTTCGAACTCCGGCGCCGCGCTTTCGGCCCGGTCTCCGACGGTCTCGACGCGGCGAATCCGGGTAGGGCCTGAGAAGGGTCGGGACGAACCGAACCCTGAGGGCCGGGCGAGGGCGCGGCGGCGCCGCCGCCGCCGCGGGCCGTGGCCAGAGCCTCCAGGATGCGGAGCCTCCCGGTCGGCTTTCGATAGGGGTGGCGCGGGAGCACGAGCACGACCTCGGCGCCCGACTGCAGCAGGCCGCGCACCAGCCCCTCGCAGGCGACGCCGAGCCCGCCGCTGATCTGGGGAGGGAACTCCCAACCGAACATGAGGACGCGCATTGTGAGAAGCCGTCGGCCTTCGGCTGTCCGCCTTCAGCCGGAGCAGAGCATTCTACGCCCCGCGCGCGATGGGCTCCGGCTCGAAGCCGGGAGCCGGAAGCCGACAGCTCGGGTCACTCGCCCTCCCGCGCCTGAAGGTGCGTGTAAACAATGCGCGAGATCTCGGCCACGCTCCAGGCCTGGGCGAAGCAGCCCCGGGGCGTGTGCGGCGGATCGCCATCGAAGATCTCGGAGATCGAGCCGAGGCCCGCTTCGCGCAGGTGAGCGCGCAGCGGCGCGAGCCAGAGCCGCATGGCGCGGCGGGACTCTTCGCTGCTGCCGAAGACGCGGAAGTGCGCGTCGGCGAAGGGCCCGAGCAGCCAGGGCCAGACGGTCCCCTGGTGGTAGGCGAGGTCGCACTCGGCCTGCGTGCCCTGGCACGCCCCGCGGTATCGCGGGTCCTTGGGGTCGAGCGTGCGCAGGCCGAAGGGCGTGAGCAGCCGCCGGCGCACGGTCCAGTAGACCGCCCGCGCGCGGTGCGGGGGCAGGAGATCCTCCGTGAGGGACACCGCGAAGATCTGATTGGGCCGGACGCTCGCGTCCGGCCCGTCGGGCCCGATGACGTCGTAGAGGTTTTCCTTCTCGCCGTTCCAGAAGGTCTCGTTGAAGCGCCGGCCGACGTGCCAGGCCTCCGACTCGAGTTCGCGCGCGCGCGACGGCTCCTCGGCCAGCCGTTCCAGGCGGGCCGCGCTCTTCAACGCGGCGTGCCAGAGCGCGTTGATCTCCACGGCCTTGCCGGCGCGGGGAGTGACCGGCTCGCCGTCGACGATCGCGTCCATCCAGGTCAGGGCCCTCCCCGGCGCCGAAGCGGAGACCAGGCCGTCCCCCGAGACGGCAATCCCCAGGCGCGTGCCGGCCCGGTAGCTCTCGAGGATCGACCGCACGGCGGCGAGCAGGGGCGCCGGCCGGCTGGCATCGCGCCGCGCGCGCGCGAACCACTCGACGGCGAGGATGAACCAGAGGGGCGCGTCGACGGAGTTGAACTCGGGCTCTCCCTGGTCTCCCGCGAAGTTGTTCGGAAGCAGGCCGTCGCGCCGCAGCGCCGCGTAGGTGTTGAGCACGCGCGCCACCGCACCGTAGCGGCCCGTGGCCATGGCGAGCCCGGGAGCCGCGATCATGCTGTCGCGCGCCCAGTCGGTGAACCAGGGGAACCCGGCGAGGATCGTGCCGTCGCGGTAGTCCCCCTCGACGAGGAAGACTTCCGCCCGGCGCGCCATCTCGTCGAGCATCGGATCTCCGGTGCGCGCGAACGTCTCGCGCCGCCGGCGCTCGGCCTCCATCAGGTGGCCGGGATCGGCGGCGACCTCCTGCAGGGAGAAGAGCAGGAACGCCTCGCCTCCCGGCGGGAGGGTCCAGGTCCACTCGACCGGGCTCCAGAGGTCCTCGGTGGCGTCGTATCCGCGTTCCTTCTCGCAGGCGTAGAAGAAGTCCCGGTACCAGACGGGTTCGGCGCGCGTCGAGGCGCCCCCGCCGCGCAGGTACAGCCGCGGCAGGTACGGCACGGGACGCACCCAGCTGACCTCGCCGCGAATCTCGGTCGTCGCGTCCACCTCGGCCGTTTCCCGCAGCAGCTCGCCGGCCCCTCGGAACCGCAGCAGCGGCCGCACGCGCAGGCCGATCTCGGAGGATCCCCGGTTGGCGTAGCGCACGATCGTGATCGATCGGTCCCGCACCAGGCAGAGGGAACGCTCGACTTCCCAGCCGGCCGCCTGGTAGTTCCAGGTCGGGAAGGGCGCGAGGGCGAAGCGGGCGAGGTTGGCGTCGCCCTCGGGGAAGACGGCCTTCTCGTAGACCTGGGTCGAAATGCCGGTCTCCTGTCCGCCGGCCGTGACGAATTCCTCGCAGCCGGACACGAGCATCCAGCGGCGGCGCGGAGGCGGGATCGCCGGGACGTACCAGCCGTGGTACCGACGGGTCCGGGCTCCCGCGACGGTGCCGCAGGCGAATCCTCCCAGGCCGTCGGCCTCCAGCCACTCGAGGGAAAGCCGGCGCTCGCGGCTCTGCAGCTCGGCCGCAGACCATTCGAGCTGGCTCCGGGCAGCCGCGCGTCAGGGTGTCGCTGGAGTTTCGGGCCATCGGAAGATCGGCGAGATTCTCTTACAGAATGGCCGCCGTGCGATAGCGCGCCCGGCGCGCTTCACGCGGGCTCGACGCGGCTCGCGTCGGCTTCCGGTGCGTAATAAGATCGTTCGCCCTGGCCGCGCCGGACCCGGGCGGCGGCCGAAAGGGAGAGGGGCGCGTATTGAGCACCGATCAAGGAAGCCTCGACCGAGCTCTGCGTCAACACGATCCGGACCCTCGCGATCGACACGGTCCAGAAGGCCAACTCCGGGCACCCGGGACTGCCGCTGGGCGCGGCGCCCATGGCCTACGTCCTCTGGCAGCGCTTCCTCAAGCACAACCCGCGAGACCCGCACTGGGCCGACCGCGACCGGTTCGTCCTGTCGGCCGGGCACGGGTGCGCGCTCCTCTACGCCCTCCTTCACCTGACCGGCTACGACCTGACGCTCGACGACCTGAAGGCGTTCCGGCAGTGGGGCAGCCGCACGCCCGGGCATCCCGAGCCCCTCCTGACGCCCGGCGTCGAAGCCACGACGGGCCCGCTCGGGCAGGGCACCGCCAACGCGATCGGCATGGCGATGGCCGAGCGGGCGCTCGCTTCCCGGTTCAACCGCCCCGGGCACGAGATCGTGAACCACCGCACCTTCGCCCTGGTTTCCGACGGCGACCTGATGGAAGGGATCTCCTCGGAGGCGGGGTCCCTGGCCGGCCACCTGAAGCTCCACAAGCTGCTCTACATCTACGACGACAACCACGTGACCCTCGACGGGCCCACGTCCTGGACCTTCACGGAGGACGTCGGCCGGCGCTACGAGGCCTACGGCTGGCAGGTCCTGCACGTCGAGGACGGAAACACGGATCTCGACGGGCTGGAGGCCGCCATCCGGAAGGCCACGCAGCAGACCGAGCGGCCGACCCTGATCCGGATCCGCACGACGATCGGGTACGGCTCGCCCCACAAGGCCGGCACGAGCAAGGCGCACGGCAGCCCCCTCGGGCCCGAGGAAGTGGCGCTCGACGAAGAAGGCGCTCGGCTGGGAGTGGACGGAGCCCTTCTTCATTCCGCCGGAAGCGCAGGCGCACTTTCGCTCGGCGCTCGAGCGAGGCACCGATGCCGCAGACGGACTGGGAGCGCCGCTTCGCCGAGTACGCGAAGGCCTTTCCGGAGCTGGCGGAGGAGTGGAGCCTGGAGCGCAAGGGCGCCCTCCCGCCGGGCTGGGACGCGGACCTGCCTTCCTGGAAGGTCGGCGAATCGGTCGCGACGCGCGACGCCTCCCATGAGGCGATCAACGCGATCGCCAAGCGGGTGCCGTGGCTGCTCGGCGGGGACGCCGACCTCTCCGAGTCGACGAAGACCCGCATCGAGGACGGCGGCGACTTCGACGGGACCTCGGGCGAGGGGCGCAACGTCCACTACGGCGTGCGGGAGCACGCGATGGCCTCCATCGCCAACGGGATGGCCTACCACGGGGGCGTGCGGCCGCTCGTCGCGACGTTCTTCTGCTTCTCCGACTACATGCGCCCGGCCGTGCGGCTGGCGGCCATCAGCGAGCTGCCCGTGCTGTTCGTCTGGACGCACGACTCGATCGCGCTCGGCGAAGACGGCCCCACGCACCAGCCGGTCGAGCACCTGATGTCGCTGCGGGCGATTCCCCACCTGACGATCATTCGCCCGGGCGATCCCAACGAGACGGCGGCGGCCTGGCGCGCGGCGATGGAGCACCGGGAGGGGCCGGTCGGCCTCGTCCTGACCCGCCAGAAGCTGCCGGTCCTCGATCGGGCGACCGCGCGCGGAGACCTCTCGCGGGGCGCCTACGTCCTGGCGGAGGCCTCGGGCGGAAAGCCGCGCGTGATCCTGATCGCGACCGGCTCCGAGGTGTCGCTGGCCGTCGCGGCGCGGCAGACGCTGGAAGGCGGCGGGATCCCGACCCGGGTCGTTTCGATGCCCTGCTGGGAGTACTTCGACCGGCAGCCCCGCGAGTACCGCGACGCGGTTCTGCCGCCGGAGGTCCGGGCGCGCCTCTCGATCGAGGCGGGAGTGACGATGGGCTGGCAGAAGTACGTCGGAGACCACGGGGGCTCCATCGGCCTCGACCGCTTCGGCGCGTCGGCGCCGGGAGAGATCGTCTTGCGCGAGCTCGGCTTTACCGTCGAGCATGTCGTGCGCTACGCAAAGGATCTGGCTCAAATGAAGATCGCCGTCGGGTGCGACCACGCGGGTTTCTCCCTGAAGCAGGAGATCCTCGAGCTGCTCGGAAGCCTCGGCCACGCGGCCGACGACTTCGGGACGTTCTCGACGGCGCCGGCCGACTATCCGGACTTCGCGCGCAAGGTGGCCGAGGCGGTCCTCTCGGGGGTCTGCGACCGGGGCATCGTCGTTTGCGGCAGCGGTGTGGGGGCCTCGGTGGCGGCCAACAAGGTGCCGGGCGTGCGGGCCGCGTTGTGCCACGACACGTTCTCGGCGCGCCAGGGCGTCGAGGACGACGACATGAACGTCGTCTGCCTCGGCGCGCGGGTCATCGGCCCGATGCTCGCCGCCGAGGTGCTCAAGGCGTTCCTCGGGGCGAAGTTCTCGGGGCTCGAGCGCCACGCAGCGGCGCCTCGCGAAGATTCGGAAGATCGAGGAGGACGCCCGGCAGGGCGTCTTCGATTCCTACCAGGGGAGGACGTGATGGACCCGAATCCGCTGAAGAGACTGGCCGGCGCTCGGCCAGAGCGTCTGGTACGACTTCATCCGCCGCGACCTCTACCAGGGCGGGGAGCTCGCGCGCCTCATCCGGGAAGACGGACTCGCGGGCATGACCTCGAACCCGACGATCTTCCAGAAGGCCATCGCCGAGTCGAAGCTCTACGACGCGGACATCCAGCGGCTCGGCGGGGAAGGGCGGCAGCGCCGCCGAGATCTTCGAGGGCCTGGCCGTCGCAGGACGTGCAGGGCGCGGCGGACGTCTTCCGTCCGGTCCACGAGGCGACGCGAGGCACGGACGGCTTCGTCTCCATCGAGGTGCAGCCCAAGCTCGCCCGCGACACGGCGGGCACGATCGCGGAGGCCCGGCGTCTCTGGTCCCGGTGCGGTCGCCCGAACGTCATGGTGAAGATCCCCGGGACCGCGGAGGGCCTCGAGGCGATCCGGACCTGCCTGGCGGAGGGAATCAACATCAACATCACGCTCCTCTTTTCGGTCGAACGGCACCGCGAGGTGATGGAGGCCTACCTGCAGGCCATGGAAGAGCGCGTCGCGAAGGGTCTCCCCGTCGACAAGATCCGCTCGGTCGCGAGCTTCTTCGTCAGCCGCGTGGACTCGAACGCCGACAAGAAGCTCGACGCCCTGGCGGGCTCGGGCACGGCGGCGCAGCAGGCGTCCGCGCGCCAGTGGCGGGGCAAGCTCGGAATCGCCAACGCCCGCGTGGCCTACGAGGCCTTCGAGGAGGTCTTCGGCTCGGCGCGGTTCCGCGCCCTCCGGGACAAGGGCGTCGCCCTGCAGCGTCCGCTCTGGGCCTCCACGTCGACGAAGGACCCGGCCTACCCCGACCTCTACTACGTCGAGGCGCTCGATCGGGCCGGACAGCGTCGACACGGTGCCCCCCGAGACCTTCGAGGCCTACCGCGACCACGGCGATCCGCAGGTCCGCATCCGCGACGACCGCGCCGGCGCCCATGCCGTCTTCCGCGGCCTCGCGGATCTCGGCGTCGACACGGCCGCGATCTTCCGCGAGCTCGAGGAGGAGGGGATCCGGAAATTCTCCGATTCCTTCGACGCGCTGCTGTCGGCGGTGGCCGAGAAGGAAAAGGCCGTGAGGGTCGCTTGAGCCCGGAGGGCGCAGCGGTCCTGGACGCTCCCGCTCCGCAGGCGGCGGCCGCGGGAGGGGCCGAGGCCGAAGAGCAGCTGCGCCCGCCCTGCACGCTGGTCATCTTCGGGGCCTCGGGCGATCTGACCCGCCGGCTCCTGGCGCCGGCCATCGCGCACCTGGCTCGCGCGACGGCGCGATCTCGCTCGATTTCGCGATCGTCGGAGTGGCCCGGTCTCCGTACACGGACCAGGAGTTCCGCGCCTATCTCGCCGCGGGAGCCCGCGAGCACACGCCGCCCGTCGCCGGGTCGGCCGGGCGAGCTTCCGGCCGTGGTGCGCTACCTCTCCGGAGACTTCTCGGACCCCGAGCTCTACGGGCGCCTTCGGGCCACGCTCGAGGCGATCGAAGGGCGGCCGGGCCGGCCCCGCAACCGCATCTTCTACCTGGCGACGCCGCCGGAGACCGACCCCGTGATCGTTACGCACCTCGGGCAGCAGGGGCTCGCGGCTCCGGAGAAGGGCTGGTCGAGGGTCGTCGTCGAAAAACCCTTCGGCCACGATCTCGACTCCGGAGCGCGGCTGAACGCCGACCTGCGCCGCGTCTTCGACGAGCGGCAGATCTACCGGATCGACCACTACCTCGGCAAGGAGACCGTCCAGAACATCTTCGTCCTGAGGTTCGCCAACGGCATCTTCGAGCCGTTCTGGAACCGCCGCTACATCGACCACGTCCAGATCACCGTGGCCGAGTCCCTGGGCGTCGAGCACCGCGCCGGCTACTACGAGACGGCCGGCGTGATCCGCGACATGTTCCAGAACCACCTGCTCCAGCTGCTCTGCCTGACGGCGATGGAGCCGCCCGCCGCGTTCGAGGCCGACGCGGTGCGGGCGGAGAAGGTCAAGGTGCTGCAGTCGATCCGGCCCTTCCCGCCCGACGCGATCGACGACTGGGCCGTGCGGGGCCAGTACGGCGCGGGCGTCGTGGGCGGCAAGGCGGTCCCCGGCTACCGGCAGGAGCCGCGGGTCGACCCCGGCTCGACGACGCCGACCTGGGCCGCCGTCAAGTTCGCGATCGACAACTGGCGCTGGGCGGGCGTGCCCTTCTACGTCCGGTCCGGCAAGCGCATGGAGCGCCGGATCTCCGAGATCGCCATCGAGTTCAAGCGCGTGCCGCACGCGCTCTTCGGCGCCGCCGCCGGGCGTCTGAATCCCAACGTGCTGCGCCTGCGGATCCAGCCCGACGAGGGCGTGTCGCTCAAGTTCGAGGCCAAGATCCCCGGGACCGTGATGCAGGTCGAGTCGGTCACGATGGACTTTCCCTACGCCGAGCTCGGCGCGGCCATCCAGGGCGGCTACGAGCGGCTCCTGCTCGACGTCACGCACGGCGACCAGACCCTCTTCACGCGCGGCGACGAAGTCGAGCACGCCTGGCGGGTCGTGATGCCGATCCTCGAGGCCTGGGAGAAGGACCCCGCCTTCCGACTTCCCCAACTACGCCGCCGGCACCCACGGCCCCGACGCCGCCGACCGGTTCCTCGAGCGCGAAGGCCGCCGCTGGCGGACGCTGCGGTAGTCGACGACGGACGCGACCGGGACTGAGGGACCAGGGACTCGGCGGATCGACTCCAGGATCGAGTCTGGCAGTCCTCGGCCTCGCCAGTCCGTCGGTCCTCGAGTCTTCCCGGCTGTTACGCGCCTTCCGCCGCCGCGTGCTGCGCCTTGGATTGCGCGATGATCTTCTCCTGCGAGGCGTGCGGGACCTCCGCGTAGTGGTCGAACTCCAGGTGGAACGAGCCCCGGCCCTGCGTGATCGACCGCAGCTGGGCGCCGTAGGTCAGCATCTCCGCCATCGGGACCTGCGCCCGGATGACCGTGTCGTCGGTCGGAGGTGTCCATGCCGAGGACGTGCCCGCGCCGGGAGGACAGGTCGCCCATGAGGTCGCCGACGTACTCGTTGGGAGCGGAGACCTCCACGGTCATGATCGGCTCGAGCAGCGTCGGCCGCGCCTTTTCCATCGCCTCCTTGTAGGCGAGGGCCCCGGCGACCTTGAAGGCGAGCTCCGACGAGTCGACGTCGTGGTACTGCCCGTCGTAGAGGGTCACGCGGAAGTCCACCATCGGATAGCCCGCCAGGAACCCCCGCCGGCGCGCCTCCTGGATCCCCTTTTCCACGGCCGGGATGAAGTTGCGAGGGATCGAGCCGCCGTAGATGTCGTCGACGAACTCGAAATCGGCGCCGCGGGGGAGGGGTTCGACGCGGATGCGGCAATCGGCGAACTGCCCATGGCCGCCCGTCTGCTTCTTGTGCCGCCCGTGCGCCTCCGCCTTCCCCTTGATCGTCTCGCGGTAGGGCACCTTCGGAGGGTGGAGGATGACCTCGACGCCGTAGCGCTTCTTCAGGCGCGCGACGGCGATCTCGACGTGCAGTTGTGAGGCGCCGGACAGGTGAAACTCCTTGGTCTCCTCCTCGCGCTGAAAGTGCAGCGAGGGGTCCTCGTCGATCAGCTTGTGCAGCGCGACGGAGATCTTGTCCTCGTCGCCCTTCGACTTGGGCTCGATCGCGTAGGCGATGGACGCCTCGGGCACGATGAGCTTGGGCAGGACGACGGGGTGGTCCTTGGCCGTGAGGGTGTCGCCGGTCGTGGTCTCCTTGAGCTTCGCGACGGCGACGATGTCCCCGGCGCGCGCCTCCGGCACGTTGACGTGCTCCTTGCCCTGCGGCAGGAAGAGCCCGGAGAAGCGCTCGTGGATCCCCCGGGTGGCGTTCCAGTAGCTGCCGTCGGACTGGAAGTGGCCGCCGCGCACGCGCAGGTAGGAGATGCGGCCGGCGAACGGGTCGGACACGGTCTTGAAGACCTGCCCGACGGCCGGGTCCTTCTCGTTGCAGAAGACCTTGACGGCCTTGCCGTCCTTGCCGGTTCCCTCGACGGTCGTCCCCTCGGGCGAGGGAAAGAGCGCCACGCAGGCGTCGAGGATGCGCAGCACGCCGATCCCCAGGGCCGAGGACGAGCAGAGCACGGGGAACACCTTGCGGGCCGCGATCTCCGTCTGGAGTCCCGGGAGCAGGTCCGCGGGCTCGAGCGTCCCCTGGGCGAAGAACTTCTCCATCAGCGCGTCGTCCCCCTCGGCCACCATCTCGACCAAGCGCTCGTGCTCTTCCTTGGCCTGTCCGGCGAGGGCCTCGGGGATCGGGCCGTCGACGCGCTTGCCGTCCTGGTGGATGTGCGACTCCATCCGAACGAGATCGATCGTTCCGCGGAAGCCCTTCTCTTCACCGACCGGGATCTGGAGCGAGACGACCTCCCGGCCGAACTTCTTCTGCAGCGATTCCATCGCCCGCTCGAAGGACGCGCGCTCGCGGTCCATCCGGTTGACGACGAAGATGACGGGGCGGGCGAACTCCGCGGCGAACTTCCAGGCCTTCTCGGTCTGGACCTCGACGCCCGAGACGGCGTCCAGCACGATGAGGACGGCGTCGGCGGCCGCCACGGCCGCCCGCGCTTCCGGCGCGAAGATGCCGTAGCCGGGCGCGTCCAGGAAGTTGATCCTGACGTCCCGGTGGACCGCATGAGCAGCAGGCGAGGTTGATCGAGATCTTGCGTTCGATCTCCTCGCCGTCGAAGTCGGTCGGGCAGGTTCCCTCGTCGATCCTGCCCGGCCGCGTCGTGGCTCCCGAGGCGTAGAGAAGGGCCGCGACGAGGGTGGTCTTTCCCACCGTGTTGTGGCCGACGACGGCGACGTTGCGCAGGGAAGGAGCGGAAAGGATTTTCATGCGCGGGATTATATTTAAGGGCAGAGACCTTCGCTCCATGACCGCCCTCTCCTGCGTTGCGATCGGCCTGGCCTTCGCGATCGCCGTCGGGCTGCTCCTTCTCGCGGGGATCCTCCTGGGATGGTTGTTGCCCCACTGGATCGAGCGGTTCCGAAAGGCCCGGTCCGGTCCCCGGATCCCGCCGCCGTGACGGGGACCGCGAAAAACATCGCGCCGAAGCGTCCCTTTGATTGACCCCCCGGGAAGGGGGGGCTAAAATTTGGGCCCCGTCTCGTTCCCATGTGCGGGACCGGGAGGGAGATCTCCGTCTCGGCAAAGAGAGGGCTCTTCAATCCATGGCAGAAAAGGGTGCGGCCGGGCCGAGGCTGACCAAGCTCGGGCGCTACGAGGTCTTGAACGAGCTCGGCAAGGGGGCGATGGGGGTCGTCTACCTGGCGAAGGACCCCGTCATCGGCCGGATGGTTGCGATCAAGACGATCCGGACGTCCAGTTTCGGCGACGACGATTCCGAGTCCCGCGAGTTCCGCGAGCGCTTCACGCGCGAGGCACAGACGGCGGGCATCCTCTCCCACCCCAACATCGTCACGATCCACGACATCGGCGAGGACCCCGAGACCCTGACCTCCTTCATCGCGATGGAATACATCGAGGGGCGCAATCTCAAGTCGCAGCTGGCCGAGAAGAGCCGTTTCGGCTGGGAGCAGATCGCCGACATCGTCGCGCAGGTGGCCGAGGCCATCGACTACGCCC
>CAVRXJ010000002.1:0-77446 GCA_963725095.1 uncultured Acidobacteriota bacterium
TCCCCCCCATGGTCCCGGCCGTCCAACTCGACGCTCCGCTGATCGTCAGATCCCGGCTCCGCCGAGCGTTCCGCCCGACAGCGTGAGGTTCGTGACGGCCTGGCTGCCGGTCAACGAGACAGACCCGCTCGGGATCGCCGCGTTGTCCGCGGCGCCCGGAAAGGAGCCGCCGCAAGTGTTCCAGCTGACGACGTCCGTCCAATTGCCCGTGGCCCCGTTCCAGACGCAGTCGTCGGCGAAGAGCTCGCGCGAGCAAAGAAAGGCAGCGAGCAGCAGGAAGACGCCCGTGACACGCCGGTGGATCTTCATGGCAACCTCCCGTCTGAAGACACGAACGCCGGGATTAGACCCCAGTTCGGATCGCGGTTGGCTCCTACTGAGGTACCTGACGGACTCGAGCCGTGAGGCTACGGCGCATAGAGAATCAGATTGAAGGCATTTCCGAGGAATCGGGCCATCTGGTCCCGGGTGACGCCCTGGGTCGGGCAATAGGCGGTGGCGGAGCAGCCCGAGACGATGTTCCTGGCCCAGAGGAAGTGGACCTGTTTGCAGAAGGAATCCGAGGGCGCGATGTCGTTGAAGTGCAGATTCGGCGAGCCCGCGGCGCAGGAGTAGGAAAGGTTGGTCACCGGATCGGTGTAGGTCTCCGGCACGCCGGGGCCGCCCAGAGGCGCGACGATGGCCTTGGCGACGAAGATCGCCATGTCGCTGCGGGTGATGCTGCCGCTCGGGCAGTACTTGCCGCCGCCGCATCCCAGAGTGACGTTCTGGACGGCCATGTAGTGGACGTGCTTGCAGAAGATGTCGGTGGGCGCCACGTCGGTGAAGGCGGAGGTCCCGCCGTTGACGCAGTTGTAGGGGCTGCCCTGGAAGGATCCCGAGACGGGGACGTTGGGTCCGCCGCCGGCGATACCCTTGGCGAGGAAGATCGCCATCTGGTCGCGCTTGACCGGATCGGCAGGGCAGTACTTTCCGACCGCGCAACCCGCCGTGATGTTGGTGTGCACGAGGGTCTCGATGCGGCGGTAGAAGAGCTGGCTGCGCGGGACGTCGGTGAAGCTGTCGCCCAGGTGCATCGTCCAGACCTTGGGCGGGTCGGCCAACGTGCTCGGCGTTTCGGTAAACGTCGCGTCCCAGTGCGTCGTCGGACGTGAGGCAGGGTCGGTGACGAAGAGGGAATAGCAGTCCGTGCATTCGGCGGTCGCGTTCACGGCGAGCGTGCCGTAGGCGGCCGTGCCGTCCACGACCGTGTAAGTGGCTCCGCCGGGGCCCGTGAAGTTGGACAACGATCCGGTCAGAGTGATCGGATCCGTGCCCTGGTTCTTCCAGGATGGTTTGATGGCCACGGTCTCGCCGGGTTCGAAGACCGTGTTGCCGTCCGACCCCGCGCCATCGGTCGGATCGACGAGGACCGACTGGGCGCTGGCGGCGGGACCGGCCTGCAGCACCACGTCGTTTCCAGTCGCACCGAGATACGTGATGCGGTATTTCGCGGGAAGGGCCGTCACGACGGCCGACTCAGGCAAACCGTCGAAGTCTCCGGAGACGCCGTCGGCCGCGTCGTTGACGATGACCGCGAAGCCGTCGCCCGCGCTCGGCGTGAACCCGCTCGTCACGGCCAGAGTGCCGGCCAGAGCCACGGTGCCGTTGACGACCAGCTGGTCGTACTGCGTGCCCGGAGTCAGGCCGTTGATCTCGACGGCCAGCGTGCCGGCGGCCGTCTGGGAATAGTTGCCGGCGATCGTCAGGGTCCCGGGCGAAAGACCGGGTGCGACGGTCCCGCCGTTGAACACGTTGCCGGTAATGGTTCCGGACCCCTTCAGCGTTCCTCCGCCGATGTTCAGGCCGGAGCTCGACTCCACGGCACCGCCATTCAAGATCGTAAAGCCGGATGTCTGCGTGAAGACACCCTGGACGCGCAAGGTGCCGGAGCTCGCGTTGACGGTGCCGGTGTTGGTGAAGGGGATGTCCATGCTGAGGATGCCCGTGCCGGTGTTGCGGGTGAAGGTGCCGGCGGCGTTGTTGTGGAAGGCGTTGGTCCCGCCGAAGTTGCCCATCGGAGTTGTCCGGCTGTGCCGTGAACGTCGCGTTGTTGTCGATGGTGCCGTTGTTGATCTGCAGCTGTCCGGCCACCCACGTGATCGTCCCGTTGTTGGTGATCGTGCGCGAGATCCCAACCCCACCCGCGTTGATCGTCAGAGTCCCGCCCGCGGCCACTGTCGTCGTCCCGGTTCCCCCCATCGACCCGCCTGACCAGTCGTAGGTCTTGCCCGAGGCGATCGTCACGTTGCCCGACCCGGCGAGCGACCCGCCGGACTGCGTCCAGTTGGACGCGTTGGAGGCCTTGTTCAGGTTGTAGGTCGAACCGGTCAGGCTGGCCGTCGCCACCGTGTAGGTGCCCGGAGTCATGTTGATCGTTCCACCCGAGAGCGACAGCGTCCCGATGTTGATCGTCCCGGCCGTCACGTCGAAGCTGTTGGTGAGGTTGACCGTCGCCGCTGGCGCGTTGATCGTCCCTGTGCTCGTTCCGCCTCCCTGGATCCGCAGCGTCCCCGTGCTCACCGTCGTCGTGCCGGTGTTGGTGAAGGGGATGTCCATGCTGAGGATGCCCGTGCCGGTGTTGCGGGTGAAGGTGCCGGAGGCGTTGTTGTGGAAGGCGTTGGTCCCGCCGAAGTTGCCCGACGAGTTGTCCGGCTGTGCCGTGAACGTCGCGTTGTTGTCGATGGTGCCGTTGTTGATCTGCAGCTGTCCGGCCACCCACGTGATCGTCCCGTTGTTGGTGATCGTGCGCGAGATCCCAACCCCACCCGCGTTGATCGTCAGACGTCCCGCCCGCCGCCACTGTCGTCGTCCCGGTGCCTCCCATCGACCCGCCTGACCAGTCGTAGGTCTTGCCCGAGGCGATCGTCACGTTGCCCGACCCGGCGAGCGACCCGCCGGATTGCGTCCAGTTGGACGCGTTGGAGGCCTTGTTCAGGTTGTAGGTCGAACCGGTCAGGCTGGCCGTCGCCACCGTGTAGGTGCCCGGAGTCATGTTGATCGTTCCACCCGAGAGCGACAGGGTCCCGATGTTGATCGTCCCGGCCGTCACGTCGAAGCTGTTGGTGAGGTTGACCGTCGCCGCTGGCGCGTTGATCGTCCCTGTGCTCGTTCCGCCTCCCTGGATCCGCAGCGTCCCCGTGCTCACCGTCGTCGTGCCGGTGTTGGTGAAGGGGATGTCCATGCTGAGGATGCCCGTGCCGGTGTTGCGGGTGAAGGTGCCGGAGGCGTTGTTGTGGAAGGCGTTGGTCCCGCCGAAGTTGCCGACGGAGTTGTCCGGCTGTGCCGTGAACGTCGCGTTGTTGTCGATGGTGCCGTTGTTGATCTGCAGCTGTCCGGCCACCCACGTGATCGTCCCGTTGTTGGTGATCGTGCGCGAGATCCCAACCCCACCCGCGTTGATCGTCAGAGTCCCGCCCGCGGCCACCGTCGTCGTCCCGGTTCCCCCCATCGACCCGCCTGACCAGTCGTAGGTTTTGCCCGAGGCGATCGTCACGTTGCCCGACCCGGCGAGCGTCCCGCCGGATTGCGTCCAGTTGGACGCGCGGAGGCCTTGTTCAGGTTGTAGGTCGAACCGGTCAGGCTGGCCGTCGCCACCGTGTAGGTGCCCGGAGTCATGTTGATCGTTCCACCCGAGAGCGACAGCGTCCCGATGTTGATCGTCCCGGCCGTCACGTCGAAGCTGTTGGTGAGGTTGACCGTCGCCGCTGGCGCGTTGATCGTCCCCGTGCTCGTTCCGCCTCCCTGGATCCGCAGCGTCCCCGTGCTCACCGCCGTCGTGCCGGTGTTGGTGAAGGGGATGTCGATGCTGAGGATGCCCGTGCCGGTGTTGCGGGTGAAGGTGCCGGAGGCGTTGTTGTGGAAGGCGTTGGTCCCGCCGAAGTTGCCGACGGAGTTGTCCGGCTGTGCCGTGAACGTCGCGTTGTTGTCGATGGTGCCGTTGTTGATCTGCAGCTGTCCGGCCACCCACGTGATCGTCCCGTTGTTGGTGATCGTGCGCGAGATCCCAACCCCACCCGCGTTGATCGTCAGAGTCCCGCCCGCGGCCACTGTCGTCGTCCCGGTTCCCCCCATCGCCCCGCCTGACCAGTCGTAGGTCTTGCCCGAGGCGATCGTCACGTTGCCCGACCCGGAGAGCGTCCCGCTGGATTGCGTCCAGTTGGACGCTGCGGAGGCCTTGTTCAGGTTGTAGGTCGAACCGGTCAGGCTGGCCGTCGCCACCGTGTAGGTGCCCGGAGTCATGTTGATCGTTCCACCCGAGAGCGACAGGGTCCCGATGTTGATCGTCCCGGCCGTCACGTCGAAGCTGTTGGTGAAGTTGACCGTCGCCGCTGGCGCGTTGATCGTCCCCGTGCTCGTTCCGCCTCCCTGGATCCGCAGCGTCCCCGTGCTCACCGTCGTCGTGCCGGTGTTGGTGAAGGGGATGTCGATGCTGAGGATGCCCGTGCCGGTGTTGCGGGTGAAGGTGCCGGAGGCGTTGTTGTGGAAGGCGTTGGTCCCGCCGAAGTTGCCCATCGAGTTGTCCGGCTGTGCCGTGAACGTCGCGTTGTTGTCGATGGTGCCGTTGTTGATCTGCAGCTGTCCGGCCACCCACGTGATCGTCCCGTTGTTGGTGATCGTGCGCGAGATCCCAACCCCACCCGCGTTGATCGTCAACGTCGAGGTCGCCGCGATCGTGGTTGTGCCGGTCCCGGACATCGACCCGCCCGACCATGAAAACGCCCCGGACACCGCGAGGTCTCCAGTTCCCGTCACCGTCCCGCCGCTCCACGTCAGGTTCGTCACCGCCGCGTTCACGGTCAGAGTGATGGAGCCGCTCGTGATCGTCGCATTGTCGGCGGCTCCCGGAAACGAACCGCCGCACGTCGTCCAGTGCGGCGCGTCGTTCCAGTTTCCGGTGCCCGAGTCCCACACGCAGTTGTCGGCCAGAGCGGCGCGCGGGCCGAGAAGAATCGCGGCAGCGAGGGTGAGCGGGCCGATCAGGGACCGGGGGATCCTCATGGCGTCGCCTCCAAAGTCGGGTTGGTGGGCGGATTAGACACCAGGACGGGCGCGCCGGGCGCCTCCACTTTGGTGGCGGATTTACTGGTACTTGAAGCCGGTCCCCGTGTTGAAGAGAACGACCCGGCTCGTCGGATCGAGCCGGTTCTCACGGGCGAGCTTCCGGGCTGCCGCCCAGGCCGCCGCTCCCTCCGGGGCGACGAAGAGCCCCATCGCCGAGCCGATCTCCTTTTCCGCCAGGCGCATCTCCTCGTCGGTCACGGCGACAGCGTCGCCGTGAGAGGCCCGGATGTCGCGCAGGATCAGAAAGTCGGCGAAGGCCTTCGGGCACGCGCAGCCCCGAGGCGTACGTCGAAGCGTTCTCCCACTTCTCGCTGACGTCACTCCCTTCGGCGAGGGCCTTCGGGATCGGCGCGCAGCCGGCCGCCTGGACCGAGATCATCCGCGGGCGCTTCGACCCGATCCAGCCGAGCTCCTCCATCTCTTCGAAGGCCTTCCACATGCCGATCAGGCCCGTGCCGCCGCCGGTCGGATAGACGATCGCGTCGGGCAGCTCCCAGCCGAGGTCCTCGGCGAGCTCGTAGCCCATCGTCTTCTTGCCCTCGACGCGGTACGGCTCCTTGAGCGTCGAGACGTCGTGCCAGCCCTCCTTCGCGGCGCGAGCTCGGCCACGAGCCGCCCGCACGCGTCGATCAGGCCGTCCACCAGCGTCACCTTCGCGCCGTAGCGCTCGCATTCGAGGCGGAAGAGGAGCGGCGTGTCCCGCGGCATGAAGACGTGGCATTCCATGCCGGCCTTCGCCGCGTAGGCCGCCGCCGCGCCGCCCGCGTTTCCGGCCGTCGGAAGCGCGATCTTCGCGTGGCCGAGCTCCTTCGCGCGGGAGACGGCCGCCGAGAGGCCGCGCGCCTTGAAGGAGCCCGTCGGGTTTCCTCCCTCGTCCTTGATCCAGAGGTCGGCGAAGCCCGCGCGGGCTCCCGAGCCGCTCCGCGCGCAGGAGCGGCGTGCCGCCTTCGCCGAGCGAGACGACGTTCTCGGGATCCTCGACGGGCATCATCTCGTGCCAGCGCCAGATCGTGCGTGCGCGCGCGGCCCCGGAAGAACGATCGAGCGGCCGCGGGTGGTAGCGCGCGAAGAGCGGCCCGCCGCACGCCGCGCAGAGGTCGCGCCGGCTGTCGCGCTCGAATTGTTTCCCGCACTTCGTGCACGAGAGGTGCGCGAGGAAGGAGAACATGGCGAGAACCTATCAGTTGGCGGCCGGTGTCGGACAGGCCTTCGGCAAAAATCAGGAGGGCCTTCAGGATAACACCAAATGGTTCCGAGAAACATCCTTGACGCTCTTCGAAAGCGGGGGCGATAATCGCCGCGCACATGGAACTGAACGACCACCTGCGGCAGATGCTCAAGGAGCTGGGCCAGGCGATCAACGAATCGATCTCCGGCTCCGGGCGCGTGCACGAATCGATCCAGAAGATCCGCGAAGAGGGCTACAACCTCTACATGGTCCTCGACGCGAAGGTGGGCGTGAACCGCAACGGCAACGGGCGCCACGACGAGGACGATGAGCCCGAGACGGAAGTCAAAGGCGACCGCGCCACGTTCCGGATCAACGTGAAGGACCTGCGTTTCCTGAAGTCCGTCGGGATCGATCCCACGCGCAAGGTGCGCGCGCGCCGCGCCCTGGCGGCCCGCGGCGCCGGCTCCCGCCTCGTCGTTCGCCGCTCCGCGCGCTGAGCCGCGCCGCGCCCCGGCGTGCCGGGCGGCGCACGGCAGACGGCATAGACTGACCCGATGCCCCTCCTTCCGGATCCCCTGGGGCTCGACCGCGCGGCCTGGGAACGGATCGCCCGGGACTGGGAGCAGCCCTCCTACCGCGGGCAAGCAGATCTTCGACGCGCTGCACCGACGGGCGCTCCGGTCCTGGGACGCCTTGACGGAGGCGCCCAGGAGTCTGCGCGAGCGCCTGGCCGCCGAGGCGCCGCTTCGCCCTGCCCGAGATCGTGCGCCGCGACGTGTCGGCCGACGGCAGCCGCAAGTACGGCCTGCGCCTCTCCGACGGCGCGCTCATCGAGGCGGTCTTCATGCCCGGAGACTTCTCGCGCGCGCAGGTCAACGAGTTCGAGGACGCGCGCGCCGTGGCGCCGCCTGCGCCGGGAAGACGCCGCCGGCGCCCGCACGCCGCCGGTCGAGAAGTACACGGTCTGCCTCTCGTCGCAGACCGGCTGCGCGGTGGACTGCGCCTTCTGCGTGACGGGGCGGCTCGGCGGCGGGCGGAACCTGACGGCCGGGGAGATCCTCGGGCAGCTCTACGCGGTGCAGGACGACGTCGGCCGGTCGGCGGAAGGCCTGCGCGTCGTCTTCATGGGGATGGGGGAGCCATTCTTGAACCCCGACGGCGTGATCGGCGCCATCGAGATCCTCGCCGAGACGCTCTCGATGCGGCGCGTGACGGTCTCGACCTCGGGCATCACGCCCGTGTTCGAGCGGTTCGCCGAGATGCCCCGCCGGCCGAACCTCGCCGTCTCGATCAACGCCGCCGACGAAGAGACGCGCACGCGGCTCATGCCGATCACGAGGACGTATCCGCTCTCGGGAGTCCTGGAGGCGATGCGGAAGTGGCCTCTCGAGTCGCACCGGCGGCTGACCGCCGAGTACGTGCTGATCGCCGGCGTGAACGACTCACCGGAGCACGCGCGCCATCTCGCCCGGCGCCTGAAGGGGATCAACGCGAAGGTCAACGTGATCCCGTTGAACGAGGATCCCAACTACCTGCCCGGCTGGAAGCGGCCCGACGAGGCGGCGATCGACGCCTTCGCGCGCGCGCTCGCCGACGCCGGCGTGCCGGTCACGGTGCGCCGCAGCCGCGGCCCCGACGCCAGCGCCGCCTGCGGGCAGCTCAAGGGCCGGACGGAAGACGTGAGGAAGAGACTGGCAAGATTCCCTCGCCCCCCGACGGGGGGAGAGGGGTAGGGTGAGGGGGGCAGCGCAGTCATGAAATTCGTTCGGCCAGGAACCCTGCTTCTGACCGCCTTTCTCGGCCTCGCCGCAAGCGGGCGGGCGGGCAGCGGCGCCCCCGATCTCGCGACGGCGCGGGTCGTCGATCTGACGCACGCCTTCGATCGCGAGACGATCTACTGGCCCACCTCTCCCTCGGCCTTCGAGCTGAAGACGCTCGCCGACGGCAGGACCCCCGGAGGCTGGTTCTATCGGTCGAACGCGTTCTGCACGCCCGAGCACGGCGGGACGCACCTCGACGCGCCGAGCCACTTTGCCGAGAAAGGCCGCACGGCGGACCAGATCCCGCTGCGGCAGCTCATCGCACGGGCCGCGGTCATCGACGTGCGGGCCGCGGCGGCCGGCGACGCCGACTACCGGCTGACACTCGAGGACGTGAAGGCCTGGGAGAAAGCGCACGGGGCGATCCGGCAGGGGACCATCGTTCTCCTGCGGACCGGATGGAGCGCGCGCTGGCCGCACCGGAAGGCCTATCTGGGCGACGACACGCCCGGCGACGCTTCGAAGCTGCACTTCCCGTCCTACGGGAAGGCGTCCGCCGAGTACCTCGTCCACGAGCGCAAGGTCGGCGCGCTCGGCGTCGACACGGCCTCGATCGACTCCGGCGCCTCGAAGGACTTCATCGTCCACGTCATCGCCAACGGCGCCAACGTTCCGGGCCTCGAGAACCTCGCGCGTCTCGAGGAGCTGCCGGAGACCGGCGCCTGGGTCATCGCGCTGCCGATGAAGATCGCCGGCGGTTCGGGAGGACCGCTCCGAATCGTGGCGCTCCTGCCGTAAGGCGGTCGGCCGCAGGCCTCGTCCATCGCAGGTCCCGACTGCATCCGACGGGGGCGGGGGTAGGGTGAGGGGGGCAGCCCCCGCGTCTACACCGGCAGATTCTTCTCGAAGAACTCCGTCCACCGCCGCTCGTATTCGTCCTTCAGCACCTTCTCGGCCTCGTCCTCGTGGTGGCAGTGGCCGGCCTTCGCGGCGCGCCAGACGGAGCTGCCGGGCGGCAGGTGTGACTCGAGGCTCTTCGCGAAGCGCGGCGGAACGAGCTCGTCCCGCTCGCCGTAGACGAGACAGACCGGGCCGGCCACGCCCGCGAGCGAGCGCGCGGGATCGACGCGGTCCCGGTCGTCGCCCGCGCCGCGGGGCAGACCGAGCTCCCGGCGAATCTGGCGTGACGCGCGGTTGACGGCCCAGCGCGTCGTCAGGTCGAGCAGCCAGGGCGGCAGTCCCGTCGCGACCGAAAGATAGTGGCGGGCCATCTCCTGCGGGTTGGCGTAGGGCGACTCGAGCCACACCGCGCGGACCTCCGGCCTTCCCGTCGCGAACTCGAGCGCCACCGTCGAGCCGGCGGAGCATCCGTGCACGCCGAGGCGCCCGGCATCCATCCCGAACCGCTCGCGCGCCGCTTCGACGGCGCGGGACAGGTCTTCCTTCTCGAGAAATCCGTACGTGACGAACGTGCCGCCGCTCGGCGCGTGGGCGCGCAGGTCCGGCACGAGGACGTTGTACCCGAGCGGCGAGCGCGCGCAGCGCGTCGGGCTGCCACTCGGCGGAGTTTCCTCCCTTGCCGTGGAGGAACAGGATCGTCGGCCGGTCGGCCGGCGGGCCGGGCGAGGCGAAGATGGCCGCGAGCTCGACCGGATGCCGCGCGCTGCCCGGGTGGCGGTAGTCCGCGACGGTCGCGCCGAAGTCCCGCAGGGCGTCGAGCAGGTCTTCCCGCCGGGAGTCGGTGGGCCCGAGGCCCTCCGAGGAGATCAGCCGTCGCGAGAGCGCGCGCGAGGCGAAGTAGGAGAGGCCGACGAACGACGCGCCGCCTCCGAGCAGCAGCGCGAGCCCCGTGCCCCGACGCCTCACTCGACGCCGAGCTTCTCGCGCGCGGCTTTCGCCTTCTTCCCGAAGAGGCCGACGACCTCGACCGGCCCGCGGACGTAGGCCTGGCAGGCCAGGCGGACGTCCTTTCCGGCCCAGCGTTTCCGGATGAACGCCAGCGGCTTGGCGAACCAGATCTTCAGCGAGAACTTCTCGAGCCCGGTCGGCGGCGTCAGGTTCTCCGCGCCGGAGACGGGAATGACGGCGCACGTCGTGCATTGCCCGTTGCCGCCGCACCATTGCCAGAGGCGGGCGTCGGCGTCGAGGGCCGCGTCCCAGAGGCGGTAGCCCTGCCACACCTCGATCGCCTCGCCGTTGATGACGCAGCGCACCCGCTGCCGCTCGGGATTTCGTTCCGCCGCCATGGCGACATTATAGGCAGGCGCGCGGACCCGTTAGAATCCGGCCGTGCTGCGTCTCGCCCCGGCCGCCCTCGCCGCTTTCGCCCTGTCGCTCGCCCCGGCGCTGGCGCAGGACGGCGCGGCGCCCGCACCGAAGCACTTCACGCTCGTCCCGGCCGGAGAGGGCGTGTACGCCGCGATCGCCAAGGAGGGCGACCCGACCGCCCTCGGCAACGCCGGGTTCGTGATCGGCTCGGACGCCGTCCTCGTCGTCGACACGTTCGCGACGGCCGCCGCCGCCGAGGAGCTCGCCTCCGAGATCCGCCGGCTCACGCCGCTGCCCGTGCGCTGGGTCGTCAACACGCACTACCACTACGACCACCTCGGAGGGGACGCCGTCTTCGACGCCGCCGGGGCCGCGGTCGTCGCGCACGAGAACGTGCGTGCCTGGGTGCGGACCGAGAATCTGAAGTGGCGCAAGGAGCTGACGGCCGAGGATCGGGAGATGCTCGCGCGCCTCGTGCTGCCCGACGTCACCTACCGCGACGCGCTCACGGTCTGGCTGGGCGACCGCAAGGTCGAGGTCTTCTCGCGGCCGGGGCACACCGGCGGCGACTCCGTCGTCTACGTGCCCTCGGTGAAAGTGGTCTTCACCGGGGATCTGTTCTGGAGGAACACCATCCCCAACATGATCGACGCGTCGAGCGAAGCCTGGGTGAACACGCTCGACGGCTTCCTGCAGACCTACGGGTCGGCGACGTTCGTGCCGGGGCACGGCGAGGTCGGCAAGGCGCTCGAGGTGCGCTACTTTCGCGACTACCTCTCCGGCCTCCGCCTCGGCGTCGCGCGCAGCCTCGCGGAGGGAAAGTCCGGAAACGACCTGGTGGATTCGCTCCTGACCCTGCAGAGCGGGCGTTTCGGGACCTGGAAGTGGTTCGACGCTTTCGCGCGGCGCAACATCGAGTGGACCGAGCAGGAGCTCAAGGGCACGAAGAAGCTGCCCAGGCCTCCCTGAAAACTGAGGCCTACTCTCCCGGCGTAACCAGCTTCTCGCGTTCCTCGCCGAGGAGCGTCAGCGCGATCGCCCTGAAGCGTCTCTCCCGGGTGGACGAAGACCCGAACGCGCGCCGGATCGCGGGGCGACGCCGTGACGACGGCCACGGAATCCACGAAGACGAGGAACACGTACTCCGCCGGCGCGTCGACCGACAGCTGGAACCGGCCGTCGGCGTCGGTCGGCGCCTCGGGTGACCAGAGGATGTCCTTGCCGCCGGGCACCGCCTGGACGCGCGCGCCGGCGACCGGCCGGCCGTCGGCGTCGGTCACGCGACCCCCGATGGTCGCGCGAGGGTTCTGCGCGAGGCGGAGCGCGGGCTTCGTCGGCGGCGGGGAGGTCACGCAGGCGGCGCAGAGGGCGAGGGCTGCGGCCAGCGAAAGACGCGGCATCGTCGCCGTCATCTTACGGCGGAGCCGTGTGCCATGATCGGGCCGGAGGAAGACGCATGGCCGAGAGCGGCGGAGAAGAGATCCATCACTACAGTGTCGGCGTGGTCTGGTCGGGCGACGGCACGGGCTGCGGCGAGATCGCCGCCGGGCGGCGGGACGGTGAAGATCCCGATCGGCGGCGGCAAGGAGCTCGGCGGCTGCGGCAAGGGCGCCAACCCCGAGGAGCTCCTGCTCGCTTCGGTCGGCGCCTGCTTCGTCAACACGTGGTCGATCTTCCTCAAGAAGCTCAACCTGACGTACGCGGAACCGTCCCTGCGCGTGACCGGCGACCTCGGGAAAGACCCGGCCGGCGGCTTCCGGATGCTCTCGGCGAAGATCCACGCCCGCGTGCCGTCCTCGCTGCTGAAGGAGCGCAAGGCCGACGTCGAGAAAACCCTGGCGCTCGCGGAGAAGTACTGCATCACCTCGAAAGTCGTCCGCGCCGCGATGTCCCTCGAGGTGGTCGTCGAGGAGGTCTGAGGCCGGGTCCCCTCCCCCCCGCTTGTGGGGGGGGGGACCGTCACGCCTTCAGCACCACCACCGTCGCCCCCATCCCCCCGCGCTCCGGCGGCGCATCGGCGAATCCCTCGACGTCCTCGACGCCCCGCGAGCAGCCGGCGCACCTCCGCCCGCCGCACGCCGATCCCCTTCCCGTGAATCAACCGGACCTCGCGCAGGCCGGCGAGCCTCGCCTCCCTCAGGTACTCCGCGACGACCGACGCCACGTCTTCGGGCCGGAACGAATGCAGATCAAATGAGTCCTCGATCGGCACGCGCCGCATCGCGAATCACAGGTTTCCCAGATCCACCCTCAGTCCCGCCTCCCGCTCCCCGCCCACCGCCGAAGGCGTCGCGGGCACCGCGATCTCCTGGCCGCACACGCACTCCGTTGCAAATCCGCCCGCCGCCGGAAGCTCGCCCGCGGGCAACTCGAAGAGCCGTCCGTCGTTGATCGCGCGGTCGGCCGACCAGCGCCGCAGGGAGCCGGAGACCTTGCCGGGGTAGCGCGTCGAGTTGACGGCGACGTGGCAGTGGCAGCGGGGGCAATCGGTCCAGTAGTAGTTCACGTGTCGGTCCTTTCTCTCCTCAGGCTTCCGTGTCGCGGCGGGCGGGCGTTCCCCGCATCTGCTTCAGGGCCTTCTTGCGCTCGTACATGACGCGGTCGGCCTGTTCGATGGCCACGTCGAACGGCACCCGCGACGAGAAAGGCGTCACGCCCACCGACGCGGTCAGGAACTTCCGGTAGGCCCGCGGCAGGTTGGGCGACTGCCGTACCTCGTCGATCTGGGCCGGCAGCATGTAGAAGCGCTTCTTCGCCACGCCCTCGTCCATGCTCGGGCAGGATCACCAGGAACTCGTCGCCGCCCCATCGGATCAGGAAGTCGTTTCCGCGCACGAGCTTCTTGATCGCGGTCGCGACGGTCCAGATCGCCTTGTCTCCCTCCTCGTGCCCTTCCTTGTCGTTGATCGTCTTCAACCCGTCCACGTCGATCAGGACGATCGACCCCGAGGCCTGGTCGCTCGTCAGCGAGGGGCGGATCTCCTCGAGGAAGAAGCGGTTGTGCGCCTCGGTGAGCGGGTCGAGCTGCGCCCGGCGCTTGGTCCGCTGCGTCTCGCCGACCGTGCGCGCGTGCACCATCGCGAGGCGCGCCTCGGTGTCCTCCATCGCCCAGATGATCAGGCCGATGCCGAAGAGCATTTCGAGGAAGAGGTCGATGAAGCCGATGAAGGCGAGGAAGAGGATCGGCCGGTCGCCCCGCATGGCGGACAGGGTGAAGAGGACGACGTATCCGATGTGGACGAGCGTCGTGATGGTCGCGAGCAGCGCCGAGAACTGCCGGCCGAGGCCGCGGCCGCGGCTGCGCAGGATCAGGACCGTGATCACGAACCAGGCGATGACGCCGAGCGCCATCTGGATCGCATAGGACAGGGAGCCCGAGCCGGCGAGGCTCAGGCCGAGGGCGGCGGGCACCGCGGCGCAGGGCGGCGAGGGCGATCGGTTTCGTGATCGGGAAATCGTGGTCGATCCGATCCGCGGCGACGATCAGGGCGGCGAGGTACAGCAGCTTGAAGTACGGGTAGGCAATCTGCTCGAACGGGAAGGTGTTGTTGACGGCGGCGATCAGGGCCGCCAGGGCGAGGAAGAGGAAGAGCCAGGCCCACCCGGCCGCCTTCAGCACCCGGCTCCCGCTGCCGCGCGACAGGTAGAAGAAGATCAGCGCCAGAAGGACGGCGCCGACCGTCTGGACGAGCGTGCCCAGGAGGGAGAGTTCCAGCGGCATGAGTGTTGACAGAGAGGGTATGGAGTTGCGGTGCGCCGAGTCAACCGCTTATCGCTCGAGCGCGTTCACGATGTTCAGAGAGCTCCCGAGGCGCTTGAACGTCAGGCCGTCTCCCTCGATCCGGCAGACGGGAGGCGCTGCCGCGGCGCCCGGCGCGCACCGGACGGGGACGCGGAGGAACGCGTTGGGGCCCCGCAGCGCGAGGGCGAAGGCCGGCGGGGCTCCGTCGCGGGGGACCAGGAGCACGTCGGCCCCTTCGGGGGCCCGCGCGAGGTCGAGGTCCATCGCGGCGCCGCCGAACTGGATCGCGCCGCTGCCCGGGGATCGCCGTGATCGTGATCCGCTCGTTCCGGTCGTTCGACCAGACGCCGGGAAGCCCCTCCGCGGCCAGCTCCTGCTCGGCGGTCCGGTAGACCCGGATTTCCTTCGGCGTCCAGTGGATCACCGGCGCGTAGGCCCCGTCGAACCGCGCGCCCGCGCCGTGGACCACGGCGTCCTGCGGGATCGTTCCGCGCGCGAGCGTGACCGAGGATCCGCGCCGGCGGATCTCCCGCCGCGAGCTCGACGCCGGGATCGGCGCCTTCGAGGGGCTTGGACGCGGTCACGGGAAGGCGCAGCCTCCCCTCGCGGTCCTCCAGGACGACGGCGAACGTCCCTTCGGCGCGCGCGGTCTCGAAGCGCAGGCGCGGCGCCTTCCGGAGGCTCGAGAATCCGAACCGCTGGAACAGGACGTCGAGCTCGGCCTTGAAGTAGAGCGCGGCGTCGTACCACTCCGGGATCGCGACGCCGTTGATCTCGGCGCCGGATTTCTTCGCGTCGCTCGCGAGCTCGAACCCGGCGAAGGCGAAGGCCTGCGTCTCGTGAAGGATCCCCGGTGGAACCTCCCGGGTGCGTTCGCGCACGTAGAGCGCCGGCGCGTCCTTCGCCTCCTCCCAGCGGGTGAGCCACTGGCCTTCGGGCTCGCAGTCGGGCAGCGGTGTGCCGGCCTGGCGGACGGGCAGGCGCGCGAGCGCCCCGTCGTGGAATCGCCAGACGCTCCGGCAGACCGTCCCGCCCTCCGACGCGGCGACCTCGAGCAGCGCCCCGGCGCTGCCGATCGAGCCCGCGCGCAGGACGATCTGCGGATGGCGGCCCGGAGACGGCGCCTCGGCCCTGGCGAGCCGCTTGCCGGCGGCGTTGGAGATCTCGAGGCGGACGGCCTTGCCCTTCGCGCTCGCCGCCGCCGTTTCGAGGGACTCCTCGCCGGAAAAGTCGCGCCGTGAGCGAAGGGCCGTCCGCCGCCGCGGAGCGCGGACCCGGCGCCCAGGAGCGCGACGCAGCGCGAGTCCCGATCGCATCATCGCGCGGCGCCTCGAACGCGTCGCCGCCTTCCTACTTCTTCACCGCGGCTTCGTCCGCCTGGAATCCGATGCGCCCGTGCGTCCCGTCGCAGAAGGGCTTGTTGGCCGATCCGCCGCACCGGCACAGCGAGACCGCGCGCCCTTCCTCGATGACGGTCTCGTTTCCTTTCGGGTCGACGATCTTGAACGGGCCGCTCGCGCGGTAAGGACCGTTGGGAATGCACTTGATGAACACGTCGGTCATGGATTCCTCCCGCGAGAGATTGTAAGTGGTTTGCGAGTCGCACGTGGCGACGGTCGACGTCGCGTGACTGCGCCGATCGCCGTTCACAAATCACCGATCACGAAATTCTTCTCCGTGTTACCCTAGTGAGGTCCGCGTGCAAGCCTTCGAAAAAGCCCCGCCCGATATCCAGGAGATCCTGACCAAGCCCATCAAGGAATTGGGCCTCAAGCTCGAAGGCTCGCACCTCGAGCGCTACGTCCAGCGGCTCTACCGCGAGCTCGAGCGCAAGGGCTTGAAGAAGTTCCGGCCGCTCTGCTACCTGACCGACGAGTGGGGCTGCCCGTCGGGAGAGCCGGTGATCGGGATCCCGTTCTACCTCGCCGATCCGAAGCTCGCGCGCCTCGAGAAGGAGATGAACGACCTCGAGGACGAGCGCGAGATCCTGATGTACCTGCGCCACGAGGCCGGGCACGCCTTCAACTACACCTACGAGCTGTACAAGACGCCGGAGTGGCGCGACCTCTTCGGCCCCTTCCGGCGGCCCTACCGCGACAACTACCGGCCGATCCCGTTCTCGCGCCGGTATGTGCGGCACATCGCGGGCTGGTACGCGCAGAAGCACCCGGACGAGGACTTCGCCGAGACCTTCGCCGTCTGGCTGACGCCGCGCTCGCAGTGGCGCAAGAAGTACAAGGGGTGGCCGGCGCTCGCGAAGCTGCGGTACGTGGACCGCATGGCGCACCGCCTGCGGGACGCCGAGCCGCTGCGGCGCACGGGGCACACGGACCTGACGGTCGACGAGATGGAGACGACCGTCGCCGACTTCTACCAGGCCGCGCTCGCAGAAGCGGCTGGCGCCGGGGGAGCTCGCGCTCGACACGGACCTGACCGACATCTTCAAGTTCTCGCGCCGCCGCAAGAAGGGCGTCCGCCCGGCGGCCAACCTGCTCGAAGAGAACCGCAAGACGATCGTGGACAAGGTCGCGTACTGGACCGGCGTGCCGCGTCCCGTGATCAAGGAGCTCGTCGAGTCGGTCGTCGCGCGTGTCCGGGAGCTCGCGCTCTCCGCCGACACGCGCCGCGAGAAGGAGCACATCGCCGAGGTGACGGCGTACATGACCGCCCTGGCGATGAACTACGTCACGCGCGGGAAGTTCGTGCAGCCATGAGGGAGGGCACCGCATGAACCGTGAGAAGGCAATGAAGGTGGCCGTCCTCTACGACTCCTGGGAAGAGGAGCCCGAGCCGCCGCCGGAGAGCCCGGAGCCGCCGCCCAAGGGCCGCAAGAAGAAGAAAAAGAAGAAGAAGGAGAAGCACGACCGCGAGGAGATCTTCGCGGCGCTGCAGAAGCTCGGCTACGAGCCGTCCTACCAGGTCGTGGACGGGCGGTTCCAGACGCTGACGGCGCTCGCGCGCTGCGAGGCCGACCTCTTCTTCAACCTCGTCGAGTCCTACGCCGGCGACGACACCAAGGACATGAACATGGCGGCGTATCTCGACCTGCTGGACCGCCCCTACACGGGCGCCGGCCCGCACGGCCTGTACCTGGCGCAGGACAAGTCGCTCGCCAAGAAGATCTTCGCCTTCCACGGCATCCGGACGCCGTACTTCGCGACCTCCTACCGCGGCAAGCTCGACCACTCGCACGACATCGCTTTCCCGCTGATCGTCAAGCCGACCTCCGAGGACGGCTCGATCGGCATCGACGCGAGCTCGGTCGTGCAGAGCGTCAAGGAGCTGATGGAGAAGATCCACTACATCCACGAGGAGTTCGACGCCCCGGCCCTGATCGAGGAGTACATCGAGGGGCGCGAGATCTACGCCGCGGTGCTCGGCAACGAGAACCCGCGAGGCGCTGCCCTTGGTCGAGCTCGACCTCTCGAAGCTCCCCGAAGGCACGCCCCGCATCGCCGGCAAGGAAGTGAAGTGGGAGAAGGAGACCGAGGCGTACAAGGTCACCAAGTCCGCTCCCGTCGAGGACCTGGACGAGGAGACGACGCAGCGGCTCTCCGAGACCGCGGTCGCGGCCTACCAGGCCCTGAAGCTGCGCGACTACGGCCGCATCGACATGCGCCTCTCGGTCAAGGGCGACGTCTACGTCATCGAGGCGAACCCGAACCCCTGGCTCTCCTCAGGCGCGGAGTTCGCCATGTCGGCGCGCAAGGCCGGAAAGACCTACAACCAGCTCATCGCCGAGATCGTCGACCTGGCCAAGGCGCGGTACACGGACAACGGGTAGGCGATGAGCGGAGGCCGGCCCGAGGAGCAGGCCCCCTCACCCCAGACCCTCTCCCGCCGGGAGAGGGTGCGGAGTTCTAGGATCCTCGTCATCTCTGAGATGCATCCCGCTCCCCCGCGGCGGAGAGGGCTAGGGTTCGAGGGCGGCAGCTCCCTCGCCCTAGGCGATAAGATCCCCGGCGCTCTGAGGAGGCTCCCATGAAAAAGACGCTCGCACTCTCCCTCGTCCTGCCCCTGGCCCTGTCGGCCGTCCTCTCCGCCGGCGAGGTCGCCGGGGTCAAGATGTCCGACACCGTGACCGTCGAAGGCAAGACCCTGAAGCTGAACGGCATGGGCCTTCGCACGAAGGTCATGTTCAAGGTCTACGTCGCCGGCCTCTATCTGGAGAAGCCCGTCCCACGACGCGGCCGCCGTGATCGCAGCCGACGAGGTCAAGAGCATCGATCTCTCGATCCTGCGCAAGCTTTCGGGTTCCCAGGTCACCGACGCGATCGCCGAAGGGTTCGAGAGGAACTCGAAGGCGCAGATGCCGGCCTTGAAGGCGCGGCTGGACACGCTGAAGGGCTATATCCCGGACGTGGACAAGGGCGACGCGATCGTCCTGACCTACGTGCCCGGCAAGGGCACCGTCGTCTCGGCCCGCGGCCGGAGAAGGGCGTCATCGAAGGGAAGGACTTCGCCGACGCGCTGCTTTCGCGGTGTGGCTCGGCCCCAACCCCGTGCAGGACGACCTGAAGAAGAAGCTGCTCGGCGGGAACTGACGCCTACGCCGCCGGTTCCTGGCGGCGCATCGGCACGGGCTTCGGGCCGATCCCGAGGCGCCGGCGCAGGCGGTCGACGCCGATGCCCCAGAGCATCAGCTGCGACCAGACCTTCAGCGCGAGCGGGGGATCCTCGACGCCGCCGGCGAGCACGGTCGTGACGGCCTTGCGCATCGGCTCGGGCGGATCGGGCGTGCAGAAGCCCTCGAAGAACACGGGATCGTAGAAGTTGTAGACGAAGCGCCGGAAGCGGGCGAAGAGCTTCTTCGCCTCGCGCTCGTAGCCGGCGAGATCCCTCTTGTCGAGCCGCCCGTGCCGCGTCAGCGCGCGGTCCACGGCCCGGGCCGCGCGCTCCCCGGTCGCGAGCGCCAGGAAGACTCCCGTCGAGAAGACCGGGTCGAGAAACGTCGCCGCGTCGCCGACGAGGACGAAGCCGTCGCCGGCCATCTTGCCGGAGCTCGCGGAGTAGTCCGAGATGCCGAACACCTTCGACTCCCGCGTGCTGCCCGCAAGCAGCGTCCGGCATGCGCGGCGAGCGCGCGAGCAGCCAGTCGAAGCGTTCTTCGAGCGTGCGTGCGCCCGACTTCTGCGGCGAGCGACGGCTCGAACACCGCGCCCACGCTCGCCGTGCCGTCGGAGAACGGAATGACCCAGTACCAGACGCCCTGATCGATCGGCAGCAGGATGTCGCCCGCCCGGTGCCCCTCGGGCCAGCGGATCCCGTGGTAGTGCGCGAAGAGCGCCGCGCGCTTCAACTTCGCGTCGAACCGGCGCGTGCCGAGCTTGCTCGAGAGAAAGGCCCCCTGTCCCGAGGCGTCCACGACGGCGCGCGCCCGGATCTCGCGCTTCTGCCCGTCCTTCGACGCGGCCACCACGCCGACGGCCCGCCCGCCTTCGAAGAGCACGTCCGCGACCGCCGTCTCCTGCCGGACGTCGGCGCCGCTTTGCGCCGAGTGCTCGAGCAGCAGGTTGTCGAAGTCCGCGCGCTTGACCTGGTACGCCATCGGGTGCCGGTCGTTGAAGGCGTCCTGGAAGACGACGGGCCGCGTCCCGCCCTCCTCGAGCATGTCGTTCCAGAAGAACGCCCCGTACTTCTCCTGAAACCCCGCCTTCCGGATCTTCTCGAGGACGCCCAGCCGCTCGAAGATCGGCAGGCTGTAGGGCAGGAGCGACTCGCCGACGTGGAAGCGGGGGAACCGCTCCTTCTCCAGCACGACGACGCGCCGGCCCGCGCGCGCGAGGAACGTCGCGACGGTGGAGCCGGCGGGCCCGCCGCCGATCACGATCGCGTCGTAGACTGACTCCATGGGGGCATTCTAGTGGAGCCCGCCGCGCCGCGATCGGGAGGCGAGAGCGCGGGCGCTCCCGCGATCGCATTCGCCGACGTCCGGAAGAGCTTCGGCGACCGGACGGCGCTCTCCGGCTTCTCGCTCGCCGTCGGTCCCTCCGAGACCGTCGCCCTCATCGGCCCCTCCGGCTGCGGCAAGACGACGGCCTTGAAGCTCGTCAACCGGCTGCTCGACGCCGACGGCGGCACGGTCCGCGTCCTCGGCCGCGACGTGCGCGGAGAGGACCCGATCGCGCTGCGCCGGCAGCTCGGCTACGTCATCCAGGAAGGCGGGCTCTTCCCGCACTGGAACGTGGGCGAGAACGTCGAGACGGTTCCGAAGCTGCTCGGCTGGACGCCGGAGCGCCGGCGGCGGCGCGCGGAGGAGCTGCTCGACATGGTCGGCCTGCCCGCGGCGGAGTTCGCCGGGCGGCGCCCGAGGCAGCTTTCCGGCGGCCAGCGCCAGCGCGTGGGTGTCGCGCGCGCGCTCGCGGCCGATCCGCCGATCGTCCTGATGGACGAGCCCTTCGGGGCGCTCGATCCGATCGCGCGGCGCGCCCTCCAGCGCGAGTTCCTCGGCTGGAAGCGCCGCATCGGGAAGGCCGTGCTTCTCGTGACGCACGACCTGCGGGAGGCTTTTCGCCTGGCCGACCGCGTGGCGGTGATGGACCGCGGCCGGATCCTCCAGGTCGGAACGCGCGAGGAGCTGATGCGCGCCCCCGCGGACGACTTCGTGCGCGAGTTCGTCGCGGAGGAGACCTCGTGAGCGGGCTTCCCGCGTACTTCTGGGAACGCCGCGCCGAGATCGCGGCGCTGACCGGCCAGCACCTCGGCGCTCGTCGCGATCTCGACCGCGCTCGCCGTGGCCGTGGGGCTGCCGCTCGGCGTCGCGCTGACGCGGCGCCCGAGGCTCGCCCCGCCGGTGCTCGCGGTGGCGGGCGTCGTGCAGACGATCCCGAGCCTCGCGCTCTTCGGGTTCCTGATCCCGCTGCCCTTGATCGGCGGGATCGGCGCGCGCACCGCCGTCGTGGCGCTGTTCGTCTACGCGCTCCTCCCGATCCTGCGCAACACCTACGCCGGGATCATCTCGGTCGATCCGGCGACGGTCGAGGCGGCGGTGGGCCTCGGCATGACGCCGGGGGAGCGCCTGCGGTCGGTCGAGCTGCCGCTCGCGCTGCCGGTCGTGCTCGCGGGCGTTCGCATCGCGGCCGTCGTCTCGATCGGGCTCGCGACGATCGCGGCCGCGGTCGGGGCCGGAGGCCTCGGCGTCCTCATCTATCGGGGCATCGCGATCGTGGACAGCCGCCTGATCCTCGCCGGCGCGGTGCCGGCGGCCGTGCTGGCGCTCGGCGTGGACGGCCTCCTCGGATTTCTCGAGCGGCGCGGCTCGGTCTGGAGGAACCCGTGAGGCGGGCGGCCGCGCTTGCCGCGCTGCTGCTTCTCGTCGGCTGCCGACCCGGCCGGCCATCGCCGTGCGGATCGGCTCGAAGAATTTCTCCGAGCAGGTCCTGCTCGCGGAGATCGCCGCGCAGGCGCTCGAGGCGCAGGGCGTTGCCGTCGACCGGCGTCTGAATCTCGGCGGCACGTTCGTCTGCCACAACGCGATGCGCGCGGGAGAGCTCGACCTCTATCCCGAGTACACGGGGACGGCATTCACGGCGATCCTCGGCGAGAAGCCCGTCTCCGATCCGGCCGCGGTGCGGCAGGCGGTCGCGGAGGCGTACAAGAAGCGGTGGGACCTCGTGTGGTCGCCGCCGCTCGGCTTCGAGAACAACTTCGCGCTCATCGTGCGGCAGCAGGACGCCGCGCGCTGGAACCTCCGCAGGATCTCGGACCTCGTCGGCCACGAGAAGGAGATCCGTCCCGGGTTCGGCTACGAGTTCGTCGAGCGGCAGGACGGCTTCCCCGGGCTCGCGCGCGCCTACGGCCTCGCCTTTCCCCTGCGCCCGGTCGAGATGGATCTCGGCCTGCTCTACCCGGCGCTCGAGAGCGGCAAGGTCGACCTGATCGCCGGCAACTCGACCGACGGCCTGATCGCGGCTCTGAACGCCGTCGTCCTCGAGGACGACCGGCGCTATTTCCCGCCCTACGAGGCGGCCTTCGTGGTCCGGGGCCGCGTCTGGCGGGAGCGCAAGGGCGTGCGGCGGGTCCTGGAGGAGCTCGCCGGGAGGATCGACTCGGCCACCATGCGCCGCTTGAACGCCGCCGTGGACCGGGACAAGAAGCGTCCGGAGGACGTGGCGCGGGAGTTTCTGGCGGAGAAAACCGGCCCCGGGCGCTGATCGGCGGGCGGATTTCTGCTAATCTTTTGAGCAGCAAAACGTCCGAAAACGGAAGGATTCAGACAATGCAAGGCCTTCTCCCGATCTCTTCGCCGGGCGACTGGGCGCTGCTGTCCGCGTGCGCGGTCCTTCTCTTTCTGCTGGTCATTTCGTTCCGGTCCCGCTCGACGGTCTTCTGCCAGTACCTGAAGACGATGACGGGCATTCCGCTGAAGCCCGCGGACGTGACGCGCGCGTTCAAGTCGCGGCGGCAGGGAAGGTGTGCGGGAGCTCTTCCTCGACCTGATCATCCGCGAGGACCTGAAGGAGGGCCCGGCGGCCATCCCAGATGCTGCGGGGACTCAGACGGAAGCTTCGCGGGTGATGTAGGCGGGCGCCCGCACCCCTGCCGGCACCCGAGATGAGCCGTCATCCCGAGCGATGAGCGAGGGATCCCGCGCTCTGCAGGCCACGTGCCCGGCGTCTGCAAGTCTGGGAGTCCTCGGCTGCGCCTCGGAATGACCGGCTTCCCTCGCCCAGCCTCTACGACTCGATCAGCCGGAACGTCGGCACGGGCTCCCGCCCGAGGACACTGCGCAGCACGGTCGCGTGCAGGACCTCGTCGGAAAGAATCCTTCCCGGCCGAGGCGGAGAGGGCGCGGTCCTGGAAGCGGTCCACGACGTAGAGGTAGACGCGCGCGGCGCCGATCTCGAGCTTGAAGGCGAGCTCCAGCACGTCCTTCTCGTTGGCGAGCGGAACACCGAACTTGTAGTCCTTGAGCGGTTCGACCGGCGAGCCGCCCTTCTGCTTGACGGCTTCGGCGAGCAGGTCCCGGTGCAGCTCGTGGCTGCCCTGGAAGAGCAGACCCACCTCCTTCGCCTTCGCGGAGAGAAGCCCGCTGCCTCCGGCCAGGCCGTACGCCCAGATCGCCTGGTGCTCGAGCGCGAGCGCGGTGTTCATCAGCGTGATGTCGTCGTTGCCGGCTTTCGCGGCGGCCAGTGCCGGCCGGCCGGCGGCGGCGAGCCCCAGGGCCAGGCCCGCGCGCCCGGCGTCGCGGAAAAGGTCTCTTCGTTTCATGCCTTCAGTCTAGCTCCTCGAAGGAGTCCATCGGTCGCTTCCAATACGGTTCGGAGGGTTGGTCTGGATGCGTGGAGAGTTCGGTTATTCTCGAATCGATGTTGAGCCCCGAGACCGACCGGGCGCTGGTGGTCCGGATCGAACGACGCGACGCCGACGCCCTGGGCGCGCTCTACGACCGTTACGCGTCGCGCGTCAACGGCGTCGCGAGCCGCATCCTCGGCGACACGGGCGAGGCCGAAGAAGTGCTCCAGGACGTCTTCCTCTACGTCTGGCGCGCGGCCGCGACCTTCGACGCGGCGCGGGGCAGCGTGCTCGCGTGGCTGCTGGTCGCGGCGCGCAGCCGCGCGATCGACCGGCTCCGCGCGCGCCGTTCGGGCGGACGGCCGCGCACGACGACGCTCACCGACGCCCCCGAGCCCGCCGCGAAGGACGATCTGGAGGCGAGCCTCGCGGGCCGCCAGTGGGAGACGTTGTGCCGCGCCGCGATCGGCGAGCTGCCGGCGGACCAGCGCCGAGCCCTGGAGCTCGCGTACTTCGAGGGCCTCACACAACAGGAGATCGCCGAGCGGACGCAAACGCCCCTGGGCACCGTGAAAACCCGGGTTCGCCTCGGGATGATGAAACTTCGCGAGCGGATTCGCCCGTATCTCCTTGAGGGAAGAGATGCCTCATAACGAGTCGTTCGAAGAGCTGGCGGCGCTCCAGGCGCTGGGCGCCCTCCAGGGGGAGGACGCACGCGCGTTCGACGCGCACCTCGCCGAGGGCTGCGGGCGCTGCGAGGAGATCCTCGCGGACCTGCGCGTGGCGTCGACGGCGCTCGCCGCATCGGTTCCGCCGGTGCCTCCCCGCCCGGGCCTGCGCGGGGAGATCCTCGCGAATCTCGAAGGCGCGGCGCCGCAGGTGGCGCCACGTTCTTCCTCCGCGGGCCTCGCGTGGTTCCTCGCCGCCGCGGCCTCGTTGCTGCTCGTCTTCATCGGCCTCGACGACGCGCGCCTGCGGCGCGAGCGGGAGCAGCTCGCCTATCGCGCGACACAGCTCGCTTCGCGCCTGAGCGAGGCCGAGCGGGACCTCGCGCGCAAGGACCTGCGCGTGAAGGTGCTCGACAGAGACGACGTGCGGATCCTGCTCCTGAAGGGCCAGGACCCGCAGCCCGACGCGCGCGCGAAAGTCTTCTGGAGCGAGCGGGCCAAGCGCGGCGTCCTGCTCGCCGGAAACCTCCAGAAACTTCCGACCGACAAGCAGTACGAGCTCTGGGTCTTCGACGAGGGCAAGCCCGTCGCAGCCGGCGTCTTCGACGTGGACGCGGAGGGCCGGGCCCTCTTCGAGTCGCCGGACCTCTCGGCGATCACGGCGGCGCAGAACTTCGCCGTGACGGTCGAGCCGCGCGGCGGTAGGGCCGGCGCCGACGGGGCCCATCGTGCTCGTCGGAACGCCGGCGGCGTAGGGGGCCGGAACGGAGCGCTCCGCGAAAACCAGAGTCATGACGACTCATCTTCGGAAGGTCACTCTCCCTCCACCCTCCATAATGTTCCTCGTGCCGACCACGCGCCGGGCGGTTGCTCTCGTTCTTCTCGCGCTCACGTCGATCGCCGCCGCTCGCCAGCAGCCGCGCCGCCCGCCCGCCCCGCCCCCGCCCTCGGCCTCGACTTGAACCTTCCACCCGGCAGACCCGCGGCCGAGCAGCGCCGCGCCTTCGAGCTCGCGCGCCGCACCGGCGTCTCGCTCTACGCGATGACGCTCTCCTGGACGGCCGCGGAGCCCTCTCCCGGAAAGTACAAGGTCGAAGAGCTCACGCGCGCGGCACGGCGGCTGCGCCAGTCCGGCGCGCTGCTGCATCTCGACCTGCCGCTCGTGGTCGGCCGCTCGCGCGACGTGCCGGCCGATCTCGACGGCGTCGCCTTCGACGACAGCCGCCTGTCGCTGCGCCTCGGGCGCCTGCTCGACGCCCTCGACCCGGCGCTGCGCGACATCGCGACACTCTCGCTCGGCTACGAGGCCGACGTCTACTTCGCCGACAAGCCCGACGAGCTGCGGGCCTACCGGCGTCTCTTCGACGGCGCGGTGAACTTTCTCGGCAAGAAGCGTCCCGGGCTCAAGGTCGGCGTGACGACCTACGCGCCCACCGAGAGCCCCGCCCCCGCCGTCGCGGCCGCGCTCCACCAGCGCAGCCCCGTCCTCTTCTACGTCTACTCGCCGTTCGAGCAGGGCCGGCCCTACTGGCAGCGCGATCCGGACGCGATCGAAGAGGACTGGAAGGAATTGCTCGCCGAGTCGGGGGAGCGCCTGATCGCGTTTCCGGAGGTCAGCTACTCCTCCTCGGCGGAAAACGGCTCCACGCCCGACAAGCAGGCCGACTTCGTGCGGCGCATGCGCAAGCTGCTCGCGGCCGCCGACGGGCGCCGGCTGCTCTTCGCGCGCTGGGTGTCCTGGCGCGACGAGGCGCCGGGGGAGCCCGTGCCCAACGAAGGGGAGGTGGATCGCCGCCGCGCGGAGTTCTCCGTGCACCGCGGCCTCCAGGCTCAGGACGGCGCGGCCAAGCCGGCCTGGCGCGCGTGGGTCCGGGCGGCGAAGTAGCGCTCTGCGGTAGGCTGATCCTCTACCGACAGGAGATGACCATGAAGCTGGAAGAGCCTCCCGGCGCTCGCCCTCGCGGCTCTCGCGGCGGCGTCCTGCTCCTCCAACCCGCCCAATCCCGCGCCCGAGATCCCCGTCGAGGCGGCCGGCAAGGCGGACCTCTCGGCCCTCGTCGGCAAGTGGACCGGCGTCTACATGAGCACGGACACCGGCCGCGACGGCTCGATCGTCTTCGAGCTCAAGTCGGGCGGCAAGACGATGGCGCAGGGCGACGTCCTGATGTGGCCGCGGGGCTCGAAGAACCCGATCGCGCCTTCCGAGGCGAAGGCCCTGCCCGAGGACCAGTTGAAGACGATGCCTCAGATCCTGAACATCAACTTCGTCCAGTCGGAGGGCGGCTACGTGACCGGGACGATGGATCCCTACACCGATCCCGACTGCAACTGCCAGGTCCACACGACCTTCGGCGGCTCGATCGACGGGGACGTCATCGTCGGCGAGTTCACGATCGAGCGCATCGACCAGCCGGGCAAGAAGGCCAAGGGAAGCTGGAAAGTCACGCGGCAGAAGTCCTGAGACTTTCTTGATCAACCTCGACCGTTTCATCCTCGAGCGCGAGCAGGCCCATCCCGGCGCGACGGGGGAGCTCTCGATGCTCCTGATGCGGTTCGGCGTCGCCGGCAAGCGCATCGCGCGGGAGCTCGCCGTGGCGGGCCTGCGCAAGACGCACGGCTCGGCCGGAACGGCCAACGTGCAGGGCGAGCAGCAGAAGAAGCTCGACGTGATCGCCAACGAGATCCTGCTCGAGACCTTCGACTACGGCGGCCTCGTCGTGCTCGCCGCCTCGGAGGAGCTCGAGGCGCCGTACCTCTACGAGCGCAACGAGCGGGACGGCCGGTACGCGGTCCTCTTCGACCCGATGGACGGCTCCTCCAACATCGACAGCAACGGCACGCTCGGCACGATCTTCTCGATCCGGCGCCGCAACGAGGGAGGGGAGAAGGACCTCCTGCGCCCCGGCTGGGAGCAGACCGCCGCGGGCTACATCCTCTTCGGGCCGGCGGTGCTCCTCGTCTACGCCGACGCGGACGCCGTGCACCTCTTCACGCTCGACCCGTCGATCGGCGAGTTCCTCCTGACGACGGAGGCCGTGCGCATGCCCGAGCGCGGCCGGGGCTATGCGGTCAACGAGGGGCGCTCCCCGAGCTGGGCCCCGCAGGTGCGCGCCTTCGTCGAGCATCTGAAACAGGTCGATCCTCCGACCGGCCGCCCCTACGCGACGCGCTACTCGGCCTCGCTCGTCGGCGACGTGCACCGCATCCTGCTCGAGGGCGGCATCTACCTCTATCCCGCCGGTTCCGGCAAGGACGGCAAGCCGCAGGGCAAGCTGCGCCTCCTCTACGAGTGCGCGCCCCTGGCGCTCGTCGTGTCGAAGGCCGGCGGCGGCGCGACGACGGGGACCGAGGACGTCCTCGACGTCATGCCCGAATCGCTCCACGCCAGGATCCCGCTCGCCATCGGCAGCGCGACGGAGATCGCGCTCTACGAGCGCTTCATGCGGGGCGAGAAGGGCTGAGCGCTCAGCCCTCCGGCGGCACGTCCTTGACGTGGGTCGAGACGTACCAGGTGTTGCCGCCGGGATCCACGATCCCGACGTTGCGGTCGCCGTAGGGCTTGTCCTCGGGCTTGCCGAGCGCCTTGCCGCCGGCCGCGAGCGCGCGCCGGTACGTTTCGTCCACGTCCGGAACGTAGAGGTGGATCGCGCCGGAGATCGGTTTCCAGTCGTCGGAGGACTCGCCCATCATGACGATCGAGTCGCCGATCCAGTACTCGGCGTGGGCGATCGTTCCGTCCGGGTTCATCGACCGGAACCTCTCCCGCGCGTCGAAGACCTTCGTCACGAAGTCGATGACCTTCTGCAGGCCGGTGACGATCAGGTACGGCGTGACGCTGCGGTACCCGTCAGGCTGGAACTTCACCTTCGGACTTCGCGGCGTCCGCGGCGGGCGCGCCCTCGAAGAGCTTCGCGAAGCGCCGCTGCATCTCTTCCGCCGAGATCGGCGGGCCGCGCCTCGAGACGAACCATTTGTGGCCGAACGGGTCCTCGAGCTTGCCCCCGCGATCGCCGTAGAACTTGTCCGCCACCGGCTCGAGCACCTTCGCGCCGGCCGCGACGGCCCGGGCGGACACGGCGTCGGCGTCCCCCACGTAGAGGTGCATCCCGACCGGTGAGCCGCCCAGCGTCCCGGGCCCGACGATGCCGTACTCCGGGTACTCGTCGGCGAGCATCAGCGTGAAGTCGCCGATCTTCATCTCCGCGTGCCCGATGCGTCCTCCGGGCTCCGTCAGGCGGACCGTCTCGACGGCCCCGAAGGCCTTCTTGTAGAACGCGATCGCCTCCGCCGCCCCGCGGACGACGAGGTACGGCGCGAGGCTCGTCTCGGAATTCCGGTCTGCCATGGTTGCCTCCCCGGTCGCAGGCGTTGGAGTTTATGCTGTGCCGGCGAAGCAGCCGCGCATGGACTACCGCCAACACCCTCTCTCCCCGCCGCTTTCGCGCTTCATCGAATGCGTCTGGTTCCTGCGCTCGAACGGCGGCCCGCCTCCGTCCGGCCCCGAGCGCATCGTCCCCGACGGCTGTCCCGAGCTGATCTTTCAGCTTGCGCGATCCGTGCCGCGCCGCACGACCGGGCGAGCCGGCCGCGCTTCAACCGAGGGCGCTTCTCGTCGGACCGCTCACCTCGAGCCTGCTCGTCGAGCCGACGGGCGCCGTGGCGACGATGGGGGTCCGCTTCCGCCCGGGCGGTGTGGCGGCCTTCTTCCCGATGCCCGCGATGGAGCTGACCGACCGGCAGATTCCCGTCTCGGACCTCTGGGGCCGCGACGGCCGCCGCCTCGAAGACGAAGTGAACAGCGCGGCGGACGACGGGGTCCGCGTCGCCGCGGTCTCGCGGTTTCTCCGGTCGCGCCTCGAGGACGCCTCCGCGCCCGAGGGCCCGGTCGAGCACGCCGTCCGGCGGATGCTCGCGCGCCGCGGCCCGGTGCCCGTCGAGGGACTCGCGCGCGAGCTCGGCATCAGCCGGCGGCACCTCGAGCGCGCGTTTCTCCGGGAGGCCGGCATGCCGCCCACACTGCTCGGCCGCGTGATCCGCTTCCAGAGCGTCTTCCAGGCGCTCTCGGCCGGCGCCGGCTGGATCGGCGCGGCGCTCGACTGCGGCTACTACGACCAGTCCCACCTGATCCGCGACTTCCGGGAGCTCGCGGGGGAGGCGCCCCGCGCGTTCCTGCGCGAGGAGGGAGCTTTCGGGGGCGTGTTCGTTTCGCCGGAGCGCCTCGACCGCTTCTTTGCCTGATCCGGTCGCATCCGTCCAAGAATCGCGGCGGCGCGTTCCTCTAGTCTGCGCCCGAGGAGGATTCATGAAGATGGCAATCGTTGGCATGGCGATGGCGGCGACGGCGCTCGCCTCGGGCGCCCCCGCGGCGGATCCGCTCGCCGGGCTCGCCTGGCTCGCCGGAGACTGGTACGGGACGGACGGTCCGATCGAGATGGAAGAGCGGTGGACGGAGCCTCGCGGCGGCGTGATGCTCGGCATTCACCGCGACGTGAAGGGCGGCAAGGCGGTGTCCTTCGAGTTCTTCCGCGTCGAAAGCACGCCGCAGGGGATCACGTACTTCGCGAGCCCCGAGGGAAGGCCCTCGACGCCGTTTCGCATGACGAAGCTCGAGGGAAAGCGGGTCGTCTTCGAAAACCCGCAGCACGATTTTCCCAAGCGCATCATCTACTGGCTCGGCGACGACGGCTCGCTCCACGCGCGGATCGAGGGAGATCCCGGCGGCAAGGAGCAGGCGATGGAGTGGAGCTGGAAGAAGGGTCGGTTCGGGAAGTAGGTTCCCCTCGCCCCCCGACGGGGGGAGAGGGGTAGGGTGAGGGGGGGAGTCTCCGAAACTCTTCGCGCGGTGCCGCCGCTATCTACGGCCGCGGCCCGAGGACCCGCGGGCTCGGCAGCTCGCCGCCGCGGAGGATCGGTTCTTCGCGTTCGACCGGCGGCGGCGGACCGCTGCCCACGGACCTCCTGAACATGCTGCCGTTGAACGTGCCGGCCAGCAGGCTCGTCCCCGCCGGATCGATGGTCAGGTACGCCGCGACGACATTCGCCGGCATGCCCGCGTTGAAATCCGACCAGGTCGCTCCGCCGTCGGCGCTGTGGAAGACGCCGCGGTCGGTGCCCGCAAACACGGACTGCGGTTTCGAGGGCTCGATGGCGAGCGCCCAGACCGTCAGGTCGAGCAGCCCCGTGTTCACGGCCGTCCAGCTCGCGCCGCCGTCCTCCGTCTTGTAGACGCCGCCGCCGAGCGTGCCCGCGTACACGACGCCCGGCCGCGCGGGATCGACGGCGATCGACCACACGTCCCGGTTCGCCATGCCCGACGTGCGCGCCGCCCACGTCCCCGCCGCGTCGATGCTCCGGTAAACCCCTCCGCCGAGAACGCCCGCCCAGAGGCCCCCCGGCGTCGTCGGGTCCGTCACGAGCGCGAAGACCGCGTCGGGCAATCCGATCCGCGCCTGCTGCCAGGTCTCGCCTCCGTCGGTCGTCTTGAAGACGGCGCGGTCCGACGTGCCGGCGTAGAGAATCGTCGCATCGGAGGGATCCCCGGCGAGCGCGCGGAACTCGAGGCCCGTGAAACCGTTGGAAGCCGGCGTCCAGGTGTCGCCGGAGTTCGCGCTGTGCGACAGGCTCGGGATCCGCGCTCCGGCCGACGAGAGGGCCGTTCCTCCCGCGAAGAGCCCGCCCTGCAAGTTGCGGAAGATCGAGTTGATGCGCCCGCTCGGCAGCCCGGCGTCGAGGCTCAACCAGCTCGCTCCGCCGTTGCCGCTGCGCAGAACGCCGGCCGCCGACCCCGCCGCGAAAATCAGGTTGACGTTTTCGCGGGCGACGATGACCCACGGAACGTACCTCGCGCGCAAGCCGCTGTTCCTGGGCTCCCAGCTCTGCCCGCCGCTGACGCTCGTGAAGACGCCGAGCTCCGCGGCGGCCCAGATCCGATCCGGGTTGCCCGGATCGAAGAGGACGTCGGCCGTGGAGTGGGGCGAGGCCTGTACCGGAACCGACTGCCAGGACGCGCCGCTGGTCTGCGAGACGAAGATGTCCCCTCCCGTCGCGAGGTAGATGACGTTGGGGCTCGAGGCCTTGACCGCGATGGCTGCGACGTGGGGCTCGACGGGCGGCGTGTCGATCCGGACCCAGTGGTCGCCGGCGTCCGTGGTGCGGTAGAGGCCGTCGCCCTCCGTGCCGAGGTAGACGATCGAGGAACTTGCCGGATCGACGGTGATCGCCAGCATCTGGCGCGTGCCGGTCTCCGCCGGAACCAGTGGCGCGATCCAGGTCAGGCCGCCGTCGTTCGACCGGTAGACGCCCTGGTTCGTCGTGCCCGCATAGATCCGCTGCGGGTTGCGCGGATCGAGCGTGCAGCACGGTCGAATATCCGGTCGGAATTCCGGTCGAGACCCAGTTGACGCCGGCGTCGATCGACTTCAACACGCCGCCCTGCCGCAGGGCGACGTAGATCGTGTTCGCCCGGTTCGGATCGAGCGCGATGTCGAGCACGGCGAGAGACGGCAGGCCGTCGTTGAACGCGGTCCAGGTGACCCCGGCATCGTCCGATCGAAAGACGCCGGCGAAGTTGACGCCGGCCCAGACTCTTCCTTCGACCATCGGGTCCACCTCGACGGAAGAGAAGATCGCGAAAGAGGACAGGCCCTCTCCCGGAAGAAGCCACGTCGCCCCGCCGTCCACCGACCGGAAGACGCCGCGCCCGTCCACGCCCGCGTAGATGCGCAGGGGATTCGCGGGGTCGATCGCGATGTCCGCGATGCTGCCGCCGTCGGGCCCGAGCGAGACCCAGGGCGTCGTCTGCGCGAGCGCCGGCGCGGCGAGGAAGATGAACGCAAAAAGCAGCCGGACGGCGCGGGTCACCACGGGGAGGAGTCTATGCACGGAGCGGGCCGAAAGGCCGGTTGCGGTGACGAGTGGGGGGATTGGAGGGACGGGTTCCAATGATTCCCTCTCCCCCCGACGGGGGGAGAGGGGTAGGGTGAGGGGGGGCGTCTCACTTACTTCTCGCGCGGCGAAACAAAGAGAGCGCCCCCCTCACCCCAACCCTCTCCCGTGGGGAGAGGGAGCGGACTCTTTGAGATGCACTACTGAGCTACTCTGAGGCAGAGCGGTCTTCGAGGTGCACTCTCACTGCAGCTCCCCTCTCCCCCCGACGGGGGGAGAGGGGTAGGGTGAGGGGGGGGCTCCTCCTCTCCTCTCCCTCCTCTCCTCCTCACGACAATCCTTCTACGTGCCCTCACTCCTCCTCTCCCGCGCCCGCGACCTCCGCAAGCGTCAGACTGACGCCGAACGCCTCCTCTGGCGCCGTCTCCGCGCTCGGACTCTCAGCAGCCTGAAGTTCCGCCGCCAGCATCCGATCGGCCGATACATCGTGGACTTCTACTGCGAGCAAGCCGGCGTCGCCGTGGAGATCGACGGGGGAGGGCACGCCGATGAGGGTCAGAAGCGCTACGACCGTCGTCGAACGGAGTCACTTCGCCGGCGGCAGGTTCGCCTGCTCAGGTTCTGGAACACGGATGTTCTGCTGAATCCGGATGGGGTGCTGGAGCGGATCCTGGAGGAGGTGAAGAGATAGGAGAGGAGCCCCCCTCACCCTAGCCCTCTCCCCCCGTCGGGGGGAGAGGGAATCCTCGAGTCAGAGTGAGTCTTAGGCTTGATCGAGCGAACCGACGAGATCCGCTCCCTCTCCCGACGGGAGAGGGTTGGGGTGAGGGGGGTGCTCTGGTTGTTTTCGCTGCGCGAGAGGTAGGGAAGAGGAGGCCCCCCCTCACCCTGGCCCTCTCCCCCCGTCGGGGGGCGAGGGGACCTTCTAGTCAGACGGCCGGCAGGCTTGAGGAGTCGCCCTTCCCCCGCTCTCCCCCTCAGTTCGGCCAGAACAGGCCGAGGGCCCGAGCCAGGAAGATCGCCATCTGCGCGCGGGTCACGTTCTGGTTCCCGCAGAACTGGCCCGCGACGCAGCCCTGCGTGATGCCGGATGCCGCGAGCGCTTCGATCGCGCGGAACGCGATGTCCGAAGTCGGCACGTCCGAGAACGTCGCGGTCAGCGGCGCGGGGCTCAGGACCCTCTTGTAGTAGATCTTCACGCCCCGGAACCCTTCGAGTCCGGTCGTCACGTACACGCCATACGTGTTGTCCGCGTTGTCCACGATCGGCCCGTCCGCGAGCGTCGTCGTGGTGATCGCACAGGGGTCCCCAGTGAGCACGGCCGTCGTCTCGACGGTTGCGATCGGCAAGCATGTGGATTCGGGCTCGGGGCAGATCAAGAAGGTCGCCGACGTCTTTCCGCCGATGGACATGTCATCGCACGCCAAGACCTCGAACGCCGTGATCTTCGCGCCTGTGGGAAGGCGCACGCCGCCGAGGAACTCTCCGTTGGCCCGAATGAAACTCGAGGAGCCTTCCGCCCCCGTAATCGCCGTCCTCCTTTGCATGTCCCAGGAGCTGACCGTGTAGGCAATCTCGTTGGCGGGGCGCGCCGCGCGGACGGTGATGATGCCGACTTGACCGTCGCCGACGTGCGTTGAACAGGTGTAGCGGAAGCGGCCAGTGGAGTTGAAGGTATGGGAGTAGGTCCACGGCGCCGCAGTCGGGCTGCCGCTGACGAAGCTCACATCGTCCGCGATCACGTTGTGCGTGCCGGACACGTTCTCCCAGGTCACCGTTTCACCCACCTGGATCGTCATGGCTTGTGGATCGAAGGTCTGCGCGGGGGTGTCCGTGACGATGACCTTGTGCTCGAGGGCCTGGGCGGACGGCGCGAGGAGCAGCAGAGCCAAGGTACGCCAGCAAGAAGGGGAGGAGGCGACTGCGAACCATGGCATCCCCCTTTCGGAAGTTCGGCGGGGATTCTATGGTGCGCTGGAGTGAGGGGACCCCCCTCACCCTACCCCTCTCCCCCCGTCGGGGGGAGAGGGAATCTTCAAGGTAGAGCGATCTAAAGAAGTCCGCCCCCTCTCCCCACGGGAGAGGGTTGGGGTGAGGGGGGTGCTCTGGTTGTTTTCGCTTCGCGAGAAGTAGTGAAGAGGAGGCCCCCCCTCACCCTACCCCTCTCCCCCCGTCGGGGGGAGAGGGAATCCTCAAACAAAAAGCCCCGCTTGCGCGGGGCTTCATTTCCGTCTTCGCTTCGAGTCGCTTCAGGCGTTGAAACTCTTCCCGCACCCGCACGACCCGCCCGTCGCATTCGGGTTCTCCACCGAGAATCCCGCGCCGCGGAAGTCCTCGACGTAGTTCACCTTCGCGCCGCGCAGGTAGGTCGCGCTCTGCGGATCGACCAGCACGGTGATCCCGTCCTGCTCGATCACGTTGTCGTCGGCCTTCTTCTCGTCGAAGGTGAACCCGTACTGGAATCCCGAGCAGCCGCCGCCCTGGACGAAGACGCGCAGGGGCTTGTTCTCCGAATCCGGCATCGTCTTGGCGAAGTACTTCACCTTCTCGACGGCGGAGGGGGTCAGCGAAAGCATGGGGGTCGACTCCGTGATCGGCGTCGGCGTGGATTCGAGGGTCGAGGACATCTTGACGGGCTCCTTCCTGGTCGGCTCACGAGAACACGAAGCGCACTGCTCTGATTCCTTTGCATTATCCCGTGCGCCGGCTCGGGACGTCAAACAACGTCAATTTTTCGAACGATCAGGATGCTTTTTTGACTGCCTCGGAAGAGGTTGCGAGCAGCCGGTCGATCGTCTCCCAGGCCCCGGCGACCTTCTCGGGCGGGGCCACGAAAGACACCCGGTTGACGTCCACCAGGAAGTCCTCGAACCCGGGCATCGCCTCCATCTCCCACGCGGACCGGAACCTGCGGGCTTCCTGGTCGAGGAGGGGCCGGCTGAACACGCCGATTCCGAGCCTCGAATCGTTCACTTCGAAGACCGATTTCGAGTCGATTCGGAGGGGTCGCCGGCCGCCTTGTCTGTCTGTGCTCACACCAAAATAAACAGCAATCCCTGTGCCACCATTCCAAGGGCCCCCGGAACCCTCCCCCCACTAGATCTTGTATTTTTACTTGACTGGTCCACAGGCGGGTTTTACGCTCATCTGTAACGCTGGTGGATTAGCCGCGATTTTGCCTTGTAACTGAGGCTTTAGGCAGTGTGGGGCGGAGCATTCGACTCCGCGGAAGGGGGAGCGAAGGATGGGCGCGACCGAGAAGGAGGCCAGGAAAACCGCGGTCCAGACGGGCTCGGAGGGCCGAACAGGCCTGCGCGGATTGACGTTCGAGCGGGTCTATTCGGACCCCTCGGTGTCTCCGTACGAAGCCGTCGAGTGGGAATTGCGAACCGCGGCGATCACCTCCGAGAAGGGCGAGACGATCTTCGAGCAGAAGAACGTCGAGGTCCCGAAGTCCTGGTCGCAGACGGCCACCAACATCGTCGCGCAGAAGTATTTTCACGGCCGCGTCGGACAGCCCGACCGTGAGAGCTCCGTCAAGCAGCTGATCGAGCGCGTCGCCGCGACGATCACCGGCTACGGCGAGAAGGGCGGCTACTTCAAGACCGCCGCCGACCGCGACGCCTTCCACGACGAGCTCGCCGCGATCCTCGTCAACCAGGTCGCCTCCTTCAACTCTCCCGTCTGGTTCAACGTCGGCATCGAGCCGAAGCCCCAGGGCTCCGCCTGCTTCATCAACTCCTGCGGCGACTCGATGGACTCGATCCTCTCGCTCGCCAAGACCGAAGGCATGCTCTTCAAGTACGGCTCGGGCACGGGCTCGAACCTCTCGGCGATCCGCGGCTCGCACGAAGGCCTCTCGGCCGGCGGCACGGCCTCCGGCCCGCTCTCCTTCATGAAGGGCTTCGACTCGTTTGCCGGCGCGATCAAGTCGGGCGGCAAGACGCGGCGCGCGGCGAAGATGGTCATCCTGAACATCGACCACCCGGACATCGAGGAGTTCGTCCTCTCCAAGGCCAACGAAGAGAAGAAGGCCTGGGCGCTCATCGACGCCGGCTACGACGGCTCCTTCAACGGCGAGGCGTACGCGTCGATCTTCTACCAGAACGCCAACCACTCGATCCGCGTCAACGACGAGTTCATGGAAGCCGTCGAGAAGGACGGCGACTGGTGGACGAAGGAAGTCCTGACGGGAACGCCCCACAAGAAGTACAAGGCGCGCGACCTGATGGGCAAGATCGCCGAGGCCGCGTGGGTGTGCGGCGACCCGGGCATGCAGTACGACACGACGATCAACAAGTGGAACCCGGTCAAGTCCACGCACCGGATCAACGCATCTAATCCCTGCTAGCGAGTACATGTTCGTCGACGACAGCGCTTGCAATCTGTGCGTCGCTCGAACCTGATGAAGTTCTTCAACCCCGACGACAACGGCTTCAACGTCGAGGCGTTCCGCCACGCCGCGGACATCATGATCACGGCGCAGGAGATGCTGGTGGACAACTGCTCCTACCCGACACCGGCGATCGCCGAGAACTCCTACAAGTTCCGTCCGCTCGGCCTCGGGTACGCGAACCTCGGCGCGCTCCTGATGGCGACCGGCCTGCCGTACGACTCCGACGAAGGGCGCGCCTACGCGGCCGCGATCACGTCGATGATGTGCGGCGAGGCGTACCTGCAGTCCTCGCGCATCGCCTCGGAGCTCGGCGCCTTCGGCGGCTACGCCCCCAACCGCGACGCGTTCCTGGACGTCATCGGCATGCACCGCGACGCGGCGTACAAGGTCCCGACCGCCCAGGGCGTGCCGGCGGACCTGCTGCGCGCGCAGAAGGCCGTCTGGGACGGCGCGCTCGAGAGCGGCAAGGTGCACGGCTACAAGAACGGCCAGGTCACGGTGCTGGCGCCGACCGGCACGATCGGCTTCATGATGGATTGCGACACGACGGGTGTCGAGCCCGACCTCGCCCTCGTCAAGTACAAGAAGCTCGTCGGCGGCGGGACGATCAAGATCGTCAACCAGACAGTTCCCCTGGCGCTGCGGCGCCTCGGGCTACACCGAGGAGCAGGTCCTCTCGATCCTCGGCTACGTGGACGAGAAGGGGACCATCGAGGACGCGCCCGGCTTCAAGCCCGAGCACCTGCCCGTCTTCGACTGCGCCTTCCGCGCGTTGAACGGCACCCGCTCGATCCACTACTCCGGCCACGTCCGCATGATGGGAGCCGTGCAGCCGTTCCTCTCCGGCGCGATCTCCAAGACCGTGAACCTGCCGCCCGACGCCACACCCGACGAGATCGCCGGCGTGTACATGGACGGCTGGAAGCAGGGCCTGAAGGCCATCGCCATCTACCGCGACGGCTGCAAGCGGACCCAGCCCCTGAACACCGCGGCCTCCAAGTCCGACAGCAAGAGCCCCGAGAAGCGCGGCTCGCTCGAGTACGTCGGCAAGGCCACCGTGCCCGTCCCGGCTCCCTACCGCCGCAAGCTCGGCGACGAGCGCCGCTCCATCACCCACAAGTTCGACGTCGGCGGCCACGAGGGCTACATCACCGTCGGCCTCTACGAAGACGGCAAGCCCGGCGAGATCTTCCTGCGCATGTCGAAGGAAGGCTCGACCGTCTCGGGCCTGATGGACTCCTTCGCGACGGCGATCTCCCTGACCCTGCAGTACGGCGTGCCCCTGGAGGCGCTGGTCAAGAAGTTCACCCACATGCGCTTCGAGCCGTCGGGGTTCACGAAGAACCGTGAGATCCCGATTGCGAAGTCGCTGGTGGACTACGTGTTCCGGTGGCTGGGGTCGAAGTTCCTGAACGCCGACGAGAAGGAAGCGATCGGCGTGATCGCGCGGGATACGCACTCCGAGGCGCCGGTGCCGGTGACGGAGCAGGTGGTTGTGGCGCGGCCGCTCGGCGGGAGCAACAACGGGTTCGCGTTCGAGACGTCAACGGATGCGCCGGCGTGCCACGAGTGCGGGTCGATCATGGTGCGGTCGGCGGCGTGCTACAAGTGCTTGAACTGCGGGGCGACGTCGGGGTGTAGCTAGACGAGGCCTTGAGTTCGTGAGGCACGGCAGGCCTGGAGCGCGTGATCGAGAGGGAGTCGGCTCTCGACCCGCACCAGCGGGTGCGCGAAGGATGAGTCGTCCGGCCGAGGCCCATCGCCACGCGGCGGACCGGAATTCGGGCGATGCGGCGGGGCACGCGAAATCAGAAATCAGGACTGGCCCCACAGTACCGGCAGTAGCGTGATCGAGAGGGAGTCGGCTCTCGACCCGCACCAGCGGGTGCGCGAAGGATGAGTCGTCGCGGCCAAGGCCCATCGCCACGCGGCGGACCGGAATTCGGGCGGGCGGCGGGGCGCGCGAAATCAGAAATCAGAACTGACCCCAATTAACCAGTGGTCGGTGAGCACGCATTTGAGCTTCCAGCGCAACTCGCGTCTCGCCGTCGCCAGGTCGAAGTGAAGATGGATGGCGGTCCCCCCTTTCGCCTCGAAATCGAACGGAATCGGCCGTTCCAGTCGGTCACGCCGGCACATGCCTTCTTCGGACGGTTCCCGGCCGCAGCACCCTAATTCCGAGCGGCTCCTCGCCCCCGGCGTTCGCGAACGCCATCGCCATCTTGCGCTGTCGCGCCTCGGCGCGCTTCGAGACCTTCGCGAACCCCGGCGTGGATCGGACGGCCGCGAACCAGGGATCGAAGCACAGCGTCGGGAAATAGACGAAGCCATCTTCCAGGACACTCGCCAGCAATTCGAGCGACCGCTCCCGCTCGCCGATTCGCGCCAGAAACCGCGCCACGTAGAACCGTACCTCGGGGTCAGCATATTCGGCAGCGACGCGCTCGATGGCTTCGCGAGAATTCGTCGAGCCGACCCTCCAGCAGGGTACGAAGCGAAACGATGAGTGCCCAGGCGATCCCTGGCGCTCCTGAATTTTCACGCTCACGAAGCAGCTTCACGGCATCTCGATCGCGCCCCTCGCCCGCCAGTAGCTGCGCGTCAAGCGACCATGTTCCGACGCCGATCTCCGCTCGGGCCTTCTCGCATTCTCGTTGCTGAAAGTAAGTGTGTCCGACGCTCGTCGGAATCTGCGGGTCGAGCCTTCTTGCCTGCTCGTGTGCCGCAACCGACGCCTCCAGCAATCCGCAGAATCGGCATGCCTTGACCAGTGCGGCGTACGGTTCCCGCGGACGCGGCATGCTTTTGCGCGCGGAGGAGAAGTCGCTCCATGGCCTCCGAGGCCCGGCCAAGATCGCTCAAGAGGTCGCTGTGGATGCTGTGGGCGACCGGCAGATCCGGGTTGAGCTCGAACGCCCGAGTGAGGCAAGACTCGGCGCGCGTCAGGTTCTCGGCGGGATGCTCGATGGCCTTTCCGATCAGCCAGTGGCAGCGGCCGAGGTGTGCCCACGCGGGCGCGTATCGTGGGTCAGCCTCGAGACAGCGCAGATCAGAGGTCTCGCGCGATCTTGAGGTCCTCCCATGCCCGGATTCCGCGGTAGCTGACCTGGTTGCCGCGAAGGTAGAGCTCGTAGGCTGCCGCCGTCGCCGGCACATCATGTTTGACCAGCCACTGCTCACGTGCAGTGAGCTTGAGAGCCAGTCCGTCCAGCGTGTGATCGACGATTTGATTTTGCAGATCGAATACGTCCTGAACGCGTGCCTGGATGTGACGAGACCATATAACTGTTCCCTCGGGCGCCTCGAGGAGTTGCGTCGTGACGCGCAAACGACCTCCATCGCGCATGATGGTGCCGGTCAGCACCACCGCCGACCCGGCTTCGGCAGCGATCCGCGCGAGATCGATCACTCTTCCCGCGTAGCGCGCGCCGGCGGCCGGCGATTGGACTAGAACCGAATCGACGGCAGCGAGACCGCTGGCGATCGCGTCAGCGACGCCGAACCCCAGAAAATCAGTCGTAGGATCGGGTCGCAGGATCCGGAACGGAAGGACCATCAACCGCGTAATGGCCCTCGCTTGATGTGTTCGTTGCGACTGCCCGGCCGGCTCCGATATTTCCTTCACGTCGGCGACGAAGCGATAGCCGTGCCCGGGTACGGTCTCGATCTCTCGACCTCGACCCGTAGTCCCGCGAAGCACTTTTCTTAACATCGAGATGGTGACCTTCAGGTTCCCTTCTTCGACGAACGCCCCGTGCCAGAGCCTGTCGATCAACTCCTCTCTTCTGACGAGCCGCCCTTTGTTGTGTATCAGGATGAGAAGAGCGTCGAAGGCCTTGCGGGTAATCGCGATGCGCTCTCCGTCGCGAAGCCAGCAAACGCTCAGTGGGGTCAACCTGGAAGGGTCCGAAAGCAAGGAGACGGCGGGTTTCTGCCGACATGGTCGTTGCGCTGCGATTTTCCCTAGACTTAACCGCCATTAAAGGACGATGGGCTTCGGGCCGCTCTACCCTCACCCTAGCGTGAGTATAAGGCCGTCAAAAGGGGACGGTACGGCCGCCATCTCACAAGGAGGACGTGATGAAGCAGAGGATCGAGGAAGGAGGCTGCTACGTGGGGATGAGCCAGAACGTCAGGCGGGTCATACTGGCGATCATTGTTGTCGCGGCAACAGTTTCCATCGCAACGGCCGCATCGGAGGGGGACGAGAAGGTCTGGCGCGACGGCGACGTGATATTCGGAGATCATGGGTCAGGCCCGGTGCTTTCACCCACCTCGGCGATTCAGTACGGCTATCTGTCATCCATCCCGGAGCTCGATGGCATTTTCTCGACGGACGTCGCGAATGCGCAGAACGAAGCGACGGCGTTCTTTACGTTCTTCAATACGGCGACGACGTTGAGAGCGACCGTGCAGGGCGGACTGACCGTCGTTACACGGGAAGGGACCATGACGATCTACCTCAATTCCGCACCCAACGGCACCTTCGACGTTCCGGAGAGCTTTGCTGACGGGACACCCGTGCAAGTATCGAATTGGCAGCATCAGGTGATTCTCGACTCGGCGACGGGGCGCTTTACGGTTCAGTTCATGAACGAAATCACCTCGGTCAAGCGGTTCCAGTGGAAAGGCGAGTCGATCCAGCTCGGCAAGGTTGGAAAGCACTTCAGCATCAACGGGTCGGGACTGTTGCGAGGTCCGGGTCTATTCGACCTTGCGGCTTATGCAGTCCTCGGCGGTCACGAAAAGCTGCGGATTGCGGGCCGCTGGCACGACGAAGACTAGGTGTCCGGCTCGTAAGGGTGTTGAGAAGGGGTCGGGGTCAGTCCTGACTTGTCAGTTGTTGGTTCTGGAAGGGGCGCTGGGCCGCGGTGCCGCTCGGATTGCCGGACGCAGGAATCGAGACCGGAACCGGCGGGCAGCCGCCGGGCTTTTTTAGCGAGGAGAGGGATGGGGTCAGTCTTGATTTGCTGACTTCGTGGTCGGAACCGGTCGGCTTCCGTCCGGCGAACCTCGGGAGTACCCCGATCTCGGGATGCCAGCCCAGAGCAGAGCTTCCCTGCGAGCCAGGACGCGCTTGCTGAAATCAGCAAATCAGGAGACTGACCCCATGCGCTCCATGCGCTCCCGGAACAAATCCGCTCTCATGCCGTAGACCTCCTTCATACACGGAGGCCATCATGCGCCGACAGTTCCCTTTCCGGGCCCGACCTCTCGCGATCGTAGCGCTCTTTCTGGCGACTGTCACGAGCTTGTCGGAATCCCGGGAGTGCAACGCAACCCTTTCGGCTTCTGACGCTACGGCGATTCGAACCGTCATCGAGGCCTATCGAACATCCTGGCTGAGGGGCGATGAAAAAGGCGTACTGGCGACCTTCACGCCCGACGCCGTACTGCTGCCGGCCCACGGGGGCTCGCCCGTCGTTGGGATTGCGGCGATCAAGAGCTATTGGTGGCCTCCGGAGGCTCCACCAACCACGATTACCAGGCTCGACATCACGGCGGAGGGCCTCCAGGGGAGAGGGAAGGGGTCAGTCCTGACTTGTTGAGTTGTTGGTTCTGGTCGGGGCGCTAGCCGCGGAGGCAGCCGCGCTTTGCCGGAGTGTCCGAAGCAGGGTTTCGATTCAGTGGCGGAGCTGGGCGTCGGTCGAGAGCTGGTCTTCCAGGGGAGGGGAGATGGGGTCAGTCTTGATTTGCTGATTTCGAGGGCTGCGAGCGGGCTTTGGGTTTGTCGGCATTGGGGCCTGGCCTGCCGAGGCTCTTAACGATTCGATCGATCTGTCGCTGTAGGGCGAGGTCGGCGTCCAGACATCTCTCGAGCCGTGCGATTGGGCGGACGAAGAACAAGTCAGGCTGACTCTCGAAGCTAGATTGTCGCGAACGGGTTCGCACGCCTCCGAGCTGAAATCAGCAAATCAAGACTGACCCTCCTGATTCTGGCGGCCGACGCGGCGACGCTACTCTGCCTCGTAGGCGCCCTTCGCCTCCTGGTACGCGCGCTCGACCGCCGGAACGACGAAGAAGGCCTGGAACATGGGATCGAGCCGCGCGTCGCCCTTCGTCAGCTCCTGCCGGAGGTCGTCGAGGTGGACTCGGGAGCGCGTCTCTTCGAGCGTCGCGCCGGAGCGGACGGCCTCGGCCACCTGCGTCCGCACCGACTCGAGCAGGCGGATGAGTGTCTTCACGTAGGCCTGATCCCGCTGGACGGGCCCGTGTCCCGGCACGAGGGCGACGGCGTCGATCGCGGAGAGTTTCCGGAGCGTCTCGGCCCACTCCCCGGGATACGAGCCGAAGGAGAAGGGCGTCGGGAGAACGACGAGATCGCCCGCCACGACGACTTTCGCGTCGGGCACGTAAGTCACGGCGTCGCCGGCCGTGTTTCCGCGCCCGAGGAACAAGACGCGGACCTCGCGTTTCCCGAGATACACGCGGATGCCCTGCTCGAACGTCAACTCCGGCGAGACCAGAACGGCCTGACGGAACTCCGCTGCCGAGAACGCCATGTCCGCGATGAGATCCCGGTAGCGCTGGCGCGCGGCCTCGTCGAGCGGCGTCCCATCCGCCTTCGTGCCGCGTGCGAGCGTCTCTTCGTCCGCCTTCGACTCCGTCGCCGCATTGTCGAGCATCTTCTGGATCGCTCCCGGGATCTCCTTCGCGATCCGCTCGCGCGTGAACTCCGTCGACACGAGGACGATGCCGGGGAACGCCTTGCGGTACTCGTCGTCGGCGACCCAGTGATCCTCGTGCCAGTGCGTGTGAACGAGGTATCGCACGGGCTTGTCGGTCTTGCGGCGGATTTCGGCGATGATCTGCCGGGCGATGGACGGGAAGAACCCCGCGTCCACGACGAGAGCGCCGTCGTCGCCGACGACGAGGACCGTGTTGCCGTTGGCGAAGCCGGTCTTCGTCGAGATGAAGGCGTCCACGCCCTCGCCGAGGTCGACCACGTCGTACGTCTTCGGCGGCTCCGCCGGCGCCGCTTCCGCCGAGAGCCCGGCCGCGCCGAGCAGCAGTCCCGCGGCGCAGGCACCGGCGCGGATCGATCCCGGTTCGAATCTCATTTCGTCCTCCCCTTTCGGCGCCGATCGATCGGCGTCAAGAGAAACGTCCAGGCGTAGAGGCGCCCGCGTCGCGACGCGCGCGCCGACTCGAGAACCCGTAGGCTTTCGAGCACCAGCCGGTTGATGCGGGCGATCTCGGCGGACGTGAGGCGCGCGGCGATGCGGCCGACCCACAGCTCGCGGCGCGGGCCGGAGACCCGGGTTCCCGGTTGGAAGGCGAGGCGGAACTCGCGTGCGCCGAGGCGGAGGAGGGCCGCGGTCGTCCGATTCATCGCGCGGACGTTTTCCGGATCCTTCGGCGCGTAGATGACGGCGAGGCGCGGCGCGACGGCTCGGTAGAGCGCCTCGCCCCGGCGGCGGCCGCGGCCCTTCCCGACCGGAACGACGAGGCCGACGCGCACGAGGTCGCGCAGATGGTAGTAGAGCGAGTCGGCCGGGCGGCCGAGCGCGGCCGCGAGCGCCGCCACCGAGCAGGTCCCGACTCCGGCGAGGACGTCGACGATTTCGATGCGCGCCACCGAGGCGAGCGCCGCGATCTGGTCGGGCCGCCGAATCGCATATGTCCGCACCACGGAGAGGACTCTCGCGATTCATTGAACAAATGTCAATTGTTTCAATGATGGACGGGGACGGGCGGACTCTTTCCCGGGCCGGACGCCCCGGTGCCCTGGCGGAGATCGCTCGGGACTCGGACGACGAGCTGCGCATCCTTCATATTCGAGAGAGTCTCGGAACGGCGCAATGCGCGCGGGGGGATTGGGAAAGAGGATGGAAAGAGGATGGGGAAAGAGGATGGGGTCAGTCTTGATTTGCTGACTTCGTGGAAGGGGAAGGGGTCAGTCCTGACTTGTTGAGTTGCTGGTTCTGGTCTGGGCGCTCGCCGCGGAGGCGGCCGCGCTTTGCCGGAGTGTCCGAACCAGGGTTTCGATTCAGTGGCGGAGCTGGGCGTCGGTCGTGAGCTGATCCTCCAGGCTGGCGAGGGGCTCGGTGAGGCGGTCGAGCCGGGCTTGGAGTACCGGATCTCGCTCGAGACGGGCCTCCGGTCCTGCGTTACTTCTTCTGGCTCGTCTTCCAGGTACCCGTGTCGACGACCTTGCCCTTGTACAGGGTTTCGAACGTGCCCGACAACGTCTGGCCGGTCCTCGTGCCCGTGATCCGGGAAGAGGCCTTTTGGCCTTTGACCTCGAAGTCGTAGGCGGCTTCGATGGAGTCGCCCTTCACGACGAGCGAGGTCATAGTGGATTTCGTCGGCTGTCCATCGAGTACGGCGACGACTTCTCCGGTCCAGTTGCCCCCCTGGCCCGGCGTGAAGGTGAGTTGATAGTCGCCGCTCTTGCCCGCCTTGTTGGTGTAGGTGCCGACATAGGTTCCGCCGATGCTCTCCGCGGCGACCGCCTCAAGAGGAAGCAAGAGCAGGACCGGGAGGAAGATCCGAAGGCTTCTTCGCATGGCACGAGACCATACCATCGGCGTCAGTCCTGATTTCGGAGGGCAAGTGGCTGATTGTTGAGTTGTTGGTTCTGCTCGGGGCGCTGGCCGCGGAGGCAGCGGCACTTGCGGGAGTGTCCGAACCAGGGGAAGGTTCGGGTCAGTCCAGACAAATTGAGTGGTTCTGGAAGAGGGCTGGCTGCGGAGGCACTTTCGCTTTGCCGGAGTGTCCGAACGGCCGGGATCAAGGATTCAACAAGTCAGGACTGACCCCGAAGAACCCGAGCGCGAGATGTGCCGTGGAAGGGCCCAGCAACTATGGGCGTGGATCGCGCGCGGGGACAACCGCTGCGACTCGCGGTCTGCGAGGAGGCAAAGTGAGATCCCGGGCCACAGGTATTTCAATTCGCCCAATCTTGGAAACGTCCTGCTCGACGAACCACACAGTTCCGCCGGGGCCAGCCGCAATGCCCTCGAGTAACGCGCTCGGGGTGGGGACTCGAAACTCCGTGACTTGACCGTCGGTCGTAATTCGCGCAATTCCGGGACCGTGGTACTCAGTACACCAAAGCGCTCCGTCGGAGGCCGCCGTAATGGAATTGGGATAGGTGCCCGGACTGAGCCCAAAGTCGTCGATTGTCCCGTCCGGAGCTATCCGCGCGACCTTCCCGCTGTAGAATTCTGTAAACCAAATGTTCCCATCAGGTCCCTCGGTAATCCCCGTTGGGGCCGGTTCAGGCAGCGGAAACAAAGTGATGCTACCGTCGGTCGTGATCCGCCCGATGTTGTAGGCAACGGCAAACCAGAGCGCGCCATCAGAGCCAGCGGCGATTTCTGCCGTAAAGTGTGGGCCGGCGGCATGCTCGGGAACTGGAAACTTGGTTACGTTGCCGTCAGTAGTCATTCGCCCGATCGAGTCTCTAACGTCGGCGTCGTTTCCCAGAGTCACGTACCACAGGGCGCCGTCCGGCCCGGCTGTGATTCCCCAAATCGACTCTTTTGGGGGTTTGTCCGGGACGTTGAAGTACGTAAATTCCCCGTCGGACGTGACCCGTCCTATCTTGTAGACCAACTCCCGGACGTCCCAATCCGTGAACCAGACTGCTCCGTCTTGTCCGTTCGTCAGACCGAGGACCTCGAGCGGTCGGTTTGCGTCGGTGACATATTCTGCTTGACCCGATGGCGTGATCCGTCCGAGCGAGGTACCAAGCGAGTAGGAGAACCACATGTTTCCGTCTGGGCCGGCCACGATTTTCCAGGGAGCCGCCCCGGCCACGTGAAACACCGGAAACTCGGTTATCACCTGGCCGGCGAGCGAAGGCGTGCCAGCGAGGCTGAGGAAAACAAGGGCGAGCGCCCAAGATCTCGGTGAGCGACTGCCTGCCATATGCTCCTCTGGACGTTTGGTTACCGCATCCAAATCTTACTACTCAGCCGGACGGGGTCAGTCTCGGTGGTGAGCTCGTCCTCCAGGCTGGCGAGCGGGCGAGAGAAGGCAGAGTCGTCGCGACCGAATCGGCGGGCAACGCGGCGGGTCGGGATCCGGCAAAGGCGCCGCGCGAGATATGCGGTCAAACAACGGGCGGCCGCGGCCTTGGCTGGGCCCCTCGGGAGGGTGGATAATCGGTCGCCGACCCCACATGCTCGCGAACCGCAGCTCCGGCCGTCCGATGAAAGAGGAGTTCGCCGGCTACGCCCGGGCGGACATCGATCTTGTGCAAGGGGACGACGCTGTCGACGTGCTGATGCGGCAGCGCCGCCAGACGGTGGAGCTCTTCGAGGAGTTCGGCGAAGAAGGCGGCAGCCTGACCTACGGCCCCGGCAAGTGGACGATCCGGCAGGTGCTCGGCCATCTCGCCGACGACGAGCGCATCTACGCCTACCGCGCCCTGTGCATCGCGCGCGGAGACGCGCGGCCGCTTCCCGGGTTCGACGAGAAATCCTATGCGGAGACGGGATCCTTCGACTCGCGGGCGATGCGCGAGCTGCTGGCGGATTACGAGGCCGTCCGGAACGCTTCCGTCACGCTGTTTCTAGGGCTCGATTCCGAGGCGTGGCTGCGGCGGGGCGTCGCCAACGGATATCAAGTCACTCCGCGCGGCCTGGCGTTCCATATCGCGGGTCATGAGCTCCATCACCACCGGATCGTTCGGGAACGGTACCTTCCAGGGCTGAAAGAGAGGGTCGCAAAATGAACTCCACCAACAAGGCCAGCAGCGACATCACCCACACGATTCTTTCCGTTCTGATTATCGGCCTTCTGATTCTGGGAAGCGTCTGGATCTTCCGGCCCTTCCTCATGGCCCTGGCGTGGGCCACGCTGATCGTCGTGGCCACCTGGCCTCTCTTGCTCAAAGTCGACGGTTGGCTGGGCGGCAGGCGGGGGCTCGCCGTCACGCTGATGACGCTGGCAGCGCTGCTTCTGCTTATGGTGCCCCTGACGGTGGCCGTCGTGATGATCGTCTCCCACGCCGAGGACATTCCCGAGCGGATCAAAACCATTGATGTCTCCGCGTTTGCCGCGCCACCGAAATGGATCGAGGGCGTTCCGTTGGCGGGAAAGAAGATTGCCGAGAAGTGGACTGCCTTTTTCGGGCTGAGCGAAGAGGCGCGCCGCGAAGCCCTCGCTCCCTACGCCCGGGCGGCGCTTCAGTGGTTTCTGGGGAAGGTGGGGGGCGTCGGTGTGCTTCTTGCTCAATCTCTGCTGACGCTCATCCTGGCGGCGATCCTTTATGCGAATGGAGATGCGGCGCGGACCGGGATCTTGAATTTTGCCCGCCGTCTGGCCGGCAGGAATGGAGAGGAGGTGACCATTCTCGCGGCCAAAGCGGCGAGGGGAGTGGTGTTGGGTGTGATTGGCACGGCGCTGGTTCAGTCGGTGCTCGGAACCGTGGCCCTCCTGATCGCCGGCGTCCCGGCTCTGGCCATCCTTGTCGCGGTGATGTTTCTGCTCTGCCTGGCGCAGCTTGGTCCGCTCCTCGTGCTTCTCCCCGTGGTTATCTGGCTCTACTCGTCTGGTCGAGCGGGGGTGGGCACAGTGGTGCTGATTGTGTCGATCGTGGCTGGAACGTGTGACAACGTGGTCAGGCCGTACTTGATTCGAAAAGGCGTTGAACTGCCAATCCTGTTGATCATCGCCGGAGTCATCGGAGGTCTGGTGTCCTTCGGGATGATCGGCCTCTTCGTCGGCCCGGTTCTTCTGGCGGTGACTTACACTCTCTTGAAAGCCTGGATCTCGGGCAAGGGTGAGCCCAGGGAGGCAGCCGTCGGGGTGGGACGGGGTCAGTCCTGACTTGTTGACTTTACGATCGCGTCAGTCCGGCCTCTTCAGCTCCACCAGGATCATGTGCATGGTCGTCGTGCCGATGTTCTCGGCCCAGTGCGTGAGGGGGTCGCGGTAGAGAACCTCTCCCGACTTGAGCTCGGTCTCGGTCGTCTTGCCGTCGGCGGCGTGATTTCTTACCTTTCCGCCGTCGATCACGTAGATGACGTACGCCGGATGCGAATGCATCTGCTCCTTGTCGCCCGGCTTGAGCGTCGCCTCCAGCACGCGCACGCGATCGTTCTCGAGCTTGACTCGGATGGTGTTCGCATTCACGACGGCGGGGTCCTGCGCGCGTGCGGCCTGAAGACCCGCGAGCCATAGGCCGGCCGCGACGGACATCGTCAGGAGAGTCCTGGCTGGCATCATGACGGCGACTCCTTTTCGCCGACGATACCTCAATGGAAGAAGGGTTGGGGTCAGTCCTGACTAGTTGAGTTGTTGTTCGATAGGCTCCATCGTCCACCCTCTCGTTCCCGAGTTCGCGTCATGCCTTCCGACCTGCCACACTATCGATTGTGATCATTTCGATGTCTCGCTCCTGAGGCGCGGCTTGACGGGTCGAAGTAGATGGAACCGGGGACCCTTCGCCTGACGCTGGCGCTTGCCAGCGCGTTCAAGGAAGGCGATCGATCCGTTGTCGGCGCGGCGGATGATCGCGTCCGCGAAGACGCGCGCCGTGCGCTTCTCGCCACAACAGTCGGGGACATCCACGCGACCGTGTTGATTGACGATCGCGTGAGTGAGCAGCTTCAGAAGTCACGCGACCACCGATACGACGCCGAATTCCGTTTTCTCACCATCGGACGAGTGCGCGAAGCGCTGCTCGGTCCCCGCGCGGACGAATGGGCCCGGGCATATGGACCTGCGCTCGGGAGCGAGGCGATTGCCGCAGTGGCCAAGGTGCTCACCGACAGCGAGCTTTCCAGGGTCTCCCGCGCCGTGTTTCATCCGCTCGGCAACGACCGCATCGCGATCGGCAACCAGCGCCACTTCGGTTCGCGCATCCAGCCGAATAGCGTCGGTGACGACGAGCAGCAGATTCTGTTTTCGATCTTCGAGGGGCTCGCGTACGGCTGCGGCGACGTGATCATCGGTCTCAACCCGGCTGCCGACGATCTCGGAACGATCGTCCGCCTCGAGCAGCTCCTCGAGCAGGTGGTCCGCCGTCTCAAGCTGCCCACCCGGTTTTGTGTTCTCTCGGATCTTGTCAAGCAGCACGCCGCTCTCGGGCGCACGCGCGTCGAGGTCGGATTCCAGAGCCTCGCCGGCACGTCACGGGCACTTGTCGGGATGGTGAATCACGACGTCGACGGCCTGGCCGATCTCGCGCGCGCATTCGACGGACTGTACTTTGAGACCGGACAGGGATCCGAGATCACGAACCGCGCCGCTGAGGGTGTCGACATGGGAACGCTGGAATCCCGCACGTACGGCGTCGCACGCTGCCTCCAACACGCCACTCGTGCGTGGACGATCGTGAACGACGTCGCGGGATTCATCGGACCGGAGGTATTCAGGACTGCCGATCAACTCGAACGCGCCTGCCTCGAGGACGTCGTCATGGCCAAACTGCACGGGCTGACGATGGGGCTGGACGTTTGCGCGACCTTTCATATGGGTATCGCTCCGTCCGAATTGCGTGCGGTGACGAGGCGCGTGGTCGAACGCGCGGCCCCGGCCTATCTGATGGCCGTTGCCGGAAATGCCGATCCGATGCTCGGGTACATGACGACGTCGTTCCGGGAGCACCCCGAGCTGAGGCGCTGCGTCGGGCGCCAGACGACGTCGGCGATGAGTCGGCGCCTCGAAGAACTCGGTGTTTCGGACGCGGCGTTTCGGACGCAGACGGTCGCGCGCTTGAGCGCGCTCTTCGAAAGAGCCGGCGGCAGCCGTCGATCCCTCGAATCGCTCGAGGCAGACGGTCTGCGGCGGCTGCTCGAGCTGCAGGAGCAGGGGCTGGATCTTGGCATCGCGGACGCTGCCCGCGCCGACGCGCGCGTCGAAGCGATCTACGCGCACGCACGTACGGCGCTGTACGCCGTGCTCGACGACGCCGTGCTCAACGACGCGTGTGGGACGTGGCTGCCGGTCCGAACGGTTGCCGGCGGCCGGGATCAATATCTGGCCGACCCCGCGGCAGGCGAGCGTCTTTGCGACGAGGACGCCCGTGCGGTGTCTCGACTCTATCCAGCGCGCCGGCCGCAGGTGCAGATGGTCGTTTCGGACGGGCTGAATGCGAATGCGGTGAACGAACAGCTCCGCGCCGTACTTCCGGCGCTCCGGCGAGCGCTGGCCAACGACGGCCGGCAAGTCGGCGACACCGTCATCGCCGTGAGCAACGGACGCGTTCGGGCTGGCTACGAGATCGGCGCGAGCGCCGGCGCAGAGGTCGTGGTCCACTTGATCGGCGAGCGGCCGGGAACCGGCCTTAACACGCTGTCGGCGTACGTGACCTACGGCCGCGATGAAGCAGGCGCGTTCCGCTGGAGCCGCGACCTGCCGCATTCGGCGACCACCGCCGTCTGTGGCATACACCGCAAAGGCAAGCCGAGCGGCACGGCCGTTGCCGAAGTGTCGAGCGTCGTCGCTCGCATCTTCCAAGAGCGACGTTCTGGAGTTGCGCTCGATCCTCGCCCACTGGCTAACCGGGGTCAGTCCTGATTTCTGATTTCGAGACGGGGGAGAGCTGGACTGTGAGGGGATGGGGTCAGTCCTGACTTGTTGAGTTGTTGGTTCTGCTAGATCTAGGGGTCAGTCCCGTCGGGGAGGGGTCAGACCTGACTTTCCGACTTCAGGCTGGGATAATCGGCGCGAGATCGTTGTTCCTCCGCCAGATCAACCACCCGACTCCGGCGGCGACGATCGCCAGGGCCGCCCCGAACTCGCCGATGATCCACTTCGTGTGCCCGGTGTCCGCCGTCAGCGGATCGAAGACGGATTGGATCCAGAGGTTGTGGCTTGCATGCAGGATCGCCGCCGGCCAGACGCTTCCCGACCTCAACCGGATCCACGCGAAGAGGAACGACAGGCCGAGGACGAGCACGGTGAAGCACGCAAGGCCGTACCAGGCCGGTGTGCCGGCGTTGTAGTCGGCGAACAGCAGAATCGGGTAGTGCCACACGGCCCATATCGCGCCGGACACGAAAGCGACCCGGGCAAACGACATCCGACGCGCCAGCTCCGGCACCAGATAGCCTCGCCAGCCGATCTCCTCGCCGAGACCGGTGAGGCAGGAGATGAGAAAACCGAGGCTGCCCTGGAGAAGCACATATTTCCCGATCACGGCGGCGTCCGACGCAGCGGGGCCGCCAAAACGCTGCGTGAGGCGGGCCAGGAAGCCAGCGTCCGGAAGGGAACCGAGCCCAAGCGCCCAGACCGCGCCGTAGGCGAGCGCCGCGTAGGCGACCGGGATCGCGTAGGCGTACAGCGCATAGCGCCAGCTCCACCGCCATCCGATCTCGGAGAGCCGCCGTTTCACGATGAACGACGCGAGGATCGCCGAGACGCCCGGACACCACATGAGCCCCGCCACCCACGTCCCGCCGCCGCCGCCGAGTTTCCCGGCGCGAATGATGAGGAAATAGAAAATTGACGACAGGCCAAAGGTCAGGGCCAGGTAGATGCCCACGCGCCGGGCGGGAGACTGGCTGGCTGTCACTGGCAAGAGTCTACTTCTGTGACGGTGGGACGGGGTCAGTCCTGATTTCTGATTTGGGGAGTGGCGGCGGTTCGGAGGAGGCGGGTCAGTCCGGAAGGATTGGGTGTTCTGACTTCCCGGTAGGCGATGTAGAGGATTGGGGTCAGACCTGACTCTCTGATCTTCGGGAGGTGTCGACCGGGCCGGTCGTTCTGCCAGAGAATCAGAAAATCAGGCCTGACCCCATGGCTACTAGAAGGGGCGTACCGTAACGGCGATTCCGCGCGCTAGCCCGTTTTCTCGGGACTCCGAAGCCCGGCCGTGATCCTCTCCAGAACCGACTTCTCCTCGCCGGAGGTGCCCGTCGCGAGCCCGAGCGCCCGGGGGAGACCGCCCCCCGATGCGTCTGAGATCTCGCGGCAGGCCGCTACGATCTCTGCCACGCGCTTCTCCCGCTCGGCCGCCGGAAGCAAGGAGAGGCCGGCTCCAATGGTTTCGAGCGCCGTGGTGAAGAGGGCGTCCGCCGGACGAATCCGGAGCCATTCGACGAGCTGGGCGTGGGTGGCCGAGCCATCCTTGACGCCCCGCGCCGCCGCGAGGCGCAGAACCGCCTCGCGCTCGCGGTCGGTCACCGTTCCCTCTGCCCAGGCGACCTGGACGAGCGGCGCGAGCAGAAACGCCGGCCCCGTTTCGAGGGTGATCCCTAGCGCCCGCACGCGATCGAGCAGCGCCGGGTCGCTGACCTGCAGGCTCTCGGCGAGCGCCTTCACGATCTCGTCGATTCGGGCCTTCTCGCGCATCTTCTCGATCAGCTTGGCGTCCTGGCCGCGGATGAACCGCTCTTCCTCGGAGAGCCCCCGATCCTTGAAGATGTCCTTTGTCATTGCCTCTCCCCGTGTTTCCAGGATAATCCTGCGGACCGGCTCGGATCATATCTTCCCGATGGGGTCAGTCCTGATTTCTGATTTGGGGCTTGGCGGCGCTGCGGAGGAGGCAGGTCAGGCAGTCGAGCGAGATCGATCCCCGAGCGCGCCCGCGGCGACTACGGCGACGACCAGCGGAACAACCGAAAGCGGGCCAGGCGGCAGGTCCAGATACCACGCGGCGACGAGGCCCAGGCAAACGGCTCCCACGCCGATCGCGGCGGACACCGCGAAGGCCGCCCGGAGACTCCGCGCGACGAGAAGCGAGCTCGTCGGGGCGAGGGTCAGCAGGGAGAAGGTGAGGAGCACGCCAACCTCGTGAACCGCCGCGGCGATCGCCAGGCCGATCCAGAGATTCAAGAAGAGGGACCAGCCGCGGGTGTGGATTCCTCCGACGCGGGCCCCCTCCGCGTCGAACGTGATCAGGAGAAACCGCTGCGCGAAGATGGCGTGCACGACGACGATCGCCAGGGCGAGGAGCGCGAGGCCCGTGGCGTGGCCCGGGCTGACGGCGAGCACGTTGCCGTAGAGAAGGTGCAGCGTGTCCACGTTCGCGCGGGTCGATGCGGCGAGGATGAGAACGGTCGCGGCGGCGGCCGCGGCGTAGGCCCAGGCCATGATCGCCTCGGCCGCGATGCGGCGAGACGGCGGGATCGCCCCGAGGGCGAGCGCGGCCCCGACAGTGCTCACGACGGCGGCGATCTCCGGAGGCCACCCGGCGATCTCGCCCAAGGCGGCGCCGACCGTAGCGGCATTGGCGAGAACGAGGCCGAGGAAGACGACGCGGCGAATGGTGAGGTACACGCCCATCACGCTGAGAGATGCGCCCGCCGCGACCGAGGCGACGAGCGCAAGACGCATGAAGGCGAACTCAAACACTCGGGGCGCCTGTTCCCTCGACGGCGAGGATCCGACGCCCGCCGACCCGGCCGAGCCGTATGGGGACACCGTACAGCTCGGTCAGCCGGTCTTCCCGGAGAACCTGCTCGATCGGACCGTGCACGGTCGTGCCGGCGTTCATCAGCAGGATCGACGTGGCGAAGTTGAGCACGAGCGAAAGCAGATGGGTCACGATCAGGATCGTCACCCCCTGCTCCCGATTCAGGTTTTCGAGAAAGGCGAGGATCGTCGCCTCGCCTCCCACGTCCATGCCGGCGGTTGGCTCGTCGAGAACGAGCAGGTCGGGTTCGGCCGCCAGAGCCCTGGCCAGCAGCACGCGCCGCTGCTGGCCGCCGGAAAGATCCCGAAACAGCCGCGGGGCGAGATCTTCGATCCCCACGCGGCGGAGCGCTCTCAATGCCACGCCACGGTCTGCGGCGGCCAATCGCCGAAACGCGCTCTGTTGCGCCATGTGGTCCAGCAAGGCGACCTCCAGAGCCGTGATCGGCAGAATCGTGTCGATTCGCTCGCGTTGGGGAACGTAGCTGGCAACCAGGTTCGAGCCCCGCTCCACCTTGCCCTGCCGGGGTTTCAGAATTCCCAGCAACGCGCGCAGAAGCGTGGTCTTGCCGCAGCCATTCGGCCCGACGATGCCGAGGATCTCGCCGCGGCGGATCTCCAACGTCAGATCCTCCACGAGCGCGCGGCGGTTGTAGCCGAGGCTCAGGCCCTCCGCCCGCAGGACGATCGTTCTGTCCAACGCCATGTTTCGACCGCTCACGATATGCCGAAGGGACCGTCGGGGCTAGCCGGGGCAAGTCCTCTCCAAGCGGCGGTGAAAGGATTGGGGTCAGGGATTTGCGGCATCGGAAATCATGCTGAGCCCGGCCGGAGCCGACGGCGCCACGGGGTAGGATGTCGGCGGAGGTAGGAAGATGAAGCTCGACGTCAAGGCCTTCGCGATCACTTGCGGGCTCGTATGGGGACTCGGCGTCTTTGCGCTCGCATGGTGGGTGATTGCCTGGGACGGCCCGGGAGGTCCCGTTCCCGTGCTCGGCCAGATGTACCGCGGCTTCACCTACACTCCGGGCGGCAGCATCGTCGGACTCATCTGGGGGCTCGCCGACGGGGCCGCTCTCGGCGCCCTCCTCGCCTGGTTGTACAACCGGCTGTCGGGACCGAAGTCTGCTTCGCGCGCTTCGTAGACGCCTCGAACGCCCGCGAATGCCCGTCTTTCTGCCGCCGGCCTGGCTGATCCGGTCGGCCGTCGCCGCCGTCTGGCTCTACGAAGGCCTGTGGTGCAAGCTGCTCGGCCGCGAGGCCCGCCAACTCGAGATCGTCGAGGCGGTACCGCGCCTGGGGCCTCGGGTCGGCGCCCCCTTTTTGAAGGTCCTGGGAACGGCCGAAGTCGGCCTTGCCCTCTGGGCATGGACCGGCATCCTGCCCATTCCGTGCGCGGTCGTCCAGACACTGCTCCTCATCGCGCTCAACGCGAGCGGGCTGCTCTTCGCGCGGCGGCTCATTCACGATCCCGGAGGCATGGTCGTCAAGAACGTCGCTTTCCTCGTCCTGGTCTGGGTTGGCGCGGGCCTGCCGTGATGGAAATGAGCGCCCGCTCGGTCGAGACGGCCTGGGCCGGGGGCCGCCTCGACGCGCGGGAAGGGCCGAGCCGCCTTCTCTTCGGCCACATGCACGAAGACTCCGCCATCGAGTCCGCCGCCTTCCGCCCGGGCGGCCGCGTCTTCTGCATCGCGTCCGCGGGTTGCACGGCGATGGAGCTATCGCGGCGGCATGAGGTCACGGCGGTAGACATCAACTCCGTCCAGGCGGCCTACGCCGCGAGCCGCTTCGCGGGAGGCCGATCCCGCCGCGGCGCCGCCGAGCGCGTCATGGGCTTCTGGCGCGCCTTCGCGCCGGCGGCTGGTTGGACCCGGTCCCGAGTCGCGGAGTTCCTCGATCTCGACGACACGGCGGAACAAATCGTCTACTGGCGCCGGTATCTGGACACCGCGCGCTTCCGCGCCGCGATGGACCTGATCCTCTCGAGGCCGCTGCTCGAGGCGGTCTACGCGAAGCCCTTCCTGCGCCGGCTTCCATCCGATTTCGGCCGCGTCATGCGGGGACGGTTCGAAAGGGGCTTCGCCCGGCACGCCAATCGCCGCAACCCCTATGCCCGCGCCTTGCTTCTGGGCGAGCACGGGGACGGACCACCCCCTCCGGAGGCTCGGACGATCCGCCGGGCGCATTCCGACGCCGCCGCTTTCCTCGAGAAGGAGCCCGCCGGAACTTTCGACGGGTTCGCGCTCTCGAACATCCTCGACGGCGCGGCTGACGGCTACGTGAGGCGCCTGCTCGCCGCCGTTCGGCGGGCCGCGGCGCCCGGCGCGATGGTCGTGCTCCGAAGCTTCTCCGAGCCCGACGATCCATCCGGAGCGGACCTCGCCGGAGAGGACCGCGCGATGCTCTGGGGAATCGTTCAGGTCAAACCCGCGAGCACCTTGTGACGGCCTCTCGGAGGCTCTCACCGGAGCCCGAGCGGGTCGTCACGGGGATACGGCTCGCGGCCTCGGTCGAGACCGTCTGGGTCGGACTGATGTTCTACGAGGAGCTTCCGCGGCGCCCGCCCCTGCTGCTGCGCCTCATCCTGCCTGCGCCCACGCGCGCCGAAGGGCGGAAGTCCGCCGTGGGCGATCAGACACGATGCCTTTACGAACGCGGGTACCTGGTCAAGCGCATCACATCGATCGATCGGCTGCGCCACGCTCGGTTCGAGATCGCCGAACAGCGGCTCCGAATCGCCGGCGGCGTCCGCCTCGAGGGCGGCGGCTATTCGCTGAGCGTGCTGCCGGACGGATCAACGAGAGTCGAGCTCGAAACCCGATACGTCAGTCCCTGGCTCCCGCGCTGGCTGTGCCGGCCGATCGAGGCCGCCGTCTGTCACGCTTTCCACCGGCACCTTCTCGGCGGATTGGCGGATTGGGGTCAGACCTGATTTCCTGATTTCGGGAGGCGTTGGAGGGGGAGGGTTTGAATGCGCAGCGAGATTCTGTGGTGGACAGAAGCGGCCCGAGTCCTCCAAACGCAGCGTTGCTCCATTCAGCCGCTGCATCTTTGGATTGTCGCGAGGACGAAATCAGGAAATCAGGTCTGAACTGCGGCTCCGGACCCTGCGGCTCCGGAAATCAGGACTAACCCCCGCCGGCCAGTTCGAGCGTCAGGCGGACTCGCCCCCCGGTGGAGCCGGCGACGGCGCGCGGCGCCGTCAGCTCGACCCGGGACGCGTCGAGGCCCGAGGCGTCAACCAGGGCCGCCCGGACCGAGTCGGCGCGCGTCTGACCCAGCTTCTCGAGGTCGCCGGCGGGGATCGGCTGCGACGCGGCGATCCTGCGGCGCAGCTCGCTCGCGTAGGCAGGCTCGTCGAGAGTCGGCTTTTCCTGTGCGCGACGCAGGGCCGCGAGATCTTCGCGCGTCGCCGTCTCCAGGTAGATCGACTCGAGAGCCGACAGCGGCGCAGAGGATCCGAGCCGTTTCTCGAGTGCCGCCTCCCGCAGCGCCGTCCCGTCGGCGGCATCGTCCCAGGCGCCTGGCACCACGATCCGCAGGTTCGGGCGCGCCTTCAGGGCGGTCGCCAGGGTTCGGAGCCGCTCTGCGGAGGCCGGGTCGAGCGCCGCGCTCCCGGCCGGAAACTCGACGTAGCCGAGATCCTCCTCCTCTTTCCCGCCGCCGATTTTCGCGAGCAGACGGAACGGAGACTTGATGAGCCCGGAAACGACGCCACCGATCGTCCCTCCGATCGCCGTGCCGAACCCGAACTTCGGGTCGTCGAGGCGGCCCTCGACGGGAACGTCGAGCGTGATGCGACCGTCCTTGTCCGTCAGGAGGGAGACGCCGAGCTTGATCGGGAGATTCACCTTTCCTTCGCCTTCGACCTTGTCGCCGAGCGTCAGGTCCTGGGTCGCGATGTGATTGCTGCCCTTCAGCTGTTGGTCTTTGATCTTGTAGTCGAGGCCGAGGCCGATGTGACCCTTGGTGACCGGATATCCGAGGTAATGAACCGAGAAGGGAGACAGCGGCGGGATCTCGACCTTTTGCACGCCGAGCTGCAGGTCGGTCGCACGGCCGAGCTGGAAGAGATCGATCGCTCCCTTGACCGTCACCGCCCCGCCGCTGCGCACAGCCGCGGCGATCTCGACCTGAGCGGGGGCCTTCGCGGAGGATGAGATTCCCTTGACCGTGCCCTGGATGCGTTCGACGGCCACCGTGTAGGGAGGACGGAGCCGGTGATCCGTCAGGGCGATCGAACAATTGGCGAGGGCGAACGAATCGACGCGGATCGGGATCGGGTTCCCTTGCGTCGGTCCCGGCGCCGACGCCGGCGGCGACGCCGACGATGCGCGAGGCGGTCGCGAATCCTGCGGCGGGCTCGCGGCCAGCCGCTTCTTGACCTCGAGAACGCTGAGCGCGCCGTTCTCCGAGATCACCAGGTCGATTCCCGCGCCGCGAACGTCAATGGACTTGACTCCGACGGCCGTGGGGCCGTATCCGGCCTCGACGCCCCGGACCTGCACGGCGTCCCACTTCAGGGGCGTCGAGCCCGTGACCGTCTCGCGCAGCGCCATCGTCCGGGCATCCAGGTCGCCGGCGAACTTGGCCCAGAGGCCCTTCTTCTCGTCGATACCGCCCGCGACTTTTCCCTTCGAGCCCGCCTTTCCGGAGAGAAGCTCGAATGGAAGGAGGCGGCCCAGGTAGGGCTGCGCCACTGTCAGGTCGAGGCCGTCGAGCACGACGTCCGCTTCGAATTGAACGGGCTTCATGCTGACCCGGGCGCTCGTTTTTGCCGTCCCGCCCTTGGGAAGCGACAACGAGGACACGACGCCGAAGAACGCACCCGGGCGGGTCGTGAAGCCCGTGATCGCCAGCTGCATATCGCCCGCGTCGAACGAAACGGGCGGGTTGAAGGAGCGGTCCTGGAAGCGGCCGTGCGAATCGACGACCTCGAAGCGGCCGATCTCGACGGTCCAGCGCGCGGCCTTCTCGACCTCCCGATACGTCTGGACGACCACCTCGCGGGTCGGCGGGGGGACCATCCGCTCCCAGCTCATCTTCCCGTCGGCGTCCCGCCACAACAGCACGCTCGGCCGCTCGACCCGCAGCCGCTCCACGACGAGCTCGGCTTCCGGCCAGCGGAAACTCCCTTTCGTGATCGCAGCGGCCGGGACTTCGAGGACCCGATCGCCCTCGCTCACGACGGTCAGATCTTTCAGGGCGTTCTCGAAATCGCTGATGCGGGCACGTACCTTGCCGTCCGCGGCCGCGATCGTGTAGTGAAAGCGGCCCGTCAGCTCACCGCCCTCGACCGTGATTTGGAAGTAGGGTTCCAGCAGGGGCCAGAGCTCCTTCAGATGCAGCTCTTCGAGCCTCACGTCCCCTTCGAGCCCGAGCGGCTGCACCGTGACGCTCCCGGTGGCGCGAACGACACCCGATCCGGGCAGGCGGATGGCGATCTCCTTGGTTCCCTGGCGTTCGGGGACCGTGCTGATTTCGGAGAGCTCGAACACGGACGGCCCAAAGGCCATCTTCAGAGGTTTGGCGCGCGCCTGGTCCTCGACGTTGATCGTGGCCCCGCTGATTTTGATGTGCTGGACCAGGACGCGGGGCAGGCTCGATTTCGGGTTTGGCGGGCGAGCACGAGGGGGTTGCCGCCGCCGGACCTCCTCGGCCACCTCGGCCAGATTGATCCGGCCGTCGGCGAAGCGCCGCGCCCCGATGACGGGATTCACCATGCGGAACTCGCTCAGGGTCGCCGCCCAGCGAAAGAGGCTGGAGAGCTCGGCGTTGGCATAGATCTCGTCGGCGGAGAAGAGGACGGAGCGCCGGCGATCGGGGATGGACAGGCCTTCGATGGTGAGCGAAAGAGTGAAGGGGTTGAATTGGACCGATCGGACGGTGGCCTCGAGGCCCGCCTGCTTCCGGAGGTTTTCGATCAGCAGCTTCCGGACGATGGGTGGGATGACCAGGAAGCCGACGATCAACCAGGCGATCCAGAGGCCGAGCAGGGCGGTGCGCCAGCTCCGAAGCCGCCAGTTTCGCAGCCAGTCGAGAAGCCTGCGCGGCAATCGGCCGATTCCTGCGGGTTTCTCGTCCTCGGGCGCTTCCATGTCCTCGAGCCTCCTTGCGGGTCGGGCGTTTGCGCTTTCGAGCGGGGCCCACCCACGTGGCTGGACCTCCTTCTAACACGGGGTCAGTCCTGATTTCTGATTTCGGGGTTGGCTTCTGGCTTCGGCAGCCCGGTCGAAGAGGGGTCAGTCCTGACTTGTTGAGTTGGTGAGGGTGAGTGTGAAAGGGGCGCTGACTGCGGAGCGGGTAGTTGCGGGGGGTGGGGGTCAGTCTTGATTTGCCGACTTCTCGGGATCGGCGGGAGTCGTGCAGGCGCCCACTCCCTTCACGGCTTCAGGCCGACCCGATGCCGCCTCGCTCACTCAGCAAGTCAAGACGGAGCCTCGAGGCGTGTTGAATCGCTGCGGCCGAGGCGCGCCGAGCACAGCGAAATCAGAAATCAGGACTGACCCCGCTGCCAGCCTCAAGAGCACCTAAAGGCCTGAAACCCGCCTTGGGCCCGCACGTACATCCCGACTGTGAGGTGAAGGAGGAGCTTGTGCACACAGAACTGCGGGGTGGCGGGATCGGCGGCGGCGGAAGGCCACTCCTGCCGGAGCGGCTGCTCGTGGCGGGAGCCGCGTTACTCGTCGCCGCCTCTTCGAGCACCGCGGTCGCCCTGCCTTCGCAGGTGACCGTACTCGCGCCGGCGCAAAACGCGCGGATGCTCGTTCTGCCGGGCGGAAGCCTGCTCGTCGCCGAGCCGGGCCCTGGGCCCAACCGCGGCGCTCTGGTTCTTCTCGATTCGAACGGCGACAGGCAGACCTTCCTCGGCGGCCTTCCCTCGGGACTCTCATCCATTCGCTCGATCGATGGCACGACCCTCCTGCTCCCGGACGGCCCGGACGGACTCGTTCTCTCCGGAAACACGCTCTACGTCGCGATCGGCGAAGGGGACGGCTTTCGCCCCCGAGACGCGGATCGGCCGGGGGCTCTCGTGCCGAATCCGGCCGGAGTCTCCTCGCCGATTCTGGATTCCGTTCTGAAAATCGATTTCTCCTCGCCCGACGTCTTCGATGGGGGCGTGCCCTTCTTCCTGGAGCCCGTGAGTCACGAGTCGCTCCTCGACGGCGCGACTGTCGCGCTTCTTGGTGGAGAACACCTCGCCTCGGCGACGGTGCTCGCCGCTTTCCGCCCCGGTATTCCGGATGCCGCCACGGTCTATCGCCCCTCGCACCCCAATGGCATTGCCGTGCTCGAGTCGTCCCCGGAAAGCCCGGGCGAACGCTCCGTGGTGCTGGCCCGAGGATCCCAGGGCAGCCTCTACGTCGCAGACTCCGGCACAAACCGCCTCATTCGCGTAGACCCGGCCTCCGGACGGAGCTCGACCCTCGTCCGGTTTCCGGATCCGACGGAGAGCCTGACGGGGCCGCCGACCGGGGGCACGCTGCAGAGCGTGCGAGCCTTCAACTTCGGGCGGTTGCTGGTGGCCATCTCCGGCGCCTCGCCGGGAGTCGGAAGCGTGCAGGCCGTCAACGCCGCGACCGGTGCCACCCAAACGCTGATTCCGAACTTGAACAGCGCCGTCGACGCTGTGGCTCGCGAAACCGCCGGAGGGATTCAGCTCTTCGTGCTCGAGAACAGCGCGGCCAACGGCCAGCCCGGTACGGGCAGGGTCCTCGTTTTCGACGTCGACGCGCCGTTCGGCCGCGAGGTCGCCACCGGCCTCAATGATCCGGTCAACCTCGCCATCGACGAGACGAATCGCCGGCTCCTCATCTCCTCCCGCGGCGACGGGCTGATCCTCTTCGCTCCGCTGCCGTGAGCACACGGCTTAACCGGCGGTCGCGGCATCGTAGGGCGCTCTTCTTCAAGTTGTCGCGAGGTGGGTCGGCCGCCAGAATCAATGAGTCAACAAGTCAGGGCTGACCCCGGTGTCGCCGCACGGTCGTGCGTTGCGCGTGTAGGACAATTCTCTTCTGGAGTTGCGCCGAGCCGCAACACTTTGTGGGAGGACACCATGCCCCGATACGTCCCTTTCCGCTTGCTCGCGGTCCTGGCCGTCTCGACCCTCGGCCTTTCAACCGCTCCTATCGTTCTGGCGCAGGAGTTCGATCCCGCGATCGGGCTCATCCGCGTTCCCGCGGCTGCGCCGGCCGAGCCGAGGGCGTTCGGCACGATGGCAGAGACGCTCTATCAGGTGCCGGCGGCCGGCTGTTCGCCCATCGCTTCGACGACTGTGGACGGCGACCCCAATGGCTACTTCCACAGTACTTCGGGGCCAGGTGCCGTGGACTGTCCTCTGAACCTGCCTGCAGGAGCGCTCATCGACAAGTTCGAGGTGGTCGTGTATGACGCCAACGATACGAAGGACGTTGGTTCCGTGCTAGTCGTCTGCACAGGGGTCGACGTGCTCTTTGGCTGCAGCGCGTACGGGACGATCATGAGCAGTGGAACGTCGGGTGCGCCGTTCAACGGCTACCTGACGAGCGACATTTCCGGCAACGGCCTCGTCGTGGACAAGGTCGCCAGCGTGTACTTCGTGCGGGTCGTGCTGCAGCAGCCAGACGACACCCTTCAGTTCCGCCAGGTCAACGTTCTGTACCGACTTCAGATCAGCCCGGCTCCCGCGACGGCGACCTTCGCGGACGTTCCGACGTCCCACACGTACTTCCGAGCCGTCGAGGCTCTTGCGGCAGCGGGTATCACATCCGGCTGCGGCGGCGGCAACTATTGCGTGAACGGCACCGTCACGAGAGGGGAGATGGCAGTCTTCCTGGCGAGAGCACTCGGCCTGCACTTCCCGAACTGACCGGGGTCAGTCCTCTCTGATGCGGCCGTGACCCGTCAGGCCTCCTGGTGAACTTGAGCCAGTTCTCGCCGCGGCGGTCGCGGCAACGGAGGGCTCATCTTGAGACTGTCGCGAGGCGGGTCGGCCGCCGGAATCAAAGAGTCAACAAGTCAGGACTGACCCCGACGACCGCGAGGCATTCGCTTCTCTGCCGCGGTTCTTCCGGATCGGGCCTGCAATAGCCCGGGAGTACTCTATCCGGCGTCGGCGGCATTCTGATGGGACAGAAGTGCCGACAGGTCCGACTTCGATAAGGTTCTCATCAATTGGACCTGGTTTTCGCCCAACATCACATTGAGATCGTAAAGCCGCTTCGTTTGCGAGTTGGGTATCGTCGTAAACAAGCGCGGCGTGTCGTGAAGCTGGGCGATCTTGAATCCTCCACGCAGAGCGATGACAGTCAACCAGATGTCGTCCGAATGCGGGCAGCAGCGCGTGAACTCCGTACCATGCTGTTTCAGATACCGAAGGTACCCGGGGGGGTAGATGACGCCGGATACGCCGGTAATCAGATTCAGGTGGCTGGGGCGCGTGTCTTCGCAAGGAGCCCAACTGTTGTAGGGCGTCGGCCGGGCTTTAGCCATACGGATGCGATGCGCCCGAAAGCAATGGATTGCTGAAGGGTCGGCCTCATAGCCCTGGATCAGCTGCTCGAGCCAGTCCTGCGGATAGATGACGTCGTCATCCGCCGTGACGAGCGGCGCAGCGAACCCGGTTTCGCGATTGATATACGGATAGTACTTGGTGTGCGGGCCGAGGTCTTCGGTCAGATGGATCTCCAACCCTCTTGCGGTGAGCCGGTGGAGGGTAGATGGAAGGTGTGAATAGGACTGCTCGTCTGTAATCCAGAGATGGAGCCGGCTCGGTTTTCGAGTGCCGTCGGCTATGGACTCAATGGCGTAATAGACGAGCTCGAGTCGATGAGGTTGAGTCGTCAGTGAGAGGACGGGTCCGGCCGGATCGAGCAAGGATTCGCTGGACCGCTTGTTCCTCAGATGAAGACGATAAAGGGCCTGTCGCGTGCGCGCGGCGGCTACGCGCTGGCGGTAGCGTTGGCGCAGGCTGGAATACCCGTGCGTGACGCGTGTGCGAAACGTCCAGCGTCGGCTAAGCACGTCACGCTTGGTTCGGTCGAGTGACCAATCCCGTTGGCGGCGAAGTTCGGCCATCTCATCGGGATCGACATTGTCGGCCGCTGATCGGAGCCTGGTCAGATCATAGAAGCCGAGGACATCACGCTTGTGCGTGGTCATCAGGACCCGATTGGCGTTATCTAACTCAATGCCTTTGATGCCGCCCTCTCTGGAATCGTACCGTCCCGAATAGAACGTTTCATCATCCATAACCCGAACGGATGTCGTTGGCTCCTGAACTCCGTGCCAGGCTCCACTCTTGCTCTCAAAAGCATGCAAGTACTGGCTGCCGGCGTCCGCGGCGAGAATCCAACCGTCCGCCGTAAACCGCACACCGTGCGGGCACACCATACCGCGGAGACACGCCGCGGGCGGATCCCCTCGATCAAGGCTCGCCGTATTCTTGTAGACCAGCACTTCGCCGTCGACATGATTGCTGATTGCAATCCAGGCGCCGTCGCCACTGATACTGACGCCGTCGGGGATCCTGAGGCGGTTCTCGATGAGAACTCCCTCGTTTCGTATCTTGGGAGACCTGCCGAGGGAGACACGGTGTGCCGTGATGGCGTTCCAGTTGTTGTTGCAGACCAACAGACGGTAGTGGTTCGCCGCGATTTCATAGGAATCAACCGACCCGGGGGTCAGGACTCGTGCCGAAAACAGTCCGTGTCCCTTAATTCGAGCAAGCGGTTCAACTCGCCGCTCGCGTGGATGGTCCCCGGGAACAGGGATCCTGTACACGCAAACATCGGCAGCCCGGTTACACACAACGATATGGTCGTTACCGAGAAAGGCCACGCCATGCGGCTCACGCAGACTGTCGGATTGCAATGATCGCGAAATCCGACAGGGTGACTTGCGGCGATAGGGCAGCGGTCTCGATGCGGATTGAGAACACGAAGAGGCGCTTGCCAAAATAGTCAAGGATGACGAGGCGTCTATTGTCCGGGGACAGCCGGATGTCCTCGGTCCGCCCTATTCTGGCAACGACATCCTGCACGTCGGCAGGCGCGTCATAGACAAGGCGAGCGCTCGTCACTTCAAATCCCGTCCTGTTCTCAAGTCAGAAGCGCGCGAGCTGGTCCGTGTCGGGCAGGGCGATCGGCCAAAGGACGTGTCGCAGGGAGCGCCTCCTCTTTCGAATCATGGTACTCCCGCAGGATCTGAGAGAGAATTGAATCGATCGGGGCAGTCCTGATCGGGAAACTGGAAAGGAAGGAGTGCATCTCATGCAAAAAGCCTCTCTCGTCCTTGCCCTGTCCATTCTCGCCGCGGCGCCGGCCGCGGCCGAGGACAAGACCGACGTGATGGCCACCGTTCACCAGTTCATCGACGGCTTCAACAAGGGCGATGTGAAGACGGCCGTGGCGGCGTGCGCCGACCAGGCGTCGATCATCGACGAGTTCCCGCCCTATGAGTGGCACGGCGTGGGAGCCTGCGCGCATTGGGCGGCGGACTTCGACGCCGACGCGAAGAAGAACGACATCACTCCCGGCGCCGTCACGCTCGGCAAGACCCGGCACCTCGATGTCACCGGCGACCGCGCCTATGTCGTCGTTCCAACGGAGTACGCCTTCAAGCAAAAGGGAAAAGCGGTCAAGGAGAAGGGGGCGACGCTCACCGTCGCGCTCCAGAAGGGCGCCGCTGGCTGGCGGATGGTGGCGTGGACGTGGGCGAAGGGCTGAGGGGCCGGCCCTGGGGCAGGGGACGGGGTCAGTCCTGATTCGGTGATCTCGGGGCAGCGGAAGCGGTCGGGCTCGAGAGGGTCCCCATCGTTTCGCGCACCGCCCGCCAGGCAGCATGTCAGCGCCCGGCAGGCGGTCGCGATGACGAGGATGGGTCGGCTCGCGGGAGAGCCGCTATTTCGGCAGCGTGTACTGGCCCTCGACGTGATACGCCACGGTCCCGTCGGCGTTCGGCGTGCCCTTGTAGGTTCCCTTGCCCTTGATGCCCTTGAACTTGCCGGTGCCGTTCGTGAAGGCCCAGGTGCCGCTCGCGCTCACGAACTTTCCGTCCTTCATGGTGCCGGTACCCTGGAAGTGGGCCGTTGTCTTGTCGCCGTTGGCCAGGGTCGCCGTGTGGTAGCCGCTTCCGGTCGTCTTGTCGCCGTGAATCTCTTCGGTCGCGACGCTGACCCCGTCTTTGTATGGCACTCCGGCGATCTCGAAGTTCGACCAGGTGCACTCGGCTTTGCTGGTGACATAAGCGTGGCTCTCGCTGTCCCCGATCGCGACCGGAGCGGGCGCGTCGGCCTTGCACTGAGCCGTGCCGGAGGCCTTGCCGGCGTTGCTCACCATTTTCGACAGCAGCGCCGCGTAGGCGGACTTGTTGTGGACCGATCCCCTCACGAGGATGTCGATGGGAGACGCGTCCTTGCCGTAATACGCCTTGTTGTAGTCCTCGCTGGGCTTGATCACGCTTCCGGAGACATCGACGCCGCCGTAGAGCCCTTTCGCTTTGGAGTAGTAGACGAGGTCGGCGTTGGGCGTTGCGGCCGTCCCGACACCGACCGGACCGGCCGCGGCGCTTGCGTCCCCGCCCACCTTGAAGGAGTTCGACATGAAGGAGTCGACCGCCTTCTGGGTCATGGCGAGCGCGACGATCTCGGAGCTCTGAATGCCCGCCTGGAATCCGGCGCTCGCCGTCCCGACCGTGTAGAACGCCGGGCCGTTCCAGCCCTCAGCGGTCTTCGCCACGAAGACGCAGCGGCCTCCGGAGCCGCCGAAGATGAACCCGGCCTTCACGACCTTCGAGCAGATGAGTATGCCCTTGGTGTCGTTCGCGTGATTGCGAAGCCAGGCCATGTCTTTGTCGGCGACGAAGGTGCTCCACGTCCGGCCCGCGGCGGCGACCTCCTTCTCGGCGTCTGCCAGGCTCGCGTCCGCTCGCACGGCGAGCGGAGCCGCGACCGCGAGCACCAGGCTCAGAATCAGGAGTTTCCAGGATGAACTTCGCATGACCTACCTCCTCAAAGCACGGCGGAACGTCCGCCGTTCTCGTCTTGTCGGGCAGAACCTAACACGAAGGGGAAAGCGCGAGATCGAGAGGTTCCTCGCCGGGTTTGAGGAAGGGCCCGCCCCGGGAGATCGGATCTGGCGACGGGAGAGGCCGGCTCCGGGTCAGGCGATGGGGTCAGTCCCTTGCGCGCTGCCAGGCACGTCGACGTCGCGGCGCATCCCCGCTCGCAGCAGGGTGACGGCCACGTACACGACGACGCCGAGGACCAGCACGCGCAGCGCTCCGAGTGGAAGGGACTTGACGAGCCACACGGCGGCCATCACGGCGGGAATGCCGCCGAGCGCCAGTCCGAGCGCCACCCTCTGTTGAAAACGCCGTGCGGACAGGAATCGGACACCGGCAACGGTCGCGACGAAGGCGCCGGACCCCATCATGATCGGAAACGCCGCCCGCAGATCCAGGCCGAGCAGGCTGAACAACACGAGGCTTGGCCCGTAGTTGCCAACTCCCAGTGGCAGTAGCGCGCCGAGCACAAAGTTGGCGACCAGCGCGAGCACGAAGGCCGCCGGCGTCAGGGTCCGCGCGGTACCGCCGGCCGGAGTCATACCGAACATGCCGACGGCCATGAACACGACCGCCACGATCAGCGCGCGTGCCGATGCCGAGTTGAATCGCGCGCCGCGAGAGCTTCGTCACGACTCCGGTTCCCAGCCACCCGCCCGCCACGCACACGGCAATGAGCGCCGTCATCTGCAGCGGATCGACCTCGACCACGCTGATGAACAGCACGGCTTGCGTCAGGGCGCACAGCGTGTCGCCGACGATGATGGTGCCCGGAATCAACTCATCGGGCACGAGGCGGAACAGGCGAAACGCGGCGGTCGTCGTCGCGAACGAACCGATCCCGAGCGTGTCGAAGAAGTTGGTGACGAACCCGAGGACGAGATCGAGCGGCGTCGGCCTGGCATCGCCGCGCCGCGCTCCGAAGAGAGGCGCCGCGCTTCGCGGACCCAGCGGAAGAGAAAGAAGGCGCCGGCCGCGACGAGCGCGCCGAGCAGAGTCCCGACGAGGGTCATGCGAGGGGAGCGTTCATGTCGGCGATCGTCTCCGGAGCGCGGCTATAGTACACCCCGCGAGGACTGCCATGGACGACCGCGACGACACGTTCGAGCTCTACGATCTGCGCGTGGAAGTCGTCGCGACGGATCGTCCGATGGTTTGCGGGCACCGCGCCGGCGACTCGTTCGAGCTGCGCGGCGAGAACCTCTCGCTGCCGCCCGGCCAGTCGTTCTCGATCTACGCGCTGGCGGCGCTGCTGCCGCTGCTGCCGGCGAAGCAGCGGGTCACGCATCCGCACGACTGGATGACGACGGACGCCGAGATCGCGTGTCCCGATCCCAACTGCGGCGCGCGGTTCCGCATCTCGCGTCTGCGAGACCCGGACGTTCCGGCATCGCGACGTCACGGCCGTTCCGCTCGGCTGAAGCGCTTCGCGTTGCGATGAACACGATTCCGCGGCTCGAGCTCGCGCCCGGCTACACGATCTCCCGCGTGCTGAAGGGCGGCTGGCAGCTGGCCGGCGGTCACGGGCCCGTCGAGGACGCGGCCGCCCTGGACGACATGGATCGGTTCGTCGAGGCCGGCGTCACGACGTTCGATTGCGCGGACATCTACACCGGCGTCGAAACGCTGATCGGCCGGTGGCTGAAGCGGCGAAAGGGACGCGCCGGCGCCGACGTGCAGGTTCACACGAAATACGTCCCCGATCTCGATCGATTGCCGACGCACTCGCGGGCCGACGTCGTGCGCGGAGTGGACCGATCGCTCGCGCGCCTCGGTGTCGAGCGCCTCGATCTCGTCCAGCTGCACTGGTGGGACTACGGCGTTCCCGGCTACGTCGAAGCGGCCGTGTGGCTCGACGAGCTGCGGCGGGCCGGGAAGATCCGCCACGTCGGACTGACGAACTTCGATCGGCAGCGTCTGTCGGAGATCGTCGCTGCCGGCGCGACGATCACCTCGCATCAGGTGCAGTATTCGGTGATCGACCGCAGGCCGGCCGCGGGTCTCGCCGCACAGTGCGCCCGGGACGGCATCGGACTGCTCTGCTACGGCGCCGTGGCCGGCGGATTCCTCTCGGATCGTTACCTCGGCCAGCCGGATCCCCTTCCGCCGCTCGAAAACCGATCGCTCGTCAAGTATCGGCTGATCATCGACGAGTTCGGCGGATGGGATCGTTTCCAGGAGATGCTCGCCGCGCTCGGCCGGATCGCCTCGCGTCACCAGGCGACGATCGGCGCCGTGGCCATCCGGTGGGTCCTCGATCAGCCCGGCGTCTCGGGCGTGATCGTCGGCGCGCGACATGCGCATCACCTCGACCAGATCCGGAAAGCCTGCGCGCTGGCGCTGGACGACACGGATCGCCAGATGATCGCGCGCGTCCAGTCGGCGTCAAGCGGTCCGGAGGGCGACGTCTACGCCCTCGAGCGTGTGAAGAGGCGGACGGCACGCGTCGATCATGCGGTACACGCTCTCGAGGACCGAAGGATCGTGAGGCCTTGATCCCGGGTCAGTCTTGATTTTCTGAGTTGGGGAGCTGAGGCCGCCCCCTCACCCTGACCCTCTCCCCCAGCGGACTGGGGGAGAGGGAATTGAAGAGGTCTCCCTCTCCCGGTGACGGGAGAGGGTTGGGGTGAGGGTCTTCCGGTCGCTGTCATCCCGAGGAGTCCGAGACGAGGGATCCCGAGCTTCTTCGCCGATGATGCTGTCTTTCGGGGAGTGGCAGCGGCGGGGAGGGTCGGCCTCCTCACCCTGCCTACTCCCGGCGATCGCGCCAGCATCACCGGTAGCCGAACAAGGGCGGGAACACGACAACCACCATCGCCGCCCATACGGAATAGACAGGCAGGTAGGCGACCTGCCACCGCTCCAGGCTGGAAAACGAGCCGCGGTGACGAAGAAAGCGTGCATAGAGCCACGCCGACCACGTCAGGTTGACGAGCAGAATGAGATTCTCGCCAAGAGCCGCCACGCGGTTGGGAGTGAAGCCAAACTCGGAGATGCGGGCGGCGATCGCCGCGAGCGCCACCGCATCGACCACGAGCGCGCTGACGACGAGCAGCAGTTGCAGGACGTCGAAGAAGTCGGGCGGCGCCTGCGGGTCGCGCGCGGAGGCGGCGTAGAGCACCAGCCCGACGACCAGCACCAGCAGCAGGTCCAGGCCGATGAGGACTTCCCGTTTCACGTCGATGGGTCTGCCTGTCCACACCATCGTGGCGAGAAACGCCAGGAGCAGAACCGTGAACATCGGCGTGAACAGCCTGGTCAGCACCGGCGCCATGTTCTCGATGACGCTTTGCTTCGCCTCCACGAGCCAGGATCCGATGATGACCGCCCCCGCCGCCCCGCACGGGACGATCCAGCCCCCGACCAGCCAGTCGGCGTTCATCCCGATCGATGTGAACAACATCATCGTGAAGGCGATCAGGACGCCCCCGCCGAGCGCGAGGAGCACGTAGTAGATCGCCAGCTCGCCGGAGAACCGGACGAAGTCCATGCGCCCACCGTCGGCGAACCAGCGGCCTCCGGCGTACGCGAAGCCGACGACGAGCCACAGGGCGATGGGCAGGTGCAGAACGGTCAGCCTCTCGGTGTCGCCGCCCGTGCGGAAGGGGAAGATGTTGGCGAAGACAGCGCCGGCCGCGAGCGGCAGCGCGAGCCGGAGGCCGCGCGCAACGCCCGAACCGCGCTTCCAGAGGAAGTAGACCGTCAGCAGCGGGAACACGAACAGGCTCGCGTTCCGGAGGTAGAACATCTCGGCGCCGCCGTTTGGCCGGAGACCGAACAGCGCCGGCACCTTGACGGCAATCGCCGCGGCGAGGGCAAGGCCCAGGACGACGAGCGTCTCGGCTCTTGCGGCGTTCGCCGACTCGTCGGCAGCGTCGGGGGCAAGGACCAGCTGCTTCCACAGCCGCTCGGAGTGCGCGCGGGCGAACTCGCGTGACAGCGCATCGAGGTTGCCCATGCGCTTGACGGCGACCAGGAAAGCTTCATCCCCTGACAGGCCGCTCTCCGTGAGCGCCGCCAGCTGGTCGCGCAGATGTCCCTCGAGCTCCTCCACGTCGGGACCGTGAAGGGCCTGCCGGCGGCTCACGTACGCCCGCCACTGCGCGATCTGCTCCTCGAGCGGTCGATCGGCGAAGGTCGTCATGCCGGGCACGCCTTCATCCAGATGCCCCGCAGGGCGCCGTCCACGACCTGCCACTGCTGCCGCTGGGCTGCGAGCTGCGCCCGGCCCTCCCGGGTGATCCGGTAGTACCTGCGCCTGCGGCCGTTCTCGGACGCGGACCACTTCGCGGCGACATGACCCTGGCGCTCGAGCCGGTGCAGCACGGGATAGAGCATGCCGTCCGTCCACTGGAGCTGCCCGCCGGACAACTCGGCCACGCGCTTGATGATGGCGTAGCCATAACTGTCGCCTTCGGCAAGGATCGCGAGCACGAGCGGTGTCGCGGAAGCAGCGACCAGGTCCTTGCCGACGTCCATACCTAGAAGTCTTATACATTGTGGTTCTATGTATGTCAAGACGGAGGAAGGCGCCAGGAGTCGGTCCCTGGGATCAAGTCATGTGACGACGGGAGCTGGCGTCTCGGGATCGCCACGAAAAGAATCGGCAGCTCGCACCAGGCGCAAGGGCGCTCCGGTAGCCACAGGACGGTATCCTCACCCGCGATGTCCGAATGGGCGACGGCCGCGGGCGCATCGGCAGATCGTTCGCCCGCCCACGGACGGCTGCCTGTCATCGACAGTCTGCGCGGGCTCGCCTTGTTTGGCGTCTTCGGCGCGAATCTCCTGATCTTCTCCGGGTTCGAGTACATGACCGAGCAGCAGTCGGCTTCGCTCACGACGACCGGCTTCGACAGGATCGCCCGCCTGGCCGAGCGGATGCTTATCGAAAACAAGTTCATGGGCCTCTTTTCGTTTCTCTTCGGCATCAGCTTCTGGCTGTTTCTCGATCGGGTCAGCGCCCGCGGCAGGCCCGCCAAGCAGCTCTTCTACCGGCGGATCGGATGGCTCTTCCTCATCGGGGCGCTGCACGGGTGGCTGCTGTGGTGCTTCGACATCCTCCGCTTCTACGCCCTGTGGGCGCTTCTGCTGCCGCTCTTCGTCCTCATGCCGCTGCGGAGGCTGCTCGCCACGGCGTTCTGTGCCGCGGTTTTGGTGCCGGCCGCGGTCGCTGGTATTACCGGATTGCTCCCCCGCACGCCCGGCCTCGGCGAGGCTGCCGACGCTCTGGCGCTCGCGGCGTTCTCGAAGGGAAGCTACCGGGAAGTCCTCTCGGCCAACTGGAAGTACGACTGGTACCTCACGCTCTCTGTCGGTCAGATCGGCTACCAGGTCGCCGTCTTCGGGCGCCTCCTTCTCGGCCTCACGGCGGCTCGCGCTCTCCGCCTGTCGAGTCTCGCGAGCCACCGGACACTGCTGCGCCGGGTAATGTGGATCGGAGCGCTGGTCGGGCTGACCGGCAACGCGGTCTTCGCGGCGGAGCTCTTTGCCGGCGCCCGCGGGTTTGCGTTGCCGTTCCTGCGGCGGCTGGTCGTCGAGAGTGGATTCCTCGGGCTGACGCTGGCCTTCGCCGCCGGCCTCATCCTCCTGCACACGACGCCCGGCTGGACGCGGAGGGTCGAGACCCTGGCGCCGCTTGGGCGGATGGCGCTCTCGGCGTATCTCTGCCAGACGGTCTTCGGCATCTGGCTCTTCTACGGCTTCCCGCCGGGACCGCACCTGATGGGCAAGGTCGGACCGGGCTTCGCTCGCTCTCATCTGCGTGGCGGGTTATGCGATCCAGGTCTGGCTGGCGCACCTGTGGATGCGCCGCTTCGCCTTCGGCCCCGCCGAGTGGCTCTGGCGAACCCTGACCTACTGGGAGGCGCAGCCCATGAAGCGCCCTCGGCCGGCGACCGCCGGCTAGGCTCCCGGCTCGGTCCCCAGCCGCTCGGCGATCAGGCGGTCGGCGCGCGCGAGGTCGACCTCGTCGAGGCTCGCCGCCCTGCTCGTCAGCTCGTCGAGGATTTCCTCCTGGATCGCTCCCCGCCGCTTTGCCTCGGCGTAGGGAATCGTGTGGAACATCACCATCGAATAGCGGGGGATGAACCGGCCGGGGTGCCTCTCCTCGAGGCGGAAGGAAAGGTCCTTCTTCAACTGAAACTTCGGCTCCCGGACGGTCGACCGCATCTCGATGTAGTTTTCCAGGGCCATGTCGGCGATCGCGTCGGTGTTGGGCCGGCGGCGCTTTTCGAATTCCGCGAAGACCTCGTTCCACGGGCGATCCGGATCTCGGAGACTCTGATCGAAGGCGCTGCAATCTTCGAACGCCGCGTTCATGCCCTGCCCGTGAAAGGGAACGATCGCGTGCGCCGCGTCGCCGAGGACGAGCGCCTGATCCTCGAACGACCAGGGCGCGCAGCGGATCGTCTCCAGATGGCCGGTGGGATTTCCGAAGAAGTCCTCGACGAGGCGGGGCATGAGCGCGAATCGCGTCGGCGAATCGGCGTTCGAAGAGCGCGTCGACGGCCGCGGGAGTCGTCAGGGCCTGGAAGCTCTCTTCTCCCTGATTTGGCAGAAACAGGGTCGCGGTGAAACTGCCGTCGGGGTTGGGGAGCGCGATCAGCATGTATTCGCCGCGCGGCCAGATGTGCAGGGCGTTCTTCTCCATCCGAAATTGGCCGCCGGCCCCCGCGGGGATCGAGAGCTCCTTGTAGCCGTGGCCGAGCGGCTCCTCGTCGAGCCGTCCGCCTGTCCGTTCCAGGATCGCGGCGCGAACCGCCGAGGCGCTTCCATCCGTCCCGATGAGGACGTCGTAGGGAGTTGTCCGCGGCTCGGGATCCTCCCCGGCCAGGAAGCGCACCTGGCGATCCGCGAAATCGAGGCCGCAGACCGTCTCGCCGAAGCGGATCGACACTCTGCCGGTCGCTTCGGCGGCACTCAAGAGGAGCGTGTTCAAGCCCGCGCGCGAAACCGAGTAGATGACTTCATGCGGCTTGTTTCCGTAGGGAATCAGCCGGAGCCGTCCTTCCTCGTCGTGAAGCATCCTGCCTGCCATCGGAATCGAGCGCGGACCGGAGGCTCTCCATCACGCCGACCTCTTCGAGCGCCGAGATGCCGCGATTGGCGAGCGCCAGGTTGATGGAGCGCCCCGCCGACGCCGCCGTCTTCCGGGGATCGAGGCGGCGCTCGAGGAGCGTCACGCGGTACCCGCGCCTGGCCAGAAAGATCGCCAGGAGCGAGCCGGCGAGACCGGCGCCGACGAGCGTGATCTCGGGGGTATCGCGGAGCTTTTTCACAGCGCGTTCCGAAGAATCTGGACGAAGCGGTGGACCTCCTCGTACCGGTTGTAGAGGGGGACGGGCGCCACCCGGATCACGTCCGGCTCGCGCCAGTCGCAGGTGACTCCGGAGGCTTCGAGTTTCTCGAGGACCGTTCTTCCCGAGCCGCTCGACTTCACGCGAAAAGAGAGCTGGCAGCCCCTCCGACGCGGATCTGCCGGTGTCAAGATCTCGACCGAGTCGCCGACTTCCCGCTGAAGCAGCCATTCGAGGTACGCCGTGAGGCGGACCGATTTCTCGCGCAGCGGCTCCATTCCCCCCGCTTCCATGAAGACGTCGAGAGAGGCGCGAATCGCAGCGAGCGAGAGGATCGGAGGATTCGAGAGCTGCCATCCCTCGGCACCCGGGATCGGCCGGAATCCGGGCTCCATCCGGAAGCGCGATGCCTTGTCGTGGCCCCACCAGCCGGCCAGACGCGGCAGATCCTGTTGCATGCCGTGCCGCTCGTGGACGAAGCAGGCGCCGACCGAGCCCGGGCCCGAGTTCAAGTACTTGTAGGTGCACCACACGGCGAAGTCCACGTTCCACTCGTGGAGGCGCAGGACCAGGTTTCCCGCCGCGTGAGCCAGATCGAAACCGACGACGCAGCCCTTCGCATGCGCCAATCGCGTGATCGCCTCGATGTCGAATGCCTGGCCCGTGTAGTACTGGACTCCCGGAAGCAGGACCAGGGCAATCGAGTCCCCCTCGCGTTCGAGGAGCCGGGCGACCTCCGCGGTATCGATCGAGTGCTTTCCCTCGTGCGAGTCGGGCCGCAGCCGCACGAGGGCTTCGGCCGGGTCGAAGCCGTGGACGGTCGCCTGCGACTCGACCGCATAGTCGTCCGATGGGAACGCATGATCCTCGAGCAGAATCCGATGCCGCTCGCGGGTCGGCCGGTAGAACGTCGTCATCATCAGGTGAAGGTTGACGGTGAGCGAGTTCATCGTCACGACTTCGCTTGTGGAAGCTGAGGCCGAGGCGCCCACCAGCTTGCCCATCGGCTCGGCGAGGAGCTCGTGGTAGGGCATCCACGGGTTCTCCCCCGAGAAATGCGCCTTGACGGCGAGCCGCTTCCACTTTTCCAGCTCCTGGTCGACGTACGTCGGAGTTCTCCTGGGGAGGAGCCCCAGCGAGTTGCCGGTGAAATAGATCTCTTCCTCGCCGTTGTCGCTCCTGGGAATGTGGAATTCGTCTCGGAACCGCCGAAGCGGGTCGCCTCGATCCAGGGCGACCGCGAAGTCGCGTCCGGGCTGAAACGGCTCGTTCATCGGCTATCCACCGAAGCGTGCGGCGGGAAGGTCGAGCCACTCGAGCGCCGTGCCGTGCAGCAGCCGCGCACGGGTCTTTTCAGGGAATCCGCACGAATCGATCAGCTCTCCCGGGCGAGGCTCGCCGAGCGGGAAGGGATAGTCGCTGCCGAGGGCGATCCGATCGGGGCCCATCAGGTCCACGAGGTAGCGCAGCATCAGCGGATCGTGCACGAGCGCGTCGACGTAGATCCGCCGCAGGTATTCACGCGGCGAAACGTCGTTGGAAACGGCGCACAGATCGGGCCGCGCTTCGAAGCCGCGGACGATTCGCCCGATCGTCGCCGGAAAAGCGCCGCCGCCGTGCGCGAAGGCGATCCGCAGGGCCGGCAGCCTCTCGAGCACTCCGCCGAAGATGAGCGAGCAGATCGCGAGCGACACTTCCGCGGGCATCCCGACGAGCCAGGGGAGCCAGTAACGCGTCATCCGATCTCTGCCGGCCATCTCCCACGGGTGCACGAAAACGGCGGCATTGAGCGTCGCCGCCGCCTCGAAGACCGGAAAGAGCTCCGGGCTGTCCAGATTCGCGCCGTTGACGTTCGAGCCGATCTCGACCCCCGAGAGCCCGAGGTCCCGCACACAGCGCTCGAGCTCGGCAATCGCGAGGTCGGGGCTCTGCATCGGGATCGTCCCGAGACCGGCGAAACGCGCCGGGTGCGCGGCCACGACCCCGGCGATGTGGTCGTTGAGATACCTCGCGAGGTCGAGCGCCGGAGCCGGCTCCGCCCAGTAGCTGAACATGACCGGCACGGTCGAGAGAACCTGTACGCCGACTCCTGCCGCGTCGCATTCGTGGAGCCGCGCCTCGACGTTCCAGCTGTTGCTTTCGATCTCGCGGAACAGAGAGCCGTCGACGACCATCCGCGCCTGACGGCTGTTGGCGCGTCGGTGCTCGATTCGAACGAACCGTTCGCCTCCGGGCAGGTTCCGGAAGTCGGGCAGCCTCTCGGGAAGGATGTGGGTGTGGACGTCGATCTTCAGCAAGTCAGCGGGCCGGCGCGGGCATCACCGTGCCGCATTTCTTGCAGCGGCGGTTCTTCTCGTCGGCGAAGAACCGGTCGAAGATGGGTGGAAAATCCTTTTCGACGTCATGGAGCGTGAAGAACTCTTCGTACAGCAAAGACGTGCAGTTGTCGCAGTACCACTGAAGCCCGTCCTTCTCGTGGGGAAGCCGCTTGCGTTCGATGACGAGACCCACGGAATCCGCCATCCGCTGGGGCGAATGCGGAATGCGCGCCGGATGGAGATAGATCTCGCCGGCGCGAATCGGGATGTCCACGACCTTGCCGCCCTGGATCGTCTTCAAGACCATCTCGCCTTCGAGCTGGTAGAAGAACTCGGGCCCCTCGTCGATGTGGTAGTCCTTGCGGTTGTTCGGCCCGCCGACGACCATGACGATGAAGTCGTCTTCCTCGAAGACCTTCTTGTTGCACACCGGAGGCTTCAGGAAGCTTCGGTGCTCGTCGATCCACCGCTCGAAATTCAGCGCCTTCGAAGCCATGGCGTACCTCGCGGGTAGTATATGCGGCGTGAATCGCGACCCGAGGAACCCGGCCGTCGTTTCCTCCCGCGCGCCGCGGCCCCTCGGCCCCTATCCACACGCCCGCCGGCTCGGGAATCTGCTCTTCCTCTCCGGGATCGGCCCGCGGCATCGAGAGACCGAGCAGATTCCCGAAGGCATCGAGGCCCAGACGCGCGCGTGCATCGAGAACGTCAAGGCGATTCTCGAGGACGCCGGGAGCTCGCTCGAGAAGGTGGTCGACGTGACGGTCTTCCTGACGAACATCGACCGCGACTTCGCCGCGTTCAATGGGGTTTACGGTGAGTACTTCGAGGCGATCCGGCCGACGAGGACGACCGTGGGCGTCGTCGCGCTCCCGGTTCCGATCTCGGTCGAGCTGAAGGTCATCGCGGAGAGTTGAATCCCATCCGGCTTCTCACACCGGGAAAGGAAGAACTCGAAAGAGCCGAGAGAGAGTCCGAGAAGACCCTGTGACGCTCGTTCGCCCGGTCGAGATGCTCGTGATCCGACGTGCCGGCGGTTCATCTAAGGAATGTCGTCGGTCGTGCCGGTCCTGTCGTAGACGTTGAAGAACTCATCCGACATGATCGTCGCAACCTTTTCTTGACCTCGGCCATGGTCATTTGGCATCGGCCGCCTGCTTCATGCCGGCTTCGAGCCTCTGGATGTCCGCGGGAGAGAGCTGCGGCCGATCGACCTTGATCGTGAGCTGTTGAGCTTGGCCGTCAGCGGAAAC
>CAVRXJ010000003.1:0-245269 GCA_963725095.1 uncultured Acidobacteriota bacterium
CGTCGAGTTCTGGGACTTCGATCATATATGCAGGCACCGCAAGCGCCCCGTCGTCGGGAACCGGAACTCCTTCGCACATTCATCTTGTGACTTCCAGAATCTCGGGCCCGTGTGTCGGAAGCCTGGCCGTAAGCACGATCGACCTGACGCGGTAGCACCTGCTGTCCCGAGGTTTGAATCCGGCGGAAGGATCACGCTCGATCGAAGACCGTGATCCCGGACCCGAGACCTCGTCGATCGTCGCGAGGGCGCGCTCGACCTCCTCGAGATCGTTGCCGACGTGCGGGGAGAAGCGGACGGCGCCTTCGCGCGGGGGCGACGATGATGCCGCGCTGCTCGAGCGCCTTTGCCATCGCGCGCTCGTTGCCCGAGGGAGGCACGGCGGAGAGAATGCCCGAAGCGAGGGGCTCCGGGCGTCGTGATCCGCCAGCCCCGCGCGGCGAGGCCGTCGCGCAGGGCCGTCGACGAGACCGAGGATCCGGCCGCGGACCGCTTCCATGCCGATCTCCTGAAGCAGTCCGATCGCGGCGTCGAGGCCGAGGATCTGCGCCGTGGGGAGCGTCCCCGGCTCGTAGCGGCGCGCGCTCGGGTGGAAGCTGCCATCGTTAGTCGAGAGAAGCTCCGCGTCCTCCTCGGCCTCGGATGTTCCACCAGCCGAGGAAGGCGGGGGCAGCCGCTCGCGCGCCGCTTCGCTGACGTAGAAGACGGTGCAGGCCTCCTGCGCGAGCAGCCACTTGTGGGCGTCGGCGGCGAGCACGTCGACCTTCGTCTTCGAGACGTCGAGCGGGCAGCGCCCCAGGCCCTGGATCGCGTCCACGACGAAGAGGATTCCCTTCGACGCGGCAGTACTCGCCGATCTCGTCGAGCGGGAACACGAATCCGTTGTGGAAGGCGACCCAGGAGACGGCGACGACGCGCGTGCGGCCGTCGACCTTCGCGGCGATGTCGTCGAGGGTGACGCGCCCGCCGCGGTTGCGGGCGACGCGGTATTCGACGCCCTGTTTCTCGAGCAGCTTCCACGGAAGGTCGTTCGACGGAAACTCCATGTCGTCGCCGACGACGTTGTCGCCGGCCTTCCACTCGAAGCTCCGCGCGACGAGGTTCAGCGCCCAGCTCGTCGACGGGAGAAACGCGATCTGCGAGCGGTCGGCACCGAGGAAGCCCGCGGCGCTGCGGCGCGCGCGTTCGATGCCGCCGTACCACCGGCGCCAGTCGGCGGCGCCGCGGTCGCGCATGTTCTCGACGTGCGCGACGATGGCGTCCGACACGCGGCGCGGCAGTGGAGCCACCGCGGCGTGGTTGAAGTAGACGAGGCTCTTGCGGACCGGGAACTCGCGGTCGAGGTTGGCCGCGGAGAAGTCGAAGGGCGCGGTCACTTCCAGGTGATGACCTGGGCGGTCGCGAGCAGGTCCAGGTACTCCGCGATCTTCGGAGAGCGGGAACGGGATCGTAGCGGCCGGATAGGGCGTCCCGAATGTCGGAAACGCTGCGCTTTCCGTCGACGAGGTTGAGCGTCTCGTAGGTCAGCACTTCGCCCCGCGTGCGCTTCGAGAGCGCCGGCTCCGTCGGACGCCCTTCGGCGAGCGCCGGTGAGCTCGTTGTAGTAGTAGACGTCGAGCGGCCCGCGGACCTCGGGGTTGCGGACCGGGACACGCGCGTCGCCGTCGGCCGCGGCCGGCGGCCTGACGATCGAGGCCATCTCGCGCAGCCGCTCGTCCTCGTTCCCGACGGCCGCAGCGGTCGAGGGCCAGAGCGCGGCGATCGAGCGCAGCGTCTCCTGCGCCGTCGTGATGGCCGCGTGGACGCCGCAGACTGTCGCGGTCCTCTCCCGCTGGCGCGAGAGGGCGATCGCGGCCTCGCCGTGCGCCCGCGCGTAGCGCAGCAGGCGCGCCGCCTCCGGCTCCGGCAGCGCCGCGAGAGTCCAGGCGATGCCGGCGCCGATGTACGCCACGCGCCCGAGCTTGGTCGCGTCGAGGTTCTCGGGCTGGTCCTTGTTGGTGTGGATCGTGACGTCGGGGTAGTCGTGGAAGTAGACCATCGGCACGCCGAAGCTCGCCTCCTCGAACACCTCGTGGTCGCTGCCGATCTCGAATGGCGCGCAGGTCGGCGAGCAGAGGCTCGCGCGAACCCGGCAGCCAGGCGAAGCCTTCCCGGGGGTCGCCGCCCCGCTCCGCGTAGCGCTGCGAAGCCGCGGTGACCTGGTCGAGCCAGGCGCGGGCGATGTCGTTGGCGACGTGCGGATGCGATTCCACCGAGCGCGAGACGTGGAGCGTGCCCTTCGTCGTCGAGAGCAGCCCGCCGACCATGTCCATGTGGATCCCGGCCGCGAGCCTCGCGACGACCTCGGGGTGCCGGACCAGGTAGGCCTGCGAGCCGGCGATCTCCGGAAGCCACAGGAAGCGGATCGTGCGCCGCGGGGAGGGGAGAGCCTGCTTCCGAATCGCGCTCTGGAGCGCGCGGGCCACCTCGAAGATCCCGGCGCTTCCGGAGGCGTTGTCGTTGGCGCCGGCCGACTCGTGGCAGAGGTGCGCCGTCAGCACGATCTCACCCGCGGCCGGATCGGTCCCCGGAATCGTCGCCACGACGACGTCGTAGGTGGCCGGAACCATCTTCGCCTGGACGCGCGCGCGCAGGACGATCTTCTCGCCCGCGGCCAGGCGCGCCCGGTACGCCTGCGCCTGGCGCTTGGAGACCATGAAGGCGAACCGGTTGGCGGTCTGATAGGGGGACAAGTGACCCCAGCGCACGAGGTCCGGATCGTCGCCCGACCACGCGGAAGGCTGGTTGGGGAAGTCCGACAGGAACCCCGCGGCCCCGCGCCCTTCGCAGCACGCCTGGTGGACGGCGGCCGGGTTGCCGTCGGCGAGCACGATGCGACCACGCACGTCCTTTCCGACGTAGTGCTCCGTCGGAGATCGCCCGCCCCGACGTCGACGAGCTCCGCGGTGACGTCGGCGTCCTGACTGTAGTCGGCCAGAGCCACGGGCAGCTCGGGAAACGACGCGATCACGGCGGCACGCGGGCGAGACCTCCTCGAGGGTCGCGGAGACCGGCGTCCACCCGAAGTAGCTGACGAAATGGGCGTAGCGGGTCTTGCCGTCGGCGGGAAAGCGCTCGATCACGACGTCGGCGAGGCCGGCAGCCAGAAGCTTTTTCTTCATGTGCTCGGCGGCGGCGGCGTAGCCGGGCGACCCCTGGACGCGGTGAAAGCGCGAGAGCTCCCGCACGGTCTCGAGCGCGCCGTTGCCGTCGATCTCGGCGTGGATCGCCGCGGGGACCTCGTCAGCCCAGAACGGGATCGCGCGCTGCTGCCCGAGTCCGGCAGCGGCCGGAAGGAATGACAGGACTGCAGTTACCAGGATCTTGGTCATGGGCGCTCCCGTCGGTTCCCGGACGAAGCTGCGGCGCGGCCAGGCGAAGGCCGCACCGCAGGGAAAAGCGGATCTACTGGGCCGCCGTGAAGGGAACCACCGCCGCGGTCTTCTCCCAGGCCATGGCGAGCTTCCCGCCGCTCTCCGTGACGTCCACAAAGCCGATCGAGAACTGGTCGACCGACACGGCGGGCGTGATCATGGTCATCGGCACGCGGACGATGTCGTATTTCTTGTCGTAATTGTAGGCGCCCCAGGTCGCGACCTTCTCGTCCTCGTTGTAGCTATATTGGTACGGCTGATTGGAGACGATCAGGGCCCACCCCGTCTCCTTCAGCTCGACGAACAGCGAGTATTCGCCGCGCTCAAGCCTCTTGCCTCCGATGACCAGGGCCGCCTCCGTCTTGAACCGCGTCGTCTGGTTGGCGCCCGCCCGCCAGACGGGCGCTCCGGCGTTGACGGTCTTGCCGTAGTCGGCGCCCTTGCCGAAGATGTTGGTGCGGCCGCGCAGGAGCGGGCGGCTGTAGGTCACTTCGATCCATTTACCATCGGTGTAACGGCGCTTCTCCGGATCCTCGGCCTGGCTCCACTTGCCCAGGATCTGTGTTGCGGCCGTGCCGGTGGGGCTCATCGGCTTCCCGCTCTGCGCCAGAGCCGCCGAGGCGCCGACGAGAACTGCCAGGAACGATGTCAGAAGCTTGCGGGCATCCATGTTCTTGCCTCCTTCGGAGAGTGCGGGGTGCGAAGCATATCGGTTTCCCCGGTCTCCGACGCGGATCCCGGGGCTCACGCGGCCGGAGCGCCCGCGCGAACGAGCCAGTCCTTCATCTGCGGCGCGCCGGCGAGCCCGGCCTGCTGATGGACGGTCACGCCCGTCCTTCAGCACGACGAAGTTCGGAATTCCCTGCACGCCGAATCCGCGGCGAGCTGCGGATGGCGGTCCGTGTCGACCTTGAGGACGAGGGCACGGCCCGCCATCTCGGCCGCGGTGCGCTGCGACTTCCGGCGCCGCGCGACCGGCAGGGCGCGCACCAGTCCGCCCAGAAGTCCACGAGGACGGGCACGCTGGCCTCCGCGCGTGATCTCGCCGAAGAGTCTCGGGATCGGCTTCGATCGGCTGCGTCGACCGGGGAGATCGGCGTCTTGCAGGCGCCGCAGACGCCCCGCTCCGCGAGCCGCTCCGCAGGAGAGCGGTTCTTCTTGCCGCAGGACGGGCAGCTCGAGGATCACACGGAGAAGTCTATTCCTGCGGACTCCCAGGCCACCGAGCCGCAATGCCCGAGAACCGTCTCCGGCGCCGGCGGCACGACTTCTGACCGAGCGCGCCGGAACTCGCCCGGCGCCGCTAGAACAGGGACGGCACGACGCGCCGGTCTTTTCCCAGACCATCGCGAGCTTGCCGCCCTTGTCCGACATGTCCACGAAGGCGATCGTGAACTGGTCGACCGAAACCTGCGGGGTGACCATCTTCATCGGCACGCGCGCGACGTCGTACTTCGCGTCGTAGCCGTAGGAGCCCCAGATCTTGGTCTTCTCGTTCGCGTCGTACTTGTCCTGCGTGGGCTGCGTCGAGAGGATGAGGGTCCAGCCGCCCTCCTTCAGCTCCACGAAGACGTCGTACTCGCCCGCGGCGAGCTTCTTGCCGCCGATCTCGATGGGCACTTCGGTCTTGAGCTTCGTCGTGGCGTTGGCGCCGACGCGCCAGACCGGGGCGCCGCCGTTGACGGCCTTGCCGTAGTCCGCGCCCTTGCCGAAGATGTCCGTGCGGCCGCGCAGCATCGGCCGGCTGTAGGTCACCTCGATCCACTTGCCGCCGGTGTAGTTGCGCTCGCCGTCCTTGTCCGGTGCGCTCCAGGTTCCGCCCACCATCGTCGCGGCCGAGCCCGCCGGGCTCAAGGGGCGCCGCGGCGCGTCCTGCGCCAGGGCGATTCCGGCGCACGCCAGAAGCGCCAGGGAAGACGTCAGAAACTTGCGACCTGCCATTCTCATTTCCTCCTCCGTATCGTGTTCGTTTTTCGAACGCGAAGCATATCTCTTTGGGTAAGATCCCGGCCCATCGCCATGAGCCGGCACTCGCGCGTCGCGCCGCGTTCCCGCAATGCTGATCGCCGCGGCGATCGGGGTGCTCGCCCTGCCGGCTTCGGGAGGGCCGAGGGCCGACGGGGGCGGCGACCGTCTCGCCTTCGCCCTGACGGGCGCCCGCGTGATCCTGGCACCTGGCCGCGTCGTCGAGTCGGGCGTGGTCGTCATCCGCGGAGGGCGTGATCGAGGCGGTCGGGCCCGCCGGGTCGACGGCGATTCCCGCCGACGCCCGCGTCGATCGATCTGACGGGAAAGGTCGTCCACGCCGCCTTCATCGACCCGTATGTGACGACGGATCGCCTCGCGGGCCGCAAGCCGCGCAAGCCGCAGGACGACGAGGAGGGCGACGCCGCCTCCCGAACTGCGGCGCGGGAGTCGGGGGACCGCGCCGGAACGCCCGATCGCGCATCGGACCGCGTCGTCGAATCGCTCACCATCAAGGAGCGTGTCGCGGAGTCCTACCGCCGCCTGGGATTCGGCACGGTGGCGGCCGTTCCGTCGGAGGGCATTCTGCGGGGCGCCGGGCGCCGTCGTCAGCCTCGCCGACGGGGCGCTCGGGGACCGCGTCCTGCGGGCCGACTTCGGCCAGTACGTTTCGCTCGATCCCGACCGGCTCCGGGGCGCCTCGGAGTCCCGTGGCGCTCTCTTACCCCGCGTCGAAGATGGGCGCGGTGGCGCTCGTGCGGCAGGGGTTTCTCGACGCCCTCTGGTGGCGCGACGCCGAGGCGGCGTATGCGCGAAGCCCCTCGGGCCAGGCGCGGCCGTCCTGGGACGCCTCGGCGGCGGCCCTCGTCCCCGCGGCGGAGGGGAAGCGTCCCGTCATCTTCGAGACAACCGGGGTCCTCGCGCTCCTGCGCGGCGCGCCGCATCGCGCGCGAGATGAAGCTCGACACCCAGTACGTCGGCGGCGGCGACGAGTACCGCCTCCGCGACGAGATCGCCGCGCTCCGTCCGGACCTGATCCTGCGCGTCGACTTTCCCCGGCCGTATCGGCTCGACGACGAGGACGAGTGGCTCGACGTCGGCCTCGACCGCCTGCGCCGGATCGACCGGGCGCCCTCGAATCCGAAGTGGCTCCGCGACGCGGGGGTCGTCTTCTCGGTGACGACCGACGGCCTCGAAGAGCCGGAGCAGCTGCCGGCGCGGCTGCGCGAGGCCATCGCGCGGGGACTGGCGCCGGAGGACGCGCTGGCCGCGCTGACGACGGTGCCGGCAAGGCAGCTGGGATTGGCGGGCCGGCTCGGGAACGGTCGAAGCCGGCAAGGCCGCCAATCTCGCCGTCGAGACCGGCCAGCCGTTTGCGCTGGAGAGTCGCGTGGCGGAGGTCTGGATCGACGGAGAGCGGTACGAGATTCCGGAAAAGAAGGAGAAGCCGGCCGACTCCCGGTCGAAGGCGGTCGCCGCGGCGGGAGGGGAGCGCGCGTTCCCGGGTCGAGAGAACGGGCCGCTCGCGCAGCCCCGGACGGTGATCGTCCGGGGGGCGACGGTCTGGACGCAGGGGCCCGGGGGGATCCTCGAGAACGCCGATGTGCTCGCCGTCGACGGAAAGATCGTTGCGGTCGGAAAGTCCCTGACCGCACCGTCGGGCGCCGTCGAGGTGGACGGGCGCGGAAAGCACGTCACGCCGGGCATCATCGACGCGCACTCGCACACCTCGATCGACGGTCCGGTCAACGAGGGCACCAACGCCGTCACGGCCGAGGTTCGGGTCCGGGACGTCCTCGATCCGTTCGACGTCGCGATCTACCGGGAGCTCGCCGGAGGGACGACGACGGCCAACGTCCTGCACGGGTCGGCCAACGCGATCGGCGGCCAGAACGCGATCGTGAAGTGGCGCTGGGGCAGCGGCCCGACGGACCTGCTCGTCGCCGGAGCGCCGGAAGGCATCAAGTTCGCGCTCGGGAGAGAACCCGAAACAGTCCAACTGGCAGAACGGAAAGCCGCGGTATCCCGCAACCCGGATGGGCGTCGCCAACCTGATCCGCGAGCGGTTCCTCGCCGCGCGGGACTACCGCCGGCGCCAGGAGGAGTACCTGAAGGCCGCGGCGGTCAAGGGGTCGAGCCCCGTGCCGCTCCGCAGGGACCTGCAGCTCGAGGCGATCGCGGAAATCCTGGAGGGGAAGCGCCAGATCCACTGCCACTCCTACCGCAAGGACGAGATCCTCGAGATGATCCGCGTCGCCGAGGAGTTCGGCGTGAAGATCGCGACGTTCCAGCACGTGCTCGAAGGCTACAAGGTCGCCGACGAGATGGCCCGGCACGGAGCGGGAGGCTCGACGTTCTCGGATTGGTGGGCCTACAAGGTGGAGGTCTACGACGCGATCCCCTACAACGGCGCCCTGATGCGCGAGCGGGGCGTGGTCGTTTCCTTCAATTCCGATTCCGACGAGCTCGCGCGCCGCCTGAACTGGGAAGGCAGCCAAGGCCGTCCGCTACGGCGGCGTGGCGCCGGCAGACGCTCTCGCCTTCGTGACGATCAACCCGGCGCGCCAGCTCGGGATCGACGGGCGGGTCGGATCGCTCGAGCCGGGCAAGGACGCCGACTTCGTCCTGTGGAGCGGGGATCCGCTTGCCTCGGAGACGATCGCGCTCCAGACCTGGATCGAGGGCAAGAAGTACTTCGACCGCGAATCGGACCTGGCGCGCCGCGCGGAGCTCGAGAAGGAGCGCACGGAGCTGGTCGCGCGGGCAAAGCGGATGCTCGAAGACGAAAAGAAGGGCGCGGCGGAAGAGGGGAAGCCGACCGCGGCGCCGGGAGGCATGCGCGTCGAGATGGCGCCGACACCGGTCCCGCACCTGACGCCCCCAGGCCCCACCCCGACACCCTCTCCCCGGCGGAGGGCCGCGGCATGAGGCGGATCGCATGGGCGATCGCGCTCGCCGTCGCGCAGGCCGCTTCGGCCGAGACGATCGTTCTGCGCGGAGCGACCGTGCATCCGGTTTCCGGCGAGCCCATCGTCAACGGGAGCGTTCTCCTCCAGGACGGCAAGATCGCCGCGGTGGGGGCGTCGGTTCCGACGCCCGCGGGCGCCCGAGTCGTCGACGCCGTCGGGCAAGCACGTCTACCCGTCCCTCTTCCCGCCGGCCACGGTGCTGGGCCTGGTCGAGATTTCCGCCGTGCGGTCGACCGTGGACATCTCGGAGCTTGGCGAAGTGAACCCGCAGGCGCGCGCGGATTTCGCGATGAACTTCGACTCGGAGCTCCTGCCGGTCGCGCGCTCGGCCGGAATCCTGATTGCCGGCGTGACGCCGATGGGGGGCCTCGTCTCGGGCTCGGCGGCTGCCATGAAGCTCGAGGGCTGGACCCGCGAGGACGCGACGTTGAAGGCTCCCGCGGCCATCACCGTGGCCTGGCCGGACCTGGCGATCGACCGCTCGCCGACGGCGCGCCGCAGCGTCCGGGCGCAGGAAAAGGAACGCGACGATGCGCTCCGGACGCTCAAGGACGTCTTCGCGCAGGCGCGCGCGTACGCCAGGGCGAGGAACGCCGAGGGACAGAAGGGCGTCCCGCGCCACGACACGAACGCCAGGCTCGAGGCGCTGGTGCCGGCGGTGGACGGGAAGATCCCGGTGCTCGTCGTCGCCAACACCGTGGCGCAGATCCGCGGCGCGCTCGCCTTCGCGAAGGACGAAGGCGCTGCGGATGGCGATCCTGGGCGGCGCGGACGCCTGGAGGCTGCCGGGCGAGCTCGCGCAGGCGCAGGTGCCCGTCATCCTCGACGCGGTCCTCGACCTGCCTTCCCGCGCCGACGATCCCTACGACGCGCGCTTCGCGGCGGCCGGGATCCTCGCCAGGGCCGGCGTCCGCGTGGCCTTCAACGACGGCTCGAGCGCATCCGGGGCGGCCACGGTCCGCAACCTCCCGCACCAGGCCGCGGCGGCCGTCGCCTTCGGCTTCCCGCGCGGACCGCGCCGTCGAAGCGATGACGCTCGAGCCCGCGCGGATCCTGGGCGTCGCGGACCACGTCGGCTCGCTCGAGCCCGGCAAGGACGCGACGCTGATCGTGACCGACGGCGACATCCTCGACCTGCGCACCCACGTCGTGGCCGCCTACCTCGACGGGCGGCCGCTCGACCTCTCCGACAAGCAGAAGCGGCTCTACGAGCGGTACAAGAACCGTCCGAAGGTGGTGGCGCCATGAACTGGCTCTTCAAAGAGGAACCGACCCATTATTCCTACGACGATCTCGCGCGCGACGGGAAGACGTCCTGGTCCGGTGTGAAGAACCCGCTCGCACAGAAGCACCTGCGTTCGGTCCGGAAGGGCGACCGCATCTTCTACTACCACACGGGCGACGAGAAGGCCGTCGTCGGGATCGCGAAGGCCGCCGGGGACGCGCATGCGGACCCGAAGGACGCGTCGGGCAAGCTCGCGACGGTCGACGTCGTCCCGGTGCGCCGGCTCCCGCGTGCCGTGACGCTCGCCGAGATCAAGGCGAAGGCGTTCTTCAAGGACTTCCCGCTCGTGCGCATCTCCCGCCTCTCCGTCATGCCCGTCTCGGACCGCGAGTGGGCCGAGATCGAGAAGATGGCGGGACGCCAGGAACGCTAAGACCGCGGAGGAATCACCCGCGCCGGACGTTCCGGTTTCTCGACGGGTTGGACCATGCGGTCGCAGACGTCCCCGATGCCGTCGTGATTCACGTCGGCCTGGTCGGGGTTGTACCCGCGCGGGCAGTTGTCCTCGGCGTCGGGCACGCCGTCGACGTCCGCGTCGTCGGACCAGCCGATATCGAGCAGGAGCGGCAGGGTGAGGTCCACGCCGTGCGTGAGGTCCTCGTTGATGCTCGGCTCCATCAGCAGGTTGGGGAAAGCCAGGTCGTCCCAGTGCGAGATCGAAGAGCCGGTCTCGTACGGGTTCGGGGCGTAGAGGAGGGCGCGCCCTTCAGCATCTGCGCCGCTGCGGACGGAAAGGTCGAGACCGAGGGCCACCTGCACGCCGGCCGACAGTTGCGCGCGCAGCGCCGCGCCGTCGTCCTTCGTGATGCGCACCGAGGGGATGGTGATGGAGGCGTCGGTTCCCCCGAGGCCCGCGGGCGGCGCCCCGTCGACGTTGTCGGCCACGACCACGGCGATCGCGCCGGCGTCCTGAGCGTTCTTCACCTTCACGGTGAAGTTGCAGTCTCCCCGGTCGACGAGGGCGACTTTTCCGGAGATCGCCGCGCCGTTGGAGAAGGGCGAGCAGCCGTCGGTCGTGGACGGTCCCGTCGCGTCCGCGGCGTCCTCCGCCCCGGCGAGGGTTCCGGAGATGCCCGGCGACGCGAGCGCCGGCCCGAACACAGCCGCGCCGACGGGATACCGTCCCGCGACCGCCGCCGGCGCGTCGACGCGCAGCAGGGGCGTTCCGGAGGAGAGGACGCCGGGCACGGCGGCGGTGACCCGGGGGCCCGCCCACGCGACGTGCCGGGAATGGACGGACGACGCCACGCGCTCGGCCTCCGACATCTCGTTCCAGCGCTGCTCGGTCGAGACGTCCACGAGCAGGCGTTCGAAGATGTCGGGACTGCCCTGGAGCTCCTCGCCCGTCCCGTCGACGAAGGTCACGAACCCGAGGCCGTGGGCGAGCTCGTGCAGGACGACCGTGACGAGGTCGGCCTTCTCTCCGTGGTTGCCGTCCAGGCCGTAGTACCAGTCGAGGCCTCCGAGACAGCTGGCCTCGCCCAGCCGCGAGTTGAAACGGGACCGGATGTCGTCGGCGTTGGTCTGAGGGTCGCCCGGGATCAGGTCCCTCCCCGCGCGCTTGTTGGCCAGCGCCGAGGGGTACCAGGTGCCCGGGTACTCGGCGCCTTCGAAATCCCCGACGACCTGGATCGGGCCCGTGACGCCGAGCGTGCCGGAGTCGTCGGTGCACGTGAGGCTCACGAAGCTCGCCTGCACGCGGATCTCGACGTCGCTGTCGAGCAGGCTCGCCCAGATGTCGGCGGCGTGCTGAAAGGCGTTCAGCCGCTGCGCGCCGAGGGTGGTGCCCGCGTTGCCGCCGACGGGGGCCCTGGCGGTCGTGTCGTTGAACCCCTCGTTGGCGTCGTTGGCGTTGACGATCGTGATCGTCGCGGCCGCGGGCAGGGCCGCGGGCACGATCGCGAGCGCGGCGGCGAGCGCCAGGCGCGGCGCGCTCAACGCGGCTCCGCCGCCGGACCCGCCGGGACGCAGCGCGTCGACAGCGAGCCGTCCGGATTCCGTGCGCGAAACCACCGCGTTGGAGAAGGCTCCCTTCAGGTCGATCGACCGCATGCCGTCGGGATGCACGACGATCTCGAGGGGCTCGAGGTCTTCGACACCGCGACCGCCCGACTCGAAGAGCGCGCGCGCCTCTTCCGGCGTGGGAGCCCGCAGCCTCCCCGTGCGGCGGTCGAGGAAGATGCGCAGCGCCGCCTTGCCGACCCGGTCCACGGCCGGGCAGTACGGCGTGGCGCGCGAGGGGGGAGGGTCGATCGGCGGGCAGTCCGCGGCGCTCGCGACGGCAGCGGCGAAAGCGGCCATCCCGGCACACTGGGCGGCGAACCGGACCCAGCGCACGATCATGGAGGATCCTCCCGCGGGCAAGCATGCCACGGGAGAACCGGATTTGGAGCCGGCCCGAAGGTCCCGATCGCGCCCGGTTTCAGGCGCGCCTGGCGAGCAGGTCGCGGATCTCCTTCAAGTAGGTCTCCGAAGGGCTCGGCGGCGGGGGAGCGACCTCTTTCTTCTTCGTGAACTTGTTGAACGGCACGACGATGAAGACGTACAGCGCCGCCGCGATGAAGAGGAAGCTGACGACCGAATTCAGGAAGAGGCCGATGGCGATCGGGCCGAGCTTGATGGCCGAGAAGTCCGGCTGCCCGCCGATCGCGCCGATCGCGGGCGTGATCACGTCCTTGACGAGGGAGTTCACGATGGTCCCGAACGCTCCGCCGATGATGACGGCAACGGCGAGATCGAGGACGTTGCCCCGCAGGATGAAATCCTTGAAGCCCTTCAGCATGGTTGCGCTCCTTCCGTTCCGCGTCAGTCCCGCGGGCGCAGCGTATCGCCCGCTCGGGTCTCCGGCAAGGCGCGTCGGGAGTGATCCTCGCCAGGGCTGCTAGACTGCGCCGACCTCAGGAGGAATCGCATGGCAACCCGAGGCTTCGGCGGCTTCGTGCTCCGCTTCCTCGTCGCCGCGGTGCTCATCTTCGCGACGTACAATCCGGAGGGCCTGTCCTACTTTCATTGGATGAAGGAAGGCGGGCCCATCACGCCGCTGAAAGCCTTCGCCGGCGTCGTCCTCGCGATCGGCTGGGTCTTTCTCCTGCGCACGACGCTGCGCTCGCTCCACCCGGTCGGAATCCTGCTCGCGGCGGCCAGGTCGACGTGGATGAGCCGGACGGATGAGGGAGGAATCGGGTGATCGGGTGATCAGGTGATCTGGGAGCCTTCGATGACCCGATGACCCGTGCCGATGACCCGATGACCGATGACCGATGACCCGATGACCCGATGACCCGATGACCTCCGCATGCCTGTCGAGACCGTTCTAAACGCCCGCGTCCCCGTGAAGGTCTGGACAGACCAGATCGAAGACGGGGCGATCGCTCAGCTCAAGAACACGGCCTCGCTGCCCTTCGTGTTCCGGCACGTCGCGGCGATGGCGGACGTTCACCTCGGCATCGGCGCGACGGTCGGCAGCGTCGTGGCCACGCAAGGCGCCGTGTGCCCGGCCGCCGTCGGCGTCGACATCGGCTGCGGCATGATGGCGCGCAAGACCTCCCTCTCCGCCGACCGGCTCGCTGGGGCCACCGGGACGCTGCGCCACGCGATCGAGCGGGAGATTCCGGTCGGCTTCCACGAGAAGAAGGAGCCGTTCCCGGCCGCGCTGGAGTGGGCGCGCCGGGCAGGCCAGCCGGGCGTGGCGTCTTCCGGCCTCATGAAGAAGGCCGTCCACCAGCTCGGCACGCTCGGGGGCGGCAACCACTTTCTCGAAGTGTGCGTGGACCGCGACGACGGCCTGCTGTGGCTGCTGCTGCACTCGGGGAGCCGCCACATCGGAAACTCCGTGGCGCAGCGGCACATCGACACGGCGAAGGGGGCGATGCGCGAGGCGATCGACCGGCTGCCCGACCGCGACCTCGCGTATTTCCTCGAGGGGACGCCCGAGTTTCGCGCCTATCGCGAGGACGTCACGTGGTGCCAGGACTACGCGCGCGTCAACCGCGAGATCATGATGGACCGGCTCTCGGAACAGCTCGCCCGCGCACTCGGCCTGGGCGGCGACGCCTCGCGGCTCGGCGTGACGCTGTCGGTCAACTGCCACCACAACTACATCGCCGACGAGGTGCACTTCGGCGAGCGCGTGCTCGTCACGCGCAAGGGAGCGATCCGGGCAGGCGCCGGGGAGCTCGGAATCATTCCGGGCTCGATGGGAACTGGCTCCTTCATCGTCCGCGGACTCGGCAACCCGGAGGCCTTCGAGAGCGCGCCCCACGGCGCGGGCCGCCGGATGTCGCGCGGCGAGGCGCGGAGGCGCTTCACGGAGGCTGACCTCGAGCGGCAGACCGAAGGCGTCGAGTGCCGGAAGGACGCCGGTGTCCTCGACGAGATTCCCGAAGCCTACAAGCCGATCTCCGACGTCATCGGGAAGTCTCGAGACCTCGTCGAGGTCGTCGCGGAGCTGAAACAGATCGTCTGCGTGAAGGGCTGATCCTCCCCGGCCGTCCCGGGCTTCGTGGCTCGGCCGGGGCATCTGAAGTAGCCTCGGCTCCGGAGGACGGAATGCACAAGGGCCGGCTGGAAGCCTTCAGCGACGGCGTCATCGCGATCATCATCACGATCATGGTGCTGGAGCTGCGGGCGCCCCACGAGCACCAGCCCGAATCGCTGCGGCCGCTGCTGCCGGCCTTCCTGAGCTACGTTCTGAGCTTCGTCTTCGTGGGGATCTACTGGAACAACCACCACCACATGCTGCAGGCCTGCCGCCACGTCAACGGCGCGACGCTCTGGGCCAACCTGCACCTGCTCTTCTGGCTCTCGCTGGTCCCCTTCGTCACGCGCTGGATGGGGGAAAGCCACTTCGCGCCCTGGCCGGTCGCGGCGTACGGGAGCGTGCTCCTGCTCACCGGCTTCTCGTACGTCGTGCTCGCCCGCGTCCTGGTCGCCCATCACGGGGAGGATTCCGCGATGGCGGCGGCCATGGGATCCGAACGCAAGGGCGCGGCGTCCCTGACCCTCTACGCCGCGGCGATTCCGGCGGCCTTCGTCCATCCGTGGATCTCCTGCGGGATCTATGCCTTCGTCGCTTTGATGTGGCTGGTGCCCAACCCCCGGCTCGAGAAGCTTCTGGGAGGGGCGAGGGCCGAGTCCTAGCCTTTTGGTGGAAGATCGGCACGCCGCAGGTTGTTTAGTAACGCGCCAATGCGCACTGCCAGACGGGTCGCCGGGCCTCTGGGGCTTCTGCTCCTCGCCGCGGCCGTCTCCTGCCGGCCGCGCGAGGTCTTTCCGAAGGCCCCGGTGATCATCGTTTCGATCGACACGCTGCGCGCCGATCACCTGCCGGCCTACGGGTACGCGAAGGTCTCGACTCCCGCCCTCGATGCGTTTCGGAAGGACGCCGTTCTCTATCGAACGCGTACAGCCACGTCCCGCTGACCCTTCCCGTCCCACGCGACGCTGCTGACGGGGCTGCTCCCGCCCCAGAACGGCGTGCGGGACAACACGGGGTACGCGCTCGACCGGGACACCACGTCACGCTCGCGGAGCGGCTCGGACGGTCCGGCTACGCCACGGGCGCGGCGATTTCCGCCGTGGTCATGGACAGGACGCTCCGGGATCGGGCGCGGCTTCGACTTCTACGAGGACAGCGTCGAGGCGACGTCTCGCCGGGCAGCCGATGGGCGCGATCCAGCGCTCCGGCTTCGAGACGGAGCGGATCGCCGAAGAGTGGATCGGCGGAGCGGGCGGAGCGCTCCGTTCTTCTTCCTGCTCCACCTCTACGAGCCGCACTCGCCCTACCGCCCGCCCGAGCCCTACGCCAGCCAGTACCCCGACCGCCCCTACGACGGCGAGATCGCCACCGCCGACGCGATCGCTCGGCAAGTTCTTCGAGTTTCTGAAGGCGCAGAGGCCTCTACGACTCCGCGGCAATCGTCGTGATGTCCGACCACGGGGAAGGGCTCGGAGATCACGGCGAGGACGAGCACGGCCTGCTGCTCTACCGCGAGGACCTGCACGTGCCGCTGGTCGTGAAGCTGCCCGGGGCCAGGCGCGCCGGCGACGCCGTGGACGCGGCCGGTCGGCCTGGTGGACGTGTTCCCGACGATCACGGCGCTGCTCGGCATCGACCGTCCGGCGGGGCTGGCCGGCTCCTCGCTGCTCGACGCGGCTCCGGCGGCCGGCGCGAAATCCGCGCGCGATCTACTCCGAGACGCTCTTTCCGCGGTACCACTTCGGGTGGAGCGACCTGGCGTCGCTGACGAACGACCGCTACCAGTACATCCACGGCCCGCGCCCGGAGCTCTTCGACGTCGTGGCCGATCCGCAGGAGCGCAACGGACCTCGCCGCCGGCCTGCCTCCGGCCTTTCGGACGCTGCGCGCGGAACTGCTCGCGCTGCCCCGGCCCCGCCAGGCGCCGGGCGCCTCGGATCCCGAGCAGCTCAAGAAGCTCGCCGCGCTCGGCTACATCGGCGTCGCGGCTCCCCGTCGGAGAACGCGGAGAATCTGCCGGACCCGCGGGACCACATCCAGGAGATCCGGGCGCTGCGCCAGGCGGTCCTGCTCCAGTCCGCAGCGGCGGTACGACGAGGCGGTCGCCGCTCTGCAGGAGGTCCTGAAGCGGAACCCGCAGATGGCCGACGCCTGGGGGTCGCTCGCCGAGGCGGAGCACAAGCGGGGTCGCTATCCGGCGGCGCTCGAAGCGCTCGAGCGGCAGGACCGGCTGCTCGCCGGGCTCGCCGCAGGTCCTGCTTTCCTTCGCCAACCAGTACCTCGAGCTCGGTGATTTCGAGAAGGCCCGCCTCTACGCGCGAGCGCGCCCTGGTCGCCAACGCGCCGCCGGAGGCGCACGAGGTTCTGGCGCGCATCGCCCTGTCGCAGCGCGACTGGGCGACGGCGGAGCGCGAGGCGACGCTCGCCCTCGAGGGACACCAGGGACGAAAGACTGCCGTACCTCGTCCTCGCGCAGGTTCAGAAGGCCCGCGGGGATCTTCCCGGCGCGCTGCGGACGCTCGACGAGCGTGCTGGAGCGGCTGGCCCGTTCCGGACAGGGGGAGATGAGCAGCGTGCATTACCTCCGCGGCGACGTTCTGGCGCGGATGGGGCGGGAGGCCGAGGCGGAGGTGGAGTTTCGCAAGGAGATCGTCGTCTTTCCGGACAACGACGCCGCGTGGGCGGGCCTGGCCCTGCTCTACGCGAGCCAGGGGCGGTACGACGACGCCCGCGCCGCCATCGACGGCCTGCTCCGCGCGCAGCCCACGCCGCGCGGCTACCGAACGGCGGCCGAGACCCTGCGCGTGCTGGGAGACCCGGCCGGCGCGCGGGAACTGGACCGGAGGGCGCGCGACTCCGCGTGATAGTTTCTGCAGAGGCCTGTCGGAGGCTTCTCATGGTGCTCGCGGTTCTGCCGGTCCGATGGAAAAGCCGGGTCTCGACACTTCTCCCGGCCGTGTTGATCGCGTCCGCCTCCGCGGCACTCGGCGAAGAGCCTCTGCCGACGTTTCACGAGGAAAGCGAGGTTTCCCTCGTCCAGGTGCCCGTCGTCGTCACCGACCGCGAGGGGCAGCCGGTGCGCGGGCTGGCCGCGTCGGACTTCGAGCTCTTCGATGAGGGGGCGCGCCAGCGGATCGAGGCGCTGGACGTCGTCGACCTCGCGCGGTTCCGTGAGTCCGGAGACAAGCCGTGGCAGCTGCCTTCCGCAGGCCGGCGCCGCTTTCTGCTGCTGTTCGACCTGACGTACGCGGGACCGAGCTCCACGCGCAAGGCGCAGGATGCGGCGGCGCGCTTCGTCAGTGAGGCCATGGCGCCGGAAGAGCTGGCCGGTGTCGCGACGGTTTCGGTCGACCTCGGCGCCCGGCTGCTGGCGACCTTCACGGCCGACCGGCGGCAGCTGCTCGCGGCGATCCGTTCCGTCGGGATGCCCGCCGGAACCGATGAGGCGCGCGACCCGCTCGGGTTCTCTCTGCCGAAAACGGGCGAGGCTGCTTCCGCCGTGGCGGCTCCCAACGAGAACGATCGGGCGCCGGGCGACGGGTCCGGGCCGGACTCGTTCTGGACGCAGAAGGACATCTCCGCGCAGAACAACGTCGACGGGTTGGCGACGAGCCGGGTCAACCGCCATTTCAAGTCCCTGAGCGGTCTCGCCAGCGCCCTGGATGCCGTCGCCGGAAAGAAGACGATCGTGTTTTTCTCGGAAGGGTTCGACGAGAGGCTCCTCGCGGGAAACGTCGAAGGAACTGCCAGCGCGGCCGACAACGAGGCGATGGTGCGCGGCCAGTTCTGGGCGATCAACCTGGACCGGCGATTCGCGAGCGGTCCCCTGCTGCAGGGACTCGCCGACACGCTGGAGCAGTTTCGGCGGTCCGAGTGCGCCGTGTATCCCGTGGACATCGCGAGCCTGCGCCTGGCCGACACGGGGCATCTCGAGACCGCGCACCGAGGGCGTGGGGCGCTCGACGCGATCGCCAAGGGCTCCGGCGGCCACGTGATCCAGACGCCGGACGAGTTGAGCCGGGCCGTCGAACGGATCCGCGACCGCGCGGCCGTGACGTACGTGCTCTCCTTCCGGCCCGGCAGGACGTCGGGGGAGAGCCGGTACCACAAGCTGAAGGTGAAGGTGAACCGGAGCGGAGCGAAGGTCGAGGCGCGGGCGGGATACTACGAGCCGCGGGGTTTCGCCGCCCTCTCGCCCCTCCAGCGCTCCCTCTCGGCCGCCGACGTGATCACGCACGAGCGGGAGTCGAGCGGCTTCTCGATGCAGATGCTCGCCGTGGCGCTCGACTCGGGTCCCGCCAGCCGGGTCCCGATTCTCGTGGAGATCCCCGGGTCGGAGCTGCTCGCGAAGGCCGCCGGACCGATTCGTCTGGGGCTCTACGTCTACGCCGTGTCCGAATCGGGGGAGGTCGGAGACTTCTTCGTCCGCACACTGCGCCTGGATCCGGCAGCCGAATCGGCGCGGCTGAGGGCCGGGCCGCTGCGTTACCGGGGGCAGCTGGCCCTTCCTCCAGGCCGATACCGGGTGCGGGTCCTTGCTCGGGACGAGGAGCGGGGCCTCTCCGCCTTTCGGGCGGCTTCGATCGAAGTCCCGGAGCGGGAGACCGCGGGCGTTCTGCGCGCGTCGGTGCCCCTCTTTCTCTCGGGCCCGCCCGGCGGCATCACGCTGCGCGACACCGGGGGCGATGCCGCGTCCTCTCCCGACCCGTTCGTGATCGCCGGGGAACCGTTCCTGCCGTTTCTCGCGCCCTCGCTCACCGCCTCGCGGCCGGCGCGCGTCTGCCTGTTCCTTTCGACAGCCGGCTCCGCTCCCGATGTCCAGATCCAGGGACGGATCTTCGGCGAGGGCGGAGGCGATTGGGCGCCCGGACGCCTCGCGGTCCTCGGCCGGACTTCGCCGGACGCGGCAGGACTGTGGAAGATCCTGCTCGAGTTCGAGCCCGCGGCCGCGCTGCCGCCGGGCGCCTACCGGCTCGCGATCACGCTTCGGAGCCCTGCCGAGCCGGAGCGCCCGGCCGTGCGCGAGGCGGCCTTCCGGATTCCCTGAAGCCGGCGCCGGCCGCATCCTTGTCGAGCTCTTCGGCCGCGCGCCGCGCGAGGAGGAGCGTTGCGGCGAGGGTGGCCGCGATTCCCGCGGCGAGCAAGGCCCATTCCCAGGGCCCGCGCCCGCGGCCCCTCTCGAGGGACGCCGTCGCGGCTCCGAGAGACGCCGCCAGGAACGCCCGCGGCAACAGGGCGAGACCGCTGGCCGTGAGAAACGGAGCCAGCCGCAGGCGGGTCAGCCCGTAGAGGTAGCTCGAAAAGCCGAAGGGAAAGAGCGGCGAGAGCCGCAGCAGAACGACGACCTTCCATCCTTCCCGGACGATGGCCCGATCGACGGCCGCCAGCCTGTGGTCGCGTCGCGCCAGCCGCTCGACGGGAGCCCGGGCGAAACGCCGGACGATCGTGAAGGCGAGCGCCGCCGACACCGTCGACGCCGCGAGAATGACGGCCACTCCGCGGGCGACCCCGAAGAGAAAACCGGCGCCGATCGCCAGCAGAGTCCCCGGCACGAAGAGCAGCAGAGCCGCGGCGTAGAAGGCGCCGTAGAGCACCAGCCCCGCGGATCCCATCGCCCGGATCCCGCCCTCCGCCTCGCGCAGCCAGCCGCCGACCGGAGCCAGGCGAGCCGCGGCCAGGAGCGCGACCGCCGCGGCGGCGGCGGCGAGCGTTCTCGTGTCGAGCCGGAGTCGTGCCATCGGCGCAGCTTAGCCTGCCCCGGCCCGGCAGCCGACTCAGGACATCGCGTCGAAGGGACCGCAGAGCGGGTAGTCGCGCGAGTCCCGCACCAGGCCGGCGCGCACCGGCTTTTCGAGGACGTAGCGCGCGGCCAGGCGCGCCGCCTCGGGGGTCGGCAGCTCGCGCTCGGCATAGCCCCGCTGCCAGAAGGGCGCGTACGATCCCCGCTGTCGCCCGGCTTGCGCGCAAAGCGACTTCCAGCCCGTCACGATCTCGGGAAGCGAGACGCGCCCCGGCAGGCCCAGCACAAGGCAGGCGTGGTCGGGCATCAGGCAGTACGCGTGGAGCCGGGCACCCGTCCGTTCGCAGGCGTCGCGCAGAAGCCGCGCACACTCGCGGCCGAAGGGAATGTCGTCGAAGACGGGGGGATGCTGCGATGTCCCGACGGTCACGGCGAAGACCGGGGTCGCGATCCACCCTTCGATCCCCATGCGGCGCAGAAAACGTTCGAGCATGGCGGGTCTCCAGAGACTGATTGTCGCGAGGCGAAGCGGTTGGACCAGGCCGCCCATACCCCGGAGCCAATCCGCGGACGGCCGGGCCCTGGGCTGATCAGACGTTGAACTTGAACAGCATCACGTCGCCGTCGGCCACGACGTAGTCCTTCCCCTCCTGGCGCACCTGCCCCTTCTCGCGCGCCGCGGCCATCGACCCGGCGGCGACGAGGTCGTCGTAGGAGACGGTCTCGGCCTTGATGAAGCCCTTCTCGAAGTCGGAGTGGATGACGCCGGCGGCGGCGGGGGCCGTGTCGCCGGCGTGGATCGTCCAGGCGCGCACTTCCTTCTCGCCCGCGGTGAGGAACGTGCGCAGGCCCAGCAGGTGGTAGGCCGCGCGGATGAGCGCGCCCACGCCCGACTCCGCGACGCCCAGGTGGGCGAGGTACTCGCGCGCCTCGTCGGCCGGCAGCTCGGCGAGCTCCGATTCGATCTGCGCGGAGACGACGACCGCCTCGGTCCCGAGGTGCGTCTTGCGCGTAGTCGCGGACGGCCGCGACGTGGGGCGAGGAATCCGCCGTCGCGAGGCCGTCCTCGGCGACGTTGGCGGCGAAGAGGATGGGCTTGAAGGTCAGGAGGAAGAACCGCCGCGCGACCTCCCGCTCCTCCGGGGAGAGCGGGAGCGTCAGCGCGCGCCTGCCGGTGTTCAGGTGCGCGATCAGGCGGTCGGCGACCTCGACGGTCGCGCGCGCGTCCTTGTCGCCGCCCCGCGCGATCTTCTCCGCCTTGTCGCGCGCCTTCGCGACGGTCTCGAGGTCCGCCAGAACGAGCTCGGTCTGGATGGTCTCGATGTCGGAGACCGGGTCGAGCGCCCCGGCCACGTGCACGATGTCCTTGTCCTCGAAACAGCGCACGACCTCGACGATCGCGTCGACCTCGCGGATGTGCTGGAGGAACTTGTTTCCCAGGCCCTCGCCCTTCGAAGCGCCGCGCACCAGGCCCGCGATGTCCACGAACTCGATGACGGCGGGAACGATCGTCGTCGTCTTCGCGATCTTCGCGAGCGGCTCGAGGCGCTCGTCGGGCACCGTGACGACGCCGACGTTGGGCTCGATCGTGCAGAACGGGTAGTTGGCGGCCTCCGCCTTCCGCGTGCGGGTGAGGGCGTTGAAGAGGGTGGACTTGCCGACGTTGGGCAGTCCGACGATTCCGGCGCGCATGGGGTGCGGGAGTATATCGGTCGTGCGGCGCGGGCCGATGTCGGATAATCCGCCCGCGTGAAGCACGTCTGGAACGCCCTGCTCCTGGGACTGCCGGTGGCGCTCGCGCTCGCGCCTGTCGGGCGGACCGGCGTGGCTGACCTTCCTCGCGGCGACGCTCGCGCTGCTGCCGCTGGCGCGCTGGATCGGGATCGGCACCGAGCACGTCGCGTCGCGGGTCGGCTCCTCGCTCGGCGGCCTCTTGAACGCCACGTTCGGCAACGCGGCCGAGCTGATCATCACGGTCTTCGCGCTGAGGGAGGGCCTCGTCGACCTCGTCAAGGCGTCGATCACCGGCTCGATCATCGGCAACACGCTTCTCATCCTCGGATGCGCGGCCCTGGTCGGGGGGCTCCGCCACGGCCCGCAGCGCTTCGACGCGCCGGCGGCGGGACGCCACGCCGCCATGATGATCCTCGCCCTGTCGGCGATGGCGCTGCCGGCCGTCTTCGCGACCGTCGTCAAGAGCGCCTTCGTCCGCGAAGAGGTCTCCGTCGGCGTCTCGATCCTCCTGCTGATCACCTACGGCGCCTACATCCAGTACTCGTACTTCTCCCGGGACGCGCGGCGCCGGGCGGCGCAAGAGGCGCCGCCGCACGGCCTCGAGAACGGAAAGACGGCCTGGAGCCTCCGGCGGTCGATCGGCGTGCTCGCCCTCGCGGTCGTCGGGACGGCCGTGGCGAGCGAGCTGCTGGTCTCCGCCGTCGAGCCCGTGTCCCACGCCCTCGGCCTCTCGCAGTTCTTCCTCGGCCTCATCCTGATCCCGATCGTCGGCAACGTCGCGGAGCACTTCAGCGCCATCCAGTTCGCGGCGCGCAACCGGATGGAGCTCTCGCTCTCGATCGCGGCGAATTCCTCGACCCAGATCGCGGTCTTCGTGGCCCCGCTGCTCGTCCTCGTGAGCCTGCTCTTCCACCCGATGGATCTGATCTTCCCGCCGATCGAGCTCGTCACGCTGCTGGCCTCCGCCGCGATCTTCGCGCTCGTCTCGCTCGACGGCGAGACGAACTGGCTCGAGGGCGTGCAACTCCTGGCGCTCTACCTGATCGCCGCCGTGGCGTTCTTCTTCCTTCCGGGCTGACGCGTCCCGTTCACAATTCACCCTTCGCGGTCCGCAATTTCCCGTAGAATCCCGCAACCTTGAGCGCACCTCCGGCATCGGGCGGTGGTCTGCTGCGCGTCATCACGCGCTGGGAGATCGTCGCGCTCTCGATCAACGACGTCATCGGAAGCGGCGTCTACCTGATCCTCCCGGTGGCCGCGGCGGCGCTGCTCGGGCCGGCGAGCGTTTGGGCGATCCTGGCGGCGGGCGTGGCCGTGCTGCTCCTCGTCCTCTGCTTCGCGGAGGCGGGCAGCCTGTTCGACCGGGCCGGCGGCGCCTACGTCTACACGCGCGCGGCGTTCGGCGACCTGGTCGGGTTCGAGGTCGGCTGGATGACGTGGATCGCGCGCGTCGCCTCGGTCGCCGGCCTCTCGGTCTTCTTCGCGCGCGCGGTCGGCTTCCTCTGGGAAGGCGCCCGGGGCGGCGCGGGGAAGTGGGCGACGATCCTGCTCGGGCTCGCGCGTCCTGACGGCGATCAACGTCCGCGGGGTCAAGTCGGGCGCGCGCACCGCCGTCCTGCTGACCTGGGGCAAGGTCCTTCCGCTCGCGCTCTTCGTGGCGGTCGGGATCTTCTTCGTTCAGTGGGGCCGCGTCTTCCCCGTGCCCGATGCCGGCCGGAGGGAATTTCGGCAAGGCCGCCCTGCTCGTCCTCTTCGCCTACGCGGGCTTCGAGAACACGGCGGCGCCGGCCGCGGAGTTTCGCAACCCGCGCCGGGACGTGCCCTTCGCTCTGATCGTCATGATCGTGCTCGTGACGGCGATCTACACGACGGTGCAGCTGGTGGCGATCGGCACGATCGACAACCTCGGGGCTTCGCCGACGCCGCTCGCCGACGCGGCCCGCCAGATGATGGGACCGATCGGGGGATTCCTGCTGACGCTCGGCGCCGCGCTCTCGGTGCTCGGCACGAACAACAACACGATCCTCTCGGGCCCGCGGTACCTCTACGCGCTGGCCGAGACCGGGGCGCTGCCCCCGGTCTTCGCGCAGGATCCACCCGAAGTACCACACGCCGTACGTGGCGATCCTGACGCAGTCCGGGATCGCGGCGGCCCTGATGCTCACCGGAACCGCGGAGCAGCTGGCCGAGCTCTCCGTGATCGCCCGGCTCGCGACGTACATCGGGACCGCCGCGGCGGTTCCCGTGCTGCGCCGGAAGATGCCGGCGACCGAGCGCGCTATTCGGCTGCCTGGCGGCGCGCTCATCCCTCTGGCGGCGCTCGCCATCTGCCTGGTGTTTCTCTCCTCGGCGACCTCGAAGAACCTGGTCGCCGGGGCGATCGCGTTGGCGGTCGGCGCGGCGATCTTCCTGTCCCGTCGCCGCGCCGTCCGACCGGAACTGTTGGAATGACGAAACGGAACTCGAGGAGGACTCGATGAAGCGGTTTTCCCTGCTCGCTCTGGCGCCCCTGTTTGCTTCCGCGGCCCTGTCGGGCCAGGCCCCGGCGGCCGCTCCCGCGCCGCCGCCCGTCACGGTGCTGCGGGCGGCACGCCTGTTCACCGGAACGGGGGACCGCGTGATCGAGAACGCGGTCGTCGTGATCGAGGGCTCGAAAATCAAGGCGGTCGGCGCCGGGATTCCCGCGCCGGCCGGAGCGAAGACGGTCGATCTCGGCGACGCGACCCTGCTCGCCGGCTTCATCGACTCCCACACGCACTTGACCGGGGAGGCTTCGGACAGCTGGCTCTCCGACTTCTACCAGGGACTGCGGCGTCCCGCGACCGAGCAGACCCTCTGGGGCGCCGTCTACGCCCGCCGCACACTCGAGGCCGGGTTCACGACGGTCCGCAACGTCGGCGCCGAGCGGGACGAGGACGTCGGGCTTCGCAACGGGATCGCCAAGGGCCTGGTTCCCGGCCCGCGGATGCTCGTCTCGCGCTACGCGCTCGGAGCGACGGGCGGGCACTGCGACAACACGGGGTTTCCCGAGGGCACCTTCGGTGCGGAGCCCGGCCCGGAGCGCGGCATCCTGCACGGCGCCAACGAGGGGCGGCAGGCCGTGCGCCTGCAGATCAAGTACGGCGCGGACGTGATCAAGATGTGCGCCTCGGGCGGCGTCCTCTCGCTCGGCGACGACGTGTCCGCCCCGCAGATGACCGACGAGGAGCTCGCCGCGGTCATCGACGAGTCGCACCGGCTGGGCCGCAAGACGGCGGCGCATTCGCACGGCGACCTCGCGGCGCGCTCGGCCGTCCGGGCGGGGATCGACTCCATCGAGCACGGATCCTTCATGACGGAGGAGACGCTTCGGCTCATGAAGGAGAAGGGGACGTTCCTCGTGCCCACCGTCATGGCGGGCGAGTGGACGGGCGGCAAGCTCGACCGGTTCCCGCCGGAGATCGCCGCCAAGGCCAAGGCGGCCTTCGCCGCGCACTCCGCCATGTTCAAGCCGGCCCTTCAGCTCGGCGTCAAGATCGCCTTCGGGACCGATTCGGGCGTCTCGCCGCACGGCATGAACGCCCAGGAGTTCGGCCTCATGGTCGACCGCGGGATGTCGCCGGCCGCGGCGCTGCGCACGGCCGGGCCCGGCGCCGCGGAGCTGCTGGGGCTCTCGCGGGAGATCGGCACGATCGAGGTCGGCAAGGAGGCCGACATCGTCGCCGTGCCCGGCAATCCGCTGGCGGACATCCACGTCACGGAGAAGGTCCTGTTCGTCATGAAGGGGGGAAAGGTCTGGCGAAACGACCGGTAACAGGGTGCTGAAAAATTCCGTGGGACGGCGTTACGAGCGCCGTTCGGACAAGAACGTCCGGCCGCCGTTCGCGGGGCGAACGCCTGCGGCCCTGACCGCCGTCCTCCTCCTGTGCGCTTCGGTTCTTCTGTGCCGGTGCGGCGCAGACCGAAGGCCCGGCCGCGTGATGGTCCTCGGCATCGACGGCGCCGACCCGGCGACGATCGATCTGCTGATGGCCGAAGGCAAGCTTCCGAATTTCGCCAGGCTGCGGCAGCAGGGAGCCTACGGTCCGCTGCGGTCGGCGGAGCCGCTGCTCTCTCCGGTGATCTGGACGACGATCGCGACGGGAAAGACTCCCGACCAGCACCAGATCGGACATTTCGTCGCGGTCAATCCGACGACGGGCGAACAGCTGCCCGTCACGAGCCAGATGCGCCGCGTGAAGGCGCTCTGGAACATCCTTTCGGCGGCGGGGCGCTCGACGGACGTCGTCGGCTGGTGGGCGACATGGCCCGCGGAGACGATCCGCGGAGCGATCGTCAGCGACCACCTCGCGTACCACTTCCTGCTGGAGGACGGGCTCAAGCAGACCGACGCCCCGGGGACGACTTTCCCGAAGGCGCTCGAGGCGACGGTCCGGCCTCTGGCCCGCAAGCCCCAGGACGTCGGGCGCGAAGAGATCGCGGCGTTCGTCGACGTGCCTGCCGAGGAGTTCGCCCGGCCCTTCCGCTTCGAAGACGACCTGTCGCACTTCCGCTGGGCGTACGCGGCGGCGCAGTCCTACACCCGGATCGGCCTGCACCTCTGGAAGACCGAGCGGCCCGACAACCTGCTCGTGTACGTCGAGGGGCTCGACTCGACGTCCCACCTCTTCGGGCACCTCTTCCGCGTCGGAGAATCTCTCGGGCGAGCTCGCGGAACAGCAGAAGCGCTACGGGCACGCCGTCGAGCAGATGTACCTCTACGCGGACCGCCTCGTGGGCGAGTTTCTCGCCGCGATGGACCGGCGCACGACGCTCGTCGTGCTCTCGGACCACGGCTTCGAGCTCGGTCGCCTCCCCGACGACCCCAGCAAGACGCGCGACATGCGGCGCGTGAGCGAGAAGTATCACCGGCTCGAAGGCATCCTGTACCTCTACGGCCGCCACGTCCGGCCCCGCACGCGCCTGGAGGCGCCGACGATCCTCGACGTCGCGCCGACCGTCCTGGCCTTGAACGGCGTCGGCAAGGGCTCGGACATGCCGGGACGCGTTCTGACCGAGGCCCTGGATCTCACCGCGCCGCCTCCCGTGGCGACCTGGGAGACCGGTCCGGCCGCGCCCGCTCCCGGCGGCGCCGTCGGCCGACGCGCAGGTGGATCCCGAGGTCCTGAAGCGCCTCCAGAGTCTCGGCTACATCGGCGCGAAGTCGCCGACGGGCGACCGCAACCTCGCCGCGCTGCAATTTCAGGCGGGAAAGTTCGCCGAGGCCGCGGCGGAGTACGGCAAGCTCGTGCAGGCGAGCCCGGACGACAGCGGTCTGCGCGCGAGCTTCGCCGGGGCGCTCGGGGCTCTCGGCCGTTACGACGCGGCGCTCGAGCAGCTCACGAAGTCCGTCGAGCTCGATCCCGTCAACGTCGAGGCGTACCACAACCGCGCCGTCATCCATGAGCGGCGGGGCGAGCGGGACGCCGCGATCCGCGACTACCAGACGGCCCTGCGGTACGCGCCCCAGTACGAGCCTTCGCGCCAGGCCCTCGCGCGCCTTTCGGCGCCGCTGCCCAACGTCCCGCGGGACGCCGCGGAGAAGGAGGCGCTGGCGCTGGCCGAGCGTGCGGCCGAGGCGGCGCGGCGCGGCGGACTATGCGGCCGCCAACCGGCTGCTCGACGACGCCGAGCGGCTCGCCCCGCGGTACGCGCTCATCTATCAGTACCGGGCCAACGTGGCCTACCTCGCCGGCGACAAGAACGCCGCGATCGCGGCGCTGCGCAAGGGGCTCGCGATCGAGCCGGACAACGCGCTCTTCCGGAAGAACCTGGAGCGGCTCGGGGTCAAGGCCCCGTAACGGCGGGAGGAGGCCCTGACGCAACGGGCGGACCGTCCTGGGCCGTGGCGCGACTCGGAAACGCTTCGCGCCGCGATTCTCATCTTCTTCGTCTTCGCCGTGTATGCCCTCGGCGCCTGCCGCACGGCCTATGTCGGCGACAGCGGGGACCTGCTGACGGCCATCGCCGTGCTCGGCATCCCGCACCCTTCGGGCTATCCGCTCTACGTCCTGGTCGGCAAGGCCTGGACGCTCCTCTTCTTCTTCCTCCCGCCGCCGTGGGCCCTCTCGCTGTTCTCGGCGGCGTGCGCGGCGGCCGCGAGCGGCGCCCTGTACCGGATCGGCCGTGAACAGTCCCTCGGCCCGATCCCGTCGCTCTTCTCGGCCCTTCTCTTCGCGTTCGGGCCGAGCCTGTGGGGAGAGGCCAACGTGCAGCGGGTCTACGCGTTGAACGCGCTGGTCCTCGCCCTGGCGACGCTCTTCGCCTTCCGGTGGCGGCGGTCGGGCCGTTTCGCGAGTCTCGGGACGGCCTTCTTTCTGTGCGGCCTCGGCGCCGCCAATCATCTGTACATGGCGGTCTTCGGCGCGGCGCTGGCGCTCTTTGCGGCTGTGAGCGAACCGGCGCTGCTGCGGCGGCCGTTGCGGATCCTGACGTGCGCGGGCCTGGCGGCGCTCGGGCTGCTGCCGTACCTCTACCTTCCCGCTGCGCGCCCAGGCCCGCCCGCTGCTCTCCTGGGGAGACCCGCGGACGGCGGGCGGAGTTCTCCGGGTGGTCCTCCGGGAGGGGTTCTGGGAGCGCCGTTTCCTGCAGGACGCGTCGGACATCGGGACGATCCTCCTCGACTACCTCCGCAGCTTCGGAACGGAGACCGCCTGGGTCGGCGCCGTCTTCGCGCTCATCGGGATCGTGCTCGCGCGCCGCCGCGGCTGGCCGGTGCTGCTCCCGCTGCTCGCGATGGCGGGAAATTTCGCGTCGATGGCGGTTCATGGATCGCGGACGGATCTGTTCGTGTGGCACCGCTACTACGTTCCGTCCTACCTGATGATCGCCGTGCTCGCGGGGTGGGGCTGCCAGGCGGTTCTCGAGCGGGTCCCGCCGCGCGTCCGTGCTCTGGTCTTTCTTCCTCCACTCACGTTGCTCCTGACGGGGTTTTCGTCGTTCGATCGGAGCCGCTACCGGATCGCGGAGGACTATTCCGGGATCATCCTCCGCACGATCCCGCCGGGCAGCCGCCTGATCGCGTCCGACGACAACATCCTCTTCGTGCTGATGTACCTCAATCTCGGAGAAGGGCGCCGTCCGGACGTCGACCTCATCCTCGAGGGCATCGGCGGCGCGCGGCTGCCGCCGCTTGCCTTCAACCCGGACCGCGATCCGGTCTTCCTCACGCACCATCCCAACTGGAACGTCGCCGGCCTCGAGATGGTGCCGTCGGGTCTCCTGTTCCGCCCGTGGCGTACCGGTCGGCCGTGGCCGCCGCCCCTCGATGTGCCGGAGTTTCTGGAAGGGGAGCGCGACCCGCGCGTGCCGAAGGACTACCTCACGCAGAACCTGATCGGAAACTTCCACTACATGCGCGGCGTGACGTTCGAGGCGCGTGACTGGCCCTCGGCCCGCCGGGAGTTCCGTCTCGCGACGGCCGCGGCCCCGAACAACGACGTGCTCTTCTACAACCTGGGATTGATCTTCCGACGCAACGGCCTTTACGAGGACTCGCTGGCGGCCTTCCGGCGGTCGGCGGAGATCAACCCGCGCGAGATCCCGAGCCTCTCGAGGCCGAGGGCCGTCGACCGGGTTCGGGAAGTCGAACAAGAGGCGAAGCGGATCGCAGAGATGGAGGCGACAGCTTCGGCTAAGTCCAGAGCTGTCAGGGCAATCCGTCGGATCGGCGTCGTACCATCGCGCGCTCGCGGTGCTCCTCTCGCGAACGGGGCCTCGACGGAGGCCGCGCGGGGCCACCGACTGAAGGCCGAGGAGACGGGAGTCCGGAGAGGAGCGCTCCGAAGACGGGCTCAAGACCGGACTTCCTGCGGTAGGATCCGCGCCAACGACGAGGCCTCCGCTGCTCACAAAGCACGGTTCGCCCTTCCCGCCACGCGTCGGCGAGATTGCTCGTGATGTCTGCGCCCCGCAATCCTCTGTCGGCCGGAGGTGTGCCAGTGTCTCCGCGAAGGCTTTTCGCAGGAGCGGCCGGATCCTGCTGTCCTGCGCCGTTTCCGAGCCCAGAGTCCCGCCGTCGCGCCGCAGTTCGTCGTCAACGCCACGACGGCGGACGCGCAGAGGCAGCCCGCGGCCGCGATGGATCCCTCCGGTAACTTCGTCGTCGTCTGGAAGGGTTTCGTGCCGCCCGCCGATTCGATGCTCTTCGCACGCCGCTTCGACGTCTTCGGCGCGCCGCAGAGCGGCGAGTTCCAGGTGGAGTCGACGCCCGGCGAACTCCGGCGAGGAGAGCTATCCGAGCGTCGCGATGGACGGCTCGGGCAACTTCGTCGTGGCGTGGGAAGCCGACGACCAGGACTACGGAGGCATCTTCGCGCGGCGCTTCGACGCGTCGGGCGCGGCGCAGGGTCTTCAGTTCCAGGTCAACACCTACTCGACCGCGTACCAGTACAGCCCGAGCGTCGCGCGCAACGCCTCGGGCAATTTCGTCGTCGTGTGGCAGAGCTACCAGGACGGCGGCGGATACGGCATCTACGGGCAGCGCTACGACGCCGCCGGGGCGGCGCAGGGCGGCGAGTTTCGGGTGAACACGTACACGACGGGCGATCAGGCCTATCCCTCCGTGGCCCTGAACGCGGCCGGCGCCTTCGTCGTCGTCTGGCAGAGCGCGACTGCAGGACGGGTCGGGCGACGGCGTCTTCGGGCAGCGGTTCGACGCCTCGGGCGCGCCGCAGGGGCAGCGAGTTCCGGGTCAACGTCACGACCGCCTCGGATCAGCGGGACCCGCGGGTCGCCATGGACTCGTCGGGGCGGTTCGTCGTGGTCTGGCGCAACGACGCGCCCGGGAGCTCTTCGACCAGCATCCGCGGACGGCGTTTCGACGCCGCGGGAGCCCCGCTGGGAGGAGAGATCCTGGTCAGCCTCGGCACGTCCGGGTTCGCGGTCCAGCCGGACGTGACGATGGACGGCGCCGGCAACTTCGCGGCCGTCTGGAGGAAGGGGGCGATCTTCGGGCAGCGCTTCGACGCCTCGGGCCGGCGCTTCGGATCGGAATTCCAGGTGGGCAGCTCGAGCCCTCTGGCGACGACCTATCCGAGGGTCTCCGGCAACGACGCCGGCAACTTCGTCGTCGCCTGGAGCGGCAACGACGGCGCGGGCTACGGCGTCGAAGCCCGGCGCCTCGAGCGCGCCGCGGCCGGAGTCATGAAGGTGGACGAGTCTTCGACTCGTGCGTCGTCCGGGCGCCGACCGTGGCCGGCAACCGCGTGCTCGAAGTCGGCGAGACGGTCACGGTCGCGCCGGCATGGACCAATACCTTTCAGGGCGCCCTCTCGTTCGAGCGGCGACGGCCTCGAACTTCACCGGTCCGGCCGGCGGCTACGTACACGCTCAACGATGCGAACGGCGGCCTACGGCACGATCGCGCAGGGAGCGACGGCCACTTGCGCCGACACGGGGGACTGTTATCAGGTGACCGTCACGGGGGCCCCGCGGCCGGCCGCTCACTGGGACGCGAGCTTCCTGGAGACCCTCGGAAACAACTTTTCCAAGACCTGGACGCTGCACGTGGGCGAGAGCTTCACGGACGTGCCGACGTCGCAGCTCTTCTACCGGGCCATCGAGTCGGTCCTCCACTCCGGGATCACGACCGGGTGCACGGCGACGGCCTACTGTCCGGGAGATTCGGTCACCCGGTCGCAGATGTCCCTCTTCCTCGCGCGCGGCGTCGCCGGCGGCGGCCCGGCGATTCCATCGAGCGGCGTCCTCGGGGCGAGCGCCTACAACTGCGCGTCGGGGGGCGTGTCGCTCTTCACCGACGTCCTGCCGACGGACATCTTCTGCCGCAGCGTCCACTACCTGGCCTCGCAGAACGTGACGTCGGGCTGTTCGGCGACGCAGTACTGCCCGACACCCAACGTGACGCGGCTCGAGATGTCGGCCTTCGTGGCGCGGGCGGTCGTGGCGCCGGGCGGGGGAGCGGCGGTGCCGCTGACCTACGGGCCGGACCCGGTGACGGGTCTCTCGTACTCCTGCGACCCAGGCGAGCCCCAACACGCACTTCGACGACGTGCCGGCCTCGAACTCCTTCTGCAAGCACGCCCACTTCCTGTGGGCCAAGGCGATCATTTCGGGCTGCGGGGCGACGACGTTCTGTCCGAACGACCCCGTGACCCGCGACGCGATGGCGAGATTCCTGGCGAACGGGTTCAACGTGGCGCTGTATGGGCCGTGAGGCCCGGGGAGAACGGCACATGAACTTCCTGAAAACGGTTCCGCTCCGGGCCGCGGGAGTCTTCCTCTGCGCCGTCTCCGCGCTGGCGCAGGCGTCCTTTCCCCCGCGCGTTGCGAACACTTCGATCGCCGGGAGCCAGGCGGAATGGCTGCGTGGCGATCGACGACCCGGCCAACCCCGGCGTCTCCGCCAACTCGATTGTCTTTTGGGAGGAGATCCGAAGCGCCGGTGCCCCGGGCTTCTATCAGCTGGACCTCGAAGCGAACCAGCTGGACCCGAGTGAGCGCGGACATCACCGGCGACTTCGACGTCACTGCCAGCGCCAGCAACAGCCAGTACGAAACCGACGTCGCCGGGGACGGCAAGGGCAAGTACGTCGTCGTCTGGACGAATGAGACCGGCGGCGTCAACAGCGACGTCTTCGGCCGGCTCTTCGACGGAACCACGCCGCGGCAACCCGTTTCAGGTCAACACCTACACCACGGGCTACCAGAGCCATGCGAGCGTCGCACGAAACGCCAATGGAGACTTCGTCGTCGTGTGGGAGAGCCAGCCGCAGTCGGGCGGCGACGTGACCATCCAGGCCCAGCGGTTTCGACAGCACGGGCGCCAAGTCGGGCTCCGAGTTCCAGGTCAACACCACTGCGGGAAACCCCGGCATCTTTCGCGTTCAACGAGCGCGCGGACGTCGCGATCAGGGACAACGGCGACGTCCTGGTCGTCTGGAAGAGCCCGGCACGGGCCCGTACAACCCAGACGTCGTCGGCCGCCTGTTCCCCGGCAGCGGCACGCCGACTGCCGAGACTCTCATCAAACCCGTCGCCGCGAGCATCCCCCAGGACGCGCCGCGCGTGGCCGTCAACGCGAACGGCGACTACCTGGTCGTCTGGATGGAGGAGGACCCCGTTAGCGGCGCAATCTTCGTCTTCGGCCGCCGCGTCGACGCGACGGGCGCGCCCCGAGGGACCGACTTCCGGATCAACACGCCGGCCACGGCGACCGGGCTCGCCGAGACCCGACGTGGCGGCTGCCGGCGACGAGTTCGTCGCGGTCTGGTTCTACGGCGGCGCCCGGGGGCAGATCTTCGGACGGCGCATCGAATCGAACTTCCGGATCGTCACCCGGGAGTTCCAGGTGACGAACTTCGGCCCGGATGGTTGCCAGCACCCGGCGCTCAACTGCCCGGACCATCCGAGGGTGGCGGCGAACAGTCTGGGCAACGTCATCGTGACGTGGAACGAGACCGACGACGTCCCGCCCACGCCCCCGGGAAGCTTCACGGGAGGCGTCTGGGCGAGACGGCTGGAGCTTCAGCGCGGCTGCGCCTGATCACGATCAACCCGCCGGCGGCGGGGCCGATCTCCATCCGCGCGCCGCAGGCGGTCGACAACGGCGTGATCGAGCCCGGCGAGACCGTCGCGGTCGCGCCGACATGGAAGAACACGCTCGAAGGCACGCTGGCGCTGACCGGGACGGCTTCGAGCCTCGATGGGCCCGCCGGCGGCACGTACACGCTCGACGACACGACGGCCGACTACGGCTCGATCGACGAGGGGGACTCGGCCGACTGTCAGACGGCGACGGGCAACTGCTACCAGGTGACGATCTCCGGAGCGCCGCGCCCGGCGACGCACTGGGACGCGACCTTCCTCGAGACCCTGAGCAACGATCTCTCGCAGACCTGGACGCTGCACGTCGGCGAGAGCTTCACCGACGTGCCGACCTCGCAGCTCTTCTACCGGGCGATCGAAGCGGTCCTGCACGCCGGCATCACGACGGGGTGCACGGGGACCACGTACTGCCCGGGCGACAAGGTCTCGCGGTCGCAGATGTCGCTTTTCCTGGCGCGCGGCGTCGCCGGAGGCTCCTCGGGAATCCCGAACAGCGGGACGATCGGAGGCAACGCCTACACCTGCGGGACGGGAGGGACCTCGCTCTTCACCGACGTCCTCCCGACAGACATCTTCTGCCGCAGCGTTCACTACCTCGGCTCGCAAAACGTGACGTCGGGCTGCTCGGCGACGCAATACTGCCCAACACCCAACGTGACGCGCCTGGAGATGTCGGCGTTCGTGGCGCGGGCGGTCGTGGCGCCGGGCGGGGGAGCCGCGGTGCCGCTGACCTATGGTCCCGATCCGGTGACGAACCTCTCGTACTCGTGCGATGCGGCGAGCCCGAACATCCACTTCACCGACGTGCCGGCGAGCAATGGCTTCTGCAAGCACGCGCACTTCCTGTGGGCCAAGGGGATCATCACGGGATGCGGCGCGACGACGTTCTGCCCGAACGACCCGGTCACCCGCGATGCGATGGCCCGCTTCCTCACCAACGGTTTCCAGGCCCGGCTCTACGCTCCCTAGGTCTACGCCATGGCACCTTCGGGCGCCGGGGGGTGCCTTCGCTTGCCGGAAAGCGCCCGGCAGGCTAGACTTGGCGACTCTCCGGGCAACTTAGGTGAGAAGATTGCGCCTCGATCCGAAAGAGGAGACGCTGATGCGTTTGCGAGTTTCCGCGGCCGGTGTTCTTTTCCTGGGCGTTCTTGCGGCATCCGCCGCCGCGCAGACTCCTCCGCTCGCCTCCGAGTTCCAGGTCAACACCTACACGACCTCGGACCAGTACGGGTACGGCGTCGCTATGGACCAGTCGGGCAACTTCGTCGTCTCATGGGAGACCTACGGCCAGGACGGCGATTCCTACGGTGTGCAGGGGCGGCGCTTCGACAACACCGGCGCTCCCCGCGGAGGCGAGTTCCAGGTCAACCAGGCAACGACGAGCGATCAGGGCTATCCGGTCGTTGCCTCGGACCCGACCGGCAATTTCGTCGTGGTGTGGCAGAGCGAGGGCGGGGACGGCGACGGCGCGGCGGTCCTCGGCCGGCGCTACGACCGCACCGGAGCCGCGCTCGGGAACGAGTTTCCGGTGAACACCCACACGACGGGTGATCAGGTGGCGCCGCAGGTCGCCATGGATACGGGCGGCAACTTCGTCGTCGTGTGGGAAAGCTATGACCAGGACGGTTCGGCTCGCCGGCGTTTACGGACAGCGCTACGACAACTCCGGCTCGGCCGTGGGAAGCGAGTTCCGTGTCAACTCCTACACGACGGGGGACCAGCGAACGCCGACGGTCGCCATGGACGGCGCGGGCGACTTCGTCGTGGTCTGGCGCGGCGCCGGGCCTACGGCGGTCGACGGCGTCTTCGCCCGGCGGTACAACAACGCGGGCACGGCGCAGGGCGCCGAGACTCAGGTCAACACGACGGCGAATCCGAACTACCCCGCCGTTGCGATGGACAAGGCAGGAGCCTTCGCGGTCGTCTGGGAGGGCTACCCGGCCGGCGGCTCCGGGAGGGACACCGTGGCGCGGCGCTTCGATTCCGCCGGCACGGCGCTTGGCCCCGAGTTCCGGGTGAACACCTATACGAGCGGCAACCAGTTCTCGCCCGCGATCGGGATGGACCCGGCCGGCAACTTTCTGGTCGCCTGGGAAAGCCCCGCAGGATGGGTCCGGAAGCGGCATCTACGGCCAGCGGTTCGATCGCGAGGGCAACTTCGTCGGCACCGAGTTCCCTCTCAACGCCTTCACGACCGGCGTGCAGCAGCTGCCGCGCGTGGCGACGTCCACCCATGGCGATTTCGTCGCGATCTGGAGCAGCCTGGCCCAGGACGGTGACAGCTACGGCGTGTACGGCCGCCGTTCGGCCCTCTCGGCGGCAAACTCAATCCAGGTGGACGCCCACGCTTCGGGCGGTGCGTCCAACGTGAACGGCGTTCTCGAGCCCGGAGAGACCGTGGTCGTCGAGCCGGGTTGGACGAATTCGGGTGGGACGCCCCTGACTTTCACGGGAGCCGCCCCCGCCTTCAACGGTCCGGCGGGAGCCACGTACGGGTTGGATGATGCGACCGCCGACTACGGCTCCATCGCGGCGGGCGCATCGGCGAACTGCTTCGGGGCCACGGGAGACTGCTACCAGGTCACGGTCTCCAACCCCGCGACGCGCCCGGCCACGCACTGGGATGCCACGCTCCAGGAGAACCTCTCCGCCGCGACGCCGAAGACCTGGACGTTGCACGTCGGCCAAAGCTTCAGCGACGTTCCGACGAGCCAGCCCTTCTACGCGAAGATCGAAACGCTGCTCCACTCCGGGATCACCGCCGGCTGCACGGCCACGGCCTATTGCCCGGGCGACACGGTTTCGCGCTCGCAGATGTCGCTCTTCATCGGCCGCGGCATCGCCGGGAGCAGCGCGGGGATCCCGGCGAAGGGAAAGGTCGGCGTCAATGCGTACAGCTGCGGCCCCGGCGGCGTCTCGCTCTTCACGGACGTGCCGCCGACGGACATCGCGTGCCGCGGCGTGCACTACATCGCGTCGCAGAACGTGACGCTCGGCTGCTCGCCGACGACCTATTGCCCCTCCGACACGGTCACGCGCCTGCAGATGTCCGCGTTCGTCGCCAAGGCGATCGTCGCGCCGCAAGGAGGCGCCGGGGTGCCGCTGACCTACGGTCCGGATCCCGTGACCGGCTTCTCCTATTCCTGCGACACCGGAAGCCCGTCGATCCACTTCACCGACGTGCCGGCGACCGACACCTTCTGCAAGCACGTGCACTACCTGTGGGCGCGCGGGATCATCGGCGGGTGCGGCGCCACGCTCTACTGCCCGAACGATCCGGTCACGCGCGACGCGATGGCGAAGTTCCTCTCCAACGCTTTCAACACGCCGCTCTACGGACCCTAGGCCGGTCGCCCGCCGAGGAGCCGCGGTGCGCCGGCATGGCCTGACTGCCGGGACCGCGGCCCTCCTCGCCCTCGCGGCGGCGAACCTGGCGGCGGCGAGTCCGCCGACGGTCGTCCGGACGGCCTCGTCGTTCGGCGTCTCGCGTCCGGTGGCGGAGGTCGCCGTGCGCCCTGCGGCGGCCCGGGTCCGGCCTCAGCCCGTCGAGTGGGAGCGGGAGAACGAAGTCCTGCCCAAGGCCCGGCAGGGAAGGCGCGGGGCGTCGGTCGACGGCGCGCTCGCGCCCGTCCCGCGTGCCCCGACGGCGATGCCCTCGCTCGGCCTCACCTTCGAAGGACTGAGCAGCGACGACAACGTCTCGGTCTTCGGGAGCCGGCCGCTGCCTCCGGATCCGATCGGCGACGTCGGGCCGAACCACTACGTCCAGATGGTGAACACGCTGGTCGGGATCTACTCGAAGGCGGGCGTCCTGCTGGTGCCTTTCTTCGCGATCCACGATCTCTTCGACACCATCGGTCCGCCCTGCGCCCTGACCGACGACGGCGACCCGATCGTCCTCTACGACCCGCTGGCGGACCGGTGGCTGCTGTCGCAGCTCTGCGGCGAGACCACGTCGGCCCGCGAGCACCAGCTGATCGCCGTCTCGACGACGGGCGATCCGACGGGGACCTACTTCGTCTACGACTTCATCCTCCCCAACGACAAGTTCAACGACTACCCGCATTTCGGCGCCTGGCCCGACGCGTACTACATGACCAACAACCAGTTCCTGGACAACTCCTACGCGGGAGGCGGCGCCTACGCCTTCGACCGCGACGAAGATGCTCGCGGGCGACCCGACGGCGGCGTACGTCTATTTCGACGAGGGGGTGATCGCTCCCGCCGTGGGCGGGCAGCTCCCGTCGGATCTGGACGGCGCCGCGGCGCCGCCGGCCGGCACGCCGAACCTCTTCATCGACTTCGGGGCAGGCGAATTCGGAGATCCGGCGGACGCCCTGCGGATCTTCGAGTTTCACGTGGACTTCGCCGACCCGGGCAGCTCCACGTTCACGGCGAAGCCCGACGTGCCGCTGGCGGCGTTCGATCCGCGGGACAGCGGCGACCGCGGCTCGGTGGCCCAGCCGCCGCCCGCCACCGCCGCCCAGTTCCTGGACTCGCTCGCGGGCCAGATGATGCACCGCGTCGCCTTCCGCACGCTGTCCGGCGGCGCGCAGTCCCTCGTCCTCAACTTCATGGTCAACGTCAGCGGCCAGGATCCGACCGGCGACGTTTCGAAGTACCAGGCCGGGATTCGCTGGGTCGAGCTGCGGCGAAACCCGGCGACGGGCGCCGTGACGGTGCAGACCGAGGGCACGTACGCGCCGGGCTCCGGCAACGGCGCCGCGGGCCGCGACATCTGGCTCGGCTCGGCGGCCCAGGATCACCTGGGCGATCTGGCGCTCGGCTTCTCCGCTTCCTGTCCGGCCGATCCCGTGCGCGAGCCCGCCAAACGCGCCGTCCCTCGCCGGCTTTCCGTCGATCCTCTACGCCGGCCGCCTCGCGGCCGATCCGGCCGGCACGCTCGCTCAGGGCGAGGCGCTGCTTCAGGCGGGCGCCGGGTCTCAGCAGAATCCCGCCAGCCGCTGGGGCGACTACAGCGCGATGAGCGTCGATCCTTCCGACGAGTGCACGTTCTGGTACACCAACGAGTACTACGCCTCCTCGAGCAGCCAGAACTGGCAGACGCGGGTCGGCAGCTTCAAGTACCCCGGCTGCGCCGCGGCGGGCAAGGCGGTGATCCAGGGGACCGTCACCGATTGCGGATCGGGCGGCCCGTTGTCCGGGTGTCGTCCTGACGACGCCGGACGGGTACCTGCGGGCGAGTGACGCCTCGGGCGCCTACGCTTTCACGGTCGCTCCGGGCTCGTACACGGTCACGGCCGCCCGCGCCGGATACACCACGCACACGCAGGGCTTCACCGTTGCGGCGGGCAACGTCGTGACGGCGGACTTCTGCATGACGGCGGTGCCCGTCCTCGCGCCCGGCGGATCGGCCCTGCGCGCCGAAGAATGCCCGCCCGGGAACGGCGCGATCGATCCGGGCGAGACGGTCACGGTCAACCTCTGCCTCGCTGGACGTCGGCGCCGCGGCAACGACGGCCCTCGTCGGCACCCTGCAGTCCTCCGGAGGCGTCGCGAGCCCGAGCGGCCCGCAGGCCTTCGGCGCGATGGCGCCCGGAGGCGGCCCGGTGTGCCGTCCCTTCACGTTCCGGGCCTCGGGAAGCTGCGGGGCGACGCTCGTCGCGACGCTGGCGCTGCAGGATGGCGCGGCAAATCTCGGCACGGCGGCCTTCGACTTCACGCTGGGAGCCCCGGTCGTCCCGCTCGTCGAGAACTTCGACGGCGTGACCGCTCCGGCGCTGCCGGCCGGCTGGACCGCGGCCAACGCGTCCGGGTCGGCGCTCTGGAGGACGACGACCTCGAACCCCGACACGCTGCCCAACGCGGGGTTCGTCGTCGATCCGGGCTCCGCGTCCGACAAGCGCCTGACGAGCCCCGCCTTCGCCGTCCAGACGGCGGCGGCCCGCGTCACCTTCCGCAACCGCATCGACCTGGACGAGGGTTTCGACGGCGGTGTTCTCGAAGTGTCCTCGCCGAACATCAACGGCGGAGCCTTCACGGATGTCACGAGCCCGTCGGTGGGGGGCGCCTTCGAGTCCGGGGGCTACACGGCGGTGCTCGCGAGCGGATTCGGCAACCCGATCGGCGGCCGGCCGGCCTGGACGGGCACGAGCTACGGCTATTTCACGACGGTCGCGGACCTCGGGCCCAACGTCGCCGGCCACACGATCCAGCTGCGCTGGCGCCTGGGTTCCGACAGCAGCATCAGCGGTGCCGGCTGGTGGATCGACTCGATCGCCGTCGCCGACGGCACGTCGTGCTGCGTGCTGCCCGCCTTCGTGGGCAAGCCGATGGGCGTCGACGAGCATTCCGCCGCCGGCACGTCCTCGAACTTGAACGGCGTTCTCGAGCCCGGCGAGCGGGTGATGGTCGCCCCCGCGTGGAAGAACACCGGCGCCGCACCCTCGGCGCTGACGGGCACCGCATCGGCGCTGACGGGTCCTTCCGGGCCGACGTACTCCATCAACGATGGCTCGGCCGACTACGGCACCGTGGCCGCCGGAGCCACCCGCGACTGCTACGGCGCGACCGCTCGACTGCGACCAGATGACGGTCTCGAGCCCCGCCTCGCGCCCGTTGACGCACTGGGACGCGTCCTTTCAGGAATCGCTTTCGGCCGGCCTCGCCCGGACGTGGGCGCTCCACGTCGGGGACAGCTTCACCGACGTGCCTCGCTCGCAACCCTTCTACAAGAAAATCGAGACGCTGCTTCACAGCGGCATCACGTCGGGCTGCGCCGCCGCGGCGTATTGTCCGAGCGACGCGGTGCCGCGCTCGCAGATGGCCATCTTCCTCGCCAAGGGGATCGCGGGCAGCGGCGCGGCGGTGCCCGCGGGAGGAACCCTCGGCGGGGCGCCCTACTTCTGCGGGTCGGGCGGGACTTCGCTCTTCTCCGACGTCGCGCCCACGGACACCTTCTGCCGGCACGTTCACTACATCGCGGGGCAGAACGTCACGCTCGGCTGCGCGGCGTCCCAGTACTGTCCGTCGGGGGGCGTCAACCGCGAGGAGATGGCGGCGTTCATCGCCCGGTCGATCGTGGCCCCGGAGGAGGCTCCTCGGTCCCCCTGGCCTACGGGCCCGATCCCGTGACCGGCTTCTCCTACAGCTGCAGTTCCGCCAGCCCGAGCATCCACTTCACCGACGTGCCGGTCTCCGACACCTTCTGCAAGAGCGTCCACTTCCTGTGGGCCAGAGGCGTCATCGCGGGCTGCGCCGCCACCCTGTATTGCCCGAGCCTGCCGGTGACCCGGGACCAGATGGCGAAGTTTCTCTCCAACGCCTTCGGCCTCTCACTCTACGGCCCATAGACGCGAACCCCCGGCGGCACCTTGGTGGGGGCTTGCGGCCCGCGAGAGTCGTTGGATAGGCTGAGCGCAGGAACCATGCAGCCGCCGGTCGGGGCTCCGTTGGGGCGCGGGGCGCGCCGCCAGACCGGGCTGAACGTCCGCCCGAGGTCCGAGCGGCCTGTCGCCGCGACGTTACGGGTGCGAGCCGAGGACGGTGGATCTGGCGCGCCGGAACTGCCTCGCCGTGCCGCCCGCCGGCGTCACCGTCAAGAGGTCTCCGGCCACCTGGAACTGGAACTCCTTGCGCGTCGATTCCGCGAGCTCGACGGCGAGCTGGTCGCCCGAGAGCCAGTAACGCCCGAGCAGGGAGCGGATGGGCAGGCGAATGAACATGTCGCCGGCGGCGGTGAACTCCGTAAACGTCGTCAGCCCGGGCCCGTCCTCGGAGCACCAGATCCCCTCGACGGGGGGGCCGCTCCCGGCCGAGGCCCGTGCGCTGAAGCCGCGAGACGAGATTTCCCTGCTCGTCCTTCTGCAGCAGGTCGTACCCCTCGAACTCCACCCGGTTGGCGAGCGCCGAAGTCTTCCCGCTCTCGCGGTCCTTCCAGAAGGTCAGGAGCCACTCGCCGTCGAGCCGGTACGTCGCGTCGCCCATCGCGGCCGAGACCTGGTAGGCCGTTCCGTCGGGCCGGAACTCGATGAACTCGCCGACACCCCCGGGGCTTCGCTCGACGGATTCCCAGGCCCCGACGACGGACTGTCCGGCCGCGGCGAAGGGCGGAAGGATCAGAAGACCGATGGCGAGGCGCCACGCTGTGCGGATCAAGCCTTCCTCATGCGCCCGCCCGCAGGGACGAGCGGCCGCATCCTAACCCGAACCCGGCCCGCGGCCGCCTGAAAGGGGTCCTCCATGAGCGCACGACGCCCCAACCGGTCCTGGCTCGCGACCATCCTCGCGGGGGCCGCGATCCTTTCGGCGGCTCCGCTTCCGGGCGCCACGTTCATTCCGATGCGAGACCGGGAAATCTTCGCGCGTGCCGACGTGGTCGTGCACGGCATCGTCATGTCGAGCGACGTGGTCGCAGGGGAGCGGTGGCCCGAGACGGTCACCGTCATCCGGCCCCTGCGCGTCCTGAAGGGACAGCTGCAGGGCTCGCTCGTGCTGCACCAGGTCGGCGGCCGGCTTTCCGAAGGGTTCGTCTACCACCTTGCCGGCCGGCCCGAGTACACCGTCGGCGAAGAGGTCGTGGTCTTCGCCGATCGGGCGGGACGAAGGCGACTTTCAGACGGCCGAAATGGTGCTCGGCAAGTTCGCCGTGGAGCGCGACGAGAGCGGCGTTCTCTATGCGGTGCCCGGCCTTGCGCGCGCGGGCTCGCAGCAACATCGTGCTCCCGCGGCCGGTTCCGGAGATCGCCGAGCTGCGGCCCGACTTCGAGCGGTCGCCCTCGGCCCGCTTCGCGCCGCGGCGGTTCGAGACCCAGGCCGAGCCCGACTCGACCGGCCCGGCGCGTGAGATGACGGCGTTCCTGGATTACCTCGGCAACGGCGCCTCGGGACGGCAGGCCGCCTCGCGGCCGCCGGCCGGAAGGCTCGAGCCCGTCGTGCACGAGGAGCTGCGAAGGGGGTTCGTTCCGAACTGGGCGAACGTGAGTGACAAGAGCGGCGGCAACCCCGATCGCTGGTTCAACGGCGCCACCGCGCAGTGGTATCGCGACGGTAACCAGCAGATGACGGGCAACGGCGACGCCGAGATGCAGAACGCGATGGCGACCTGGAGGAACGAAGCGAATTCCAGCATCAACTACACGTACACGGCCGACACGACGAAGAACCCGGTCCACATGGAGGCGACGACCGCCCCGTGCGGCTGGACCACCTGCTTCGGGCCCACGGATTCCGGGACAGTCGGCTGCGGCGGCGGCGCCCGCCTTCAACACCAATCCGGCGTGCCAGTCCGGCAGCGGCATCGCCGGTCTCTGGCGCGGCACCTGTCACGACGAGATCCTGAGCAAGCCGGCCTTCGCCCCCACCGTATTTCCGGAAGTCTGGCTCCGCTGCTGGACGCAGGCCAACGTCTTGAACTCGATGACGGTGCAGGCGATCCTGACCCACGAGTTCGGTCACACGCTCGGCGCCCAGCATTCGGACCAGTTTCAGAACGCCAACGACGCCTGCGACGGCGATGAGGCCGGCGCCATCATGACCGCCTCCCTCGATCCCCTCCGAGGTAATGCCAACCTGGGGACCGACGACCAGGACTTCGCCCGCTGGTACTACGGGAGCGAGAGCGACACCGGAAACTCCTGCGGCGGCGGCCCGACGCCCACGCACACGGCGACGCGGACTCCGACGCGCACGCCCACCCGGACCAGCACGGCAACGGCGACGCGCACGCCGACGATCACGCAGACGCCCACGCCGGACGCCGACCAACACGCCCACCGTCCCCGGGCCGACGAACACCTTCACGCGCACGCAGACGCCGACCGCGACGGCGACGGCGACGCGCACGCCCACCCGGACGCAGACGCCGCTGCCCGGCAGCGTCACCGTCTCGGCGATCGCGGCGACCTCCGGTCCCGCGGGCGGCGGGACGTCGGTGACGATCACGGGGACGAATTTCGCAGCGGGCGCGACGGTGAAGATTGGCGGCCAGAACGCCACCAACGTCGTCGTCGCGCCGACGTCGATCACCTGCAAGACGCCGGCGCTGCCGGCGGGCGCGCTCCACGACGTCGTCGTGACCAACCCGAGCACCGCGTCGGGGACGCTCGTCAAGGGCTGGTTCGCGGACTTCACCGACGTGCCGCAGGGCGTACCTCTACCACCTGGCGGTCGAGAAGGTCTTCCGCGCCGGGATCACGACGGGTTGCGGTGTGGGCATCTACTGTCCGGAACAGCTCGTGACGCGGGACCAGATGGCGGTCTTCATCCTGCGCGGCGAGCACGGGGGTACCTACAACCCGCCGGCGGCGACGGGAACGGTGTTCTCGGACGTTTTCACGACCACGACCTTCGCGAAATGGATGGAGCAGTTCGGGCACGAAGGCATCTCCACCGGCTGCGCCGGCGGCTCGCCGCCGCCCTACTGCCCGACGCAGAACGTGACGCGGGACGCGATGGCGAAGTTCCTGCTGCTCGGCAAGCACGGGTCGAGCTTCGATCCGGGGGCTCCAACCGGGACGGTGTTCGGTGACGTGCAGACGACGACGCTGCTCGCCAAGTGGATGGAGCGGCTGAAGGCGGAAGGCATCACGTCGGGCTGCGCGACGGGCGTGCCGCTTCCGTTCTACTGTCCGACCGGCACCGTGACGCGCGGCGAGATGGCCAAGTTCGTTCGTCTGACGTTCGGGCTGTAGCGCTTTCGATTCCGGGTCGGCTCCGGTATCCTCCCGGAGCCGACCCTTCTCTTCGGCCTCGCCTGTCGCCCGATCGAGAGGCGGCCGAAGAGAGGCGTCGAGCATGAGGACCCATGCTCGTAGCCTCTTCGTGCCATTCGCACTGGCCGCTGTCCCTCCGGACAGGCGTGACCGCGATTGTCAGTTCCGCGGCGGTGCGCGCGCCAGTTTTCGCCCGTCGTCGCCGGAATACCCTCATTCCTCGCAGTGACTTAGCCGCCTCGGGAAGGGGTTTGTTTCTTGCTTCTCCACCGTATGTACCAATGGGAAAAGTCTGTGCGTGGCCTGGAGGGGATGAATGAAAGTGCGACCCGCTGAACTGAGAATCGCCCGGCGGACCGTCTTCGTCGCGATCGGCGTGCTCGCCCTGGCGGGCACACTCGCCGCGACGACGGTCGTTCCGATCTCCGACCGCGAGCTCTTCCGCCGCGCCGACGTCGTGGTGCACGGGATCGTCGGCTCGAGCGAGACCGTCGAGGCGCGCGACGGCTGGCCCGAAACGGTGACGTTCGTCCGGCCCCTGCGCGTCTGGAAAGGATCGGTCGCGGGAGACCTCGTGCTGCGGCAGGCGGGCGGCGTTCTTCCCGACGGGCGCTTCTTCAAGATGTGGGGGCGTCCCGAGTACAAGGTCGGCGACGAAGTGATCGTCTTCGCGCTCGCCCTGCCCGAAGGCGACTTCCAGACCGCCGAGATGCTGCTCGGCAAGTTCACCGTGGCCCGCGACGAGAGCGGGCGCTTCTTCGCCGTTCCGGACCTTTCGATCGGCGACCACCCGGGCGTGACGGTGCGCCGCGCGCCCGGCGCGCCCGACCGGATCGACCCTTCGGAGGAAGGGGAGCCCCTGTCCCTCGTCTCGCCCGAGCGGATGTCCTCTGCGCTCTCCGCGGAGTCGGACGAGCGCCGCGGGAGCTCACGCCGTTCCTCGACTTTCTCGACGCCGGAGCCGTCGCCACGCGCGTGGCCGGAGCCGCTCCCGTCGGAGTCCTTTCACCCGTCGTCCACGCCGAGGCCCGCAAGGGACTGGTGCCGCACTGGGGCAACATCAACAACAGCTTCTGGCGCTACAACGACGGCGCCACCGAGGCCTGGTCCCTGGATGGCACGGCCAACATGACCGGCGGCGGCGTCGCGGAAGCGACCGGGGCGCTCGCCACGTGGACCAACGACCCCAACTCGAGCATCAACTACACGGTGAGCGCGAGCGGCCCGAGCCCGATCCACATGTCCGCCACGAGCTCGTCGTGCGGCTGGAGCACGTGCATCACCTCTTCCGGCGGCGTCATCGGCTGCGGCGGCCCGAAGGGCGGAGGCGGCAACAGCTGGCGCGGCGACAGCTACTACACGATCACCTCGGGCGAAGTGTGGCTGCGCTGCTACGCGACGGCCAACGCCTTCGGATCGGTGACGACGCAGTCGGTCCTGACGCACGAGCTCGGCCACACCCTCGGGCTCGGCCATTCCGACCAGAACGTCTCCGTCCACGACACCTGCCGCGGCGACGAGAGCGCGGCGATCATGCGCTCCTACGCGCAGAACCGGACGACGCTCGGCACGGACGACCAGGACGCCATCCGCTGGCTCTACGGCGACGGCCTGACCTCCTGCGCGAACCTGCCGGCGCCGACCGTCTCGACGTTCTCGCCCCCGACCGGAACGCCCTCGGGGAACACCACCTTCACGCTCACGGGGACGAACTTCCAGGCGGGCCTGACCGTCCGGATCGGAGGTTCCGTGGCGACCGTCACGAACGTCACGGCCACGACGATCACCGGCCGCACGCCGGCGCACGCGATGGGGACGGTGGACGTGCTCGTGACGAACCCGGACACGAAGAACGCGACGCTCGCGGGCGGCTACTTCTACGACTTCGCGGACGTTCCCGTGTCGCACATCTTCCACAACGCGGTCGTCAAGATCTTCAAGAACGGCATCACGACCGGCTGCGGCGGGAACAACTACTGCCCCGATTGGGCCGTCAACCGCGACCAGATGGCCGTCTTCGTCCTGCGGGGCGAGCACGGGTCCGGATACACGCCGCCCGCGGCCTCGGGCCAGGTCTTCACCGACGTGGCGGCCAACGCGATGTTCGCCAACTGGATGGAGCAGTTCTACGCGGAAGGGATCATCGACGCCTGCGTTCCCTCGCCGCTCACGTATTGCCCGTCGACGGCCGTCAGCCGCGCGGAGATGGCCGTCCTGCTCCTGCGGGCCAAGCACGACAGCTCCTACGTGCCGCCGAGCCCGACCGGTGTCTTCTCCGACGTGCCCGTCTCGCATCCGCTGGCCGGCTGGATCGAGCGGCTCTACGCGGAAGGGATCACGTCGGGCTGCGGCGCGGGGATCTACTGCCCGGACCGCCTCAACACGCGGGGCGAGATGGCGGTGTTTCTGGCGCGGACGTTCAATCTGCCGTAGCGCCCGCGTCGAGCCGCGGCGCGAGGGCGCTGCCCCGGGCGAACGCCCGGGCCAGAAAGACCGCCGCCGAGGCGAGCCACAACACGTCGGCGATCAGACAGAGGTCCGTCATCGCATTGAAGGCGTGCAGGTGCCGGGCGACGTCCGCCAGGGAGTCGGCGAGCGCGCAGACGACGAACTCGGTGACCGACAGGGCGACCAGAACCGCCATGGCCGCTGCCAGGCACCTTCGCTGCGCGTCCGGCGAGCGGCGATGGATGGCGAAGGCGCCGGCCAGATTCAACGTCCAGAAGAGGGGGAGCAGCCACGGGCCCGACGGGCCGAGCCGCGCCTTCCAGGCGCTCCAGGCGCCGAAGGCGCGGCTCCACTGCCGCGGCCGGCCTCCGGCAGCCTGCGTGAAGTTGCCCAGGTACTCCTGCCGCAGGACGAAGGCCTGGGAAGCCGCCGTCTTGAGGATCGTCGCCGCCCGCTCGGGATGGCGCCGATAGAAGGCGAGCAGGCGCCGATAGCCGAAGCGCCTGAGGAACTCGTCGCGGAAGGCGGGATCCCGGATGCCGGCCGTGGGCATGTAGGCGTGGGTGAGGTAGTAGGCCCTCCAGGAGTCCGGCAGGCCCAGCTCCTTGAGGTCCGCGCGCGGCGTCGGCGAGCCCGGGAGGAGCTGCTGGAAGAGCACGTTGTAGAGGGCCTCCGTCTTGATCTGCAGGGGAGTCCGGAAGTAGGTGAAGGCGCCGCAGACGCAGAGCGCCGCGGCGAGCCAGATCGTCGCTTTCCCTCGCGCCGGTCCTCGCTTTTCCCGTGCGAGGAGGATCGCGAGGATCGCGAGAAGCGGCGCTTGCAGGCTCTCCTGGGGCTTCGACGTCACGAACGCGAGCGCCGCGATCCAGTACGCGGCGCAGAGCATTCCCGAGGAGCGACCGCTGGCGAAGCAGAGGACGATTCCCGAAAGCAGGAACAGAAACAGGAAGGATGCCGCCGCCGAGTAGAACGAGTTGTCCAGTGCCGTGTACCCGACGTCGGTGAAGACGAAGACCAGGAGTGCGGCGAACGCGACGCGGGTCGCCGGGCGCAGGCCACGGCTTCCGACGAGCAGGAGGCCGAGCCCCCCGAGAAACAGCAGAGCGTGCAGAGCGCCGAGGACCCGGATGTCGAAGGTCCCGTGCCTCGCCAGCCCGTTCGCGTAGAAGCGGGCCACGGCGGCGAGCAGGAGCTCCGAGCTGCGGTAGCCGCTCTGCCACCAGCGAAGTCCGACGTCGTAGGTCTGTTGCAGGTAGCCGTAGTAGCGGGCCTGGAAGTCCTCGGTCGGGTGCTGCAGGCCGATTTGTCCGATGATTTTCGAGAAGTCGCCGTCGTCGGCGAGGCCGACGATCGGCGGCAGGAAGAGCTGATAGGCGACGATCGCCGCGGCGATCAGGAGGACCGCCGCCTCGAACCGCGACAGGCGGCCCGCGGGGCCGAGGGACCGTGGCAACGAGGCCTCCGCGGCGGCCTGCGCGCCCCGGCCGGCATGGATCCGGTCGCGAATCCGGACGACGGCGAACGCCGCCACCGGGAGGATGAGGTCCTCGACGGGCCAGCGGTAGCGCCCGTTGACCGCGATGAGCGCCGAGATCACGGGCACGTAGAGCGCCGCGGCCGGCATCACGAGGGCGGGCACGAGGTCTGCCGCGCGACGCGTCGATAGCGCCCTGGAGAGAAGGCCCGCGTATCCGAGCACGCCGAGGAGGATCGCGAGCCAGCCGGCGACCTTGAGCAGGGTCGTCAATTCGAACAGCTGCGTCTTGAGCCAGTGCGGGCCGGGGAGAACGTCGAGGCCGGGTGTCGGTGGCTCGACGCCGCGCGCGCTCACCGCGAAGCTCGCGATCAGGTCGCTCTGGGCGAAGATGATGCCGAACTTCTTGAAATACAGCGCGACGGCGCGACCCGGGTTCTCGCGCATCCACCGTCGGGCGGCGCGGTCGGAGGCTTCGCTGATCGCGAGGTCTCCCTTCGCGAGGACACCGGGCTCTTCCTTCTCCAGGTCCTCGCGGGCGTCGTACCAGAGGCCGTCGGCGTGCGGGTTGTTGCCGACGAACAGGCCGTAGGCCCCCGCCGTGTTGAGAAACGTGAATCGGCCGAGCCGCGCTTCGTTTCGGAGGGCCCAGGGCAACATGACCGCGTGCTGGACCGCGAGGACGAGGAGCGTCTCCAGGACGGCGGTCCGGAGCTTCTTGCGCCGGACGACCGCCGCGAGCAGCCACAGTCCGCCGAGGTAGTAGCCGACCGTGCGGGTCAGAGCCGCCAGGGCGATGGCGACTCCGGCGGCCGCCGCCGGTCGCCAGGCCTTTTCGGTGCGGGTTCCCGCCAGGACGATCAGGACGACGCCGAGCAGGAGGGGGGAGAAGAGGTTCTCGGAAGCGAGCAGACAGGGCAAGAGCAGCGAGCGCGGAAAGAAGGCGAGGAAGCCGGCGGCCATGAGGCCCGCGCGGTCGCCTCCGAGGCGGCGCGCGATGAGGGCTCCGATCAGGATGGTCGCGACTCCGAGGACGCAGTTCAGGAGTTTGCCCGCCAGCAGCGTGTGCGCCGGCGCTCCCAGGAACGTCACGGCGAGCAGCATCGAATAGAGGGGCGGATAGGTCGCGTCGGCACGGCCGAGGAACGCCTCGTACCGGCCGTGTTGGGCGAGGTTCAATCCCCGGTGGTAGTAGGACCAGAAGTCCGACGTCGGCTGTGTCGGCACCGTCAGGACGACGGCGACGCGCAGCAGCAGGCCCGCGGCCGCAATCCACAGGAGCCTGCGGCGGAACACGGCGCCGGGAGGCATCCGCGCGGAAGCGCCCGAGATCTGGCTCAATCTCGATGCATTCTAGATTCGCCGGAGGTCCGGCGGTTGCGGAAATGCCGCCGGCGTGAAGAATAGCTCCGTGGCGTCGCCGGCCGTTCCTCCTGCCTCCGGCCGTCGGGAGCTGCTCGGCGCGCTCGTGCTCCTGCTTCTGGGCGTCGGCAGCGCGCCTCGCCTTCACGCGCGCCTTTCCGACGCTCCCGTTCTCTGATTTTCAGGCGCTCATCGGTTTCGGCAAACACCTGCTCGCCTCCGGCCTGTCGGCGCCGGGCTGGTTCTGGGTCCAGTTCAACCCGGGACTGCCGATGCTGCTTGCGATGCTCTTCCGGGCGCTGCCCGATGGAGGGGTCGCCGCGGCGCGCGAAGCCACCGCCGTCTGGACGGGACTGCTTCCGCTCTTTCCCTTCCTGCTGTGGCGCGGCGCGGTCTCGTTTCCGCTGCGTTTCTGCGCCGGCCTGCTGCTCGCGCTCTGGCCGGGTCAGATCGCCTTCTCCGGCGTGGTCGCGCAGGACAACTGGGTGCTCGTTCCGACCGTGGCCCTCGCGTCGCTCGCGGTTCGGCGCCTCCTGCTGCCCGCCGGCCGCGCGTACCCGATTTCGGCGGGTCTTCTGTACGCGTTCGCCGTGGCGATCCGACAGGAGATGCTCCTCGTGCTCCTGCCGCTCGCCGTGGCGGCGGCCTTCTCACGCCACGGTGCGCGGCGCCGGCGGGACTTCGCCCGGCTGCTGCTCGCCGCCGGCGTTCCGATCGTCCTTCTCGCCGTCCAGCGTGAGCGCGCGACCGGCCGTTTCGCGTTGACGACGGAGCACGGGGGCCTCGCCCTGATCGGAAGCTTCATGCCGGGGGCCTTCGCGGCGGGTTGGATCGACCCGCGACCCTGGGCCGCGACGACCGCGCCGGAGCTGCTCCTCGATCCGGAGCGGTTCCGAGCGGGCGCGGCGTCTCTGGCCTTCGCGGAGGCGAGGCGCCGCCCGGCTTTCCACGCGCTGCGGATCGCCACGCAGACGGCGCGGGGCGCGATCAAGAGCGACGCGGAAAACCTCTTCTGGAGCCTGGCGAGCCCCGAGGCCTTGCCGGCGGCCTCGAGGGAGTCGGGCGCGCGCGCGTCCCGCATCCTGCGTCCCTGGCTCTACGCGGAGATGGGCCTGCTGCAGGGCCTCTTCGCGGCGGCGATGGTGCTCGCGTTCGCGCGCCGGAGCCCCGCGCTGCTCGCGCTCGGCGCGGCGGTCATTCTGAAGGTCGCGCTCCAGGCGATCGTGTCTCCGATGTCCCGGCTGCTCGTTCCCGCGACGGCCTTGCAGCTGCTCGCCATCCCGCTCGCGGTTCCTCTCTGGCGAAGCGTCTCGCCGCGAGTCGCGCGCGGCGCTCGCCGTGCTCGTCCTCGCCGTGCCGCTGGCGCTCGTGGCCTTCGTTCCGAGGCTCCAGGCCGCCGTCGAACGGCGGGATCCGGACCTGCCGCGGCATTACCGGTTCCCGCTCGCGGTGGCCGGCGGACGGCCCGTGTGGTGCGACATGGACTCGGGCCGGCTGTCCGGGCTCGAGTGGCAGCTCGCCAGGATCGAGACCTTTTCCGCGGACCCCGCTCCGGGCGACCGCGCGCGCGTCGTATGCACGCTGCCGGCTCTCGGCCCGGGCGAGTCGCTCGGCTTGCGCATCGAGGACGCCTACGCGGCCGGCGGCCTGCCCGGACGGATGGTGGAACGCGTCGAAGTGGACGGCCGGGAGGCGCTGCGCCACGACGTCGGCGCGGAGCCGGGTGCGGGATGGATCGACGTCCCGGTCGCGACCGCCGCCGACAGGCCGGGCCGGTTGGTGACGATCGAGGTCCTGGCCGTGGCTCCGGATCGGGGCTGGAGCTGGGGCCGGTCGGCGCCGGCGAGGTTCGAGTTCGTCCGGCGCGCGCCCTGATCAGGGCGGCGCGCAGACCTCGGCCTCGACGAAGTCGTCGGTCAACCTGACGGCGCCGGCCTTCAATCCCGCTGCCGAGGCCAGCGCCGGGATCTCCACCCGCAGCTGCCTGCGGTCGACTTCCGGAAGCGGAGTCCGGGGCCGGTCGTACAGGTTGCGGTAGACGCAGAAGACCGTGTCACAGGCGCTCCCGCACTTTCCGACCGATGCCCGGAGCTCCCAGTAGAGCCCGGGCTTGCGAAAGTCCATGACCCAGATCCAGCGGTGGGCCAGCACGGTGATCGTCCGCCCGTCCCGGGAGAACTCGTAGCGCTCGACCAGCGGGTTGTCCGAGACGCGCCCGGCGTAGCGGCTGTTCCAGGCGTGGAAGTCCATGAAGAACCCGATGAAGTTCATCAGGTCGAGATGGACGATCGGGGTTCCGATCAGGTTCTTTTCGAAGATGCCGGCGCGGGCGTTCAAGGGCTCATCGCGCCCGATGTCGCGGATGCGCTCGCGGCTCGCCATGGCGTTCCAGGCCATGGCGGCGGCGCACGCGAGAACCATTGCCCGGCGACCGCGGGCACCGGCCCGCTGCAGGAGGCCGTCGAAGGCGACGAAACCGGCGAGCAGTGCAAAGAAGAGAAGGAGAACCTGGTGCCGCGGCGTTCCGCCGAAGGGGTACCGGCCGAGCAGGCCAGCCGCCGCTCCGGCGCCCAGAAGGGCCGCCAGGACGAGCGCCGGAAAGAGCCGGTCGGGCGCGCCCTTCTCCGAACGCCTCCCGGCCACCGGAACGGCGACGACGAAAACCAGGAACGCTCCCAGCGTGATGGCCCCGTACCGCACCTGCGGGAAAGGTGAGAAGAGGTTGACCAGGTGCCCGGCGTTGCGGACGAGGAAGTCCGCGGCGGTCTCGGTGCCCGGGCGGAAATAGAAGAGCGGCAGCCCGCTCAGGCTCGTCGCCCACCGCTTCGCGAGGAGCGCGTACAGCGCGAGCCCCACGGCCGCGGGAGGAAGCAGGGTCAGAAGGTCGGCCGCGAGGCGCCGGGGAAGGGCGAGCCGGAGCTTCCGGCGGTACTCCCGGTCGATCCCCGCGGCAAGCAGGGGCGCCGCCGCGCAGGCCACGAGAAACAGCCCGGCGACGTACTCGGACAGAAGCGCCAGGCAGGCGAATGCGGAGAACGCGATCCGGCTGCGCAGCGGCGGGAGGCGGTCCACGCCGATCAGGTCGAGGTAGAAGAAGAACGCCGCCACCACGAAGAAGACGCAGAGCGTGTAGCCCTCGACGATGCAGGAGAGCGCGACGGCGGTGATGGAAACGGCGGCAGCCAGCGCGCCGAGAGCGCTCGAGGCCGGGCGGCATCCGAGCCGGTCGAGCACGCGGCCGACGAGGTAGACCGACGCCGCGCCCGCGAGCAGCGGCACGAGCCGGTACGCCAGGAGCGAGTGGCTGACGGCGTCACAGGCCTTGAGGAGGAGGAGGAAGAGCGGAGGATGCGCGATCCTGGCGAATTCGCGGTCGAAGTTTCGCGAGGCGAAGAGGTGCCAGGCGCCGTTGTGCGAAAGGGGGAGGTGCGAGGCCAGCCAGAGGCGCGGAACGAGGGAAAGGGCGGCGATGGCGAGGAGAAGCGCCGTCGTGCGGGTCGCGCGCGGATCCGCGAGGCGCGCGACGGCCCGGGCGGAGTCCCTCACCCGCCTTCGACGGCTCGGCGGGGGGACCCGGACCCGCCGGCGGCGGGAATCCGCGGCTCCAGCCGGCAATAGAAGAGCTCGGTATTCCGGATGCCCATCTCGGGGAACTCGTCCATCGTGTAGTCGACGGTGAAGTCGAGCGTCGCGAGCCGGTCGTCGAGGTCGATGCCGTAGGAGCGGTAGGAGAGCGCGCGGCCTCCTTCGGAATTCGCGTCGCCGTGGTACTCCTTCTCGGTCAGAAAGCGATCGGAAGAGGGGTCCTCGGGGTCGACGACCTCGACGCGCGTGAAGGTCGTCCGGTCGCGGAAGTGCGGGACGGTGAAGAGGTGGACGCCGCCCGGCTTCAGGACCCGGCGGATCTCCCGGTGCGCACGCTCGTCCAGGCGCACGTGCTCGAGGACGTCGCTCGTGATCACGACGTCGAAGGAAGCGTCCGGGAACGTCAACGCCTCCAGGTTCTGGTTCGTCGCGTGGCCGCCGAGCTTCTTGCCGCGCTTCTGCCGCGGCTCGAAGCGGGAAGTCGCGACGTCGATCCAGGCGCAGCGGGAGAGCAGGTCCGGGATCGGGTAGGCGTTGCCTTCTCCATAGAACGCGACCTGCGTGTCGTACACGGCGAGCGGCCGGGTCGACGGCGTGGCGGCGAGCGCCGCGAGGCTCGCCGCGTCGACGCCGGCCAGGTCCTTCACGGCCCGCAGGATCCCGCGCGCGATCGAGCGGTAGCGGCTGGTCGTCAGGCAGCGGGCGCAGGTCAACGACTCGCGGAAGAGCAGCGGGTCGGTGTAGTAGAAGCGCGTGTCGTTCCCGCACACGTTGCAGCGCCCCGGAAGGGACGACATGCCGCGGAAACGCCCGTCGTCGCGGTCTGAGGGAGTCCCTCTCCCCCCGACGGGGGGAGAGGGGAGGGTGAGGGGGGCAACGGGTCCGGAGGAATGCCCCTCACCCCGACCCTCTCCCGCCGGGAGAGGGGGAGCGGAGGGCCGGACGACACTCTTCCGAGCGCCGCGAAGGCCGTTGCGACGCGCTCGCTCCAGGAGTTCTCGCGGCCGATCTGGCGGACGCGTTCGCGGAAGGCGGGGTCGCGTCCCTCTCTCGCGGGCGGGATCGAGCGCCGCGGCGAACTCCACGGCGGTCCGGACGATCGTCACTTCGGGATAGGCCTCGCACTCGGGCATGGGCGTCGTGATCGCCGCCTTCCCGCCGGCGAAGTACTCGTAGAGCTTCAGCGGCGAGGTCGCGAGCGTGATGTTGTTGATCTTGAACGGGATCGTCGCGACGTCGAAGAGGCGCAGGTAGCCGGGCAGCGAGTGGTAGTCGCGCGGCCCGAGCCAGAGGACGTTGTCGCACTTCAAGACCGGCTGGCCGCGCAGGCTCTGGTCGTACATCGGACCGATCAGGAGGAAGTTCCAGTCCGGGCGCGCGCGGGCGACCTTCTCCAGGAGCTCGTAGTCGAACCACTCCGCGAGCGCGCCGTAGTAGCCGGCGATCGGCTTGCCCGACTCGCGGAACGCGCGCAGCTCCTTGTCCTCGGGCAGCGGCGCCTCGCCGTCGGCGAAGCGCTCGAACTCGACGCCGTTGGGCAGGTACACCGCGTCCGGCCGCACGGCGAGCGCCTGCTCGTGCAGCTTGCGCGCCACGCTGCCCACGACGGTCGCCTCGGCGAGCGCCCGCGCGTGGTTCTTCTCCAGGAGCTGCCGGTCGTAGGGGAAGACCTCCAGGTCGTCGATCCAGTCGTAGACCGTCGCGCGTGGACGGGGGATAGGCGTCCTTCTTGTGCCAGTTGTACGGGAACGCCCAGAGCAGGGCGTCCGGGATCTGCTCGAGGAGGCCCTCGGGCCCGCGGAAGAGGAAGAGGTTGGGCTCGATCTCCTTGAACCCGTTCACGTCGTCGTGGGCGTTGCTGCAGTCGAAGATCGCGACGTAGCCCTGCCGCGCGAGCGTGCGCGCGAGGTGGTGCGGCCGCTGGAAGAGCGCGATGCCCCAGCCGACGGACGGCAGGAAGATGACGGCGCCCTTGCTCTCTGCCACGCGGCGGCGCACGGCGTCGAGCTGCTCCTGGTAGAAGCCCAGGTCCGCGCGCTTCCAGACGTCGACGCCCTCGGCCTTCCAGGCCTCGCCCCACTTCTGCTCGTACTTCTTGCGGTTTTCCTCGAAGAGGGCGAGGTACTGCTTCTCGCCCATCAGCCGGAAGGAGGCCTTCTGCCAGTGGTGGACGAAGGCGTCCCGGGCGCACCGGATCTCCCAGCCCTTGGCCCGGGCGCGGCGGTTGTAGTCGTCGTCTTCGAACATGCCGACCCCGAAGCGCTCGTCGAGCGCCCCGACCGTCTCGTAGACCTCGCGCTTCATCGCGAGGCAGAACATGGCGAGCATCGGGATCGCGAAGACGTGGCCGTCGTTCTCGCGCGTGAACTGCTCGGCCCAGGCCGGCAGGTCCTCGATCGCGTCGTAGCCGACCTCGATCTTCGCTTCGTTCGAGATGGCGTTGGTGACGGGGCCGATCAGGCCGAGCTTCGGCTCCGCGGCGCAGGTGGCGCTCGAGCGCCGTCAGCCAGCCGCGGGTGACGACGGTGTCGTTGTTGAGCAGGACCAGGACGTCGCCCGTCGCGAGCTTCAGGCCCTGGTTGTTCGCGGCGGCGAAGCCGCGGTTGGTGTCGTTGCAGACGGCGCGCAGGTTCGGGTACTGCCGCTCGGCCTCCCGCAGGTACTCCGGCGTCCCGTCCTGCGACGCGTTGTCCACGACGATGACCTCGAAGTTCGGCCACTCGGTCCGGCCGTAGAGGCTCTCGAGGCAGAGGCGGTTCAAGGCGAGGTTGTTGTAGGTGACGACGATGATGGACGCCTTGGGGAAGAGGCTCCGGACGGCAGGCGCCAGGGTCTCGAACCTCCGCTGCCAGGTGTTCTCCCGCCCGAAGGCCTGGCGCCGCTGCCGCGCCTGCGGATCGTCTTCGTCGAGCGCCTCCGCGATCTCGTGTTCGAACTCTTCCGCCGTCGAGGCGAGGCGCACGAGCGGCGCCATGGGCGCGACCTCGGGGATCGGGACGGACACGAGGGGCTTGCCGGCGGCGAGGATCTCGAAGGCCTTGACGGGGCTCGTCGCCTCGGTCAGCGGCAGGCGCTTGAAGGGGAGGATGCGCGACGTCCATCCGGGCGAGCCAGGACGGGATCTCCGCATACGGCTTCTCCCCGGGAAGCTGCACGTTGGCGAGCTTCGAGAGGCGGCTCGTGTCGGCCGTGTAGGTCGAGCCCACGAGGACGAAGTCCCAGTCGGGCCGCCGCTCGGCCAGGTCGGCGACGAGGTCGGCGTCGAACCAGTCGGCGATCGCGCCGTAGTAGCCGACGACGGGCCGCGCGTGGACCTCCCGGCCGACCTTCGCCGAAGTGCTCGGCGTCGCAGGCGTTGGGCAGGAGCAGGACGTTGCCGCTGGCTTCCTTCGCGGCGCGTTCCAGGAGCATCGAGGACGCGACGACGAGGTCCGCGCCGGAGAGGAGGTCCTTCTCCGTGTCCACCATCTCGGGGCGGTTCGTCGAAAATCCCGAATGGTCGTCCATGCAGTCGTAGACGACCGGCCAGCCGAGCTCCTCGCGCGCCTTCTTCGCGAGCGGCCACCAGAAGGGCAGCTCGACGACGAGCGCCGTCGCTCCGAGCGAGAGGTCGCGGCGCATCTGATCGAGCGCCGAAAACAGGGCGTCGCGCGCGGCGCCGTCCAGGCTCTCCTTGTAGACGTTGCGGGCCGGCCCCCGCAGCGAGACCTCGAAGACGTTCTCGCGCTTCTTCCGGATCTCGTAGGGCGGCCCGCCCTGTCGGAACGCCTGCGCCACGTAGAAGACCCGGTGCCCGGCCGCGGCGAAGCGCGCCATCAGCTGCTGCGGCCGCTGGAAGCGGAAGTCCCAGTCGATGATCGGAAGGCAGAGCGACGTCGTAGAGGTTCTCGGCCGAGAGCGGCGCGGGGGACGGGGCGCGCGGGAGGGCGCGGGCCCGCGACGGCGCGGCGATCGCGGACGGCGCCGAGCCGGTTCCCTCCCGGCGCTCTTCGCCGCCGCCTCCGAAGAGCCGGCGCAGGCGCCGGACGGCGGCCCAGTAGATCGACAGGATCTTCCAGAAGCGCGACGTGTGGATCGAGAGGATCTCGTTTCGGACCTCGGAGAGCTGCTTCTGCAGGAACGCCGCTTCGCGCTGGCCCCGCTGCGTCTCCTCTTCGGCGCGCTTCTCGGCGGCGCGCAGAGCCTGCGAGAGCCCGGCGGCCTCCCGCTCCTTCTCGGACAGGCGGCTCGTCAGGGAGGAAAGGCTCCGGTCGCGCTCGCCGAGAGTGACCGTGAGGCCGCGCTCGGCGCGGAACTGCGAGCGGGCCGTTCGCCGAAGCAGGTCGACGAGGCCGTCCGTCGCGGCCGGAGCCGACGCGCCGGCCTCGAGGCGCTCGATCGCGACCTCGGCGTTTCGCCGGGCGAGGCCGGCGAGGCCCTTCACCCGGTCGGCGAGGTGGCGGCTGTAGCGGCCGCGCTCGTCGAAGGCCTGCGAGAGGACGGCCGCGAGGCCCTCGCCCGCGACGCTCGCGAGCCCGACGGCGTAGTCGGGCTGGCCGATCTGCTTCATGAACCGCGAGACCTTCGGGTCGTAGTCGAGGGAGACGACGGGGATGCCCGCAAGCGCCCCGAAGAGCCCCGCGTGCATCCGCATCGCGAGGACGAGGTCGCAGTCGCCGATCGCGGCCGCGAGCCTCCGCGGCGAGCTCCCGCCCGGAAGGATGGCCGCGGCCTCCGCCCGGCGCATCCGCGCGCGCACCCGCTGCGCGACGGCGGCGTCGTTCTCGATGGCCACGGACTCCTGCTGGAAGGGGAGGAAGAGCGCGCCGCCGCCGGTCGATTCGAGGAACCGATCCAGAGCGTCGGCGACCGCGGCCTCCCACCGCTCGGGCTCGACGCCCACGTCCCAGTGCCGGAGCGCGACGGCGAGCCGCGGCCGCATTCCCGGGAGGGCGGGCGAGACGTCGGTCTCCGCGGAGGCCTCCGGCGGCGGAACGAAGGCGAAGGCCGGATCCGCGGTGACTTCGACGCGTTCGGGAGGCACTCCCAGGGCGGCGAGCTCGCTCTTCGAGTCTTCGTCGCGGACCGTGATGCTGGAGGCGGCGTCGCAGACGGCCTTCGTGAACTGCCGGCCGGGCTCGGTCAGGAGCGGCCCGACGCCGACCGCGTAGAGCATGAGCGGCTTCTCGTGGAGCAGCGCGAGCGCGGCCGGCGCCGCGTAGTACGACAGCCCCCAGTGCGCGTCCGTCAGGATCGCGTCGGCGGGGAAGCCCCAGTAGTCGTGGAAGAGGCCCCCGCCCCCGATGACGACGAGGTCGGCCTGCCGCGCGCGCGTCTTCGAGCGCCAGCGGATCGCGCCAGAAGACCGCCTCGACGCCGTGCGTCCTGGCCGTCTCCTGCGGATCGCCGGAGACGACCGTGATCACGGCGTCCGGCCGCAGCTCCCGCAGGTGCGCGACGATCGAGGCGAGGATCGCCTCGTCTCCGGCATTGCCGAAGCCGTAGTAGCCGGCGAGCAGGATGCGCGGGAGCGGCCATGGCGCCGCAAGTATATGGAGGAGCAAGGCTTCCGTTCCGCGAGCTCTCGGTTCGGGGGCGTCTTCTCGCGAGGTCCGACGAGGCGTCATAGACTTCCGTCGCCATGGGTCGCCCGTCAGAACGAGAACGGATCGCCTCGTGAGGGTGCGCTGGTCTCGCGTTCTGAGCGTGCGTCGCGTCGACCCGTTCCGCTTCTCGGTCGGCGACGAGGCCCTGGTCGAGATGGGGCCCGGGCTGCTCCAGTTCCTGAACTTCCGCGACAGCCGGGGCGCCCGGTTGGGCGACGGGCTCGCGCCGGAGTGGGTTCTCCCGATCGCCGCTGCCGGCACGGCGGCCTTCGCCGTCGTCTGCGAGGAGGCCAATCCCTGGACCGCCGTGGCCAACGACGTGGTCCTGCGCCGCACCTGCGAGGAAGGGGAGACGCTGCTCGCGACGGCGTCGATCGATGCGATGCGGCGGGCGTCCGTGCGTATCCCGTACCGCGTGCACAGCCGGGAGAAGCGCGACCTGCTCGTCGAGGGCGCCTTCGTCTTCGCCTGCGTCGGTCCGGAGGGGCCGAGGCCCTACGACCCGGTGATCCATGCGCGGCCCGTCGGAGGCGCGGCCGAGCCCGAGTCGGGAAAGGCCGATCCGCGCCGGAACCCTTTCGATCGGCGCGCCGTCGCCCCGCCGGGAGAGGTGGTTCGACGGCCTGCTGCCTCGTCCCGTGGCGCGCGCGCTGCGGCTCACGTACTGGCACTTTCTCTCTTTGCGAGGCTCGTCGAAGACGTCACCGGCCGAGTTCGTCGGCGGACTCGTCCGCGTGCTGCGTTCTTCCGAGGGCCGGGAGGCGCCGGCGGCCGCCCCACCGCCGCTCGAGGCCTTCCGGAGACGCCGACCACCCGGCCGACGCTGCGCTGGTCCGTTTCGACCGCGTCACTCGGTGTCGGCGAGACGGCGCCGTTCGCGGTGGAGGTCTTCAACGCCGGCCCGGACCGTCTCGAAGGCGAGCTCGAGATCGCGGCTCCCGACGGATACGGCCTCGACGTCGCGGCCCCGGGCACGGCGCCGGTGAGCCTCGGCCCGGGCGAAGCGGCGACGTACCCCGTGATCGTCACGGCGCGAAGGCCCGACGAGGTCAACCTCGGCCGGCCCTGGCCGGTCTCCGCCGTCCTGCGCCGCGGCGGGATGGAGGTCGCTTCGGAGCGCCTGCTCGTCTCGGTGCCGGATCCGCGAACCCGGAACGCTCTTCTACGTCCTGACGGAGGACTGCGAGACCTTCGACGGCGGCGAGAAGACGGGCGACTACGGCGCGGCGGGCGAGCTCGGCAACCGCAACAATTTCATGGACCCGGAGGAGTACCGGATCCAGATGATCGCGAAGCCGGACGCGTTGAACGCCATCGCCGAAAGGCACGGCGCGCGCTGGACGCACTTCTGGACGGCGCCGCAGCGGTTCGCGGCCGAGTGGGCCGCGCGCCAGTCGAAGACGGGCGCCTGGGACGCGGTCGTCTCCGAGCTGGACGCGTCGATCCGCCGCGGCTCCCGGCTCCACGAGTACGCGCCGCACATCCACTTCGACTTCGAGCCGGACTCGGCGCTCCCGCCGCAACCGCGGCTGCTCTACGACGCGAAGACCGACGGGCTCATCCCCAACGAGTACTACGATCCCGCCGACAATCCGAACCACAAGTTCCACGGCTGGGACGGCGCCCGGAAGGGGATCGCCTACGTGCGGAGCGAGGGCGACCTGGCGACGCTCGACTCCAAGAAGGGCTCGCTGCGAAAGTCGGTCGCGGTACCTCGCGCAGCTGTCGTTTGGCGGCCGACTCTCCCTGACGGCGCGAACGGGGGCGGCGGATTTCGGGGCGACGGCCCGGGATCTCGAGATCAGCGCGCGGGCGGCGTTCGCCAACGGCCTCCTGGCCGACTCCGATGCTGGGCTCTACGAGACCGCGGCGCCGCTGCCCCGCGGCCGGCAGATGTACTTCTGCAAGGCGGACGATCTCGACCGGGAGATCGACGGCCTGGCCGAGGCGGCGCTCGTCGAGCTCCGGGCGCCCGACCAGATGCTCGAGCAGGGATCGACCGAGGACCTGAACGCGTGGTTTGCCCGGCGGTTTCGCGAGTCGCAGGGGCCCGGCGTCCGCGCCATCGTCGGCATGACGCACGCGATGTTCATGAGGGGAGACCCCGACCCGTTTCGCGACACGCGGGGGGGCGCCTTCGAGCGGCTCGGCCACCACCTGGAGCACGTGAAGCGTGCGTACCCCGGCGTCCGTTTCGCCACGGCGTCGGAGGCGGTGCTCGAGTTTCTGGACTACTACACGCCGGTCCCGAAGGCCGTCGTCGCGGGTCTGCACGGACAGTCTCTCGACGGAACGGCGCTGCTCTATCGCATCCGGATCCTCGGCCGCGGGATCCCGATCACGGCCGGGAGGCCGGCGCTGCTCACCGTCCAGGCGCCGGCGCTGCTCGGGGCCGAGGAGATCCGGTCGATGAGCGTTCTCGAGGACGGCGTGGCCGCTGCCCGACGCCGAATTCCGAGCGACAGCGGACGCGCTGCCGGCGATCCGCTTCCGCGCCACGCGCCACGCCGGCTACCTCCTCCGGATCGAGACGTCGCGGCCGCGCCACGTCAGCCTCTTCGAGCCGTCGGACTTCGCGGGTCTCTGGAGCTCGACCGCCGCGCGGTTCGAGGAGGCGCCGGAGGAAGAGATGCCCGACCTGCTCCGGCTGGAGCCGCCCCGCCTGGTCCGCGGCGCCGCCGTCGCGATCGACGCCGTCTCGGCGGGACAGGCCTGGGAGTGGGTCTACCCGGGAGACCTCTTCCATCTCCTCGTCAACCCGGTGGCCGGCAACGCGCACCCCCTCGGCCGGCGCCTCCACCCTTACGGACGATTCTCCGAAGGCATCGCGGTGGACGCGGCGCTCAAGCTCTTCGGGTCCACGGTCCGGCCTGCCCGCATCGACCTGCAGTGGGTGCGGCCGGTGCGGGGCCAGGCGGACTTTCAGCTGTTGACGACGGTCGAGGCCGTCACGCCGGAGCAGGTCGTGCTCGCCAACTCGGTCCGCGAATCCGGCATCGAAGTCGCGCGGGTGAAGCTGACGCTCGCGCGCGTCGGCGCCGGCGCCGCCGTCGTAGACTTCGCGCCGCAGGCATGGCCGCCGAGTCGATCGTCATCGTCTGCCCGGACACCAACGTCCGGTTCTGGGCCGGCCGCCTCGCCGAGACGGCGATGGGCGGCGGCAAGTCTTCGATCCTGCAGCTCGCCGCCGCCTGGGCGCGCGCCGGGCACGCGGTGACGATCGCCGGCGCCGCGGTCCGCCCGAGTGAAGGCGGCGGCGTCGCGGTGCGCGAGATCTCGGCGGCGGCGGGCGACTACGACGTCGGAATCTACGTGACGGGATCGATCGGCCACTTCCGCGATGGCGCGATCGACGGCATCCGGCCGGGCCGGCGGATCTTCTGGCAGAACGGCCCGGGCCGCGCGGAGCCGCCGGCCGGCCGGATCGACTGGTACGTGGCGCCGGCGAGATTCCTGGCGCGGCTCGCCGTGGACGAATGGGGGCAGCCCCCGGAGCGGGTGGTCGTGATTCCCGGCGAGGGCGTGCGGCGCCGGCGCGAGGCTTCGGAGGTCTCGGAGCGCGATCCCTTCGCCGCGATCTACGCCAGCCATCCGTTCAAAGGGCTGCGCGAGGCGCTCGAAGTGCTCGGCCACCTGCGCCCGGAGTTCCCGAAGGTCCGTCTGGACGTGTACGGCTCGGAGCGTCTCTGGTCCGACGACGCCGCGGCGGCCGAGCGCCCGGCGCTGCCGGAATGGGCGCGCGCCGCCGGGGAGCTTCCCGCAGTCGGAGATCGAGCAGCGCATGGCCCGCTACGGCCTGATGCCCTATCTGACGGAGTGGGTGGACGGCTTCTCGCTCTCGACCGCCGAAGCCCTCGCGTCGGGCGTCGTCGTGATCGCGACGGCGCACGGCTCCAACGCGGAGTTCATCCGGCACGGCTGGAACGGATTCCTGGTCCGTTCCGACGGGGGCCGGCCGGACCTTCTCGAGGCGCAGGCGATCGCGCGCGCCTACCTTCGCGCGCCCGAAGCGTTTGCGGCGCTCCGCGTCAACGCGATGGCGTCCGTGCCCACCTGGGAGGAGCAGGCGGACCAATGGCGCCAGCTCTTTCGGGAGCCCCTGAGAGGCACCTAAAGGAGGGTCCGGCCCGGGTTACAATTGTCCTCTCAGGCCGCAGCGGTCAAAAAAAGGTACAAATCTTGAGGACCCGGGGAACAGGACTCTCTCGAGGGGTACTCGGGTGTCTCTGCGCCCTGGCGATCGGTGCCCTCGCCGCGCCAGGCGCCGCGCAGCCGGCACCGGACGTCACGCTGCCCCTCTTCGTGTCGGCCCTGACCTTTCCCGTCGGCATCGTGAATGCCGGCGACGGGTCGAACCGCCTCTTCATCGTGCAGCAGCAGGGAAAGATCCTGATCCGCAGCGGATCGGGGTTTCTCGCCACACCCTTCCTGAACGTCGTAAGCCTCCTGCCGGACGCGTGCCAGGCCGATCCGACGAAGTGCGGCGAGCAGGGGCTGCTCGGCCTCGCGTTCCATCCCGACTACACGAACAACGGTTACTTCTACATCTACTACACGGCGGTCAACGGGGACAACACGGTGGCGCGCTACAAGGTCTCGTCGAATGCGAACGTGGCCGACCCCGCGAGCGCCACGGTTCTGCTCAAGGTCCCGGACCCCTACACCAACCACAACGGCGGCCAGCTCCAGTTCGGACCCGACGGTTTTCTCTACGTGGGCCTGGGCGACGGCGGCGCCGGCGGCGACCCGCAGTTCCGGGCGCAGAACCTCGGGGTGCTGCTGGGGAAGATCCTGCGCATCGACGTGGACGGCACCGGCGCGGTGCCCTGCGGCCAGACGGCCGCCGCGCCCTACGCGATCCCTTCCACCAATCCCTACGCGTCGAGCGCGACCGCGTGCCACGAGATCTGGGCCGATCGGCATGCGCAATCCCTGGCGCTTCAGTTTCGACCGCGCGGGCGGCGACCTCTACATCGGCGACGTCGGCCAGGGCCTGCTACGAGGAGATCGACTACGAGCCCGCGTCGGGCGGGGGCGGCGTGAACTACGGGTGGAACCGCATGGAGGGCTTCCACTGCTACATCCCGGACACCAACTGCAACGACGGGACGCTGACGCTCCCGATCCTCGAGCACGACCACACGCAGGGCTGCTCGGTGACGGGGGGCTTCGTCTACCGGGGAAGTCTCTACCCGCAGCTCTACGGCGTCTATCTGTTCGGCGACTACTGCTCGGGGCGGATCTGGGGCGCGACGCGGGACAGCGCGGGCAACTGGAGCAAGCGGCAGGTGGCCACCTCGCAGTACATCAGCTCCTTCGGCGAGGACGAAGCCGGCGAGCTCTACGTCGTCGAGCACAGCGGGTCCGTGCGCAAGATCGTGGGGCCCGCCGCGTACGCGGTTCCCGCAATCACGGCGTTGACGCCGGGCGGCGCGGTCAAGGGAGACCCGTCCTTCAGCCTGGCGGTGGACGGCTCCGGATTCACGCCGGCCTCCGTCGTCCGGTGGAACGGCGCGACGCGGACGACGGCCTACGTCTCGCGCACGCGACTGAACGTTTCGATCCCGGCCTCCGACGTGGACACGGCGGGCAGCGCCACGCTGACCGTGGCCAATCCCGCGTCCCGGCGGCGGCACGTCGCCGGGCAAGGCGTTCCCGATCACCAACATGTTCCTCGACGTGCCCCTGTCGCACCAGCTCCGGCGCCCGATCGAGGGGATCGCGCAGGCGGGGGTCACGACCGGGCTGCGGCAGCCGGAAGTTCTGTCCCGAGGAGGCCGTCACGCGCGACCAGATGGCGATCCTGCTGCTGCGCGCCAAGCACGGCACGCCCTACGACCCCCCCGCGGCGTCGGGGACCGTGTTTGGCGACGTGAAGAAGGCGGACTTCGCCGCCGACTTCATCGAAGAGCTCGCGGCCGAGGGGATCACCTCGGGCTGCGGCTCGGGCAACTACTGCCCGGCGACCGCGGTGACGCGCGCGCCGATGGCGAAGTTCCTGCTGAAGGGGCTCGACGGGGGTTCCTACGTTCCGGCAACGCCCCCGGCGGGGATCTTCAGCGACGTGTCGGCGACCGCTCCCTTCGCCGTCTGGATCGAGGAGCTGTCGCGCCGCGGCTTCACCAGCGGCTGCGGCGCCGGCAAGTTCTGTCCGAATCGTCGTCGTGACGCGCGCGCAGATGGCCGCGTTCCTGGCGCGCACGTTCGGGATCGCGTTGCCTCCGTAGGAGAGATCTCAGAAAGGTCGAACGATGGACACCGACTCTTCGCCGCGGCGGGGAGGAAGGAAAGCCGGGCTCCGGCTCTCCTTTCTCCTCGCCGCCGCGCTCGGCCTCGTCATGGCGGTGCCGTCCGTCGCCGCCACGCTCGGCGGCCCCCTGCCGCCGCCGATGCCGCTCTTCCCGCGCCTCGAACTGGTGGAACCTCGACATCTCCAGCGCTCCGGTCGACCCGGGCTCCGCGGCGTTTGTTTCCTGGATCGGCGACATCGCGCTCCATCCGGACTTCGGCGGCAATTCCGGTCCCGTCGGGATCTACGGCATCCCGTTCTGCACCGTCTCGGGCAGTCAGGCGAAGAAGGCGGTCACGTTCCAGTACTGGGATGAGAGCGACGGGGTCGACTTCGCGACGATGCAGGGGATTCCCTTCTACCCGATTCCCGACGAGGCGAAGACGCAGATCCACTGGATCGAGGGGGGCCAGGCGGGCGACGCGAACGTCGGCGGCGACCGGCACATGCTCATCCTCGACTCCGACAACCGGATTCTCTACGAGCTCTACAAGCTCAAGTGGGACACCGCCGCCGGCAAGTGGCGCGGCGGCTCCGGCGCCGCGTGGGACCTGAAGAAGAACGGCCGGCGCCCGGAGACCTGGACTTCGGCGGACGCGGCCGGGCTCGCGATCCTTCCGGGCCTCGTCCGGTACGACGAGGTGTACGGGCCGGGCGAGATCGGGCATGCGTTCCGCCTCACCCTGAACGACTCCAACGGGTACGTCTTTCCCGCTTCCCACGTCGCGGGCTCGAACGCTCAGGCGCCGCCCCTGGGCGCGCGCATGCGCCTGAAGGCCTCCAAGAACATCTCCGGTTTCGATCCGGCCATGCAGAAGATCTTCCGGGCGATGAAGACCTACGGCCTGATCTTCGCCGACAACGGCACGGACATGTACATCGGCGGGACCTACGACACGCGCTGGGACAACGACGTCTTGAACCCCGCGTTTGCCGCGCTCTCGGCCTCGGATTTCGAGTTCGTGAAGCTCGGCTACATGCCGCAGGTGGCGCGCCGCGTGGCGGTGGACGCCCGGGCCGGAACCGGGACCTCGTCCGATGCCAACGGGGTGCTCGAGCCCGGCGAGGCCGTGCTCGTCGAGCCCGCCTGGACCTATCAGGGATTCGCCGCGGCGACGCTGACGGGGACGGCCTCGGGGCTGACGGGCCCGGCCGGCGCGGCGTACACGCTCGCGGACGCGGCGGCCTCCTACGGCGCGCTGCCGGCGGTGACGACCGGCGACGGGGCCGCCGTCGACTGCTACGGCGCGACGGGCAACTGCTACCGGATCCAGGTCTCGAGCCCGTCGGCGCGCCCGGCGGCGCACTGGGACGCCTCCTTCAGCGAAACCCTCTCGACGAGCGGGATCAAGAAGTGGCTGCTGCACGTGGGCGACAGCTTCGGCGACGTTCCGCGGGACCATCCCTTCTACGCGAAGATCGAGGCGCTCTTCCACAACGGCGTGACGTCGGGCTGCGCGACCGGATCGTTCTGCCCGGACGACTCGGTGCCGCGCTCGCAGATGGCGATCTTCATCGCCAACGCGCTCGCCCGCGGCGGCGGCAACGTCCCGGCGAGCGGGATCGTGGAACGGCGGCGCCTATTCCTGCGCATCGGGAGGGGCCTCGCGCTTCTCCGACGTCGCGCCGACGGACCTCTTCTGCAAGCACGTGCACTACCTCGCGGCGCAGAACGTGACGCTCGGCTGCTCGGCGACGCTCTACTGCCCCTCCGGGACGGTCTCGCGGCTCGAGATGGCGGCCTTCATCGCCAAGGCGATGGTCGCGCCGGGCGGGGGGGCGGCGGTGCCGGTCACGTACGGCCCGGACCCCGCGACCGGCCGTTCCTACAGCTGCAGCGCCGGCAGCCCCGTCCTCCACTTCGCCGACGTGCCCGCGGCCGACCCGTTCTGCAAGCACGCGAACTTCCTCTGGGCCACCGGGGCGATCGGCGGGCTGCTCGCCGACGGAGTACTGCCCGGCGCCCGCCGGTCAAGCGCCGCGAGATGGCGAAGTTCCTGAGCAACGCGATGGGCCTCGAGCTCTACGGTCCGTAGCGGGCCGAAAAGAGGATGTGCGCGCTCGAACTCTCGGCCGCGTTCTCGAGCGAACGTCCAAGCTCGTATCCGACATGGCGAAGTTCCTCGACATCCCTGGGACGAGCTGCACGGTCCGTGTTCGCCCTAGGCCGGCGCGCCCTCCGCCCCTCCGATTGACCACTGGTGGTAGGCCTCGGTGACCTCGGCCGCGGGTCCTTCGCGCACCACGCGGCCCTCGTGAATCCAGACGGCCCGGTCGCAGGTCTCGTTGACCTGCCGCGCCGAGTGCGAGACGAAGACGATCGTCTTGCCGGCGCGCCGGAACTCCTTCATGCGGGCCTCCGACTTGATCTGGAAGCGCTCGTCGCCGACCGACAGCACTTCGTCGATCAGGAGGATGTCCGGATCGACGTCGGTGGCCACGGAAAAGGCCAGCCGCGCGGCCATGCCGGTCGAGTAGGTGCGCAGCGGGGCGTCGATGAACTCCTCGAGCTCGGCGAAGGCGACGATGCGGCCCATGCGCCGCTTCATCTCGGCCCGCGAGAAGCCGAGCAGGGCGCCCTGCAGCATGACGTTCTCGCGGCCCGTCAGCTCGCCGTGGAGCCCGAGCCCGAGCTCGAGGATCGGCGCCACGCGCCCCGAAACGACGACGCGGCCCCCGGTGGGCGGCAGGATCCGCGCGATGACGCGCAGGGCCGTGCTCTTGCCGGCCCCGTTCCGGCCGATCAGCCCGAGGGCCTCGCCGGTGCCGACCTGGAAGGACACTCCGCGCAGCGCTTCGAACTGGTCGAAGAAGACCCGGCGCTTCAGCCGCCGGATGGCGTACTCCTTGAGCGACCGGATGCGCTCCCGCGGGATCAGGTAGGCGACGTGGACGTCTTCGAGGCGGATCGAAACGCTCACGCGGTTCTCAACCCACCAGGGCGAAGCTTTCCGAGCGGCGGCAGAAATAGAACCACCCCGCCAGGAAGCAGGTCGCGGCGACCGCGACGGATGTGAGGAGCACGTCACCCGGAGGGAGCTCGCCGTCGTAGATCGGCTTTCGGAAGGTCTGTACGAGGTAATACATCGGGTTCAGCCAGATCGGCACGCGGTACCGCGAGGGCACGATCGAGATGTGGTAGACGACGGGCGTCAGGTAGAACCACACCTGAACGAACACGGTGTACATCTCGCGCACGTCCGAGAAGCGCGAGGCGAGCGTGAAGAGGAAGAGCCCGACGCCGGCGGCGAACAGCGCGCCGATGACGATCGAGACGGGCAGGAAGAGCCAGGTGGCGTGCAGGGGGAAGCGCGTGACGGCGAGGATGCCGAGCAGCGGGACGAGCGACAGCAGCAGGTTCACGAGGGCCACGCCGATGGCCGCGGCGACGAAGACCGAACGCGGCACGAACGTGCGCTTGGCGATCGCGTTGGCGTCCTGGGTCTGCATCGCGGCCGCGGTCGTGCTCTGGGAGAAGAAGTTCCAGAAGAGAAACCCGGTCATGAAGTAGACGGGGTAGTTGGCGATCGAGGTCTTCAGCAACGCCGAGAACACGATTGTCAGCGTGATCATGTTCAGCAGCGGACCGAGCATCGTCCACGTCACGCCGAGGATCGAGCGTTTGTACCGCACCTTGATGTCCCGCACGACGAGCTCGTGCACGAGCCCGCGGTAGGCCCAGAGCGCGCGCGCCTCCTCGAGCGCCCGGGGTCCGCTGCGCGACGAGTCGTAGACGAGGCGTCCCGACGCCGGCGCCGACGCGCTCACCCCGTCCTCCGGCCGGTCCTTCGCATGGCCGCCAGTCTAACGTCTAACGTCTCGCGGCCGTCGCCTCACGACTCCCGTGGGGGCTCGCCCCACTTGCGCGCGTAGCGCTCGCGGTTCTCGCGGTAGATGCGCAGGTACTCTTCGTCCGGGAGCGCCCGGAACGTGCCGCGCCCCCAGTGGTGCACGAAGCTGTCGCGCGCCACGGCGAGCCGCCAGCCCTTCTCCCGAACGCGCCGGCAATAGTCGTCGTCCTCGAACATGCCGACGGCGAAGCGCTCGTCCAGGGGGCCGACCGCCTCGAAGACGCGCCGCGTCAGCAGGACACAGAAGAAGGCGAGCATTCCGACGCCATCGGCGCGGCCGGCGCGCTCCCTCGTGAAGGCGCGCGCCCAGGGCTCGAGCTCCCCGGGCTCGCGGTAGCCGACGGGGACCTTGGCGGCGTTGGCAATCTCGTTGGTCGAGGGGCCGACCATGCCGAGCGAGGCGTCCCGCTCGAGGTGCCGCGCGAGCGCCGAGAGCCAGCCGCGCGTCACGACGGTGTCGTTGTTCAGGAGGCACAGCAGCGCGCCGCCCGCGGACGCGGCCCCGGCGTTGACGGCGGGGGCGAAGCCGCGGTTGTCCGGGAACGCGATCAGGCGGAAGTCCGGACCTCGCCGCGAGGCCTCCTGCCCGAGCCACTCTTTCGTTCCGTCGCCCGATCCGTTGTCCACGGCGACGATCTCGAAGTTCGGCCAGTCGGTGCGCCGGTCGAGCGAGGCGAGGCACAGGCGCGTCAGGGCGATGCCGTTGTGGGTGACGAGGACGATCGAGATCCGCGCGTAGAGCGACCGGATCCAGGCATCGAGCTCGCCGGCGCGGTGGTCCCACGTGTTCTCACGGGCGAACGCCCGCAGGCGCGTCGCCTCCGCGGGCCCCGCCGCGGCCGCCTGCCTCGATCGCCCGGGCGAAGTCCTCGGGTGTCGCGGCGAGCCGCACGAGTCCGCGCGCGGCGAACGGGCGCGAGCCCCTCGAGGGGCGTCGCGACGACCGGGCGCCCGGCGGCCGCGGCCTCGTAGAGCTTGACCGGGTCGACGGCGTGGGTCAGGTCCGAGAGCCGGAAGGGAATGATCTCGACGTCGAATCCCGCGCGCAGCGCCGGAAGCTCCGCGTGGGGCCGCTCGCCGTGGAACGTCGCGTTGGGCAGGCGCTCTCCGAAGGCGGCGCGGTCGCCCTCCCGGCCGCCGACGATCTCGAAGCGCCACTCCGGCCGCAGCGCCGCGAGGCGCTCGAAGAGCGCGGCGTCGAACCACTCGTCCACGCGCGCCCACGTAGCCGACGGTCAGGGCCTCGCCGGCCGCCGGTGCGGTCCGGCACCGATTCGAAGAGCGACAGCGTCGCAGGCGTTGGCGAGCAGGCGCGCGCCCGGGCTCCACCTCGAAAGGCGGAGGCGCAGGACCTCCGAGGTCGCGACGACGAGGTCCGCGCCCGCCGCCAGATCCTGCTCGGCCTCCGCGAGCACGCCCGGCCGATTGGCCGGAAAGCTCCCGTGCGCGTCGAGGCAGTCGTAGACGACCTTCCAGCCGAAGCGCTCGCGCAGCCGCCGCGCGAGCGGCGCCCAGAACGGCGTCTGGACGACGAGCGTCGTCTCGAAGAGGCCGTAGTCCTGGTGGGCGCGCTCGAGCGAGGCGAAGGCCGCGTCGAGGGCGGGGCCTTCGAGCCGGCGGTCCGCCGGGTCCTCGCGCCGCACGCCGGCGATGGGCAGCAGCAGCACTCCCGGGGCGGCCCCCGTCGCGCGTTTCGGGCTCGCCGGGCCCCTGGATCGCGCCGTAGAAGACCCGGCGGCCCCGGCGCGCCAGCGCTTCGGCGAGCTGCTGCGGACGCTGGCGGCGGTAGGACCAGGCGATCACCGGAAGGAAGAGCACGTCGGGCCGTCCCGGAAGGGCCTCGTTCGGGTCGAAGTCGAACCGCGGGATCTCGACCTCCGGCTTGCGGATCCCGAGCAGCCTCTCCGGCGCGAATCGGCGGCGCAGCGCCCGCCGCAGGGAGAGGGGAAGCAGGCGCCGGCCGAAGGCGTAAAGGCGCCCGCGGGCGCCCTTCTCCCAGTCCGGCCTCATGCCCTCCCTCAGGAAGTCTGCCCGACGACGGATCGGGAGACGGGATCGAACTCCGCGTACGGCCGTCCCGCCAGCGCATCGGCGATGCGGTCGCGAGGCGAGCCCGTCGCCGTACGGATTCACGCCCTCGGCCATGCGCCGCCGGGCCGACGCGTCCGAAAGGAGTCGGGTCGCCTCGGCGACGATGCGCTCCTCGTCGGTGCCGACGAGCTTCGCCAGTCCCGCGGCGACGCCCTCGGGCCGTTCCGTCTTTTCGCGCAGGACGAGGACGGGCTTTCCGAAGGTCGGGGCCTCCTCCTGGATTCCGCCGGAGTCCGTCAGCACGATGCGGCTCTGGCGCAGCCGCCGGACGAGGCTCGGGTAGTCGAGCGGCTCGAGCAATTCGACGTTGGGCAGTCCTTCGTTCGCCCGCACCGCCGCGAGCACGTTGGGGTTGGGGTGCACGACGTGGAAGAACCGCGTCTGCGGGAAGGCCCGCGCCAGGCGCGCGATCGCGCGCACGATGCGCGCGAGGGGCTCGCCGAAACTCTCGCGCCGGTGGGCGGTGATGAGCACCGAGTCGGTCTCCGGCTCGTCCCCCTCCTGCCGCGCGATCTCGAGCAAGGCATCGACGACCGTGTTGCCGGTCCGGTGGATCCGCGCCTGCGGCACGCCTTCGGCCGCGAGCGCACGCGCCGCAAGGACCGTCGGGACGAAGTACGCGTCGGCGATCAGATCCACGACGCGGCGGTTCATCTCCTCGGGAAAGGGGTGCTGGAAGTCGCCCGTGCGCAGGCCCGCCTCGACGTGCCCGACGCGCACGCGGCGGTGGAAGGCGGCGACGGCCGCGCACATCGCCGTCGTCGTGTCGCCCTGCACGAGGAGCCAGTCCGGGGAGAGCCGCGCGAGGAGGGGATCGAGGGCGGCGAAGACCCGGGAGGCGACCTCGTTGGGGGACTGCCCGGGGCGCATGAGGTCGAGGTCCACGTCCGGCTCGAGGTCGAAGACGTCGAGCACCTGGTCGAGCATTTCCCGATGCTGGGCCGTCGCGCACAGGACGGCCTCGAAGCGCTCGGGCTCCCTCCGGAGCCGCCGCACGACCGGCGCGAGCTTGATGGCTTCGGGCCGCGTTCCGACGACGAGCAGGACGCGCAGCGGAGCCGCCGGGGGGAGAGTCACCCGGGCAGTCTAAGGTCTCGCGCGGGAAGTTCAACCTCTCTTCAACGCTTGAGTGTCAGCAGGGCGAGCGCCGCGGCGGCCAGGCCGAGGCCGAAGAAGAGGGACCCGAGCCCCGAGAGGGCCGGGATCGCGGCGGCCCCGCCCGGGCCGAGCGTCGGCGTCGGCCGCGGGAGCCGTCGGGGTCGCGGTGGGCGCGGCCGCGACGTGGACCACGCCGTTCATCATCGTTCCCCCCGGGAAGCTGTGCACGACGCAGTAGTACGGGTAGTCGCCCGGAGTCTGGAACGTGTGCGCGAACGTGGCGCCGGTGGCCAGGACTCCCGAGTCCCAGACCTCCGGGCCCGAGGTGCGCGTCGCTCGTCGTCGAGTGGGGGCCCGCCTGCCAGGTCCAGGTCACCGTCTCGCCCGGCGCCACGTTGACGGTCGCCGGCGAAAAGGAGAATCCGGGTCCGACGTCGACGGCCTGATCGGCCGCGGCCGTGGAACCGCACAGGAGGAGGGCGGCGGCGAGAACGCGGGCCCGCATCGAAGCTCCTTTGCGAAAACTGACCGGACTATGCGGGAGAGCCGCCGCGCGCGGAGAGGATTTCAGTTTTCTTGAGGATCGGCCTGCGGGCATTCGACGCGTTAGAGTGCCGGTGGATGGAGTCGTTCGCGAGAAGCGGCCTCGCGCTGGTTTTCGCACTGGCGCTGGCGGCGGCGCTTTCCGGCGCGCCCGATGCCGTCCCTCGTCCGTCCGTTCTCTCCGTCGAGGCGTCGCAGAAGGATCCCCGGCAGGGCGGACTGGTCATCCTCGTGATCCGCGCCGATCGGCCGCTCGCGTCCCTTCGCGTCACGGGGACCGACCGCGGCGTCTGGCTCGAGCGCGAGCCCGGCGGATCGGTTTTTCGCGGGCTCGCGGGGGTCGATCTCGAGGCTCCGACCGGTGCCTGGCCGCTGCGCCTGGAGGGCGTGGACACGGCCGGGAACCGCTTCGCGGAAGTCCAGACGCTTCGGATCGTCTCGGGCGGCTTCGCCGTCGAGCCCCTGCGGGTCGACCCGAAGTACGTCGAGCCGCCCCCGTCGGAGGCGCGCCGCATCCAGGCCGATCGGGAGAGGGTCGCCGCCGTCTGGCGAAAGCCCGATCCCCGCCGGCGCTGGACCGCGCCCTTTGGCGATCCGGTCGAGGCGACGCCGCGGGACAACTTCGGCGTTCAGCGCGTCTTCAACGGGCAACCGCGCTCGCGTCACAACGGCGTCGACTTCGCCGCGCCGTCCGGGGCGCCGGTCGACGGCCCCGGCGCCGGGGCGCGTGGCCCTGGCGGCTGATCTCTACTACTCCGGAGGGACCGTCATCCTCGACCACGGGGGAGGGCTCTTCACGACCTACTTCCACCTGTCCCGGATCGACGTCACGGCGGGCCAGACCGTCGCCGCGGGCGCTCGGATCGGGGCGGTGGGCGCGACGGGCCGGGTCACGGGGCCCCACCTGCACTGGGGAGCCCGCCTCGACGGCGCGCGGATCAACCCCCTCGATCTCGCAGTCGCTTCCCGAATGGCCGCTCCCTGACGGGAGCTAGACCCGGATCAGGTCGCGAGCGCCTGCCGCAGGTCCGCGATCAGATCGTCGGCGTGCTCGAGGCCGACCGAGATGCGGATCAGATCGGGCGGCGTGCGCGAGGAAGGCCCTTCGCTCGTCGCGCGGTGCTCGATCAGGCTCTCGACCGCTCCGAGCGACGTCGCGCGGGTGAAGAGCCGCGCGCGGCGGACGGCCGTGATCGCCGCATCGCGCCCCGCCCGGACCCGAAGCGAGAGCATGCCGCCGAACGCCGACATCTGGCGCTTCGCCGCGGCGTGGCCGGGGTCGGAGGCCGAGCCCCGGGTAGTGCACGGCGGAGAGGGCGGGATGGCCCTCCAGCGCGCGGGCGAGGGCGAGCGCGTTGGCGCTGTGCCGCTCCATGCGCACGGCGAGCGTGCGCAGGCCGCGCAGCGCGAGCCAGGAGTTGAAGGGAGAGGCGACGCCGCCGAGGACGTGCCGCGCGTGCTCGACTTTGTCGTGGAGCTCGCCCTTCTTCGCGAAGACGAGCGCGCCTCCCTGGACGTCGCTGTGACCGCCGATGTACTTGGTCGTCGAGTGGAGGATCACGTCGGCGCCGAGCGCGATCGGGCGCTGCAGGGCCGGCGTCGCAAACGTGTTGTCCACGACGGTCGGGATGCCGGAGCGCTTCGCGACCGCGATCGACGGCCGCGAGATCCGTGACCTTCATCAGCGGGTTCGACGGCGTCTCGAGCCAGATGAGCCGCGTCTCCGGGCGGATCGCGGCGGCGAGCGCCGCGGGGTCGTCCATCGCCACGAGGTCGGTCCGGATTCCCCAGCGGGAGAGGAAGTCCTGCGCCGCGACCCGATTTCCGTAGTAGGCGTCGTCGGGAAGGAGGAGGTGGGCTCCCGACCCGAGCGTCTGCATCAGGGCGGACGCGGCCGCCATTCCGGAGCCGAAGACGAGCGCCGCCTCGCCGCCTTCCAGAGGCGCCAGCGCCTGCTCGAGCAGCGATTGCGTCGGGTTTCCCTCGCGGATGTAGGCAGACGGGCCGATGAGCTCGTTGTTCTCGTCGCGCGCGAAGGTGGTGGAAAGGTGGATGGGTGGGGCGATGGCGCCCGTCGAGGAGTCTGGAGCGTTTCCGGCGTGGACGAAGAGCGTTTCGAGCTTCATGAGGGCAGACTATCGCGGGGGTTCGAGCCGGCGTTTCCATGCTCATCATGAGTCTGACCAGTCAGTCAATAAAATGCTCCTTTCTTTCTCAAAACAGGAGGATTACATTCGGTCCGTGACTGCGAAGCGAGGCAAACTTTCGGCCGGTGGCGCCAAGTCCCAGGTCCGCTTCGTCGTCAACGGCGAGACGGCGGAAGTCGCCTTCGCTCCGCACAAGACGCTGCTCGAGGTGCTGAGGGAGGACCTCGGTCTGCCGGGCACCAAGCACGGCTGCGAGCTCGGGGAGTGCGGGACCTGCGCCGTGCTCGTGGACGGAAAGCCGGTGCTGTCCTGCCTCTATCTCGGCCTCGAGTGCGAGGGACGCCGCGTCGAGACGGTCGAGGGGATGGCGGGCCCGGGCGGCCTGCACCCGCTGCAGAAGGCCTTCGCGGACCTGGGCGCCGCGCAGTGCGGTTACTGCACTCCCGGTTTTCTGCTGACCGCGCGCGCGCTGCTCGAGCAGAACCCGAAGCCGACGCTGCCCGAGATCCGCGAGCGCGCTCGCGGGCAACCTCTGCCGGTGCACCGGATACGTCAAGATCTTCGAGGCCGTGGAGCTGGCGGCGGCCTGGATGCGGGGGGAGGAGGCGCAGCCCCGGCACGAATCCCTCTACGGGTTCGACTACGACGAGAGCGGACTGCTCCCGCTGCATCCCGGGCGCGTCCGGCGCGAAAGGCGAGGGGGGCACCCGATGACCGAACGCCGCCGTACCCGCGTCGTCGGCCGTCCCTACGCGAAGGTCGACGCGGCGGCCAAGGTGACGGGGCAGACGCGCTTTGCCGACGACATCGTCCTGCCGCGCATGCTGCACTGCAAGCTGCTGCGCGCGAAGGTCGCGCACGCGCGGATCGTGCGCATCGACGCCGCGAAGGCGCTCGCCCGCCCGGGTGTCGTGGCCGTGGCCACCGGCCGGGATCTCCCGATTCCCTTCGGCATCCTGCCCGTCTCGCAGGACGAGCATGCGCTCTGCTCGGATCGGGTGCGCTTCGTCGGCGATCCGGTCGCGGCCGTCGCGGCGGTGGACGAGGACGCCGCCGTTCGACGCGCTCGAGGCGATCGAGGTCGAATACGAGAGGCTGCCGCCGGTCGGTTCGATCGAAGACGGGCTTCGGGCTGCGGAGACTCCCATCCACGACTACGGGGACGCGGGCAACATCCACAAGCTCGTCGCGATGGAGTTCGGCGACACCGCGGAGGGCTTCGCGCGCGCGGACCGCGTCTACGAGGACCTCTTCTTCTACGAGGGGAACACGCACCTGCCGCTCGAGCAGCACGCCGCGGTCGCCGACTTCGGGCCCGACGGCAAGCTCACCCTCTGGTCGTCGACCCAGACGCCGCACTACGTCCACCGGGCCCTGGCGAAGGTGCTCGGGATGCCCGCGGCGAAGATCCGCGTCATCGCGACACCCAACGGCGGAGGCTTCGGCGGCAAGTCCGATCCCGTTCAACCACGAGATCGTCGTCGCGCACCTCTCCCGCGCGACGGGGCGGCCCGTCAAGATCTGCCTGACGCGCGAGGAGGTCTTCTACTGCCATCGGGGCCGGCACCCGACGCTCATGAAGCTGAAGACCGGCGTGCAGAGCGACGGCTCGATCACGGCCATGCACCTCCAGACGGTGCTCGACGGCGGCGGCTACGGGTCCTACGGCGTGGCGTCGACGTACTACACGGGGGCCCTGCAGACCGTCACGTACGCGGTTCCGTCGTACCGGTTCGAAGGGGCGCGCGTGTTCACGAACAAGCCGCCCTGCGGCCCCAAGCGCGGCCACGGCACCCCGCAGCCGCGCTTCGCGCAGGAGGTTCAGCTGGACAAGATCGCCTGCGACCTCGGCCTCGACCCGGCCGACATCCGCCGCAAGCACCTGCAGCCTCCCAACTCCCTCACCGCGAATTTTCTGAGGGTCGGATCCATGGGGCTCGGGGCCTGCATCGACAAGGTCGTCGCGGCATCGGGATGGAAGCGGCGCCGCGGGAAGCTGCCTCCCGGGCGCGGGCTCGGCCTCGCCTGCTCCTCGTATCTTTGCGGCGCCGGGCTCCCGATCTACTGGAATGCGATGCCCCAGTCCGGCGTCCAGCTGAAGCTCGACCGCAGCGGCGGCGTGACGGTCTTCTGCGGCTCGACGGACATCGGGCAGGGCTCGGACTCGATCCTCGCGTCGATCGTGGCGGAGGTGCTCGGCGTCGATCCCTTCGACATCCGCGTCGTCACGGGCGACACGGATCTGACGCCGGTGGACCTCGGCTCCTATTCCTCGCGGGTCACGCTGATGACGGGCAACGCCGCGATCCAGGCGGCCGAGCGCGCGCGGGAAATGCTCGTCGCGGCCGCCGCGGGAAAGCTCGCCGTCCCGCAGGAGCGCCTGGCGCTGGCCGAGGGGCGCGCCTTCGACGTCGAGAACCCGGAAACCGGAATGACGTTCGCCGAGGCCGTCGTGCTGGCGGAGTCGAAGTTCGGCACGCTCGGCACGGTCGGCTCCTACTCGCCGCCGCCCTCGGCCGGGCGCTACCGCGGGGCCGGTGTGGGGCCGTCGCCCGCCTACTCCTACTCGGCCGCGGTCGTCGAAGTCGACGTCGACCCGGAGACCGGCATCTACACCGTCCCGAAGATCTGGATCGCCCACGACGTGGGCAAGTGCATCAACCCGGTGCTCGTCCTGGGACAGGTCGAGGGCTCGGTCTACATGGGCCTGGGCGAGGCCATGATGGAGGAGATGGCGTACCGCGCCAACGCCAACGACAACGTCGTCCACAAGTTCCCGTCGTTGCTCGAGTACAAGAGCCCGACCACCCTGGAGATGCCGGAGGTCGAGACGTTCCTGGTCGAGGACCCCGACCCGAACGGGCCCTTCGGCGCGAAGGAGGTCGGACAGGGGCCGCTGCTGCCGATCCCGCCGGCCGTGGCCAATGCGGTGTACGACGCCGTTGGCGTGCGGATCGACGAAGTGCCGGTGACGCCGGAGAAGATCCACCGCGCCTTGAAGGCGAAGGCGCAGGGCAAGGCCGCGCGTTTCGGGCCGACGCGCTTTCCCGACGTGCCGTACCCCGAGCCGATCCACGTCCCGACCCCCGCGCAGGGCGGCGACGGGCGGGCGGTGGACGCGGCGGTGACGGGGGCGGGAGGAGTGCGGTGAGAAGGTCGACTTCGCGACGGGAATGGGGAGGTGAGGCGTCGGCCATGATGCGCCTGCCGAAATTCCGCTACTTCGCGCCGACGAGCGTGAAGGAAGCCCTTCGCATCACGCGCGGGCGAGGGGCCCGACGCCGCCTTCGTGGCGGGCGGAACCGACCTCTATCCGAACATGAAGCGGCGCCAGCAGACGCCGAAGGCGGTCATCGGCCTTTCCCGGATCGCGGCGCCTGCGCCGTCTGAAGGCCGGGGCGGGCGGCGCGGTTCTCGGCGCGGGCGTGCCGCTTTCCGACATCGAGAACCACCGCCGGATCCGGCGCGACTATCCGGGCCTCGCGCACGCCGTGGCGGAGATCTCGACGCCGCCGCTGCGCAACATGGGGACGATCGGCGGCAACGTGCTCCTCGACACGCGCTGCAACTACTACGACCAGAACCTCGAGTGGCGTCAGGCGATCGACTTCTGCATGAAGAAGGACGGCGCGATCTGCTGGGTGGCGCCCGGCTCGCCGCGCTGCCTGGCGGTGCAGTCGGCCGACTCGGTGCCGATCCTGATCGCCCTCGGGGCCCGCGCGGTCTTCCGGTCGCCGGAAGGGGAGCGCGAGGCGGCGCTCGAAGAGCTCTACCGAAACGACGGCATCCACTATTTGACCAAGCGGCCGGAGGAGCTGCTGACCGAAATCCGCCTGCCGGCGCCGGAGGGTTGGCGGGCGAGCTACCGCAAGCTCCGCCGCCGCGGCTCCTTCGATTTTCCCGTTCTCTCGGTGGGCGCGGCCGTTTTGCGGGAGGGAGAGCGCATCGTCGGAGGCGCGCCTCGTCCTGGGCGGCGTCGCCTCGGCGCCGGTGCGCCTGACGGAATCGGAGGGGCTCCTCCAGGGCCGCCCGCTCGACGAGGCCGCGATCGCGCGAGTCCGCGGAGGCCGCCTCCGGTCCATCGCGCCCGATGGACAACACGGACTTTTCCTTTCTGTGGCGCAAGGAGATGACCCGCAAGTTCGTCGCGGCGGCCCTCCGGGACCTCTCCAGCCAAAGGGCTTAACCGTTCCTGGACGCCGCTTGCGTTTCCGGGAACGCTGACCTAGACTACAGCCCTTCTCGTATCGCTCGCCTTCCCCGCACGATTCCGTGCTGTCCGAAGTCCGACGAAATCCGCGGGAAGCCGGCCAAGCCGATCGGCGCGGCGCAGCCGGAAGAAAGACGCCGGATAGGACTCTGTTTCGATGAAGCTGTACGTCGGAAACCTTCCCTACAACACCACGGAGGAGGATCTTCGCAATCTCTTCTCCCAATATGGCAACGTGGACAACGTCGCTGTGGTGACCGATCGCGATACCGGCCGTTCCCGGGGCTTCGGCTTCGTGGAGTACACGGACGACAACGAGGCGCGCAACGCCATCTCGGCCCTCTCGGGGCAGGAGTACGGCGGCCGGGCGCTGACCGTCAACGAGGCCCGTCCCAAGACGGGTGGCGGCGGCGGAGGCGGCGGCCGCGGCGGATACGGCGGCGGCGGAGGCGGCGGGCGCCAGCGCTACTGAGCCGATTTCCTTTCTGCGAAAACCGGGGGCCTTCGGGCCCCCTTTCTTTTTTGCACTGGAAGGACGGTTCTGATCTGATCGGCCCGGGGGGCACGCACGATGGCCGTCGACACGCGAAAGAAGCAGAGCAGGAAGAGCCGGTCGGAACCGGGCGCGTCCGGGGAGTTCTTGAGCGACGTGCGGGAGCTGCGCCGGCGCGCCCGCAAGCACATCCAGGACGGCGCGGTCACGGAAGGGTATCTGGCGGACCGCAAGAAGGTGATCGCGGTCCTGAACGAGGCGCTGGCGACCGAGATCGTCTGCGTCCTGCGCTACAAGCGCCACTACTTCATGGCGAGCGGAATCCACGCCAACGCCGTCGCCGCCGAGTTCCTCCAGCACGCCAACGAGGAGCAGGGGCACGCGGACCAGATCGCCGAGCGCATCACGCAGCTCGACGGCGAGCCGGACTTCTCGCCGGAGGGTCTCGCCTCGCGCAGCCACTCCGAATACAAGGAAGGCAAGACGCTGGTCGACATGATCAAGGAGGATCTGGTCGCCGAGCGCATCGCGATCGAATCGTACGGCGAGATCGTGCGCTTCCTCGGGGACCGGGACATCACCTCCCGCCGCCTGATGGAAGAGATCCTCGCGGTCGAAGAGGAGCACGCCGACGACATGAAGAACCTGCTCGCGACCTTCGACCCGAACAAGCCCGGAGCGTAAGCGCCGCGGGTGATTGCGGCATGAGCGGGCTTCGCCTCGAGCGCTGGACGGCCGACGACGGCCCGCTGACGGAGAAACGGCTGATGGCCGCGATGGAACGGGAAGGCTACGAGGTCGCCGTCTTCGCGTACCGCGAAGGGACGATCTTTCCCGATCACGCACACGGCCAGGACAAGTGCGACGCGGTGCTCGAGGGGGTGCTGCGCGTCGTCGTCGACGGCGTGGCCTACGACCTCGAGACCGGGGACCGTCTGTACCTGCCGGCCGGCACGCGCCACGCGGCGCAGGTCGTGGGACGCCGGACGGTGCTCTCGCTCGACGGCACGCGATGGTGAAGGGCGCGACGCGGATGAGGGTGGCCCTCCTGCAGCTCGACATCGTCTGGGAGGACGCTCCGGCCAGCCACTCCCGGGCGGCGCGCCTTCTCGAGGAGGCGGCCCGCGGCGGCGCCCGGCTGGCCGTGCTGCCCGAGATGTTCGCGACCGGCTTTTCCATGCGCCCGGAGCGCGTGGCCGAGCCGCCGGGCGGCGCCCTCGGAGACCTTCCTTCGGGAGAGCGCCGCGGCCCTCGGGCTCTGGATCATCGCCAGCGTCCCCGAGAAGCGCGACGGGGCGGCCCGCAACGTCGCCCTGGTCGTCGCGCCGGGGGGCGCCGTGACGCGGTACGCGAAGATCCATCCGTTCTCGTTCGCCGGCGAGGACCGCCAGTACGAGGGGGGCGACGGGATCGTCACGGTTGCGATCGAGGGCGTGCGCGTGACGCCCTTCATCTGCTACGACTTGCGCTTTCCGGAGCCGTTCCGCCTCGCCGCCGACGGCACCGACCTCTACGTCGTCGTCTCCAACTGGCCCGAGCGCCGGCAGGCGCACCTGCGCACCCTCCTCCAGGCCCGGGCGATCGAGAACCTGGCGTTCGTCGTGGGGGTGAACCGGGCCGGCGAGGGCGACGGCGTCCGCTACGTCGGGGGTTCCGTGGCCTTCTCCCCCTGGGGCGAGGTCCTTTGCGAGGCGCAGGCCGAAGAAACGACGCTCTTCTGCGAGGTGGAGGCGGGCGCCGTGGCCGACGCGCGGGAACGTTTTCCGGCGCTGAAGGACCGACGGCCGCGCGCCTACCACCTGCTCGGTTGATAGGATTTCGCCCGGTCAGGAAGGAGGACCCCATGGCAGAAGAAACCCCGAAGAAGGCGCCGGCGGGCGGCGGCGCGTGGGACGCCACGCAGTGGCATGAGGTGCAGAAGGGCGAGACCCTGTCGAAGATCGCCCAGAAGTACTACGGCGATGCGAGCCTCTACCCGAAGATCTTCGAAGCCAATCGCGACTCGGTCAAGGACCCCAACATGATCCGCGTCGGCCAGAAGCTTCGCATCCCCTGAGGCGCCAGGCGGCGACCGGCCCGGTTCGCCGACGTTTCGTTTTTTGAGAAAGGGAGGAAACACATGCGCAAGCAGATTTCTCGCATCGCTCTGGTTCTCGTCAGTTGTGCGCTGGTCGCCGCGTGCGGTCAGGACAAGAAGCTCGCCGAGGCGGCGCTGATGAAGGCGGACGAGGCCGTCAAGGCCGCCAGCCCCGACATCGCCCAGTACGCGGCCGACTCCTGGAAGGGCGTCACGGACTCGCTCAAGGCCGCCCAGGACGCTTTCGCCCGCAAGGACTACAAGGGCGCCCTGACCGGCGCCAACGAGATCGCGCAGAAAATCCAGGAGGCGAGCTCGGTCGCGATGGCGAAGAAGGACGAGCTCACCAAGGCCTGGACCGAGCATGAGCGAAGGGCTGCCGAAGATGGTCGAGGCGATCAAGAGCCGGGTCGACATCCTGTCGGCCTCCAAGAAGCTCCCGGCGGGGATGGACAAGGCCAAGCTCGAGGAGGCGAAGTCGGGTCTGGCGGCGGCGTCGCAGATGTGGACCGAGGCGTCCGACGCCGCGAAGTCCGGCAACCTGACCGACGCCGTCGCCAAGGCGAACGTCGCTCAAGGAGAAGGCGGCGCAGTTGATGCAGGGCCTGGGGATGACGCCTGCCGCCGGCGATGGGTGGCGGGACCCCGAACTAGAAACGCGGTTTCCTCCGAAGGAGGGACGAACCATGTTGTGGACCATCATCATCGGGCTCGTGGCGGGAGCGCTGGCGAAGTTCTTCATGCCGGGAAACGATCCCGGCGGCATCTTCGTGACGATCCTCCTCGGCATCGTCGGGGCCGTCGTTGCGACGTTCCTCGGGAAGCTCGTCGGCTGGTACCAGCCGGGCGAGTCGGCCGGTTTCATCGCGGCGACGCTCGGGGCGATTCTGGTTCTCTTCGTCTACAAGAAGATGCGAAAGCCCGTCGCCGCGGCTTGAGGGGCGAGGCCGGGCGGAGAGGGCCGCGCCGCGAAAGCGCGGCCCTTCGCATCTTGAGGCAGAAGGAGCGACGGACGATGGCCCTTTCCGAAGCACAGCGCGACGGAGCTGATCCGGCGGTACGAGGAAGGCCCGGCCAAGCTCGCGGCCGCCCTGGCCAAGGTTCCCAAGGAAGCCCTGAAGTGGCGTCCGGGGCCGGAGAAGTGGTCGGCGCACGAAGTGATCTGTCACTGCGCGGACTCGGAAACGAACGGGGCGATGCGGATCCGCTACCTCGTCTGTGAGGCCAGCCCCGCTCATCGTGGGCTACGACCAGGCCGCCTGGGCGAAGACGCTGGACTATCAGGCGATGCCGCTCGAGCCGGCGCTCGCGACCGTGCGCGCCGTTCGGCAGCACACGGCCGGCATGCTCCGCCGCCTGCCGGCCGAGGCCTGGTCCCGCACGGGCAAGCACTCCGAGTCGGGCAGCTACTCCGCGGAACGCTGGCTGGAAATCTACGCCGAGCACCTCGAGAAGCACACCGGGCAGATCGAACGCGTCCTCGACGCCTGGCGGACGGAAGAAACGCACCCGTCCTGATCCGCGGCCGCGCCTGAGAACGCGGTCGCGCACGCCCGGATCAGTCCCGGTACAGCACGTCGTGCAGCACGTTGACGAGCACGCGATCGGGCGGCCGGGGCAGGGAGACCGTGAGGTCGACCGGGACGGTCTGGCTCCCCTTGAGGGGGATCACGCCGACGCGGACGACCTCGCCCTTGGATTCCCCGTAGATCGCCGCCACGGAACGGAAGTCGTCGGCGACGCCTTCCTGCGTGACGGATCCGCGGATCCGGTACTGTCCGCCCTCGAGCGGGGTCGCTTCGAGTTTCTGCGTGATGCGCGGGATCTCCGTCCCGTCGACCCACTGGCGGAAGAACCAGTCCATCTTGCCGTCTCCGGCGACGTCCATCGCCGGGGTCATGTGCTTCTCGACGGCGGCCTGGAAGTCTCTCGTGCCGGGATTCTTGTCCGCCTGGGTCGCGACGAAGTCCTTGAGCATCGCGATGAAGTTGGCATCCGGCGGGTCGGTCGCGTTGTCGCGCATGAGCATGCGGAGCATGTGGAGGACGTACGCGCCCTTCGAATACATCATCGCCTGGCCGGCGGAGCGGTTGCGGAAGGTCGAGACGCGCCAGCCGTCGGAGATGGGCCCGGCCTCGTCGTTGGCGACGGAGGCGTATCGCGGCTTCAGCAGGATCCAGCGCCGCGACCTTCTCCCAGAAGGCGTTGGATTTCCTCAGGCCGCCCGTGTACTGCAGGACCAGCGCCGCCGTGAACTCGGCGAAGCCCTCCGAGAGCCACTGGTCGCGGTAGCTCTCCCACCCGACGCGGTGCCCCCACCACTGGTGCGCGAACTCGTGCGGGCCGACCAGGTCCACGAAGTCTCCCGTGTCCTGCAGCCCGAGCTCGTGACGGACGGTGGAGTCGAAGGCGGCGATGTAGGGCAGGTAGACGAGGGAAGGCCATGACTGCCCGAAGAAGGCCTGCGTCTGCTGCGTGATCGAGACGGCGCCGTCGGGGAGCGGGCCGAAGTACTTCGTGCCCACGCGCGCGGTGTTGATGCCGTCGGCCATGGCGGACTCGGCGAGGTTGTCGGCGCTGGCCGAGATGTGGCGCAGGCCCGCGTCCGGTCGGTTCTCGAGGTAGCCGTTGATCTCCCGAACGAAGTCCGGCTCCCCGGGGTTCGTGTACACGTCGATCGTCATGCCGCTGTCCGGGTCGGCCTTCTCGAGCCGCCGGAACTTTCCATAGTTGAACCCGGCGACGCGGATGGGGCGGTCCGATTTCCAGACGGCGATCCGTTCATCGCCCTCGACCTTGTCGGAGATCAGCTGTCCGACGGAGACGATCTGAAGGCCCTTGGGGGTGCGGTAGGTCAGGTCGAACGTCGCCAGGTCCGTGAAGGTCCCCAGGTTCGGATACCAGCTGTCCCGGGCGCCGATCAGGAAATTGCCGTCCCCGGCGTCGCGCAGCACGTCCTCGCCCTCGTAGGTCAGGCGCAGGCGGAGCTTCTTCCCGACCGGCAGCGGCTCCGGGAAAATGACGGCCAGGTCCGCGTCCTCCTCCTCGTCCTCCTGGACGAAGGCGGCCGGCGTCCACGGGCCGTCCTCCCGCGAAAACACGGCCTCCTTCACCCGCAGCTTCGGCATCAGGGCCACGGGGAGGACCCGCAGGCCGTCGGCGAGCGGCCGGAAGTCGATCGTCGTCGATCCGCGGATCCGCTCGTTCTTGGGGATCGTCGTCTCGACGGCGTAGTGCTCGGCGTCGGCGCGCGGGCGAGCGCGCGACAGTCGGCGGGCGGCGATCTCCTTCTTCGTGTGCGCCAGGTACCAGAGCCCGCCCTTCTTCTCGTCCTCGACGTAGAGGGCCACGCTCTCGCCGCCGGCGTCGCCCACGAACTGGTTGACGAGCCCGCCGGGATCGACGATGGCGAAGGCCGGCGGCAGGTCCTTGCCGTCGAGGTAGGCGAGGAAGAAGCCGCCTTCGGGCCCCCTCTTCTCGAGGAGGTCCTGGAGCAGCCGCAGCTGGAGGTTGGTCGTCAGGTCCTTGCGCTGCTTCTTGAAGAACTTCTCGTAGACGGAACCGGCGCGCGCCGGGCGGCGACGGCGCCGGAGTTCCGTGCGCCTCGATCTCCTCGGCCGTCCCGTCGGTGAAGAGCAGAACGAGGCTGTCGAACCGCTCGGTCAGGACCTCCAGCTTCTTGTCCTCCCGCTGGAAGGCGAGGCGCCGCCGTTCCGGCTCGGTCGCGGGCGTCAGGTCCATCGACGCCCTCGCCGACGAAGACCGCGCCGACCGTCCGGCCCTCGACGGGAGGCAGGAATTGGAACGCCCCCGACGCGAAGCGGAATCGAAAGGCGTCGCGCTCGAGGGTGATGTTGGAGACCGGCGACGGCCTTTCCGGTCGGCCGCGCCGCGCGCAGCGCCGCGTAGACCGGGTCGGGCGAGGCGGGGGAGCCGTCGCGGCGGCGCCCGCCGCCCGGGAAACCACGACGAGCCAGAGCGCGCTCGAGAGCCGGAGTCGCATGGACGCCCCTCGCCCGCGAGGATACGCCGGTCCGGAGTCGCTCAGGAATCCCGGCTTTCCCGTCCGATCCGCTCGACCTCGTCCAGCAGGGCGATCAGGTCTTCCTCCCGGGTGCGGAAGTTCACGATGGCGACGCGCAGCGCGGTGCGGCCCTTCAGGACCGTCGGCGCGAGGAAGAACGAGCCGTCGCCCACGAGCCGGTTGATGATCCGGCGGTTGACGCGGTCGAGCGCGTCGTCGGAGAGCGAGCGATCCCGCGGGCGGTACCGGAAGTTGGCGATCGACAGGACCGACTCGGCGAGCCGCTCGAAGTCCGGCCGCCGGTCCACCTCGCCCGCGAGCCATCGGGCCAGCCGCACGTCGTTCTCGATCGCCGCGGCGTAGGCGCGCCGCCCGTGCGTCTTCAGCCCCATCCAGACCTTGAGCGCCTTGAAGCCGCGCGACAGCTCGACCCCGCGCTCGGCGAACCACGCGGGTCCCGGGAAAGGGAGAGTCGGCGTCGGCGGCCAGGTACTCGGGGAACTTGCGAAACGCGGCGCCCAGCCGGCCCGGCTCGCGCACGAGCGTTGCTCCCGCTTCGTAGGGCACGTAGAGCCACTTGTGCGGGTCCGCGGCGATCGAGTCGGCGCGCTCCATGCCGGCAAAGAGCGGGGCGAGCGCGGGCGAGACGGCGGCCATCGCGCCGTACGCCCCGTCCACGTGAAACCAGAGCGACTCGCGCCGGCAGAGCTCCGCGAGCTCCTGAAGCGGATCGATCGCTCCCGTGTTGACCGTGCCCGCGTTGCCGACGACGATCGCCGGTCGAAGCCCGGCGCGGCGGTCCTGCGCGATCGCGCGCTCGAGCAGGTCCATGCGGATGCGGAAATTCGCTCGTCGGTCTCGATCTTGCGAAGGTGCCTCGTTCCGATGCCGAGCAGGTCGACCGCCTTGTCCACGCAGGAATGCACCTGGTCCGACGCGTAGACGATCGAGCGGCGGCATGGCCGAGCGAGGCCCTCTTCGCGCACGTTGCCCGGGGCCATGGCGCGGCGGGCGGCCGCGAGCGCGGTGAAGTTGGCCATCGAGCCGCCCGACACGAGGATGCCCTCGGCTTCGGCCGGAAGGCCCAGCATCTCCGCGAGCCAGCGCGATCACGCGGTTCTCCACGTGGATCGCCGCGTGATCGCCCCCCCAGCAGTTCGGAGTTCATGCGCCGCGGCGAGGTAGTCGGCCGTGATCCCGACCGGGTCGGCGGTCGCGTTGATGAACCCGTAGAAGCGCGGGTGGGAGTTGCCCATCGGGAAGGGGAGGATGTGCTCGCGCGCGAAGGCGAGCACGTCCTCGAAGGGCTGTCCGGTCTCGGGCAACGGTTCGTCGAAGAGCGCCGCGCGGTTCCCGACCTTTCCGAAGACGGGTCCGGCGAGGAGCCGCTCCGCGGTGCTCCGCCACCGCATCGGCGGCGGCGTAGCCGATGCGGCGGATCTCGTCGGGAGAGAGGTCGAAGGGGGAGTCGGCCATCCGGTTCGTGGCGGAGCCGCTACTGAATCACGCCGCACCCGAGCCGCCCGCCGGCGTTGCCCGTCGGCTGCGTCTTCAGGTCGTCCGCCTTCTCGTGGAAGACGACCGACCTTGCCGACGACCGAGTTGGGGCCCGGCTTGACCGTCAGCATGGACGTCTCGATCGTCGAGCGTGCCCGTGCCGTCCGCGGCGATCTCGATGTTGCCGAGGTCGCCGGCGTGGTGCTCCTTGTCCATGGGGCCGGCGTGCGGCATGCGTCGAGGGATTGAAGTGGCCGCCGGCGGACTTGGCCTCCGGGTCGGAGCAGTCCCCCTTCTCGTGGATGTGCAGCCCGTGCGTTCCGGGCGGGGCCTTCTCGATCTTCACGACGGACCTTGACCCGCCGCCCGGAAGCTCCGTGAACGTCGCGGTGCCCGTCACCGTCGAGCCGCTGCGGGGCTCGATCGTCGCCCGGGCCTGCGCCGGCGCGTCCGATGCCCGAAGGGCAGCGCCCGCGAGCAGGAGCCCGCCGACCGCCGCCGCGATGCCGATCCGTTTCGTTGTTCATACTTTCCTCCTCTGCAAAGGTCGGATGATAGAAGATATGGGCGCGCGCTGCCGCCAGAGAACGATGACGCGACTGTCTGAATCCGTGCCGCCGGTCGAAGTCTCGCGGCTCCTCCTCGCGGCCCTGGTGGCCGCGGGGCGCCCTCGTTTCGGTCGCGACCGACGGGCGGCTTTGTCGAACTTCGCGGGCGGTTTCGCGGCGGGTGCGGGCTCGGCCTTCGTCGTCTCGTTCCTCCGACCCGGGGCGCCCCGACCGGCCGCGCCGGGGGAGCCGGGGGAGGCGCCGTGAGGGTCCTCGTCGTCGAAGACGAGCAGAAGATCGCCCAGTTCCTGAAGAAGGGGCTGACCGAGAAGGGCTACACGGTCGAGACGGCGGCGGACGCGGACACGGCGCTCGAGCGGGTCTCCGCGTCCCCGTTCGACCTGCTGATCCTCGACCTCCTGCTCCCCGGATCGCGCGACGGCCTGGAGCTCTGCCGCGAGATCCGCGCGCGCGGGATCCGGGTCGAAGATCCTGATGCTGACCGCGCGCGACACGGTCGAGAACAAGATCGAGGGTCTCGACGCGGGCGCCGACGACTACCTGGTCAAGCCGTTTTCCTTCCGCGAGCTGCTCGCCCGCCTGCGGGCCCTCCTGCGGCGCACCGAGGTGACCGAGCCCGGCCCCATCGTGTCCGGGGAGATCTCCTACGACCCGGAGTCCCGCGAAGTCGTGCGCGACGGAGAGACCGTCCGGCTCACGGCGCGGGAGGGCGCGCTCTTCGAGCTCCTGCTCCGGCGGCGCGGCAAGGTCGTCTCGCGGTCGGAGATCCAGGCCCGCATCTGGGAGGACAGCTTCGACCTTTCGACCAACATCATCGACGTGTACATCAACGCGCTGCGCAAGAAGCTCGATGCCGGGCGGCCGGAGAAGCTGATCCAGACCGTGCGCGGCGTCGGGCTACCGGATCCGGCCGTTGCGCGGCGAAGAGCCGCCGCCCGACGAGGAATAGCGCATGGCCCTCTTCGGCGCCCGGCGCGAGGAGCGCGCGGCTTCGGCGCTCGAGCTGCTGCGAGAAGCGCCTGGCCGATACGGAGAAGCATCCCCTCCAGCGCGTTTCCGCCGACGGGCTTTCCGGGAGACGCGCAGGGGATCGCCGTCGCGTTGAACGCGCGGCTCGACGCGCTCGCGACGGCGGAAAAGGAGCAGCAGCAGTTCATCGCCGACGTGTCCCACGAGCTGCGCACGCCGCTGACGGTGCTCCGCGGTTCGCTGGAAGTGACGCTCGAGGAAGAGCGCCCTCCCGAGGAGTACCGCGAGGCGCTCGGCAACGCGCTGCTCGAAGTGCGCCACCTCGCGCGCCTGTCCCAGAATCTGCTCTTCCTCGTCCGCGGAGAGAGCGGGCGCATCACGCTGTCCTTCGCCAACCTGGATCTGACGCGGCTGCTGGCCGACCTCGCGCGCGAGCTCGTCCCCGCCGCCGCGGACCGGGGCCTGACCGTGACGACCGACCTGCCCGGAGGAGCCGATCATGGCGTTCGTCGACGCCGACCGCCTGCAGCAGGTCTTCCACAACCTCTTCGAGAACGCGATGCGCTACACCCCGTCGGGCGGCTCGATCCGCGTGCGGCTCGCGGCCGCTCCGGGCGAGGCGCGCATGGAGGTCTCCGACACGGGCATCGGGATCCCCGAGAAGGACCTCCCCTTCGTCTTCGAGCGCTTTTTCCGGAGCGACCGCGCGCGCCGGGCCTATTCGGGGGGCTCGGGGCTGGGCCTCTCGATCGCGCGGTGGATCGTGGACGCGCACAAGGGCAAGATCTCCGTCGGGAGCGCGGCGGGCAAGGGAACCGCTTTCACGTCACCCTGCCGCTGGTCCGTTAGGATCGCCTTCCGATGAGACCGGTCTACGTCCTCTCGGCCGCGCGCACCCCGATCGGCAAGTTCGGAGGGTCGTTCGCGTCGCTGTCGGCGGCGGACCTCGGGGTCGTGGCGGCGCGGGCCGCGATCGAGCGGTCGGGCCTGCCGGCCGCGGCGATCGACGAGACGATCTTCGGCCACGCGCGGCAGGCCGGCGGCGGGCCGAACACGGCGCGCCAGGTCTCGCACCGCGCGGGCGTTCCGGACGCGGTGCCCGCGTTCACCGTCAACAAGGCGTGCGCCTCTTCGCTCAAGGCACTCACGCTCGGGGCCCTGTCCATCGCGGCGGGGGAGAACGATCTGGTCCTCGCCGGCGGCGCCGAGTGCATGTCGGCGACTCCGTACCTTCTGCCCCGCGCGCGCTTCGGCCACCGCATGGGCCACGCAGAACTGGTGGACGGGATGTACCGCGACGGATTCCTCTGCCCCCTGTGCGGCGAGCTCATGGGCGAGACCGCGGAGACGCTGGCGCGGGAATACGGGATCCTTCGCGCGGAACAGGACGCCTACGCGGTCGAGACGCAGCGGCGGGCCGGGGAGGCGATCGCGTCGGGACGCTTTTCCGACGAGCTCGTGGCCGTCGAGATCCCCGGCAAGAAGGGGAGCGTCTCGGATCGACCGGGACGAGCACCCGCGGCCGGAGACGACCCTCGAGGCCCTGGCGCGGCTGCCTCCCGTTTTCGATCCGGAGGGCGGCACCGTTCATGCGGGCAACTCCTCCGGCATCACCGACGGCGCGGCCGCGCTCGTGCTGGCGAGCGCGGAGGAGGTGGAGAAATCGGGGATCCAACCCCTCGCCCGGGTCGCGGCCTGGACCTCGGCCGGGGTCGACCCGGCGCGCATGGGGATCGGGCCCGTTCCGGCGATCCGGGCCCTGCTGGAGAAGACCGGGCGAAAGCTCGCGGAGGTCGACCTGATCGAGCTGAACGAGGCCTTCGCCGCCCAGGTGATCGCCTGCGCCCGCGAGCTGCCGCTCGACCTGGCGCGCGTGAACGTCAACGGCGGCGCCATCGCGCTGGGCCATCCGATCGGCGCCACCGGAGCGCGGATCACGACGACCCTGCTCCACGAGATGAAGCGGCGAGGCGCGAAGCTCGGCCTCGCGACCCTCTGTGTTTCGGGCGGGATGGGCATGGCGGTCCTCTTCGAGAGGGACTAGGCCGCCGGAGCGGCCGCCGCGGACCCCTTAGAATTCCCCTGTGCGCATCGTGCTCACGCTGGATCGGGACGCCTCGGGGCGGGAGGAGAACGACTACGTCGAGGCCCTGATCGGGGCGGGGTTTCGCCGGGACGAGATCGTGATTCTTCCGCCAGGCTCGGCCGGCGACCGGAGAGTTCGACGGCGTGGTGATCGGCGGAGGCTGCGACGTCGACCCGGCCCGCTACGGCCAGTCGGCCCGGCCCGACGCCAACCTCGAGCTCGACGCGGACCGCGATGCGACGGACTTCGCGCTGCTCGATCTCGCCCTGGGATCGCAGACGCCGACGCTCGCGATCTGCCGCGGCCTTCAGGTCGTGAACGTGGCGATGGGCGGCACGCTCGTCCAGGACCTGCCGAGCCAGCGACCGGGAACGCTCGCGCACGAAGTCGCGGAGAGGGAGAAGAAGGACAAGACGCGCCTCGGGCACACCGTCCGCGTCGCCGCCGGCACGAAGCTCTCCGGGATCGCGCAGGCCGACGAGCTCCCGGTCAACAGCCGCCACCACCAGGCCATCGAACGCCCGGCGCCGGCCCTCACGGTCAGCGCCGTCGCGCCGGACGGCGTCATCGAGGCCGTCGAGGCGCCGGAGCCGTGGCTGCTCGCGGTGCAGTGGCATCCGGAGAACCTCGCGGCGTCGGACGGGGCGTCGCGGCGGATCTTCGAGGAATTCGCCCGCGCCGTGCGGGCCCGCGCGCTCGCGGGCAAGAGCGATTAGAGGAAATCGGAAGCCCGAGGGCGGTGTTGTGAGGGGCTGGACCGAACCCCCGCATTGCCGAGAGGAGCTGCGATGACGCGTCGTCTGTTGATTGCCCTGGTCTTGCTCTCGGGAGTGGCCCTGAGGGATCCGCGCAGCCCGCGCCGAACAAGATCGCTCCGCGAAAGCTCGCCGAAGGTCTCTGGGCCACGCCGACGCCGGGAGGCGCCAACGTCGGCTGGTTCACGCTGGGCGAGGACGTGATCGCCGTCGACTCCGGCTCGAGCCCCGAGGTCGGTCGGGCGCTGGTCGACGAGATCCAGAAGACGGCCGGGAAGAAACCGCGCTACCTCGTCGTCACCCACGCGCACAAGGATCACGCGGGAGGCGCCGCGGCGTTCGCGGCGGCGGGCGCGCAGATCATCGGCTCCGAGAAGGCGGTCCCCGGAATCCTCGCCGTCCTCGACGCGGCGACCCGCGAGGCCCCGGCGGGAGCGAAGGCGCCGGCGCGACCGTCTCCGACCGTCATGACCGTGGCGGAACGGTCCTTCTTCCTCGGCAGTCCCCTGCGCCGTGTCGAGATCTACTATCTCGGGCCCGGCCACACCCAGGGCGATCTCGTCGTCGTGCTGCCCACCGACGGCGTGCTCTTTTCGGGCGACCTGGCGGGCAACGGCGTCCTGCCGTTCCTGCGGTCGGCCGACGTGGATCCCAAGGGCTGGGAGCGGATCCTCCAGCGTCTGGCCGCGCTCAAGATCGAGACGATGATCCCGGGCCACGGCGCCATCGGGCCGCGCGACGGCATCGCGGACACGGCGGCGTACATCGCCCGTGTCAACGAGATCGCGGCGCGGCTCCTGCTGAGCAACCCGCCGGACGGGCTCGTGGAGGCACAGCTGTCGACGCCGGAGAACACGATCGAGAACGTGAAGCTCTCTCCCGAGCACATCGCCAACGTCAAGGCGGTCTACCACCTCGCCCAGGCCGAACGCGCGAAGTCGGCCGCGAGCCCGACGCCCACGCCCCGCACCCAGTGACGCCGGCCTCGGGGACGTCGCTCTCGGTTTCCCCGAACGGCCGGGCGGACCTCCGCATCGCCATTGCTCCGGTCAACGTGCTCGGCGTCGCCGAGCTCGAGAGCCTGGCACTGCGGGTCGGCGAGGTCCGGGACGCACGCGTCCTCGTTCTGACGGGCCTGCCCCGGGCGTTTTCCGCCGGCGTCTCGGTCGCCGAGCACGATCCCGCGCCCGAGGCGATCGAGAGGATGCTCGCTGCGATGCGCCGCGTCCTCGACGCGCTCGTCCGCGTTCCGGCGGTGACGCTGGCCGCCGTGTCGGGAGCGTGCCTCGGGGGCGGCGCCGAGATCGCGGCGGCGTGCGACATCGTGCTCGTCGCCGAGGACGCGCGGATCGGCTTTCCGGAGATCCGGCTCGCCTGCTTCCCGCCGGGGGCGGCCGCCCTGCTTCCCGCGCGCGTGGGCGAGGCGCGGGCCAACGAATGGATCCTCACGGGCCGCACGCTCTCGGGCCGCGAGGCGGCGCAGAGCGGATTCGCGAGCCGCGCCGTCGAGGCCGGCTCCCTGCCGCGCGAGACCGACCGTCTGGCGGAGGACCTGCTGGCGCGCAGCCCGGCGGCGCTCGCCGCGCTTCGGGAGCTGCTGCGCTCCGGCCGGCGCCAGGCCCTCGCCGCCGCCCTGCCCCGCGCGGAGGAGGCGTACCGGACGCTGGCCGAGGACGCGGATCTGCGCCGGGCGGTCCAGGACTTCGCACGATCCGGGCGCCGGTAGACTGGGAGCCGCCGAAGCGCCATGATCGTCTACCTGAACGGCCGTTTCCTTCCCCTCGAGCAGGCGAGCATTTCGCCGCTCGATCGGGGGTTTCTCTTCGCCGACGCGATCTACGAGGTCGTGCGGTTCTTCCGCGGCCGGCCGTTCCACCTGGAAGAGCACGTGCGGCGGATGGGGGAGGGGCTGGCGGCGCTGCGGATCGAGGCCGACGCCGGCTTCTATGCGCCGGCGGCGCAGCGGCTGCTCTCGGAGAACGGGCTGGCCGACGCCGACGGGATCGTCTACGCGCAGATCTCGCGCGGGGCCGCGCCGCGCACGCATGCCTTCCCTCCGAAGGGAACGCCCCCGACCGTCTTCGCGTTCGCGAGGGCGAGCGATCCGCCGCCGCCCGAGGGCGGCCGGGCCATCCTGGTGCCCGACGTCCGGTGGGGACGCTGCGACATCAAGACGGTGATGCTCCTGCCCAACGTCCTCGCGGCGCAGCAGGCGCGGGACGCGGGCGCCATCGACGCGATCCTCGTCAGGGACGGCCTCGCGCTCGAGGCGACGAAGGCGAACCTGTTTTCCGTTCTCGACGGCCGGCTGCGGACGGCGCCCACGGGACCCTCGATCCTGCCGGGCGTGACGCGGAGCGCGACGATCGCGGCGGCGCGGCGCCTCGGCCTGACCGTCGAGGAGCGTGCCGTCACCGTCGAGGAGCTGCTGCGCTCGGAGGAAGCGTTCCTGGCCTCGACGACGCTGTGGACCCACTCGCTCGCCGCGGTCGGGGATCGGCCGATCGGAGGCGGGAGGCCCGGGCCCGTGGCGGCAAAGCTGAAGGACGAGTTGCAGCGGGAGTTCCGCGGCCCGGGCTAGTCCTTGCGCGCCGCTTCGCCCCTCGGATAGCGCGCCTCGACCACCGACGAGATCCCGCCGCGCGACGAGAACCGCCCGGTCACGGTCATGCGCCTGGGCCGGCACGCGGCCGCGCAGTCGTCGAGGATGCGATTGACCGCGTTCTCGTAGAAGATCCCGACGTTGCGGTACGCCACGATGTAGAGCTTGAGCGACTTCAGCTCCAGGCAGAGGCGGTCGGGCACGTACCGGATCGTGAGCGCGCCGAAGTCCGGCAGTCCCGTCTTCGGGCAGATCGCGTTGTACTCGGGGATTTCGACGGTGATCTCGTAGCCGGGATACTGGTTGGGCCACGTCTCGATCGCCGGAAGGTCGGCGCCGATGCCGGATGCCGCGTGCGCGTCGGTGTCGTCGTTCATCGGGAAGATCCTATTCCAGGGCGTCTGCTACCATGCGGGGACCCGCATGCAGTGGCTCAAGGAGCTGATCCACCGGATCACCGACGTCGAGACGATGGTGCGCGTGGGCGGGCTCACGGCGATGACGGCGATCGTCTTCGCCGAAACGGGCCTGATGGTGGGGTTCTTTCTGCCCGGCGACTCGCTCCTGGTCACCGCGGGCGTGTTTGCGGCCGCGGGGCACCTCCACATCGGGGTCTTGAACGCCGTGCTCATCGCGGCGGCGATCGTGGGGGACACGGTGGGGTACTGGATCGGCCGCCGCGCCGGGCCGGCGCTCTTCCGCCGCCCGAAGTCGCTGCTGTTCAACCCCGACCACCTTCGCCGCGCGCACGACTTCTACGAGAAGCACGGCGGCAAGACGATCATCCTGGCCCGCTTCATGCCGATCGTGCGCACGTTCGCGCCCGTCGTGGCCGGCATGGGCCGCATGGACTACCGGCGGTTCCTCTTCTTCAACGTCTTCGGCGGCGCGCTGTGGGTCGCCTCGATGACGCTGATCGGCTACTACCTCGGGCAGATCCCGGGTGTGCGCGAGCACATCGAGATCGTGATCGTCGTCGTGATCTTCCTCTCGATCCTGCCGGGCCTGATCGCCCTGGCCCGCGAGCGCTCGAAGCAGAAGAAGGCGCGCGCCGCGGCGAACGCTCGCCGGGGAGAAGTCGGGCTAAGGGACTAGGCGACGGCCGAAGTCTGGCGCGGACTCTCGAGCGTCCCTGCCCGTGCGCAGGTAGGCCAGCAGCCCGCGGATCTCGTCGGTGTGGGCGCGGTCGTGCTCGGCCATCAGTCGCGGCACGTCGGCGAGCGTGATCTGCCCGATCGATTCCTGGAAACCCGCACGCTTCCAGGCCGACGCCGGCACCGCGCGCAGGCGCTCGACGTTGCGGCGCCGCGCGGCACGCGAAGGCCGCGAGCCCCTCGGCGAGGTTTCGGCTCTGGTAGCGCCGCTCACGGGCCAGGCGATCTCCGTCGAAGTTCGAGAGCTCCGGCTCTTCCTCGGTGAGCAGCCGGCGGATGCGGCTGGCGTAGGCCTCCCGCTCGAGGTCGGCCAGGTGCCAGACGTGCTCGAGCAGGGAAAAGGCGCCGACGGCCGGCCGCCGCGCGGCCTCCCGTACGGAGCACTCCCGCGCGGCCCGCGCCAGGAGCGCCGGAGTCGATTCGAGGGTGATGAGCAGGGTTTCCAGATCGCGGCGGTTCATGTTCTCGGCCTCACCCCACAATACGCACGGCACCGGCCAAAGTTTCCCGGGGACGGCCTCTTCGGGACGGATGGCAGGGGGCGCGGGGCGATGGCCTCCGCGGGAGTTAGACTCGGGCCCCGTGTTTTCCTCGATCCGTTCGTTCTTCTCCGATCGGCTCGATGCCAGGGCCGCGGGCCCGGCCGGCCGATCGCGTGCGGGTGGCCGCCTGCGCCCTGCTGCTGGAGCTCGCCCACGCCGACGACGAATTCGGGGAGCGAGGAGCGTGCGCGCATCGTCCGCGCGGCGCGCGAGATGGGCGTGGCCGACGCGGACCTGCGGGAGCTGATGCGGCTGGCCGAGGAACAGCGGCGGGAGAGCGTGGACCTCTTCCAGTTCACGCGGCTGGTGGCCGACAACTTCTCACGCGACGAGCGCCTGCGGCTGGTCGAGGCGATCTGGGGCGTCGTCTACTCCGACGGAACCCTCACGGAGGCCGAGAACCGGCTGGCGCGGAGGATCGCCGAGATGCTGGGGTTCCAGCATCCCGAGGTCCAGGCGGTCAAGGACCGGGTGGCGGAACGGCCGGAGGTAGGGTGCCGCCCGGCCGAAGACTCAGAGAAAAAATTCATGAGATCCGAAGGACTTCGGGGGGCCGGTGCGCCATTCTGTGCCCCACGGGATGCCGTTCGTCCCAGAATCCGGCAGGGGCGGTGACGAGTGGCTAGAATGCGAAACCGCGGAGGTGCCGTTGTTGGGGCTTGAGGGTCTCGGTGCCCGAGGCCGTCGGAGCGCAGGGCGGTGGGCCCTGCTGCCCGTCATGCTCGCGGCGACGCTCGTCCTCGGGGCCGCGCCGCCCAAGGCCAAGCGCCGAGCGGTCGGCCCCTACGACCGCGCCGTGATGGCCGTCGCGATCGATCCCAGGTCGCCGGGAACGCTGTACGCGGGCACCGGCGGCGGAATCTTCGTGAGCACCGATTCCGGAGCGACGTGGGCCGCCCTGGATCCGGCGCTGACGGGGAAGGCGGTCGGCGCGATTGCGATCGACCCGGGCTCGCCGTCGACGGTCTGGGTCGGAACAGGCGCCGGCATCTTCAAGAAGACGCCCGCCGGCGTCGCCCGAGTCGCTCTCGACACCGACATGGGAGGTCTGTTCGTCGGCGCCCTCGCGATCGATCCGTCGTCGTCGGCGACGGTGTACGCGGGCACGGGGAACGGCGTCTTCAAGAGCTCCGACGGGGGCGCGACCTGGAGCGGCGTCACGCGGGGGCTGATGAATCCATTCGTGACGACACTCGTGATCGACCCTTCCGCGCCGGCGACGCTGTACGCCGCGACCAACGGCGGCGGCATCTTCAAGAGCACCGATGGCGGCGCGAGCTGGAAGGCTTTCAACGCGGGCCTGAAGAGCACGATCGTGCTCGCGCTCTCGATCGATCCGCGGTCTCCCGCGACGCTGTATGCCCAGACCGTGGAGGGCATCTTCCGCACCTCCGACGCGGGCAAGACCTGGGAGCCGGCCAACAACGGCCTCGCGAGCCGTTTCACGCTTTCGATGGCGATCGACACGGAGTCGTCGACGACCCTGTACGCCGGAACCGCGAGCGGTGTGTTCCGCAGCACCGACGGCGGTTCGAGCTGGACACCCGCGAGCACCGGTCTGACGAACCAGTTCGTGACGGCGCTCGCCACCGACCCGTCGAGCCCCGGCACCCTGTACGCCGGGCACGGACGGAGGGCTCTTCAAGAGCCAGAGCGGCGCGTCGGTCTGGATGGAGCTGAAGAGAGCGGGCGAAGGCCGGCATGCGACCGCGGCCAACTGAGCTCTCGCCGCCGGCGAGAGGCTCGTGACGGGCCTGCTCCTGCTGGCGCTGACGCGCCTGCCGCACGCCCGACGGACCCGACGCACCCGGCCGCCGGAAGCGCCGGCGGCGTCGTGGCCCTGGCGATCCTGCCTTCGTCCTCGACGATGTACGCGGGGACGACGGCCGGCGGTCTCTACTGCAGCAAGGACGGCGGCGCACACTGGTCCCCGGTCGAGGGAGCCCTCGCGGGGCTCTTCGTCTCCGCCCTGGCCATCGACCCGACGCCGCCCCTGACGGTGTACGCCGGGACCAACGGAGCCGGAGTCTTTCGGAGCTCCGACCGGCGAGCGCGCCATGGACCGAGTCGAACGACGGCCTCGCCAACCTCTTCGTCGAAGCGCTCGCGGTCGATCCGGAAACGCCGAGGGCCGCTTACGCCGCGACCGACGGCGGCGTCTTCCGGACGCTCGATGGCGGAAAGAGCTGGAAGCCCTTCCGGGACGGACTGACGGATCCCCACGTGATGTCGCTCGCCCTCGCCGCCGGTTCCGGCGTCCTCTACGCGGGCACGCGCGGCTCCGGTGTTTTCCGCCGCGAGCGGAACGAAGCGACCTGGACCGGCGGCCAGAACCTCGGCCGCGCCGCGGTCCGGGGACTGGCGGTGCACCCGTCCGCGCCGGCGGTCCTCTACGCCGCGACGGGCGCGGGGATTTTTCGGAGCACGAACGCCGGGGAGACCTGGGCCCCCGCCAACACCGGCCTGACGAGCACGGCGATTCTGGCTCTCGCGATCGATCCGGCTTCGCCGACGAGGCTCCTGGCGGCGACCTCCGGCGGGCTCTACCGCAGCTCCACGGGGGGCGCGGACTGGTCGCTCGTCGACACCGGTTCCGCCGGATCGCTCTTCAATACCATCGTGTTCGAGCCGGGAGCCGGCGGAGCCGTTCTGGTCGGCGGCGAAGGCGCGGTGGCCCGCAGCGCGGACGGAAAGGCGTGGAAGTCGGTCAGGCTGCCGCCGCCCCCGCCGCCGGAGAAGGAAGAGGAATGAGCCGACGCCCGTTCGGATCGCGGTCCGCGGCCTTCGCCGCCCTCCTCGGCGCGGTTCTGGGGCTCGCCGCTGGCCAGGAGAAGCCGCCGGCCGCGACGGTCGTTCAGGAGAGCACCGGCGCCACGTTGATCGAGATCCCGGTCAACGTGATCGGCAAGGACGGCAAGCCCGTCGCGGGTCTGACGGCCGCCGATTTCGAGCTGTTCGACGACGGAAAGAAGCAGCCCATCTCCGGGATCGATGTCATCGACCTCGCCGCGACCCGCGGCGACCCCGCCGCGCCGGATTCGCCCGAGCGGGTCCCGGCCTCGGCGCGGCGTCTGTGGCTGCTCGTGTTCGACCTGACCTACACGAGCCCGTCGGCGCTCGATGCGCGCGCGCGACGGCGCCCTCCGGTTCGTCACGACCTCGATGCGTCCCAATGACCTGGCAGCCGTCGGGACGCTGTCGGTCGACACGGGGTGGAAGCTCCTCGTCAACTTCACCCGGGACCGACGCCAGCTCGGCTGGGCCATCGAAACGCTGGGCCTGCGTGGGAAGCGTCGGCCGGACCGTGGACCCTCTGGTCTTCTCCCCCCAGCCTCCCGGCCCCTCGTCCACCAACAGCACCATCGGCGGGAAAGTACGGCGACCTCCAGCTGGAAAACCTGCGGGACATCCAGCGCATCCAGAAGCAGGCCAACGACGCCATGGCCCGCGGCCGCGTGGCGAAGCTGCTCGGTTCCCTGGGCGGGCATCGCGCGCGTGCTCGATGCGACGCGCGGTCGCAAACACGTCCTCTTCTTCTCCGAGGGTTTCGAGTCGCGGCACCTGTCGGGCCACATGGCGGGAGGCGACAAGAACTCGGCGCTCTCGCAGGACATCGCCTCGGCGGCCGGGGATTCGTCGACGCCCGCAGGGCGCGGGCGATGCGGCGGCCTACGGCGAGGTCTGGAAGGTCGACAGCGACGTCCGCTACGGCAATGCCGGGACGCGGGACGTCGTGACGGGAGCGCTCGAGCAATTCAACCGTTCCGACGCGGTGCTCGACGCGATCGACACGAGCGGCCTGCGCGCCGACGGGGATCTGAGCGGCTCGGGCACTCTGGGAAGCGGCACCGACGCCCTCTACACGATGGCCACGACGACCAACGGAGACCTCATCCGCAACAGCAACCAGCTGGAGGGCGAGCTCGGGAAACTCGAGGAGCGAACCTCCCTCGTGTACCTGCTCCTCTACCAGCCCAAGGCGCTCAGCCGGCCCGGCGCTTTCCACGCGCTGAAAGTGAAGGTCAAGACGCCGGGCGCCCGGGTGCTCGCGCGCTCGGGCTACTACGAGCCCCGGCCCTACCAGTCCCTCTCGCCGCTCGAGCGCGTGCTCGCGGCCGGCGACCTGATCACGGGCGGGACCCGCGCCAACGAGGTCCAGGCCAGCCTGCTCGCGGCCCCCTTCGCGTCGCAGACGGACCTGGCGCAGGTCCCCGTCCTGATCGAGATTCCCGGCAAGGGGCTCCTGGCCGGCGACTCCGGCGGCCAGGCCTCGGTCCAGATCTACGTCTACGCCAACGACGCGAAGGGAACGCTGACGGACTACATGACCTCGGAGATGACGCTCGACCTCTCGAAGGTCGGGCCCGCGCTCGAGGCCGGCGGCTTGAAGTTCTACGGGACGCTGTACCTGCCGGTGGGTTCGATGGCGGTTCAGGCGCTGGTGCGCAACGGGACGACGGGCCGCGCCGGAGTCTTCTCGACGCGCGTGGAGGTTCCCGAGATCCCCGGAGGCGCGCCGACGGTGCTGCCTCCGTTCTTCGAGGAGGCGCCGGGACGCTGGCTGATGGTCCGCGGCAATCCGCGCGAGGACGCGCCGCCGCGGCCGGCCGACTATCCGTTCGTGGTCGCCGGCGAGTCCTTCGTCCCGGCCGCGTCCGCCGTCGTGAACCCCGGCGCTCCGGCCCGTGTCGCCGTCGTGGCCTACAACTTCGGCGTGAGCGCGAAGCCGGAGCCCCTGGAAGTGCGCGCGGAGGTCGTCGGAGCCGACGGGAAGAGCCGGCCCGCCGACGTGACCGTGGTCCGCCGCTCGGACGTCGAGCGGGGCGGCGGGCGCAAGGTCGTGCTCGATTTCAAGCCGCAGGGCCTCGCGGCGGGCCGTTACGCGCTGAAGGTCGCGCTGACCGATCCCGCTTCGAAGAAGACGGCCGGGGCCTCGAGTCCCTTCGAGGTTCCCTACGAACTGCGGACCGCGGGCGACGACGCGCTTGGCCGGAGGGATCCTCTCGAACGGCTCGGGCATCGAAGCCGCCATCCAGGCGAAGGCGGCCACGGCCGCCACGTTGCGGTCGAGGGCCTCCGGCTCGATCTTGTCGAAAGTGTCGTTGGCCGTGTGGTGGAAGTCGAAGTAGCGCGACATGTCCTGCCGGATCGCGAAGAGCGGCACCCCGGCCGCGCGCAGCGTCGAGATGTCCACGCCGCCGTCGCCGTCGCCCGAAAGCGCGCCGGCGCCGACGCTGGCGAGCAGACTCCCGATCGCCCGGAGGGCCGGCTCGGCGGAGGGACCGGCGAGCCAGGAGAGCCCCGTGGGCCGCCCGGTCCCGCTGTCCGCCTCGAGGGCCGCGGCATGGCGGGAGAGCTCCGCGGCGTGCGCCTTCGCGTAGGCCTCTCCTCCCGCCCGGCCGTTCTCCTCGTTGGCGAAGAGAACGACGCGGATCGTGCGCGCGGGGCGGCGCGGGAGCTCGCCGATCAGGCGGGCCGCCTCGATGACGATGCGCGCATCCCGCGCCGTCGTCGATCGCTCCGGTCCCGAGGTCCCAGGAGTCCAGATGCGCTCCGAGCAGGACGATCTCGTCGGCCTTCCCGTCGCCCGGGACCTCACCGATGACGTTGGCCGACTCCGCCTCTCCCTTCTCGCCGCAGGAGAGGCGGAAGCGCACGCGAACCGGCCGGCCGGCGGCGCGTAGCCGCTCGAGCAGTTCCGCGTCGGGAATCGAAAGCGCCGCGGCGGGCAAACGCGGCGCGTCGTCCTCGTACCTGAGGGCGCCCGTGTGGGGGAGGCGGTTGCCGTCGGTTCCGACGGATCGGATCAGCACGCCGACGGCGCCATAGCGCGCGGCCCGCGACGGTCCCTTCGATCGCACGTCGACGGCGCGGCCATAGCCGGTTCCGTCGGCGGTTCGTTCCATCTTCTTGTTGAAGAAAACGATCCTTCCGGCGGCCGACGCCGCCTTCCGGTCGAGGTCCTCGAGCGAGGAGACTTCCAGCACGTCCGCCTCGATTCCGCCCTCGGGCGTCGGGACGCTTCCGCCGAGCGCGGTCAGGGCCAGCTTCTGCGGCCAGGGAGACACGACCTCTCCCGTTTCGACGCCGCGCTGCCAGACCTTGACGACGACCTTCTCGGCGTGCACGTTGGCGAAGCCGAGGGCCTCGAGGGTCTCGAGGCCCCAGGCCACGGCCTCGCGATCGCCCGGAGACCCGGCGAGCCTCGGCCCCGCCCGGTCCGTCAGCCCCGCGACCCACCGGGTCGCCCGCGATCCGCCGAGGGCCTTGTCGCGCAGCTGCTCCGCCGTCGCCCGCGCATCGGCGACAGGAGCCTTCGCGTTCGCGGCCAGGCCGGAAGTGGCCGCGAGGGCCGCGAGCAGGAGCGGATGACGGAAATTGCGGATCTGTTCCTCCGAGGGGCGCGATCCTATTACGGCGCCCGGGTGCTTCGGGTGGCCGCTCGGAATAGAATTCGGCCTCCGATGGCCACCCGCTCGACGGACCTCGACCTTTCCGAAGACCTCGTCGCCGAGTTCGGCGAGAACGCGAGCTACGTCTCCGACCTGCTGTCGCGGTACCGGATCGACCCCGGGAGCGTGGACGAGGAGTGGCGCGCCTTCTTCCGGGAGAGGCTGGGAGAGCGAGAGCCGGTGCCGGCCCCCCGGCCTCCGGCGGCGGTGGAACCACCGCGCGCGGCCGCCGCGGCGCCGGAAAATCTTTCAGCCATTCGCGGCGCCGCCCTCCGGATCGCCGAGAACATGGAGGCGAGCCTCGCGGTCCCGACCGCGACCTCGCAGCGGCAGATTCCGATCAAGCTCCTCGACGAGAACCGGCGGCTCATCAACGACGCCCGGTCCGCCGACGGCCTCTCGAAGGTCTCCTTCACGCACCTGGTGGCCTGGGCCGTGGTCCAGGCCGTGAAGGCGCAGCCCAGGCTGAACGACGCGTTCGACGCCGCTTCGGGCACGCCGTCGCGCGTCCGCCGCGACGCGATCCACCTCGGCCTCGCCGTGGACGTGGAAAAGGCGGACGGGACGCGCAGCCTCGTGGTTCCCAACGTCAAGGGCGCCGAGAAGATGACGTTCGACCAGTTTCGGGAGGCGGCGGAGGACGTCGTGGCCCGCGCCCGCTCGGGCAAGCTGACGGTCGCCGACTTCGAAGGCACGACGCTCTCGCTGACCAATCCCGGCACGCTCGGCACGACCGCCTCCGTCCCGCGGCTGATGCCCGGCCAGGGTCTGATCGTCGCCACGGGCGCCATCGAGTATCCGGCGGAATTCCGCGCGATGTCTTCGGAGGCCCTCTCGGGCCTGGCGATCAGCAAGGTCGTCACGTTCACGTCCACCTACGACCACCGGATCATCCAGGGAGCCGAGTCGGGCACCTTCCTCTCGCGGATCGAGGAGATGCTGCTCGGCGGGCACGGGTTCTACGATCAGGTCTTCGCGGACCTCTCCCTCCGGTACCGACCGTACCGCTGGGCCGTTGATCGCAATCCGGCGCTCTCCGGCGGCGGCCGTTCCGCCGAGATCGCGAAGGAGGCGCAGGTCCTCGGCCTGATCAACGCCTACCGGGTGCGCGGGCACCTGATCGCCGACATCGATCCGCTGCGCTTCCGTCCGGTGGCGAGCCATCCGGAGCTGGAGCTGGAGACCCACGGGCTGACGATCTGGGACCTGGACCGCGCCTTCTGGACCGGCCACCTCGCCGGCGGGGAGTACATGCCGCTGCGCGACATCATCGCGGTGATGCGCCGCGTCTACTGCGGCAAGGTCGGCATCGAGTACCGGTTCATCTCGAGCCCCGAGGAGAAGGAGTGGATCCGCCTCCGCGTCGGCGCGCAACCGTCGCCGTTGCCGGGCGAGGTCCGGCGCAAGATCCTGGAGAAGCTGATCGCGGCGGAGGAGTTCGAGCGCTTTCTGGGAACGAAGTTCCTCGGGCAGCGCCGCTATTCCGTCGAAGGCTGCGACACCGCGATCCCCCTGCTCGACCGGCTGGTGGAGCTCGCCGCGGAACGCGGGACCGAAGAGCTCACGCTCGGCATGTCCCATCGGGGCCGGCTGAACATCATGGCCAACGTCGTCGGCAACGCCGCCGAGCGCATCTTCGCGGGCTTCGAGGGAACGGTACATCCGGATTTTCCCGCCGACGAGGGAGACGTGAAGTACCACCAGGGTGCGCGCACCGAGCGCGTGACAGAGAGCGGGCGGACGATCCGGATCACGGTGCCTTCGAATCCGTCGCACCTGGAGGCCGTGGACCCGGTCGTCGAGGGCATGGTGCGCGCCAAGCAAGAGCGTCGCGGGCACGGACCGGAGGCCTGGAAGCGCGTCCTTCCCCTGCTGCTGCACGGCGACGCCGCGTTCGCCGGCCAGGGACTCGTGGCCGAGACCTTCAACCTGGCGCAGCTTTCCGGCTACCGGACCGGCGGCACGGTGCACCTCGTCATCAACAACCAGATCGGGTTCACGACGCCGCCCTCCTCCGGGCGTTCCTCGGTCTATTCGACCGACGTCGCGAAGATCAACCAGGTTCCGATCTTCCACGTCAACGCCGACGATCCGGAGGCGGCGTACCGCGTGCTCCAGATCGCGCTCGACTACCGGCAGGAGTTCCACAAGGACGTGGTCATCGACCTGATCGGGTTCCGCCGGCACGGGCACAACGAAGGCGACGAGCCCACCTACACGCAGCCGGTCATGTACCGCAAGATCGCCGCGCACCCGGGCGTGCGCACGCTCTACGCGCGGCGGCTCGTGCGGGACGGCGTGCTGACGTCCGAGCAGGTCGCCCAGATGGAGGCGCGGCAGGTGGGTCTCTACGAGCAGGCGCTCGCCGCGGCCCAGGAAGCCGCGCGGCGGTCCGGCCCTCCGGCGCCGGAGGCGCCTGCCGGCCGGGGCGACGCTGTCGTCGAGATTCCGACCGGAGTGCCGCGGGAGACGCTCGCGCGCATCGGCCGCGCGCTGACGACGGTCCCGGCCGGCTTCCACTTGAACCCGAAGATGGTGCAGCAGCTCACCCGCCGCGCCCGGATGACGGAGGGCGCCCTGCCGCTCGACTGGGGGACGGCCGAGGCGCTCGCGTTCGGCTCGCTGCTCCTCGAGGGGACGGGGGTCCGGATCTCGGGCCAGGACTCGAGCCGCGGCACCTTTTCGCAGCGCCACGTCGTCTTCCACGACGCGATCACCGGCGAGATGTGGACGCCGCTGTCCCGGCTCGACGCGACGCAGGCGCCGTTTGCGGCCTGCGACAGCCCCCTGTCGGAGTTTGCCGTGCTCGGCTTCGAGTACGGCTACAGCGTCGAGTCGCAGACCACGCTCGTGCTCTGGGAGGCGCAGTTCGGCGACTTCGCCAACGGCGCGCAGGTCATCGTCGACCAGTTCGTCGCGTCGGCGCAGGACAAGTGGCGGGAGGCCTCGCGGCTCGGCATGCTGCTGCCGCACGGATCGGAGGGCCAGGGTCCCGAGCACTCGAGCGCCCGCATCGAGCGGTACCTGCAGCTCTGCGCCGACGGCAACATGCAGGTCTGCAACGTCACCACACCCGCGCAGTACTTCCACCTCCTGCGGCGGCAGATGCGGCAACCGGAGGCCCGGCCCCTCGTTCTCTTCACGCCGAAGAGCCTCCTGCGTCTGCCCGCGGCGGCCTCGCCGCTGTCGGAGCTCGCCGAGGGAGGCTTCCGGGCGAGCCTCGACGATCCGGAGCCGGGCGACCGGGCTTCGGTCGAGCGGGTGTTCTTCTGCAGCGGCAAGGTCTACTACGACCTGCGCGCCGAGCGGGAGAAGCGGGGCGACCGGCGCACGGCGATCCTGCGAGTCGAGCAGCTCTATCCCTTTCCCGGGGATCGGCTGCGCGCCCTCGTGGCCGGATACCCCGCGGCGCAGCGTGTCGTCTGGGTGCAGGAGGAGCCGAAGAACATGGGAGCATGGAGCTTCGTGCAGCCCCTCCTCTCCGAGCTGTTGCCTCGGGCGTTCCGCTCGGCTACGTCGGACGCGTGCCCTCGGCTTCGCCGGCCACGGGCAACGCCTCCGTCCACAAGCGGGAGCTCGAAACCTTTCTCGCGGAAGCGTTCCGTTAAGGCGAACAAAGGAGGGCACTCATGGTCCAATCGGTCTCGCGTTCTTCTCGGAGTTTTCCTCGTGCTCGTCACGTGCCTCTTCCTCGTGCCCTCGAGCGGCGCGACGCAGTCCTCCGACAAGCCGCAAGACGGTCACCTGTTCCTTCAGCAACCCGGGCTACTCCGGCTGGTGCAAGCAGAACGCGCCGCTTCCGAGCGGCGGCTCGGCGCAGCAGGTGTGCCAGGGCATCTTGAACTGCCTGAACAACACGCAGTGCAACGAGACCTTCTGCAACGCCACACAGCTGCGAGGGAACTGGAAGCTCGAATCGATCGCGGTGGACGGGCAGAAGCAGTGAGCCGGACCGTTCTCGCGGCCGCCGTGGCGGCGCTGCTCTTGATCGGAGGGAACCTGTCCGGCGCCGAGCCGTCGGCCGAGAAGGCGGGCCCGGGCTACGGGATCGAGATCAAGCTGGCGCCCAAGGAAGGCGCCGCCGGTCTGTTCGTCTGCGAGGCGACGGTGACGGACCTCTCGACGGGCAAGGTCATCTCCGCGCCGCGGGTCGAGTTCCAGCAGGGCAAGTCGGGCACGACGATCTCCGACGATGAATCCGGGAAGCGGGAGGTCCTGCTCACCGTCGGTGTCGAGGGCAACGCGACGCGGGCGGCCTACACCGTCGAGGTCCGTCAGGGCGACGCGCTGGTGAGCTCCCAGAAGGGTTCGGTCAAGCTCCGTTAGCGCGCGCTTGCCCACCGGGCGGGACGATGCAGGGAAAGTCGCCGGCGCAGCCCGCCTTCGTCCGACCGCGTCGCGGGAGGCGTCGAGCTCGCGCTCAAGGTCGTGCCCGGAGCCTCGCGCTCGGCGATCGCGGGCCCGCTGGGCGACCGGTTGAAGGTGCGCGTGGCCGCGCCTGCCGAGAAGGGCCGGGCCAACCGGGCCCTCGTGAAGCTGCTGCGGGACTGGCTCGGCGTCCGGGACGTCGCGATCGTCGCGGGCCTCGTCCGGGCCCGAGAAGACGGTCCGGGTCGCGAGGCATCCAGGGTCTGACCGCGGAGCAGCTCGCCGGCGTGTTCGGCGATCCGCCTACGTCTTGACGCCGCGCAGCGCGTCGAGGGCCTCTCGGAACTGTTCGCGGGGGACCCTGCGGTAGTCGGAGAACTCGCCGGCGCCGGCGAGCCACTCCCCGCCGTCCATCGTGAGGCAGTCTCCCGTCTGGAACGGGCAGAGGTCCGAGAGGAGGAAGGTCGCGAGGTTCGCGATCTCTTCCGGTCTTCCGAAACGCCCCGGCGGGATGCGCGCGAGCGCCGCCTTTTCGGCGCCCGCCCCCGCCATCAGCCGCGCGAAGGCCCCCTCGGTCGGGATGGGCCCGGGCGCGATCGCGTTCACGCGGATGCCCGCGTGCCCCCACTCCACCGCGAGGGAGCGCGTCATGGCGAGCACGCCGGCCTTGGCGCAGGCCGAGGGCAGCGCGAAGGCCGTTCCGGTCCACGCGTAGGTCGCCAGGATCGACACGATCGCCCCCGGGGCCTTTCGGGCGAGCAGGTGCCGTCCGAGCGCGAGGGTGCAATAGACCGAGCCGTGGAGCACGGTGCGCACCACCGCGTCGAAGCCCTTCGGGCTCAGCCCCTCCGACAGAGCGAGGAAGTTGCCGGCGGCGTTGTTGACGAGCCCGTCGAGCTTCCCGAAGCGCCCGACGGCATGCGCGAAGAGGGCTTCGACGCGGTCGGGCTCCCGGATGTCCGCCGCGAAGAAGTCCACTTCGCCCCCTTCGCGCGCCGCCGCGGCGATCTCCCGGGAAGCGGCCTCGAGGCGCTCGGGCTTGCGCCCGGCGATGGTGACCTTCGCGCCGTGCGCGGCGAAGGCCTTCGCCATCGCGAGCCCGAGGCCGGAACCGCCTCCCGTGACGAGGATCGACCGTTCGGCGAGCGTGCGCGGATCGAACGTCACGGTGTTGCCTCCTTCTTCAGGTACTTGTCCAGCCACGCGACCGCGCGCACGACGATGTCGCGCTGGTGCTCGGGGCGCTGCACGTCGTGGCCCTCGTCCGTGTAGATCGCGAGCTGCGTGTCGACGCCGAGCGCCTTGAGCGCGTGCCAGAACTCGTAGCCCTGCGGTGTCGGGACCTCGGAGTCCCGCTCCCCGTGCAGGACGAGGGTCGGCGTCTTCACCTTCTTGATGAACTCGATCGGGGAGGATCGCGCGTAGACGGCGGGGTCGTCGTACACGGAGGCCCCGAAGAAGGGGAGCATCCAGGTGTCGATCTTGTTCTGCCCGTAGTAGCTGCGCCAGTCGGCGATGCCGGCTCCCGCCACCGCCGCCGCGAAGCGGGTCGTCTGGGTGACGGCCCACATCGCCATGTAGCCGCCGTAGCTCCAGCCGACGATCCCGAGGCGTTTCCCGTCGACCGGGGCGACGCGCAGGACCTCGTCGATCCCCGAGAGGACGTCGCGCAGGTCGCCGCCGCCGAAGTCCTTGACGTTGGCCCGCGTGAAGGCCTCGCCGAACCCGTAGCTGCCGCGCGGGTTGGGAAGGAAGACGAAGTAGCCCTGCGAGGGCAGCGTCCCGTTCCAGCGCGAAGGCCACCCGATCGACTGATCGGCGGACGGGCCCCCGTGGATCGACACCACCATCGGGTAGCGGCGGGAGGGATCGAAGTTCAAGGGATAGAGCAGCCAGCCCTGCACGGTCTTGCCGTCGCTCTGCCAGTGGAGGCTCTTCGCCTCGCCCCAGAAGGGTGTCTTCCCGGCGTTGACGTCCGTGACGGCCTTCCATTGCCCGATCGGACCGGCCGAGACCTCCGGCGGCTTGCGGAAGGACGAGATCACCGCCGCGGATGTACGTGCCCGCGGCGGCGACCGCCAGGTCGTCGAGCGCCTCGGCGTCCGTCCAGAGCGGGATCACCTTGCCGGTGCCGGGGTCGAGCGCCGCGACCCCGCGGCCGCCGTCCACGGCCTCCTGGAAGAGGATCTCTCCCGGCGCGCGCCAGAAGAGCGCCCGGACCGAGGCCTTCCTCTCGGGCGTCCGGTTGCGCGCCCCTTCCCCGGAGGCCGGCACGACCCAGATGTCGCCGCCCGTCGACCCCTCGTCGCTCATGAGGCCGTGGATGACGGCGATCGACTTGCCGTCCGGCGAGAAGCGCGGGCAGGCGATCTGGAGGGGCGGATCCCAGATCGCTCGCGCGGCCCCCGAGTCCGCGGCGACGAGGTAGAGCTTGGCGACCCAGTAGTTGTTGGTGCCCGAGCCGACGGCCGCTTCCGCGGCGAAGGACTTGCCGTCCGCGGACCAGTCGTAGTCGTAGACGTAGAGGTTCGGCGGCGAGACGAGCCGCACGTCGCCCGTGCGCACCGCTGCGACGGCGATCCGTTGTTCCTCGATCGTCTCCTCGACGACGCCCGCGTCGCGCTTGTAGGCGACGAGGGCGCCGGTCTTCTGTCGCGAGCCCTCGACAAACAGGAAGGCGATCGCGGCGCCGTCGGCCGACCAGCGAAGGTCGGCGAGCTGGCCGCGGACACGGGTGAGCGGACGGGCCTTGCCCCCGGCCGACGGGGCGAGCCAGATCTGCGCCTGGTCCTTTTCGGCGGCGTCGGAGAGGAAGGCGATCCAGGCGCCGTCGGGAGAGAACGCCGCACCGTGCTCGTCGCACGCCGGGCCGTCCGGCGCCGCCGAGACACGGCGCGCGCGGCCCGAGGGGAGGTCGGCGACGGAGATCGCGCCGAGCGATTCGCGCCCGTCCTGGCCGCGGATCTTCTCCGACCACGCGACGCGCTTCCCGTCGGGCGAGAGGGCGACGTCGTGAAACCGGCGGACGCGGGCGAGCGCATCGAAGACGGCATCGACGGAGGGGAGGGAAGGAGGGGCGGGCGCGGGCGAAAGGAGCAGATGGGAAACGAGGAGCAGGGCCAGTCGACTCATGTCACCCCTTTTCTGCCGCCTCCACACCGGCAGCGGGTTGCGGGCGCCTACGTCAGATCCACCCAGATCGACTTGACCTGCGTGTATTCCTCCAGGGCGCCGTGGCCGCGCTCCCGGCCGAAGCCCGATTGCTTGTAGCCGCCGAACGGCAGGCCCGGGTCGTACAGGTTGTAGGTGTTGATCCAGACCGTTCCGGCCTTGAGCGCCTTGGCCGTGCGGATCGCCTTCTTGATGTCCCGCGACCAGACCGCGGCGGCGAGGCCGTAGATCGTCGCATTGCCGACCGCGACCGCCTCCGCCTCGTCGTGAAACGTCAGCGTGGCGAGCACGGGCCCGAAGATCTCCTCGCGCGCGATCGTCATGGAGGGGGAGACGCCGTCGAAGACGGTGGCCTCGAAGAAGGCGCCCTTCCCGTTGACGGAGGCCGGATGGCCCCCGGCGACGAGCTTCGCGCCCTCGCTCTGGCCCGCCGCGACGTAGCGCGCGACGTTTTCCCGCTGCTTCTCCGAGACGAGGGAGCCCAGGCGGGTCTTCGGATCGAGCGGATCGCCCGGCACCATCTTCTTCGCGCGCTCGACGAGCTTCTCCAGCAGGGCGTCGTGGACCGACTCCTCGACCAGCAGCCGCGACCCCGCCGAACAGAGCTCCCCCTTGCCGTAGAAGATGGCGTTGATCGCGCCCTTCGCGGCGGCCTCGAGGTCGGCGTCGGCGAAGACGATGTTGGGGGACTTGCCGCCGAGCTCCATCGAGACGCGCTTGACGGTGCCCGCCGCCGCGCGCAGGATCGCTTTTCCGGTCTCGGTTTCGCCCGTGAAGGAGATCTTGTCGATGCCGGGATGCTCGGCCATCGCCTTGCCGACGACGGCGCCCGGCCCGGGAACGACGTTGAAGGCGCCCGGCGGAAGGCCCGCCTCGGCGAGCAATTCGGCGAAGAGGAGCGCGGTCAGGGGAGTGGCGGAGGCCGGCTTGAGCACGACGGCATTGCCCAGCGCCAGCGCCGGCGCGATCTTCCACATCGCCTGCAGGAGCGGGAAGTTCCACGGCGTGATCGCGCCCACGACACCGATCGGCTCGCGCAGCGTCAGCAGCATCGCGTCGGGGCGTCCCGGGTGGGTGTCGCCGTAGAGCTTGTCGGCGTATTCGCCGAAGTAGGCGAGGCACTCCGCGGCGGCCGGCATGTCGATCTTCGCGGCCTCGAAGATCGGCTTTCCGTTGTCCAGCGTCTCGACGCGCCCGAACTCCTCGGCGCGCGCCTGGAGCCGCTCGGCCGCGCGCACCAGGATCTTGCCGCGCTGCCGCGGCTTCATCGCCGCCCAGGGCCCCGACGTGAACGCCTTTTGCGCCGCTGCGACCGCGCGGTCGAGGTCGGGCGTGCCCGCCTCGGCCACTTCGGCGAGCGTCTCGCCCGTGGCCGGGTTGACGGTCGGGAAGCGCTTGCCGGAGGCGGCGGGAGAGAACTCCCCGTCGATGAAGAGGTCGGTCTTCAGGGCCGGGGAGGGAGGGGCCTGCGTACCCGCGCTCACTTTCCCGTGAACTTCGGGACGCGCTTCTCCTGGTTGGCGGCGATGCCTTCCTTGGCGTCGTCGCTCTGGAAGAGCAGCTGCTGGAGCTCCCGCTCGACGGCGAGCGCGGACTCGAGCGGGAGGTCCCAGCCGCTCTGGACGGAGCGCTTGATCCGGCCCACGGCCTTGGAGGCCTTCTGCGGCGGCACGAACTGGCGGGCGTAGTCCATCACCTGCTCCCACCACTGCTCGGGGGTCGCGTCGATCACCTGGTTGACGAGGCCGAGCTCGTGCGCCTCCTCGAAGGAGAAGGTGTTCCCCGTGATCATGAGCTCGATCGCGCGCGACTTGCCGATCATCTTCGCCAGCCGCGTCGTGCCGCCGGTGCCGGGCAGGACGCCGAGCGTCACTTCCGGCAGCCCGACCTTCCCGGCGTCCTTGCGCGCGATCCGCAGGTCGGCGGCCATCGCGATCTCCAGGCCCCCGCCGACGGTGTGGCCGTTCAGCGCGGCGATGACGAGCTTGGGCGTGTGCTCGAGGCGCAGCAGCGTCTCGTTGGCGTGCAGGCAGAAGAAGTATTTGAAGCCGGGCGTCACGGCGTTCAACATCCCGATGTTGGCGCCCGCGGAGAAGAAGCGGTCCCCCTTGCCGCGCAGGACGATCACGTGGACGCCGTCGTCGAAGCGCGCCTTGAGGATCGCCTCGTCGAGCTGGCGCATCATCGCGTAGGTGTAGGTGTTGGCGGGCGGGATCGTCCATCTCGATGACGGCGATGCCGTTCTCCGCCCGGTAGCGGACGATCTCGCTAGCCGGCGTCGGCGCTGGTCCAGTCGCGGGTCTTGGCAGGGGTGCTCATGTTTCCTCCGAAAAGGCTTCCGATGTCCGGCGCCGGGCCTCCGGCGCCAGGGGGCCTCGAGGGGCCGAATCCTATCAAAGCGCTCCGTGGCGGAGGGCGGGGGCGGGCGGCGCGGCGCCGCTTCTAAAGACCCAGAATGGACTTGGCGATCAGGAAGTAGATGGCCAGGCCCGTCGCGTCGACCAGCGTCGCGATCAGGGGCGCCGACATCACGGTCGGGTCGATCTTCAGCGCGGTCGCCAGCATCGGGATCGTGGCGCCGACCGCGTTGGCCCAGGCGCAGATCACGAGGATCGAGACGCCGACGGTGATGGCCAGCGGCATGTGCGAGCCCCAGAGCAGCGCCCGCCCGAAGCCGACGCCGCCGAGCAGGAGCCCGAGCAGGAGTCCGCTCGAAGATTCGCGCAGGAACACCCGCCAGAAATCGCGCAGCTTGATGTCGCCCACGGCGAGACCGCGCACGATCGTCGTCACGGTCTGCGAGCCGGAGTTCCCGCCGGTGCCGATGAGCAGGGGGATGAAGAAGGACAGGGCCACGACCTTGGCAAGCTCGTCCTCGAAATGCCGCAGGACCGTTCCGGTGAAGGTCTCGGCGACGAAGAGCAGCAGGAGCCAGTTGAAGCGCAGTCGCACGTTGCGGAGGGGCTTGGTCGCGAAATAGCCCTGTTCCACAGTTTCTTCGGTGGCGGACACGCCGCCCAGGTGCAGGAGGTCTTCGGTCTGCTCCTCGATGAGGATGTCGATGACGTCGTCCACCGTGACGATGCCGAGCGGCCGGTTCTCGTCGTCCACGACCGGGATCGCGTGGACGTCGTACTTGGACACGAGCCGCGCAACCTCCTCCTGCGAGGCGTCCGCCCGGACGGTCAGCAGACGCCGTTCCATCATGTCGGCGATCTTGCGGTCCGGCGGCGCGGGGAAGAGGCGTCGCAACGCGACGTAGCCGACGAGGTGGCCCTCGTCGTCGACCGCGTACAGGCTCTGGACGGTTTCGACCTCCGGGTCGATTTTCTTCAGGTGCTCGAGCGTCTCGGCGACGGTCCATTCCGGCCGGATCGTGGCGAACTTTTCGGACATGAGACGGCCGGCCGTGCGCGGCGGATAGCGCAGCAGGCGCTGCGCCTCTGCGGCGTCGCGCGGGGACATCTTCTCGAGAATCGCCTCGCGTTGGCGCTGGGTCAGGTGTTCGAGGAGGAAGGTGACCTCGTCCGCCGGCAGCCGGTCGAGCTCGGCGCCAAGTTTCAGGGGGGAGGCCCGGTGGAGAACGAGCCGGAGCGTCTCGCCCTTCAGCTCGGAGAGGACGGCCGACCCCTGTTCGGTCGGGAGCGCCTCGAAAAGAACGATGCGGTCTTCCCGGGGCAGCTCGTCGAGAAGCTCAGCGATGTCGGCGGGGTGCAGGTCCTTGACCGCGGCCGCGAGCTCTCTCGGGTTCTCGCGGATCAGCTCCTCGATGTCGGGACCGATGACTTTCGCCAGGGACATTGGCGACTATTGTGACACCGAGGCTTGAGATTGGTGATCAGTGATTGGTGAACAGGTCTCCATCGCCCCGCTCACAAGTCAGAATTCACACATTCTTCTTCGTCGGGTCGACCCACTCCGCGGTCCCATCCGCGTAGAACTCCTTCTTCCAGATGGGCACGGACCTCTTCAATCGGTCGATCGCTTCGCGGCAGGCGGCGAAGGCTTCGGCGCGGTGGGGAGCGGTCGCGACGACGGCGACCGAGGCCTCGCCGACCGCGAGCAGCCCGAGCCGATGGCGGATGGCGACGCGCGCCTCCGGCAGGGTCTCGCCGATCGACTGGAGCAGCCGCGCCGATCTCGGCTTCGGCCATCGGGCCGTACGCCTCGTACTGGATCTGCCGGGTCGCCCGTCCGTCGTTCTGGTTGCGAACGACGCCGACGAACAGGCAGACGCCGCCGTCGGAAGGCGCGCGCCTCCTGGAGCATCGCGGCGACGTCGATCGGCTCGGTCGTCAGGTGCATCGGCGCGGACCTAGCCGCCCGCCACGGGCGGCAGGAAAGCGACCTCGTCGCCGTCCTCGAGCACCGTCGAAGCGTCGGCGTAGCGCTGGTTGACGGCGGCGGGGGGCATCGACGAAAACGCGGCGAAATGGGGCACTTCCCGGGAGAGGCCCCGCCAGAGGTCTTCGACCCTGCGCCCCTTCGGCCAGAGAGCGCTGATCCTCGCCGCGTCCGACCCGGTCACGGAAAGACGCGAAATACAGGACTTTGACGATCATCGGGCGGAGTCTATGCCTCGCCGGCCTTGACATTTGACCGACCGGTCAGTTAGATTCAGCTCATGGTTCGAGCCGCCGCCTCGCAGCCCGCCGAACGGCGGCTCTCGCTGCTCAAGGCGGCGTTCCGCGAGGTCGCCGAGAAGGGGTTCTCCGAGGTGACGCTCGACGACATCGCGCGGCGTGCGGGCGTCTCCAAGGGCGTGACCCTGTACTACTTCGATTCGAAGGAGGAGCTCTTCCTGGAGCTCTTCGGCTGGCTGATCGACTCCATCCACGAGCGCATGCGCGACGCCGTCGCCGGCGAGGCCGACCCGGTCCAGAAGGTCCGGGCCCTGGTCGCGCTCATCTTCCCCTCGCCGTCGAAGAACCGCGCGTTCTTTCGCGCCTACGTCGACTTCTGCGGTCTCGCGTCCCGGCGCGAGCCCTTCCGCGAGGTCGGGGAGCGCTTCTACGCCGGCTGCCGCGAGATCGACCGGGGGATCGTCGACGAGGGCATCCGCGCCGGCGTCGTTCCTGCCGCGCGACGCCGACGAGGCGGGCTCGACGATGCGGGCGATCTTCGACGGGCTCATGATGCAGTGGCTGACCGAGAAGGACCCGGAGTCGAGCTTCGAGGAGTACCGCGGCCGCTGCGAGCGCGAGCTGCTCCAGTACCTGGAAGGTCCGACACGGAACGAGGAGAAAGGAAAACGCCGATGAAGATGAACGAACCAGCCGACGGCTCCCGATGGGGGCGCCGGAGGCCTTTGTGCCAACGAGGGGTGCGGGCGTCCTGCCCGGGCCCGGTGGTGCGACAACTGCGCTCTGGAGTGGTCGCTCTTTCACCGGGAGCAGCGGGTCGGCCCGCGGCAGGCGGCGCCGCCGGAGGTGAGGGCGCCGGCCGGGAAGCGCCCACCGGGTCCCGTTGCGCCGCGCTGAGAACGGTCGGCGCCGGAGGAAGCCTGTAGAATCCTCGGGCCGTTTTGCCATGACGACGCCCGATCCCGACGACACGTCTCCGCATCGGCGGCAGACCGACCCGGCCGCCCGCGCGGCGGTCCGGCGCCTGGGCGACAAGGTCGCCTGCGTGACAGGAGCCTCCCGCGGCATCGGCGAAGCGATCGCCAGGCGCCTGGCCGCCGAGGGCGCGCGCGTCGCTCTGGCGGCGCGGGACGAGGGCGCCTGCGCGAGGATCGCCGCCGAGATTGCGCAGGCGGGCGGCGAGGCGATGGCGGTCGGATGCGACGTCACGCTGCCGGTTTCCGTTTCCGGGGCGATCGCCTCGATCGCCGCCCGCTGGGGACGCATCGACATCCTCGTCAACAACGCGGGTCTGGGCGGCTCGACTCCGCTCGACGACGCCGACGACTCCCGCTGGAACGCCATCCTGGCCACGAACCTCACGGCGACCTTTCGCGTGACGCGCGAAGCGGCCCCCTTCATCCCGAAGGGCGGCCGCATCGTGAACCTCTCTTCGGTCCTCGGCCGGTTCGGCGTGGCCGGCTTCTCCGCCTACTGCGCGTCCAAGCACGGCGTGATCGGGCTGACGCGGGCCATGGCGCTCGAGCTCGCGCCCCGGCGGATCACCGTCAACGCCATCTGCCCGGGCTGGGTGGAAACGGAGATGGCCCGCGAGGGCTTCGGACGGATCGGGCGCGCGCAGGGGGCCGGCGAGGAGGCGGGCCGCAACGCCGCGGCGAAGATGACGCCGCTCGGCAGGGTGCTCGACCCCGAAGAGATCGCGGGCCTGGCCGCGTACCTCGCCTCCGACGACGCCCGAGACCTCACCGGACAGGCGATCGTCATCGACGGCGGCCAGGTGATGCCGTAGCGGAGTGAGCGGCCCGTCGCTCGCGCTTTCTCCGCGGCGATCGATCGGGATCGCCGGGCTCCTGCTCGCGGCGCTCGTCCTGATCGCCTTCTGGCCGGTCGCTTCGGGCGCCCGGAATTTCTTTCACCTGGATCTGCGGTACGAGCACCTGCCGGTCTGGGACGTCACGCAGAAGGCCCTGCGCGCCGGGCAGTCGCCGTTCTGGATCGACGGCGAATACGCCGGGCACCCGCTGCTCTTCCACCAGGAGGCGCCGCTCTTCTATCCGCCGACGGCGCCGCTGCTGCTCACCGGCGCGCCGGTCGAGCGCCTGTCGGACCTCTTCTCGCTCTTCCACTACTGGCTCGCCGGGTTCGCGGCATACCTGCTGCTCGTCGGACCTCGAGGCGGACGATTTCTCGGCGCTCTTCGGAGGCGTGGCGTGGATGCTGTCGGCGCGCCTCGTGCAGACGGCCATCTGGCCCAACGCGGTGGCCGTCTCGGCCCTTCTGCCGCTCGGACTTCTCGGGATCTTCCGCATCGGGCGGGGGCGGCGCCGGTCGGGGGTCGTGATCGCGGCGTGCGCCGGGGGCCTCGCCATCCTCGCGGCCCGCCCCCATGTCCTGCTGGGGGCGGCCCCTCTGCTTGTCGCGGCCTCGGCCGCCGCGGTCTTCCTCGCGAAGCGGCGGGTCCGGGCGGCGGCCGACCTGGGGCTGGCGGCGGTCCTCGCCCTCGCGCTCGGTGGCGCGTCGCTCGTGCCGAGCGCCGCCCTCTATCCGGAGATGTCGCGCGCCGGCGGTCTCTCTCGCGCCGATCGCGACTTGAACCCGATCGGCGTCGGGGAGGGCCTCGATCTCGTCTTTCTGCCGGTGGACGGCGGACCTCGGTGGCCGGAGGCGGCGGCCTATCCCGGCCTCGCCGCGGGGCTGCTGTTTCTCGCCGGCCTGGCGCTGCTCCGGCGGAGGTCGCCCGGTTTCTCACGCCCGATCTTTCTGGCGCTCCTCGCCGGAGGGCTCGTCGGTCTGGTCTTCGCCTTCGGGGAGAAGGGTCCCTACCGGTACCTCGCACAGCTCCCGATCGTGAGCGGGTTCCGCGTGCCGGCGCGCTATCTGGTTTCCTGGTCGCTCGCCGTGTCCCTGGGCTCGGCACTTGCGCTCGCGGCGATCCTGCGGCGCTCCACCCGCGCCCGGCCGCTCGCGGCGGCGGCGCTCCTCGTCCTTGCGGTCGATCTCACGGGACACGCCCGGCGCTCCGCCCCGACGGCCGACGCCGCCCTGCAGCGCGTTGAGCCCGAAATCGTCCCGCGCCTGCGCGCGCACCTCGGGATCGATGACGCGGGATTCCCGCGCCGCTTCTGGTCGCTCGCCCCGCCGATCAACCTCCTCGCGTATTCCGACGCCGAGCGACTCACGGCCGCGCGTCGCGACGAGCCGCTCTCGGGCGCGCTCGGAATGCGGTACGGCCTCGAGTCCGTGTCGGGCGGAGGCCCGCCGCTGGCGGCAACACAACGGCTTCTGGTTCCGCCGAGCGCGCGGGGAGCCGAGCTCGCCGCCGTCGGGGCCGCCGTGACGGCGGAGGTCTCCCGATCCCGAAACGCCGGCGGGCGTTCGCGCCGGCCTCGTCGTGCGCCCCCTGTCCGCATTGCCCCGGGCGTTTCTCGTGCCCGAGGCCTTCGCGGTGACGCCTGAGACGGCCGTCGCCACCGCCTTGTCTGCGCGGCTCGATCCCGGCCGTGTCGCCGTCGTCGAGACGGTGGCGCCCGCGGCTGGCGGCGCCGCCATGCCGCCGGGCACGGTCCGGCTGCTCTCGCGCCGGCCCTCGCGTCTGGAGCTTGCGACCGACGCTCCGGGCGATCGGGTCCTCGTGGTCCTGGACGCGTACGCCAGGGGATGGACGGCGACCGTCGACGGCGCGCCGGCCCCCGTCTTTCGCGCCGATGCGGCGTTTCGCGGCGTGCACGTCCCGGCGGGGGCGCACCGGGTGGAACTCGCCTACCGGCCGCCCGGCCTGTGGGAGGGGCTCGGGGTCTCCGCCGCGGGACTGCTGGCGCTCGTTCTTTTCGTGATGCGCGCGGGCCGCGAAGTGTTAGCTTAGCGGCCCAACGACGGCGGGGCCACGGAGCCTCTGCCGGGGAGGAGACGAGAATGAACCGGGAAGAGTTTCTGGCAAGGCTCGACGCTCTGGTGGCCGAAAAGCATCTCTTGAAGCACCCCTTCTACGTGCTTTGGAACGAAGGCAAGCTCACGCGCGAGGAGCTGCGAAGCTACGCGATCTCCTACTACCCGCAGGTCGCCAACTTCCCGCGGTACGTGTCCGGCGTTCACGCCGCCTGCGAGGACGCGGCGCTTCGCCAGGAGCTGCTCGAGAACCTGATCGAAGAGGAGCGCGGCGCCGAGAATCACCCGGCTCTGTGGCGACATTTTGCGGCGTCGCTCGGCGCGGCCGAGTCCGACCTGGCGGTCTCTCCCCGCACGCCGGAGGTCGGGGAGGCCGTCGCGCAGTTCCTGGGGACAACGCGCACCGGCTCTGTTCCCGAGGGGCTCGCGGCTCTCTACGCCTACGAGTCGCAGATTCCCGAGATCGCCCGGACCAAGCGCGAAGGCCTGGCTTCCTTCTACGGCGTGACCGATTCGGCGGCGACCCGCTTCTTCACCGTCCACGAAGAGGCCGACGTGTGGCACCGGCAGGTCGAGCGCGAGGCGCTCGGTCGCGTGGCTGCGACGCCGCAGGACCGGGAACGGGCCCTCGAAGCGGCCGGCCGTTGTCTGGACGCCCTCAATCGGGCGCTCGACGGCGTGATGCGGGAGATCGGACGACCGTAGGCCCGATCCGCGCGGTCCTCTTCGACGCCGGGGCGACGCTCCTCCATCCGGATCCGCCGGTGGAGGAGGTCTACGCCCGGGAGCTGGCGACGGACGGGGCCCGCTTCACCGCGGAGCAGCTCTCCGGAGCGCTCGGGCAGGCTTGGGCGGAGGTCCAGAGGAAGGGGCGGGCGACCGCTACGGAGGGGTGCACGGCGAGCCGGAGTTCTGGCGCGGCTTCTTGAACGGCGTGCGCGCGACCTCGACGGGGGACCGTTTCGGCGGAGGCCTTCGGCCGGCTCGCGACGCACTTTCGCGCTCCAGATTCCTGGGCGATCTACGCCGACGTCGCGGGACGCTCGATCGCCTGGAGACGCGCGGGCTGCGGCTCGCGATCGTGTCGAACTGGGACTCGCACCTGCCCGCGCTTCTCGCGGATCTCGGCCTGGCGCCGCGTTTCGAGGCGGTGCTCGTCTCCTCGATCGAGCGGACCGGCAAGCCGGACCCGGAGATCTTTCACCGGGCCTGCCGCCGCCTCGGCGTCGAGCCCGGGCACTCCCTGCACGTCGGAGACTCGCCGCGCGAGGATTACGAGGGGGCGCGCCGCGCCGGCCTCGCGGCGCTGTTGCTCGACCGGTCGGGGCGCCACGAGGGCGCGCCGGATCGGATCCGCAGCCTGAGCGAGGTGGCCGGACGGCTCGGGTTGTGACGGATTCCCCGGGGGATTCTGCTATCCTGCCTCCCGTTTGAGCGCCACCAGCAGGCTCTTCCGGACCAAATCGCTCGATGCGATCATGGTCGACGCCGAGAAGAAGGAGCATCAGCTCAAGCGGGTGCTCGGGCCCTGGCAACTGATCTCGCTCGGCGTCGGAGCGGTGGTCGGCGCGGGGATCTTCGCGGTGATCGGCACGGCCGCCGCGGGCGGCGCGAACCATCCGGGAGCCGGGCCCGCCCTGGTGATCTCGATCCTGATCACGGCGATCGGCTGCGGATTCTGCGCCCTCTGCTACGCCGAGTTCGCCGCTCTGGTGCCGATCTCCGGCAGCGCCTACACCTATTCGGCCGCGACCCTGGGCGAGCTCGTCGCCTGGATCATCGGCTGGGACCTCATCATCGAGTACGCGATGGGCAACGTGGCCGTCGCGGTTTCCTGGTCGGGATACTTCTGCGAGCTGCTGAAGGGGTTCGGGATCAACATCCCCGCCTGGCTCCAGACGGACCTGCGGACCGCGCTCCGGACGCCCGGTTTCATGGATTCCTGCCCGCACATCGCCGGAATCCCGATCGCCTTCAACCTCCCGGCCGTGCTCATCGTCGCGCTGGTGACCTGGGTCCTCGTCATCGGGGTGAAGGAGTCTTCCCGCTTCAACGACGCCATGGTGGCGATCAAGGTGACCATCCTGGTCTTCTTCGTCATCGTGGGCGCCTTCTACGTCAAGCCGGTCAACTGGCACCCGTTCGCCCCGAGCGGCTGGGCCGGCATCCAGACGGGCGCCGCCCTCATCTTCTTCGCCTACATCGGATTCGACGCCGTCTCGACCGCCGCCGAGGAATGCCGGAACCCGCAGCGGGACATGCCGATCGGCATGCTCGGCTCGCTCGCCATCTGCTCGCTGCTCTACGTCGCGACGTCGCTGGTCCTGACCGGAATGGTCCCGATCGCGCAGATCCAGGGCTCGAGCGAGCCGCTGGCGAAGGCGTTCTCGCTCCTCGGCATGAACTGGGCGGCCGGGGTCGTCGCCTTCGGCGCGGTCATCGCGACGACGGCGGTCCTCCTCGTCTTTCAATACGGCCAGCCCCGGATCTTCTTCTCGATGGCCCGGGACGGCCTGCTGCCGCCGGTGTTCGCGCGCGTCCACCCGAAGTACCGCACGCCCGCCACGACGACCATCTGGACGGGGGTCGTGGTCGGCCTGCTCGCGGCGGTGGCGAATCTGGACGTCTTCGTCGAGCTGACGAACATCGGAACCCTCTTCGCCTTCGTCCTCGTGTGCGCCGGCGTGATCATCCTGCGCTACAAGGATCCGCGACCGCCATCGGCCGTTCCGCACGCCGTTCGTTCCGCTCGTGCCGCTGGCCGGCATCGCCATCTGCATCTACCTGATGTCGGGCCTGCCGCTGGCCACGTGGATCCGATTCGGCGTCTGGCTCCTGATCGGCCTGCTGCTCTACTTCTTCTACGGTTACCGGCACAGCCGGTTCGGCGCGCAAGGTGTTCCGGGCAAGTCCGGCGCGCCCTCCGCGGGCTGAGCCGCTCGTTCGGCTGGAAGGAAAGGCCGGCTCCGGTTGTTCGGGGCGGCCAGGAGGTGGTTCGCATGATGATTCGGAAAACGGTTCTCGTTCTCGTCGGAGCCCTTGCCGCGTCCGCCCTCGCGGCGCAGCAGGCGACCCAGAAGTTCGAATGGAACCCGGTCGGCGGAATCCAGGACGTCAAGGTGGAGGCTCAGCACATCGTCATCGGCCAGATCACCTTCGATCTGGGCTCGACGATGAAGGGGACTCCGGTCCGCAAGTCCAGCGCGAAGGCCACCCTGCGCGTGGACAACAACGGGTTCATCGACGCGCAGGTCGGTGTCGCCGTCGTCGTCTTCGACGGGGAGGGCAACGTCGTCGCCACCGGGTCGGGCGGAACGCAATGGGGCTACCTCAACAAGGGTGACCGCGCCTACTACAAGGTCCACTTCCCTTACGTCTATCGGAACTTCGACAAGGCGAAGTCCTTCGTCGTCACGATCGAGGCGGAGGAAAAGGGCCGGGACAAGGACAAGGCGAAGGCCGAGCCGACGCCCGCGCCGACCCCCTAGGGTCTCCCAGATCGGCCGCGTGGCGGCGCCGGTCGGCCGCCACGCCTTTCTCGTCCTCCTCCTGCCGGACGCCTGCGGCTGATATCTTTCGCCCCCCAAGAGCAAGGAGGGGAGAGATGCGCCGACTTTTCCTGCTCGCCGTCGCCGCGAGCCTGGCGTCGCCCGCCGTCGCGCAACAGATCACCAAGAAGTTCGAGTACGCCCCGGTCGACGGCGTCCAGGAACTTCGGATCGAGCTCGACAAGGTGGTCATGAACCAGATCACCTTCAAGCCCGGCAAGTCGATCGGCGGTCCCGTGCGCCAGTCGGATGCGAGCGCCGAGGTGCGCATCGACAACAACGGCACGAAGGATCAGATCGTCGGCGTCGCGGTGGTCGTTCTGGACGGCGACGGGAACGTCGTCGCGGCCGGTTCGGGCGGCACCCGCTGGGGGCACTTGAACGCCGGCGAGCGGGACAACAGCCGGATCGCCTTCCCCTTCGTCTTCCGGAACATGGACAAGGCGAAGACGTTCCTGGTGACCCTGGAGCTGGCGGAGAACACGAAGGGTGGCGACAAAGCGGCTCCGGCGGCCCGCCCCGACGCCCGCGCCGTCGCCGTCCTAGTCGAGCTCGGGGCGCGTTCGTCCGGCGGGCGGCGGGTTCTCCGGCGTCCGCACGTCCTCGCGGCGGATGCCGTACCCGATGAGAAGCGCGGGAAGCTGCCGCACGGTCCGGAACCGCAGCAGCCACCGCAGGAGCGTCGGAACGCGCGGCGGTTGCGACGACGGCCCGAGCCTCCGGGAGATGACGCGGTTCTGGATCTGCAGCTGCAGCGCCTGAACCAGCCGTGTCGGCAGCAGGCGCCGCTGCTCGACGGCGCGCAGCGGTCCCTCGCCGATCGGCCCGCCCGCGCGCAGGGCCGGTCGCCAGGGCATTGGCCGCGGCGACCGCGTCCTGGATGGCCAGATTGATCCCGACCCCGCCGATCGGAGACATCGCGTGCGCGGCGTCGCCGATCAGCAGGAGCCCGGGGCGATACCAGCGCTCGAGCCGGTCGACGTGCACTTCGAGCGTCCTGACGTCGTCCCAGGAGCGCAGCTCGCCGGCGCGGTCGGCGAGGAAGGGCGCGAGATCGGAGATGGAGTCGCGCAGATCGCCGATCGGCTGCCCGCGCAGCCGCGCGTCGCTGCCCTTGGGAACGAGGTAGGCGGCCTGCCAGTACTCGGCCCGATTGAGCAGCACCATCATGTGGCTCGCGCCGACGATGCCGAACGTGTCCGCCGGGTCGCTGGCGCGGCGGGGCAGGCGGAACCAGAGAACGTCCATCGGCGCGCCCAGCTCCCGGGCGCGCAGGCCGGCCGCCTCGCGCAGGGTCGACCGGCGGCCGTCGCACGCGATGACCACGTCGGCGTGGATCTCCCGCTCGCCGCCGGCGGAACGGACGCGCACGCCCGAGACGCGGTCCTCTTGTTCGATCAGCCCCACGGCCTCGTGCCGCATCCGCAAGTCGAAGTGGGGATAGCGCCGAGCCGCCTCGCGGGCGAGGAAGTTCAGGAAGTCCCATTGCGGAACCAGGGAGAGGTAGCCGAAGGGCTTCAGCCCCCGAAAATCGATCAGTTCCTGAAAACGCCCGCCGATCTGCCCGCCGAGGTGTTCCACGCGCTGCTGGGGCAGCCGATCGAACTCCCGCAACAAGCCGATCTCCGAGAGCACCTGGAGCGTGGACGGGTGTACGGTGTCGCCGCGAAAATCCCGCAGGAAGTCGGCGTGCTTCTCGAACGAACGTCACGGGAACCCCGGCACGCGCCAGCAGGTACCCGAGCATCATTCCCGCCGGCCCGCCGCCGACGACGCAGCAGCGAACGTTCCGACTGGGGGTGCTTTTCGTTTCCTCGATCATCGCTTCTCGCTCGGATTCGCGAATCCGGGCACGTCGCGTCCGGCGTAGCCGGTCAGCTCGGCATAGGCCCGTCCCGTCACCGGTCGGCCTTCGCGCGTGCCGGCGACCCTGCAGGCTCCCTCCCAGTAGGTCACGCCCGTGGATTTTTCGGTGACGAGCTCCTGGTCGGAGACGAGGGGCTCGATCGCGACGGAGAGCCGCAGCGCGTCGACCGCGATCTCCCAGCCCGCCGGGTAGCGGGCTTTCGTGCGCGGGGAGGTCCAGGCCTTCGTCTCGGTCAAGCGCACGCCGTCCCACGCCACGGAAGCCGGGGCGCCGCGCGACAGGGACGAACGTGCCCGAGGAGAATGCCGTCGCGCGGCCGTCGGCTCCCCGGATCCGGTAGAGCATCAGCTCCGAGCCGTCGGAGAGCTGGATCGCGAACCAGTCCCAGCCGCGCGCCCCGGCGGGCAGGGCCCCCGGCCCCCACTCGTGGTCGAACCAGGCGGAACCCGAGAGCCGGAGTGTCCGGTCACCCTGCCGCAGTGCGGCCGGACGCCGCCAGGCGCGTGATCGAAACGTAGTGCGAGTACTCGTTCTCGCCCGGTCCCTTGCGCGACAGGCCGCCGGAGCCGTTGGCGACCGGCGGCTTGCCGGGCGCCAGAGAGAGCTCCAGCTCCCAGTCCCTGGCCGGCGGCATGGAGGCGATGCGCTCCGCCGGACTCCTCGGCCGACCAGTCCTCGTTGGAAACCTTCAGGCGCCCGACCTCGGCCGCGGCGATTCCGGGCAGCCCGAGATGCGCCTTCTCCTCGTACCGGAAGGTTCTTCCCGCGGCGTCGGTCCAGGCGAAGTGGGCGAGGTGGAGCTGCCCGGCGCGGAAGAAGGTGAGCTGGAATCCGTATTCGCGCTCTTGCGCGTCGGTCAGGTGGCCCGTGTAGTACCACCATTCGACCGCGGCCTCCGGGTGGGAGCCGTGGTCGCGGGGGAAGGAGAGGGGGCCTCGATCCGCCGGAGTGGCGGAGAGGAGGAGCGCGGCAGTCAGGAGGAATCGGGTCATTGGGTCATCGGGCGATCGGGTGATCGGGTGATCGGATGATTGTGTCGGGATCGGTCCGGCTCCGGTCAATGGCCCGATCATCCGTTCACCCGATTCTTCCTCATTCTTCCGCCAACGCGGCGGCGGGATCGACGCCGGCAGCCACGCGGCCGGGGTAGAGGCCCGCGAGGATCGAGGCGGAAAGCACGAGCGTCACGGCGCCGGCGAGCCGACCCACCGGCACGCTCGGCACGACCGTCCAGCCGAAGGACTGCGGGTTGATGACGCCGATCAGCAGAAAGGCGAAGGCCGCGCCGGCGGCGATGGCCGCCGCGCAGGCGGTCACGCCCGTCAGGCCCGCCTCGAGCAGCACGGCCCGGCGGATCTGCGCGGACGAGGCTCCGATCGCACGCAGGAGACCGAAGGAACGGCGCCGCTCGATCGCCGACGCCACGAGCGCGTTGGCGATCCCGAGGACGGCGACGATGACGGCGATCGCCTCGAGCGCGTGCGTCACGGCGAAGGTCCGATCGAAGATCCGGAGGACCTCGCGCCGCAGCTCGCGGTTGGTCGAGATCGACAGGGCGTAGCGGCCGCGCGCGGCGGACAGGATGCGGCGGCGCAGGTCCGCCGCGTCCACGCCCGGAGCCGCGAGCACGGCCACACTGGTGATCCTGCGGTCGTCGAGCAGCGAAAGAAAGAGAGCGCGGTCGAGGACGATCGTTCCCCGGTCGTTCGAATAGTCGCGGTAGACGCCCGCGACCCGCAGCCGCCGCGGACCCTGCGGCGTCGGGATCGTGATCGCGTCGCCGCGGCGCACGCCGAACCGGCGCGCGTACGGCTCCGAGACCAGGGCCTCGCCGTGCCGCCGCGCCTCGTCGGCCACGGCGCCCGCCTCCCGGCCGTCCAGGAGGGGGAGACCGCCGATGCGCGCGACCACGCGGAGGTCCCCGGAGGCGAGCGTGTACGGGCGGCCGCGGGCGTCGACCTGATCGCGCGCGCGAAACGGATCCACGGCCTCCACCCCGGGCACCGCGCGCAGAAAATCGGCGATGTCTTCGGGCAGGTCGCCCACGATGCCCGAGCTCGAGCCCGCGGGAGACTTGACCCACAGGTCCGAGCGCAGCGTCGACTCGACCCACACGCGCACCGTCTCGCGAATCGAGGCGACCGTGACGATCATGGCGAGCGTCATGCCGAGGGCCATCGCGAGCGCGGTGACGGAGATCGCGTTTCGCGCGAGGGAGCCGCCGAAGAGGCGGCTGCCGAGACGTCCGGGAGCCCCGAAGAGGCGCGCGAGGGGTTGGACCGCCGCCCGATCGGCGGACCGCACCAGGAGGGGAGCGAGCAGCGCGAGCGCTCCCACGACCAGCGCGACGGCGAGGAAGCCGAAGAGGGGAAAGCCGTCGACGGGCGGGGCCGCGGTCGCCGCGGCGGCCGCACCGATGAGCAGGGCCGCTGCCGCCGCCCGGCCCCGCAGGCTTCGCTGACGGCGGCCCTCGATCGACCCCGGGCGCATCGCGGGCGCCGGTTCGACGCGCGTGGCTTCCACTGCGGGGATGGCCGTGGCCGCCAGCGCCGCGAGCATCCCGACGGCGGCAGACAGCGCGCCCGCCGTCCCGTAGCCCGACGCGGCGATCTTCGCCGTCGGCAGGTAGACGCCGGTGACGGTCCCGGCCACCGCCCGAAGGGCCGCCTTCGACAGGAACACGCCTCCGACCTCCCCCAGCGCCGTGCCCGCCGCGCCGATGACGAGCCCCTCCAGAAGAAACACCGCGAAGACCGTCCCGCGCGAGACGCCGATCGCCCGCAGACGTCGCGATCTCCGGCCGGCGGCGGAGCACCGAGATCGAGACCGCGTTGGCGATCAGGAACATGCCCACGAGCAGCGTCAGCGACCCCAGGGCGTTCAGATTGAAGCGGAAGGCGCGCACCATGCGGTCGGCGGTGGCGGCGGAACGGCCGGGAGGGTCCAGGGAAAGGCCGGGCGCGAGGCGGGCGAGGATCTCCCGGCGGGCGGCGGACCGGGAGACGCCCGGGTCGAGCACGATGTCGACGCGATCGACGGTGCCCGGCCGGCCGAGGAGGCGCTGCGCCGTGAGCAGGTCGGTGACCAAGAGGTCCCCGCCCGCCGCCCGTGCGACGCCCGAGAGCTCGAGGAGACCGGCGACCTCCAGCCGGCTCCGCACGCCGCCGGCGAGGATCGCGACCGGGCTGCCCGGCCGGAGCCGGTGCCGCGCGGCGAAGGTCTCGGGCAGGAAGACGGCGTCGCCGGCGGGGAGGCGCCGCCGGGAGCGGGACGCGGGCTCGACGACGCGCAGGTCGCGCACCGACGCGTCGCCCGGAAGGTCGACTCCCAGAAGCTCGGCGATCTCTCCCGATCCGTCGTCGATCACCGCGAAGCCCGTGACCGCCGGCGCCAGGGAGCCGATCCGCCAGACGAAGGCCAGCCGCTCGAGCGCCGCGACCGGCACGCCGGCCACTCCCGTGACGACGAAGTCGCTGCGCCCGGACAGCGAGGACGCGGCATCCCGAAAGGACTCCGTGACGCTCGCGTTGGCGCGGTGGATCGCCGCGACGGCGGCGACGCCGATCGCGATCCCGAGCACGGGGAGCAGCACGCGCAGGGGGTGGCGCCGCGCGGGACCCAGGACGAGCGCGCGGAGGACGGGAGCGATTCCGGAGCGGAAAACCATCGTCGGCCCGCGACGATACAGGAACGCCGCGGGCCGACGTGGGTCTGTTCAGCCGCGCGCTAGAACTGCGCTTCCTCCGTGGAGCCCTTGAGGGCCGCGGTGGCCGAGAGGCCTCCGGAGACGATCGATGCCGACCTCGTCGAAGTAGCCGGTCCCGACCTCGCGCTGGTGCTTCGTGGCCGAGTAGCCGTGGGTCTCGCTCGCGAACTCGGCCTCCTGGAGGCGCGAGTAGGCCGCCATGCCCTCCTCCTTGTAGGCGCGCGCGAGCTCGAACATCGCGTGGTTCAGGGCATGGAAGCCCGCCAGCGTCACGAACTGGAACTTGTAGCCCATCTTCGCGAGCTCCGTCTGGAAGCGGCGGATCGTTTCGGGATCGAGCTTCTTCTTCCAGTTGAAGGACGGCGAGCAGTTGTAGGCGAGCAGCTTGCCGGGGAACCGCGCGTGCACGGCGGCGGCGAAGCGCCGCGCCTCGTCGAGGTCGGGCTCGGAGGTCTCGCACCAGAGCAGGTCCGCGTAGGGCGCGTAGGCGATCCCGCGCGCGATCGCGGCGTCGAGGCCGCCGTGAATGCGGAAGAAGCCCTCGGCCGTCCGCTCGCCGGTCAGGAACGGCCGGTCCCGCTCGTCCACGTCGCTCGTGATCAGCTGCGCGCTGTTGGCGTCGGTGCGCGCGACGATGAGCGTCGGCACGCCCGAGACGTCCGCCGCGAGCCGCGCCGCGACGAGCGTCCGGATGAAGGCCGACGTCGGGATGAGGACCTTGCCGCCCATGTGCCCGCACTTCTTCTCCGAGGCGAGCTGGTCCTCGAAGTGCACGGCGGCGGCGCCCGCCTCGATCATCCCCTTCATGAGCTCGAAGGCGTTCAGCGGGCCGCCGAAGCCCGCCTCCGCGTCGGCGACGATCGGCGCGAACCAGTAGATCGCCGTTCTTGCCCTCGGAGTGGTGGATCTGGTCGGCGCGCTGGAGGGCGCGGTTGATCTTCTTGACCACCTCGGGAACGCTGTTGGCCGGGTAGAGGCTCTGGTCCGGGTACATGTGGCCCGAGAGGTTGGCGTCGGCCGCCACCTGCCAGCCGGAGAGGTAGATCGCCTTCAGGCCGGCCTTGACCTGCTGCATCGCCTGGTTGCCGGTCAGCGCCCCGAGGGCGGGGACGAACTCTTCGGTGTGGAGGAGGTACCAGAGCCGGTGCGCGCCCATCTCGGCCAGCGTGTGCTTGACCTCGATCGACCCGCGCAGCCGGACGACGTCTTCGGGCGCGTAGGGGCGACAGATCCCGTCCCAGCGCGCGTTCTCGTTCCACTCTTCACGGATGAGGCGGGCGTCCCTGGGCTGCATGGCGGTCTCCTCTCTCGTCACGGGTTTGCGGACTCGATCTTCAAGAGCGCGTCGTAGGCCGGGATCGTCAGGAAATCGGCCAGCTCGGGCGACTCGATCAGCCGGTCGAAGAGCGCGGCCGCGAGCTCGAAGCGCCCCGCCAGCCACCGGTCGCGGCCCAGGCGCTTCTCGATCGAACGGAGCTCGTCGTTGCGGATCTCGCGGTACAGCTCCACGCGTGACCCGGCATCCGTCCTCGAGCTTCGCGCCGTGCCGGATCCACTGCCAGAGCTGCGTGCGCGAAATCTCCGCGGTCGCGGCGTCTTCCATCAGGTTGTAGAGGGGGACGCAGCCGGACCCGCGCAGCCAGGCCTCCAGATAGAGGACGCCGACGTTGATGTTCTGCCGCAGGCCCGCCTCGGTGATCGGGCCCTCCGGAACGGCGAGCAGGTCCGCGCGCCCGGCGGGCACGCCCTCGGGCACACGGTCGATCTGATGCGGCGAGGGCATCCCGGCGTCGAAGACGTCCCGCGCGGTCGCGACGAGCCCCGGGTGCGCGACCCACGTGCCGTCGTGCCCCGCGGCGACCTCGCGCCGCTTGTCGGCGACGACCTTGTCGAACGCGGCGCGGTTGGCCTCGGGGTCGTCCTTGATCGGGATCTGCGCCGCCATGCCGCCCATCGCGTGGACGCCGCGCCGGTGGCACGTGCGGATGAGGAGCTCGGAGTAGGACCGCAGGAAGGGGCGGTCCATGGTCACGCGCCCGCGGTCGGGCAGAACGAAGTCGGGCCGCGCCCGGAACTTCTTGATGAAGCTGAAGATGTAGTCCCACCGCCCGCAGTTGAGGCCGGCCGAGTGGTCCCGGAGCTCCCAGAGGATCTCGTCCATCTCGAACGCCGCGAGGATGGTCTCGATGAGCACCGTGGCGCGGATCGGTCCCCCGCGGAATTCCGAGCGCGTCCTGCGCGCGGACGAAGACGTCGTTCCAGAGCCTCGCTTCCCGGTGGCTCTCGAGCTTGGGCAGGTAGAAGTACGGCGCGGTTCCCCGGTCGAGCAGGCTCTGCGCGTTGTGGAAGAAGAACAGGGCGAAGTCGAAGAGGCTCGCCGGAACCGGCCTTCCCGTCGACGCGCACGTGCTTCTCGAGCAGGTGCCAGCCGCGCGGGCGCACCATCAGCGTCGCGACGCGGGGGCCGAGGCGATAGGTCTTGCCCGAGTCCGGAGCGGTGTAGGCGATGGTTCCCGCGACGGCGTCGATCAGGTTCGCCTGCCCGCGCAGGAGGTTCTCCCAGGTCGGCGCGTTGGAGTCTTCGAAGTCGGCCATGAAGACGTTCGCGCCGGAGTTCAGGGCGTTGATGACCATCTTCCGGTCGGTCGGGCCGGTGATCTCGACGCGGCGGTCCAGCAGGTCGGCCGGGATCGTCGCGACGGTCCACTCCGACGCGCGAAGTCCGGCGGTCTCCGGCAGGAAGTCGGGCAGCTCGCCCGCGTCGAGCCGGGCCTGGCGCTCACGCCGTTGTTCGAGCAGGACCTCGCGCTGCGGTCCGAACGCGCGCACGAGGTCGGCGAGGAATTCGAGGGCGCCGGTGGTCAGGATCCGGTCGCTCTGCTCGACGTCAGGGCCCGATGACGTCCACGCCGGCGGACGGCACAGGGGATCTCCCTGGTACGAGCTGCGGCGCGCTGTGGAGGAAACGACTGTTGCCATGTGAGTGTGTCAATATCTTTCTCAGTTGACGAAGAGTCAATAAATATCTTGTTATCAATTTGTTACGATGTAATTCGTATGTAAATGACGAAGTGAAAATGTGTGAAGTGAATTACTTTGACGTATGGCACAAACGTCGAGACTTGGCTCCAAAGTGCGCGCTTTCCGGATCCGCCAGAAGCTGACGCAGGCGGATCTGGCCGGACAACTCGGCATCTCCTCGAGCTATCTGAACCTCATCGAGCACGACCGGCGGTCGCTGACCGCGCCGCTGCTGCTCAAGCTCGCCCAGCTCTTCCATCTGGACCTGGACGCCTTCTCCGGCGACGACGAGGCCCGCCTCGCGGCCGACCTGCAGGAGGTCTTCGGAGACCCGCTCTTCGACGAGCATCCGTTGCTGGCCTCCGACGTGCGCGAGGTCGCCGGCAGCGCGCCCGTGGCCCGCGCGATCCTCTCGCTCTACCAGGCCTACCAGAGCGCGCGGGAGTCGGCGGGGGCGCTGGCCGAGCGGCTGGAGGACGGCATCGACGTCGCCGGCCTCGATCCCCTGCACCTGCCGTCGGAAGAGGTGTCCGACGTCATCCAGAGAAACCGCAACCACTTCCCGCAGCTCGAGGACGCCGCGGAGACCCTGACGCGCGACGCGCGGCTGGATCCGGCGGACCTCTACGCGGGCCTCGTCCAGTACCTGAAGGAGGCGCACGGCATCGACGTCGTGATCTCCACGGTCGAAAGCGACCCGACGGCGGTCCGGCGCTTCGATCCCGAAGGGCGGCGGCTCTTCCTTTCGGAGGTCCTTCCGCCGCGCACCCGCAACTTCCAGCTCGCGCACCAGATCGGCCTGCTCACGCTGCAGCCGGCGTTCGCCGAGATCGTGCGCAGCTCGCACCTGACGACACCCGACTCGCTGACACTCTGCAAGGTGGCCCTCGCCAACTATTTCGCCGGCGCGGTGCTGATGCCCTACGAGAGGTTCCGCGAATCGGCGGAGGCGGTCCGCTACGACGTGGAGCTGCTCGGCCACCGCTTCCGGTCGAGCTTCGAGCAGGTGTGCCACCGGCTGACGACGCTGCAGCGGCCGGGCCGCGAGGGCGTGCCCTTCCACCTGATCCGCGTGGACATCGCCGGCAACATCTCGAAGCGGTTTTCGGCTTCCGGCATCCGGTTCGCGCGATTTTCGGGAGCCTGTCCGCGCTGGAACGTGCACAAGGCCTTCATGACGCCGCAGACGGTGCGCACGCAGGTGTCCCAGATGCCGGACGGCACGACGTACTTCTCGGTCGCGCGGACGATCCGCAAGAGCCGCGCCGGGTACGGGTCGCCGCACACGCTGCTCGCCATCGAGCTCGGCTGCGAGATCGCGCACGCGCGGCGCCTGGTCTACGCGGACGGCGTCGATCTGGAGAAGCCCGAGGCCTCCGTGCCGATCGGCGTGACGTGCCGGCTCTGCGAGCGGCTGGAGTGCGGGCAGCGCGCCTTTCCCTCCATCCAGAACCGGCTCTCGATCGACGAGAACATCCGCAACGTGTCCTTCTACGCGCCGGCGCCGTCGCCTCCGCTTGCTCGGGATCTCGCTGCGCGACCGGCGGGCGGCTCGGCCAAAGGGCCTCGACCGCCCGCCTGATCCCTCGCTGCGCTTCGGCTCCCGCGGCGCGCGCCTCCTCCCTCCTTCGTCGGGAGACTTCGCGCGCCGCGAGCTGACGTTCCATCTCGTCTGGAAGACCCCATCCCAGCTGAAGGAGACAGGGAACAGCCCGCGGGAGCTAACGCGAAATGCGGCCGTCGCGCATCTCGACGACGCGATCCGCGCGCTCCGCCGCGGCGGCCGAGTGGGTCGCGAGAACCAGCGTCACGCCGCGCTCGCGGCGGACCGCGTCGAGAAGCTCGAGCACCTGCTCGCCGTTGCGGCTGTCCAGGTTGCCGGTCGGCTCGTCGGCCAGCAGCAGACGGGCGCCGGTCACGAGGGCCCGCGCGATGGCCACGCGCTGCATCTCGCCGCCCGAGAGCTCGTACGGATGGGCGGCGGCCCGGTGGGCGAGCGCCGACGCGCGCGAGCAGCTCCCGGGCGCGCTCGGCCGCATCGGGGTGGCCGTCGAGCAGGCGCGGCAGCTCGACGTTCTCGGCGACGTCGAGGTGGGGCAGCAGGTTGAAGAACTGGAAGACGAGCCCCGCCTCGCGGCGGCGGTAGAGCGTGCGCTCGCCCTCGGGAAGCCGCCCGATGTCCCGTCCCGCGACGCGAATCTCTCCGGAGGTCGGGCCGGTCGATGCCGCCCAGCAGGTGCAGGAGCGTCGATTTCCCGCCGCCCGACGGCCCGACGACGGCCAGGAATTCCCCGGGGGAGACTTCCAGGTCGACGCCGTCGAGCGCCGACGACGGGCTCGGCCCCGTCGTAGATCTTGCGCACGGCGCGGCAGAGAACGGCCGGGGCGTCCGCCTGCGCCGGGGAAGGGAGACTCCGCGCCGCCACGATGGGAGAATACCGCGGGCCCGCGCCGCGGCACGGGGCGTCCGACTCCACATGATGCAACCGCTCTTCCGCACACTGCGCCAGCGCGCCCTCGTGGCCGCGCTGACGCGCCGCGAGCTCGCCGCGCGCTATCGGGGCGGCGTGCTCGGCTTCCTCTGGTCGCTCGTCAACCCCCTGCTGCTGCTCGCCGTCTACGCCGTCGTCTTCCGGTTCGTGTTCGCGCCGCGGGCGCGAGGTCCAGCCCTACGCGCTCTTCCTGTTCGCCGGCGTGCTCGTCTGGGGCTTCGTGTCCTCGGCGCTCACCGATGCGGCCGAGACCTTCCGCCACAACGGCCCGCTGCTGCGCAAGACGACCGTGGCGCCCGAGGTCTTCCCCGCCGTCGCGGTGTCGGCGCGCCTGGCGCACCTGCCTGCTGGCGCTGCCGGTGCTCGCCGCGGCGACCGCTCTACGCGGCGGCGCGCGGGGCGCGTCACGCCGGGCCCGGCCGTCCTCGCCCTGCCGCTCGTGCTGCTGCTGCTGGTCCTGACGGTCTTCGGCCTGGCGCTGGCGGTCTCGGCCCTCGCCGTGCACTTCGGCGACGTGCGGGACCTGGTCGGCAACCTGCTGACGCTCGCCTTTTTCCTGACGCCCGTCCTCTACCCGGCCGAGGCGGTTCCGGAGCGCTTCCGGCCCTGGCTCGCCCTGAATCCCTTCGCCGCCTTCTTCACGGCGATCCACGACAGCGCCTTCTTCTTCCGTCCGATCGGCGGCACGGCGTGGCTCGCGATGTCGGCCGCCGCGGCCGCGAGCCTCGCGATCGGGTGCGCCGTGTTCGAGCGCCTGCGCGACTCGATCGCGGAGGAGGCATGAGCACGGGAAGCGGGGAAGGCGTGGCCGTCGCTCTCGAGAACGTGACGAAGCTCTACCGCCGGCACGGGCGGCGGCGGCGCGTCGGGTCGCTTCAAGTCCGCCCTGCTCGGCGGAAGGCGCGGCGGGGCCCCGTCGCGCGAGGCGACGGTGACCGGCCCTCGTCGGACGTCTCCTTCCGGCTCGCCGCCGGGGAGATCGGTCGGCGTCGTCGGCGCGAACGGCTCCGGCAAGTCGACGCTGTTGAAGCTTCTCGCCGGGATCGTCCGGCCGACGTCCGGGACGGTCGAGGTGCGGGGGCGCCTCGCGGCGCTGCTCGAGCTCGGCGCCGGGTTTCATCCGGAGATCTCCGGACGCGAGAACATCGAGATCAGCGCGCTGCTGCTCGGGCTGTCCCGGCGCGAGATCGCGGCGCGCTTCGACGCGATCGTGCGGTTTGCCGAGATCGAGGAGTTCCTGGACGCGCCGGTGAAGACCTACTCCTCCGGCATGGCCGTGCGCCTGGGCTTCGCGATCGCGGCGCACAGCGATCCCGACGTGCTGCTCGTGGACGAGGTGCTCGCCGTCGGCGACGAGGCGTTCGCGCACAAGTGCCTCGAGAAGTTCTCGGAGTTCGAGCGCGCCGGCAAGACGCTGCTCTTCGTCTCGCACGACCTCTCGCTCGTCTCCGCCCGTTGCCGCCGCGCGATCTGGCTCGACCGCGGCCGCCTGGCCGCCGACGGGCCCGCTCCCGAGACCGTGGCGCTCTACCGCGAGCGGGTGGCCCGCGAAGAGGACGCGGGGCGCCTCGCCGCCGCCGCGGCCGCCGCGCCGGGGGCGCGCATCGGCTCGGGCGCGGCGACGCTCGAAGCCGTTCGCCTGCGCGACGGCGAGGGGAGAGAGACCCGCCGCCTGCGCTCGGGCGAGCCGGCGTCGGTCGAGATGGTGGTGCGCGCGCCGCGGCCCTTGACCGACTTCGTTTTCGGGATCGGCATCGCCACGGTCTCCGGCCGGCCCGTGCTCGGCGTCAACACCGAGACCGACGGCCTGCGCGCGCAGGAGCTTTCGGGCGACGCCCGCGTCGTGCTCGAGATCCCGGCGGTCGACCTCGCGCCCGGCCTCTACAGCCTCGACGCGGCCGTGCACGCGCGCGACGGCGCGCCCTACGACTACCGCCGCGACCTGCTCCGCTTCGAGGTGACGCACGAAAAGGCGTCGCTCGGGCGTCTGGAGCCCGAAGCGGCGGTGGCAGAGCGACGGCGGAATCCGCTGGAAGCCCTGACCCTTGCCCCCCGGAAGCCCGCGCCGACGCCTTCCGGTCGGACTCGCCTGCGGCGCGGTCCTGGCCGGCCTGCTCGTCCTCCTCACCCGGCACGTCGCGCTGGCCGGCGCGGATCCCCTCGACCGCGAGCTGACGCTGCGGCTCGCCGCCGTGCGCCTGCCCGGGGGCGTGGACGCGGCGCGGGCCGTCACGTTTCTCGGCGACTCGCGGTTCATCTATCCGGCGGCCCTCCTCGCGGCGATCGCGCTCGCGCGGCGGGGGCGCAGCGGCGAGGCGATCCTCTTCGCGGCCGGCGTCGTCGGCGCCGGAGTGTCCGAGGCGCTGCTCAAGCTCGCCGTTTCCCGCCCGCGGCCCGAGCTGACCGGCCGCTCGTCCACGTGAGCACGTTCAGCTACCCGAGCGGGCACGCCGCGCTTTCGGTCGCGTTTTTCGGAGGCCTGGCGGCCGCCGTCTTCTTACGAACGGAAAATCCGGCCGCGCGCGCGGCGGCGGTCGGCGGCGCGGCCCTCGCCGCGGGCGCCGTGGCCTTGACGCGGCTCGACCTCGGCGTGCACTGGGCGACGGACGTCGCCGCCGGAATCCTGATCGGCGCGTTCTGGGTGACGGTGCTCGCGACCACGGCGTCTCGCCGCGCGCCGCGGCGATAGACTCCCGCCCGCCGCATGCGAGACACGTTTCTGCCGTTTGCCCGCCCCTCGATCGGCGAGGAGGAGATCGCGGAGCTGACGGACTCGCTCCGTTCCGGCTGGATCACGACGGGGCCCAAGGTGGAGCGGTTCGCCGCGGCCTTCGCGGAGTTCGTCGGCGGGCGCTACGCCGTGCCGGTGTCCTCGGCGACCGCGGGGCTGCACGTGGCGCTGCTCGCTCTCGGCGTCGGCCCGGGCGACGAGGTCGTGACGACGCCGATGACCTTCGTCGCGACGCTGAACACGATCGTCCACTGCGGGGCGCGGCCCGTGCTGGCGGACATCGACGCGGCGACGCTCAACATCCGCGTCGAGGAGATCGAGGCGCGCCTCTCACCGCGCACGAAAGCCATCCTTCCCGTGCACTTCGTCGGGCAGCCGGCGGACCTCGACCCGATCCTGGAGCTCGCCGTCCTCCCGCGGCATCGCGGTGCTCGAGGACGCGGCGCACGCGGTCGGCGCGGAGTACAAGGGGCGCCGGATCGGCTCCTTCCCGACGACCTCGGTCTTCTCCTTCCACCCGAACAAGAACATGACGACGGGGGAGGGGGGCATGGTCGTGACCGAGGACGAGGCCGTCTTCGAGAAGGCCTCGCTGCTCAAGTTCCACGGGATGGACCGGGAGGCCTGGAAGCGCTTCGCGAAGGCGGGCAGCCCCCGCTACGACGTCGCCGTCCCCGGGTTCAAGTACAACATGATGGACATCCAGGCGGCCCTCGGGCTCCACCAGTTGAAGCGGCTGGACGGGTTTCTGCGGGAGCGCGCGCGCCTGGCCGCGCGCTACGACGAGGCCTTCGAAGGGCCTGCCCGGGCTGATCCTGCCGCAGCGGGTCGCCTATCCGGTCCGGCACGCCTGGCACCTGTACACGCCGCTGGTGGACCTCGACCGCCTGACCATCGACCGGGATCGCTTCCTGGAGGAGTTGAAGCGGCGCAACATCGGAACCGGGCTCCACTACACCGCCGCCCACGAATTCTCGTACTATGCATCCGGGTTCGGCTGGCGGCCGGAGGACTTTCCCGAGGCGCATTTCGTTTCCGAGCGGATCCTCTCGCTGCCGCTCTTCCCGGGGCTGACGGAGGCGGATCAGGACGACGTGGTCGAGGCGGTCTCGGAAGTGCTGAGGGTATTCCGGAGATGAAAGTTTCCGTCGTCGTGCCGGTCTACAACGAGGAGGGCAACCTCCCGGCGCTCCTGCCGCGGCTGCTCGCGGCCCTGGACGGCTGCGGCCACGCCTACGAGGTCCTCTTCGTCGACGACGGCAGCCGGGACGGCTCCCTCGCGATCCTGAAGGACTGGGCGCGGCGCCGCCCGGACTGCATCCGCGTGCTCGAGCTCTCGCACAACTTCGGCCAGCACCAGGCGATCCTCGCGGCGTTCCGCGACGTCACGGGGGACGTCGTCGTGACGCTCGACGCCGACCTGCAGAACCCGCCCGAGGAGATCCCGAAGCTGCTGGCGAAGGTCGCCGAGGGCTACGACGTCGTCGGCGGCGTGCGGCAGGGCCGCCAGGACTCGGCCTTCCGCCGCGTCGCCTCCGCGCTCGTCAACCGCGTGACGGTCGCGATCACGCGGATCCGCCTGACGGACTTCGGCTGCATGCTGCGCGCCTACGCCGCGACGTCGTCGACGAGATCAACGAATGCGACGAGGCCTCGACCTTCATTCCGGCGCTCGGCCAGAGCTTCGCGCGCCGGCCGACGGAGATCGAGGTCGCGCACGCGCCGCGGCGGGCCGGCCGCTCGGCCTACTCCCTCTACCGGCTGATCCGGCTGAACTTCGATCTGATGACCGGCTTCTCGGTCGTGCCGCTCCAGGCGTTCGGCTTCTTCGGGACGCTCGTCGCGCTCGGCGGCATCGCCTTCGGCGTCTTCCTCCTCGTGCGCCGGCTGATCGTGGGCGCGGAGGTGGAGGGGGTCTTCACGCTCTTCGCGATCCTCTTCACCCTGCTCGGCGTCGCCATGGCCGGGCTCGGGATCGTCGGCGAATACGTCGGCCGGATCTACCAGCAGGTGCGCGGCCGGCCGCGCTTCCGCGTGCGCCGCGTCTACGGCCTGCGGGCGGAGCCCGCGCGCCCGATCGAGATCTCCTCGCGATGAGCGTCGTCGCGCGGGGGCCCCGATGACGCGCCTCGCCGTCTTCGCCTACTCCGAGACGGGCCACGAGTGCCTGCGCTGGCTGCTCGAGCGCGGGCGAGGACGTCGCGCTCGTCGTCACGCACGCCGACACGCCCGGCGAGTCGATCTGGTTTCCGAGCGTCGCGGAGCTCGCCCGAAAGCACGGCATCGAGCCGGTCCTCGTCGACGCCCCCGACGCGGCGCTCGCGGCGCGCGTCCGTGCCGCCGCGCCCGACCTGCTCTTCTCCTTCTACTTCCGCCACCTGCTGCCGGCGAGAGATCCTCGCGGCTGCCGCGCCTCGGCGCCTACAACCTGCACGGCTCGCTGCTGCCCAAGTACCGCGGGCGCGCGCCGGTCAACTGGGCGGTCGCCCGCGGCGAGACGGAGACGGGGGCGACGCTGCACGTCATGACGCGCGAAGGCGGACGCGGGCGACATCGTGGACCAGGAGGCCGTTCCGATCGGGCCCGACGACACGGCCTACGACGTGCAGAAGCGCGTGACGCAGGCGGGCGTGAAGATCCTCGGGCGGCGGCTCGCCGAGCTTTCACGCCGGCACCGCGCCGCGCCGACCCCAGGACGCGGCCGCCGCCACGACCTTTCCGCGCCGCACGCCGGAGGACGGGCGGATCGACTGGACGCGCCCCGCCGCAGCAGGTGCACGACCTCGTGCGCGCCGTGACGCACCCGTATCCCGGCGCCTTCACCGACGTCTTCGGCGGGAAGACCCTGCTCTGGAAGACCCGCCTGCCGCACCTGGGGGCGCACGACAACTTCCCCGGCCAGGTGCGCTCGGAGCAGGGCCGCCTCTACGTCGCGTGCGGCGACGACCGCTACGTCGAGGTCCTCCGGATCCAGCGGGAAGGGAAGAACGAGATCGACGCGGCGCACTTCCTGCTCGAAGTGGTCTCGCCGTGAAGGTCCTGATCCTCGGCGTCAACGGCTTCATCGGCAACGCCCTGACCGAGCGCATCCTCCGCACGACCGACTGGGAGGTCTCGGGCCTCGACATCGCCAGCGAGAAGATCGCGCCCTTCCTCGGGCATCCGCGCTTCACGTACCTCGAAGGCGACATCGCGATCAACAAGGAGTGGATCGAGTACCAGATCAAGAAGTGCGACGTCGTGCTGCCGCTCGTCGCGATCGCGACGCCGACGGCGTACGTCAAGCACCCGCTCGCGGTCTTCGAGCTCGACTTCGAGGAGAACCTCCGCATCGTCAAGCAGGCGGTGCGCTACGGCAAGCGCGTCGTCTTCCCGTCGACCTCCGAGGTCTACGGCATGTGCCCGGACCCGGAGTTCGACGAGGAGCGCTCGCCGCTCGTCTACGGCCCGATCCAGAAGCAGCGCTGGATCTACTCCTGCTCGAAGCAGCTGCTCGACCGCGTGATCTGGGCCTACGGCGAGTCCGAGGGGCTGCGGTTCACGCTCTTCCGGCCGTTCAACTGGATCGGCCCGCACCTGGACGACGTCGACTCGCCGAAGGAAGGCTCCAGCCGCGTGCTCACGCAGTTCCTGCACAACGTTCTGTACGGCGAGCCGATCAAGCTCGTGGACGGCGGCACGCAGCGCCGCTCCTTCACGTACATCTCCGACGGCATCGACTGCCTGATGAAGATCCTCGAGAACGAGAACGGCGCGGCCGACGGCGGCATCTTCAACGTCGGCAATCCCGCGCAACGACCTCTCCGTGCGGGAGCTCGCCGAGAAGCTCGTCGCCGCCGTCGCCGCGCATCCGGGGTTCGCCGGGCGCAGCGCGCGAGACGCCGATCGTCGACGTCTCGTCCCGCGACTACTACGGCGAGGGCTACCAGGACATCCTGACGCGCGTCCCCTCGATCCGCCGGGCCCGCGAACCCTGCTCGGCTGGGAGCCGAAGGTCGGGCTGGACGAGGCGATCCGGCTCACCGTCGACTTCTATCTGTCCAAGCGCCAGGCCCCTCCCGTAGGACTCCCTGATGATCCGCGTCGCCCTCAAGGTCGACTGCGACACGTACGTCGGCACGCGCGAGGGCGTGCCCCGGCTCCTCGGAGATCTTCGCGCGGCGGGGCATCCGCGCCACGTTCTTCTTCACCTTCGGGCCCGACCGCTCGGGAGTCGCCGTGCGGCGGATCTTCACGCGGCCCGGGTTCCTGAAGAAGATGCTCCGCAGCCGGGCGGCCTCGCTCTACGGCTTCCGCACGGCGCTGTACGGGACGCTGCTGCCGTCGCCGCTGATCGGAGAGCGCTGCGCCGGGACGATGCGCGCGGTCGCCGAGGCCGGGCACGAGACCGGCGTCCACGCCTGGGACCACGTCGGCTGGCACGACGGCCTCGACCGGATGAGCCCGGAGCGAGATCCGCGAGGAGTACGGGCGCGCTCACGGGGCGTACGACGCGATCTTCGGGCGGCCGGCGCGCGCGGCGGCCGCGGCGGGCTGGACGGTCGACGACGCGTTCGCTCACGGTCGAGGCGGAGCGCGGGCTCCTCTACACGTCGAACACGCGCGGCGGCGCCCCGTTCTTTCCGCAGGCCGGAGGCCGGGCGCTCTCGACGCTCGAGATCCCGTCGACGCTGCCCACGCTCGACGAGACGCTCGCCTGGCCGGAGCTTTCGGCCGACGCGGACCAGCGGCGGTTCTTCCGGGAGGCGCGCGGCCGGCACGCAGGTGCACACGATCCACGCCGAGGTGGAGGGGCGCTCGAAGGCGCCGCTCTTCGAGTCGATCCTCGACGACTGGCTCGAGGCCGGCGTGCGTTTCCCCCTGCTCTCGGAACTCGCGCAGGAGGCCCTCGCCCGGCGCGGCGACGATTCCCGTGCGCGAGGGTCGTGCGCACGACCCTTCCCGGGCGCGGCGGAACGGTCGCGACCGGATGGCCGTCCGGCGGGAGGCCTAGCGGCCCCGGCGCCGCCGCGCCGCGAGGGCCGAGGGCGACCAGGCCGGAACAGGGCGGCGGCCTGAAGGCCGAGGCCGAGATGCCAGGGCGCGGGATCCCAGGCGATCTCGACGCGGTGCGACCCGGCGGGCACCGGGACGGCGAGGTCCCGGGCGTTGGCGACGAGGACGCGGGCCGGCCTTCCGTCCACGCGCGCCTTCCACGCGGGCAAGTAGGTTCTCGAAAAAACGACGAAGCCGGGCCGTTCCGCGTCGATCCGGGCCGACGCGGCGGCGGCGCCGAGGCTCTCGACGGCGAGGCGCGCGCCCGCCGCGTCTCCGGCGGCGTCCCGGTCCGGGGCGCCCGGGAGAACGACGTCGGTCGACGGGTCGCGGCGCTCCGGAACGCAGCAGCGTCAGAGCGCCCGAGAGCGAACTCCGATAGAACGCGCGGCCGGCCCAGCGCAGCTCCGGGATCGGGCTCTCGAGCTCGAGCAACACCAGCCGCCGGCCCGCCACGGTGAGGCCCGTGACCGGCCGCGTGCCGCGGGTACGCCTCGCCCTCTTCCGCCAGGATCCAGCGGCCGGCGAAGGCGCGCAGGAGCCGGCTGCGCTCGGCGGCCGTCGAGGCGCTGAACGCCTCGCCGGCGAGTCGGTTGTAGTAGCCGTACGATCCGTCCGGGTCCGCGTCGAAGAGGTAGTGCACGGCGAACGTTTCTCCGGTGCCCGGGATGAGCTCTTCGATCTGGACGCGCGCGAGCTTCGAGACGCGCGGCGGCAGGTCCGGGTGCGCGGTGCCCGTGGCGAGGACGTTGAACTCCGGCAGCCGCGGTGAGACGAAGAGCCGGCCGTTTCCGGGCATCGCCGCGAGCAGGGCCGGCGGCCGCTGCGAGGTCCTTTTCGTCCGCGGTGACGAAGAGGGGCAGACCCCAGGGAAGGGCGAAAAACAGGACGGCGAACCCGAGCAGGTATCCGGCGCCGGGGGCCCGCGGCCGCCAGTACAGGATGGACGCGACCACGGCGACGGCGGCCAGGCCCAGCAGAGCGTCGACCGTGAAGGTGCGCGCGAATGGCCGAGCAGGAGCACCGGGGCGGGCGCGGCGAGTCCCTGGAGGAGCGGCAGGACCTGCCGCTCGAGCAGCCCGCCCTCCCGCGCGGCCACGACGGCGATCACGAAGAGCAGCGCCGCCGTTCCCAGGCCGAGGACGTCGCGCCGTCGGGGCCTGCGCGCCGTCAGCCGGTCCGCCGCGAATCCCGCCAGAAGCGCGACGCACAGCGTCGTCAGCAGGTAGAACTTGATCGGATAGCGCAGGCGGCGCAGCGGAGCGACCTCCGCCAGCAAGCGGGAGAAGGGGAGCGCGGAGCCGAACGCGAGCAGCAGCGAGGCGACCGCGCCTCCGGCGAGCCAGGGCGCGGCGCCCCTCCAGGAGTCCCGGGAGAGGCCGGCGAGAAGGACGAGCAGCAGGGGAATCACCCCGAACGTCACGCACCAGATGTAGACGAGGTCGCCCTCGGTGCAGGGCGTGCTGCCAGTGCCCCCCGGCGCCGAGCGCGCCCGGATCGCCGGAGAAACGCGGGAAGAGCCATTCGAGGCAGCGCCACAGGGAGAAGGGGGACGCGAAGAACGCGCGCTCCGAATAGACGTGCTGGCCGCGGTAGGTCAGCGGAAGGATCTGGAGGAGCGGGAGCACGAGCGGCGCGGCGAACGCGGCCGCGCCGACGCCCGAGGCGCCCGCGGCGGCGAGAAACCGTCCCGTTCCGGCAAGCGAGCCGTCCGGGCGCGCGAAGGACCGGGCGACTCCGATTCCCACGCAGAGGCCGGCCGTCAGGAGCGAGATCGCGGGCTCGCCCGCGAGAAGCTGAAGTCCCAGCGCGAGCGACAGCGCGGGCACGCGCGCCAGGACCTCACGCCAGCCCGCCGCGCGGGAGAGCCCGAGGGCCGCCGCCGCGCACCAGGGCAGCCAGGACGCCGCCGCCGAGGAGTTCGCGAACGCCGAGGCGTACGAGAGCATCATCCCCGAGAACGCGAAGGCGACCCCGGCCAGAAAGGCCGCGCCCTCGGATTGTCGCAGGCGGCGGGCGAGGAGGCGCGCGCCGAAGAACGCCCAGAGCACGTGCAGCAGGTAGTGGAGGTTGAAGGCCGCGGCGGCGGGAAGGACCTTCTCGAGCAGCAGCGTCGGATAGAGCAGGACCGCGTTGGGGTTGGCGAGCAGCGGCTCTCCGCCCGAGGCGCGCGCGTTGACGAACGGGACCTGGCCCGAGGCGAGCGCCTCCATGGCGACGCGGCGCCACGGCCAGTGCGTGATCTGCGCGTCGCGGAAGATCAGCCGCCGCGCCCCGAGGATCTCCGGCAGGAGCGGCAACGCGAAAAAAACGACGAGCGCCAGGCTCGCGAGCACCGCCCGGCCGCGGGAGGACATCGCCACGAGTCTAAAGTCCAAACCGCAATCTCCCAAGGAGAACCTGTCGGCGCGGCGCCGCCCTCGGCGGTGGACATCGGAGTTCGGACCCTGGACAATGGCTCCGATGTCTTCCGCCGCCCGCCGCGATCCCGGGCGTCTGGCGGGCCGGGCGGTGCTGGCCGCCTTCGCCTTCTCGACGGTCTTCTTCTCGGGGCTCTTCGCTCCCTTCGCCAACCCCAACGAGCTCTCGCGCATCGAGAGCGTGTACGCGGCGGCGGAGCTGTCGACGCTGTCCATCGACGGCGCGATCCCGCTCTTCGGGGACCACGAGGACAAGTCGGCCGCCAACGGCCGCTTCTACTCCAACAAGGCTCCGGGCCTGGCGCTCGCGGCGGTTCCGGTCTATCGCCTGCTGCGCGTCTTCCTTCCCGCGCCGCGTTCGGCCGGAGACGCCATCTTCGTCTGGGTTCGGATCCTGACCGTGTCGGCGCTCTGCCTGCTCGCGCTCGCGCGGTTCCTGCGGCGGCTCGGCTCCTTCGCCGGCGGCGCCGCTGCCGCCTTCGCCGTCGCCTTCGGGACCCCCTTCCTGTTCTACGCGCGCACCTTCTTCGCGCACGCGTGGGTCGCGTCCCTCCTCTTTCTCGCGTGGGACCTGCTCGTGCGTGGCGCGGGAGCGGGAGGGGAGCCGGCGGGTCTCGGCGGTTCTCGTGGCCGCCGGGTTGCTCGCCGGCTGGGCGGCGATCTCGGAGTACACGGTGGCGCCGCTCGCCGTGCTGCTCGCGGTCTCGACGCGTTCGCGCCGCCGCCTGCTGCCCTTCGCGGCGGGCGCGGCGATCGCCCTCGCGGTCCTGCTGCTCTACAACGCCGCCTGCTTCGGCTCGCCGTGGGTTCTCTCCTCCGCGCGCGAGGCCGACCCGAAGTACGCGAGCCTCGCGGGCAAGGGCCTGTTCGGCTTCGGCTGGCCGAAGCCTCTCGGTCGCCGGCGGCTACCTGCTGCACCCGGCGCGCGGGCTGCTGCTCTTCTCGCCATTCTGGCTGTGGGTCCTGCCGGGCTTCGCGCGGTGGCGCCGTGACGGGCGGCGGCCGCTCGGAGGCCCTGCTCCTCTTCGCGGCCACTGCGGGTTTCTTCGTCCTCCTGACGGGCTACCCGAACTGGCACGGAGGGTGGGCGCTCGGCAATCGCTACCTCCTGCCCGTCGTGTTCTTCGCCGGGCTGGCGCTGCCCCACGCGCTGGCGACGCCGCTGTCCCGCGGCCTTTTCGCACGTCGCCGTCTCGTTTGCCGTCGTCACGCACCTCGTCCTGACGGCTTCCTGGCCGTACTTTCCTCTGGATCTGCCCTGGCCTCCGGCGACCGGGTCGCTCTGGTTCCTTTCGCGCGGCTGGTTCGCGCACAACGTGATGGCCGGGCTGGGTGGCGTGTCCCTGCTCCTGCCGGCGGCCGCCGCCGTCGTGGCCGGCGGTCTCGCGCTGCGCGCGGCCGGGCCGCTCGTGCCCCCGGCCGCCGTCGCGCTCGCGGCGGCGCTGCTCGCCTTCGCGGCGCCGCTGGCTTCCGCGCCGCGCCCGCCCTACGTCGGCCGGCTCTGGCGCGCCGCGATCTTCGGCGCCTACTCGGGGCTCGATCCGAAGCGCGAGGAGCTGCGGCGCGTGGTGCTCGAAGCGGCCGACACCGGAGGAACAGCGTCAGGCGCGCGGGGCGTGGCGCCTGTACGGAGCCAGGCCGTAGGCACGCCCCGTCAGGGCAGGCGCTCGAACACCTTCCAGCGCGCGAGCCAGCGTCCGCCGCGCCGGACCGCGCTCTTCGAGTGGTAGACGAGCCGGAAGCGCTCGAGCGGCGGGATGTCGAGTCCGGGCAGGCTCGCGCCCCGCCCGTCGAAATCGTAGAGGCGCGACTGCATGGTGCGGAAGTAGGCCGGCGCCGGCTCGCCTCCCGGCCGCAGGAAGGGCGGCCGGCCGAGGTAACCGGCGTAGTCGTTCATCCGCGGGACGAGGTCGGTCGCGAGGATCCACCGCGCGCGGTGGCGCTGTGCGATCGCGACGGCGTCGTCCTCGCTCTCCGCGAGAAAGAACGCGACCGAATCGAGGAAGCCGTAGCCGAAGTTGTTGGCGACGACGGGTTGCTCCGCTTCGTAGAGGATCAAGTGCCCGAGCGACCACGGCGCGAGCACCGAGGCGGCGCGCGAGAGCTCCGGAGGCCCGGGCGGAGTTTCGAGGAGCCTCGGGTCGTAGGCGTCGACCGGCCGGGGCAGCTCCCGTTTCATCCAGTCGAGCGTCTCGAAGAGGTCCGAGCCCGGCACGCGGATGGCCGAGAGCTCGTGCCTGAGGCCCGGCGCCATGGGCAGGAGCAGCACGGCGGAGACGGCCGCCGTTCCCAGGGCCGCGCGCGCCGCGGCGCGACCCTCGCCGCCGCGCCACAGCGTCCGGTGGACGAATCGGACCGCCTCGACCAGGCCAAGCGCCGCGAGCACGGCGGCGTAGTAGACGTTGAGCCGCTGCGAGAGCGCGAGAAAGATCGTCACGACCCCCCAGACCGCGAGCGCGAGGTGCGTCGCGCGGCGCGGACCCCGCCATCCCCGGACCGCCCACGCCAGCAGGACGAGCGGGGAGAGGAAGAACGCGCCCGAGAGCTGGCGCAGGGCCAGGCCCGGCCCGTCGGCGAGCAGCGGCCGCGCCTCGAAGATTCCCTTGAGCCACCCGGCCGGGTAGGAGATGTAGCCGCCCTTTCCCGTCGCTTCGCGCGTCTCTCCGAGGACGTAGCCGACGCCGTTGGCCAGACCCCGTGAAAGCTCGCCGGCAAACGGAAGCAGGACTGCCGCCGCGACGGCCAGAACGAGGAGCCGCCGGCGCAGCGCGGGTCCCGGCAGCCGCCGGCGCGCCGCGGCGACGACCGTCTCGAGAAGGACCGTTCCAGCCGCCAGGGCGGCGAGGAAGAGCGGTTGAAAGAACCCGAACGAGACGTAGGTCACGGGGGGCCGGATCGGTCCGAGCCATGCGGCCGTCGCCGCGGCGGTGACGGCGGCAGGCAGAGCGAGGATCCACAACGCCGGCCGCAGGACGTCGCGCCGCAGGAGCAGCGCCTCCAGGAAGAGCGACAGCGCGAAGATCGCCCCCCAGTAGATCGCCCCCTGCCAGCTCAACACGGCGAGCGCGAGCGCCAGGCCGGCGCCGATCTCGCGACCGGGCCCGGCACGGTCGGGTCTCTCGTCGGCGCCCTCGCGGCTCCGCAGGAACGCCCAGAGCGCCAGCAGCCCCGTGGCCGACTCGGCCACGTGCTGGTCCGTGTGCCCGAACTGCGTCCAGAGGATGTGGCCGGGGCAGATCGCGAGGAAGAACGCGGCGGTGAGCGCCGCCCGCGCCGCCGTAGAGCTCCCGCCCGAGGAGCCCCGCGAGGAGGATCGCCGCCGCGGCGAAGGCGAGCGGGACCCAGGCCGCCTCGGCCTCGATCGTCCGGGGCGCGGCGCCCGCCCCGTGCAGCAGGCGCGAGGGCGCCGCGAGCGCGAGGTCGAAGAGCGGCGGCCAGATGGGGACGCCCCCTTCCGGGAAGTTCATGAGCGGGTCGAACAGGATCGTGGCCGGGAAGTTCTCGACCGCGAAGCGCGCGCGGCGCATGTGGTAGGCGTCGTCCGAGCCGAGCACGTGCGTCCGGCCGCCGGCCGTCAGCTGGGGGCGGGTTGAGAGGCGCAGCGCGACGCCGACGGCCATCGCGGCGGCGAGGCCGAGGAACAACAGCAGTCGCCGCGTCATCGGCGACATTATGCGACCTCCGGCGCGATCCCTTATCATGGCGCGAGCAGCGTGAAGCTTTCCGTTCTCATTCCCGTCTACAACGAGGCGCGGACGATCGACGAGATCCTGCGCCTGGTCGCGGCGGTTCCGATCGAGAAGGAGATCGTCGTCGTCGACGACGGCTCGACGGACGGCACGCGCGAGATCCTCCAGCGCTGGGAAGGAAAGGCCGGCACCCGGGTGATCCTCCACCCGGACAACCTCGGCAAGGGCCGCGCCGTGCGGACCGCGATGGAGCAGGCGCAGGGCGAGATCCTCCTCATCCAGGACGCCGACCTCGAATACGACCCGGCCGATTTCGCGGCGCTCCTCCGGCCGATCGAGGCCGGCCGGGCGGACGTCGTCTACGGCTCCCGCTTTCGGGGGAGCGCCGAGAATCGCGTGCAGAACTTCTGGCACACCGTCGGCAACCGCCTGCTGACGCTGATCTCCAACGTCTTCACGGACCTCAACCTGACGGACATGGCCACCTGCTACAAGGCGTTCCACCGGCGGGTCGTACCGTCGCTCGACCTGGTGTCCCGGCGTTTCGGCTTCGACGCGGAGTTCACGGTGAAGGTGGCGCGGGGAGGCTTCCGCGTCTTCGAGGTTCCGGTGTCGTACTTCGCCCGTTCCCGGGCGGAGGGCAAGAAGATCCGGCTCAAGGACGGCTTCTCGGCGCTCGGCGCGCTGATCCGGCACACGTTCGAGCGGACGAAGGGGTCTTGAGCCGCGGGGCGATCGCCTGCTGGCCGCGGCGGTCCTCCTCGGCGCCTCCGTCTGGCTCGTGGCCGACCACACGCGCGGCGACGCCTTCTCGGCCGACGAGCCCGTGCACATCCTGGCGGGCTACTTCCAGGTGTTCGGCCGCACGGCCATCGTCAACATCGAGCACCCGCCGCTGATGAAGCTGCTCGCGGGGCTCTCGCTGAAGAGCGCTGCCGCTGCCGCCGGCGCCGGAGCGGGTGCCCATGGGGAACCGCTTCACCGACTTCGGCCATGCCTTCCTGTTCGAGAACACGGTTCCTCCCGACGCCATCGCCGCGGCCGCGCGCGCGCCGTTCCGCTGGCTGTTCGCCCTGCTGCTCGTGCTGGTCTTCCTCGCGGGGAGGTCGCGGTACGGGGTCGCCCCGGCGCTCTTCGCGATGGCCCTGCTCGCCTTCGATCCGAACTTCCTGGCGCACGCCGGAGTCGTGCACACCGACCTCGGGGCGGCGCTGGGATTCCTGGCGACGGTGCTCGCCTGGGACCGGGCGGTCGCCCGGCCGGGATTTGGGCGGTGGACGCTCGCGGCCGTCGCGCTCGGCCTGACCCTCGCGACGAAGTTCTCGGCGGTCTACCTGCTGCCGATCCTCCTCGTGCAGGGGCTCCTCGCGGCGCGCCGCGGGATGGAGCCCGGCCGCGAGGCCGCCGGGTGGCGCTGCGGTTCTCGGCGGTCGCCGCCGGCGCGCTCGCCGTCGTCGTCGTCCTCTACGCGGCCGTCACGACGCGGATGAACCGGGAGGACCAGCAGCCAGATCATCGCGGAGATGGTCGGGCAGCGCGGGGCGCCGGGGCTCGCCCGCGCGATCCAGGGTGTCGCGCGCGTGTGCCCGCCGCTCGGGCATTACCTCGGGGGCCTCGCGTCGGTCGCGCGGCAGAACGCCGAGGGCGGCGGAGTCAATTTCCTCTCCGGCAGGGCCTCCGTCGAGGGCTTTCCGTTCTACTTCTTCGTCGCCTTCTTCGCGAAGTCGACGCTCGCCTTTCTCGCGGCGACGGTTCTGGCGCTCTCGGGCGTGGCGATCTTCCGCATGGGCCGCGAGGCCGCGCTCTTCCTGCTCCCGGTCGCGGTCCTGTTTCTCGCCTCGATCGGGTCGAGCTACAACATCGGCATCCGCCACCTGCTCCCCGCGTACCCGTTCCTGGCGCTCGCCGCCGCGGCCGTCCTGGCGCGCATGCGCGCGCGGCCGGGGAGACCGGCGGCCGCCGCCGCGGCGCTGCTCGTTCGCCCTGCCGGCTTCGGCCGCCGCCGAAGCGGTCCGCATCCACCCGTACGAGCTCTCGTATTTCAATCCCCTGGTGGGCGGGCCGGAGGGCGGCCGGAAGATCCTCTCCGACTCGAACGTCGACTGGGGCCTCGACCTGCGGCGGCTGGCGGCGGAGCTGAAGCGGCGCGGCGTCAGCGACCCGACCGTCGTCTATTTCGGCGGCGACGACGTCCTGTACCGGGTCGGTGTGCCGGACTTCTCCGCCGATCCGCGCCGTCGCGGATCCCTGGTCGCGGTCTCCGCGATGCACCTGGCGATCGGCCCGGCCTATTACGCGTACCATGGAGCGCCGGAGCTCGGCGCGGCCCTCGACGGGCTCCTCCGCGACATCGCCGCGCGCGGCAGGCCGGCGGGGCGCGTCGGTTACTCGATGTATCTTTTCGAGCTTCCTCCGGAGGGAAAGTCGGTTCCATGAAGCTGTCCGTCGTCATGCCCGTCTACAACGAATCGAAGACGATCCGGGAGATCGTCCGGATGGTCGCCGACGTGCCGATCGAGAAGGAGATCCTGATCGTCGACGACGGCTCGACCGACGGCACGCGGGAGATCCTGCGGGAGATGGACGGCCAGAACGGCGTGCGCGTGTTCCTCCAGCCGCAGAACCAGGGCAAGGGCGCGGCCGTCTCCGTCGGCTTCCGGCACGCGACCGGGGACGTCGTCATCATCCAGGACGCGGACCTCGAGTACGACCCGAAGGAGTACCTGAAGCTGCTCGGGCCGATCGCCGACGGGCACGCCGACGTCGTCTACGGCTCGCGGTTCCTCGGCGGCGGGCCGCGCCGCGTGCTGTACTTCTGGCACACGATCGGCAACCGGATGCTCACGCTCGCCTCGAACATGTTCACCAACCTGAACCTGACCGACATGGAGACCTGCTACAAGATGTTCCGCCGCGAGGTCGTCCAGTCCATCACGATCGAGTCGCCGCGCTTCGGCATCGAGCCGGAGATCACGGCCAAGCTCGCGCGGCGCGGCTACCGCATCTACGAGGTCCCGATCTCCTACTACGGTCGGACCTACGAAGAGGGCAAGAAGATCGGCCTCAAGGACGCCTTCTCGGCCCTCTGGACGATCGTGCGCCACGCGGTGCGGGAGGCCGAAGATCCGCGCAACGTCGGCCACGTGACGCTGGCGCGGATGGCCAAGCTCGAGCCCTACAACCGCTGGCTCGTCGATCGGTTTTCCCGCGTCCTCGGGCGGCGGATCCTCGAGATCGGCGCGGGGTTCGGGAACCTGACGCGGTACCTGACGGGACGCGAGATCGTCATCGCCTCGGACCTCGACCCGGTCGCCGTCGAGTACCTCCGGGGGACGTTTCGCGACGACCCGACGGTCGAGGTCGAAGTCCTATCGCTTTCCCCTCGGGAGCGCCGACCGCGCCGAGCTCGCCGCGCGGAAGATCGACACGATCGTCTGCTGCAACGTGCTCGAGCACATCGAGGACGACGGCAAGACCCTCGCCGACATGCGCGACGTCCTGCAGCCGGGAGGCCGCCTCGTCCTGCTCGTCCCGGCCCTCTCCTGGCTCTACGGGACGCTCGACGAGCACCTGCGCCACTTCCGCCGCTACGAGAAGGCCGAGCTCGAGCAGAAGGTCGCGGCCGCGGGCTTCGCGCTCGAGGACTGCCGCTTCGTCAACCGCCCGGGAGTCGCGGGCTGGTACGTGAACGGCCGGATCCTCCGGCGGCGCGTCCTGCCGAAGGCGCAGCTCAAGGCGTTCCGGCTGATGCTGCCGCTGCTGCGGCAGGAAGAGCGGAATCCGCCCTCGTTCGGCATGTCGCTGCTGGCGATCGCCCGAAAGGCCGAGTGAGCGGGGCGGAGGCCCCGGAGCATGACCCCGCGCGCGGCGCGCCTGGTGTTCCTCCTCGTCCTCGTCCTGCGCGTCGCCATCGCCGCCCAGTTCCGCGGCAACTTCGACTCCGGCTCCTACCTGATCGTCGCCGACGCGGTGCTTTCGGGCGCAGAACGTCTACGCGGTCACGGACCGGTACAACTACAGCCCCGCTCTGGTCCTACGTCGTGGCGGCGCTCTGGTTCGTGTCCCGTCCGAACCTCGGCCTGTTCGTCCTGCTCGCGGGGCTCCTCCAGGTCGCCGTGGACGTCGTCGACGGCCGGACTTCTGCTGCGGCTGGCGCGGGACCGGCTTGCGGTTCACGCCGGAGGAGGCGCGGCGCGCCGCCCTGCTCTTCTTCTCGAATCCGGTCTCCGTGCTGATCTCCTGCGCGCACGGCCAGTTCGACGGCCTCTCGATTCTGTTCCTCGTCGCCGCGCTCGGGCGGCGATGGGGCCCGCAGCGGCCGTGGCGGCGCGCCGGCGTCGTGGGCTTCCTGATCGCTGTCGCTTCTGGTCAAGCACGTCACGGCCTTCCATCCGCTCCTCTTCTGGCGCCGGGTTCGGCCGCGGGGCCTCTCGGCGCGGGCGCTCGCGGTTCCCTACGCCGTGTTCGCGCTCTCCTTTGTCCCGTTTCTTCGCCCTTCCGACGATCGCGGGCAACGTCTTTCTCTACGGCCCCGGGCTCTCCGGCCGGTATTCCTGGAGGGTGGGCCCGCTCGAGGTGGTGCTGCGGCTTTTCGCGCCGCGCAACTCGGCTACTCTGGCGCTCTCGCTGGTCGTCGGTCGCCGCGCGCGGTCTGGTTCGGGCGGCGCATCGAGCTGCCGCGCGCCTGCCTGCTGGTCTTTCTCTGGCCCTGCTCGGTCGTTCCAGCCGGGCTTCGCGCAGCCAGTACTTCGTCTGGCCGATGGCTCTCGGCAGTCTCTATGCGTCGCCGGGCTATGCTCTCTGCGCGACGGCGGCGGCGCTCTTCGAGTCGGGGTCGGACCAGTCGCTGGCCCTTCCGTGGCCGGTGGCGACGACGAGGCGCGGGGGTCTGGGTGACGGCGCTGCTCTGGCTGGCTGGGAGCTTCGCGCTCGATGCGGCCGGCCGGCGGCGGACGTCCAGTGGAGCAGAACGGCTTCGGGCCGAAGCGAGCAGCTCCCGCACCGAGCCCCGCTCCTTGAGGTCGCCGACAGCTCCGGGGTCACGAATCCGGGCGGCAGGAGCAGGAACACGGCGGCCGAGCCGGCCGTCGCGGCGGCGACCGCCGCGCTCGTCCGCCGGCGTCGCGGCGCGCCGGCGACCCACCAGCCGGGGTGCCGTGCGACTTCCGCCGGATACGCGATGAGGCGCGGCGTCAGCCTCCCCGGTCGGCGGCGAGGCGGAAGGGCAGGTAGAGGCCGGGACCCGCGAAGAGCGTGTCGCCGGGCCGGGCCAGCCGCGTCGAGCGCCCGCGAGGCGCGGGCCGCGGCGGAGGGAGGAGCGGGGCTCGAGCGCCAGCAGGCCGAGCGCGAGCAATCCCAGCGACGCGGCGCGACCAGGCCGCCGACACGCGCCGCGCGGCTGCGGTCCGAGGAGCGCGCCACGGCCCAGATCCAGACCGGCAGAACGGCCATCTCCGTCCGTCCGGCGAAGGCGAACGGCGTCGCGAACGAGAGCGCGAGGGCCAGAGCCGAGGACGCCGGCGACGAAGAGGACCGCGTGCCGCGCGTTCCGATCGCGGACGGCGAGCGGCGAGCAGCGTGACGCACAGGGCCGCGCCCACGGCGAGCGCGAGCGCCGGCAGGATCGCGGGCAGCGGAGGGCCGAAGGGCAAGGGGATGCCGCCCGACGCCGCCCATCGCGGAGAGAAAGCCGATCGCGGCGGCGCCGGGCGGCTCGCGCATCCAGGCGACCGCGCCCGCGGGCTGTGCGGCGAGAACCGGAATCCATGGCGCAAAGAGACGGCAGAGCCGGCCAGGGCCGCCGCCGTCCGGAAGCGCCGGCGCACGAGCGCGAGAAGGAGCAGCACCCCGACCACGGGGATCGCGAGGTAGTGGACGTAGAGGGCGGCGGCTCCGAGCGCGAACGCCGCGGCGAGGTTCGCGGGACGTTCTTCGCGACTCGAGTGTCAGGCGAAAGAGCAGGAGCGAAAGCAGGGCGAGCAGCGCATAGGCGCGCGCCTCGGCCGCGTAGAGGCCGAGCAGCGCATAGCAGGCCAGCAGAGAGCGCTCCGAGGCGGCGCGGCGGCGCCGTGCGGAAGTCCCCTGGCCGCGGCGATCAGCGCGAGCCCGGCGAGGAAGGGGAGGACGCGGGCGATCCAGTCGGCCCCGATCGCTTCGGCGAACGCACAGGAAGGGCTTCTCGAGCAGATAGAAACCGGGCGGCCCGGAGTCCTGGCGCAGGGCGGCGAGCAGTTGCGGCACCGGCAGCCGGGCGGCCCACACCGTGAACAGCTCGTCGGCCCAGAGCGGCCGCGACACGAGCAGGGCGAGGCGCGCGGCGAGGGCGAGCGGCAGGAGCGCGAACAGGACTCCCGACCGAGACGCGCGGGCGGTTTGGCGCTTCGGGCTCGATGCCCTATCCTAACCCGCGTTGAGTCATCGCGGCTGTCTTGGCGCCTGAGGATGAGTTCGCTTCGACCGTCTCCCGGCGCCGGGCATTCGACGACGGCTCCGGCTCTCGCTCTTTCTCCTCCTCGTGCTCGGGCCGTATGCCCATCCCCTCTTGACCCGGCGCAGCTTCCTCGGCCGCGATCTGGTGCCCTACAACCTTCCGCTCGAGAAAGCCGTGCACGACGCCTGGGGACGGGGCCGGCTGCCCGTCTGGTTTCCGGACGCGTCGGGAGGCCGCCCGCTCCTGCCCAATCCCAACAGCGGCGCCTTCTATCCGATCCGCCCTCTGCTCGCCGTTGTCCCCTTTCCGCTGGCGATGCGGATCTACCCGATCGCGCATTGGGCCGCGGCGGGCGTCGGGATGATCCTCCTGCTTTGCGTCCTCGGGGTCTCGCGCGCCGGGGCGTTTCTCGGCGCCGTGACGTACGCGTTCTCGGGCGTCATCGTCAGCGAGCTCTACTACACGAACTTCCACCCCGGTGCGACCCTTCTTCCCTGGGCCCTGTGGGCCGTCGTGCGTCCGGCCGCGAGCTCCGCGCGAAGGGTTCTGGTCACGGCGCTCGTCTACGGGCTTCTCTTTCTGGCGGGCGACGTCGTCACGAGCGGGCTCGCGATCCTCTGCGGGCTTCTCTGGATCTGCCTGGAGACCGAGCCGGCTTCACGCGGGCGGGGCGCGCGGGACGTCGCCTTCGCGGCCGTCCTCGGCGCGCTGCTCGCCCTTCCGCAGATCCTCGCCACGGTCCTGCTCGTGCCCGAGACCCACCGGGCGGTCATCGGAATGAAGCTCGCAGAGACGCTCCACTTTTCCGTCTCGCCCTGGCGCTTGCTCGAGCTCGTCGTGCCCTACCCCTTCGGGGCGGTCTGGTCGCAGGACGTCACCGCGATCTGGGCGGAATCCGCGTTCCGATTCTTCTTCGCGACGCTCTATGCGGGGGCCTTCCCCCTCATCGCGCTGCTCACGCTCGGCAAGGCGCCGCGTCCCAGGGGGGCGCGCTTCGCAATGGCGCTCGCCCTCGGCGCTCTCGTGCTGACGGTGCTGCCCGGATTCGCGCCCAGGGCGATGCTCGAATGGGCGTCACCCATCCCATTGCGTTACCCGGAGAAGTTCTGCGTCGCCCTCGCGCTGGCGCTCGCGATCGCCGCCGGGCTCGCCCTCGACCGCTTCCGGCAGTCCGGGGCCCCGAGCCGCCGCATCCTCGCGGTGGCGGCGCTGCTCGCGGCGGCGGCGGCCGGGGCAGCCCTGTGGCCGGCGCCGGCGGGGCGGCTGGCGGTCGCGGCTGTCGGGGCGGCGCCGCGGTTTGCCTCCGAAGCCGGCCGGGAGCTTCCCGCCGCGCTGGCCGAAGGGGGGCTCTACTGGGCCGCCACACTGCTCGCCCTCGAAATGCTGCGGCGTTCGGGCGCGTGGGGCGTCGCAGGCCTGGCGCTGCTCACGCTCGTGCCGGTGGCCGCCAACCGTCGGATCGCGCGGACCGACCGCGAGGAGAGGATCTTCACCCCGACCGCCTTCGCGCACGCACTGGCGCGCCGGGACCCGCACGGCGCCTACCGAACGCTCGATGAGTCCTCGTACCGGCCGCCATCGGCTCTGGAGATCGAGGCCCGGCCGACGGACCCGGCAGGAACGGACTATGCGCGCCGCGCCTGGTTCCTCCACACGCAGGCGCTCTGGGGCCGCGGCACCGTCTTCAACTCGGACCTGGACGTCGGAGACCTGTCCCGCGTCGACAGCCTGCGGCGCCTGTCCTCGCCGCTGGCGACGCTTCCCAACGTCGGAAACTTCTTCGGCAACTTCGCCCTGCGGTACGGCATTCGGTGGCGCGACCAGGAGCCGATCGCCGGCTACCGGCCGTTCGGCCACGATGGGCTTCAGGCCTGGGACGAGAATCCGAAGGCCTCTGCCGAGATTCGACTGCTCGAGCGCTGGCGGGAGGAGCCGGGGGCCATGGAGGCGCTGCGCCAGATCCCTCGGCTCGCCGCCGGCGAAGCGGTCCTCGAGACCGGGCGCGGCGCGGACGGGTCCGCGCGGCGCGGCGCCGTGCGCATTCTCGAGAAGACCCCCGAGCGTTTGCGGGTGATCGTGTCTGCGCCCGATCCCACCTGGCTCTTCGTCCTGCGGGGTTTCTGGAACCATCGGACCGTGCGCGTCGACGGGGCGCCGGCCGTCCCCGTCCCCGCCCAGCTCGCGTTCACGGCGGTGGCGGTCCCGGCCGGTGAGCACCGCGTCGAGGTGCGCGAGGGCGCACCCGGATGGAGGGTCTCGCGTTTTGGCCCTGTGCTCTTCCTGCTCGTGACCGCGGGGCTGCTCTGGCGCGAGCGGCGCGCCGCGCCGGTTCCGGCGTGAGCCGCCTTGCCGGGCGCGCGCCGGGCCTCGCGGGTCCCGCGCTCCTTTTCGCAGGGCTCCTCGCGTGCGTCTACGCCAGCCCGCTCTTCTTTCGTCGCAACTTCACGGGCCGCGACCTTCTTGCCTACAACCTGCCGCTGGAGAAGTCGGTCCACGATGCCTACGCGCGCGGGCGCCTTCCGGTCTGGACGTCGGAGGTCTCCGGCGGGCGGCCCCTCCTGCCCAATCCCAACACCGGCGCCCTCTATCCGGTGCGGCCCCTGCTGTCCTGCCTGCCGTTTCCCGCTCGCGATGCGCTTGTACCCGCTCCTGCACTGGGCCGCGGCCGGTCTCGGGATGCTCGCGTCTGCTGCGTGCGCTCTCCGCCTCGCGCGGCGCCGGGTGGGTCGGCGCGGTCACCTACGCCTTCTCGGGAGTGGTCGGTCTCGGAAGTGTTCTATCCGCACATCCAGCCCGGAATGGCGCTCCTGCCGTGGCTGCTCTGGGCGTGCGCACGGCCCTGGCGGCGCCGCGCCGCGCAGATCCTGACGCTCGCGTTCCTCTTCACGCTCGACCTGCTCGCGGCCGACGTCTTCACCATCGGCCTCGGAATCCTCGCCGTGGCGCTCTTCACCGCGCTCGAGACGGACCGCTCCGGGCGCGGCGCGGCGTTCGCGCGGCTGGCCGTCGCGTTCGGGCTCGCGACCCTCGCGGCGCTGCCCCAGATCCTCGCGACGGCGCTCTGGATTCCCGAGACGAACCGCGGCGTGCTCGGCCTGAGGCTGTCGGAGGTGACCCACTTCTCGGTCTCTCCATGGAGGCTCGCCGAGCTCGTCGTGCCGTATCCCTTCGGGGAGACCTGGCGTCTCGTGCCCGCGGAGGTCTGGGGATGGCGCGCCTTCGAGGGCAAGGCGATGGGCCTCTACTCGACGTTGTACGCCGGCGCCCTGGCGGCGATGGCGGTCGGCACGATGTGGCGCCGATCGGAGCCCGGCACGCGGTTCGCGCGGATGCTGCTCGTCGTGGCGCTCGCGGCCGCCGTGCTGCCGAGCCTGCTTCCGGCCGCCCTCGGCCAGGTCGCCTCGCCCGTGGCGCTGCGCAATCCCGAGAAGTTCGTCGTCGCGGCGTCGCTGGCACTGGCGATCCTCGCCGCGCAAGCCTTCGACGTCTACCGGATTCGCGGCCGGCGGCCCCGGGGAAGCCTCGCCGCCGCCGGGCTCCTGGCGTTTTTCGCGGGCCTGACGGCGGCGTGGCCCGGCGGGGCGTCCTGGATCGCCGCGCGGCTCTCCGGCGCGGCTCCCTTGCCGCAGTTTGCCGTCGTGCAGCTGCCGCTCGCGCTCGCCGAGGCGGGATTGATCTGGGTCGCGACCGTCGTCGCGATCGAGCTGGCAGCCCGACCGGCGCTCGCCGCGCGGGCTGCCGCGCTGGCGATCCTGACGCTCGCTCCGATCTCCGTCTCCCGGCGGATTCCGGAGATCTCCACCGAGCAGGAAGCCTTCGGGCCAACCCCGCTTGCCCGCCGGATCGCGGCGGCGGATCCGGAGGGCGCGTACCGGACGCTGGGGGAGTCGATCTACGCGGAGTCTCAGGCGCGGTCGGGGCTCGCCTGGTCCGAGCTCCCGCGGGAGGGCTGGATCTACTACACGCCGATCTTCTGGGGTCGCGGGACGGTCTTGAACTACGACTTCGACGCCGGGGATCTCTCGCGGGTCGAGAGCCTGCGCCGCCTCTCCGGCCTGGTCGCCACGCGACCAGACGGCGGTCCATTCTTCGGAAACCTGTGCCTCAAGTTCGGAGCCCGTCCGCGCGGACAGCCTCCGGTGCCCGGATTCCTGCCGGTCGGCGGCAACGGCGCGCAGCACTGGGACGAGAACCGACAGGCGCTGCCCGACGTACGCCTCGCGACGGGCTGGAGGGAGGAGCCCGGGGCCTTCGGTGTGGCGGCCGGCCTTCCCGGTGTGGAGCCGGGCGAGCTTCTGCTCGAGACCGGCCGCCGGTTCGTCGGAGCGGCGACGCCGGGACGACTTCGGATCATCGAGAAGAGTCCCGAGCGGCTGCGGGTCGAAACCGAAGTCCCGCAGCCGACCTGGCTCTTCGTGCTTCGGGCCTTCTGGAGCTACCGCGAGGTCCGGATCGACGGCCGGGAGGTCGAAACGGTCCCGGCGTACCTGGCCTTCACGGCCGTTCCGGTTCCGGCGGGCCGCCACGCGATCGACTGGAGGGAGCGCGTTCCGGGCGGCGAGTCTTCGCGGTTCGGGCCGGTCCTCGCGGGAATGGCCGCCGCGCTGCTGCTCGTTTCCGACTCCCGCAGGAAAGCGCCATGAAGACCATCAAGGGGCTGCTCGCCTCCATCGTTCCAATCCTTGCGCTCGCGGCGGCGTCCTGCTCGCGTGCCGGGAAAGCCTTCCCGCATCGTCTCCGACACGACGCGGCCCGCCGAGGAATGGCTGAAGCTCGAGCCCGTCCGGCTGTTGCGCGACTACATCCGGATCGACACGTCTCAGGGAAAGTCCGAGGAGGCCGGCGCGCGCTTTCTGAAGGACCTGCTCGACTGCGAGGGGATCGAGACCGAGCTGGTCTGCCCGGCGCCGGGCCGCTGCAACCTGCTCGCGCGGGTCCCGGGAAAGAAGCGCGAGGGGGCTCTGCTGCTGCTCAATCACATCGACGTCGTCGACGCGTATCCGCAGCTCTGGACCGTGGCCGGTCCCTTCGACGGCACCATCAAGGGGGGATACCTCTACGGGCGCGGCGCCTACGACATGAAGTCGCTCGCGCTGGCCCAGGCGCTCGCCCTGCGGAATCTGAAGCGGCTCGGGCGTCGTGCCCGAGTCCGACATCCTCTTTCTCGCCGAGGCCGACGAGGAGCTCGGGCAGCGCTGGGGCTCGCGGTGGCTGCTCGCGCACCGGCCCGAGTGGTTTGCGGGGGTTTCGGAAGTCTTGAACGAGGGCGGGACGACGGAGATGATCCTGCGCGACGTCCGCTTCTGGGGACTCGAGACGCTCCAGGCAGGCTACGCCTCGGCGGAGTTCGGGCCACGACCGCCCGGCCGCTCGAGGATCTCGCCGGACGATGGAAGAAGCTCGCGTCGACGCCCGTTGCGCCGCACCCGCACGTCGTCCTGGGATTCGACCTGCTGGCCAACCACCTCGTCAATCCGTTGACCGATCCGCTGCGCCATCTGGACCGCGTGCGCCGCGACCCCGCGGAGCTCGCGGCGCTGCCCGACCGCTACGCCGCGTTCCTCGAAGCGCGGGTCTTCTGGACGCCGCCCTTCCCCGACCCGCCCGAGGCCGTCGACAGCCTCCGCGCGTACGTGATCGTCTCGACGCCGCCCGGCGTCGATCCGGGCCAGTACCTCGCGCCCATCGTTCAAGACGCGGCGCGCTCGCAGATTCGGGCTGTCTGGTCCTACGCGACCGGGCCGACCGTCGCGAGCCCCTATCCGACGCCGTTCACGGAGCTCGTCAAGCGCGTCACCGAAGCCCGCTACCCGGGAATCCCTTTCGGCCCGATCCCGACCTTCGGCGGCTACACGACCTCGATCCACTTCCGCGCCCGGGGCATCCCGACCTACGGCTTCTCTCCGATTCCGATGAACATCACCGATTCCGTCCGCCGGCACGGCAACGACGAGCGCATCTTCCTGCGCGACTACTTGAACGGGGTCGATCTCTACACCGATCTCGTGACAGATGAAGCGCGGCGGCGGGAGTAAGGCTGGAGGCACGCCAGCATCCGGGCCGCGCCGCCGCGAAGAGAGTTTTCAAGTTCTCGCGGCTTGAGAACGACGGCCCAGAGGATTGCGCCCCCGAAAGGGAACCGTCGCGGCCGGCAAAAAGTGTCATGGCTCCGTCTTCCATTTTGACAATTCCCGTCGAGCACCAGCCGGTCGCATTCCTTAAGTCATTGAATTCTAAGACTTTTGCCGCGTGCCAAAGTGGCTTCACCCTTGCGAATAGGTTGGCAAGCCGAATTTGGAAGGAATGGAACAGAGGAACTGAACTAGGAGGCATGATGAAGAAGCGGGAAGCTGGTTTTACCCTGATCGAGCTCTTGATCGTCATCGCGATCATCGGCATCTTGGCCGCGATCGCGATCCCCAACCTGCTCAACGCCGTGCAGCGCGGCAAGCAGAAGCGCACGATGTCGGACATGCGGGCCGTGGCGACCGCGATCGAATCGTACGCGGTCGACAACAACTACTACCCGGCGGCGGCCTGCAACCCGGGCCTCTTCACCGGCGGCACGGCCAACGTCCTCGGCCTGTCTTCGTTCACGGCCCTGCAGCCGACCTACATCGCGCAGGTCCCGCGCCAGGACGGTTGGGGCCGGTTCGAGCGGTACGCGCTGGGCAACAACTCGAACAACTACCGTCTCGAGTCGGCCGGCCGCGATGGCGCCTTCTCGGGCACGGTGGTCTGCGGAACGACGACGGACTTCAACGACGACATCCTCTACGCCGATGGCACGTTCATCCAGTGGCCGGAAGGCGCCCAGCAGTAACCTCGTCCGCAGTCGCGGATTGAGGGGTTAGACCCCATCAGAGGAGAAGCGGCCCCGGAGTCAAACCGGGGCCGCTTTTTTATGAAGAAAAACGAGCGCGGGTTCACTCTGATCGAGCTGCTGATCGTGATCGCGATCATCGGCATCCTGGCCGCCATCGCGATTCCGAACCTGCTCAACGCGGTGCAGCGCGGCAAGCAGAAGCGGACGATGTCCGACATGCGGGCGCTGGCAACGGCCATCGAGGCCTACAGCGTGGACAACAACTTCTATCCGTCCGCCGCGTGCAACGGCGGGACGTACACGACGGCGGGCAACACGCTCGGTCTCAGCTTCGTTCACGAACCTGTCGCCGACCTACATCGCGCACACGCCCGTTCAGGATGGCTGGGGGCGCTTCATGGTGTACGCCGTGGACAACGCGCTCTTCCGCTACAACATCCGGAGCCACGGCCGCGACGGAACCACCGGCACCCTGGTCTGCGGCACGACGACCGACTTCAACGACGACATCCTCTATTCGAACGGAACCTTCGTGCAGTGGCCCGAGGGGGCACAGCAGTAGACCGTCGCCTCCGCTTCGCGTCGGACTTGCGCTCGACGCCACCGGCGCTGCGGCTCGGCCGGATGGGGCTCGACCGCAGGCCTAGTTCCTCGCTACGCTCCGGCTCCCGCGGCGCAAGGCTCCTCCCTCGCTTCCGCTCGGGAGACTCCTCGCGCCGCGACCGAGGGCTGGCACCGGACGAGTCGTTTCGCGCCGCGGACGAACATCAGCTCGCATCGCGAATAGTCTCCCGACGAAGGAGGGAGGAGGTTCGCGATGCGGGAGCGGAGGCTTGCGAGCGAGCAGGCTCGTGGTCGAGGCCGCAACCGGCCGAGCCACGAGCCGGTGGCGTCCGCGCCAGCTCGCTCGCAAGCCGGAGCGACGGTCTACAATGACCGCGTGCGCCGCGCGCTGGACTCGGGTGCCCTCGCTGTCGCGGCTCTGATCCCTCCCATCGTCTGGTTGCTCCCCGCGCTCGGAGGCGGCCGGGCGCCGACCTTTCGCGACCAGGCGGACTTCTTCTTCCCGCTGAAGCTCTATACGGCCGACCGCCTGCGGGCGGGCGCATCTCCCGCTCTGGAACCCGCTCTCGGGCGCCGGGGAGCCCTGGCTCGCCAACGGTCAGTCGGGTGTCTTCTATCCGCCGACGCTCTTCTTTCTGATTCCTTCGCCGGCCCTCGCGGCGGGCTGCTTCCTGCTGCTTCACTTCGCGGTCGCGGCCTGGGGCATGTGGCGCTTCTGCAAGGACGAAGGCGTCACCGACGCGCGGCGCGCTCGCTGCGGCGGCGATTTTCGCGGCTTCGGGTCTCTCGGCCTCGCTCTCGGCCTACTGGAACCACTTCGGCGCGTTCGCCTACCTGCCCCTCATCCTGGCCCTCGCGCGGTCGGGCCTGCGCACCCGCGCCGCCGCCTCGGGCTTCGGCCTGCTGCTCGGCCTGCAGGCCATGGCCGGAAGCCCGGAGCTTTCGATCGCGACGCTTCGCGCTCGCTCTCCTCTTCCTCAAGTTCCGACGCGCCGAGCCCGAAGGCGGCTGGCGGCAAACGTCGCCGCGCGAGAGCCTGCGCCGGGGAGCCGCGGCCGCGGCGCTCGGGCTGGCGTTGGCGGCATGGGTGCTCCTGCCGATGGCCGAGCTCGCCCTGCACTCGGGTCGTCGCGCGGCCTTTCCCGCGGCGGAGCGCGACCTCGGCGCGGTGCGCCTCGGGGCGCTCGTTTCGGCGCTCGTGGCGGGGGAGGACGCGCTCGGCCGGAACTTCTTCTTCGCCTCCCTGTATCTCGGCCCCGTCGTTCTGGTCGCGGTCGCGGCGGCCTTCGCCGAACGGGAGCGGCGGTCCCTGGTGTGGCTCCTCGCCGCCGTCGCCGGCGGCGGGGATCGTGCTCGCCGCGGCGGCCCCGCCGGGGACATGGCTGCGCGAACTGCCTGGATTGAACCGCATCCGATACCCCGCCAAGGCGCTCACCGCGACTCTCTTTGCGGTCGCCGCGCTGGCCGGTCTCGGACTGGACACGCTGCGGTTCCTGCCGGAGCGCCGGAAGAGGTTCTTCCTGGCCGCGCTTGCGGCGGCCGCCGGCGTCGGCCGCCGCCGCGCCGGACAGGGACGTCGTGTTTCGCGCCGTGACCGCCGCCGGGGCCGCCGCGCTCGCGCTGCTGGCGCTGGTTCGCGTGCGGCCCTCCGCCGCTGGGGCCGGTGCTCTCCGGGATCGCGGCGTTCTTGCTGATCGCGTCACTCACGCTCGCCAGCCGCGGCCTCTTTCGCTTCGCGCCCGGCGAGGAGATCCGGCGCCGCCCCGAGTCGAGCGCGTTCCTCGGCGACGGTGCCGGGCCGGATTCTGACGCCGCCGATGGGGGCGCTCGCGCCCTGGGTGGCGCGGGACTGGAGTTTCGACACGGCCATGGTCCGGCGGCAGCGGGAGGCCCTGATCGGTTACACGAATCTGCTCGCCGGCGTGCGCACGGTCCGCACCGCCGCCGCGCTTCCGACGCTCGCGCGCGGCGAATCGCCGACGCGATCGACGCGAGTCCCGATCCCTCGCGGGCCGCGGGCGCCGCGAGCGGCCGACTCCTCTGGACGCCGTTCCTTCCGGAGTCGCTCGGCTCCCGCAAGGTGGACGAGTTCTTCCGTGCGCCGCTCAATCCGTATCGCCCGCGCGTGTCTCTGGTTCGGCAGTACGCCGTGGAGCCCGACGCGGAGCGGGCCTGGACCCTGGTCGCACGGGGCGAGAGCGACTGGAGCCGCCAGGTCCTCCTCGACCGCGAGCCCTCGCCCCGCCCGGGGCCGGCCTCCGGGCGCTACCTGGTCGCGCGCATCGCCGAGGACGACCCCGAGCGCGTGTCGGCGGACGTGAACACCGACGCGGCGGGTCTCCTGGTCCTGACCGACCTCGCGTACCCGGGCTGGAAGGCCAGCGTGGACGGAAAGGCCGCCGCGCTGCTCACCGCCGACGGCCTCTTCCGTGCGGTCGCCGTGCCTGCGGGCTCGCACCGGGTCGTCTTTCGTTACCGTCCGATCTCCTTCTATGCCGGCGCGGCCCTCTCTCTCGCGGCGCTCGCCGCTCTGCTTTCCGGCCTGCGCGCGCGGCCGCGGAGCCCCGGGAAGGCCGCGTGAACTCCGCGGGAGCGCCGCTGTCCGCGCTGGGCGTCTTCGGCGCCGTGTCGGCGGGCCTCTTCGGCCTGGTGGTCGGGAGCTTCCTGAACGTCCTCATCCACCGGCTGCCGCGCGAGGAATCGGTCGTTCATCCGGGCTCCCACTGTCCTTCCTGCGGCGGCGCCGTCGGAGCGCGCGACAACATCCCGCTCATCTCGTGGATCGTGCTCGGCGGACGATGCCGCTCCTGCCGCGCGCCGATCCCGATCCGCTATCCGCTGGTCGAATGCGCAAACGGCCTTCTCTGGGCCGCCGTCTTCTGGAGGGCGCCGTCGTGGGCGGACTTCGCTTCGGGCGCGCTCCTCTGCTCGGCGTGTCTGGCGCTGGCGTGGATCGACGCGGACTTCCAGTTGCTGCCCGACGCGATCACGCTGCCGGGCATCGGCGCGGGCCTCGCACTGTCCTTCTGGTCCCTCGAGCGGACGCCGGCGCTCGCGGCCCTCGGGGCGGCGCTCGGCGGCGGAGGGCTCTACCTCGTGGGAGCGCTCTACCGCGCGCTCAAGAAGGTGGAGGGAATGGGTCTGGGAGACGTCAAGATGCTCGCGATGGTCGGGGCCTTTCTCGGACCCGCCGGCGTCGTCGTCACGGTGCTGCTCGCGTCGCTGTCGGGCAGCGTCGTCGGACTGGCGCTGATCGCGCGCGGGAGCGGCGGACTCGCGACGCGCTTGCCGTTCGGCGTGTTCCTGGCGGCCGGGACCGTCGCGTCCTACTTTTTCGGAGGCGCGCTCCTCCACGAGTACCGCTCGCTCTGGCCCTGACGTCCGGGATCGCGCGATCAGCGCGGCTTGACGTACACCCAGCGGTGCGGCATGTCGACGATCACGTGGAAGCGCAGCAGGAGCGGGTAACCGATCGCGCCGTCGTCTCCCCAGTCCGGATCGAAGCCCGCGTTCTCGAGACGCACCGGGAGCGGCGGCAGGCGCAGGGTTCCCCAGACGAGCCCCGTCATCACGGGCGCGTTCGGATCCAGGCCGTATCGGGAAGCGCTTCGGGGCGGAAGGAGCAGCGGGGAGGCGGCCCGCGTCCCCGCCCGCAGGCGGACCCGCCGGCCGGTTCGGGACAGGATCGCCACGGGGATGTCGCCGTCGTCGTCGAGCAGGCTTCGTCCGAAGCCGTCGGGCGTCACCCAGAGCGCCGGATCGTGAAGCTTCAGAAGTTGTCTCGCCGGGTCGATCTCGACGACCATCTCGCGGTAGAGCGTGCCGCCCGCGACGGCGTCGACGCCCGGGATCTGCGGGTCGGCGATCTCGACGTGCAGCGCGGGCATCGTGAGAGGGCCGATCACGAGCGCAGTCCGCCGCGACGAGCAGGCGGCCGAAGACGTCGCGCCGTCCCGAGAGGCCGGCAGCCCGAGCGATCTCCGGCGAAATCCGCATCGGGCCGTCGGCGCTCGCGTCGATCGCGAGGCGAGCCGGGATCCCCGAGATGCGCGCCGGCACCGAGATGCCGCCGTCGGCCTCCGAGAGCGCCGCTTCGGCCACCGGAGCGGAAAAGGTCTCCTGCCATCCCCCGGCGGCCCGGTCCGGCAGGCGCCGGGTCGGCAGGCCCGCCCAGGTGATCTCGCCGGAGACCGGGAGGCGGGAGGTGTCGCGGTATCGCGTGGCGCTCTCGAACTCGAGGCGAAAACGGGGCGAGAGGACGCTTCGGAGCGCGCCGGTCCCGCGGTCGAAAGCGAGGCGGAGCGGATTGCCCCCGCGCGGCTGCAGAACCAGCGAAACCGACGCGTCGTCCGCGGGCCCCAGGGAGAGCTTCGCGCGCTCGCGATCCTCGAAGAGGAACGCGCGCCGCCAGAAATAGGACCGCGTCGTCAGCTCGGCGAGCATGGGCTCCGATCCCACGCGCGTGACGCCGTCCTCGTCGGTAAAGAAGGCCTTTCCGCCCTGGATGCCGCGGATCGTGGAAACCCCCGCCGAGGTCACCGTTTCCCGGTATCGCGGTCCTTCCCATTCGATCTCCGCGCTTCCCGAATCGCCTCCGGCCGGGTTGTCGGGCGTGAGCCGGATGCGGATGGAGCCCGTCGGCGGGAGGGGACGAACGGAGGCTTTCTTGCGATAGTCTTCCAGAACGCGACGGGCGAGGAGCCCCTCGGAGTCGCGTCCGCACGTCGTCGCCAGGGGAATCGCCAGCAGGAACAGCGCGGCGGCGATTCGCGCGGACCGGGCTAAGCGGATGCGTTCGGAGCGGTTTAGCTCGTCCTCAAATCCGTTCCGATCGGTCGGGTTGCGCCCAACGCCATCCCCGTCGGCAATCCGGCCGTCGCCCTCGGGAGGTGTCTCGCGCTCGGAAGCGGTCCTGTCCGCGGGACGGGAAGTCGGGTCCGGGGCGCGCATCGGGAGGACGGCGATCTTACCGCGACACGCGCGGACTCCCGCTCCCGCGGCCGGCGGAAAAAGTCGCGTTCATGCGATTTTTTTTGCTTGCGTTTCCGCGCGGCGGATAGAATACGCAATCGTTTCGACACGCCGGAATGCCGGCGATTCCAATAACGAAGAAGGGGTAGTGAAAATGGCAAAAGACGGGAAGGCGCTCTCCAAGTCCCAGACGGCGGATCACCTGGCCAAGTCCACGGGCACGACCAAGAAGCAGGCGACCCAGTTTCTCGACGACCTGACGGCCCTCGCCTACAAGGAGGCGAAGAACAGCTTCACGATTCCCGGCGTCGGAAAGCTCGTGCTCGTGAACCGCAAGGCGCGCATGGGACGCAACCCGGCGACGGGCGAAGAGATCAAGATTCCCGCCAAGCGCGTCGTCAAGTTCCGCGTTTCCAAGAAGGCGAAGGACGCCATCCTGGGACCGAAGAAGTAAGAACGTTCTCGGCGGAGAGAAAGAGCGGCCTTTGGGCCGCTCTTTTTTTTTCGGCCGCCGATTGGGTTATCCTGACCGGGAGATGCTCCGGCGCCCGATCGGCGTGGCCGCGCTGCTCCTGGTCCTGGCCGTCGAGCCCTCGCCGGGGGCCTCGGAGAAGGCCGTCTGGCCCCTCACCCTGCGCGACGGCATTCCGGCGACGCTGCCGGGCTGGGACGCCGCGCCGCGGGATCCCCTCCCCGACACCGACGAGAACGAGATGGGAACCTATACGGAGGTTTCCCGGTTCTTCCAGAAGATCGAGCCGGGAGCGGCCCGCCAGCTCCGGATCGCCGTGCAGGACTACGGCAAGGGAAAGGACGTCTCGAGCGTCATCGCGCCGGGCGATGGCCGAGGCGGCGAAGTCGGGAGTGGAAGTCGCGAGGTGAAGATCGGGGGGCTGCCGGCCTACGCCGTCACGGATCGGTCGCAGGGATCGCCGACGACGCTCGTCACCGTCATCGTGTCTTCCGGCCGCATCGTCCTCGGGCAGGGCTCCAACCTCGAGCGCGAGGACGCGGTCAAGCTGCTCGGCCGCGTCGACTACGTCAAGGTCGCGGCGGCGAACTGACGGACCTCTTGCCGACCGGATCTGCCGCCGTCGTCCGCCGCGCGCGCCGCGAGGACTGGCCGCGCATGCTCGAGCTCGACCGCGAGCTCGCGCGTTTCGAGAAGCTGGCCCCGCCCGACGACGCGGAGGCGGCGCGCCTCGCGTCCTGGATCTTCGAGACCGGGCGCGCCGAAGCGCTCGTCGCGGAGCTCGACGGCCGGATCGAGGGCCTCGCGATCTTCTTCGAGGGGATCAATTCTTTCCGGGCGCGCCCGTTCCTGTACCTCGAGGACCTCGTCGTCACGGACGCGGCCCGCAGCCGCGGCGTCGGCGAAGCCCTGATGGCCGCGCTCGCGCGCGAGGCGCTGGCGCGCAACGCGTCGCGTGTCGAATGGGCCGTGCTCGACTGGAACGACGGGGCGATGCGTTTCTACCGGCGCCTGGGCGGCCAGGCCCCAGACGGAGTGGCTGCGCTACAGCCTGGACGGCGAGGCGCTCGCGCGGCTGGCCGGCGGGTCCTGATTCATCCGCGTCCGAACGTCCTCGCGAGCGACGCCGCCGAGCCGCGGGTGACGAAGCCCGCCGGGGAATTCGATGGCCTCCACGTCACACGCCGATCGGGTGCCAGGTCGTCTTGATCTCGACGAAGGCCTCGATGAAGTCGAGGCCCTGGGCGCGCTCCGAGGAGTAGTCGCGGATCGCGTACCGCGCGACGCGCTTGACGTTGACGGCGGCGTCCTCGGCGATCGCCTTGGAAAGAGCCGCGTCGCCGCCGGCGTCGCAGATCGCGTTGACGTCCATGTGGCGGGCGAGGTGGGGGACCAGTTCTTCCCGCGAGCCCGAGAGGAGATTCACGGCGCCGGCCGGGAGGTCGGAGGTCGCGAGCACTTCGGCGAACTCGAGCGACGCCAGCGGGTGTCTTTCGGCGACGATCGCGACCAGCCGCGTTGCCCGAGACGAGGACCGGAGCGAGGTGCGTGACCAGTCCCAGCAGGTCCGGCGTCTCCGGCGCGACGATGCCGACGACGCCCGTCGGCTCGGCCACGGAGAAGTCGTAGTAGGACGACGCCACGGGGTTGACCGTTCCGAGCAGCGCGCCGTACTTGTCGGACCAGCCCGCGTAGTGCACGCAGCCGGTCGATCGCGGCGCGCACTTCCCGCGCCGCGGCCGCGGGCGTCGCGCCGCGGCTCTCGCGCAGGAGCGTTTCGAAGGACGCCGCCCGGCCTTCGAGCATCTCCGCCATCCGGTAGAGGATCTGGCCGCGCAGGTAGCCGGTCTTTCCGGCCCAGCCCGACTGCGCGGCGCGCGCCTTGAGCACCGCGTCGCGCAGGTCCTTGCGGGAGCCGCGGGAGACGTTGGCGATCAGCTCCTTTCGCGGCGAGTGGATCGGCTCGGATCGGCCCGACTCGGAGCGGACCATCTCGCCGCCGACGTAGAGCTTGTAGGTCTTTGTCGGACCGGGAAGCTCGGCGCTCATTTCAGGTTCCACGTACGGCTTTCAGCCCGTGCACGCCGCCCTCGCGGCCGAAGCCCGACTCCTTGTAGCCTCCGAAGGGCGAGGTCGGATCGAACTTGTTGAACGTGTTCGCCCAGACGACTCCGGCCCGCAGCTTCGAGGTGATCTGGAAGATCTTCGAGCCCTTGTCGGTCCAGACGCCGGCCGACAGGCCGTAGGGGGTGTTGTTGGCCTTCTCGATCGCTTCCTCGGGCGTGCGGAAGGTCATCACGGCGAGCACGGGCCCGAAGATCTCCTCCTGGGCGATGCGGTGCGACTGCGCGACGCCCGTGAAGAACGTCGGCGGGAACCAGAAGCCCTTCAGCGGGATCGCGCAGGCCGACTGGTGCAGCTCCGCCCCTTCCGCGACGCCGCTCGCGACGAGCTCCCGGATCTTCTCGAGCTGCGCCTTCGAGTTGATCGCGCCCACGTCCGTGTTCTTGTCCAGCGGGTCTCCCAGGCGCAGCGTCGCGATCCGGTAGGCGAGCTTGCGGCGGACGACGGGCTCGATCGACTCCTGGACGAGCAGCCGCGATCCCGCGCAGCAGACGTGGCCCTGGTTGAAGTAGATGCCGTTGACGATCCCCTCGATCGCCTGGTCGATGGCCGCGTCCTCGAAGACGATGTTGGCGGCCTTGCCGCCGAGCTCGAGCGTCAGGCGCTTTCCGGTCCCGGCCACCGCGCGCTGGATCAGCTTGCCGACCTCGGTCGAGCCGGTGAAGGCGATCTTGCCGCACGCGCGGGTGGTTGACCAGGTGCGCCCCGGTTTCCCCGGCGCCCGTCACGACGTTCACGACGCCGGGCGGCAGGTCCGCCTCCTGGCAGATCTTCGCCAGCGCGAGCGCGGTGAGCGGGGTCGTCTCGGCGGGCTTCAGGACGACGGTGTTCCCGCAGGCGAGCGCCGGCGCGATCTTCCAGGCGGCCATGAGCAGCGGGAAGTTCCAGGGGATGATCTGCCCGCAGACCCCGATCGACGAGACCCGGCGGTTCGGGAAGGCCCACGCGAGCTTGTCCGCCCATCCGGCGTAGGAGAAGAAATGCGCGGCGGCGAGCGGCACGTCGAAGTCCCGCGACTCCTTGATCGGTTTTCCGCCGTTCATGGTCTCGAGCACCGCGAGCTCCCGGGACTTCTCCTGGATCAGGCGGGCGATGCGGTAGACGTACTTGCCGCGCTCGGCGGGTGCGAGCTTCGACCAGCGCCTGCGGTGGGCCTCCTCGGCGGCGCGCACGGCCGCGTCGACGTCCGCGGCGCCGCCTTCCGCGACCTCCGCGAGCACCGCCTCGGTGGCCGGGTTGATCGTCGCGAAGTACTTCTTCGAGCGCGGCGGCACGAAACGCCCGCCGATGAAGTGGCCGTACCGCTTCTCGAGCCGGACGACGTCGGTCGCCTCGGGCGCGGGCGCGTAGGCCCAGGCGCCTCCGAACTCGAGCCGCGGCTTTTCGCTCTCGACCTTCGCGGCCGCTTCCCGGCGGGCTTCCTCGTCCTTGACCGTCGTGCTCATGCTCTCCGCCGTTCAGTCCTTCCCGAAGTGGTCGGCGCTCTGGTAGCGGCCGGTCGATTCCTTGGCGAGCTGCATCAGGAGGTCGTTGGTCACCGTCGAGGCGCCGATGCGGAACAGCTCCGGCGTCAGCCAGGCGTCGCCCAGCGTCTCCTTGACGAGGACGAGCAGGTGGAGCGCCTGCTTGGAGGTCCGGATCCCGCCGGCGGCCTTCATGCCGACGCGCCGGCCCGTCTCGAAGTAGTGATCGCGGATCGCCTCGAGCATCACGAGCACGACGCCCGGCGTCGAGGCCGGAACGACCTTGCCGGTGGAGGTCTTGATGAAGTCGGCGCCGGCCGCCATGGCGAGGTGCGATGCCTTCCGCACGTTGTCGAAGGTCTCGAGCTCCCCGGTCTCCAGGATCACCTTGAGGTGCGCGGCGCCGCACGCGGCCTTGACGGCGACGATTTCCTCGAAGACGGCGGCATACTCGCCGGAGAGGAAGGCCCCGCGGTCGATGACCATGTCGATCTCGTCGGCGCCCATCGCGACCGCGCGCCGCGTCTCCTCGAGCTTGACGGGCAGCGGAGTGAGGCCGGACGGGAATCCGGTCGCGACCGAGGCGACGCGGACGCCGCTTCCCTGAAGGGTCGCGCGGGCGACCGGCACGAGGTTCGGGTAGACGCACACCGCGGCGACGTGCGGAACCGTCGGGTCGCCCGGCATGGGATGCATCGCCTTCTGGCAGAGCTGCCGCACCTTGCCCTCGGAGTCCTTGCCCTCCAGGGTCGTCAGGTCGAGCATCGCGATGGCGAGGCGGATGCCCCGCTGCTTGGCGGCCTTCTTGATCGAGCGTTTGCCGAGAGACCCGGCGCGCTCCTCGATGCCGACGGAGTCGACGCGCGGGATCCTCGCCGGGTCGAACGGGAGGGCGGCAGCGCTCATGGGAAGGACCGATTATAGGACCGGCTGTCGGGTGTCCCGTCCGCGTCAACCGTTGGGGATGTCCCAGAGCTCCTTGACGGCCGGATGGTCCCAGGCGACGCGGTACTCGTCGGGCGCCGAAGGGTCGAAGGTCCGCGTCACGATGTAGAGCAGCGCGCACGGGCCGCGACAGCGGGCGGTAGCCGTGCGCCACGCCGGCCGGAATGCGAACGAGTTGATCGTTCCCGTCTCCGGAAACCAGGACCTGCGTGCGGCCGAAGGTCGGGGAGTTCTTGCGGATGTCGAAGAGGACGATCTTGGCCTTCGACGGCGGCGGGAAGAACCAGATGTCTTCCTGCTGGAGGTGGTAGTGCAGCCCCTTGATGTGGCCCTCGGCGCTCACCTCGGAGAAGTTCACCTGTTCGACCGGTGCGCCGGCGAAGAACTTCGCCAGCTCTCCTCCGACCTCGCCGTTGCCTCGCGTCCGGAAGATCTCGAGGAAGAACCCCCGGTCGTCCGTGTGGCGCGCGAGGCGCAGGGTGCGGACGCCGTCGATCGGCTCCGCGCGGCGGTAGGCCTTGGGCTGCGAGCGAAACTCGGGAGCGATGTCGTCGGGGGTCATGAGGGCTATTAGTTCCCAGTCGCCCTCGCCCCGTCAACCGCTCCGCGCCGGAAAAGGAAGAGGGAGGGACCGCGTCCCTCCCTCGATGAGCCGTTTCGGCGCCGGCCGTCTACTTCATCGCCACCTTGGCTGCGGCCGGCTTGATCTCGCCCTTCGCCGTCCAGACGATCGTGAATCCGTTCTTGTGCGTTTCCTGGAACTTGTTCTCGCCGTCCCAGTGGTGCGTCGAGTAGGCGAGCACGAAGCCGTCGTTCGAGGTCGAGAACCAGTACTGCAGGTTCTTGACGATCGACGGTGTCTTCTTGTCCGGACCCGTGGCGCGGTCGAGGGTGATCTCGGCCATGCCGCTTCCCATCTTGGCGTTCGCCGTCTTGGCGTCCTCGTGCCATGCGATCGTGTCCTCGCGCGTGGAGAACTTGCCCCACTTGACCGGGAACACGATGTTGAGAACCTCGCCGATCGCCTTCCTCTGCGCGTCCGAGGACTTCTTGTCGAAGGTCACGACCGCCCACTTCGTCGGCATTCCGGGGCCGGGCTTCTTGTGCCACTCGCCGCCGAGGTCGAGCGCCACCCAGACGATCTGATCGGACAGGTCCACGTCGCCGTAGTGGCTGCCCTTGCGGAACTTGTAGACGTTGTTCGCGCGTGCACATGTGCTCGTCGGCCGAGGGACCGAAGTAGCAGGTGCAGAACAGCGGGCAGGAGCAGCCTTCGATCGTGTCGGCCGTCACGTCGTAGGTATTGCGGTCGCCCGCGCGGGCGGAGGATGCGGCCAGCAGCGGCGCCCGCCGCGATCAGGACGAAGAAGATCGAAACCCGTTTCCTCATCACGCACTCCTTTTGCAAGTGGCCCATCTCCGGACCGGGCCGGAACCGTGTCCGACGCGAAGAAGAGGCGTCGCTGGCGACGTTCTTACGCCGCCGGCGGCTCCAAATCAAGGCCCCTCGCGCCGGGGAGCCCGGCGGTGCTAGTCTGGCGGCGTCGCAAGGGAGGGGCCATGGTTTCCAAAACCCTGCTCGGAAGCCTCCTTGCCGTTCTTCTCGCCGCCTCGGCCCCGGTCGCCGCCGAGCCTCAGAACGGCGTGACCGTCAAGGTGGACGGCGTCGACGTCCCGGGTGTCGATCGGGTATCGGATCGAGTTCAGCCGGCAGCCCCTTCCGCAAGACCGATTCCCGGCGACTCGACCTGGCCTATTCACCCAACGAGCGCCGGCTCGTCCTCACGCTCTCGCAGAAGGGGCTGAAGGGGCTTCAGGAGCTGCTCAACCAGGCGACCGACGGCGGGACCCCGCCGCCCCGGGTCGTGACCGTGACGGTAAAGAACGAAACGGACGAAGTCCTCGTGACCTGGGAGATCACCGGGGCCCTCCCGACGACCCTGTCCCAGGCGGCCGCGGGCCCGGTGAACGAGATCACGGCGACGCTGGAGTTTCTCTTCGACCGGATGCGGCTGGTGGAGGCGAGCGGGAAATAGCTTCGCGGCTTGCGAAGTCCGGGATCCCTCGCTTTGCTCGGGATGAGTTTCGGCGCAGGAGCGCCGAAACTCAGTGTCCGGGGCTCAGCCCCTTGATGGCCTCGAGCAGGCCGACCGGGGCGCGCTCGAAGCGGGCACCGAAGCCGGGACGGGACCGCTCGGCGGCCTGGTTCTGGAAGACGACGTTCCCGCGCACCCGAAACGCGCGGGAGTCGCCGGGCAGCGAGAAGACGAGGTCGACGTAGTCGCCCACCTCGGGCACGCGCGAGGTCGCGACGTAGATCCCTCCGAGGTTGATCACCTCGACGAAGCCGGAAATCTCTTCCTCGCCCCAACGCAGGTTCGCGGGCGCTCCGATCCAGACACGATCGGAGAGCCGCTGCTCGGCGGGGTTGGGTTCCTTCTTGTCGTCGGCCATCAGTTTCGGCGGCACCGCGTGTTAGCCTCATTCTGTCATGCAGTTTAACCGGAGGCTTCCGGGCGCTGTCAACAGCCGCGAGGCGGTTTCCCGCAATTCCCGGATGAGATTACTGCCTAGACAATTCAGAGCCTCCGATCCTCCAGGACGGGAAGCAGCGTCTTTTCGAGCTTCTGATACAGGCGCGCCGTGGCCTCGACATCGCGGCGGCAATACAGCGCGATCTCGCGCAGGCGGCCGCTGCGGTAGTACGGGCCGACCGAGTAGCCGTCCATGCCCTGCTCCTTCGGGCTCTCGACGCCGAGCGCCTTGCAGGCGAAATCGAGATTCCACTTTCGTGACACGCCGAAAAATGTCAGCACGTCGAGAAGGTCGGTGTGGGGCGCGAAGCGCGTAGCGATAGCCGACGAGGTTCTTCGTCACGGGGATTCCGAGCGCCGCGCTGCGCAGCATGAGGAAGGGGCCGTCGAATCCGCGGCCGTTGAAAGTCACGAAGCGATGGAACCGCGCGATCGCGCTCCAGAACTCCGCGAGGAAGACGGGCTCGGAGTCTCCGACGAACGTGAAGAGGCCGTCCTCGGAAGCCTCTTCCAGACGCCCGTCGGTCTTCTCGTACCACACGCGGCCCCGGCCTGTCTCCGGATTGAGCATCGCGAGCACGACGATGCGGCCGGTGAAGGGCCAGAGCGAGAGGAGCTCGGGAAGCTTCTGCCGCTCCTCTTCCGATCGGGTGTTCTTCTGGAGGTAGGTCTTCTGCGAGTCGTCGAGCGAGTCCCACGCGACACCCACGGTCTCGATGTCGAAGACCACGCTCGCCACGGGCAGATGCTATTCTTTTCCCGACCGCACATGAAAACGGTTGCCCGCGTCCTGCTGGCGCTCGCCGCGCTCTGGCCCGTCGCGTGCGCGCGCCGGGAAGCGGCTCCCGCCGTCTCCGACACCGTCTACCGCCACCTGGATGGAGACCCCGCGACGCTCGATCCGACCGTCACGAACGAGGAGGTCGGGCTGCGCGTCGAGGAGATGCTGTTCCGGCCCCTCGTGGGGGTGGACCGGGAGCGCCGGAGCGTCGCCGGGCTCGCGTCCTCCTGGAAGGTGTCTCCCGACGGGCTCATGTACGAGTTCCAGCTCGACCCGCAGGCCCGCTGGCAGGACGGGACGCCCGTCACCTCGGACGACGTCGCGTTCACGATCGACCGGATCCGCGATCCGAAGGTCGCCGCCTCCACCTGGAAAGCGGGGTTCGACGGGCTCGCCTCGGTCGAGACGCCGGAGCCGTCGCGGGTCGTCGTCCGCTTCCAGCGTCCCTATGCCGAACGGATGCTGGCCTTCAGCCTGCCGATCGTTTCCAAGGCGGCCTTCGGCCGTTCGCCGTCGCCGGACCGCAGCCCCTTCGCGCAGCGGCCCGTACCAGCTCGAGTCCTGGGAAACGGGGCAGAAGCTGACGCTCGTCCGGCGCGCGGACCAATCGGCGCAGGCGTATCCCTTCCGCCGGGTCGTCTTCCGGGTGATTCCGGACAGCGTCGTGGCCTACCGCGCCGGCGTGCGGGGCGAGCTCGACGAGTTCAAGGTCAGCCGCGACCAGCGGGCCGAGGCGGAGCGCTCGCCGGAATTCCGAAGCCGCAACCGGATGACGCGGGTGCCGCGGTTTCTCGTGGTCGTGGTCGTCTGGAACTGCCGCCACCCGGTCCTGGCCGACGTGCGCGTGCGGCGCGCGCTCGCGCAGTCCTGGCCTCGGGCGGAAACGGCACGGCGGCTGTATCCGCCCGAGGGCACGCCGCTGATCTCGGGACCGTACCCGGCCGGCGTGCCCGAGAACGCGCCCGACGTGGCGCCGCCGACCTACGACCCGGCGGCGAGCGCCCGCCTGCTCGACGAGGCGGGGCTCGTGTCGGGAAAGGACGGCTACCGGCGGCACAAGGGCCGGCGCGTCTCCCTGGAGATGATCCTGCCGGCGGGGCAGCGGATGAACGCCAACATCGCGGAGATCTTCCGAGAGGCCTACGCGAAGATCGGAATCGAACTGACGCTGCGGCCGCTCGACTGGGCCGCCTTCTCGCAGCGCTTCGCGGCAGGAGAGTTCGACGCCGCTCCGATGGCCAACGAGTTCATTCCGCCCAACCTGGATCCCTATCCCTTCTACGACTCCCGCGAGGTCCCGCCGGGGGGCGCCAACGCCGGTTCCTACCGGAATCCCGAGGCGGATTCCGCGATGGAGGCTCTGCGCCTCGAGCTCGATCCCTCGCGGCGCCTCGATCTGTACCGGAAGGTGCACCGCCTGCTGGCGGCCGATCCGCCGGCCGACTTTCTGTGGAGCGCGGACCAGTACTGGGGCCTCTCGAACCGGCTGGAGAACGTCGAGGCCTCGCCGATGGGCCTCTTTCACTTTCTTCCCGGACCGCTCGGCTGGCGGCCGGCCGGCGCCCCGGCGAGGTAGCGGCCTCGGCCCGCGCCGGCGCATGACCTCACCGCTCGGAGGCATCCTCGTCCTCGACCTGTCGCGCGTGCTCGCGGGGCCGTTCTGCACGATGCTGCTCGCGGATCTGGGCGCGCGGGTCATCAAGGTGGAGCATCCCGAAGCCGGAGACGTCACGCGGGGCTGGGGCCCGCCCTACCACGCCGGCAGCGGCCTGTCGGCGTACTACCTCGCCGTCAACCGGAACAAGGAATCGATCGCGCTCGATCTCGCGAGCGCCGAGGGCCTGCGCGCGGTGCGGCGCCTCGCCGCCGGCGCCGACATCCTGGTCGAGAACTTCGCCCCCGGCGCGCTCGACCGGCTCGGTCTCTCGCTCGAGGAGCTTCGCCGCGACAACCCGCGCCTCGTCACGGCCTCGGTCACCGGCTTCGGGCGCGTGGGGCCCGACGCCTCCTCGCCCGGCTTCGATCTGCTGGCGCAGGCCGGCGCGGGACTCATGGCGATCACGGGAGATCCCGGCGGCGAACCGACGAAGGTCGGCGTCGCCGTCTCGGACCTGCTGGCGGGCTGCTACACGGCCATCGGCATCCTGGCGGCGCTCGACGCGCGTGACCGGACCGGCGTCGCGGCCCACGTCGAGACCGACCTCTTCACCTCGACGCTCGCCTCGCTGATCAACGTCGCTCAGGCCGCGCTGGTGACGGGGACGGAAGCGCACCGGCACGGCAACGACCACGCGCAGATCGTCCCCTACCGTCCCTTCCGCGCCTCCGACGGCGAGTTCGTCCTGGCCGCGGGCACCGACCCTCAGTTCGTTCGCCTGTGCGGGCTGGTCGGGCGGCCGGCGTGGGCGGAGGACCCGCGGTTCGCGACGAACGCGTCGCGCGTCGCCAACCGAAAGGAGCTCGAGGCCGCGCTCGCAGAAATCTTCCGCACCGAGGCGCGCTCCGTGTGGCTCGACCGGTGCCGGCGCGCCGGCGTTCCCGCCGGGCCCGTGCGCGGACCGCTCGAGGCGCTCCGCAGCGAGACGGCGCGCGCCCTGGGCGCGGTTCGGGAGGCGGGCGGTGTGGGCTTCGTGGCGCCGCCCATCCGGATCTCGGGGCACGACGCCCCCCTCCGGTTTCCGCCGGCGCTCGATGCCGACGGGGATCGGATTCGGGAAGAGTTCGGGCTCGGACCCAGGGGCGGCTAGTCGGTCAGTCGGGCGGCTGCGCCTCGGCGGCGGGCGCGCCGGCCACGACCGTCCTCCACGCGACGGCGGCGAGCACGATCGCCGCTCCCGCGATGGCGTAGCGGCTGGGCCTCTCGCCGAGAAAGAGGAAGACCCAGATCGGGTTGGCGACGGGCTCGATCATCCCGATGAGGGAGGCCCGCGTGGCGGGAACGTCGCGGAGGCCCCGCACGAAGAGGGCGTAGGCGCCCGCGAGCTGGAAGACGCCGAGCAGCGCGAGGATCGTGAGCGAGCGCGCCGAGACGGAGAGGTTCCCCGCGACGAACGGCAGCAGGCCCACGGCCGCGAGGACGTTGCCGTAGGCCACGACCGCCTCCGCGCCGCCGCCCCGCTCACGGCGCAGCGAGATGACGAGGAAGGCGAAGAGGACGCTCGACAGGAGGGCCATCAGGTCGCCGGCGACGCTGCGCGACTCGAGCTTGCCGACGAAGAAGAGCGCCATGCCGCCCATCGCGACCGCGATCGCCCAGGTGTCCTCACGGCGGCGGGGCTCCTTGAGGACGAGGGGAGCGGCGATCAGAACCCAGACGACGCCGGTGAACTGCAGGAAGATCGCGTTGGCGGCCGTCGTCCACTTGGTCGCGACGACGAACGTGATGAGGCAGCCGGCGTAGCACACGACCGCGGCGAGGGCGGACGGCCGGCGGGGCAGCCGGGAGGGCCGGAAGAGCAGCAGCAGGGCGACCGCCGCGAACGCCGACCGATAGAAGGCGACCTTCAGCGCCGGCTCGTCGACGGCCTTGATGCCCACGCCGCCGGCGGACCAGAGCAGCGCCGCGGCGGCCACCAGCATCGCGCCGCGGCGCTCGGACTCGCCGGGGGCGCTCAGGGACGACGTCCCGGGGAAGCGGGGTCGACCGCGTCGACGATGGCCCTCGCCACGGCCTCCGCGGCCGCGGCGCCGACGCGCAGCCGGATCGCGAGCGCGGGGGCGATCCCGGAGGGCGCGAGCGCGAAGACGGCGTCTCCGTCGACGAGGGTGTGCGCGGGGCGCACGGCGCGGGCCACACCGTCGTGCGCCTCCATCGCGACCCGCTTCAGAGCGCCGCGCGTCGAAGGGGACCGACGTCGCGACACAGACGAGGGTCGTGTTCCCGCCGACCCGCGGGCTCTCCGAGAGCGCGTCTTCCCACAGCGCGCGCGCCGAAAGGAAGGATTCCGGCCGCCCCGAGGGACCGGCGATCCGCGCTCCGCTGGTCGGATCGACGACGTCGCCGAAGGCGTTGACGGCGGCGAGCGCGGCGACCCGCTCGCCGCCCGGCAGCTCGAGCGCCGCGCACCCGATCCCGCCGCGCGCGGCGCGGGCGACGCCCAGGAGCTTTCCGACCGTCGCGCCCGTGCCGGCGCCGACCGAGGCCGGTCTCGATCGCTCCCTCGCGCGCGGCCTCGCAGGCGGCTTCGCCCTCCGCTTCGCCGGGGAAAGCCTCGGGATCGCCGACGGCCAGGTCGAACAGCACCGCGGCGGCGACGATCGGGCACGCGCGCGGGTCCGACGGGGAAACCGATCTGCCGGCGGCGCAGCCACGACGTGACGCCGGCCGCGGCGGCGAGCCCGAAGGCGCTCCCGCCGGTGAAGAGCAGGCCGTGGATCTCGGAAACGAGGTTCCCGGGCGTGAAGACTCCCGTCTCGCGCGTTCCCGGCGCGCCGCCCCGCACGTCGACGGCGGCCGTCGTGCCCGGCGGCGGAAGGATGACCGTGCATCCCGTCTGTCCCCGGGGGTCGGTGCAGTGGCCGACGCGGTAGCCCGCCGGGAAGGAGGGCATCGCGTCAGCCGGTCACGCGCCGCAGCCGCGAGGGCCGCCCGGCGCGATGGCAGGCCACGCAGTGGCGCGTTCCCCGAAAGGGTCGAAACCGGCGGAACTCCGCGGAGCACCCGGGCAGCGGTAGAGGATCTGCTTGCGCTCCCGGAAAGCCGAGAGCGCCGCCGTCACCGGGGCGTGCGCCGCCCTTGGCCCCGAGCTGCCGCGCCAGGCGCTGGAAAAGCGGACCGTGTCCGGCGCGGGCGCCGCGCCGCGCGAAGGCCCAGGCGTGCGCGGCCTCGTGGAGGAGCGTTTCGAGGCGTTCGCCGTCGGACAGGTGCGCGGAGATCGTGATGGTGTGCGGGGTGCCGTACCGGATCTCGCCGCCGGTCAGCTTGCGCCGCGAGATCCGAACCGCGGCCGGGCCGAGCCCGAACCGCGCGGCGAGGCGGTCGTACAGCGCCTGGAGGCGGGCTTCCTCGTCGGCGGGTTCGGCCGGGAACAGGGTGCTCACGCAATAAGATTAGCGAAGAACGGAGGAGTCATGACTCGAAAGGCGCTTTCGCTGGTCGCGTGGCTCGGTCTCGCGGCGTCCGCGGCTCCCGCTGCGCCGGCGGGCAAGATGGTGTCCTACCCGAACGGATCCGAGACGGCCTCGGGCTACCTCGCCCTTCCCGAGGGAGCGGGCCGGAAGGCGGCGATCGTCGTGATCCAGGAGTGGTGGGGTCTGAACGACTTCCTCAAGCAGAAGGCCGACCACTTCGCGTCGCAGGGATACGTCGCCCTCGCGCCCGACCTGTACAACGGCCAGGCGACCGACGGACCCGATGAAGGCGCACGAGTTGAGCCGCATTCCACCCGAGAACGTCGATGCGGCACCTGAAGGCCGCCGTCGCGTTTCTGAACGCGCGGGCCGACGTGGACCCGAAGCGGATGGCGTCGATCGGCTGGTGCTTCGGGGGCGGATACTCGCTGGAGCTGGCGTTCGAGCAGGCGCCGCCGTTGTCCGGCGCGGTCATCTACTACGGCCGGCTCGTCGCGGACCGCGGCGTCATCGCGAACCTGAGGGTGCCGCTGCTCGGAAACTTCGGCGGGCTCGACCAGGGCATTCCGGCCGACAGCGTGCGGGCCTTCGAGGCGCGGGCGAAGCAGGAAGGCAAGAGCGTGGACTTCAAGATCTATCCGGACGCCGGCCACGCGTTCGCGTCTTCGAGCGATCCCAAGGTCTTCCGTCCGGAGGACGCGAAGGACGCCGACGCGCGGGCGGACGCGTTCCTGGCGAAGGTCCTGAAGGCGCAGTGAGGGCCGGACTACTTCCGGTTCTTGTACCAGTCCGCGTTGATCTGCTGGAAGTGCTTCCACTTCTCCGGGATGGTCTCTTCGGTGAAGATCGCCGTGACGGGGCAGGCCGGCTCGCAGTTGCCGCACTGGATGCAGACGTCCGGATCGATGTAGAGCATCTCGGCGGACGCGAAGTCGCGCCTCGTCCTTGCGGGGGTGAATGCAGTCGACCGGACAAACATCGACGCACGCCGTGTCCTTGGTGCCGATGCACGGCTCCGCGATGATGTACATACCCATGCGCGATCCTCCTCCTGGTCTCTCGGCGAGAGCGGGGGGATTCTAGCAGGCCTGACCGGAGCCGGTTCAAAAAGCCGGACGAGTTTGAAAACTCTCTTCCGCCAGCCGCGCACCCGGGTCGGTGGTCCGCGGGGGGATGACGTCGCGCGGCCGCGCTTCAGCGCTCCGACCGAGATCTGGAACGCGAGGTTCTGGCCGTCGGCCTGCGGGGCGTAGCGGACGGTCACTCTCGCGCCCGGGGCGAGCACGCCGTTGATCCGCGTCTCGGCGTTCCAGACGAACGTGGTTTCCTCGGCTCCCGACCTTGACCACCAGCGTCTGCTGCGCGGCGTCGAGCCGCGAGATGGTCCCGCTCACGGTCTGCGTTTTGTCGGCCGCCGCCAGCGGGGACACGGCCAGGCCAGGAGCACCAGGGCGAGAACGGCGGCAGGTCCGGAGCGGCGTGTCGCATGAGGCTCCTTTCTCCTGGAAAGGCAACGCCCCGGAGGCGCCCTCCATTCCGCGTCGGCGCCCCTGCGATTTGACAGGGCCGCTCCCTGCCCATAAAATACGCCGTTTTTTCGACAACGCCCTCCGGGAGGATTTGTACGATGTCAAAACGCTGGACCGAAGCGGAACTCCGGTTTTTGAGGGACAACGCGGCGAAGATGAGCATCCAGGCCCTGGCCGATGCGCTCTCGGTCCGCATCGACGAGCTCGAGAAGAAAATGGAGAAGCTGGGCCTGCTGGGGGGCGCCGAGGCTCCGGCCGCCAAGAAGGCGCAGACCCTGAAGGAGCTCTCCAAGCTCGCGGAAAACGCCCGCAAGGAGTTCGACCGCGGCGTGTCGTCTCTCCAGAAGAAGAAGATCGACGAGGCGGAGCGCCACTTCACGGAGCTGACCCAGAAGTACCCGGACGAAAAGGAGCTCGTGGACCGCGCCCGCGTCTACCTCGCGGTCTGCGAACGGCAGAAGAAGGCCGCCGCCCCCGCGCTGACCGAGCCCGAGGATTTCTACTACGCGGCGGTGATCGCCAAGAACCGGGGCCAGGTGATCGAGGCCATCGAGCACCTGAAGCATGCGGCGCGCAAGAACGGGGGAGGCAAGGTGGATTTCCTCCTGGCGTGCTGCTACGCCCAGAACGGCGAGCGCGAGACGGCGCTCGAGCACCTGAAGCGCGCGATCGGAGAAGACCAGAGCAACCGCATCCTGGCGCGCCACGACAGCGATTTCGATCCCGTCCGCGACACGCCGGAGTTCCAGGAGCTGCTGGCCTCGTAAGAACGGGCGAGTCCGCCCCGGGCGGACCGCCGAGGATCTCTTCATTGGTGACGCAAATCCCGCCGCCGACGGGTCGCGAGCGCTCCCCAGCGGAGCCGGAAGGCGGGCGCGCGGCCGGAAGGCGCCGCGCGGGTCGTCGTTCTCGCCGCGGGTGTCGGGCTCGCGGATGCGGTCGGCCCTTCCCAAGGTGCTGCACCGCGTCGGCGGGCGCACGCTCCTCGAGGCGGTTCTGGACGCCGCGGAAGGGCTCTCGCCCGCGCGCGTCGTCGTGGTTCTGGGGGCCGGGCGCGAGCGCGTCGAGGCGTCGCTCGCGGGCCGGTCCCTCGCCTTCGCCGTGCAGGATCCGCCGCGCGGCACGGGAGACGCGCTTGCCCGGGCGCTGCCGGCCCTGGAGGACGGGGACGGCCCGGTGCTGGTGCTTTCGGGCGACACGCCGCTGCTGCAGCCGGCGACCCTGTCGGCGCTTCTCGAGCGCCGGCGGGAAGGCGGCCTCGATCTCGCGCTGCTCTCCTTCCGCCCTCCCGAGCCGGGCGACTTCGGGCGCGTCGTGCGCGACGGGCGCGGCCGCGTGCGGCGGATCGTCGAGGCGAAGAACGCCTCGGCCCGGGAGCGCCGGATCGCGGAGGTCAACGCGGGCGTCTACTGCTTCTCGGCGGAGGCCCTGCGACGCGCCGTCCCGAAGCTCGACCGTCGACGCCGTGTCCGGCGAGTACTACCTGACCGACGCCGTCGAGATTCTGGTCCGGTCGGGCGGGCGCGTGGATGCGGTCGTCGCCGAGGACTGGCGCGAGGCCTGGGGCGTGAACACGCGCCGCGACCTCGCGGCCGCCGAGGAGATCGAGCACCGCCGGCGCCTCGAGCGGGCCCTGGACGCCGGGGCGACCATCGTGGATCCGGCGACGACCCGGCTCGGGCCGCGCGTCCGCCTCGAGCCGGACGCCGTTCTGCACCCCTTCGTCTGCCTGGAGGGGGAGACCCTCGTCGGGGAAGGTGCCGAGGTGCTGCCCTTCACCCGGATCGTCAACTCGACCCTGGCGCCGGGGTCGGTCGTCGGCCCGCACTGCGAGCTCGACGGCGCGCGCATCGGCGCCCGCAGCCGCGTGGGCCCCTTCGCGCGTCTGCGCCCGGGCTCCGTCCTCGGGGAGGACGTGAAGGTCGGCAACTTCGTCGAGACCAAGAACACCGTGCTCCACGACGGCGTCAAGGCGCAGCATCTGGCGTACCTCGGAGATGCGGACGTCGGCGCGCGGTCCAACATCGGCGCGGGGGTCATCACCTGCAACTACGACGGCTCGAAGAAGCATCGGACGGAGATCGGCGAAGGCGTGTTCGTCGGCAGCGACGCGCAGCTGGTAGCGCCGGTGACGATCGGCCGGGGCGCCTACGTCGGCGCCGGGGCGACCATCACCGAGGACGTGCCGGAGGGCGCGCTCGCGCTATCCCGGGCGCCGCAGACGAATGTCGAGGGTTGGGTCGAGCGGCGTAAGAAGAAGCTGCAGGACGCGCACGCGGCGCCGGCGAAGAAGTGACCGGGACGCGGCGCAAGGGAGGGCACTGACGACCATGTGCGGCATCGTCGGCTACGTCGGTCCAAGGGAAGCGGCGCCCATCCTGCTCGAGGGGTTGAAGCGGCTCGAGTACCGCGGCTACGACTCGGCGGGAATCGCGACGCTCTCCAACGGGCGTTTCTCCGTGTCCCGCAGCCCCGGGAAGCTCTCCAACCTGGTCGAGAAGTTGAACGGCGCCTCGAGCGCTGGAACGACGGGGATCGGCCACACGCGCTGGGCCACGCACGGACGGCCCACCGAGATCAACGCGCACCCGCACACGGACTGCTCGGGCAAGATCGTCGTCATCCACAACGGCATCTTCGAGAACTTCGCCGAGCGCAAGGCCGCCCTCGCCGCGTCGGGGCACAAGTTCACGAGCGAGACGGACACGGAGGTCTTCGCCCACGAGGTCGAGGCGGCGTTCCGCGGCGACCTCTTCGCGGCGGTGCGCCACGCGGCCTCGAAGCTGACCGGCGCCTATGCCGTCGTCGTGTCCTCGAGCGACGAGCCAGGGGTTCTCGTGACCGCACGGTCGGGGCCCCCGATCGTGCTCGGGATCGGCCAGGGCGAGAACTTCGTGGCCTCCGATCCGGTCGCGCTGGTGTCCTGGACCCGGGACGTCATCTTCCTCGAGGACGGGGACGTCGCACGCGTGGACGCCAAGGGCGTGCGCATCATGGACGCGAAGGGTGGGACGCCCGAGCGCGCCCAGCACCGGTTCCTCTGGGATGCCGTCGCCGCGGAGAAGGGCGGCTACCGCCACTTCATGGCCAAGGAGATCCACGAGCAGCCGACCGCCCTCGCGGAGACGCTCGGCGGGAAGGTGTCGCTCGGGAGCGGGGAAATCCTGATCGCGGATGCGCTGCTCTCGCCCGAGCGCGTGAAGGACTTCGACCGCGTGCTGCTGCTCGCGTGCGGCACGTCGTGGCACTCGGCCCTGATCGGCAAGTTCCTGATCGAGGGGATGGCGCGGATCCCCGTCGAAGTGGACTACGGCAGCGAGTTTCGCTACCGACGGCCGGTCGTCGACGGCCGCACGCTGACGATCGGGATCTCGCAGTCCGGCGAGACGGCCGACACGGTCGCGGCGCTCTCGGAGGCGCGCCGCGAGGGCTCGCCCATCGGGGCGATCGTGAACGTGCCGGGCAGCCAGATCGCCCGGATGGCCGACGCGGTCTTTCCGACGCACGCGGGGCCCGAGATCGGCGTGGCCTCGACCAAGGCCTTCACGACGCAGCTGGCCGTGCTCTTCCTGATCGCGGGCAAACTGCGCGAGTCGCGGGGCCTCGGAAAGGGCCTGACCGAGGTCGAGCGCAACGCCCTGGCGCACCTGCCGGCCGCCGCGGGAAGGACGCTCTCGACCGAGCCGCTGCTCGAGGAGCTGGCGAAGCGCTACCAGCACGCGACCGACTTCCTCTTCCTCGGACGCGGGCCGCACTACCCGGTGGCCCTCGAAGGCGCCCTGAAGCTCAAGGAAATCTCCTACATCCACGCCGAGGGCTACCCGGCCGGAGAGATGAAGCACGGCCCGATCGCCCTCGTCGACGAGAAGCTCCCCGTCGTCGTGCTCGCGCCGCACGACGGCTGGCGCGAGAAGACCCTCTCGAACCTCCAGGAGGTCAAGTCGCGCGACGGCATCGCGATCGTCGTCACGACGCGGCCCGACGACGCGGTGTCCGCGATCGCCGATCACGTCCTCGTCATTCCGGAGACGATCCCGGAGCTCCAGCCGATCCTCTCGGTGATCCCGCTGCAGATGCTGGCCTACCACGTGGCGCTGCGCCGCGGCTGCGACGTCGACCAGCCGAGGAATCTGGCGAAGAGCGTGACGGTGGAATGAGGAAGAATCGGGCCATCGAGCCATCGGGTCATCGGGTCATCTGAAGATTGGGACGCGGGGCCGCATAGAATCGGCTCCCCAATGACCCGATCACCCGATCACTCGATCACCCGATTCCCCGTGACCCGATCTCCCGATCACCCGATCCCCGATCCCTCGACGGTCTCAACCCCGAACAACGCGAGGCGGTCCTCCACGAGAAGGGCCCCCTGCTCGTTCTGGCCGGAGCGGGCTCGGGCAAGACGCGCGTCATCACGCACCGGCTGGCCCGCCTGATCGAGACCGGGCGCGGATCCGCGCACGATCGTGGCGGTGACGTTCACCAACAAGGCCGCGAAGGAAATGCGCGACCGGGCGCGTCGGCTCCTCGGCGGCGCCGCGCCGCTTTCCTTCGTCGGCACGTTCCATTCGTTCGGCCTGCGACTGCTGCGCCGACAGGCGGCCGCCGCCCGGCTCGATCCGCGGTTTGCGATCGCCGACAGCGCGGATCAGCTCGCGCTCGTCAAGGAGGCGATGGCGGAGGCCGGCGTCTCCGAGCAGGTGCTCACGCCCGGCGCGGTGCGCGCCCGGATCTCCCAGGCCAAGAACGCGCTCGTGACGCCGCAGGAGTTCGAGGCGTCGCAGAACGACTTTGCGGGCGAGCGCATCGGACGCGTCTACCGGCTCTACGAGCGGCTTCTCACGGCCTCGGGGGCGCTCGACTTCGACGACCTGATCGTCCGGCCCGTGCGCCTGCTGCGCGAGAACGCGGAGCTGCTCGCCGCGGAGCGGCGGCGCGTCCGGCACCTGCTCATCGACGAGTACCAGGACACCAACGGCTCACAGGACGCGCTGGTGCGGCTGTTCGGCGAGGCGGCGGAGTCGCTGTGCGCGGTCGGGGACGAAGACCAGGCGATCTATCGCTGGCGCGGGGCGGAGGTCGAGCACATCCTCCGCTTCGACGCGGACTATCCCGCCGCGCGGATCGTGGCGCTCGAGCGCAACTACCGCTCGACGGCGGGCATCCTGGAGGCCGCCTCGGCCCTCGTCGCGCACAACCGCCGCCGCCGCCCCAAGGCGCTGCGCTCGGACCGCGGCGCCGGCGCGCGGGTGCGCCTCTGGCGGTTCGAGGAGGACCGCCACGAGGCGGAAGAGGTGGCCCGGGCCGTCTCCGACGGCAGCCGGTCCCCTTCCGATGTCGCCGTGCTCTACCGCACCAACGCGCAGTCGCGCGCGTTCGAGGAGGAGTTTCTGAGGCGGCGCATCGCGTACGTCGTCGTCGGGGGCATGAAGTTCTACGAGCGCGCGGAGGTCAAGGACGCGCTCGCCTACCTGCGGCTGGCCGTCCGGCCCGAGGACGACCTCGCCTTCCGGCGCGTCGTCAACGTTCCGGCGCGCGGCATCGGATCGGCCACGCTCGACCGGATCGCGGAGGCCGCGCGCGAAAGCGGCCGCTCCTGGTGGGAGGCCTCCGGCGAGCCCGTCCCGGGCCTGTCCGAGCGCGCCCGGCTCGCGCTGACGCGCTTCCGCGCCGTCGTGTCCGACCTGCGGGAGAAGGCGCCCACCTACACGCCGTCGGCCCTGCTCGAGCACCTGCTCGCGGCCACGGGCTACGCGGCGCTCTACGAGGGCTCCGAGGAGCCCGAGGACGTGGCGCGGCGGGAGAACCTGGAGGAGCTGCTTTCCTCGGCGCGGGAATTCGAGCGCTCCAACGAGGAGGGCGCGACGATCGCCGACTACCTCGACGCCGTCGCGCTCGCGACCGACATGGACGCGGACACGCGCGCGGGCGCCGTGACGCTCTCGACGCTGCACGCCGCCAAGGGGCTGGAGTTTCCGGCCGTGTACGTCGTGGGGCTGGAAGAGGGGTATCTGCCGCACGGGAACTCCGCCGAGGATCCCGGACGAGCTCGAGGAGGAGCGGCGGCTGCTCTACGTGGGGATGACGCGGGCCAGGGACGAGCTGACCCTGACGCTCGCGGATCGCCGCCTCGTCTACGGCCGCGTGCAGTACCGATCCCCGTCCCGCTTCGTCGAGGAGCTGCCGCGCGGGTCCCTCGAGGAGCGGGGGATGGCCGCTCCGCGCGCTCTGCGCCCGACGCTCTTCGACCGGGACCGCGTCCGCGAGCCGGAGGACATCGAGCCGGGTCCCGATCCGGAAGCGGGTCCCCTGCGCCGCGGCAAGCGCGTCCGCCATCCGCGCTACGGCTACGGCGTCATCCTCGGGCAGGAAGGGCTCGGGCGAAGACACGCGCCTGACCGTCTATTTCGACCGGGCCGGCAAGAAGAAGTTCGTGGCGCGCTACGCGGATCTGAAGCTGGCCTAGCGGCGGGCGGGCTAGGGCCGCCGCATGGACGAGCCCGATCATCCTTCCCGCCCGCGCGCCGTCCCGGCGGTAGCTCGCGTATTTCGGGCCGCCGCACATCGTGCACGCGGGGTGCGCGGAGATGTTTCCGGCCGGCACGCCGGCGGCCTCGAGCTGCGCCCGGTTGACGGCCGCGACGTCGAGGCGGAAGCGGCCGCCGCAGGAGGCGCGCAGGAACTCGCCGGCGAATTGCGCGGCCACCTCGCCGCCGACCTCGTAGCAGCAGGCTCCGACGGAGGGTCCCATCCACGCGCGCAGGCGGTCCGAGGAGGCGCCCAGAGCCTCCAGCGCCCGCACGGCCGCGCCGGCGGCGTTTGCGGCCGTGCCGCGCCAGCCGGCGTGCGCCGTCGCGACGGCGCCCGGGCCGGCGAGAACGATCGGAACGCAGTCGGCCGTCTGCACGGCGAGGGCGACGCCGGGCAGGTCCGTGGCGAGGACGTCGCATTCGCCGGCGTCGCGCGCCGCTCCCGGTTCGGGCGCATCGCGGATCGTGACGGCGCGATTTCCGTGCACCTGCGTGGCGCGGACGATCGGTGTTCCGTCGAGGGAAAGCGCCCGCGCGAAGCGGCGCGCGAGGAACGACGTCGGCGAGGATTCGTCCGGGCGGAGCCGCGCCCCGGCCGGAGAACGCGACGAGGAGGCCCGGAGGGAGCTCCGTCGGGCGGAAGACCGGAATGCCGTCGATCAGGTCCTCGCGCCAGAGATTCATGGACGCATTGTAGGGAGACACGCCCGTCCCAGTCGCGCGGCGATCCGTGTCCCAGTCCCCGTGCTAAAATTCCACAGTGTCATCGGTCGAAACGGCTGAAAAGACGCGGGTTTTCCCCGTCATCGGGCTGGAAGTCCACGCCCAGCTGCTGACGCGATCGAAGATTTTCTGCGCCTGCCCCGTCACGGTCGGCGCGCCGCCCAACTCCGCCACCTGTCCGATCTGCCTCGGGTTTCCCGGCACGCTTCCCGTCCTGAACCGCCACGCCGTGACGCTGGCGCTGCGCCTGGCGAGCGCCGTCGGGGCCGAGATCCATCGCGACTCGCGGTTCGCCCGGAAGCACTACTTCTATCCCGACCTGCCGAAGGGATACCAGATCACGCAGTACGACCGCCCCTTCTCGACCGGAGGGCAGATCGAGATCGACACGCCCGCGGGGCCGCGCGCGATCCGGCTGGTCCGGGTCCACCTCGAGGAGGACGCCGGCAAGTCGCTCCATGACACACCCTACGCCGAGGTTCCGCCGACCGAGACGCTCGTGGACTGGAACCGCGCGGGCGTGCCGCTCGTCGAGATCGTCGGCGAGCCGGACCTCCGGACACCCGAGGAGGCGGCGTCCTACCTGACGGAGTTGCGGCGGCTGCTCCGCTACACGGGGGTCTCCGACGGCGACATGGAGAAGGGCAACCTGCGCTGCGACGCCAACGTGTCGGTCCGCCCCTCCGAGACCGCCCCGTTCGGCACCCGCGTCGAGATCAAGAACCTGAACTCGATCCGCTTCGTCGCGAAGGCGCTGGAGCACGAGATCGTGCGGCAGGCGGGCGTCCTCGCCGACGGGGGAGCAGGTCGCGCTGGAGACGCGCCTCTGGGACGCCGCGGCCGGGCGCACGGTCGCGATGCGGAGCAAGGAAGAGGCGCACGACTACCGGTACTTCCCGGAGCCGGACCTCGGGCGCCCTGGTCGTCGACGACGCCTGGATCGCCGAGGCCGTGTCCGGGCATGCCGGAGCTGCCCCGCGCGCGGCGGGCGCGTTTCGTGGAGGCGCACGGCATCGCGCCCGCCGACGCCGAGACGCTCGTTTCGACGCGCGAGCTCGCGGACTATTTCGAGCGGGCCGTCGCCGCGGGCGCTCCGGCGAAGCTCGTCCGCCAACTGGGTGACGGGCGAGCTGCTGCGCTGGATGAAGGAGCGCAAGCACTCGGCCGAGGACGCGCTCTCCTTCGCCGTTTCCCCCGACCGGCTCGCCGGGCTGCTGCGTCTGCTCGAGGCGGGGCAGATCTCCGCCGCATCGGCGAAGGAAGTGCTCGAGGCGATGATGGAATCGGCGGCGGGCGCCGAGGACATCGTGAAGGAGAGGGGCCTCGGAAAGCGCTCGGACGCCGGGGCGCTCGACGCGCATCGTCGCGGAGATCGTCTCCGCCAACCCCTCCCAGGTCGCCCTCTACCGCTCGGGCAAGACGCAGACCTTCGGCTGGTTCGTCGGCCAGGTCATGAAGAAGACCGGCGGCCGGGTCGACCCGGCCCTCGTGCGCGCGGCGCTGGAAGCCGCGCTGGGGCCGCCCGCGTGATCCAGCTCTTCCGGGTCTCCAAGGACTACGGCCGCTTCCGGCACGCGCTGATCGACGTGTCCTGCAACGATCGAGCGGGGCGAGTTCGTGTTTCTGACCGGCCCCTCGGGCGCCGGCAAGTCCACGTTCCTGAAGCTCCTCTTCCGCGAGGAGTCCCCTTCCGCCGGACAGATCCTCGTCAACGGGCGCAACATCGGCGTCCTGCCGCCGTCGCAGATCCCGTACTTCCGGCGCACGGTGGGCGTGGTCTTCCAGGACTTCAAGCTGATCGGCCGCAAGACGGTCTTCGAAAACGTGGCCTTCGTGCAGAACGTGCTCGGGCTGCCGCGCGCCGAGCAGAAGCGGCGCGCCTACCAGGTCCTGAAGCGCGTCGGCCTCCACCACCAGATGAACGCCTACCCGGAGGAGCTGTCCGGCGGCGAGCAGCAGCGCGTCGCGATCGCGCGGGCGATCGTCAACGAGCCGACGCTCCTTCTGGCCGACGAGCCCACGGGCAACCTCGACCCCGCGCTCGCCGAGGAGATCATGCGGCTCTTCGCCGAGATCAACATCCGCGGGACGACGGTGCTCGTCGCCACCCACGACTTCGAGCTGATCCGGCGCATGGGCAAGCGCGTCCTGACGCTCGAGCGCGGCCGCCTGCGCGAGCGCACGCTGCCGCGCGATGCGCGGCAACCTCGTGCGCGAAGTGCCCTTCCTGCCGATGGGATAGCTTTCCGCCGTCAGGTGGAGAGCCATAGAGCGATGCGTGCCTCAAGGCCCGATACGTCTTCGGCGAGGCCTGGTCGGTCGCGCGCAGCGGGCCGCGCCAGACGGCCATCGCCGTGCTCCTCGTGGCGCTGGCCCTCTACGTGCCGGGGCTGCTGGCCCTGCTCTCGCGCAACCTCGGCCGCCTCGCCGCGTCGGAGAGGCGATCCCGTGGCGGTCGTCGTCACGCTCGCAGGCCGTCGGCCGACGCCCGGGCGCTCGCCAACCGTCTGGTCGAGGACCGCCGCGTCAGCGGAGTGCGCATCGTCGGCAGCGCCGCGGCCCTCGAGCGCTTCCGGCGGGCCTATCCCGGACCTCGGACAGTGCCCTCGCCGGCCTCGAGGAGGCGCCCTTCCCGCCCACGCTCGAGGTGACCCTGGCGGCGGGCGCGCCGGCCGGCTCGGGCCGGCAGATCGCGGCGGCGGCCCGCGTCCTGGCCGGGAGTCGATGCGGCCGAGTCCGAGGAGGAGTACGGCCGCCGCTTCCGCGACGCCGTGCGGCTGCTGCGCGGGGCCGGCCTGTTTCTCGGCGGCGTCCTCGCGGTGGCCGCGATCCTCTCGGTCGCGTCGGCGATCCGGCTCGCGCTCGACCTGCACCGCGAAGAGATCGAGATCATGCGCCTGATGGGCGCGACGGAGGCCGCCATCCGGGCGCCGTTCTGGCTCTACGCTTCGGCCGAGGGGCTGGTCGGGAGGCGCGCTGGCCCTGGCCTTCCTGTACGCGACCTACCGGTTCGCGACCTCCTGGCTCGCGCGGGACCCGCATCCGGTGCTCTCGGCCCTCTGGGTCCGCTTCCTCGACGCGCCGACCGCGCTTCTCCTGCCGCTGACGGGCCTGGCGGCGGGGTTTCTGGCGAGCCTGCTCTCGATGGGCCGGAAGTAGGCGCCGGAGACTAGACCGGCTCCGGCGGAGGATCCGGCTCGCCGAGGAGCCGGGCGAATCCCTCCCAGCCGGAGACGTTCTCGCAGACGACCTTGATGGCCGAGGTGAGCGGCACGGCGAGGATCGGCGCCGGGAACGCCCCAGAGCAGACCCCAGAAGATGAAGGCGACCATGACGGTCAGGGGGAAGAGGCGCACCTTCCCGCCGACGATCAGCGGCGTCAGGACGTTGCCCTCCAGGAACTGCAGCAGGGCGTAGACGACCAGGACGACCAGCGCCTTGCTGGCCGTCGTACTGGAAGTAGGCCACGGCGACGGCCGGCACCGTCGAGAAGATGATGCCCACGTAGGGGAGCAGGATGGCGAGGCCCGCGATCGGACCCGAGGATGTAGTAGTAGTTGAGTTGCAGGAGCATCAGCGCGATCGTGGTGGCGGCGGCCATGATCAGCATGACGAAGGAGAGGCCGAGGGCGTAGGCCGTCATCGCGCGCGAGATCTCGCGCGTCACGTGGCCCCGCCCGTAGCGCGGGTGGCGGGCCAGCATCCCCTCGATCACGCGCGCGAACTTCTCCCGGTCCTTGAGCATGAAGAGGGTCAGGAACGGCACGGTCGCGGCGTAGAGGAGGAACTCGATCAGGTCCCCGATCTGGGCGAAGAAGGCGCGCGTCGTCGCGAACGGCGACTCGCTGATCTTCACTTCGCGCACGGCCCGCTGGTCCTCGGGCAGGATGTTGCCCATTCGCTCGCGCAGCGTGTTGATGAACTCCATCACCTTCGAGAGCAGCTCGCGGATGCGGGTCTGGTAGCGGGGCAGGTCGCTGTAGAAGAGGTTCAGCTGCGCCGTGACGTTGATCACGAGCAGCACGATCGCCCCGATCAGCACGAAGAGCAGCATCAGGATCGCGACGATCCGGGGGATGCGCGCGCGCTCGAGCAGGGAGACGAAGGGGCGCAGCGCGAAGGAGAGGAAGAGGGCGAAGGCCAGGACGGTGAAGAGGTTCCGGCCGTAGTAGCAGGACCGCGATCACCGCGGCGACCGAGAGCACCGCCGTGCCGGCCCCGCGCGCGGCGGCGGCCGGGCGCCGCCGGTTTCCGACCGGCGGAGTCAAAAAAGCCCCCTCCGCGGGAGGGGGCTCGGTGTCTTTCGACGGTTCCGGTTTGCTCACGCTCCGGATATGAGTGTAACCACAATCACGGCGCGCCGGTTCTTGGCCCGTTCCTCCGCGGTGTCGTTGTTGTTCAGCCGGGTCCTGGGAGCCCTTGGCCGAGGTCGTGATGCGGTTCGGGTCGATCCCGTGGCGGGTGACCAGGTATTCCTTGGCCGCCTCGGCCCGCTTGGCGGAGATGGCCGACGTTCGACGTCTTCCTTGCCGCTCGTTGTCCGAGTACCCGGTGATGGCGGCCGTGGAGTTCAGGTCGTTCTTCATCCGCAGGGCGATGCCGTCGAGCATCGCCTTGGCGATGTTGGTCAGGCGGGCGCTCATGGCGTCGAAGTAGATCTCGTCGGTCGTCTTCTTCGGGGTCGGCGGGGGAGGCGGCGCGGGGGCCGCGCCGGGGCCGCCGTCTCGATCTTGATCTCCTCCACGGCGGCGGCGCGGCGGCGGGGGAGGCACGACGACCGGCGGGCGGCGGCGGCGGCGGGAAGGCGGCGTAGGTGACGCGACAGAACCCGCCCCACGGAGCCGGGTTGTTGCCGTGGCTCAAGAGGAGGTTCATGTTCACGCCGAACGCCGAGCGAGACCGCGATGCCCGTCTGTCCGATCCAGAAGCGGACGCCGGCGTTCATCATCGAGTAGTTGGGCATCGGGAAGGTCGCCGCCGTCCTGGATCGTGTAGTCGAGCTCGCCGATGACGTGCAGGGAGGCCAGTACGATCGGGACGTCGGCGCCCAGGGCGAAACGCAGCTGGTTCGGCGGCCGGATGTCGAGGTCATGACGGCCGGAGAGCGTGTAGGAGACCATTCCCGAGATGACGCCCTTGCTGACGACGCCGCCCCACTCCCAGTCGGTCCGGCGGGAGTTGATCGTTGGCCTCGCCGTTGAAATTCTGGGTCTCCACGTCCGCGGAGTTGGTGACCGGGATGTGCCACGTCAGCCAGAGGCCGATGCCGAAGTCGGATTTCGGGTCGGTGAAGAAGCGAGACCTTCGTGCCGATCCGGAGCTTGCGGCCCTGGCTCGACGGTGAACGGGTTCTCGAACGGGATGCCGTTGATCGCCGCCGCCCTGCCATCCGCCGCGGCTCTTGAACTGGTCCCATCCGACGCTGGCGAAGATCGACCAGTTCCTGGTGAAGCCCAATCCGACGCGAGCCCTCGAACGCCAGCTGGCTGTAGACGCGGTTCTGCTCGGGGATCGCCTGAGTCAAGCAGCTCGCCCGCGATCAGCTGCTGGAGCCAGCGCGTAGGTGCCGAGCGTGAAGTGTCCGGGCTCCGGCTGTCGGCCGTCGGCATCGTGAACAGTCCGATGTCGCCCCCGGTGTTCGGGGCGAGCTGCGCGGAGGCGGCCGCGCCGATCAGGCACGCAAGCACCCCGAGGAGCGCGGTACGCTTTGCCTTCATGCAAACTCCTTTCGAAGGGGCAACCAGGGACTGCCTAATAGAATAAGCCAGAAATGGTCAAATGCCAAACAAGATTACCTTCACCGCCGAGTTAGGCGGTTGGCCAAAGGTACAGGGGCCAAAACCCCTCGGTTTTCTGGGTTTTCTGGCGGAATGCGAGCGAGCGAAGCGGCGGCGGCGCTGCCGGTCCGCTTCAGCGAGCGGCTAGGCCTTCGGCTGCATCACCAGGGACATCTTGTCCTGGAAGGCCTTCACGCGGGCCGGGCCCCGGAGCGCCGAGATCGCCTTCTCGGTCTGGCGGATCAGGTCCCGCACCGCCTCGACGCCGCGGCCCTGGTCGATCTCGGTCAGCGCCTGGCGGTAGGGCCGCTCGAGGTTGGGAAGGTTCGATTCGCCCAGCGCCACCTCGGCCTCCTGTTTGACCCGCGTGCAGAGGATCATCAGGATCTTCTTCTCGTCGCCCAGCATGGCGGCCGGGGCGGGGGAGGAAGCGGTCGGGCGGGCGGTCTCGCGCGAGCGCATCTCGGCGAGCCCCGGCGGTGATCATCCCGTAGAGCACCTTGGCGGTGTCGAAGGAGGAGGATCCCATCGCCCGCGCCAGCTCCTCGAGCGACCGCTTGCCGTCGATGTGAATCACCAGGTTCCACTCCGGCGGCGAGAGGGTCACCGGCTCGGCCAGATTGCGGGGCAGCAGGACGGGGACGTAGTCGAGCCCCGGGATCTTGCGCGAGAGCACCTTCCACTCGTCCAGCCGGCGGGCCGATTCCATGAGCAGGCTGGTGTTGGGCTTGTCGATGGTGACCGTGTCGGGCTCCTCGCCCTGGTGTGAACTGGAACTCGCCCGTCGACCAGATGGCCAGGGCGTAGACCGCCTCTTCGCCGAGCAGTTCGCCGAGCTTCGCGTGGATCATCTGTCCGTTCTTCAGATAGATGAAGCCGCGCTCGTCGCCGCGGACCAGCGTGAACATCCCCGTCTTCCCGGACACCGAGACCAGCTGAATGATGTCCGGAACGGGCAGCTCCTGAATGGATCCCTGGAACGACATGCTGTGCCGGGCATGATAGCAAGGAAGGCCCGGCGGAGCGCGCCGGAAAGGCGGCGCGGCTCAGCGCCGCGCGGCGGGCCGCGCGTGGATGTGGCAGATGGCCACGGCGAGGGCATCGGCGGCGTCCAGGGGGATGCGCGCCCGATGCCGGGCGAGCAGCGACAGGACCATCGCCCGGACCTGCGTCTTCTCGGCCTGGCCGTAGCCGACGAGGGCCTTCTTGACCAGGCGCGGCTCGTACTCGAAGACGGGCAGGTCGTTCTCCGCCGCCGCCGCCAGAAGCACGCCACGGGCGTGGGCCAGCTTCAGCGTGGAGGCGATGTTCTTGCCGGCGAAGACCGTCTCGACCGAAACGGCCGCCGGGCGGCACTCCGCGATCAGCTCGCGCGCGCAGACCGACAGGACGCGCAGCTTGTCCGCCAGAGCCAGGGTGCCCTTCGGCCGCCAGACGCCGCAGCGCTCGAGCGTGAGGCCGCCCGGCTTCGAAGAGCACGAGGCCGTAGCCCGTCGCCGCGGTGCCGGGATCGAGGCCGAGGATTCTCACGAGTCGTCAGTTCTCAGCCGTCGGTTCCCAGTTCGGAACCGCTCCGGAACCGTGAACTGAAAGCTGAGAGCTGAAGACTGAGAGCTATCCCGCTTCCTCGAAATCGAAGTTGGCCCAGACGTGCTGGACGTCGTCGTGGTCCTCGAGCGCCTCCATCAGGCGCATCATCTGGTCGGCCTTGCGCTGGTCGAGCGTGACCTCGGTCGTCGGGATCATGTCGATCTCGGCGACCGCGAGCGGGCAGCCCCTTGCCTTCGAGCGCCGTCTTCACGTCCGGAAGGACGTCCGGGGCGCAGAAGATCTCGTGGACGCTCTCCGGTCGACGTGACGTCCTCGGCGCCGGCCTCGATGGCGGCCTCCATGACCTGGTCTTCCGTCGCCTTGTCCTTCTCGATCGTCAGGTAGCCCTTCTTCTGGAAGAGGAAGCGCACCGATCCGGACTCGCCGAGGTTCCCGCCGTTCTTCGAGAAGATCGTCCGGACCTCCGGCAGCGTGCGGTTCTTGTTGTCCGTCATCGCTTCGATCAGGACCGCGACGCCGCCCGGGCCGTAGCCCTCGTAGGTGACCTCCTCGTAGGAGACGCCGGGAAGCTCGCCCGTGCCGCGCTGGATGCCGCGCTTGATGTTGTCGGCCGGCATGTTGACGGCCTTGGCGTCGTCGATCGCCTTGCGCAGCCGCGGATTGCCTCCCGGGTCGCCGCCGCCCAGCCGCGCGGCCATCGTGATTTCCTTGATGAGCTTCGTGAAGAGGCGTCCGCGCTTGGCGTCGGCCGCGCCCTTCTTGTGCTTGATCGTTGCCCACTTGCTGTGACCGGACATGGAGAGCTCCTGACGTTCGAATTTCGGCGGGGATTATATGTGCGGAGGAAGGCGCGGCGCGCGACCGCGAGGACCGCGCGGTCGAGGCGCGCTCGCGACAAAGGCGAGCGCCCGGGCCTGACAGTCGGGCGATTGTCCTGTATCATGACAGCGAAACTTTCCAGCAAATCGCACACTTTGCCGATGGCCAGAAGGGTCCTCCTGATCGACTACGAGCCGCGCTCGGTGGAACGGCTCCAGGCGACTGCTGTCCTCGGACTACCAACTGGTCGTGGCGCAAGGACGGCGAGGAGGGACTGGCGGCCTTCTCCGTCGCCCCCGGTTCGACGCCGTCGTTCTGGCGGGAATGCTGCCCCGGCTGGCCTCGGGGGAGGTCATCCGGGAGATCCGCCGCAAGGGCGGCGCGACCGCGCCGCCGATCCTCCTCATGGTCTCCGGCTACAAGGGGAACAATCCCAAGGCGGACGCGCAGCGGGTCGGCGCCTTCGACATCCTGGTCAAGCCGTTCTACGACGAGGACTTCCGCGCGGCCGTGCGCGGCCGCGATCGAATCGACGCGACGTCGGCTCCAAGACGGTGCGGATCCCGGCGGTCGGAGGCGGCCGCGTCGGGCCGCGAGCTCACGGCCTCCGACATCTTCTCCGACGTGCTCAAGGACGTCGCGTCGAGGATGCGCCTCCGCGTCCCGCGCCGCCGGCCGCCGCCGCCGGCTGCCCCTCCGGCTCCGGCGCCCGCCGCGCGATCCGCGCCGGCTCCGCCGGAGGCGGACGTCGACCAGCGGCTGCGCGACTCGCTCTCCGGAATGCTCGATTCCCGGCCGACCGTCAAGACCACGCCCGCCGCCGCGCCGCCGGCCGAGAAGCCGGCGCCCGCGGCGAAGAAGTTCTCGGGCGACGCCGACATCGACCGGATGATCTCCGACACGCTCTCGGGGCTGCAGTCCGCCGCGTCCCCGGCCGCGACCCGCTTCGGAGGGCCACGCCTTCCGCGCGCCGCCGTCGCCGCCGGCGCGCCCGCCGCTCCTGCCGGCGCGACCGCCGCGCCCCGTCCGGCGGCCGTCCCGGCCTCACGCTCGCGCCCGCGCGCCCCCGCGCCGAGGCGCCGCGCGTGCCCCGAGGGGCCGCCCGTCTCGGCCTCGGGGCCCGATCGCTTCGGCCAGTACGAGATCCTCGAGCGGATCGCCTCGGGAGGCATGGCCGAGCTCTATCGGGCCCGGCGCAGCGGCGTCGAAGGCTTCCAGAAGATCGTCGCGATCAAGAAGATCCTGCCGCACCTGGCCGACAACGAGGGCTTCATCGCGATGTTCGCCGACGAGGCCAAGCTCGCGGCCCAGCTCAATCACCCGAACATCGTCCACATCTACGACCTCGGAAAGATCGAGGCGGGCGGCTACTTCATCGCGATGGAGCACGTCGAGGGGCGCGACCTGCGCGCGATCCTGGAATCGGCGCGGGAGCTGGGAATGCCGCTGCCCGTGCCCCTGGCGGTCTACGTCGCGTCGAAGGTCGCCTCGGCGCTCGACTACGCGCACCGGCGCCGCGACGGCGACGGGCGCGATCTCCACATCGTCCACCGCGACGTCTCGCCGCAGAACATCCTGATCTCCTACGAGGGCGACATCAAGCTGTGCGACTTCGGGATCGCGAAGGCGGCCTCGAAGGTCTCGCAGACGGAATCGGGCGCGCTCAAGGGAAAGATCCAGTACATGTCGCCCGAGCAGGCCTGGGGCAAACCGATCGACCGCCGCAGCGACCTGTTCTCGCTCGGCACCGTGCTCTACGAGCTGCTGACCGAGCAGAAGCTTTTCCCGGGCGAGTCGGACATGACCGTCCTCGAAAAGGTGCGCGCCGCCGTGGCGGGCGGCCCCTTCCGAGGTCAATCCGGACGTTCCGAAGACGCTCGACACGCTCGTTCTCAAGGCGCTCGCCCGGGAGGCCGACGACCGCTACGCGAACGCCTCCGACATGCTGCGCGATCTCGAGTCGGTCCTCTACTCCTACACGCCCGCGCCCGGCAGCGCCGACCTGGCGATCTTCCTCCACCGGCTGCAGGCGGAAGAGGCCGCGGTGGCCGAGGCCAAGGCGCGCGAGGCGGCCCGCGCCGTTCCCGAAGCGGAGATCGAGCAGAAGCCGCGCCGGGCCAAGGCAGCGCCCGTGGCCCGCCGCACCGGATCGGTCACGCCGGTTCCCGCAGCGGCGGAGAAGCCGCCCGCGGCCGCTCCGCCCGCCGCGCGGACGCCGTGCCGACGGCGCCGATCGCGCCGAAGCAGGGCACCGCGCCGGGGGTCTTCGGCTCGTACGGGTCGCGACCCGACGAGGCCGAGGAGAAGAGCCGAACGGGCCTCTACGCCACGATCGCCGTCGGCCGTCCTGGCCCTCGTCGCGGGAATCTACTGGATGACCGTCGCGCAAGCCGGCGGCGGCGCCGGCTCCCGCGCCGCAGGCCACGGCCCCGCCGGTGACCGTCCGCGCCGGTGGCGGCCGCGACGGCCGCTCCGCCGGCCCTGGATCCGAAGAAGGTGGAGGAAGAGGTCCAGCGCCAGCTCGCCCAGAAGAAGAAGGAGATTCAGAAGTCTCTCGACGCGGAGAAGAAACTGACCGCCCGGCCCGCGGCTTGCCGGCGCCGAAGCCGGAGGTGCCGCTGAAGCGAGGGAGCCTTCCGCCGGCTCCGACGGAAGCGCCCGCGGCGGTTCGGGAAGAGCCCGACCGAGGCGCCGACGGAGCCACCGCCCCCTCCGACGGCAGTGCCGACGCGTCCGCCGACGGCGGCGCCGGCGCCGCGCCAGCCGGAGCCGGAGGTCAAGAGGGGAGACCTCGTCGGGCCCGGCCCCGGAGTCGTCGAGCCCGAGCTGCGGTCCAAGCCGAAGGTCGTCTATCCGGCCGTCGCGCGGCAGCAGGGATCCTTCGGCGGGCGGGTCGTGGTCCTCGTGCTCGTGGACGAGGACGGCAAGCGTCGTCGAGGCGAGGCTGCAGCAGGGAGTCGCTCCCAAGAGCGGGATCAACGAAGCGGTCATCGATGCCGTGCGCAAGGTGACAGTTCCGTCCGGGCACCAAGAACGGCATTCCGGTCAAGATGTGGCGCCCCGTCGTCGTGGACGTGAAACCGTGACGGTCGGGGTATGCTTGCGGCGAAACCTCGGCTCGAGGTCTTCAGGAGGATCCATGAGCCTGTCCTCGGATCAGAAGAAGTTCTACGAGAACACCCTCTCGGTCACCAAGCGCGAGATCAACGACCTGGAAGTGTTGATCCAGGAAGAGCTCGCCAAGGTCAAGGACCGGCTGGCCGAACTTCAGAACGCCCAGAAGGCGGCGCGCCAGATGTACGACGCCGCTTGCATGCGCCTCGGAATCGCGAACGACCTCGAAGAAGCCGAAGCGCAGGGCTAGCGCCCGCGCCGTCGCCGCGGCGCTGCTCTCGCGCCGCCCTCCCGTTCTGCCGCGGCGGCGGATCGCCGTCCCGCGCCCGCCTCCGCGCCCCGCCGCGTCGTGACGCTCGCTCCGAACCTGACCGAGATCGTCTTCGCCCTCGGGGGCGCAGCGACCAGCTCGCTCGCCGTGTCGGACTACTCCGACTATCCGCCGAAGCCGCGCGCGCGCTTCCGCGCGCCGGCGGCCTCGACGCGAGCGCCGAGCACATCGTCTCGCTGCATCCGGATCTGGTCCTCGCCAGCCGCGACGGAAATGCACGGGGCGTGGTCCAGGCGCTGGAGGCGGCGGGCATCCCGGTGCTGACGGTCTCGGGAGAATCGCTCGACGCCGTGCTCGAGGGGATCCGCGTCGTCGGAGACCGGCTGGGACGCTCCGAGGAGGGCCGAAGGCTGTCGGCGTCGCTCGCGGCGCGGCGCGAGGCCGTGCGGCGCCGCGTCGCGGGCGCGAGCGCGTCCGGCCGCGATCCTGCTCGTCTGGCCCGACCCGCCGCAGGCGGCGGGCGGCGGCACGTTTCTGGCCGACGTGCTCGACGAGGCCGGGGCGCGCAACCTGCTGGAGGGCCGCCGGGGCTGGCCCGTCGTCTCGGCGGAGTTCCTCGCGACCGAGCCCATCGACGTTCTCGTCCTGCCCGACTCGCGCGGAGACGCGCCCGATCTACGAGCAGGCGCGGCACTCCGGCGTGCTGTCCCGCGGAACGGCCGCGCGGGCCCGCGTCATCGGCTGGACGAGGCCGCGCTGACCCGGCCCGGCCCGCGCGTCTTCGACGCGCTCGAGTCCCTCGCCCGGCAGCCTGCACCCGGGGGCGGCGCAGGGCTCGCCGTGAAGCCGCTCGGGATCCGGCGGCTCGGCTGCGGCGTCCCTGGCTCGTCGCGCGGCCCTCCTGCTCCTCGCTTCGGCGCTGGCGGGGCTCGCTGGCCGGCGGCGTGCGGCTCTCCCTGCCCGACCTCTGGTCGGGAACCGGACCGGAGGGAGAGACGGCGCGGCTGATCGCGTCCCTGCGCGTGCCGCGCGTCGCGCTGGCGGCGCTCGTCGGTGCCGCGCTCGCGCTGGCGGGCGCGGCGATGCAGGCGCTCCTGAAGAATCCGCTGGCCGATCCTTTTCTGCTCGGAACCTCGGGAGGGGCCGCCGCGGGAGCGGCGCTGGCCGCGCTGGCGGGGATCTCGCCGCTCCTGTCGCCCGGGGCGGCGTTCCTGGGCGCCGTCGTCTCGTCGGTCGCGGTGTCGCGTCGCTCGCGCGCCGGGGAGGGCGCCTCGACCTGCAGCGGCTGCTGCTGGCCGGACTGATCGCCAACGCGTTCTTCTCGGCCGTCCTGCTCGGCGTCTTCTCGGTGGCCTCGGCCGGGACGGCGCGGACGATGCTCTTCTGGATGATGGGGAGCCTCGCCGACGCGACGCTCGGCCGCGTCGCCGCGCTTGCTGCCCTACGCGGCTGCCGGGCGGTCGCGGTCCTCGCCTTCTACGCGGCGCGGCTGAACCTGCTCGCCGTGGGCGAGGAGAACGCCGCGGCCCTCGGGGTCGACACCGAGCGCGCCAAGCGCAACGTCTTTCTCGCGGCCTCGCTGCTGACCGGAGCGGCGGTGGCCTTTGCGGGGATCATCGGGTTCGTCGGTCTGCTCGTCCCGCATGCCGCGCGCGCCGTCGGCGGGAAACGACCAGCGGCGCCTCCTGCCCGCTCTCGGCGCTCGTCGGCGCCGCGCTGCTCGTCGCCGCGGACGCCCTCTCGCGCGCGGCGTTTGCTCCGGCCGAGCTGCCCATCGGCGCCGTGACCGCCGCGGTGGGCGCGCCGCTCTTTGCGTGGATGCTGCTGCGTGAACCCTGAGCCCGAAGGACGGCCCCCGCGGCTGGAGGCGCGCGGACTTCGCGCCGGCTACGGCCGGGCCGAAGCGCTGCGCGGGCCTCGACGTGCGCGTCGCGGCGGGAGAGGTCGTCGCCATCCTCGGGGAGAACGGCTCGGGAAAGTCGACGCTGCTGAAGGTCGTGGCGCGCATCCTCAATCCCACCGCGGGCGAGCTGCTTCTCGACGGCGTGCCCCTTTCCGCGTTGCCCCGCCGGGACACCGCGCGCCGGATCGCGTACGTCCCGCAGAGCGTGGACCTCGTCTTCCCGATCCGTGCGCTCGACCTGGTGCTGCAGGGACGCGCGCCGCATGCCCGCGGTTTCTCCGCCGACTCCGCCGAGGATCGGGAGCGCGCGCTCTCGCGCCGATGCGCGCCTGCGACGTCGAGGGACTGGCGCAGCGCGACGCCTCGGCGCTCTCGGGCGGCGAGACGCGGCGCGTCTTCCTGGCGCGGGCGCTCGCCCAGGAGGCCGAGATCTGGCTCCTGGACGAGCCCACGGCGGGTCTCGACCCCCGCCACCGCCTGGAGTTTCTGGAGGTCCTGCGGCGCATCCACCGGGAGCGGCGCGGCACGGTGCTTCTGGTGACGCACGAGCTCGATCTGGCTGCCGAGCTGGCCGACCGGGTCCTTCTGCTGCGGCAGGGCCGCGCGCTCGCTTCGGGGCCTCCCGCTGAGGCCCTGACGCCCGAGAACCTGCGCCGCGCCTTTGACGTCGGTTCCGGGTCCGGGAGTGCGAGCTTTCCGGGTGGAGAGGCCTCGCGGATCCGGGGCGCCTCGAAGCCCCTAAACGCATTGATTCGAGAGTGACTTGAGCCCTGAGATGGGCTCGGCGCTGGATCCGGGCCTGCTAGCATGTCCCCCCTTCCATGGCCTGGTTCAAGAAAGTCCGAGAGCCCAAGGAGCCGCGCGAGCGGCGCGCCAGCAAAGTGCCCGAGGGGCTCTGGGTCAAGTGCGAGAACTGCCGCCAGATCCTCTACAACAAGGAGCTCGCGCGCAACTTCAAGATCTGCCCCAAGTGCGGGTACCACTTCCGCCTCTCCGCGCCGGAGCGGCTGCGCATGCTCTTCGACGACGAGAAATACACGGAGCTCGACGGCGAGCTGCGGTCGGTCGACCCGCTGCGGTTTCGCGACACGAAGCGCTACCGCGACCGGCTGAAGGAGTACGAGGAATCGATCGGGACCTCCGACGCGATCGTGATCGGCTCCGGGACGATCGAGGGGATCCCGGTTCTGATCGGCGCGATGGAGTTCTTCTTCATGGGCGGCTCGATGGGCTCGGTCGTGGGCGAGAAGGTGGCCCGCGCCGCCGAGCGGGCGCTCGCGGAGCGGCGTCCGCTGATCCTCGTCTCGACGTCCGGAGGCGCCCGCATGCAGGAGGGGATCCTGTCGCTCATGCAGATGGGGAAGATCTCCGCGGCGCTCGGGCGGCTCGCCGAGGCGGGCATCCCGTACCTTTCGGTGATGACCGATCCCACGACGGGCGGCGTGACGGCGTCCTTCGCGATGCTCGGGCGACCTGAACATCGCGGAGCCCGGCGCCCTGATCGGCTTCGCGGGTCCGCGCGTGATCGAGCAGACGATCCGCCAGACCCTGCCCGGAAGGCTTCCAGAAGTCCGAGTTCCTCCTCGAGCACGGCATGCTCGACTTCGTCGTCGAGCGCTCCGAGATGAAGGCGGCGCTCGCGAGCTGCCTCCGGATGCTCTGGGACGTCGACCAGCGTCGGGCTTGAGCCCGTCCGCCTCCCCGAACACCGATCGTCCGTTCACCGATCCCTCCAGCGCCTCGACGCCCTCGCCCCGCGGGGCATGAAGCTCGGCCTCGAGGCGATCGGCGCCCTCTGCGAGCGCCTGGGCCGTCCCGAGCGGCGCGTCCCTTCGGTCCTGATCGCGGGAACCAACGGCAAGGGGTCGACCGCGGCGACGCTGTCGGCCATCGCGGCTTCGTCCGGCCTTCGCGTCGGGCTCTACACGTCGCCGCACCTGATCGACGTCACCGAGCGGATCCGGATCGACGAGGCGGACGTCTCGCCGGCGGAGCTCGACGCGACTCCTCGGGGCTGTCTTCGCCGGCGGCGGAGGACGGCGCCGGCGATCCCGCTGACGTATTTCGAGGCCCTGACGGCGGCCGCGTTCGTGGCCTTTGCCGAGCGGCGGCTCGACCTGGCCGTCCTGGAGGTCGGCCTCGGCGGCCGCTTCGATGCGACCAACGTGGCGCCGGCGACCGCTCTCGGTCGTGACGTCGATCGGTTTCGACCACATGGAGGAGCTCGGACCCACGCTCGCCCGCATCGCCGCGGAGAAGGCCGGCGTTTTTCGCGCGGGGAGGCCCGCCCTGGCCCGCGCGGAAGCGGCCGAGGCGCGCGGGGCGCTGCGCGAGGCGGCGGCCGCCGCGGGGGCCGTCTGGCACGACGCGGCGGAGGAGCTGGACGTCGCCGTCGAGGAAGTCTCGGCGGAGGGGACCCGGTTTCGGCTCCGGACTCCCGGGAAGGCAGGTGGCGCTCGCGACACCGCTGCCCGGCGCGCACCAGGCCTGGAACGCCGCGCTCGCGGTCCGCGCGGCGGAGCTGCTGGCGGACGCGGAGCCTCGCCTCTTGCGCGCGCCGCTGCCGGACGCGCTCGCGCGCGTGCGGTGGCCCGGGCCGTCTCGAGCGGCTCCGCGTCGGGGGCCGTCTCGTGCTGCTCGACGGCTGCCACAATCCCGAGGGAGCCGCCGCGCTCGCCGCCTTCCTGCGGGGCTCGGGTCTCTTCGGGCGCTGCACCGTGATCTTCGGCGCGATGGCCGACAAGGACATCGAGGGGATCGCAGCGGATCCTGCTCCCGGCCGCGGCGTCGGTCTTCCTGGCTCCTGCCGCGGCGCCCCGGGCGGCGGGGGCGGCGGAGCTCGCGGCGCGCGTGGCGGAGTCCGTCCGGGAGGCGATCCCGACGGAGGGCGTCGCCCGGGCCCTCGCGCGCGCGCTGGAGTCGCCCGGCTCCGACCCTATAATCGTCGCCGGCTCGCTTTACCTCGTGGGAGAGGCGCGGGCCTGGCTTCTTTCGCACGGACACGCAACGCCATGACGACCACGGCCGCCCCCCGCACCCGCGAGCACTTCGAGCGGCTCGAGGAGGAGCGGCTGGCCGTCTACGCTTCCCGCAGCAGCCGGGCGCGGCGCGCCCGAGGTCCCGTCGAGGCCGCCGACGGAGACACGCGGACCGCCTACGTGCGCGACCGCGACCGCATCATCCACTCGCGCGCCTTTCGCCGCTTGAAGCACAAGACGCAGGTCTTCATCCCGTACGAGGGCGACCATTTTCGGACGCGCCTGACGCACACGATCGAGGTGTCTCAGATCGCGCGCAGCGTCGCCCGAGCGCTCTCGCTCAACGAGGATCTCTCGGAAGCGATCGCGCTCGGGCACGACCTCGGCCACACGCCCTTCGGCCACTCGGGAGAGAGCGTCCTCGACCGCCTCCTGCGCGAAAGCCACCCGGAGACGGGCGGCTTCAAACACAACTTCCAGTCGGTGCGCGTCGTGGACCGGCTCGAGAAGCGGTACGACGAGCCCGGCCTCAACCTGACCGACGACGTGCGCGAGGGGATCCTGAAGCACACGAACTGGAGCGTTTCGTTTCCGTTTCCGCTGGACTTCCGGGAGGGCCTCTGCCTGGAGTCGGGCGGCTCGCTCGAAGCGCAGCTGGTGAACTGGTCCGACGAGATCGCGCAGCAGACGCACGATCTGGAGGACGGGCTGCCGCTGGCGGAGGAGGAGGCCATCGAGGCCCTCGAGGCCCTCGAGATCTCGCGCTTCGTGCGGTCTTCCCGACCTTCCGGCCGGGACCGCGCCTCGCGCCGCGCCGCGTTGATCCGCGGAATGATCGCCGCGCTCACGGGGGACCTCATCGAAACTTCGCGCGGACGGATCGGGCGCTGGGCCGAGGAGAACGGCGTGCGGGATCCGAAGGCTTTCGACGCGCGGCGCGCGAGCCTCCCGGGCGATCTGGTCGGCTTTTCCGAGACCGGCAGGCGCTGGTACCGGGAGCTCAAGGACTTCGTGTACCGTCACATCATCCACTCGTTCCCGGTCTCGCGGCACGACGGCCACGCGCGCCGGGTCATCGCGGGGCTCTTCGCCGCCTACCGGGACAACCCGCGGCTCCTGCCCGACGACGTGCTGGCAGGACTCGCGCCCGTCCTCGGCGTCCGGTACCTGCGGGAAGTGGCGTTGAAGGACCTCGAGGACGAAGTCGCGGCGCGGTACCGGACCCGGCCGGAGTTCTACCGGACGATCGCGGACCACCTCGCCGGGATGACGGACAGCTTCTGCAACGCGGAGTACCGGGACCTCGTGGTGGGCTGAGACGGTAGACTCTGCGCACCATGAGCAAGACCGACACCCTGCTTCCGGCCCTGGCGTTTCTCGACCGCGAGCTCTCGGCCGTGGATCCGGAGATCCTGCACTGGATCCGGGAAGAGGAGCGCCGGCAGAACCAGCAACCTGGAGCTGATCGCCTCGGAGAACTGGGTGTCGCGCGCCGTGCGGGAGGCGCAGGGCTCCGTGCTGACGAACAAGTACGCGGAGGGGTATCCCGGCAAGCGTTACTACGGCGGTTGCGAGTTCGTCGACCGTGTCGAGCAGCTCGCGATCGACCGCGCCAAGGCGCTCTTCGGCGCCGAGCACGCCAACGTGCAGCCGCACTCGGGCTCCCAGGCGAACATGTCCGTGTACCTGACGGCGCTCAAGCCCGGCGACACGATCCTCGGAATGGATCTTTCGCACGGCGGCCACCTGACGCACGGGCATCCGCTCTCGTTCTCGGGCCGCGAGTACAAGGTCGTGGCCTACGGCGTGCGGCGCGAGGACGAGCGCATCGACTACGAGCAGCTCGCGGCGCTGGCGCGCGAGCACCGCCCGAAGATGATCATCGCGGGCGCGTCCGCCTACGCGCGCGAGATCGACTTCGCGCGCTTCGGCCAGGTCGCCGACGAGGTCGGCGCCGTCCTGATGGCCGACGTCGCGCACGTGGCGGGGCTGATCGTCGCCGGGCTGCACGTCTCTCCGGTGCCGCACGCCCCGTTCGTGACGACGACGACGCACAAGACGCTGCGGGGCCCGCGCGGCGGTCTCGTGCTCTGCCGCGCCGACCGCGCCAAGGACCTCGACCGCAACGTCTTCCCGGGCATGCAGGGCGGGCCGCTCGAGCACGTCATCGCGGCCAAGGCGGTCGCGTTCGCCGAGGCCGGCGACGCCGGAGTTCGCCGACTACCAGCGCCGGATCGTCGAGAACGCGAAGGCCCTGGCCGCGGCCCTGTCGGCCCGCGGCTTCCGGCTCGTGTCGGGCGGCACCGACAACCACCTGATGCTCGTCGACGTCGGGGCGCGCGGGCTCTCGGGCAAGCAGGCGGAGAAGGCCCTCGACGCCGTCGGCTTGACGGTGAACAAGAACACGATTCCCTTCGACCCCAGGCCGCCGATGGTCGCGTCCGGAATCCGGATCGGGACGCCCGCCGTGACGACGCGCGGGATGGGTCTCGCCGGAGATGGAGGTCATCGCCGGCGCGGTCGCGCGGATCCTGGAGGCTCCCGAGGACGAGGCCGTTCGCGCCGAGGTCCGGCGCGGCGTTCGGGAGCTGTGCGAAGGCTTCCCGCTGGTGGCATGAGGACGCGGCGCGCGCGTCGCGCTCCTCGCCTTCGCGCTCCTCGTCCTGCTCTTCACGGTCCAGCCCAACCGCCCGAGCGAGCTCGCGCGCCGCGGCTTCGCCTGCTCGCCCACGACGCGGACCGCGACCTGGCCGCTGCGGCGTCTCGACGGCTCCTCGGCCGCGTTCGACCGGCGCTTCTTCTTCTTCCTCGAGTCGGCGCGGCGCGGCCTCCCGCCGGGAACGGCCGGCGTCGCCGTCGTCGCGCCGTCGCCGACCGACGCGGCCCGCAATCTCGTCGCGTACCAGTTTGCGCCGCGGCCGGCGCTGCTCGCGCCCTCGGGAGGTCCCCGGCGGCTGGGTGCTCGCCGTGTACGGGAACGAGCGCCCCGACGGTTGGCGGGAGGTCGCGCGGGTGCCCGGCGGCGCGCTGCTCGTGCGCGCGCCGTGAGCGGCCTCTTCCCGAGCCTCGCGGCGCGTCGCCGGGATCCTGCTGCTCTCCTCCGCGGCGGGCGATTGCGGCGGCGGGCGCGCTGCTGGCCGGAGAGCCCGCGATCGTCGCCGGAGCGGCTGGCCTGGGGCTTCGCTCTGGGTCTGCTGATCCTCGGCAGGCTACGTGCCCCTCTGCCTCGCGGCCGGGATCCGCCCCGGGTGGATCCCATACCTCGTTCTGTGCGGGATCGGCCGCCGCGGCAGGCCGCCTGAGGCGCCGGCCTCCGTTCCAGCGGGAGGGTCCTGGCAGGAGGGGTCCGAGAACGGTCCGTCTCGGCCTGCTTTCTCCTGCTCGTGCCTCGGCGTGCTCCTCTACACCCTCCGCGCCCTGACCGAGCCGATGTGGGCGACCGACTACCTCGCGATCTGGGGCTGGAAGGGCAAGACGATCTTCGGGTCCGCCGCGCTCCCGGCCTGGACCTGGCGGATGCCGGAGCTCGCGCTTCACACACCCCGAGTACCCGCTCGGCCTCCCGTTCCTGTACGCCGGGATCTCCTTTCTCCTGGGACGCTTCGACGACCACGCGATGGCGCTGCTCTTCCCGGCGCTTCAGGCGGCGACGGCCCTGCTTCTGGCGGGCTGGCTTCGCCGGCGGGGCGCGCCGCCTCCGGTTCGCCTCGCGGCCGCCGCGGCGCTGTCGCTCTTCGAGCCGCTCTACCGCGGTTTCACGACCGGCATGGCCGAGGTCCCGCTCTCCTTCGTTCTCCTCCTCGCGGGCACGGCCCTGGCCGACGCGCTCGACGGGGACGCCGGGGCGATCGGACGGCTGGCGCGTCGCGGCCGCGGGCGCCGCCGCGCTGAAGAACGAGGGTCTCTTCGCCGCGGCCGCCGCGGCGTTGCTCGCGGTCGTCTGCGCCGGCGCCTGCCGTGGCGCGAGCGCCGGCGCGTGGCCGCCGCCGCCCTCCTGCCCGCCCTCGCGGTCGTCGCGGCGCACCGGATCCTGCGCGGCCCGCTCCCGTTGCGCGACTTCGATTTCGGCCTGCTCGGCGCTCCCGGAGCTTCTCGTCCCGCCTCTGGCTCGGTCTGCGAACGATCGTGTCCGAGGCCGTCGTGCCGGCCGCGCCCGCTCTGCTCGCCCTGGCCCTGCTGCTTCTGGGCGGGCCGCCCCTCGCCCGCGGGAGACCGCCTTCTCGCGCTCGCGGCCGTTCCGCTCGCGGCCTACGCGATCCTGCCGGCCTTCTGCGTCTTCGGGCCGGACTGGCTCGTCCGAACCTCCTTCGCCCGGACCGCCTCCGCCCTCGCCCCGCTCCTCGCCGCCGGCCTCGCCCTCCGACTCGCCCCTCTCTTCGAAGCGGCGCCGACCGCGGATCGGCCTCCCGGTCACGAATCCTTCCGGTGGATCCACCGGATCCTCAGCAGGTCCCACAGCGTGACGAGGGAGTCGCGCACGAGCGAGACGCGCGAGTCGGCGGAGTTGAACCAGAGCACCGGGACTTCGGCGATCGCGATCCCTTCGCGGCGCGCGAGGTAGAGGATCTCCATGTCGTAGGCGAAGCGGTCGATCCGCGCGCGGCCGAAGAGCCGCCGGGCGACGTCGCCGCGAAAGAGCTTGAAGCCGCATTGCGTGTCGCGGATTCCGGGCACGGCGAAGAGGCGCACGAGGAGGTTGCCCGCCCCGGCCGAGCAGCTGCCGGTAGAACGGCTGCTTGCGCCGCACGAGGTCCCGCTCGAGCGCGCGCGACCCGATCGCGATGGGGTGCGTCGGGAGCCGCTCGGCGAGCTTGACCCACTCGGAGAGCGGCGTCGAAAGGTCGACGTCCGAGACCAGGATCGGGTCTGCCGCGGTCGCCAGCACGCCGGTGCGGATCGCGGCGCCCTTGCCCCGGTTCTTTCCGTGGCCGATCAGGGTGAGGGGCAGGCCGGCCTCCGCCGCCACGCGCTCGGCCACGGCGATCGTGCCGTCGGAGGAGCCGTCGTCGACCAGGAGCACTTCCCATTCCCATCCGCCCGGCCGGGAGCGAACCCAGTCCGCGATCGCCCGCAGGGAAGCCTCGATGCGGTTGCGCTCGTTGTAGGCCGGCACGATCGAGCGCCGCCCGATCGGCCGCGCGGCTCAGGCGGCGTCCCCTCGGACCGCCTCGAACACGAACTGGTAACCGAAGAGCGTCGGAAGCAGCCCCGCGCTGGCGCCGGAGAAGGCCCGCACCGCGGCGCTCCAGGGCGGCCGCGCGAGCGCCGGCAGCGCGAGCTCGTAGGGCATGGCGGTCGCCTCGACCGCCGCGACGCGGAAGCCGGCCCGCTCGAGGAGCTCCCGGCCCGTCGCTCGCGTGAAGAACCGCAGGTGCGTGCGATCCAGGATCCCGCGCTCGGCGTAGCGGAAACGCCCGGCCGCGAGCGCGAGCGCGGATCGTGACGTTGGCGACGTTGGGCAGCGACACCAGAAGGATTCCCTCCGGAGCCAGCCACTGCGAGATCCTTCCGAGCAGACGCTCGGGCTCGGGCAGGTGCTCGAGCACGTCGGCGCAGACGACGACGTCGAAGGGCTCGGGCCACGGTCCCGCCGAGAGCGCGTCGGTCGAGCGCCAGTCGTCGTATCCGCTGCGCGCGGACGCGGGCACGCCGGGATCCGGCTCCACGCCGGCCAGGAAGGCGCAGCGGTCGCGCACGGCGCGTCCGAGGTGGCCGCCCGCGGCGCCCGAGGTCGAGCAGGCGCCGGCCCGGCGCGAGCGCCCGGATGCGCCGGCGCAGCACGTCGTGGGAAGAGCCCGGGATCTCCTTCCAGACGTACTTCTCGCCGGTCCCGCTCAACGCTGGCCTCAGATGCCGAACTTCTGCGCGATCGGGTACCGTCGCCCCTCGCCGAAGGCCTTTCCGGTCACCTTCGGCCCCGGCGGCATCTGGCGGCGCTTGTATTCGTTGCCCGCGATCCGGCCCGCGATCCGGCGGGCCACCGCGCGCGAGACGCCCGCGCGCCGCGCCGCCTCGGGAAACGGCAGCGCGTGGTCGACGAGCGCCTCGATCAGGGGATCGAGCTTGGCGTAGGGAGGCAGCGAGTCGCTGTCCTTCTGGCCGGGAGCGAGCTCGGCCGAGGGCGGCTTGTCGATGGAGGACTTGCGGGATGCGCTCGGCGTCGCGGTTGATCTCGCCGCGCGAGCGCGTAGACGAGCGTCTTCGGAACGTCCGAGAGGAGGGCGTAGCCGCCCGCCATGTCTCCGTAGAGCGTGCAGTATCCGACGGCGATCTCCGACTTGTTGCCCGTCGAGAGCACCAGGTGCCCCTCGTGGTTGGAGAGCGCCATGAGGATCGCTCCCCGGATGCGGGCCTGCAGGTTCTCCTCCGTGAGCGTTCGCCGGACCGGCCCGAGCGCCGGCTCGATCGTCGCGCGGTAGGCGTCCAGCACGCCGCCGATCGGGATCTCGAGCAGCCGGATGCCGAGGCGGCGGGCGAGCTCCCGCGCGTCGGTCACGCTTCCCGCCGACGAATAGGGCCCGGGCATCGCCACGCCGACGACGCGGTCCGGCGCCGAGCGCCTCGACGGCGAGCGCCGCCGTCACGGCGGAGTCGATGCCGCCCGACAGGCCGAGGACCACGCTCCGGAAGCCGCACTTGCCGACGTAGTCGGAGAGCGCCAGAACGAGCGCCCGGCGGATCCGCGCCGCGTCCGGCTCGGCCGCCGCGATCGGGGCCCGGCCGCCCGGCAGGTCGATCGTCCAGAAGTCCTCCTGGAAGGATCTCCCGCGCCCGACCACGCGGCCGCGCGCGTCGAGCGCCATCGAGCCGCCGTCGAACACGAGGCTGTCGTTGCCGCCGACCAGGTTGCAGGAGACGAGCGGCACGCCGGAGCGCCGCGCGATCTGCCCCATGAAGCGCTCCCGCAGGCGCTCCTTGCCGAGCGCGTAGGGGGAGGCCGAGATGTTGGCGTGGAGATCGAGGCGCAGCCCCCGCAGCTCCGAGACCGGGTCGGTCGGGATAGAGGGGGCGCTTCCAGAACGTCTTGTCGTTCCAGATGTCCTCGCAGACCGTGACGCCGACGCGCGCGCCGGCGACGGTGAGCACGAGGGGCCGCGTGCCGGGCTCGAAGTAGCGCCCCTCGTCGAAGACGTCGTAGGTCGGCAGCAGGCGCTTGTGGTACACCGCGACGGCCCTCCCGCGGCGGGCGGCGATCGCCACGTTGAAGACCGTGCGCCCGGTTCGGGCCCGGTTGCGCGCCAGGGATCCGAAGAGCCAGAGCGCGCGTCCCGAGGCGCGCGCGATCCGCGCGGCCGTCTTCTCGGTCTCGTCGAGGAAGGCGCGCCGCTCGACGAGGTCGCGCGGCGGATACCCGCAGACGGCGAGCTCGGGGAAGAGCACGAGGTCGGCGCCCTCCGATTCGGCCCGGCGGCCGGCGGCGAGGATCTTCGTGGCGTTGCCGCCGAAGTCGCCGATCGTGGTGTCGATCTGGGCGACGGCGACCCGGAGGGGGCGCTTCATGGAGCGCTGAGTCTTGGGCGTCGGGCCGGGAGAGTCAAGCGCGCGGCCCGGGACGGATCTCGGGCCTCACCCGCCGCCTCTCATCCCTCGAGATCCCGGACGAGGGGTCGCCCCGAGAAGCGGTCCGCCGGCGTGGGCGAAGACGGGTCCCGCAGGGTCCACAGCAAAGGCAGGCCGAGCGCCGCCGCCGCCAGCAGCGTTCCCGCCCAGCGCCGCGCCGCCTCGCCCGGAGTCAGGCGCCGCCCCGACGGCCCGGCCGCCGCGGCGAGTCCGGCCAGGCTCATGCCCACCGTGCGTCCGAACAGGGTGAGCGGCAGGACGACGAACACGAAGGAGTAAGCGAGCGCGAAGGCCGCGGCCCAGGGCAGCCCGGCGAGCCGGGGCGCGCGCCCGGCGACCGTGACCGCCGCGATCACGGCGAGGGTCACCGCGAGGGACGTGCCGGCCAGGTCGGCGGCGAAGGCGACGGCCCGCGCCGACAGCGGGGCGGCCGGCATCCCGCTGCCTGCCGGGCTGCCCCGCCGCCTCGGCGGCCAGGGGCGCCGCGAAGCAGGTCCGAGCGGCCCTCCTCCCGGAGCGGGAAATCGACGAGGCGGCCCGGGGCTTCGGGCTCGGCCGGTCCGTCGGCGCTCAAGGCCGGTGGGAAAGGTGGCGCACGTAGATGCGCCCCATCAGGTCGAGGTCTCCCTTCTGGTAGCGCTCGGCGAACTTCCGATGCCGCAGAATCTCGGTGTCCTGCGGATCCAGCGCGAGGGCCTCGTCGAAGGAAGCCTTGGCTTTCTGGTAGAGACCGTTCTGAAGCTGCGTGATGCCCTGATTCGCATAGCAGCGCAGCAGGTACGAGCGGGCGTCCTGGTTGCCCTTGTCGGCCTGGTAGATCCGCCAGAGCACGGGGATCGCGGTCTCGTATTCCGCTTCGTTGTAGAGCTTGACCGCCGGCGTCAGCTCCGCGACCCTGTCGGCGGCGGTCGTCATCGCCTCCGCGAAGGCCGGCTCGCCCTGGAAGTAGGACGCCACCGCGCTGAAGGATTTCAGCGCGTCGATGTAGCGCTTTTCGGCCAGCGCCTTCTCGGCGCGGGCCCGATCGGGGGCGGGGTCGAAGCCGCCCGGCGCGCCCGCGGCGCCGGCCGGCGGCGCAGGGGCCGCCGGCGCGGCCTCGCCCGGGGTCTTGCCGAGCGTGTCGAGCAGCTGCTTCGCCTTCGCGTAGTCGGGGTCCGACGGGCGGATGCGCTTGAGCTCGGCGATCGTCTCGGGAATCTTGCCCTCCTGGAAGAAGGCCGTCGCCTTCTCCAGGGAGCCTCCCGGCCGCACCGGCGCGGCGGGAGCCGCCACGGGCTTGGGCTGGCGAAGCACGAGCCACGACCCGGCCGCCACCAGGACGACGAAGGCCGCTCCGATCATCGCGACCTTGGGATTGACGCGCACGGCGAGCCGGCTCGCTTTCGGCTTGGGCGCTGGTTCCGGGGGAGGCGGCCGCGAGGTCCTCGAGCCCCTCGTCGAGCGAAGGCTCCGACGACGGGGGAGCGTCGGCGGCGCCGGCCATCTCCTGTTCGACGCGGTCCAGAAGGGAGCGGGCGGTGGTCTCGCTCGGCTCGACCGCGAGAACCTCCAGGAAGGCGGCGCGCGCGGCCGCCAGGTCTCCCGCCTCGAAGGCCTGCTGTCCGCGGCGCAGGGTCTCGGAGATCTGCTTGTTGCCTTCGGCCATGTCCTGGCGCGCTTTTTCGATGCGCGTGACCGCCTCGACGCTGTTGATGTCGATCAGGAAGATCCGGGACCAGACCTCGATGGCGGCTTCGTGGTCGCCGCGGGCGGCGGCGTCGTCTCCCTGGCGCAGCAGCTGCGCGACCTCCTGGCCGGCCTTGCCCGAGTCCGCCGCCGGCGCGGACGGCCGGGACGGGCGGCGGCGGCGCTGCGGAAGGCGCCGCGATTCGGCCGCCGCGCCCTCGCTCCAGAGGTCGCCGGGGGAGCCGCGGCCGCCTCCCGGCGCCGCACCGGGGAGGTCGAGCGGACCGCGGCGCGTGGCGGGAAAGTCCGGTGGCGGCAGCACGGCCGTTCCATGGTCGCTCCCGTCGAGCGTCAGGGAATCGAGGGAAAGGGCGTCGAGGCCGCCGGCCGCCGGCGGAGGCGGCGCCGTGGAGTCGAAGGAGATGCTGCGGCTCCGAGCTCGGGGTGTCGAAGTGGCCGCCGGCGCCCCCGTCCTCGCCGAGATCCATCATGCCGCCGAGGCTCGGCTCGGGTTCGCGGCGCCGCCGCGGCCGGCCGGCTGCCCGCGTCGGCGATGCGGCGCTCGAGCAGGGAGACCGCGGGGTGCTCCGGATCGAGCGCGCGCATCCGGTCGAGCTCGATCGCGGCGTCCTTGTGGCGCCGCGCCTCGAGCAGCGCGAGCGCCCGCGTGCGGGACGCCTCGAAGTCGCTCTGGACTTCCTTCTTCCGGCGGGCCTTCTCGATCAGGTCCGCGGCGTGGACGTTGCCGGGCAAGCGCGGTCAGGACCTGCTCCGCGGCGTTGATGCAGGCGTCGAAGTCCCGCGCGTTGTAGCTCTCGACGGCCCGCACGAGGAGTTTCTCGGCGTCCGCCGAGGCCCGCTGCTGGCGCGACGGGCGTCGTCGCCACGATCGCCTCGAGCTCGATCAGGTCGATGTCCGCCGCGGGGTTCTTCGCCTTTTCGAGGAGCCGGCGCGCGGGCGAGAAGCGGGGGTCCATCTTCAGGATGAAGTCGCACCCGATCACGCAGTCGTCGAGCTTGCCCTCCTGGTAGAGGTTCAGGGTGTGCTTGAAGGTGGAGAGGATCTTTTCCCGGACTTCCTTCGGAAGGGAGGGGTTTCCGGGGTAGATGCCCGGATTGGTCGAAGCGCCGCTCATCGGGCGGCCCCGGTGCCGGCGGCCCGAGGAGAAAGAGGCTTTTTCAATTTCACGATTGCGTCGATTATAAACTCTCGCCGGCATGAAGACGGTCATCGAATGCGTTCCGAACATCTCCGAGGGCCGGGACCTCGCCCGCGTCGAGGAGATCGCGGCCGCCGTCCGCGCGGCTCCGGGCGCCCGGCTGCTCGACGTGTCGTCCGACGCCTCGCACAACCGGAGCGTCCTGACGCTCGTCGGCGACGAGGACGGTGTCCGGGCGGCGGTCCGGGCTCTCTTCGAGGCCGCGCTGCCCCGGATCGACCTGACCCGGCACGCCGGGCGAGCATCCGCGGATGGGAGCGGTCGACGTCGTGCCGTTCATCCCGATCCGCGGAGCCACGGTCGAGCAGTGTGTCGCGCTGTCGCGCCGCGTGGGGGAGGAGATCGCCGAGCGGTTCGGAGTTCCGGTCTATCTGTACGAGGACGCGGCCTCTTCGGAACGCCGGCGCAACCTCGCGGAGATCCGCAAGGGGGAGTTCGAGGGATTCGCCGCCAAGATGGCCGCGCCCGAGTGGAAGCCCGACTTCGGCCCCGACCGACCGCACCCGACCGCGGGCGTCGTCGCCGTGGGGGCGCGGGCGCCGCTGATCGCCTACAACATCAACCTCGGCACGAAGGACCTCTCCGTGGCCGACCGCATCGCGAAGTCGATCCGGCACATCGGCGGCGGCTTCCGCTACGTCAAGGCCATGGGCGTCGAGCTCGCCGACCGCGGCCAGGTGCAGGTCTCGATCAACATGACCAACTACAAGAAGACCCCGCTCCACCGCGTCTTCGAGTGCGTGCGGTCCGAGGCGGAGCGCTACGGCGTGGCCGATCGTCGGCTCCGAAATCGTCGGCCTCACCCCCGCCGAGGCCCTCTACATGGCCGCCGAGCACTATCTGCGGATCGAGAACTTCTCCGGGGACCTGGTCCTCGAGAACAAGCTCATGGACGATCTCTGATCGCCCTGCTCATTCCCTACTCCCTCTCCACCTCGATCCCATACGACTTCAGCTTCCGGTAGAGGTTCGACCGTTCGATCTCCAGCGTCTCCGCGGCGCGCGTGACGTTGCCGCGGTGGCGCCGCAGGGCGGCCAGGATGTAACGGCGCTCGAAGTCCTCGCGCGCCTCGCGCAGCGGCGCGTCGGGCGGGATGGCGCCGTCCTCGCGGCGGAACTCGGCCGGGAGGTCGTCCAGGGCGATCTCCTGGCTCGGCGACAGGATCATCAGCCTTTCGACGAGGTTGCGCAGCTCCCGGACGTTGCCGGGCCAGCGATAGGCCTGGAGGGCCTCGAGGGCCTCCGGCGAGAGGGTCTTTCCCCGGCGTCCGAAGCGGTGCGAGGCCTGCTCGAGAAAGTGCCGCGCGAGCAACGGGAGGTCGCCGGTGCGCTCGCGCAAGGGAGGGACGTCGAGCGGAACGACGGCCAGGCGGAAGAAGAGATCCTCCCGGAAGAGGCCGCGCCCGATCTCGGCGGGCAGGTTCTTGTTGGTGGCGGACAGGACCCGCGCGTCGGAAGCGATCGGGCGGGCCCCGCCCACGCGCGTGAACCGCCCCTCCTGGAGCGCGCGCAGGACCTTGGCCTGCGTGCGGGCGGACATGTCTCCGATCTCGTCGAGGAAGAGCGTGCCGCCGTCGGCTTCTTCGAACTTTCCGCGGCGGTCCTCGGCGGCGCCGGTGAACGATCCCCGCACGTGGCCGAAGAGCTCCGATTCGATCAGCTCCTCGGGAATCGCGGCGCAATTGACCTCGATCAGCGGCGAATCGGCCCGCGCCGAGAGGCGGTGCAGGGCCCGGGCGACGAGCTCCTTTCCGGTTCCGTTCTCGCCGGTGATCAGGACGCGGGCGTCGGTGGGCGCGACGCGCGCGATCTCTTCCTTGAGGCGGCGCATGGGCGGCGAGTCGCCGACCAGCTCCTCGGGTTCGCTCCGCCCGCGAAACGAGGCGATCTGGGCGAGGAGGCTGCGCCGCTCGATCGCCTTTTGCGCCGTCAGGAGGACCCTCTCGAGCGACAGCGGCTTTTCGAGGAAGTCCTCGGCGCCCAGGCGCACGGCCTTGACCGCCGTCTCGACGCTGGCGTGCCCCGAGATCATGATCACGGGCACGTCGCGCAGCCTCTCGCGCGCGGCCTCGAGGATCGAGAGCCCGTCCCGGTCCCGCAGCCAGACGTCCAGGAAGGCGAGGTCGAACGGCTCCTCGGTCAGGCGCCGGAGCCCCTCCTCGCCCGAGGCCACGGAGGTCACCACGTACCCCTCGTCGGCCAGGATCGCCGAGAGCGTCTCCCGGACGGCCTTCTCGTCGTCGATGAGCAGGACGCGTCGCTTCTTCACGCGGCGGGCAGCTCGATGATGAACCGCGCCCCGCGCGGCCGGTTGTCCTCGACGCGGATCGTGCCGCGGTGGTCCGCGACGATCCGGTAGACGATGGCGAGGCCGAGCCCGGTGCCGCGGCCCTTGGTGGTGAAGTCCGGCAGGAAGAGCTTGTCCCGGTCGCGCTGCGGCACGCCGCGGCCCGTGTCGGCGACCTCGATCGTGCAGCAGCCGTCGCGGTCGGAGAGGCGCACGAGGATCTCGCCGCTTTCACCGCAGGCCTCCAGGGCGTTGTCGATCAGGTTCACGAGCACCCGCTTCATCTGGTCCGGGTCGAGCACGACCGTCTCGCGGCGCAGGTGCGACTCGACCCGAACGGCGACGCCCTCGCGGGCGCCTTCGAACAGGCGGGCGGCCGCGCGCGCCAGCGCGGCGAGGTCCGACGGCTGCGGGCGCATCTCCGGGCAGGCGCGCGAAGCGCGAGAACTCGTTGACGAGCGTCTTCAGGAACCCGACCTCCTCGACGATGATCCGCGTGCCGCGCTCGATCGCCTCGGGCAGGTCGGGCTCGCCGGCGCGGAACCGGCGGAGGATCCGCTCCGCCGACAGCCGGATCGGCGTCAGGGGGTTCTTGATCTCGTGCGCGACCCGGCGCGCGACTTCGTTCCAGGCCGCGAGCTTCTGTTCGCGCGCGACGTGCGTCGTGTCCTCCAGCGCGAGCACCCAGCCGCCGCGCTCGCTCCCGTCGGCCGGGGACAGCGGCCGGACGGACACCTCGAGGTGCCGCTCGCCCCCCTCGCCGGCGCGCACGAGCTCGCGCGGCGAGGTCGCCGGGGCGCCGGCGCGGGCCTCCTCGAGCAGCGACACCAGAGGCTCCAGGTCCTTCCGGGCGGCGAGCGAGACGGCGGTGACTTCTTCCGAGAGATCGAGCAGGACCCGCGCCGCCGGGTTGCAGACGGTGATCTGGCCGTCGGCGTCGAACGCGATGACGCCGGTCGTGACCGATTCGAGAACGGTCGAGAAGAGGCGCCGCTCGAGCTCGAGCCTCCGGTTGGAGGCCTGCATCTCTTCGTTGGAGTGCAGCAGCGCGCCCGCGCGCCTCCTCGAGGCCCGCGGCCATCCGGTTGAAGGACTCGACGAGCACGGCGAGCTCGTCGGTGGCCGGCACGTCGACGCGGGCGGAGAAGTCGCCCGAGCGCAGGCGGCCCGTGGACGCGGCCAGGGCGCTGATGGGACCGGTGACCCGCCGCGCGAGGGTCAGCCCCGTCCAGGTCGAGGCGAACAGGATCGCCAGCGTGATCAGGAGGAACGTCGAGATGTTGGCCGCCTTGATGGCCGGCTTCTGCACCTCGAGTTTCTGGTACTCGCTCCAGGCGGCGGCGATCGAGTCCAGGGCCTGCGCCTCGGCGGCGGGAATGCGGATGCCGGCGGCGTAGACCCGGTCGGCCGAGCGGAAGGCGGCGCGGTAGCGGTGGCTTCCGTCGGGAAGCACCTCGATCTTGAACGGCTCGCCCTCGGCGCCGTCTCCGCCGAGCGTCTCGGCGGAGAGCGCCGGCGGCTCCGGATCGTTCGCCGAGACGCCGACGCGCGCCCCGGCGCGGTAGGCCTCGACCGTGTCGAGCCCCCGTTCGCGGCGGAAGGCTTCGAGGGCGCCGGCGTCGTCTCCGGCGGCGGAGGGAAGGGCCGCGAGGGCCCTGGCCTGGCCGAGGGCGTCCTCCAGGACCCGCCGCTCGGCGCGGTCCTGGACCGCGCGCGCCTGCTGGACGACCTGCCGCACGGGGGTCGAGAACCAGCGGTCGATCGAGTTCTGAAGCAGGCCCGTGGCGTAGTAGAAGACGAGCGCCACGGGAATCGCGGTCAGCCCGATGTACGTGACGAGCAGCTTCGTCTGGAACCGCGAGCCCAGCGCCGGGTGTCGTCGGTCGAGCCACAGCTTGATCAGCGTCCGCCCGAGGACGAAGAGGACGGCCGCGATCAGCGTGACGTTGATGTACGACAGGACGAAGAGCAGCAGGCCCCGCGTGATCGTCGAGGGCTCGAGCTCCGCGGCGCGCTGCTCGACGCACCGAGACCGCCGCCCAGATCACGAGGACGGCGAGGACGAGGCCCACGATGAGGCGGTTGTCCTTGCGGCGGCGCAGGAACTCGGTGGCGATCTTCACCGGAGGCGCCTCACGGCGTCCGCGGCGTCGCGGATCGCGAATTTCTTTCCCTTCTTCCACGGCGTGCGGTAGTCCACGGGAATGAACGCGAAGAGGTATCCGGAATCGAAGGCCGCCCGCATGTGGACGATCAGGTTGCGCTGCGGCCAATCGGGATCCACGTGGAAGGCGAGCAGGTTGTCCTTGGACACGAGCAGGCGCTTGACGTCCTCGAAGTCCGCGGTGGTCGAGCGGGAAAGCGGCTTGTCGTCGAGCGTCTGGACGACGACGTACTCGCGCGTCACGGGGTCGAAGGTCACCGAGACCGCGAAGCGCCGGATGTCGAGGAGGTTGTCGAACCAGTAGCGGTACTGCCGGTACAGGCGGATCTCGTAGCGGATCGTGGTCTCGAGGCCCGCCTCGATCTTGCGCGCGAGCTCCGGGTTGAGGACACCCGTGAGCTGGAACTTGAGGAAGACGTCCGATCCCTGCGTCGTCGCCCGCAGGACGGTGACCTGCGGCTTCTCCTCCTCGGCGCGGGCCGCGGGCGCGCAGGCCAGGACGGCCGCGCAGAGAAGCAGGGATGTCCGGAGGCCCCGGCTGGTCGCCGCCACGGGGGGATTCTAGGCGAGGCGCGCGGGCCCCGCCGGCGGCCCGGCTAGCGGCGGGCCCTGAGACGGTCCGGGACGGCGGCAGACTCCCGCTCTTCGGGCCTGTTCCACGGCCTGAAGGATGGCACGGCCGAGCTCGATGTGGAGGGCGTGGCCGGCCTTCTGCGCGTGGATGCGCCCGTGGAGCGGCCGGCCCAGCAGGGCGAGGTCGCCCAGGAGATCCAGGATCTTGTGCCGCACGAATTCGTCCCGGAAGCGCAGCGGGCCCGAGAGGATGCCTGTGTCATCGAGGACGACGGCGTTCTGCAGCGATCCGCCGCGGGCCAGGCCGCGAGCGCGGAGGGCCTCGACTTCGCGCAGGAAGCCGAACGTGCGGGCGGGAGCGATCCGCGCGGCGTAGTCCTCGGGCCGGACGGCCCAGGTCAGCGCCTGCCGGCCGACGGTCGGGTGCGGGAAATCGATCTCGTAGGTGATCGTCAGCCCCTCGCCTTCCGGCGTGTAGCGGATCGTCCGGTCTCCGCGGGTCACCGCGATTTCCCGACCGGGCGCGAGCGGCCGGACGGGCGCGTCCTGGCGCTCGAAGCCCGCCGCGTGGAAGAGACGGACGAACGGAAGGGCCGACCCGTCGAGGATGGGGACCTCGGGGCCGTCGATCTCGACGATGCAGTTGTCCAGGCCCTCGCCGACGGCCGCCGAGAGCAGGTGCTCGACCGTTCCGATCGAAACGCCTTCGGCGGAGAGCGTCGTGGCGTAGTCGAAGGTGCTCGCCGAGGAAACGCGCGCGGGGATCCGCGTCTGCTTCCGGTCGACGCGCAGGAAGACGATGCCGGAATCCGGTGGAGCGGGAAGGAAATGCGCCCGGGCCGGGTGACCCGAGTGGAGCCCGACGCCCTCGATGGAAACGCCCGTTCGGAGGGTGGTTTGCGCTCGGTTCATGCCTTTTCCCGCCCCCTTATCCGCATCATCGGTGCCAGTTAGAACGCAACAGGCAACGAACTTCCCAATCATTTCATTCCAAATGGTTTGCGGTGTACTTGTCCATGTTCCGGCGACCGTGGTGACGGCCGGAGTGTTGCAGAAAAGGGACAGTTGCGTGGCGCCGGCGCCACGGGGAGCCCGGCCCCGGTAGACTCGCCCGGGTGAGTCGAAACAGGGAAGAAAAGGTCGGCCGGAAGGCGGCTGCGGTCAAGCCCGTGGCGAGCAATCGCAAGGCCTTCCACGAGTACTTCATCGAGGACCGCGCGGAGGCCGGCCTGGTCCTGACCGGCACGGAGGTCAAGTCGCTGCGGGACGGCCGGGCGCAGCTGAAGGACTCCTACGTCCAGTTCCGCGACGGCGAGGCCTTCCTGGTCGGCGCGCACATCTCGCCGTACGGGGCGGGCTCCTGGACCAACCATCTTCCCGAGCGCGACCGCAAGCTCCTCCTGCACCGCCGCGAGCTCGACCGCTGGGCCGGAGCCGTCGCCACGCGCGGTGTCACGTGCGTGCCGCTCTCCCTCTACTTCAAGGGCTCGCGGGCCAAGGCGGAGATCGCGCTGGTCAAGGGCAAGAAACTCCACGACAAGAGGGACTCGATCCGGGACCGCGAGTTGAAGCGGGAGGCGGATCGGGCGATGCGCCGTCGCTAACAAGGCCACCCGCGGCCCCGGCCGGCCGGCGGCCGCGCTTCGCGATGCGCGGCGCCAGGATCTGTCCGCGATGTACCAACTGGACCGCCGCTGCTTCGAGCCGGGGATCGCCTTCACGCGCGCGCAGATCGCCGGCTTCTTCGAGCTCGAGAGCCTCGAGGCCATCGTCGCGCAGTCCCGGGGGAGGCTCGTCGGCTTCGCGATCGGCTACCTGCGCCGGCCCACGGTCGGCGGCATCCTGACGCTCGACGTCGATGCGGGCGCCCGCCGGCAGGGCGTGGGCCGGGCGCTCTTCACCGAGCTTCTCTCGCGCCTCGAGGCGCGCCGGCGCGACGACGGTGCGCCTCGAGGTGGACGTGCGCAACGCCTCGGCGATGGCCTTCTACCGCTCCTTCGGGTTTCGCAAGGTCGGCCGCATTCCGGACTACTACGGCGAGGGCCGGGACGCCTTCGAGATGGAGCGCGCCGGCCCTACGCCAGGAACCCGAGGTTCGGCGTCGTGAATCGGCCGATCAAGGGGAAGATCGTCGGGATGTCGGCCGCTGCGACGCCGAACCATGCGGCGAGCGTCGCCGCGTACTGCTCGACGGCGCAGGTCGGGATCCAGCGTCCGCGGTCGTCGGTGTCGTCGGGCCCGCCGAGCGTGAGCGTCGGAAAGACGGTGCCGTTGGCGCCCGGAACCCCGTAGAAGTCCCCGCCGGCGACGGCGCCTCCCATCACGAACTGGTGGTTCCCCCACGCGTGGTCGGACCCGACGCCGTAGCCGTCGCCCGAAGGCTCCAGCGTGCGGCCGAAGTCCGACACGGTGAACGTCGTGACGCCCGAGGCGACGCCGAGCTCGACGGTCGCGTCGTAGAAAGCCTTCAGGCCGCCGGAGAGCTCGGCCAGCAGGTCCGCGTGGTCCGTCGAGTTGATCGGAGTGCGTGTCGAAGCCGCCCATCTCGCAGTAGAAGATCTGGCGCTTCAGGGGAGACGGCGCCGTCTGGTTGAGCTTGATGAGCTTGGCGACCTGCTTCAACTGGTTGCCCAGGTCGGTGTGCGGGAAGGCGGTCGTGACCGTGGGATCCGTCGAGAGCGCGAGGCTGATGTCGTAGGCCTGCTGCGTCGCGTCGCTCGTCGCGGCGATGAGGGTCGCGGACCGGTCCAGGGTGCGCAGGTGGTTCATCGAGGCCAGGCGGGCGTTTTCGCCGGACGAGCCGTAGAAGCCGTAGAGCAGGAGGACCTCGTCGAGCGGCGTGGGCGCCGGAGCGATGCCGAGGGGCCGCGTGGAAAGGCCGAGGCCGAAGAGCGAGGTGCCCCAGGTGACCGACGTCACGATGGGGAAGACGGCTCCCGCGTTCTGTGCGGCGGCGAAGTCGCCGGTGCGGCCGCCCCAGCCGATGCGTGTGTCCTGATCGGCCCGCGCGGTCTGCCACTGGGTGGCCTGGTCCGAGTGGGAAAAGAGGGCATAGGGATGCGGCTCGTCGTCCTGGAACTGCTGGCGGGTGAGCGGCTGCACGAGCGGCCCCACGTTCGACACGACGGCGAGCGTTCCGCCGTCGAAGAGCGTCTTCAGCTCGGGCATGCTCGGGTGCAGGCCGAAGGGCGCGCCGAGGCTCGACGGCGTGATCGGCAGGAGCGTTCCCTTGGGCAGCGCGAGGCCGGAGGATGCGCGCACGTCGCTGTAGTTCTTGTAGCCCGTGGTGTCGAGGGGCACGATGGTGTTGTTGCCGTCGTTGCCGCCGCCGAGAAAGATGCAGACGAGGGCGCGGTAGTCGGCCACCGCCGGGCGCGCGAGCGCGCTGATCAGCCCGAGCTTGTCGAGACCGGCCTGGAAGGCGGCCATGCCGAGGGCCGCGCAACCCGTCCGGGCCAGGAACTCTCTCCGGGATCGGTCCATGCTCACCTCTCGACCTGGTACTGCGAGGACGTCGCCACCAGGTACAGGGCCTGCGGCGCCGCCAGCTGCGGCTGGTGCACGGCAATGGCGTCCACGGCCTGCCGGATGCTCGCGCGCATCTCGGCGGACATCGTTCCGTGCAGGAGCAGCCGGTCGAGCTCCGAGAGGAGCGCGTCCGGATTGGCCGCGGCGAGCTGCTCGAGCCGCGTCAGGTCGATCGCCGTCCCTTTCGGTCCGTTGTCCGACGGGTCGATCTGCCAGAAGGTCAGGAACTGCACGAAGTTGGCGCGGGCGAGCGCCGTCGTGGCGTTCAGGATGCCGAACTCCGGTCCCGCGAGGCTCGTTCCGGGGACGACGTAGTCCGCCGGGTAATAGCTGAAGACGCTGTCGGGCCGGAAGACGTCCTGGCTCATGTCCCAGGTGAAGGGATCGAGGTAGCCGTCGCTTTGCGAGGAATCCGCAGCCGCGTGCGCGTCGAAGGCGCGCAGGATGTTCGTCACGAAGAGCACGGGCTCCTTCAGGTGCCCGTAGTCCGGATCGTCCTTGACGTCGCCGCGCGCCTCCGGGTCGAGGAGGATCGGCGCGGACGACGGCCTTCAGGTCGCCGCGCACGCCGATGCCGTCGTCGTCGAAGACGGCGGAGATCCGCGCGACGTAGCCGGGGCTCGGGTTGCTGGTCACGAGGCTGCGGATCAGGTACCGCGAGACGAAGGGGCCGACGTTCGGGTGGTGGAAGATGTTGTCGAGCGCGTCGTTCAGATCCTCCGTGCCCGTCTGGCCGGCCGGCAGGGTGACGCCGTTCAAGAGCTTCTTCGAGCCGGTGTCGTGATCGTCGGGGACGAGCACCATCGGATCCCGGTAGTTCGGCACGCCGTTCATCGGGGGCGGCGCGCCCGTCCAGCCGGTGAAGACCCGCGCAAACGCGGTGACGACGCTCTGGTCGTACGTCGGGAGCGGAAGGCCCTGCGCGTCGACCTGGGGCGTGCCGTCCGGGTTGAGCTTGAACACGCCGATCGAGAAGAGCTGCAGGATCTCCCGCGCGTAGTTCTCGTTGGGGTCCCACTTGGTGCTGTCCATCATGTCGAGGTAGTCGCCCATGGCCGGGTTGAGCGTGATCTCGCCCAGGATGTGGCGGTAGTGGCCGAAGGCGTTGCGGTCGAAGACCTGGAGGTACGGCGTCATCCAGGCGGGCTGCGACAGGTCCCAACCCGAGACGACGAACATCCTGTGGAGGGCCCAGGCGACGCGCTGCCGGAGCTGGTCGTTGCCGTAGAGCGCGTTGGTGAAGAAGCGCCGCTGCAGCGGGTAGGTCGTGTACTTGTCCCGCTGGCAGTCGGAGTCGCAGTCGAGCGGGATCTCGTCCGGCTCGAGCGGGAGCGCGGGATAGCCGGTCGTCGGCGCCGCGAACTGCTCGTCGAGGTAGCCGCCGATGCCCACCTGCCGCACGTGCGCGATGAGGGCGTCCGTCGGGCCCCAGGTCGCCTGCTCCAGGAAACGGATGATGTCCCCGTTGAACGTGCGGTTCAGGAAGGCCGCCATCTGCGCGCGGGTGCTCGTGCTGCCCGGACAGAAGAGGCCGGGACCGCACCCGGCGGTGACGCCTTCGCCCGCGAGCTGCTCGATCCACTTCGCGAAGGGAGCCGTCGCGGGCACGTCGGTGAAGAGCGTGCCCTTCGCGGCGGGCGGCAGGAACCCGGCGCCGTGCTCCGAGCGCAGGAGGAAGACCGCCATCTCGCCGCGCGTCACGTTCTGGTCCGGGCAGTACTTCTTGGCGCCGCAACCGCTGGTGATCCCTTCGGCGGCGAATTGTTCGATCCAGCGTGCGAAGGGGGCGTTCGCCGGGACGTCGGTGAAGACCGTTCCGGTCGCCGCCGGAGGCAGGTAGGAGCCGCCGTGCTTGCCGCGCAGGAGGAAGACCGCCATCTGGCCCCGCGTGACGTTCGTGTCGGGGCAGTAGTTTCCGGCGCCGCAGCCCGTCGTGATCCCCTTGCGGCTGATCTTCACGATGGCGGTGTGAAACGGGTGGGAGGCGGGCACGTCGGAGTAGTCCGCGAACCAGCCTCCCGGCAGGACCGCGGTCGCCGTGTCGGCGTTGGTCAGAACGACGTCGTGCAGGGTCCCCGCGGGCAGGGCCGGCGCCGTGGCGTTCAAGCGCGTGAGCCCCGCGACGGAGACGCCGGAGGCCGACGACGGCCCGATCTTCAGCGTGGCGCCGGCCTGAAACGGGTAGCCGGCGACGGCGACCGCGGTGCCTCCGGAGGCAGGGCCGGAGTCGGGCGTCAGCGCCGCGACTTCCGGAGGGGGAGCCGACAGGGCCGCGCCGCGCGCCGCGGGCCAGGCTGTCGCCACGAGGATCGCCGCGGCGAACCGAATGCCCATCGGCGGCCGCCGATTGTTCGCGAAAGGAAACAGCGTCGCCGGCGACCGGACGCACGCCAGCCAGGATTTCGGGGAAGAGGGAGCGCCGTTCCCGCGAGCGGCTCTCTCTCGCCCCCGACCGACCGGGTCGGGGATTCATTGCCTCAATTGTAGAAGCGGGACGTGCCCGGACGCAGCTGGCCGCATGGCCAGCGCGTCGGGACGTGACGTGGACAGGTGTCCGGAGACTAGAGGCCGAAGGTGTTCTTGATGAAGGCGGCCATTTCGCCCCGCTTGACCGTGCCCGTCGGGCAGTAGTTCCCCGCGCCGCAGCCCTGCGTGATGCCGGCGGCCTTGAGCGCCTCCATCCACTTGGCGAGATACGTCCCCGTCGTGACGTCGCCGAACACCGCCCCGGTCGCGGCCGGCGGCTGGAACGCGGAACCGTTCTTGCCGCGCAGCAGGAAGACGGCCATGCCGTCGCGCGTCACGGCGTCGGTGGGGCAGTACTTGTTGCTGCCGCAGCCGGTCGTGATGCCGGCGGCCGGCAGAAGGCCTCGATCCACTTGGCGAGGAACGTCGCCGTCGTGACGTCGGTGAAGACCGTGCCGCTGGCGGCTGGAGGCTGGAAGGCCGCTCCGTTCTTGCCCCGCAGGATGAAGACCGCCATGCCGTCGCGGGTCACGGGCGACTCGGGGCAGTAGTTGCCCCCGCCGCAGCCCGTCGTGATGCCCGCGCGGAAGACCTTCTCGATCGCGCCGTGGAAGAGGTAGGAGGCCGGCACGTCGCCGAAGTCCGCGAACCAGGCCTTCGCCTTCGAGCCGTCCACGGCGCCGGGGTTCGGTGACCACGGCGTCGTAGAGCGCTCCGGCGGCGAGCGCCGGCGTCTTGCACGTGAGCGTCGTCTCGCTCAGCCACGAGACGTTGCGTCGCCGCCGCGGTGCCGAACTGGACCGTGGCGCCCGGGACGAACCCCGTCCCCGTGATCGTGACCGAGGTGCCGCCGGCCGCGGGACCGGACGTGGGCGCGATCGCGGAGACCGTCGGCGCGGCGCCGCCTCCGACCTTGACGACGACGACGGCGGTACCGATGCCGCCGCGCGAATCCGTCACGGCCAGGGTCACGCGGGTAGGTGCCCGCCTGCGTGAAGGTGTGCGACGCGGCGCTGCCGGTCGCGCCGGCGGATCCGTCGGCGAAGGCCCAGGCGAAGGACATCGCATCGCCGTTGGGATCGAAGCTCGACGAGGCGTTGAAGTTGACCGCCAGAGGCGGGTTGCCGCTGGTCACGCTCGCGGCGATGCGGGCCTCCGGCGCGGTGTTGGTCGCGAGGAAGATCGTCGCCCGGTTGTTCGTCTCCGAGGATTCCGCGACGGCTCCGTCGGCGTCGACGACCGCGACGAGATCCCCCGGCGCCGCCGGCTGCGTGAAGGCGAAGGAGACGGCTCGGCGGTCGCCGGCGAGAAACGGCGCCGTGACGGTCTGCGTCCCGACCAGGACGCCCCCGGCGGCCGGCTCGCCGACGTAGAGCTTGACGGCGAAGTCGCCCGCCGCGAAGTCCCCCGCGTTGTGGACCGTGACGGAAGCCGTCACGCCGTCGCCCGGGATCGGCAGCGGAGGCGCCGCCTCGAGGTCCGCGTCGGCCACCGCGAGGTCCGTGATCAGCGTGTGGTCGAGCAGGCGCAGATCCGTCTGGCCGTCCTCGGGGATGTTCGGGATGTCGACCGACGCTCCCGCGATCGTCACGGTCTTCGTGACGCGGGTGATCTCGGTCGCCAGGTACGCCGCGTGGATCGCGCCGTCGCTGCCGAAGAACGCCGACAGGTCGTGCGCCTGCCAGTCGTCGTCGGTGATCCGCCGGTCGGCGCTCCAGGTGTCCGAGGCCGTGTCGTAGATCGTCGCGAAGATGTTGCCGGGACCCTGGTCGCCCGAGTCCTGGTGAAGGAGCGTGAGGTTGCCGGCGGCATTGACGATGAGCTCCGCATCGTAGAAGGCGAGGGAAGCGCTCCCGGAACGAACCACCTGCGGCGCCGGGGCGGCGAGCGTCGCCTGGACGAGGTCGTTGCCCCGCACCCAGACGACGTGGCCCGCGCCCGCGCTGTCGTAGGCGACCGTCGGCAGGCGATTCTCGACGCCGCCCGCCGCGAAAGCCGAGGCGGCGGTCCACGTTGTGCCGTTCCACGTGTAGCGGTCGAGCACGCCGTCGTCGGCTGCGGCGGCGTCGGGATCGCGCGGCAGGATGACGAAGGCGGCGGAGCCCCGCCGCGCGGCGGCGTGGGAATGGACGCCGGAGAGCCCCGTCGCGATCGCCGACGGGAGCGCTCCAGGCTGTCCCGCTCCAGAGTGCGTACTTGAGCGTCGACGGGTGCGCGGCCGTGGACTGGAACTCGCCCGCCGCGTTCGAGAGCCAGGTCAGCAGGAGGTTGCCCGAGCCGTCCGCCGAGAGGCGCAGGTCGGTGTCGAAGGCCGTGTCGTCGGTCAGCGCGGTGACGGCCCCCCAGGTCTTCGTCGCCGGGTCGAAGACCGCGCTGACGACCTCGAGACGCGTGTAGAAGAGGGGCAGCTCCGAGGCCGTCGTGATGGGGGTCGTGAAGGCGGCGTCCTTGATCCGGAGCCAGGCCGCGACGACTTTCCCGTTGGCGTCGACGCCGGCGACGGGATCGAGCTCGGCCCGCGTGTCGGCGGCGACCAGGGCCGGCGCGCTCCAACCCGAGCCGCCGTCGAAGGACCAGGAGATCTCGGTGGACTGCAGGACCGGCTTGGCCGGTGTCCTGGTGGACCCAGAGCAGGAGCTTGCCCGTTCCCGCCTGAAGGATCTTCGGCGAGGCGCCCGGGAAGACGTTGGCGACGAGGGTCGTCTCCGTGACCGACCTCGGCGTCCGCGGGCTCGCCGGGCGGATCCGCGGGGCGCTTCGGAACTCGGAGGCCTTTCCGAATCGCTCGTAGCGCGGCTCGATGACCGCGACGGATTCGAGCCCCGGCGAGACCGTGACGCTCGACGTCGAGCCTCCGCTCTCGCAGACCACGCCGTGCGGCCGACGTGTACGTGCAGCCGGCGTCGAAGGTCGCCCGCGCGGTGTACTCGAAGATGTAGCTCGCCTTCAGCTCCGCGCCGGCCTGGAAGTGGAGCTCTCCCTGGCGCAGGAGGGGGTTCGTGGCCGTCACCGGGACGCCCAGCGTGAAGCTGCCGCCCCCGCCGACCCAGGCCTTGGCCGAGAGCTGCGGAACGATGTTGACCTGGAGGGTCGCCTTCAGGTCGCAGCCGAGGCTTCCCGTTCCCTCCTTGAACTCCAGGGCGCCTTGCTGCTGCTCGAAGGCGACCATGACCTCGAAGGACGGGGAGATCTCGCCCGTCAAGGTCGCGTGGGAGTCGAGCCAGGCGACGATGCTGCCGATGATCGGGATGGTTCGGAGCGCGGCGAGCTGCGGGATCGCGGTGATCAACCCCTGCTCCTTCGTGATCGTCCCCGTGATCCCGAGCGTGAAGGAGGCCTGTGCGAAGGATCAGGCCGTCGGGCGGGAAGAGGCTGAACTCGCCGCTGCCCGTCACGCTGCCCTCCAGCTCCGAGTTCAGGGCCTTGAACCCGGTCTTCCCGCCGAGGCTCAGGCTGCCGATGCCGGTGCTCGAGATGGAGCCGCTGAAGGTGGCCTGCGTCTCCTGCACGCCGAACTCTCCGCCGATGTAGGGAATGCTCTGCGGGATGACGAAGAGCTTCTGGATCGGGTCCTTCGGGAACTTCCTCTCATACGTCCACTTGATCTCGCCTCCGGCGGCCTCAATGTGGAAAGGACCGGCGACCTTGAGCCACTCGGGGAAGGGGAAGACCCAGACCGACCCGGTGTTGGGGAGCCCCGTGATCGGCGTCGCTTCCCCGTTGGTGGGCGTGATCGTGACGGTCGAGGCGCTGAAGGCCGCGGCGAAGTCGGCCATCATGTCGTAGGTGTGCGAAGCGCCGGCGTTGTTTCCCGTCTCGACGACGGGAGCCCCGAAGTTCTTCGCGAAGGCCGCCGTGCCGGGCTGTCCCTTCCAGTTGATGTTCGCCTGGAACTTGTTGTCGAGGTCGGTCCCCTGCAGGAAGAACCCCGGGTAGTCGCGCACGACGTTCTGGACGTAGGGGGCGTTGGTCGTCGATTCGATGACCACGGTCTCGGTCACGCTCTGCGTGCCGGAGGGCCCGGTGACCCGCAGCGTCACGTCGTAGGCGCCGGGGCTGGCGAAGGTGTGCGCCGGGTTCTGGGCGGTCGAGTCCCAGAGCAGGTCTCCGTTGAAGTCCCAGGTCCAGACCGTCGGACCGCCGGTCGAAAAATCCTGGAACTGGACGGGTTGTCCCTGGACCTGCGCGATCGGCGTCCAGTTGAAGGCGGCGACCGGCTCCGTGGAGTACACGGTGTTCTTCACCGTCAGCATGTCGAGGTCTTTGCCGCCGAAAAGATTCGTGGAGCCGGTGACGTAGAAGTTGCGGCTGCGGTCCACGGTGATCGCCTTGGCGAAGTCGCGGCTCGCCGTCGGGATGTTGAAGCGGCTCTCGGAGAGCATCGAGCCGCCCGCCGAGTACTTGAGCGTCACGAGGTTCAGGTCCTCGTCCTCGTGCGCGCTCGTCCCCGTGACGTAGACCTGCCCGTAGAGGTCCAGGGCGATTCCGGCGACGCTGTCGTTGGGGTTGAGCACGTTTCCCTTGCTGGTGTAGCGCTCGACCCACAGCTCGTTGCCGGCCAGGCCGCCGTACTTGATCGTGACGTAGTCCTGGCCGATGAAAATCGGCGGGTTGGAGCTCGGCGTCTGTCCGCTGCCGTCGGAGGTGGCGGCGACGTAGACGTTCCCCGACGTGTCGACGGCCAGCGCCGGTCCGATGTCGTCGCAGTCCCCGGGGCCGTTGTAGCTCTTCGCCCAGAGCGTCTGTCCGGATGGGGAGTACTTGGCCGTCAGCAGGTCCTGGCCGCAAAGCTGCGGCGGCGGCTGCCCGGCCGTCGCGTCCGGATAGGTGATCCCGGTGACGAAGACGTTGCCCTGTTTGTCCAGCGCGATCTCCTCGGGATAGTCGAGACTGCTCGCCACGAAGTTCGTCCTCGCGACCCACTGGAACTGGCCGTTCGGGTTGTACTTGACCGTGGCGAAGTCGGCGGTGTAGTCGCCGCCGGAGTTGCTGTAACCGGTGACGTACACGTTGCCGAAGACGTCGAGCGCGAGCGAGCGGGCCTTGTCGTTGGTCCCGCCGGGGCCGTTGTATCGGACCGCCCAGAGGCGCTGGCCCGCCGGGCTGTACTTGATCGTCACGAAGTCGGCGCCGGTTCCCGTTCCCGCGCTCTCTCCGGCGACGTAGACGTTGCCGGCCCGGTCCACGGCGAGCGAGTGCGTGTAGGAGAAGTCGTAGCCATTGCCGGGCCCGTTGTAGATGGCGGTCCACTGCTCCGCTCCGGCTGCGTTGAACTTGATGACGGTGATGTCGCTGTCCGTGCCGGTGCCGGTCGAGGCCCCGGCGATGTAGACGTTGCCGGCCCTGTCCACGACGATCGAGTTGGCGACATCGTGCTGTTGCGCCGAGCCGTCATAGCCCATGCCCCACTGCTGGACCCCGGCGGCGTTGTACTTGACGACGAACATGTGGCCGTTGCAGCAGGTCGGGCCGCTCGGGACCGTGCCGTACTGGCCCGCGATGTAGACGTTGCCGGCCAGGTCCACGGCGACGGCATTGGCCTCGTCGTAGGCGTTTCCACCGCCGCCCTGGTTGACGGCGTACCAGGCACTGGGAATCTGGGCGGAAGCCGTGCGCCCGCCGACGACGGAAGGAGGAGCGCGAGAAGCCCGGCCAGAGAAAGCCTCCAAGCCGCCTCCGCGCCGCGATGCCCGAGCAAGACCTGGTCTCACGCCCTCTAAGCCCTCCGAATCAAGAAGATCGCCGTGCCGGCCAGTGCGAGGGCAAAGAGCGCCAGGAGCCCCGGCGACAGCGTCGGGATTGCGCTGGCGGGACCGGGCCCGATGGGCGGCGTCACGGTGGGCGTCGGCGCCGCAACGGTGGGCGTGGGCGTTGGCTCGGCGGCGTCGAGCGCGAGGCGACCGATCCCCGCGTAGTTCGGAGAAGTGGAGCATCCGGACATGTGCTCCGTGAACCACAGGGCTCCATCGGAGCCGGTCGCGATGCCGGTGGGCTGGACGTTGGGCGTCGGGACGGGGACCTCGGTGACGACCCCGGCCGTCGTGATCCGCCCGATCTGGTTGGCACCGCTCTCGGCGAACCAGAGGGCGCCGTCGGGGCCCGACGTGATGTAACTCAAGGTGCCTCCCGTTGTGACCGGGAACTCGGTGACGGAACCGGAGGTCGTGATCCGTCCGATCTGGCTGACGGATCCTCCTTCGGTAAACCAGAGGGCGCCGTCCGGACCGGCGGCGATCCTGTAGGGTTGGGCACCGGCCGTGGGCATCGGGAACTCGGTGAAAGCCCCGGCCGTCGTGATCCGGCCGACCGCGTTGTTTCGGAACGCCGTGAACCACAGGTTTCCGTCGGGACCGGCGACGATTTCCAGGGTCCCGGGCCCCTGCGGGTCACCGGAAGGGATCGGGTATTCGGCAAGGAACGCTCCGGCCGTGCTCATCTTGGCGACGCCGAGTCTCGTCGTGTACCAGAGGTTCCCGTCCGGGCCCGCAGCGATACCCTCCGGCTGGGCCGCGACGGATGGGAACGCGGTGACGACGCCGGCCGTCGTGATCCGTCCAACCTGGTTGTTGGAGAGGCTGCGTGTACCAGAGGTTCCCGTCCGGACCCACCGCGATTCCCGTGCCCATCGACGTCCCCGGCGCCCCCGGAATCGGGAACTCCGTCACGACGCCGGCCGTCGTGATCCTCCCGATCCTTCCGGCGCAGCCTTCCGTAAACCAGAGGTTGCCGTCCGGCCCTGCCGTGATGTCCGCCGGCGAGGCGCGGTCGTCCGACAGGGGGAACTCCGTAATCGTCTGGCCGGAGGCTCCGCTCGCGAGCGAGTCGCCCAGACACGTCATAAGGGCCAGGACGAGGCTTCCACGCCGTGTCGCGAACGCGGAGGCAATCTTCTGTCCCATCCCTTCGTTTCGAGAGCCGTGCGTCCGGATCCTCGTCATCGGTTCACCCCGCTTCGGATCAGAAGGACCGCTGTTCCTGCCAGGGCGAAGCCGAAGAGCGCGAGCAGCCCCGGCGACAGTGTCGGGATCGCGGTGGCCGGCCCGGGCCCGATCGGCGGCGTGACCGTCGGTGTCGTGGGTGTGGTCGGCGGCGGCGTGACCGTCGGGGTCGGCGTCGCCGCGGCTGGCTGCGCCTCGAAGGCTCCGATGTCGCACTCCGCCGTCGTCGAGCCGTCGCCGTCGACGGGGCGGTTCACGCCGCGCTGGTCGGTGGACACGGTGGCGCCGGCGACGTCCGAACAGGAGACGGCCGCGTCGATGGCGACGCTGCCGGGCAAGAGCGCGTGGGTCTGAGTGGGCCCGCCGTTGGACGCGAGGGGACCGAGGTTCAACTGGGCCGAGGTCACTGTCGTGAACGTCGAACAGGTCGCGTCGGTCGACTGGTTGCCGCCGGCATCGGTCAGGGAGCCCGTGCCGGCGCAATTCTCCGGCGTGCCGAGCGCCAGGATGCTGTTCTTGAGGCTCGGAGGGGTCCCGGCGTTTCCGCCCGGACCCACCTCGTTCGAGAGACTTCCGCCGGAACCGGCCGAATTTCCGGCCAGGGTGCTGAAGCTGATCTGCAGGGTTCCCAGGAAATTGATGATGCCGCCGCCGCCTCCGGTGGGGGCGGAGTTGGCGGACAGCGTGCAGTTGACGATCGTCAGCGGGTTCTGGTTGTAGATGCCGCCCCCGCCGCCGAGGTTGGCCGAGTTTCCCGAGAGCGTGCTGTTCGTCAGCGTCACCGAACCGGCGGCGTTGGCGAGGCTGGCGATGGCGCCGCCATTCGCTTCCGCCGTGTTGCCGGAGAGCGTGCTGTTGAGGACGCTCAGCGTGCCGCCGTCGGTGCGGATGCCGCCTCCGTTGGCGAGACTGGCGGTGTTGCCCGAGAGGGTGCTATCGAGGACCGTGACGGTGCCGGAGGTATTGAATATCGCGCCACCGCCGTTCCCCGTCGCGGTGTTTCCGGAAAGGGTACTGCCGGTGACCGTGACCGTACCGGAAGCGTTGTAGATCCCGCCGCCCTGGCTCGCGCCGTTGGTCGAGAGGGTGCCGCCGGAGACCGTGAGCGTGCCATCGTTGCTGATGCCGCCGCCGAACCCGGCTCCGGCGTTTCCGTTGGCCACGGTGATGTCCTGAAGCGTCAGGGCTGCACCGGCGTTCACGCTGAAGACCCGGAAGCTGCCGGCGCCATCCACCGTCACGGCATTGTCGCCGTCGATCGTCAGGCCATCGGTGTCGGTGATTGACGGCAAGGAAGACCCGAGTGTGATCGTGCCGACACCGCTGAACGCGATCGCGTCGAGCCCGCTCCCTGCGGCGCAGTCGCCGCCCGTGGTGTCCGCGTCGCCATTGGCGTTGTTGATCGCCTCGCGGAGCGAGCAGTCGCCGTCGGCGGCGACCGCGGTGTCCGCGTTCGTGTCGACGACGATCGAGGCCGCGCTAGCGGGCGGCACCGGGAGCGCGATGGCGGCGCCGAGACCCGCCACCAGCAGGATCCGCGTGGACAGGCGAGGTTTAGGCACAGCCGTGTCCTTTCGAGAAAAGCGCTGCCGGGGTTTGCCGGACCGTCGTGGGGGCGTTGGCGGGGCCGAGCGCGGTGATGATTTCTGCGGTGGTGGTCGGACCGAGGGTGGGATTCGTTTTCCAGACGCTCGCGCCCGGTCCGGCCCTGATCCACGTGGCGCCCGGATTCGGCGGCGTCCTCGGCAACCAGAGCGGCGTCAGGCAGCCGGCGCTCGTCGTTCGGCCCACGCTGCCGAGCCGGCCGCTCGACCAGAGGGATTCGTCGGGGCCCGAGGCATCCCCCCGCGGGCCTGGCACTTCGCCGCGCGGAGATTCTCGGGACAGAGCCGGCGTTCGTGATCCCGCGGCCCGGGCCGTGAAAGGGCTCCGCGCCGGCGAACCAGAGACTGCCGTGCGGGGCCGCCGCAACGCTGCTCGGAATTCCGGCCGGCAGGGTTCGAAAGTCCGTGAGCGCCTCGGCGGAGACCTCACCCGCGAGGGACGCGAACGCCGACGCGAGCAGGGCACGCACCCACTCCCTCGGCCCGATGACGCATCGGGCCCGCTGGGTGCGCGCCGGCTTTTCGCCTTTCACATTGATGAGCGCTGGGAGCGCGTGATCGGCGTAACGCTATACCTTCCCATCGGAAATGGCACGTTCCCGGACCCCGACGGTTTTGAACCTTTCAAATCAGCAGGATGGCGCGGGGAGGACTCCCGGGCCCGGCTCAGCTGCGGGAGCTCTTCAGGATCGCCAGGGCCACGGTCTCCACACCGTTCAGGACGAACTGGACGCCGATGACCGCGGTGATCAGACCCATGATCTTGGCCACGATGCGCTGCCCGGTCTCGCCGATCCGCGCCACGAGCCAGGGGGCGGCGAGCAGGACGATCAGCGTCAGTACGATGTTGGCCGCGATCGCTCCGGCGAGCGCGGCGCGGTGCATGCCGTCGCGCGCCTGGCCCACGAGCACCATGACCGTCGAGATGGCGCCGGGTCCCGCGATCAGAGGCATCGCGATCGGCACGATGGACGGGTCGCCCCGGGGCGCGCCTTCGGTCCGGGGCTCTCGCTCGTCGTGCTGGAGTGTCGAGAGCCCCATGATGGTGAAGAGGATGCCGCCGGCGATCTGAAACGCCGGCAGCGTGATCCCGAAGAAAGCGAAGATCGCGCCGCCCGTCGCGGCGAACAGGGCGAGGATGATCGCGGCGGCGAAGGAGGCCTTGAAGGCCATGCGGCGCCGGTGCGCGGCGTGGTCGGCGGTCAGCGAGACGAAGATCGGCGCCGCTTCGATCGGATTGATCACCGAAAAGAGGGAAGAGAACGCGAGCAGAGCGAACTTTCCTTCGGCCGACGAGAACACGCCCAACCCTTCAGCCATGGCGAAAACGGAAGCTCATGGGAGTTCGGCGGCGAAAATAGCACTTCCCGGACCGGAGGCCTCCGGATGCGCTCCGGCCCGCCTCCGATCCGCCCGCCGGCCTACGGCCCGTAGAGGAGCAGGTTGAAGGCGTTCGCCAGGAACTTCGCCATCTCGTCGCGTCCGATGTCGAGGTTCGGGCAGTACTCGTCGGCCGAGCATCCGGCGACGATGCCCCGCGCCCACAGGTAGTGGGCGTGCTTGCAGTAGGTGTCCGACGTCGTGATGTCGATGAAGTGGAGATTCGGAGCCGCGGCACTGCAGGAGTACGAGAAACCGGTCACCGGGTCGGGCCCGTAGGTCAGGGGAACCGCAGAGCCTCCCGCCGGGGCGAACATCGCCTTGGCGATGAAGATCGCCATCTCGGCGCGGGTCACGTTCTGCCCCGGGCAGTAGAGGCCGGGGTTGCAGCCGGAGGTCACGTTCTGGCCGTAGATGTAGTGGACGCTCTTGCAGAAGATGTCCGTCGGTGCGACGTCGGTGAAGAGCGACGTGCCGCCGCTCGTGCAGTTGTAGGGCTGGCCGCCGACGTTCCCGCTGACCGGGACGTTCGCGCCTCCGCCCGCCAGCGCCCGGGCGATGAAGATGGCCATCTGCGAACGGGGGACCTTGGCGGTCGGGCAGTACTCGGTCGCCGTGCAGCCGACCGTGATGCTGTGGTGGAAGATCGTCTCGATCTTCTTGTAGAAGAGGTGGGACCGCGGGACGTCGGTGAAGCTGTCTCCCAGATGGAGGGTCCAGGTCTTGGGAGTTCCGGCCGCGCCGGGTGTTTCGAGGAACGTCGTGTCCCAGTGCGCGACGGGACGCGTTGAGGGCGACGGAAGCGAACATCGTGTAACAGTCGGGAGCCGTGGCGCAGCTGGCGGTCGCGCCGGCGCCCACCAGGCCGTAGTCCGCCGTGCCGTCCACGATCGTGTAGGTCGCGCCGACCGGTCCGTTGAACGCGGAAGCGGCTCCCGTCAGGTTCACGCCCGAGCCCCCGACGTTCTTCCAGGCCGGATCGATCGAGACGGTCTCCCCGGGCTCGAACACACCGTTTCCGTCGGAATTCGCGCTCGCCGTCGGGTCGGCGACCAGGGCGGCCGGGACGACGTTGGGCGTCGGGGTCGCCGTTGGCGTTGGCGTGACCGTCGGTGTCTCGGTGGGCGTGGCCGTCGCCGTCGCTGTCGGCGTGATGGTCGGCGTCGCGGTCGGGGTCGACGTGGCCGTCGGCGTTGACGTTGGAGTGGCCGTCGCGGTCGGCGTGTGCGTCGGGGTCGGCGTCGGCGTGAGGGTCGGCGTGTGTGTCGCCGTCGGCGTCTCGGTGGGTGTCTCCGTCGGCGTCGAGCGTCGGCGTGTCCGTCGGTGTCGGAGTCGCCGTCGGCGTTTCGGTCGGCGTGTCCGTGGGCGTGTGAGTCGGCGTGAGCGTGGGTGTGTCCGTCGGCGTCGGGGTGACGGTGGGGGTTTCGGTCGGCGTATCCGTCGGCGTGTGAGTCGGCGTGAGCGTGGGCGTGTCCGTCGGAGTCGGGGTGACGGTGGGAGTTTCGGTCGGCGTGTCCGTCGGGGTGTGGGTCGGCGTCAACGACGGCGTGGCCGTCGGCGTCGGGGTGATGGTCGGCGTGTGCGTGGGCGTGTCCGTCGGGGTGGAAGACGGCGTGAGCGTCGGTGTCTGGGTCGGGGTCTGAGTGGGGGTGTGGGTCGAAGTCGAAGTCGACGTCGGTGTCAGAGAGGGCGTCAGCGTGAAGGTCGGCGTCCGCGTCGGCGTGAAAGTCGGCGTCGGGGTGGGCACGAACGGCCGAAGCGCCACGGTCTGCCCGACGCCGGGGGCCGGCGTTGTTCGAGGCCGTGGCGGTCCTGGCGCCCGTGGCGCCGATGGCCGCCTGCGTCGCGTAGCTGACCTCGAGGGAAAGCCCGAGAGCGTTCGGAACAGTGCGCGAGGCCCGGTCCACCGCCTCGGTCATTCCCGTCGGGGGAAGCCACGTGGCGGCCGAGGAGAAGCTGATGTTGGCGACGAGCATCGTGTTGGCCACGGTCGTCAGGACGCTTGGAGCCGCATGCGTCAGGCTCGAAGGCGTCGCGGCTCCGCCCGAAGACGTTGATCGGGCGCCGAAGGGTCGACCCCCGAGAATGCGCTGATGCCGCCCGCGGATCCGCTCGAAGTACTGAAAGTCCAGGTGTAGGTCGCCGGTTCCGGCAGGACCGCGAGCCGGTAGTAGATGGCCTGAGAGCTGCCGACAATGGTGGTCTGGTTGGTCCGCATCAACAGCGTCCAGCCCCGCCGGAGCCGTGATCGTCGCGGTGTTCGGGCGCACGCCGATGGTGGCGAGCAGGAGGTCGCCCGCCGCGGCGGTCGCCGGAACCGGAACCGCCAGCGTCAGGGTGCCGGAAGGCGAACCGGCGGAGCCGGCTGCCCGGAAGGCGATCTGGGCCTGGGCTGTCGCGACGAGGAACAATCCCGCGAGGGCCAGGAGCGCACGCCTCGTCCGAAGAGCAGTTTCGGGGCGCAAGGGCGCCTCCCGGGCTCCAACCATTCGTCTTCTGTCCTTTCGATTGTCACGGTCATTGTATCCGAAAAGCACGCTCCTTGTCAGGCGAAACGGGCTCTTCGGGCGGTGCCGGCCCACCGCCGGCGAACCGTTTAGAATCACCGCTCCCATGGACGCCCTTCGGATCCGCGGCGCGCGGCAGCACAACCTGCAGAACCTCTCGCTCGACATCCCGCGCAACCGGCTGGTCGTCATCACGGGCGTCTCCGGCTCGGGCAAGTCCTCGCTCGCCTTCGACACGATCTTCGCCGAGGGCCAGCGGCGCTACGTCGAATCCCTGTCGGCCTACGCCCGGCAGTTTCTCGAGCAGATGGAGAAGCCCGACGTGGACTCGATCGAGGGCCTCTCCCCGGCCATCTCGATCGAGCAGCGCACGACGTCGAAGAATCCGCGCTCGACGGTCGGCACCGTCACGGAGATCTACGACTACCTGCGGCTCCTGTACGCCTCGATCGGCAAGCCCCATTGCCCCAAGTGCGGGCGGCCGATCCAGGCCCAGACGGTCCAGGAGATGGTGGACCGGGCGCTGCGCCTGCCGGAAGGAAGCCGCTTCACCGTTCTCGCCCCCTACGTGTCGGGAAAGAAGGGCGAGTACAAGAAGCAGATGGCCGAGATGCTCAAGGAGGGGTTCCTGCGGGCGCGCATCGACGGGCAGCTCCACGACCTCGACAGCCCGCCCGAGCTGGACAAGCAGAAGAAGCACACGATCGAGCTGGTCGTCGACCGTCTGGTCGCGAAGAAGGCGGACGACGATGACTACCGCAAGCGCCTCGCCGACTCGATCGAGACGGCGACCCGCGTGTCCGGCGGCCTGGTCACGATCGCGGTGGCCGACGGGCCCGAGGAGGTGCTCTCGGCCAACTACGCCTGCCCGGACTGCGGCACGTCGCTGACCGAGATCACGCCGCGCCTCTTCTCCTTCAACTCGCCATACGGCGCCTGCGCGGCCTGCTCGGGCCTCGGAACCATCCTGAAGGCGGACGCGGACCGGCTCGTCGTCGCGCCGGAGAAGTCGATCGCGGACGGCGCGATCGCCATCCTGAAGCCCGGCTCCACCAACTGGCGGTCGCGGCAGATGGCGACGCTCGCCAAGCACTACAAGTTCCGCCTGGACCAGCCCTTCTCGAAGCTGCCCAAGGCGGCGCAGAAAGTGATCCTGTACGGCTCGGGCGAGGACGAGATCCGCTTCTCCTACGTCGCCGAGCGGGGCGAGTACCACTGGCGGTCCTCCTTCGAAGGGCTCGTGCCGATGCTCGAGCGCCGGTACCGCGAGACGGAGAATCCCGAGCACCGCGCCGAGCTCGAGGCCTACATGTCCGCCGAGCCCTGCCCTTCCTGCAAGGGGCGGCGGCTCAAGCCCGAGGCCCTGGCGGTCAAGGTCGGCGACCGGTCGATCGACGCGGTCGCGACCGACACGATCGCCGAGTCGATCGAGTTCTTCGGCGGGCTGCGCCTGACCGCGCGCGAGCGGGAGATCGCCGGCAAGATCCTGAAGGAAGTGAGCGACCGGCTGGGGTTTCTCGCCAACGTCGGGATCGGCTACCTCTCGCTGTCCCGCACCGCGGCGTCGCTGTCGGGCGGCGAGTCGCAGCGGATCCGGCTCGCGACGCAGATCGGCTCGAAGCTGATGGGCGTCCTCTACGTGCTGGACGAGCCGTCCATCGGCCTGCACCAGCGCGACAACCGCAAGCTCATCGACACGCTGCTCTCGATGCGCGACATCGGCAACACGGTCATCGTCGTCGAGCACGACGAGGAGACCATCCGCTCGGCGGACTGGGTCCTGGACCTGGGCCCCGGCGCGGGCGTGCACGGCGGGCGGCTGGTCGCGCAGGGGAAGCCCGACGACCTGGCGGCGTTTCCGGAGTCCCTGACCGCGCGCTACCTCTCCGGCGACCTCGAGATCCCGACGCCGGCGGCGCGCCGCGCCGGCTCGGGCAAGGCCGTGACGGTGCGGGGAGCCCGCGAGCACAACCTGCGCGGGCTCGACGTCCGGTTCCCGCTCGGCGTCATGACCGCGGTCACCGGCGTTTCGGGCTCGGGCAAGTCGACGCTCGTCAACGACATCCTCTACAAGGCGCTCGCGCGGGCCCTCCACGGAGCGGCCGAGCGGCCGGGCGTCCACGAGCGGATCGAGGGCCTCTTCGAGCTCGACAAGGTCATCAACATCGACCAGTCGCCGATCGGCCGCACGCCGCGCTCGAACCCGGCGACCTACACCAACGTCTTCAATCCCATCCGCGAGCTGATGTCGCGCACGCCCGAGGCGCGCGCCCGCGGCTATGCGCCCGGGCGTTTCTCCTTCAACGTGAAGGGGGGCCGTTGCGAGGCGTGCGGCGGCGACGGGCAGATCAAGATCGAGATGCACTTCCTCCCGGACATCTACGTGACCTGCGACGTCTGCGGCGGCAAGCGCTACAACCGCGAGACCCTGCAGATTCACTACAAGGGCAAGTCGATCGCCGACATCCTGGCCCTGACGGCGGAGCAGGCGCTCGAGGTCTTCGAGAACATCCCGTCGATCGCGACGATCTGCCGCACGCTCGTCGACGTGGGGCTGGGCTACATCCAGCTCGGCCAGTCCTCGACGACGCTCTCGGGCGGCGAGGCGCAGCGCGTCAAGCTCGCCCGCGAGCTCGCGCGGCGCTCGACGGGGCGCACCCTCTACCTGCTCGACGAGCCGACCACGGGCCTGCACTTCGACGACATCAAGAAGCTGCTCGGCGTCCTGCGCACGCTGACCGAGAAGGGCAACACCGTGATCGTCATCGAGCACAACCTCGACGTCATCCGCACGTCGGACTGGATCATCGATCTCGGGCCCGAAGGGGGAGACGGCGGCGGCCTCATCGTGGCCGAGGGAACGCCGGAAGCGGTGGCGAAGGTGCGCGCCTCGCACACGGGGGCGTTCCTGCGCCGGGTGCTCGGCACCGAGACACCGAAGGGCCCGGGCGTGAGGCGCGCCCTCCTCGCGGTGCTGCTCGCCGGGGCCGCGTCGCGATCGCTCGCGCGACAGGCGGCGATGCCCCCGTCCTCTCCGGCGCCCGGCGCGAAGACGACGGCGCCGCGGCCCACGCCCGGCAAGCCGCCGCTCGATTTCACCGGCGTCTGGGTCCTGGACGAGAAGGCCAGCCGCAACGTCTCGCCGCCCGATGCGCGAGGCCGTCCTGAACGTCCGACAGACCGGCAACGAGATCTGGATCTCGCCGATGGATCCCGCGAAGAGCCAGCCTGCTGGCCGAGTCGATCGTGGTGGACGGGCGCGGCTACGAGAAGACGCTCGGCAACGAGGGGCAAGGGCGTTCTGACGGCCGCCTGGGGGACCGACCGCAAGTCCCTCTGGCTCGAGGTGACCGCGGGGCCCGAGAACGATCCGCGCGCGGTCGTCCAGCGCAGCATCTGGAAGCTCTCCGACGACCGCCGCACCTGGGTTCGGCAGAGCGTCTCGATCCAGAACGGGAAGTCGCAGGACGCGATGCTCGTCTTCCGCCGGCAGACGACGGCGCCGCGGACGCCCACCCGGCGCCCAGCGTAGCGTCTCGGCACGCTCCCGCGCTACGGGAGCGCTTCTCCGGCGCGCCCCGTTTCGACGAGGAGCGCGTTCAGGGCGGCCTTCAGCGCGGGATCGTCGGGGGAGAGGCGCAGGGCGGCGCGGAGGACGGCTTCGGCGCCCGACGGGTCCGGCCGGCCGCGCAGCAGCGCGGCGAGCTCGAGCGAGGCCTCGGGCTCTCCGGGCTGAGCGGCGAGCGCCCGCCGATACGCCTGCGGCCGCCTTCTCCGGCTGGGACTGCCCCAGGTACTGGTTGCCGAGGCCGATCCAGGTCTTCGGGTCGCGGGGGTCGCGGCGCACGCTGTCTTCCATGAGCTGGATCGCCGAGGTGAAGCGGTTCATCGATGCCCGCGCGAATCCGAGCAGGTAGGTTTCGTGGGGATCCAGGTCCCTCTCCGGATCGAAGTTCCGCATCTCCGGGAAGAGGCTCGTCTGCGCGCCCTCGATCATCGCGTCGTTGCCCGGCGTCGTGTCCGCGTACAGGTAGCGCGGGGCGTAGAACTCGATGACCGGATGGTCGTCGGTGTGGACGCCGCCCGACGCCGGCGAGCAGGCGGTCGAGGTCCTCGCCGGAGAGGACGAACGCGCCGAACAGCGACGCCGGGCTCCAGACGCCGATCCCCCGCAGGTCGTCGGCGAGACCCGGGACCGTCTCGAACTTGCGGCGGAGCGCGGCGAAGTCCCACGGGACGGCGTCGGCGCTCCCGGCGAGGATCACGTCGCCCAGGTTCGGCCGCCAGTAGGAGGTGTGCGGGAAGACGCTGCGGAACGTGGCGACGATCAGCTTCAGGTGCTCGGGGGCGAGCGCGTGTGTGTGCCACCACTGCACCATCACGCCGCCGGGCTTGAGCCGGGAGCGCGCGATCTCGTAGAACTCCCTCGTGAAGAGATTCCCGACCCCGGCGACCCAGATGTCGGAGGGATCCGAGATGATCACGTCGTACGTCTTCGGCCGGGCGAGGAGCGCGTTGCGTCCGTCCGCGTTGATGTAGCGCACGCGGGGGTCGGCCAGGATCCGGCGGTTGTCGGCCTCGAAGAAGGCGGCCGCCGCGACTCCCGCCGGCTCGATGTCCACGATGTCGATCGAGCGGACAGGATGGCGCGCCACGGCGGCGGCGGAGACGCCGGTCCCGAGGCCCAGGACGAAGACGTCCTTCGGGTCGGGGTGCAGGAGCATGCCGACCTGGCCGATCAGGACCTGGACCGCCATGTCCGACGGCGCCGTCGAGGCGTCGGTCTTTCCGTTGGACCGGTAGAAGCGCTGGCCCTCCGCCTCGTCCACGGAGAGCGTGGTCGAGACGCCGTCCTTGTAGTAGAGCAGCTTCAGGTTGCGGGCCGCGGCGCGCCAGTCCTCGACGGTCTTGTAGTTGCCGGCGAAGAAGCCGGCGCCGCTCGCGAGCGCGTTTCGCGGCCAGGCGGGCGCCAACAGCGCGGCCAGCGCCGCCAGCCCCGCGACGCCCGCCAGCAGCCGGCGCCGCGGCATCGGGAATGCGGCCAGTGTCGCGAGGGCCGCCGCCGCGGACGCGGCGGTCGCCGCGAGCATCGCCTCCTTCAGGCCGAGGCGCGGTACCAGAACGAAGCCGCCCAGGAACGCGCCGGCCACGGTGCCGAAGGTGTTCCAGACCGTGACGCGCGCGACACCTCCCGCGACGCGCGACAGCGACTCGGTCGTGGCGGCGATGACCGCGGGGAAGGCCATGCCGAAGAAGATCGCCGCCGGAAGGACGAGCGTCGCCGTGACGAGGAGCTGGACGAGCTGCAGACCCAGGAAGGAGGCGCGCGCCATCGGAAAGAGCCAGACGAAGGGCGCCGGCAGCTCGCCGGCGACGAAGACCCCGGCGAGCCCGGCGACGGCGATCAGGGCCTGCGCGGCGGCGAAGGCGGCGGCCGGGCGTCGCGAAGCCCGGGTGCGGGCGAAGAGCGCGCTTCCCGACCGAGAGCCCTGCGAGGAAGAGGAGCAGCATCATCCCGAAGGCGTAGACGGAGCTGCCGAGCGTCATGGCGAGGATCCGCGACCAGGCCACCTCGAAGACCATCGCCGAGAAGCCGGACAGGGCCGTTCCCCAGAGGAGGAGCGCGCGCGCCGCGCGGGAGCGGCGCCTCGCCGCCGGCGCCGCATCCTCGGCCGGGCGGGCGGAGCGCCGGGGCGGCGGACCGCGTCCCCGAGCCGCAGCGCCGCGATCCCGACCGCGAGGTTGGCGGCCGCCGCCAGCGCGCTCGGCCGCCGAGAGGCCGAGGCGCGGGAGGAGGACGTAGGTCGCCAGCGCGACGCCGCCCGCGGCCCCGAGCGTGTTGGCGGCGTAGAGCGCGCCGACGCGCCGCTCCGACCTCCCTCACGGAGAGCGACGGCGAATCGCGCGAGGAGCGGGAGCGTCCCGCCCATGAGCGTCGTCGGCACGACGAGGCACGGCCGCGACGAGCGCGAACTGGACGGCGAAGAAGAGGAAGGGGGTGCCCTCGAGCGCCGGCTCGAGCCGGAGGTACACGCGCGGCCGCGCCGCGCAGCAGCAGCGGGATCGCGATCGCGAGAAGCGCCGATCGCGATCTCCAGCCGCGCGTAGAGGGAGAGGGCCTTCCCGGTGCCGGTCGGCGACGCGCCCGAAACGGTCGCTCCCGAGCGCGAGGCCCCCCATGAACGCCGCGAGCACCGTCGAGACGGCGAGCGTCGTGCTCCCGAAGACGAGCGCCAGCCGCCGCATCCAGACGATCTCGTAGACGAGGCCGCTCGCGCCCGAGACGGTAAAGAGAAGGATGAGGAGTCGCCAGATCCGGGAGTCTCCCGTCCGGTCGGTCATTGCCGTCGAGAATACTCCGGTGCGGTTGGCCTTCGGCGGTCAGGCGCCGGTGTTGCGGCACTTCACGGCGCGTTTCGAGCGGATCCGAGCGAAACGCGCTTCGCCGCGGTTTCCCGTTCCCGGCTACAATTTCCCCTTCCGTGATCACCGGCTACAACACCGACGTCAAGCACAAGAGCCGCGTCTTCCATGTCCAGACGGAGGACAAGGGCGCGGGGAACCCCTGCGTCGAGTCGCTGGTGTACGTCGGGGGCGAGATCCTCGCGACGCGCCGCGTGTCCTACGCCGAGATGGCGCAGAAAGGGCGCGACGACCAGGCGATCCAGGAGCTCATGGAGCAGCAGCACCGCACGATGATCGCGGCGATCCAGCGCGGGAAATTCGACGGACCGAACGGCAGCGTGAAGGCCTCCGATGAGCGCGCTCCGGCCTCGCCCGCCGCGCCGGAGCCGGCCGGGGAGGCGACGGCCACGGCGGGCCCCGGCGCCGGCTGCGGCCGCGGGCCAGACCGCGGGAGATCGCACGCTCGACCAGGTCATCCTCGACTATCTCGCCTCCGAGCTGTCGCACGAGGAGCTCGAGGTCGCCGTCACGGCCGCGGCGGAGCTGGTGGCCGGAAAGCCGGCGCAGATCCGGTTGAAGGCCCAGTCGTCCGTGTCCCGACAGCCGGTCGCGGGGGCGTCCGTGCAGATCCGGATCCTCTCGACCGTGTCCAAGCCGGCCGTGGTCTTCCAGGGCAAGACTGCCGCCGACGGCTCGTGCGCGGCGGCCTTCGCCGTTCCGGCCCTGAAAGACGGCAATGCCGCGGCGGTCGTGCGCGTTGTCTCCAGCATCGGATCGACCGAGTTCAAGTACCCGGTGAAGAAGGCCTGATGAGCGAGCAGGTGAGCGTGCGCGTCAACGGCGACGAAATCCTCCTGCCCCGCGGCGCCTCCGTCGCTGCGCTCCTCGATCGCCTGGCGGTCTCTCGAGCACGGGTCGCCGTCGAACGCAACCGCGAGATCCTGCCCAAAGCCGAGTATCCCGCGACGGTCCTCGAGGACGGCGACGTGTTCGAAGTCGTCGAGCTGGTCGGAGGAGGATAGCGGGCCATTTCCTGTCGCTTGCCCGCTCCCGTCCGATCCGCTATTCTCCGCGTCCCGAGTGGGCCGTTAGCTCAATTGGTAGAGCAAGAGACTCTTAATCTCTAGGTTGTAGGTTCGAGTCCTACACGGCTCACCACTCACGTCGCCCTCCGCGGTTCGCGCTGCTGCGCGACCGCTGCGGGCTCCCGCATCGCGAACCTCCTCCCTCCCTTCGGTCGGGAGACTTTTCGCGATGCGAGCTGTTGGGAGTGCATGGCGAGCGCGACCCTCCTCTCTCCCATGGATCAGGGGATTCGCGGTACGAGCTGTTGGCGCTGGCGC
>CAVRXJ010000004.1:0-246598 GCA_963725095.1 uncultured Acidobacteriota bacterium
GATAATCCGCGAGGTCCCCGCCGCCGAGATTGCCGATTGCATCGTTGATGAGCGCCGGCTGAAAGTCCTGATACACGCGCACGGGCACGTTGATGGTCAGCGTGTGGGGACCGATCGCGACGCCGACGCCCGGGTCGATGTAGACGATGTATCCCGGCCGGCGGAAGGCGAGGTCGCCTCCACCGATGACGTCTCGCTTCGGAATGCCGTCGATTCGGCCACCGAGACTCGCCGACAATCCAATCTTCGCCCAGAGAGGAACAGCGACTCCGGCCCGCGCGGAGTACACGTCGGGCACGGCCAGCGGCACGTCGGGACCCAGCGGCGACGGCACGTTGGTACTCTCCTTCGTGCTCATGAGATAGGTGCCGTCGAAGTACCCGTACAGCGCATGAAACATCGACCAGTAGGCCTGCGACTGGAAGATGACGCCCCAGCCGCCGTCGCCGAGCTGGATGGATTGATCGACCAGCTTCGGAACGACCGTGCCGTCAGCCAACGTGATCGTGGAGTGAACCGTATTGCTCCCGCTCGGCGTCTTGACGCCGAGGCCGAAAGAGAGATTTCCCTTGAGATGCGTGTGGGGATCCCAGATCCAGTAGGTACCGATCAGGTTGATGTCTCCCAACCCGCCGGCGCTGACCTCGTGCCGGAGGTTGTCCGCTTCCGTGTAAATGCGCGAGTGCGTGCCGTAGGAGAACGGGAGAGTCAGCTGGAGGCTGATCTGGTCCGTCAGACCGTAAGCGACCGAGAGATCGTAGGAATTGATGTCGAGATAGAGCGGAAGGAAGGCCAGGGTTTCGTCGACTTTCGTCCCGATGAACCATTTGTCCGCATACAAACGCCGGTACGCAAACCCGGCCTGCCACTGCCCTTTCCTCAGGAACGACTCGGTTTGTCCCCCCAGACCGGGGGTTGAAAAGCGGACCGGCATTCAACCCTGTGCGAAGGACGCCGTCGGCAGCGCCAAGACACCCCCGAGAACCGCAAGGATGAGCCCGAGGAGAAAGGTTTCCCGAATGCGTCCAGCGGCGCGGCGGACCTCCGCAGGGCCCTCTCGGTCCATTGTCGCCCTTCTTGTCTCGATTGAAAGCGGAGGGCCGGACACGAGGTCGCCCGGCGGACCGGATTCCAGGGAGGCGTTACAGTTGGAAAAGCGTCTCATGTCGGCCTGCGATGGTCAATAGCTCCGCTCACAATGGCGCCCCAGCTGCCGATTCACGCCGTCGCGCTTTCTGCTCATGCCGCCTCACTTCGAGGCATTTCGCGAGGGCACCTGGGTGGGTGCGCCGCGGCTGCCTTAGGATGGAGGCTGCTGCCAAACGCCGAGGTAAGTCCTGAGAGAATCCCAGGTGTTTTCAAGGTTTTTGCACAGGATCTGATGCGCAAGCGCTTCGGCGACTACCTGTTCGATTCGGAGACGCGGCAGATATGGCGCGGCCGTAGAAGCGTCGCCCTCTCGCCGAAGGCGCTGAACCTCCTCGAGCTTCTCGTCACGCGGGCACCCCGCGCGGTTTCGAAGGAGGAGATCCAGTCGTCCCTGTGGCCCGGAACCTTCGTTTCGGAGGCCAATCTGACGAACCTGATCTCCGAGGTCCGGGCCGCCATCGGTGAAACGGCTCGGCGGCCCCGATGCATCCGGACAGTGCACCGGTTCGGATACGCCTTCGACGGGGAACTGACCGAGGAGCATTCCGCTCCCGTTTCGACCCAGCCGGTCTTCTACCGCCTCATCTTCGGACGCCGCAGAATTGCGCTCGAGCTCGGAGAGAACATTCTCGGCCGGCACCCGGACGCACAGGTTCGGATCGACCAGACCTCAGTCTCCCGCCAGCATGCCCGGATCTCCATCCGCGCCGGCAAGGCTACGCTGGAGGATCTGGACAGCCGCAACGGGACGTTTCTTCGAGGTCGCCGTTTGGAAAAACCGGCCGAGATGGGCGACGGCGACGTCATCGGGCTTGGCCCGATCTCGATGGTCTTTCGCGTCTTCTCCGACGTCGACTCGACCGAGGCCGCGCCGAACGAGGAGTAGGTTCCCGAGGCGACGGTCGCGTAGTTCGCAGGGCCCATGGCCCGGTCCGGGCGCTATCCGGAAACGGGCAGGCCGACCTTCCGCACGAGCTCCTTGAAACGCGGCTCGGCGCGGACGATGTCCCAGCGCGGGTCGTTATTGAGCCACACGAGCCAGTTGGAGCGCTCCGAATATGCCTTGTCGAGGTAGGCCAAGGCCTGTTCCTTGTCCCCGAGGCCAGCGGAAACGACAGCGATGGCGTAAGGCGAGGTGTACTTGCCCTCCTTCGCCATCTCCGAGAACTCCTCCAGGATCCGTCCCGCCTTTTCGGGCTTGCCCCACTTTCCGTAAAGAAACCCCATGGCCGCCATCGCGGGTGCCCAGGTCCGAAGGTCGCCGATCTTCTCGAACTCCGCCTCAGCATCGGCGAACTTACCCTGCATCGTGTAGATCCGGCCGAGCCAGAAGTGCCCGATCGGAAACTTCGGATCCATCTCGAGAGCCATCCCGACTTGCTTGAGCGCGGCGGCGATCTGCCGATCGTAGTAGAGCATGTAGGCCTGATCGGTGTGGATCGGAACGGAGAGCGGATCGAGCCGCTTGGCGACGTCTACCTCCGCCAGGGATTCTTTGGGCCGCCCCGTCGCCATAAGGAGGTAGGCGTACCACTGGTGTCCGAGCGCGTTGCTCGGATTGAGCTCGATCGCCCTCCGGAACTCCTTCTCGGCCAAAGAAAAATTCCAGTCGTAGTACATGACCGCGTACCCGAGCGAGGCATGGGCCTCGGCGAGATCGGGGTCGAGCTCGAGGGCTTTCTGGGCCGCGGCCTTCGCGCGCGGGAACGAATCCTCAGGCGAAAGGGCGCTGCTGTATCCCAGCGCCGCGTAGCAGTCCGCCATCCCCGCGTAAGCGGGAGCGTAGGTGGGGTCCGCATCGATCGACTCCTGGAAGATCTTGATCGCCTCGCGGAGATTCGGAACTTTTCGCTTGTTCCATTCATGGCGTCCGCGCACGTAGGCGTCGTAGGCCGCGGGCAGCACCGGCCGCACCGCTTTGGTCAGGCGCGCCTCTCCCTGGGGCGTCAACCTCGCGCCGACCGCCCTGGCGATCGTCTGCGCGACCTCGCTCTGAAGCGCAAGAACATCCTTCACGTCGCGCTGGAAGGAATTCGCCCAGACGTGCTTGTCCGACGCGCCGTCGATCAACTGGGCAGTGACCCGGACCTTCTCCCCGTCGCGCACGACCGACCCTTCCACGACGAAATCGACGCCCAGGTCCCGGGCGAGCTCGGGAATCTTCTTCTTTGTGTTCTTCAGGCCCATGACCGACGTCCGGGAAGTCACCCTCAGGTTCGAGATCTTCGACAGGTCGGTGATGAGCTCCTCTGTCATCCCGTCGGCGAAGTAGTCTTGTTTGGAGTCGCCCGAGAGGTTGTCCAGCGGCAGAACGGCGAGCGATTTGACCTTGTCGGTCCCGAATAGGCGACCACGCAGCCCCCCGGGATTGAGAAGGAGGAGACTCGCGACCGCCGCCGCAATTGCGAGGGCCGCGAGCCAGCCCCGTCGCGGGCGAGGCGCAGGAACCGGGAGCGGAATCGAGGCCGAGGGCGACATCGAGACCGACGCTCCCGCGGCCTCCTTCAAGGCGAACGCCAGGTCGCGCGCCGTTTGGAACCGCTCGTCGGGACTCTTCTCAAAACAGCGCGCGACGACCCGATCGAGTCCCATGGGAAACTCGATGCCCGATCGCGAGATTTCCGGCGGCTGATCCCGCAGGATCGCGGCCAGCGTCTGTCCGCGGGATTCGCCGCCGAAGGCGCGCCGGCCGGCCAGCATCTCATAGAGGACGCATCCAAAGGAGAAGATGTCGCTGCGCGCGTCGGCGGCTTCGCCGCTCACCTGCTCCGGCGACATGTAGCCGACCGTTCCCAGCACCGAACCGACCTCCGTCTGCAACGAGGCGACCGCGGTCGGAGCCGAGGTCGCGTCTGCCGGGGGTGCCACATCCGCTCGCGCGAGGCCGAAGTCCAGGATCTTCACGAGGCCAGCAGAGGTCAGGAAGACGTTCTCCGGCTTCAAGTCCCGATGAACGATCCCTTTCGCGTGCGCCGCGGACAGTCCATCGGCCAGCGCGACGCCGATCTCGATGGCCTTGCGCCACGCCAGACGCTCGCGCGTGAGCCGCTCGCGCAGTGTCTCGCCGTCGAGCAGTTCCGTGACGGCGAAGCGGATTCCCCGCTCTTCGCCGATGTCGTGTATCGCGAGAATATTCGGGTGGGAGAGCGCGGCGACTGCCTTTGCCTCCCGCTCGAATCGCGCGAGAGCCTTCGGGTCCGCCGCCACCGGCTCGGGCAGGACCTTGATTGCGACGTCGCGGTCCAGGCGCGTGTCCCGCGCCCGGTAAACCTCGCCCATTGCTCCAGCGCCCAGAGAGCCCGTAATCCGGTACGGCCCCAGTTCTGTTCCTTCCGAGAGCATTGCTGACTCAAGAGCCTTACCCCTTCGCGGGATTTAGTCAAGGAATCTCGGGACCGAGGAATCCCGTCCGGCGGCGGACCCGCCGGACGGGCAAAGGAGAGGTGCGCTCAGTCCCCCTGGACCTTAACGACGTAGGCGGCGAAGTAGCCGTTCGGTGGGCCGGGCGAGTTCAGGTGCCCTTGGAGAGCCCAGCGAAACTGGCCGTTCCGGTGAGCGAGTTTCCACTCGGACCCGTCCCAGGTGAATGAGCTCGCCGTAGTGACGCGGTTGCTCATCACCACTGAGAACGCGCCCGTGATGGTGTCGAGGATGACCTGCTGCTTTAGGTCCATGACGAGGACAGCCTGCCCATCCCGAAACGAGTTTGGATCGGCGAAACTCGCGTGCGGGGCAACGTTGTAATAGACGGTGGTCGTGCCCTCACGTTCGATGATCGTCAGCGGACCGTTGTGACGGACGGCCTTCGTCGTCGTGTCGTTGTAGAAGGTGAAGAAGGCCGTCGACTCATCCTCGGTCGGCGAGGCAAACAGGTCGGTCATGCCCGTGATCATCGGCAAGTAGCCGAACTGGGCCGACTGGTCGGGAGGAGTGTTGGTGACCTGCCCCACCAGCGTGAAGGCGACCTCCCCGATCTGAACGTTCAGCCGGTGCTCGTGCGCTCGCAGAGTCCCGGCCATCCCCGCCGTCCAAACGATAACGGCGGCTCCGATCCTTCCCAGAAACCGGCTTCTGAACATGACGCCCTCCTTCGAGCAGCACGGAGAGCCGCGATAGTGCGTTCGCCGGTTTCTGCTCTGGTGTGGAGCCTGTTCCTTTGATGCTCGATGAGTCCTGAGAGAACCCAAAGCGTGGCCAAGGGTTTCGAGACAGCAAGACCACGCTTCCCAACGAGGCTGGGGGTCTATCAGGGCGATACGGCGCCGAGGGACGCCTTCCCAGAAGGGGCTAGGCTTCTCGACCTGACCCCTTGATCTGATCGGTTGTCGGGGAGGGATCGTGCGCCGGCAAGGCCGGCTCAGCCTACTGCCGAGGGTCTCCTTTCGGTGGCCGGCTCGAGCCCACGCAGCGCTTCGCGCTGCTCCTCGGAGGTCCAAATCCTCAAACAACAACGCCGGGAGTCACCTCCCGGCGTAAGAGCTCAGTGGTTGCGGGGGAAGGATTTGAACCTTCGACCTTTGGGTTATGAGCCCAACGAGCTACCAGGCTGCTCCACCCCGCGTCAGGAGGGCGCACGTTATCGGAAGCGGTGTTCGAGGTCAAGGTGCCGCACAGGGACGACCTTTGGGTTATGAGCCCAACGAGCTACCAGGCTGCTCCACCCCGCGTCAGGAGGGCGCACGTTATCGGAAGCGGTGTTGGAGGTCAAGGTCCGGGGGCGGGAACCTGAGCCTACCGGGCGGGAGGCGCTCGACGGACGTGCCGGGGTGGGCTGGGCGGTCAGGGTGCCGGGGGGTAGAGGAGGACGACGTCGGCCGGCGCGACCAGCTGCAGCTCTTCGCGGGCGACTTTCTCGGCGGGAAACTCGTGCTGCGTGGCGGCCTCGACCTGGGACTTCAGATCCCGGTTCTCGCGCTCCTTCTCGGCAATCTCGGTGTCGAGCTGGCGGATCCGGGCGCGCGCGACGCCGAGCTCGAAGACGCGCCGGTCGGAGAAGAGCAGCAGGAAGAGGAGCACGGTGGAGATGCCGAGCGAGATGAGAAACGCGGCGAAGGGCCGGGGTCCGCGGTTGGGCTCCTCCTGCGCCGCCGTCATGCTCGAAACGCCCCGCGGCCGGCGTAGACGCCGACCCCGGCGAGGTCTTCCTCGATGGCCAGCAGCCGGTTGTACTTGGCCAGGCGCTCTCCGCGCGAGGCGGAGCCCGCCTTGATGAGCCCGGCGTTGACGGCGACGGCGAGGTCGGCGATCGAGTCGTCGGTCGTTTCGCCGGAGCGGTGCGACACGATCGTCTTGTAGCCGTTGGTCTGCGCCAGGCGCACGGCTTCGAGGGTCTCGGTCACGGTGCCCACCTGGTTCAACTTCACGAGCAGCGCGTTGCCGATCCCGTCGGCGATTCCGGCGGCCAGAATTTCCGGATTGGTCACGAAAACGTCGTCTCCCACGAGCAGGATGCGCCCGGACAGCTCCTTCGTCAAGGCGATCCAGCCCGCCCGATCGGACTCGCTCATTCCGTCCTCGATCGAGACGATCGGGTAGTCCTTCACGAGGGCGGCCCAGTACGCGACCATCTGGTCGGAGGAGAGCGTCTTCTTCTCCCCCCCGAGGACGTACTTGCCCTTGTCGTAGAACTCCGAGGCGGCGGGGTCGAGCGCGATCGCGACGTCCTTGCCGGCCTTGTAGCCCGCCGCCGCGATGGCGGAAACCAGCAGATCGAGCGCCTCGCGCGAGGACGCGATGTCGGGCGCGAACCCTCCCTCGTCGCCCACACCCGTCGAGAGCCCCTTCTTGTTGAGGATCGACTTCAAAGCATGGAACACCTCGACGCCCGCGCGCAGCGCCTCGGCGTAGGTCGCAAAGCCCACGGGACAGACCATGAATTCCTGCGGGTCGAGCCGGTTGTCGGCGTGCGCGCCTCCGTTGATCAGGTTCATCATCGGAACGGGCAGGACGTTGGCGCCGGCGCCGCCGAGGTACCGGTACAGCGGCAGGCCCGAGGCCTCCGACGCCGCGCGGCATACGGCGAGCGACACGCCGAGGATCGCGTTGGCGCCGAGGCGGCCCTTGTTGGGCGTCCCGTCGAGCTCGATCAGGATCCGGTCGAGGAGGGCCTGGTCCCGGGCATCGGCGCCCTTGACCTCTTCCGCGATCTCGCCGTTGATGCGGGCGACCGCCTTGAGCACGCCCTTGCCGAGGTAGCGCGACTTCTCTCCGTCGCGCAGCTCCAACGCCTCGCGCTCCCCGGTCGAGGCGCCGGACGGAACGGCGGCGCGGCCCGTGGCGCCTCCGGAAAGCAGCACCTCGACTTCGACGGTCGGATTGCCGCGCGAGTCCAGGATCTCGCGGCCGATGACTTCTTCGATCTGATAGCCCACGCGTCTACTCCTTGAGCAAGTCCTGGCCCGCCCGCGCCAGAGCGTCCAGGTCCTTCTCGGACCGGGCCTCGACGTAGACGCGCGCCACGGGCTCCGTTCCCGACTCGCGGACCAGAATCCACGAACCGTCTTCCAAAAGCAACTTCAGGCCATCCACGAGGTTGACCGAGGCGACCCGGCGCCCGGCGTAGCTCTGCGGCGGCGAGGCCCGGCGGGCCTTCAGCGCCCGGCGATCCGACTCGGTCAGGGAGAGGTCCAGGCGCCGGGAGTGGAACGGACCGATCTCCTTCTCGAGGGCGGTGGTCAGGGCGTCGAGGGTCTCCCCCGTCGCCCCGGCCATCTCGGCGACGAGAAGGTCGGCGAGGATGCCGTCCTTTTCCGGGACGTGCCCCTCGACGGTCAGCCCCGCGCTCTCCTCGCCCCCGAAGATGATCTCGCCGGCGATCAGCTTCTCTCCGATGTACTTGAACCCGACGGGCGTCTCGTGGAGCGCCACGCCGAACTTCTTACAGATGGCGTCGAGCGCGTGCGTGGTCGCCACACTGCGCGCGACCCCGCCGCGCCGACCCTTGCGCCCGAGCAGGTCGAAGAGCAGGAGCGAGAGCAGGCGGTTGGGCGAAACGTAATGCCCCTTCTCGTCGCAGACGCCGAACCGGTCGGCGTCGCCGTCGCAGGAGAGCCCCAGGCGCGAGCCCGTTCGGCGGACTTCTTCGCCCAGCTTGACCAGTTCCTTCTCGCCGCACTGCGGCGACTCTCCGCCAAAGAGCGGGTCCGGGCGGGCGTTCAGGCGCAGGAGCGACGCCCCCGTCGGCTCGAGGTAGGCGTCGAGGAATCCTGCCGAAGTTCCAAAGCGAAAGTCGAGCGCGAAGCGCGGCGCCCCGCGGCCGACGTCCCCGCCATTGACCTTCCGGGCGAGGTCGGCGAGGTAGGGAGCGACGGGATCGAACGTCGCGACCTTTTCATCCGCGGGCGCCGCCGCCTCGGGGATCCGCTCGATCTCCTCCTCCAGGCGCCTGGTCACTTCGGGCAGCGCCGGGGCGCCGTCGGCGGTCGAGAACTTGATGCCGAGGTACCGCGGCGGGTTGTGGCTCGCGGTAAAGTTGAGGGCGCCGGCCGCGCCGCGGCGGCGGATTTCGAATGCGAGAACGGGAGTCGGAACGGGCCTCGCGGCCATCTCGGCGTTGAAACCCTCGCGGCGCAGGATGCGCGCCGCCTCGGAGGCAAAGCGATCGGCCAGAAACCGCGTGTCGTGCCCCACCAGCACCGTCTGCCCCGCGCGTCCGTCCCGGGAGAGGACGCGGGCGATCGCCGTCACGACCCTCCGGGCGTTTCCGAAGGTGAACTCGTCGGCGAGAACGGCCCTCCACCCCGAGGTTCCGAATTGAATTCGGGTCACGGCGCCGTGAAGCTAACACGAACGGCCGTTCGCCGCGGCCCTCCTCCTCGCGGCCGCTTGCCGCACGTCGACGCCTCCCGACGTCGCGACGCGCCCGCTGCGGATCGTCGCGCCGGCGCCGGGGACGACGCTTTCGGAAACCTATCCCCCGCCGTCCCGGCCGACCGATCCGGTCAAGCGCGCGGTCTTCGAACAGATCAACAAGGACCGTGCGGCGGCGGACCGGCCTCCCGTCGCCTGGGACGAGGCGGCGTCTCGGGTGGCCGACCTCTTCTGCACGCGGCAGGTCGCGGAAAAGACCCGCGGCCACTACGCCCGCGACGGCGTGCCGCCCTATGCCCGAACGGGCCTTGCCGGGGTCTTCGGCTACCAGGCGGAGAATTCCGCGTCCTGGTCCACGACGGCGAGCACGTTTTCGCAGACGCCGTTGGAGCTCGCGCTCGGCGCGCAGCGATCCATGATGGAGGAGAAGCCTCCCGAGGACGGGCACCGCGTGACCATCCTGGATCCCGCGGCGACGCACGTCGGTGTGGGCTGGGCCATGACGGGAGGACGATTCCAGCTCGCCGAGGAGTTCCTGATCCGCGGGCTGGAAGCCCTGGCGATCAAGTCGGACACGGACCCCCCGATCGCAAGGTTCGCCGGCGCCGCCCGCTCACCCCTGCGACTCTCGTTCGTGACGATCGCCCGGGAGCCCCTCCCGGGGCCCTTGACGAAGGACGAAGCCAACTCCCGCACCTCCTACCGCTATCCGCGCGCGTACCTGAGCGACGTCCCGGAAGGGCGAACGTCCGTTCGCATCACCGACACGGTGACGCGCGATCGGATCCATCTGGGACGGGATCGCGATTTTTCCTTCACGTTCGCGCCGACGCAGGACGGTCTCTGGACTTTCGTGTTCTGGGTCGTCGACACCGGCGAGGACCAGCCGAGGCCCGGCGGCTCGGCGGTGATCCGCGTGGAGCCGGCAACGTGATCGCGGTGCTCGTCGTCGGAGAGTCGAAGGCGTTCGCGGCCCCGCAGGACCCCGAGTCTTCGGTCGAGGTGCTCCACGCGCGAGACGCCGAGGAGGCCGTCGAAAAGCTCGGGCGTAACCGGCGCATCGACGCGGTGCTGGTCCTTGCGGTGGCCGAGGCGGGCGAGATCGTCGCGGCGATCCGCGAGGACCTCCTGGCGCCGCCGCCGATCTTTCTGGCGGCCGGCGGCCCTGCGATCGTCGGGACCCGGGTGCTCCCCGCGGAGGGCCCAACGGCCCTTCTGGCGCTGGTCGTCGAAGCTCTGGGAGGGTGAGCCCGATGCCCCGGGGCCGTGGTAAATTGCTGTGCTCATTATGTCTAGTTGTGGCGGTTGCGCGGTCGGGAACTCTCTGAACCCGGGAGGCCATTACATCGGCATCCGGATCAACGAGAACGAGGACGGCCGCGTCGTTTTCTGCGACACCAACGGCATGGAGGTCCGCAAGGGTCTTCGGGTCGTCGTCGAGGGCGACGTGGGATTCGAGTACGCGGAAGTCACGACGCTCCATCCGATGATCGTCAAGCAGTGCCAGCTCAAGGAGGCCCGGCGCCTGGTCCGGGTGGCCAACGAGAGCGACCTGTCGACCTACAACGCCAAGCGCCAGCGCGAAGAGCAGGTCCTGCGCGATACGAAGGAGCTCGCCTCGGAGAAACGCCTCGCCATGAAGCTCATCCGGGCGGAAGAGAGCTTCGACGGCCGCAAATACTCCATCTACTACACTTCAGAAACGCGCATCGACTATCGCAAGCTCGTTTCGGATCTGGCCGTCAAGCACCCGCTGCGCATCGAGATGCGCCAGGTGGGCCCGCGTGATGAGACGAAGATGCGTGGCGGCCTCGGGCCCTGCGGCCTCACCCTGTGCTGCTCGACCTTCCTGAAGGGCTTTCACCCCGTCACGATCAAGATGGCGAAGAACCAGAACCTCTCGCTAAACCCTTCCAAAATCTCGGGTATGTGCGGCCGCCTGATGTGCTGCCTCGCCTACGAGGACGAGGGCGGAAAACCCTCGACAAACGCCCCCGCGGAGCCCAAAAAGCCTCAGAATTTTTCCTCAGAAGCCCCCGTTTAGGCAGTAAAGCGTCCCGCCATTTCACGGGGCCAAGAGAGAGAAGTCGTGGCTGAAAGGAACTTGACCGGGGGTGCCTTCCGACCTGGCGAAGACAGCCCCGGAAACCGCAAGCTGATCCGGCCGAATCTCTCGGAGCTTTCCGAGCGCTACCCGACACGCACGTTCCAGCAGCGCAAGCAGGTGCCGCCGGAGCAGACCAACGCCGAGAGCTACTACTACATCAAGCAGATGGCGGCCAAGACGCCGATGGTCCTCGTGTTGACCGACGGCGAAGAGGTCCACGGCTGGATCGAGTGGTACGACAAGAACTGCCTGAAGGTGAACCGGGAGAAGGGCCCGAACCTGCTGATTCCGAAGAGCCTCGATCAAGTACCTCTTCAAGGAATCGGAGATGGAAGGCGAGAGGGAAGGAAACCGGTGAGCGAGTCCCGGCGAGCGATTGTCCATGGCGCTGTCAGCGACCGGTCTGCCCGGCTCGAAAGACGAGTGCTCAAGGACCAGGCGAGGTCGAGCCGCTTCATCGCGCCCCTTCCCCGACAGCACCGCCGGCACCGTCTTCAACAGGATCTTCAGATCGAGCATCGGCGACCAGGTGTCGATGTACTTCAGGTCGAGCTCCATCCACCGGTCGAAGTCGAGGTCGTTCCTTCCGGAGATCTGCCAGAGACACGTCATGCCGGGGCTCATCGAGAGCCGGCGCCGCTGCCACGGCTCGTAGCGCGAGACTTCCTCGGGCAGCGGCGGGCGCGGCCCGACCAGGCTCATGTTGCCCACGATGACGTTCCAGAACTGCGGCAGCTCATCGATCGAGAGCCGGCGGAGAACCCGGCCAACGGGCGTCAGGCGGGGATCGATCGACGACTTGAAGACGGGGCCCGACATCTCGTTCAAGTGCGAGATCTCCGAAAGGCGCTCCTCGGCGCCCGAGTACATCGTGCGGAACTTCAGCAGCGTGAAGTGGCGGCCGTTCAATCCGCAGCGTGTCTGCCGGAAGAAGATCGGGCCGGACGAGGAGAGCCAGATCGCGAGCGCCGACAGCAGCTGGATCGGCAGCGTCAGCAGGAAGAGCAGCAGCGACAGGGTCAGATCGATGGCCCGTTTGACGAGCAGCTGCAGGGGGTTGGAGGGGGTCGTCGTGAAGGAGAGCAGCGGCACGCCGTCCAGTTCCTCCAGGACCGGCCGCGCCAGCACGTGCGGGAAGATGTCGAGCGAGACGTGCGCCCGCACGCCGTGGCGCTCGGCCACGAGCAGCGCCTCCTCGTAGTCGCCGAGCTTGCCCTTCTCGATGACGAAGATCAGCTCGTCGACGACGTCGCGCACGAGCACCGCCTCGAGGTCGGCGATCTTCCCGAGGCACGGCCACCGGTTGGCGCGCCGGATCTCGCCGCCGTTGTCGTCGTCGAGGTAGCCGACCACGCGGAAGCCCCAGTGCGGATGGCCTTCGAAGAACTCGGCCATCGAGGAGGCCTTGCTCCCCGTGCCGACGACGAGCACCGTGCGGAAGTTGTAGCCGCGCGCGCGCACCCAGCGCGAGGTGAGGCGCAGCGCGACCTTCTCGGTCGCCAGGAACGCGAAGTTGACGCTTCCGAAGACGACGAGGAACCAGCGGCTGACGAAGTCGAGGCGCAGGCCGTACACGATCAGGGCGAGGAGCGCGGTGCCTCCGAAGGCGACCCGCGCGGCGGCCCAGATCTCTTCGCCGAGCGGGAGCGTGCGGTGGCTGCGGTAGAAGCCCGCCGCGAAGAGGAGCAGGCCCCAGATCGGGAGGATCAACGTCAGCAGGAAGAAGTACTGCTCGAACGGGTGGAGGGGTAGCGGATAGAGCCGGGGAAAGAGGCGCGGCAGCGCCACCTGGCGCAGCAGGTACGCCAGCGGCAGCGACAGGGCGGTCAGGGCCAGATCTCCAGCCAGTACGCCGAGGGCGATCGCCCGCGCTTTCTGCTTCAGCATCGTCTGCCGGCCGCGGCTCGGGAACCGCTAAACCGTGCGCATGTTATGAGATGAGCGGCCTTCCTTCAAGAACCGCCTCGTACCGGGCGGCCACGTCCTCCCACCGATAACGCTCCTGGACACGCCGGCTTGCCCGTTCCTTCCAGGCTGCAAACTTTCCCGGGTCGTCCAGGATTTCCGTCAGGAGCCGTGTGAGCGTCTCCGGCTGGCGCACGTCGAAGGGAAGGCCGGCCTCCGCCGCGACCTCTTCGTTCTCGGGAGACTGGTGGTAGCAGACGACGCGTCCGTAGCCGAGCGCCTCGACGAGCGCCGGGTGCGTCCCGCCCACTTCCGTCGCCTGGACGTAGACGGCGGCGTTGGCGAGCAGTTGCCGATACCCTTCGCCGTAGATCGCTCCGGGGAAGAGGACGCGCGCGTCGGCCTCGCGCCGCACTTGCGCGATGTAGTCGGCGGCATAGGGAGCGTCGCCCACGATGACGAGCGGCGTCTGCCCCGGAACCCCGCGGTAGGCCCGAACGACGGCGTCGGCGTTGTTCTCGGGCTCGAGCCGCGAGACGTACAGAACGTACTTCTCGGGCGTGAGCCCCAGCCGGTCGAGCGTCTCGCGGCCCGCCGGCTGCGGCAGGTCGCCTCCGTAGGGAATGAAGACGCTCGCAAAGCCGTAGCGCTCCCGGTAGTACCGCTGGATGACGAGGGCGTCGGAGACGACGGCGTCGGGCACCATCGTCGATAAGCGCTCCGAGATCCGGTACGCCGCCCGCCCGAGGGCGCTCCACTTGCGGCGGTGGCGCTCGAGGCCGTCGACGTTCAGGACGACGCGGGTCCTGCCGGAGAGCCGGGGCAGGAAACTGGACGCCGCGTTGATGGCGTTGCAGACGAGCACCGCGTCGAACCGCTCGAGCGCGGCGTCGAACCCGGAGACGAGGCCGTGCACGACGGTGTCGAGGTACTTGGAGGAGATCGTCGGCAGGACGCGCACGCGCGCGCCGCGGTGCTCCGAAACGCCCGGCTGCGCGTAGCGCGAGCGCGTGTAGACCGTGACCTCGTGGCCCCGCGCCGCCAGGCGCGCGGACAGCTCCTCGGCCAGAGTCTCGAAGCCCCCGTAGCGGGCGGGAATGCCCCGGGTGCCGAGGATCCCGAGCCTCACCGGGAAGGGCCTGGCAAGGAGCTCCGCCGATCCGCGGCTGGCCCGATCACCCCTTCGTCTTCGCCGACTCGAGAGCCTTGCGGCGCTCTTCCGCGTCTTCCGTGATCAGCTTGTACGCGATGTAGTACTTGTAGATGTTGGCCACGTACGTCACGGTTTCGCGCCCGATCTTCTCGGAGGCGATGATCTCGACGTTGTTGAACCACTTGTTCGGATCGAACCCCCTCTTGGCCGCCTCCTTGCGCAGACCGGCAATGCGGGCCGGGCCCGCGTTGTAGGCCGCGAACGCGAAGAGGGCCTTGTTCAACGGGTCCATCGGCTCGTTCGCGAAGTACTTGTCGATCATGAACCGCATGTACTTCACGCCGGCGTGGATGTTGGGCTCGGTCTGGGAGATGTCGCCGACGTTCAGCTCCTTTCCCGTTGCGGGCATGACCTGCATGATGCCCACGGCGCCGACCGGGCTCTTCGCGTTCTGATTGAGCTGCGACTCCTGGAAACCCTGCGCGCCCATCAGCAGGTAGTCCATGCCGTACTTGTCCGAGTACTTCTTGAAGTACTGGATCGTCTGCAGGAACTTGCGGCGCTCCTCCTCGGACGCCGCGTTCTTCACGAATTTCGTGCTCTTCAGGTACTTCTGGAGCAACATGTTCCGCTGCGCCGAACCCGCGGGGTACTTGGCGAGGAACGCGTTGAGCTCGGCCTTCAGCAGCGGGCTGTTCTTCCGGATCGCCCAGGCGTATTGGCCTCCGGTGCGGAGGGCGATCTCGGGGTGAAGCTGGAGCTTGGGGAACACGCTCGCCCAGAACCGGGCCATGAAGTCGTCGGCGAGGACGTAGGAAACGAGCCCCGCGTTGAGCATCTCGAGCTGGTCCTCGACCTCGAGCTCCGGCGGGGAGAATCCGCAGTTTCACCGGCGGCTTCCCGCGCCTGGCGAAGTCGGCATTCAACTTCTCGAGGCTCTCCGCAGTAGATCGACCCCTTCCGAACGAAGACCTCCCTGCCGGAAAGGTCGTCGACGGCGCCAATCGGCGCCGACGCCGGTCCCGAGACGATGATCTCGGAGACGTTCGTCAACGTGGGATCCGAGAAGTCCACCTTCTCCCGGCGCTCGGGCGTGACCGTCAGGTTCGCGACCGCGATGTCGCCGCGACCCCCGAGCAGCGCCGAAGCGAGCTCGGCCCGGTCGACGGGAACGAAGACGACGTGGATCTTCAAGTTGCCGGTCTTGTACTTCTTGTTGATCTCGTCCTCGAACAACTTGAACGCGTCATACGTGATGCCGCGGGGCGTGCCCTTGTCGATGAAGTAGTTGGTCTTGTTGTAGACGACGAGAACCCGGATGCTCCGGCGCTTCTTCAAGACATCGAAATCGCCGCCTGTGCCCGGGAGGGCCTGGGTCGGGAGCTCCACTTTGGTCTTTTCCGGCGCCTGGCGGGCGGCGGCTGGCGCCGGCAACGCCAGGGACAGGAGCGCCGCGAAGGACAGAATCACCGGACGGGATGCGCGAACGGGTCATGTTTCTCCCTCGGAGGCGAATTGTAACGGCTCTGGAATCTCCCGTCTTCCCTACCGGAACGAGGCACCGCGACGCCGCGCGCCTTCCGCGATCTCCCGACGCTTCGCCCAGAGCCTCTTTCGGTTCTGCCAGAGCCAGGCAAACGCCGGCAGCGACGATCGCTCGACGGTCAGGCAGGCGCCGAGCACGACGATGTCGCGGGCGAGCGTCGGCACCAGGGTCGCCAGGAACTCGCGGCCGGACTGGTTGTTGATGCGCAGAAGAAAGCGATTCTTGACCGAGTGGTAGTTGGCGAGGGCAGACATCCGGCGCCGCCGCGAGGGAAGGTTGTGCCGGCGGTGCGCCGCGACGGCTGCCGGCACGTAGAGGCATTTCCAGCCGAGGTTGCGCAGCCTCCAGGCGAGGTCGGCGTCCTCGCGGTAGAGAAAGAAGTCCGCGTCGAAATAGCCCGTCGAGATCTTCGCGCTCTCCAGCGCCTCCCGTCGGTAGAAGCCCGCCGCGCCGGTCGTCCCCGCGATCTCCTCCTCCACGAGGTACCGGCCCGCCGCCTCCTGCTCGGAGCCGCGGTCGAAGTGACGGCCCGAGGCGTGAAAGACGATCCCCGCGGAATCCAGGCGGCCCGTCGGAAGCAGTTGCGGGCCCTCCGCGCGGAGGAGTCGCCCCGAGGCCGAGCCGACGTCGGGCCGATCGTCGAGGCGCGCGGCGAGGACCGCCGCAAAGTCGGGCTCCAGCCGGCAGTCGGGGTTGAGGGACAGGACGTACCGTCCGGCCGAGGCCTCGATCCCGACGTTCATCGCGGCCGAGAACCCGACGTTCTCGGGCAGAGCGATGACGCGCGCCGAGGGAGCCAGGCGCCGCGCCAGCTCCGCCGACCCGTCCCGCGAGGCGGTATCGACGACGATCGTCTCGACCGCGGCGCCGCGCTGGGCGAGCGCGCTCGCCAGCGACACCGGCAGATCGGCCGCCGAGTCGTGCGTGACGAGGATGATGGAGACGTCGGCCATCAGGAGGGCTCGGCCCCGAACGCGACGCGCAGCACCCGAGAGTAGGCGCGCGCCGACTCGCCCTTGGGGCGCGGGTCATCCGACCGGAACGGCAGGACGGCGAGGCGCAGCAGCATCCCCTTCACCAGAAGCACCCGATAGGCCACGCGCGAGAGCCACCCGTAGTGGCGGCGCCGGTAGCGCAGTGCGTTGCGGTAGTAGATCGGGAGGAACCGGCCGTAGCCGAGCTGGCGCGAGGAGACGCCGCCCCCGTGGCGGAAGCGCGCCGACGGCCAGTAGCGGATCGTCCCGAGACCCGCCAGCCGCGCGCACAGGTCCACGTCCTCGAACCACGCCGGGGTGAAGTCTTCGGCGAATCCCTGAAGGCGCCGGAACGCGTCGGCGCGCACGGCCAGGGCGGCCGCGGCGGCCTGGCCCACCTCGAAGGAGACGTCGCGGTCGCGATCGGCGTACCGGTAGCGGCGCCGTCCGCGATTGTTGGGAAAGAGGTGGTCCCAGAGCAGCAGCTCGCGGGCGTCGGACGCGAGGGTCGGCAGACCCCCGCAGCTGGAACGTGAACTGGTCTTCCCGGCCCGGCGGGGCGAGCCGGCCGGAGGATGCCGGCGCCGCCGTCGGATTCGAGCAGCCGCGGCGCGAGCGCGACGGCCTCCCGATGCGCCGCGAAGCCGCGCACGATCTCGGAGAAGGGGTCGCCCTCGGCGCGCGTGTCCGGATTCAGGAAGAGCAGGATCGGCGCCGTCGCGTGGGCCGCGCCCTGATTGGCGGCCGGGCCGAAGCCCGCGATTCTCCGCGTTGAAGATCGACCGAGGCGCCGGCCCAGCGCGCGAGCAACTCCTCCCGCCGCACGTCCGTCGGGCCGTTGACGACGACGGTCAGCGAGACCCGCGGGCCTCCCGGCGGCACCGCCGCCCGCGCGGCCGCGAGCGAGGACACGGCGGCGGAGAGCTCCTCCGCGTCGTTCCACGAGACGACGATCACGGCGATGTCCGCGGCGGGCGTCTCGTTCAAGCGCGGCCCGGAAGCGACCGACCCGTCATGGCGCCTTGCGGATCGCCGCCGAAGGCCACTCCGGGAGGCGGCCCGGCTCCGTCCGGAATCGCATCGCCTCGGCCGGAAGGCCCGGCCAGACCAGCAGGGGCAGGAGGGCGCCCCTCCAGCCGAGCCGGCGCGCGTGCGCGAGATCGGCGCGCAGCAGGCGGCCGAGGCTCGAGCGGATGCGCCGGCCTTCGATGTTGCGAAACAGCGTCCGCCAGCGATTGCGCGCCGTCCAGACGGCCCGCCGGAAGGGCGTGCGGCTTCCCGTGCGGGAGCCCTCGTGCCGCGCGATCGCACCGGGGTCGCAGGCGAACCGCCAGCCCGCGCGCGCCAGGCGCAGGGAGAGGTCCGCGTCCTCGTAGTAGGCGAAGAACGAATCGTCGAAGACCTGCCCCTGCGGAGCGACGGAGTCGAGCGCCTCCCGGCGATACAGGGCCGCGGTCGCCGAGACGCCCGGCACCTCGAAGGACCCTCCCGGAACGGCGGCGGGCGGCTCGCCGCCAAACACCGGGACCGCTTCTCCCCGATCGGTCCACTGGATCCCCGCGGTGTCGACGCGGCCGCCGTCCGCCGTCAGCACCAGCCCCTGGGCCGCCGCCAGCCGCTCGTCCAGCGCCAGGCGCGCGGCGAGCCGGGCGGCATAGTCGGGCGCGACGGTCGCGTCGTTGTTGAGCAGCAGCACGTAGGGAGAGCGCGTCCGGGCGATGCCCTCGTTGGCCGCGCCGGCAAACCCCAGGTTGCGCGAGAAGGGCACCACCCGGACCCCCCGGGCCTCGCGGGACAGCCGCTCGCGCTCTTCGGGCCTCGAGCCGTTGTCCACGACGATGACGGTCAGGCCCACCCCTTCCTGCGCTCCCAGGGACCGGATGGCCTCGAAGAGGGAGTCCCCGCCGTCGCGGTTGACCACCACGGCGTCGACGTCGGGAAGCGGGAGGGGACGATTCAAGCGTGACCGTGCGCGCGCAGTCGCCGGCGCGATATAACTTGCGTTCTTTCATGCTACCACGCGACTTCCTGCGGGAAAACGCACAGCGGCTGCTCGCGGAATACCCCGAGCGGTTCACCGGATCGGGTCTCGAGCAGTTCGTCGAGCTGGACCGGCGCCGGCGCGACGCGGTCACGAAGCTCGAGGAGAAACGGCGCCGGCGCAACGAGCTGACCTCGGTCAAGGGGAAGCCTTCTCCCGAGGCGCTGACCGAAATGAAGGCGCTCAAGGAGGAGATCCGCCAGCTCGAGGAACAGGCCGAGAGCGACGACGCGCTGCTCGCGCAGGCCGAGGCGCGGATTCCGAACGTTCCTCTCGGACACCGTCCCCCGCGGGAAGGACGAGACGGCCAACCGCGTCGAGCGGACGTGGGGCGAGCCGCGCCGCTTCGCCTTCGAGCCGAAGGCCCACTGGGACCTCGGGCCGGCGCTCGGGATCCTCGACTTCGAGCGGGGCGTGAAGCTCGCGGGCGCGCGCCTCACGGTGCTCCGCGGCGCCGGGGCGAGGCTCTCGCGCGCGCTCGGCGCCTTCATGCTCGACCTGCACACGCGCGAGCACGGCTACGAGGAGGTCTCGCCGCCGGTGCTGGCGAACGCCGCCTGCCTGTTCGGCACCGCGCAGCTTCCCAAGTTCGAAGAGGACCTGTTCAAGACGCGCGAGGGCTTCTACCTCATCTCGACGGCGGAGACCCCGCTCACCAACCTCCATCGCGACGAGATCCTTCCGGCGGCGTCGCTGCCCCTCTCGCTACACGGCCTGCACGTCCTGCTTCCGCGCCGAGGCCGGGGCCGCGGGGCGCGACACCCGCGGAATGATCCGCCAGCACCAGTTCGAGAAGGTCGAGCTCGTGACGATCACGCAGGCCCGAGGATTCCGGCGCGGCCCTCGAGCGGCTGACCGGGCACGCGGAGGAAGTCCTCAAGCGGCTGCGTCTGCCCTACCGCGTCGTGGCGCTCTCCACGGGGGACCTCGGATTCGCCGCCGCGAAGACCTACGATCTCGAGGTCTGGCTGCCCGGACAGAACGCCTACCGGGAGATCTCCTCCTGCTCCACCTTCGGCGACTTCCAGGCGCGGCGCGCGTCCATCCGCTTCCGCCGCGCCGAGGGCGAGAAGCCCGAGTTCGTCCACACCCTGAACGGCTCGGGCCTCGCCATCGGCCGCACCCTCGTCGCCGTCCTGGAGAACTACCAGCGCGAGGACGGATCCGTCGAGATCCCCGAGGCGCTGCGCCCGTACTTCGGAGCCGACGAAATCCGCGCCTGACGCCGAGCCTGGCGGCGCCGGTTGACACCCTGCGCGATCTGCGAGAAATTAGCGGCGCATCCCATAACAAGGAGGCGATATCCGGAATGGCCCCCTTCGGGGGGTGGCGGCTTCGTGTCTTGGAATCCTGCTCCTGGCCGCGGCCTCATTCGGCCAGAACCCGCTTCCTTCGGGAAACCTCTATGGCACCGCTCTCGACCAGCAGGGGAAGCCGCTGTCGGGGGTCACGGCGACGCTGACCGGGCCGGGCGCGAGTCAGTCGGCGACCACGCTGGCGAACGGTGATTTTCATTTTCTGAATCTGTCGCCGGGCGCCTACTCCGTCACGCTCCAGCTGAAGGGATTCGAAACGGTGCGCCGCGACTTCGTCGTCTTCCTCGGCAAGAACGCGGTCCTCTCGATCACGATGCCTGTCGCAGGCGCAGCGGAGACGGTCACCGTCAGCGGTCAAGCGCCGCTCGTGGACAGCCGGAAGACGGAGACCGGCGCGACCTACGACCAGCAGGAGCTTCAGAGCATTCCGACGACCCGCGACGTCTGGGCCATCCTGCGGCAGACGCCGGCGGTTCTGCTCAGCAACATGAACGTCGGGGGCGAAGACAGCGGGAGCCAGTCGGCCTTCGTCGGCAAGGGATCGCACTCGGACCAGAACACCTACAACCTCGACGGCGTCGGGATCACCTGCGCCCAACGGCCAGACGCCGGCCTATTTCAATTTCGATTCTCTCGACAACATCGAGGTCGCGACCGGCGGCTCCGACCCGTCGCTCTCGACTCCCGGTGTGACTCTCAATCTCGTCACCAAGCGCGGCACGAACCAGATCCTGGGCTCGGCCCGCGCTCTGTACGCGGAAGGAGCCGGGTGGAACTACGGCGCCGAGGCCGGCGGCCCGCTCTGGAAGGACCGCCTCTGGCTCTGGGGCGCCTTCGGGCGCCTCGCCTTCGTGCGCCCAGGACGGTCTTACCCGCACCGGCGACCCCGTCCACTCTCAGCCGACCATCACGCTCGGGAATGCGAAGTTGAACGGGCAGCTCGCTCCCGCCAACTCGCTCACCTTTTCTTACATCTATTCCGACAAGGAGAATCCGGGACAGTTCGCCGGTCTGGACCGCTCCCAACCCACGTCCTACAACCAGATGTTCACGACGTCGGCCTACCGGGTGGAGGATTCCGAGGTCTGGTCGGCGAATCTCTTCACGTCCCTGGAGCTTTCCTACGTCTTGACCAACATCTCGCAGCCCGCCCAGGGCGGCTTCGAGCCGCAGGCGATTCTCGACCAGTACGGTGTCTGGCGGAATAGCTTTCCGTTCCACAGCGCCCGGCAGCCCGCAGTACCAGGCCGGCCTGACGACATCCGCTTCTTCGACACGGGCGAGCTCCGGCACGAGCTCAAGTTCGGCTTCGGCTACAGGCAGATCTCCAACGATTCCGCGTCGTCCTGGCCCGGGGGCGGAATCGTTGGCTGACGAACCCTCGCGCGTAGGTCTCGCCGTCGGTCACGCGGTCCGGAATCCTGAAGTGGAAGTCGAACTTCTACGACGCGTATGTCGGAGACACGATTCTGGCCGGCAACCTGACGGTGAACGTCGGGGTGCGTTTCGACTACCAGCAGGCGAAGAATCTCCCCTCGACGGTTCCGGCCAATCCCGTCTATCCCGAGCTTCTTCCCGCCGTCCGATACGGGGGGGACACGGGATACCCCATCACATGGCGCCAGGTCGAGCCTCGGGTGGGAGCGACATACTCCCTGGGAAACGAGCGCAAGACGCTTCTCCGCGCGTCGTATTCTCGCTTTGCCAACCGGTTGAACCAGGAGATCACGTTCATCAGCGCCTTCCCGGGAACTCAGGGCCTCTACTACTACTGGACCGACCCCAACGGGAACCAGCACGTCGATCCGGGCGAGATCGACACTTCGCAAGCCTCCGAGTTTTCTATCGGTGTCGACCCGGCCGAATCCGGGCGCTGCCGTCAACTTCAACCAGATCGCAAAGGACTTCAAACCGCCGACAACCGACGAGTTCATCGTCGGCGTCGAGCGGGAGATCCTCTCCGACCTCTCGGCCGCGCTGGCCTACACGTACCGTTCCGCGCGCAACACCGAGTTCACTACGGAAATTACTTCTACGTTCCGCTGGTCGGCACGACCCGCGGCAGCTATCAGTACGTCGGCAACGCGGTGGGAAGAGCCATCGGCTCCGACGGCTTCGTCCTGAATTTCGACGTGCCCTCCTACGCCCTGACGCAGTGTTCGACGGACCCATGCTCCAGCGTCCTGCTGGAAAACCGGCCGGACTTCACGGAGACCTTCAGCGGTGTCGAGCTCCAGCTCGTCAAGCGGTTCTCGCACGGCTGGACGGCTCCGCGCAGGCTTCGCCTACAACGATTGGCAGCAGCACGTCGGGCCCGGCGCCATCCTCAATCCGAACAACCTGGCGGGAGGCATGAACGCGAGCGGCGCGGTCGTCGACGTCGCGAACAACATCAACTCGACCTGGCAGTTCAACGTCAGCGGGATGGTCCAGCTTCCTCTGGGCATCGAGGCGAGCGCCAACTTCTACGGCCGCCAGGGCTACCCGATCCTGTACGGCGTCCAGGTGATTACCCATGATCCGGTCCCGAACCTGTTCGAGAACCCCTTCATTCAGATCGGTCCCGTCGGCGCGTACCGCCTGCCCGACTGTCTTCCTGCTCGATCTCCATCTCGAGAAGGCCTTCCGGATCGGATCGACGGTCACGCTCAGCCCCATGCTCGACTGTTTCAACGTGGCGAACAGCCGCACCGTGCTGCCAGCGAGACGGGTTCGTCGGGACGTACGATGCCGAAGCACCCCGGCATTTTCGCCTGCGACGAATGAAGACCGCGAGCCCACCGCGAACGAGCCGGTCAGGTTTCTCAGAGGCCGGGTCCTCCGCGGCGGCGTGCGAATCACGTTCTAGCCCGCGCTATCGCGCTCGATCCACGACGTAGAGCTCCGAAAGAAAGCGATTGAAAGCTGAACGTATAGAACCTTCCATCGGGGGTGATCCGGATCGTAGGCGCCGCCTTGCGGCTCGTCGATCGCCGGCGGCGTCCGAGGGCATGAGCTCCTTCCAGAGCTCACGCCGCCCCGTCTCGACGTCGAATCGGAATACCCGTATCGGCCACTCACGGTTCAGAGTCTGAGACGTAGAGGGAGCGGCTATCGGCGCTCCACCGGACCATTCTGTCGTTCGGCACGAGGCCGCCGACTCAGACGCGGCTCACCCGAGCCGACCGGATAGAGAGCGAGCGTGTCATCGCCCTCGCCGAGCGGTCACCCATTTTCCGTCCGGGCTGGGCCAGCAGTCGAAGCCCTTCCCGATTCCAGTTCCCTCGGGGCTCACTGGCCGGGGCATGCCGCCTTCGAGATCCGCGAGAAAGCAGCGTCGCTCCTCCTTCCCTCGCTTCGCCGAGACCACGAGATGCCCGCTGTCGGGGAACCATCTGGGCGACGGACCGAAGAAGCCCGCGAGGCCCGGAAGGCTCAGCGGTCTGGGCTCCCCGGGCCCCGTCGGAAGTAGTGTCAGGATCTGGCCCCTGGCCTGCGTGCTGACCCACTTTCCGTCCGGCGAAAGCCCGATAGGCATGCCCTCGCCCAGACGCACGACCGGTCCTCCGTCCGTGCCTCGGAGGCATGCGCCACCCTTCCCGACGGTACCCAGGCTCGATGATTGGAAGCCGCAATCGAAAAGTAGCGTTTTCCCGTCGTCGGAAAGGGCGACTGTTCCCGAAATATCCGACCACGACAGATCACGTTCTCGCTCGAGGCCTTGCCCGCCGAAAACCGTCGAGGTCCGCCAGATCTCTCGCGACATGAGGACGCGACCCTCGCGGGACAGATCGCGAAGCGCGAACATTCCGGGAGCGGTGTCGACGACCCTCTCCTTCCCTGACAGGCTGACGGCGCGGATCGCCATTCCGGGCGTGTCCGTCCGGCCCTCTGCCGTGAACCAGAGCTCGTCACCGCGGGCCGACCAGTTCAAACCCCACACCACGTTCCATCCGTCCGAGATCACCCTCTTCCGGCCCGCCAGATCCACGATGGCGACGGCGCCTGCAAACTCACCTCTCAACGGGTGCTCGACGAAGGCGACGAGCCGTCCGTCGGGCGAGACGCTCAAGAAATGCAGCCAGGGAGCCGGTGAGCCGTCGGTGACGAGTCCCTTGGGACGCGGGACTGCATAGAGGATCTTGCCTTGCGGGTACTCCAGAACCTGGGATCTGGATTCGCCTTCGGTCCAGCGCAGGACAGCCAACTGCCCGTTCGGGCCCCAATCGGCGGCCGACACGGACCTGGATACCTGGCGGGGAGCACCCCCGCCCAGAGGAGCGAAGGCCAGCGTTCCGATGTCGAATGTGCCGCCGTTGACCGAATCCATGAGAATCGCCATGTTGCCGTCCCGCGAGATCGAGAGCAGGTGCGCCGGCGGCAGCCCGAGCGGGACGGATTCGGGGTTGCCCAGCCGAGTGGAGTACAACTCGAGCGGCCTTCCCTCGAAGCTCGCGCTGTACACCACGCTCTGGCCGTCGGGTGTGAACCGAGCGCCTGTGATCGTTCCCCGGCGGTGCGTGACCGACGTGTACTCGGGGGGCTGCACGCGCGATGTCTTGATCGCGACGGTGTAGCCGACGCCCGCGGCCACCAACGACAGGGCACTCGCGGCGACCCAGCCCAGCCGCCGGCGAGCAGCCGGCTTGACGCCGAGCGACGCGCCGGAGCCCGAGGTCGCTTCCGAGAGGTCGATCTCGAATCGTGGCGAGGTCGCGGGCCAGATCCTCGGTCGAAGCGTACCGGCTGCGGGACTCCTTGGCCAGACACCGCTCCACGATCCAGCGCAGGGGCGTCGGAATCCTGGGATTGAGCACGGCGATCGACTCGGGCTCTTCATTCAAAATCGCGCCGAGGGTATCGATCGCGGTCTTCTTCTGGAACGCGTGCTTGCCCGTCGACATCTCGTAGAGCATCGAGCCGAAGGAGAACTGATCGGAACGAAAGTCGACCGCCTCGCCATTGGCTTGTTCGGGCGACATGTAGCCGACCGTTCCGAAGACGACGCCCGGCGTCGTCCCGGTCATCGTCGGCAGCTTCGCGGCTTCGCTGCTACCGGAGCCCTTCGCCGTCAGCTTCGCGAGACCGAAGTCGAGGATCTTGACGAGCCCGTCCTTCGTCACCATGACGTTCTCGGGCTTCAAGTCCCGATGCACGATCCCGGCCTCGTGCGCCTTTGCCAGGCCGTCGGCCACCTGTGTCGCGATCGGCAGAAGTCTCTTGATAGGGAGAGGCCCGTTGACGAGCTCTCGCAGGGTCTGCCCGTCCACCTTCTCCATGGCGATGTAGGCGACGCCCTCGAAAGATCCGATGTCGTGGATCGTGATGATGTTCGGGTGGTTCAATGCCGAAGCGGATCGGGCCTCCTTCTCGAAGCGCCTCAGACGCTCAGAGTCGGCGGCCAGCTCCCCGGAAAGCACCTTGATCGCGACCTCGCGCCCCAGCCGCTCGTCCCTGGCCCGGTAGACCTCTCCCATCCCTCCCGAGCCAAGGGGAGCCAGGATCTCGTAAGGGCCAAGACGCGTTCCGCGCCCGAGAGGTCGGGAACCTGTTCGGTCCGTCGATGGGATCGGGGGCACGCCGTCGATCGCCGGGGATTCCAGAAAGCCGGAGGGGGCTGCCGCGAAGGTCGAGAGGAGCGACTCGACTTCATTTCGGAGCTCCGGATCGCCCCGACAGGCCTCCTCGAGAAATTCCGCTCGCGAGCCTGGCTCGCGCTCCGTCGCTTCGAGAAAGACTTCCTGGGCCCTCTGCCAGCGCTCCGGATTCATCAGGAGGAGCCGGAGAGCTCTCGATACAGGAACATCTTGGCCGCAAGCCACCTGCGGTGAATGAGCAACAGCCGCGTGATCTCCCCGGGGGGAGGGGACGCCGACGCGGCTCGATAGTCAGTTTTTGCCATCCGGATTCGGGGTGAAAGAACGAGTCTACCCAAACGAGCACCCGTGGAGTGAGAGCTGACGGCACCACGGGACGGAGTGGACCAGTCGAATTGTCACAGTTTCCAACCCGCCCGCGCCTTCTAGAGACGAAGGCCGAGATTTGATCCCCCAACTCTAAAGGAGAAGCACATGAGACACGGAAGACTTTACTGGATCGCTATTCTCGCACTGATGGCCGCGCCATCCGCGGGCCTGGCAGAGAATCATGCAAACGCAAGGAAGTGGCGCAACCACGTCCTGCCGAGCTCGGCAACGTCTCCCGGGGCTGAGGGTACTTCCGTCGTCGGCAATCCGTCACACTGCGCCCGCCTGACGGAATTGATCATTCCGAACACGCAGATCACGTCCGCACAAGTCGTCCCGGCGAGCGACGATCTGCCCGAGTATTGCTTTGTCGCCGGTGTCATCAGCCCCGCTGTCAACTTCGAAATCAAGCTACCCACCGCTTGGAATCAGAAGCTCTATTTCGGAGGTAACGGCGCCTTTGCCGGAGCCATCTGGGACACCGATGTTGAGACCTTCTGGACTGGCTTGGTGCGGGGATACGCGACGGTAGCCACCGACACGGGCCACGAGGCTGATCCTCTGGATGCCTCCTGGGCGCTCGCCAATCGCCCGGCGGAGATCGACTACGGCTATCGCGCTGTGCACGTGGCGGTCGGGGTCGCCAAGACGGTCATCGCCAGCTACTACGGTCGGAGCCCTCACCTCTCCTATTTCGACGGCTGTTCGAAGGGGGGCGAGCAGGGCCTGCGGGAAGCGCAGCAATATCCCAACGACTTCAACGGGATTGCGGCTGGGGCGCCGGCCCTCGATTTCACGGGAACGGCGGGCCTCTCGGCAAATTGGATCATGCAGGCCCTCCACGCCACTCCGGACAGCAGCGACATTCCCCTCGAGAAGGTCCCCGTGATCGGAGCCGCGGTTCTGGCCAGTTGCGACGCGGTCGACAGCCTCGTCGACGGGCTAATCGACGACCCGCGGCGATGCTCTTTTGACCCGGACATTCTGCGCTGCCTGGGCGGCGACGCCCCGGACTGCCTCACAGGGAGGCAATTGCACGCGCTCAAGAAGATCTACGCCGGCCCGACCGACTCTTCCGGCGTGCAGCTCTTCCCGGGATTGCCGGTGGGAGGAGAAACCGCCGGGGAGTGGGGCATATGGCTCGTCAACACGCCCGGAGCTCCATCGCTCACCTTCACCTTGCAGGACCAGTTCCTGCGTTACCTCGCCTTTCGAGTCGACGACCCTAACTTCGATTGGGCGACCTTCGACTTCGACACCGATCCACAGCGTCTGAGGTTCATGGCCGGAATACTGAATGCCACCAGCCCCGATCTCTCCCGGTTTCACGACGCGGGTGGAAAGCTGATTCTGTACCACGGTTGGAGCGACCCCATCATCGCTGCCACGCGCACGATCGATTACTACAACGATGTCCGACGAAAGCTCGGCCTGAACCTGAAGAAGACGAAACAGTTCGCGCGGCTGTTCATGGCGCCCGGTATGTCTCACTGCTGGAGCGGATCCGGACCCTATGCGTTCGATTACCTCACGGCACTGGAAGGCTGGGTGGAGCAGGGGATCGCCCCGGACTCAATGGTGGCGGCACACTACGACGACGATGGCAATCTCGATCGGACGCGCCCGCTATGCGCCTATCCCCAGGTCGCGCGTTACATCGGTACCGGAAGCATCGACGATGCGGCGAGCTTCCGTTGCGCAGAGCCCCCGTCCGACTAAGCGGGCTGCCCGGCGCGGGGCGGCTTAGTTGCGCCCGTCCCGGGTCGGTTTCGCCCGGCGCGCTCTCTCGAGGGCGCGCCGTTTCGTATTGTGGCTATCGAGCTCAATCCACGACCTAAGCTCCGAAAGAATGCGCGCGACGCTGAGGGCATAAAACTTTCCATGGGTGTGATCTGATCGCCGCGCCTTTTGGTTCCTCAATCCCGGCGGCGTCCGTAGGCGTGAGCTCCTTCCATAGCTCACGGCGGCCCCTTTTCGAGGTCGAATCGGAATATCCGTATCGTCCACTCACGGATCAGCGTCCGGATGTAGAGCGAGCGACTGTCCCCGCTCCACTGAATCATTCTGTCGTTCGGTGCGAGGGTGACGACTCGACGCTTCTCGCCCGAGGATCACCCCGACAGGCCTCCTCGAGGAATGCCGTTCGCGAGCCCGCCTCAAGCTCCGTCACCGCGAAGAAGACCTCCTGAGCCCGGCGCCAGCGATCCGGTGTCATGGGGACGACTTGGAGAGTTCTCGATACAGAAATGTCTTCGCCGCAAGCCACTTGCGGTGAATGGTCCTCGAAGAGACGGCAAGCACTTCCGCCGTCTCCTCTTCGGTAAGGCCTCCAAAGAAACGAAGCTCGACGACCTGGCCCTGCTCCGAGTCCAACGCGGCCAGTTTGGCGAGCGCGTCGTCCAGGGCAATCAGGTCAACCGCACGCGGCTCGGTCATGGCAACCGTTTCGAGAAGGTACCGGGTTCCTTCCCCACCGCGCTTCTTCGCATCCCGGCGGCGCGCGTGCTCCACTAGGATCCGCCGCATCGACTGCGCGGCCACGGCGAAGAAATGCGCCCGGTCCTGCCAGTCCACCCCCTGCCGGCCGATCAACTTCAGGTACGCCTCATGGACGACCGCGGTCGGCTGAAGGGTGTGGCCCGGCCGCTCCCCCCGGAGGTGGCGCTCGGCCATCCGATGGAGCTCCCCGTAAACGAGCGGAATCAGCCGATCCAGAGCACCCCGGTCTCCATGCCTCCAGGCGAGCAACAGCCGGGTGACCTCCCCTGGTGGGACAGGGGCCGCCGCGGCTCGATCTTCGGTTTTGGCCATCCGGATTTCGGGCTGAAACCAGAAGTCTACACAGACCGCCTTCCGGCGAGATCTCGGCGAGGCGCGGGAAGAATCGAATTGTCACGTTTTTCACGCCATTCGCGCCTTCTAGGGATGAAAACGGAATCGACCCAACGGAAGGGCGACGAGGTAGGGAGGAAAGCCATGACACCACGCCAGTTCGGGAAGCTCATCTCGGTTCTTCAGATTCGGTCCGGATTCGGCCTCCGCCCCCTTCACGCCATCGGCGCAGTCCTGGGCGTGCCGGGACCGCCGGCGTGGACCAGGACCCGAGGTCTTGGTCTCGGGCTGGCGATCCTCGTGCTCGGCGTCGTACCGGGCTCAGCAGAGGCCCAGCCCGCCGTGACCTGCCTCTCCACATCCACACTCGTGGTCGATGTGTCACCCACCGGCAATTCGGACGCCAACGGTGTCCTCGAGCCGGGCGAAACCGTCGGTGTAACGCCCTCCTGGAGATTTGGCCACCGGACATCATTCTCGACGCCGTCACCGTGCGGGGCCGGAAGCCTCGAAACCTTTTGGGGAACGGCGCTCACGATGACCGGGCCGCCCGCCGGAGACTATGTCATCGAGGACAATAGAGCGAACTACTCTCCCGAGAATTGCAGCTCGATGCGGTCGGACTGCTATTCGATGTCCATTTCCGCGCCCGCCGGGCGACCCGCGTCGCACTGGGACGCGACCTTCTATGAATCCGTGCTCGCTCGCTATCGCATCCGCGTGTCCTTTTCCCAATGTGCAGTACTACAGCAAGTCGGCTACCAAGGACTGGACGCTCCACATCGGAGACAGCTTCGCCGACGTGCCCCGCTCCCAGCCCTTCTACAAGAAGATCGAGACGCTCCTGCACAACGGGATCACGTCGGGCTGCTCGCCAACCGAATTCTGCCCCGGCCAGAAGATCTCGCGCGGCCAGATCGCGACCTTCACGGCCAAGGGACTGGCCGGGTCAGCCGCCAATATCCCCGCAAGCGGCACGCTTGGGGACCAACCCTACGACTGCACCGCGGGAGGCGCGTCGCTCTTCACCGACGTCGACCCTACCGACATGTTCTGCAAGCAGATCCACTACATCGTTTCGAAGAACGTGGATCCGGGATGCGATCTCGGGCTCTATTGCCCGGGCGACAGTCTGACCCGACTCCAGATGGCGGCCTTCGTCGCCAACGCCCTGGCGCAACCGGGAGGCGACGCTGCAGTCCCGGTGACCTACGGACCAGACCCCGTTACCGGGCACTCCTACAGCTGCGACCCGGCAACCTCGAATTCCCATTTCACCGACGTGCCGGACTCCGACCCTTTCTGTAAGGACGTGAACTACCTGTGGGCCCGAGGCATCATCTCCGGCTGCTCCCCCACCGAATACTGCCCGACCGGCGAGGTCACCCGCGACCAGATGGCCAAGTTCCTCGTCAACACCTTCAAGCTGACGCTGTACGGACCGTAGCGATCGCGCCTGTGACACAGTGATCGGTTCTGAGAACGGTCAGGACTGAGGAGACGACATGAAGGCCTGTTTGACGATCGTTGTGTTCGTCCTCGGCTCCTTCGCCAGCGCTGCCATCGCTTTCGCAGACGACCACGGTGCGCCGACGAGTTCCATAGACACGGCTCGCCCACTCGCCGCGCCGCTCGTACTCAAGCCCCGCATCGTGCCTCAGGTTGGGCCGAGCGCCGAGGTGGTCGTGGCGGATGCTGTCGTGACCGATTCACCCTTTCTGGCCGACCGAACGGGGAAGAGGGACTCGACGCAGGCCTTCACCGACGCGCTCGCGGCCGTTTCGTCTCTCGGAGGCGGGACCGTGTTCGTCCCGGCCGGGATCTACCGGATCGACGGGACGCTCGTCGTCCCCGTCCGGCACGACGCTGCGGGGCGCGGACCTCAGAGATCGCAGCGACTCGAACCGGGTCGGCACGTTACTCCTTGCGTCCTTCGGCGAAGGGGACGAGACGGCCGCTTCTTCATCTCGTTGCGGCTGCTGTCCTGTGTCCGCGACCTCGCCATCTGGTATCCGTCCCAGGGATTCACGACCACAACCGTCCGGCCGTACCCCTTCACCGATCTCCTTCGACGATTGCTGCGCCAACGCTCTAAACGTCCTCCTGTACAACTCCTATGACGGAATCGCGATCATCGGTGGCAGCAACCACAATGTGGCCGACATCGTCGGGAACCGTTCTTCACACGGGCCTCATCGCCGGAGCCGGCTTCGAGTTTTCGTGGCTATCCAACGTGCGCTTCGGCAACGACACCTGGGAATCGGCTCCCGCGAAAATCATTTCCAACGCGCCGAAGAGCGACGCGGATCGTCTCTCACTCGACGCGTACACGTCGATCGCACGTCCTCGGGGCCCAGATCGGCATCAACACTACGGGATGTACGGTCTCGAGGTTCGGAACGCCCATCAGGGCATGCTCGTGAAGAAGCTCCCCGGGGATCCGGTGGGATTTGCCAGCGTCATTTCGAAGATCGACGCTCGATCGAAGATGTCGATGGCTATGTCGTGGCCGATCTCCACTTCCTCGACACGGACAACGTGCCGGGGCCGAGAGCCTGAGCTATGACTTCGCGGATCCCGTGGGCCCGCAAATCGGTTGAACTTCCTGAATGTCAAGGACTCACCTTTCAATGCGGAAGGAGACGGGTCTCCGACGATACGGCCGCCATCCAGAAGGCGCTCGACGCCGCGGGCCAGCAGGGCGGCGGCACGGTGTACCTCCCTCAGGGGCAGTACCGGGTCACGCGGTTGACGGTTCCGACAGGCGTCGAGCTTCGAGGGCCGCTCGGCGGCGGCGTCCACAACCCGTGACGTGTCGACCTGCGCTCTTCTGGGCTACGACGGCAAGAACACCGCGGCTCCCGCGTCGGATCCGGCCCTGCTCACGCTCTCTCCCGATTCGGGCATCCGGGGCTTCGACGTCGTCTATCCGGAGCAGGGCTACGGAACGGCAGCCGCTCCCGTTCTTCCGTACCCCTTCACGATCCGAGGCACAGGAGCGGGCGTCTGGGTCGAAAACGTTACCGTGGCAAACGCCTACAACCTGATCGATTTCGCGACCTTCCGGTGCGATGACCACTTCGTGTCCGGCGTCGAGGCGACCGCATTCAAGACGGGGATCTTCGTTGGCGGTGGTTCCGAAGGCGGACGACTCGAAAGGGTGATGATCACGCGGGCCATCGACCAGGGGTCTTCGAACCTGGACGGGCCGGCAATCGCGGTTCTGTCCGCTTACACGCGCCAGAACACCGTTGCCTTCGTCTTCGGAAATTGCACGCGAGAGACCACGTTCGGTCTGGACTCCTTCGACGTCAAGATCGGCTGGCGGATGCTCGCCGACGGCGGGGGCTGCACCGATTCGACGTTCTGGCAGCCCTCGTCGGATACGACCTCCCAGGCCGGGTATCTCTTCGAGGGCGGAGACAATCTCCGGCTTGTCGGCGTCGGAGCCGGCAGCTCGTCGGGACCTCGTTCGTCAGCACCGCCTCCTTCGCCGGCTCCGTCGACGTCTACGGCACGATGAGCTGGGGCAACGCGAAGAATCGGGACCTTTCGGGTGGCGTCTTCCGATTCCACAACGAGCGGAGTCTGACGCTTGGAAAGACGGCCACGGCGAGCTCGGCCGCCTCGGCCAGCGAAGGTCCCGCGAACGCCGTCGACGGTTCCGAGTTTACGAAGTGGGCCTCGGCGACCGCGGGAACGAATTGGCTCGAGGTGGACCTGAATCAGCCCTCCGAGATCGATCGATGGGTCGTGCGGCACGCCGGGATCAATGGAGAGCCTGACAGCCTCGACACCTATTACTTCTCGCTTCAGGTCAGCGACGACGCCTGACGCTATATCTACGCCGACTCAATCCACAGCCTCCGGTGCGTTGACCGATCGCCCGGTCGCGGCGAGGGGCCGCTTCGTGCGGCTGCTCGTGACCTCAGGGGACGCAATATGGCGGCGATGGGCACGCCCGGATCTACGAGTTCGCGGTATACGGAAAAGAAGGATGGCAATTCACGAAGGATGCTGAGGGTTGGATACCGGGCGCCGACGTCGCGCTCTTCACAGTGCAGGACGGTAAGCTCGAGGTCGCGCCGGCGGGCGGTCAGCTGACGATCTATTCGCGGGGGAACCTGAACGTCCAGGCATCGCGGTTCTCCCAGGTCACCGTCCGGATGAAGGGCGCTGGCGGCCCCGGGTTCCGCGAAGCTCTCCTTCGCGACCCTGGACGATCCCACGTTCACAGACCCTAAGAGCGTCACGCTGAGCGTCGAGGATTCACTCGGCTTCGTGGACTACACATTCGATTTCGCAGGCAATAGTGGATGGACCGGAACGATCAAAGCCCTGCGGCTCACTCTGGATGGCGTGACGGGAGCGAGCATCGACTCGGTCGCATTAGCCGGTGTGATCGAACCGGGCTTCGCGGTGACGGGGATCAGCCCGGCCTCGGGTCCCGCGACGGGCGGAACGAAGGTCACGATCAGCGGAACACTCTTCCAGAACGATGCGGGTGTCGAGATCGGACCTGCGCCAGCGACTTCGGCCCTCTGGCCGGTCAAACGTCTGATGACCGCGGTCACGCCGGCCCTGCCTTCCCGGAACGCTCTCCGATGTCATCGTGACCAATCCGGACACCTCGACCGCGACCCTTCCAAGGCCTGGCTCGCCGACTTCGCCGACGTGCCGCAGTCGGAGTTGTTCCACGACGCGATCGGGAAGATCTTCCGGGCCGGGATTACCTCCGGGTGTGGCACGGGGACCTACTGCCCGGGTGAAGCGGTGACCCGAGGGCAGATGGGGATCTTCATCGCGAAGGCCGTTGCCGGGGGAGGCGCCAACATACCGATCTCCGGCACCGCCAACGGCAAGGCCTACAACTGTACGGTCGGAGGCTTGTCGGCATTCGACGATGTCTTACCCACGGACATCTTCTGCAAGCACGTGCACTACCTCGCGATCCAGAAGGTCACCCTGGGCTGCACACCGACGTCCTACTGTCCGACGCTCGGCGTCTTGCGGCAGGAGATGGCCGCCTTCGTCGCCAAGGGGATCGTGGCGCCCGCAGGCGGTTCCGCGGTTCCGCTCACCTACGGGCCGGATCCGGTCACGGGGCGCTCCTACTCCTGCGATGCCGGGAGCCCCAATCTGAATTTCTCCGACGTTCTCGTCAGCAACGTCTTTTGCAAGCACGTGCACTACCTCTGGGCCAAGGGAATCATCGCCGGTTGCGGCGCGGCGACCTATTGCCCAACGGGCGAAGTCACGCGCGATCAGATGGCGAAGTTCCTCGTCAACGCGTTCAAGCTGACGCCGGCCGGGCCGTAGCGACGGTCCCGATCGAACCATCTCGGACGCTATCGTGTGGAGCTGCCCTGCCTCGAGGCTTCCGCGGTCCAGTTCAGTATGACCTCGATTGGGTGCGGTTCGGGGGCGCCCTCGGTAAAGACCGCGAGAAACCGCTTCCCGTCCGGCGACACGTCGAAGCTGCCCCAGGGCGCGTCCTTCCCGGTCGTGAAGAGCACAGCCGGCTTTCCGGGCGAAAGTGAGGGCGTCGTCCGAACGGGAACGGAAATCATTTGTTGTTTCGGAGAGACATAGAAGATCTCGCTCCCGTCGCGACTCCACATGCCGAACCCCTGGGGCGAACCCTCGAGAGAGACCCGAATTCTTTCTCCCGGCCTGTCGCTCGGAGCGACGTAAAGATCGTCGCGGCCCGACGCATTTGAAGAAAGAAGCATGAAGCGGCCGTCGGGCGAGTACTCGCCTACCTCGCCGAATGCCGTCGCCTGCGGCAGCGCCGAGATCTTGCGATCTCCCGAGAGAGAGATGAACCCCATCTTGGGGCTGCCCAGGTCGGTGGCGGTCGCGTACGTGAGCTGCGTGCCCCCGAACACAACGGCTCCGGCCTGCTGGTCCGCTCCGTAGGGAAGAAGGGCTTCCACACGTCCCGTGGTCAGATCCCGCCTGCGGAGTTGAACCATCCCCCCGCTTGCCGCGGTGTACACGATCGACTTTCCGTCCGGGAGCCAGCGGCCGATGCGCTCATCGGTCGAGTCGGGAGTGACTCGAACCTCGGCATTCCGCTCCACGTCCAGGATCCAGAGATTGTGAGCTCGGGTCTTGGGCTGGGTACGGTCGAACAGAACCCTCCGGCCAGCGGGATCGATGGCGACGTCATTGGACTCGTCGGGCGCGCCCAGGGGCGCCAGTGTCTCCATTCGATCGACAGCTCGTCCCGCCCGATCGAACCAGGCCATTCGCCTTCGGAATGCGTCGCTTGTCCGAAAAGCGACGGCGCCGCTGCGAGACGTCGCAAACCCCGCAAATCCTTCCTTGATCTTGTACCTGACGGAATCGTTGATCGACACCGGCTCGCCGGAAAGCACGCCGCTTCGGGGGTCGAAGCGCTGCGCCAGGAGCATGCCTTCGCGAGCAAACACGAGATACCCGGGCTCGACGTACTCGGCGCGCGAAAGCATCGGGAAGAGCGGCCGGGCGGGACCACCGGGCGACCAGAGCATCAGGGTGCCGCCCTTCTCCTCCTGGCGGAGATAGAGGAAGCTCTTGCCGTCCGGAAGAAACCAGGGCCACGAAACGGTCATTTCGCCGTGGGCGCGGTCCGGCTTCACGATTGCGGCCGGCTTTCCTTCGGACGTCGAGACGCGATAGATCGCGTCACCGGGAAAACGGGCGAACAGGATCTCTCCGCCGGCCCCCCAGCTCCCGGCGTACATGAAATTCCCGTTCACGTCGCAGATCGGAATGGGTGCGCCGCCGGCGACATCCACGCGCCATAGCTTGCCGGCGGCGAAGAAACCGATGGAGCGGCCGTCAGGCGACCAGAAGAGCGAATCGACCTGCTCCGTTCCCTGCACCGCGCGCGCTTCTGCAGCAGAAAACGGTCGCAGCCAGATCAGGGGCGGACCGCCTCCGCGTGGGTTCGCCCGAAACGCAAGCTGCGAGCCGTCCGGGGACAGGGCAAAATTATGGGTCCCTCCCCCAAAGTCGCTATTCGGCGGCGGGTCAATCGAGAATCGGACGGCGCGCGGCTCCGCGGCCGAGCGACGGGAGCGGATCAGGCTCACCGATGCGACCGCGAGAGCGGTAGTGAGAAGGATGAGCCCCGAAACCCAGTAGCGGCGGGGCGAGGACGCAGCGAGCCCGACGCCCGAGGTCGCTTCGGAGAGGTGATCGCGGAGCGTGGCGAGGTCGCGTGAGAGATCGTCCGTCGAGGAGTAGCGCCGACGCGGTTCCTTGGCGAGGCAGCGCTCGACGATCCATCGCAGATGAGTCGGAGCCTGAGGATTGATTGAAGCGATCGGTTGCGGTTCCTCGTTCAGGATCGCCCCGAGTGCGTCGATCGCGGTCTTCCCCTGGAAGGCCCGCTGGCCCGTCACCATCTCGTACAGGATCGACCCGAAGGAAAACTGATCCGACCGAAAGTCCACCGCCGCCCCGCTCGCCTGCTCCGGCGACATGTAGCCCACCGTCCCCATGACGACACCCGGGGTCGTCCCCGTCATCGTCGGCAACTTCGAGCCCTCGCCACTGCCCGATCCCGTGGAGGTCAGCTTCGCCAGGCCAAAGTCGAGGATCTTGACGAGGCCGTCCTTCGTCACCATGACGTTCTCGGGCTTCAGGTCCCGATGCACGATCCCGGCCTCGTGCGCACTGGCCAGGCCGTCGGCGATCTGTGCGGCGATCGGAAGCAGCTTCCTGATCGAGAGCGCGCCGCCGTCGAGCAGCCCGCGCAGCGTCTCCCCATCGACACGCTCCATCGCGATGTAGGAAAGCCCCTCGGAAGACCCGATGTCGTAGACCGTGACGATGTTGGGGTGGTTCAAAGCCGACGCCGACCGCGCCTCCTTCTCGAAACGTTTCACACGAGAAGCGTCCGCGGACAGCTCCGCAGGCAGCACTTTGATCGCCACATCGCGTCCCAGCCGCGGGTCGCGGGCTCGATAGACCTCACCCATTCCGCCGGTGCCGAGCGAAGCAAGGATTTCGTAGGGACCCAGGCGCGTCCCCTTCCCGAGCAACCGGGATCCCGCTCTCTCTGTCGGTGAGAGCGCCGGCACCGCGTCAATCGCCGGCGATTCCAGAAAGCCCGAGGAGGCCGCCCCCAAGGAAGAGAGAAGCGACTCGACTTCCGTCCTGAGCTCCGGATCGTTCCGGCAGGTTTCTTCGAGATATGTCGCCCGCAGCGCCGGGTCGCGCTCCGTCGCTGCGGCAAAGACCTCCTGGACCCTACGCCAGCGATCCGGAGTCATCCGGAAGAACCAGAAAGCTCGCGGTGCAGGAACGCCTTCGCAAGAAGCCACTTGCGGTGAACGGTGGTCACGGAGACCTCGAGCACTTCGGCGGTCTCGTCCTCGGTCAGACCCCCAAAGAAGCGCAGCTCGACGACGCGGCCCTGCTCCGCGTCGAGCTGCGCGAGCTTGACGAGCGCGTCGTCCACGGCAATCAGATCGACCGCCCGTGGCTCGGTCAGGACGACCGTGTCCAGAAGGTACCGCGCTCCCTGCCCGCCGCGTTTCTTCGTGTCGCGCCGGCGCGCATGCTCGACCAGGATGCGCCTCATCGACTGGGCGGCCACAGCGAAAAAGTGTGCCCGGTTCTGCCAGTCCGCCCCCTGGCGGCCGAGCAACCTCAAGTACGCCTCGTTGACGATTGCGCTCGGCTGGAGCGTGTGACCGGGGCGCTCTCGCCGCAGATAACGCTCCGCCATTCGATGCAACTCCCCGTAGACGAGCGGGATGAGCCTGTCCAGGGCATCCCGATCCCCCTGCCTCCAGGCGAGCAATAGCCGGGTGATCTCGCCTGGAGGGGCGGGTGCCGCGGCGCCATCATCTTCCGCTTTCGTCATCCGGATTCGGGCTGATCAAAAGTCTAACAAACGGTTGTCGGCCCGGGGTAGTCGCGGGATGAGAGGTTTTCTCCTGCCTTCTCGCCTTTCTAGCAGTGGAAAGAAATGGAGGCACCATGAACAGGAATTTTGGAACCCGCATCGTCGCGACACTCGCTGTGCTCGTCATGCCAGTCACGCTCGCCGCGCAGGAACAGACCAAGGGCCTTTCCAAGAGACATGGGCGCTACACGCTGATAGACGTTGGTACGCTCGGGGGTCCCAACAGTAGCTTCCAGGCCGGCGCGCCCGTGGTCAACGACAAGGGAACAGCCACGGGTTGGGCGGATACGCCCGAGTTTGATCCAGACCTGGGAATTCCTGTCTTTCACGCCTTTAAGTGGAAGAAGGGAGTCTTGACGGACCTGGGAGCGCTTCCCGGAGGAAGCATTAGCGGCAGCCAGGCCATCAACTCTCGCGGGGTCATCTCTGGATTTTCGACGACCGGCATCGTGGATCCGGTATTCGGGTCTGAGTTCGTTGCAACGCTGTGGCGGGCGAACGGCCAGATCGTCGACCTCGGAACCCTCGGAGGAGCCCGCAGCATTGCGGTTGCCATGAATGATCGAGGTCAAGTCGTCGGCGCTGCGACGAATGCGATTCCGGATCCGGACGGCCTCGGAGGAGCGGTCACCGATTCGCCTCGCCGACCCAATGGCACGCCGCCCTGTGGCAGAACGGAACAATCCAGGATTTGGGGACGCTGGGGGAGGGGACGATTTCCTTTGCCAACTTCGTCAACGCGCGGGGCCAGGTCACGGGCGTGTCATCCACAAATTCGGTTCCCAACCCGACGACCGGGCTGCCCACCGTGGAGCCGTTCCTTTGGGAAAACGGCCATATGGTAGGCCTCGGCACTCTCGGGGGCGTCTTCGGCGGTGCGTCTTCGCCGAACAACCACGGTCAGGTTGCCGGACTCTCGAACCTGGCCGGAGACTTGGCTCACCACGCCTTTCGTTGGACCAGTGGAAACATGAAGGACCTGGGCACTCTGGGGGGAAGTTCGTCTTCCGCAAACTGGCTCAATGACGATGGTGACGTCGTGGGAAGCTCAAACATGCCCGGCGACCAGGACGAGAACGGCTGGCTGGTCGAGCACGGCTTTTTGTGGAGTCGCGGCGTGATGACCGATCTCGGGACCGTGGCCGGCTTCTCGTGCAGCCGCGCGTATTTCATCAGCTCCGCGGGCCAGGTCGTGGGCGAGTCCTTTCCTTGTGATTTCAGCGAGCCGGGCAACGCGTTTCTCTGGGAGAACGGCGGTCCGGCGATCGACTTGAATGCGTTTGTTCCTTCCGGCTCGGATCTGGTCCTGGTGGAGGCTGTGTCCGTCGACGATCGCGGCGAGATCGTCACCCTGGGAGTTCTTCCCAACGGCGATACGCGTGCCGTCCTCTTAGTCCCCAGGGGGCTCGACGAGGACGCGGCTGAAGACGCCACGGACGCGAGTCAGGATGACGGGCCGCCAATGGTCCAGCGGTCTGCCAACGTGACGCACGCAGGGCTGGCTCCGGACATGCTGAGTACTTTGCGTGCCCGATTCGCCAACCGACACGGCGCCTTCCGACCCAGGCCTCTGACGAAGGCCAACTGAAATCAAAGCGATGCTCGGGGCGGAGCTGCTCAGTGCTCCGTCCCGCGCCTCGTCAGATCGAAGTTACCCACCTCACACCGCCAGACGCCTTGAAGACCACCCTTCGGAGTCGCGCGGCCGAGAGGTGACGGCGCTCTACTCTCCCTTGCCCGGCTCCGGTACCAGAGCCCCGGCGGACACGACCATCTTCATCGCCTGCTCCGGAGTCATCTCGAGGTAGGTGACGCGCTCCTCGGGCACGAGGAGCAGGAATCCGGTCGTCGGGTTGACGGCGCTCGGGATGAAGACGCTGCAGAGCTTCTTGCCGGTGTTCGCTCCCGCTTCCCCCGACCGGCTCGACGTCACGAACCCCAGGCCCCAGGAGCCGGGCGAAGGGAACTCGACGATGGCCACGCGCCCGAACGCGCTCGATCGCGATGGCCCGAGCAGCAGCTCGGCGATCTGCCGGAGCGTCGCGTAGATCTTGTTGATGAGCGGAATGCGCTGAACGATCCGGTCCCACAGCGCAAAGAGCCGGCGGCCGAGCAGGCCCGCCGCGAGCCACCCCAGGAGCAGCAGGAGGAGATTCAGCAGCACGAAGCCCAGGCCGAAGACCGAGATGCCGCGGGCGCGCAGCTCCCCTCCGAGGATGCTGTCGAAGAACGTGAAGAGGTTCCAGACGACCCAGAGCGTCAGGGCGGTCGGGGCGAGCACGACGATGCCGGCGATGTAGTACCGGCGGATGCGCGCTCCGAAGCCCGCGGCCACGCCGCGATGGTAACTCCGGTCGCCGAGCAGGCGACTGTCATATATTCCGACCGGCAGATTTCCCATTGATCAATACGAGGCTCTCCAACCGATACGAGATCATCGGCGAGCTCGGCCGCGGCGGGATGGGCGTCGTCTACCGCGCCCGCGATCCGATCCTCTCGCGCGAAGTCGCCGTCAAGCTCATCTCTTCGACGGATCTGACCGCGGAGCTCGAGGGGCGGTTCCAGCGGGAGGCGCAGGTCGTCGCGCAGATGGATCACCCCGCCATCGTCCCGATCCACGACCTCGGGCGGCACGAGGGCTCGCTCTTCTTCGTCATGCCGCTGGTCGGCGGGACGACCCTGCTGCGCCTGATCCGGGAACAGTCGCTGCGCCTGGGCGAGGTCGTGGACATCGGCATCCAGGTCGCCGAGGCGCTCGAGTACAGCCATGCGCGCGGCGTGGTCCATCGGGACATCAAGCCCGCCAACATCATGGTCACGAGGGAAGAGGGATCGGGAGCCCGCGTTCGCGTCATGGACTTCGGCCTCGCCCACGCCGCGACCGAGTCCCGGCTGACGAAGACGGGCACGCTCGTCGGCACGGTCGCCTACCTCTCCCCCGAGCAGATCGCTTCCCGCGCCTTCGACGGCCGCTCGGACATCTACTCGCTCGGGGTCGTCCTCTACGAATGCCTCGTCGGCGAGCCGCCCTTCACCGGCGAGGTCCAGTCGATCCTGTATCGGATCGTGCACGAGATCCCGCAGCCGCCCCGCGGGCTCGGCGCCGAGATCCGCGAGGAGCTGCAGGACATCATCCTGCGCTGCCTCGAGAAGGACCCGGCCAAGCGTCCCCAGAAGGCGGGCCAGGTCGTCGAGGCCTTGCGGCGGCACAAATCGAGCCTCGCCTCCGACGAATTCCGGATGTCGGTCGTCCTCTCGGGCAGCCGCGTGATCCAGCGGCCGGCCGCGACCGCGTTCGTCGGCCGGGAGAAGGAGTTTGCCGAGCTGCAGCGGCGATTGAACGCCGCGATCGCCGGCGAGGGCCAGTTCGCGGTCGTGGCGGGGGAGCCGGGAATCGGCAAGACCCGCCTGCTCGAGGAGCTGAAGAACCTCGCGATCGTGCGCAAGATCCGGGTCCTCTCGGGGCGCTTCGTCGAGCAGGACCGTTCCTTCTCCTACCAGGGCTTCTGCGAGCTCATCGAGGACTACTTCCAGTCCCGCGACCCGGACGGCTCGAGCGAGCGGCCCGACTTCTCCGACCTCGCGGCGGACCTCATCGCGCTCTTCCCGCAGCTCTCGGAGATCGGCGAGCTGCGGTCCGCGGTCAGCGGAGACTCGCGCGTCGCGGCGCCCGCCGACGAGAAGAAGGCGGAGGACCGCCTCCAGATCTTCGAGCTGATCGCCAAGACCCTGACGCGGATCGCCGGAGGCAAGCCTCTGGTTCTCATCCTCGACAACCTTCACGGCGCGGAGGTCTCCATCGAGGCGCTGCAATACATCGTGCGCCGGATGCGCCCGACGCCGACTCTGATCGTGGGCAGCTACCGGCAGACCGAGACCGACCGGAGGCACCCTCTGATCCGGATGCTCGAGTCCTTCGCGGACGACCGGCGCTTCGTCTCGATTCCCCTGGGGCCCTTCTCCCCCTCCGAGCACCGTTCGCTGGTCGAGTCGCTGGTCGGGGCCCCGAAGGTCTCCGACGAGCTCGCGGGACGGCTGCGCGAGGCGACGGAAGGCAACCCGTTCTTCACGAAGGAGCTCGTCCGCTCGCTCGTCGAATCGGGCGGCATCGCGAAGGACGACACGGGCGCCTGGAGTTTCTCGAAGGAGGCGGAGATCTCCGCGGACGCGCTGCCGGCGACGATCCAGCAGGCCGTCGAGAAGCGCATCGAGCGGCTTCCGCAGGAGCTGCGCGATCTGCTGTCGGTCGCTTCGGTGCTCGGAAAGACCTTCGATTCGAAGGACCTCGAGATCCTGGCCGAGGACGCGAAGGACCTGGACGATGACATCGACCGGCTCGTGCGCGAGGGAATGCTCGAGGAAGAACGCGAGTCCCGCGGCGACCGGCTGACCTTTTCGAGCGGGATCGTGCGCGACGTCCTCTACGCGGCCCTCTCGCGGCGGAAGCGCCGCTCCCTCCACCGAAAGTACGCGGAGCTGGTCGAGAAGCGCAACGCCGGAAGGCTCGAGCGCGTCTACCCGGAGCTCGTTCACCACTACTCGCAGGCCGACGTTCCCGAAAAGACCGTCGAGTACGGCTTGAAGCTCGCGCAGAAGTCGCTCGACGCCTTCAGCCCGGAGGAGGCCGTCCGGGTGGCGAAGGTCGCGCTCGACTACCTGGAGGACGCCGAGGAGTCGTCCGACCGGCTGCTCGAGGGCGAGGCCCGGATGCTGCTCGCCCAGGGCCACCGCATGGCGGGCAACGTCGACGCCGCGGTGCGGGAGGCGGAGGCGGCCATCCGGGTCTTCGATGCGGAAAAGCAGGCCGGCCGGGCGCTCGACGCCATCCTGCTCGTCGTCGAAACCGCCTGGCAGTCGCGCCGGATCGACGAAGCCCGCCGGTGGACCGAGCGCGGGATCGACGCGGCGCGCGCGAGCGGGCACGCCGGTCCTCTGGCGAAGTTCCTTTCGATCGCCACGACCCTGGCCAATCTCCGCGGCGAGTACGCGAAGGCCGCGGCCTACCAGGAGGAGATCGAGAAGCTCGCGCCCAAGGAGCGGTCGCGCGAGGAAGAAATCCCGGCGGGCGGCACGCTGGTCGTCGCCGTCGCCAACCCGATCGCGGCGACCGAGCCCGGCCTCTATCAGACCAACGAGGAGCAGGAGGCGCTGGCCAACGTCTTCGAGTGCCTCGTCACGATCGATTCTCAGGGCAACTCGGCGCCGGGGCTCGCGCGAGCGGTGGCAGCTCGAAGAGGACGGGCTCGCCGTCCGGCTCCACCTGCGTCCGGGCGCTCGTCTTCTCCGACGGAGCGCCGGTGACCGCCGCCGCCGTCAAGTCCTCGCTCGAGCGCTCGATCCGACTTTCCCGCGACCAGATGCCCGCCGCCTTCCTCGCGATCCGCGGCGTCGAGGAATACGTCGGGGGCTCGACGCCGGGCGTCGACGGCATCACCGCGACCTCCGAAGCGGAGGTCGTCGTCCGGCTCAAGGATCCGCTTCCGATCTTTCCGTCCCTCCTGACCGATCCGCGGACGGCCATCGTGGCGGCGCCATCGGCCGGAGGCGGCGAGCATCCGCTCGGCACCGGTCCGTTCCGGATCGCCGCGAAGACGCCCGATCGCGTGATCCTCGAGCGCAACACCCGGTATGCGAAGGCGCCGGCGCGCGTCGACCGGATCGAGTTCCACACCTCGCTCTCCGCCTCCGCCATCGCGGAGGGCCTGCGGTCGGGCTCGCTCGACGTCGTGCGCGACCTTCTCCCGCAGGATCTCGAGACGCTCCTGCGCGAGCCCCGCTACCGCGCGGGCCTGGTCGAGACGCCGAAGAAGAACTCGTACTTCGCCCTCTTTCACCAGGCAACGCCCGCCGGCTCGAACGCGATCTTGCGCTCGGCCCTCGCCGGCGTCCTCCGGACGCAGGACCTGGTCTGGGGAACTCTCGGCCGCTTCGCCCTTCCCGCCACGGGCCTGGTCCCGCCGGGAGTTCTCGGACACGACGCGGGACGCCGGCAGGCCTCACCTGCCGCGCGACACGGCCGCGGAGATGGTGCGTTCCGCCGGACTTGGCGCTGCCCCTGCGGCTGCGCGCGGCCGTCCACCCCATTCTGCTCAATCAGTACGGGGCCCTGACCGACGCGCTCTTCCGCCTCTGGGCGGATCTCGGCGTCGAGGTCGAGGTCGCGACGAAGACGATGCCCGAGTTTCTCGATTCGTGGTTCGCAAACGAGAAGATCGATCTGATGCTCGGCCGGTGGATTGCCGACTACGACGACCCCGACAACTTCACGTTCACGCTCTTCCACTCCGGCAACGGCGCCGCCCGAGCGTACTTCTCGTCGCCGGAGACCGATCGCGTCCTCGAGGAGGCCCGCGGCGAGCCCCGGCCGGCGGCCCGCGAGGCCCTGTACCGGAAGTTCGAGCACCTGCTGATCGATCCGGCGATCCTGGTGCCGCTCTTCCACGAGGTCGACTACCGGATCGCGGGACCCCGCGTGCGGGGTCTGCAGCTGCGCAGCGCCGCCCCCTACGTCAACTACGCCGAGCTCGGAAAGGCCGAAGCCGCCGCCGATCGGCCCGGCGCCGACCGACACGCGGGCGGTGGAATCGTCCACGTGCCCGTCGCGGGCGTCGTCCGGAGCATCGATCCGGCGCTCTGCGAGACGCAGGAGCAGAGCGAGGTCGGCCCGTGCCTGTTCGACACCCTCACCCGGGCGCTCGAGGGAACGCGCATCGTCCCCTGGCTGGCCTCCGAAGTGCTGACCGAAAACGACGGAAAGCGCTACCGCTTCCGCCTGCGCCCGGGAGTTCGATTTCACGACGGGCGGCGCCTGACGGCCCGCGACGTGCGCTCCTCCTGGGAGCGTCTGCTTGCGAGCGACAGCGTCAACCGATGGCTGCTGTCCCACATCCGCGGCGCCGGACGCCTGCTCGACGGCACGGCGCGGGATCTCGACGGTTTCCACATCGTTTCGCCGACGGAGTTCTTCGTCGACCTCGAAACGCCGGTCGCCTTCTTTCCCGCCGTCATTTCCTACACGCCGACCGCCGTCGTCCCCGAGGGAACCGGGCCCATCGGCTCGGCGATGCGGGAGGGCGCGATCGGGACCGGTCCCTTCCGCGTCGTCAGCTTCGACACGGGGCGCCGCCTCGAGCTCGAGCGGAGCCCCTATTACTGGCGCGAGGGTTATCCGAAGGCCGACGGCCTCGTCTTCCACTTCGGCGCGACTCCGGAGGAGGTCCGCAGCGAGTTCCTCGCCGGGAGGCTTTCGCTCGCGACCGACCTGCTTCCGGACGACGCGGACAGGTTCCGGCATGACCCCCGATTCGCCTCTTCCTACCGGGAGAGCCCCCGGCTGGCCACATACTTCGCGGGCTTCAACATGCAGAGCGGTCCGCTGCGAGACCGGGAGCTGCGACGGAGCCTCGTGCGCGCGGTGGACGTCGCTGGAATCGTTCGGCGCACGATCGGGAGGCTCGCCATCCCGGCGCACGGCATCATCCCGCCGGGTCTGCTCGGCTACTCCGCGACCGGGACGGGCTCGGGCCCGGGGTCCGGCGCCTCGGCTCCCTCGGACAGCTCCGTCGAGGCGACCGTCTCGCGCGAGACGATCGAGCTGACGGCCGCCATCCATCCGGTCTTCTTCGGCGAATTCTCGGCCTTCCTGCGCGAGCTGACGGAGGCGGTGCGCGAGGTCGGATTCCGGGTTCGGCCGCTCAACAAGACCATGGCCGAATACCTCGATCTCCAGCGCGCCGGCACCGGAGACCTGAGCATCGGCCGCTGGACAGCCGACTACGCGGACGCCGACAACTTCGTGCACACCCTGTTTCATTCCGACGCCGGCTTCTTCGGCAAGTACATCGCCGCGCCGGAGATCGACGACCTGGCCGATCGGGGACGCACCGAGACCGACCCTCGCGTCCGCCACTCGATCTATCGGCAGTTCGAGGAGCTGATCGCGCGGGAGGCCTACTTGCTCCCGTTCTTCTACGATCAGGTCTACTGCTTCGCCCGCCCGGAGCTCGAAGGCCTCGAAACGCTCGGCTCGAACCCGGTGGTTCCCTACGACGAACTCTGGATCCGGCGGTAGCCAGGAGGTCTCGCACCCCTCACGCGACGCGGTGCAGATCGGCGAGACCGGGATTGAAGCGGGGTCAGGTCTGCCTTTCTGTGAACTTGAGAGCCAAAAGCAGGCTGACATGGACTCCGTGGAGACGCACGGGCCTCTGTCTGAAAACTTTCGGCCGCCGGCCGCGAAGCGGCTGCCTGCGGCCGAAAGCCGGTGAGAGGCTTGCCTTAGGCGCCGGCTCCTGCCGGCGCCTACCCAGCGGGCGCGCGAAGCGCGCTACCGCTGGTTTCAAACTCGAAGCAGATCCACTAACATCCGCCATTCAGCCCTTACCGGAGAGGTGGGTGAGAGGCTTAAACCAGCGGTTTGCTAAACCGCCGTAGGGCTAATAACCCTACCGCCGGTTCGAATCCGGCCCTCTCCGCCATTGCCTGCGTTTGCCCACGCTAAGATCCCCGCGCGTGAAGCGCCAGACCTTCTGGACGACTGCGGGCATCCTGCTTCTCGCCGGCATCGGCTACTGGTTCTACGAAAACGCGTCCCTGCCTCGCATGCGAGGCCAATTTCGGCCCTGGATGGAGCGCCTGGTCCGATACCGGGATGGCGCGGAGGCTGCGCGGAGGGCGTTGCGCAGCCGGGAAGCGACGGAAGCGGATCCGAGGGGAATCGAAGAACTTCGCGCCTGGGCGTGGAAGGATGTCGAGCGGCTCGCCTACGTCGAGTACCGCGTCGAGAAGCCGGAGATCGAAATCGGAGAGCGTCGCCGAGAAGAATCACCGGCCGCGTCGTCTTCACGGTTGGAGGCTTCGGCGCGGACAGCGTCCGTGTCGAGCGCGCGGCGAGTGTGGTGCTGACGGTGGAGAACCCCCTCACCCCAACCCTCTCCCGCCGGGAGAGGGGGCGGAGGCCTTGTGGGCGGAGGCCTAGGCTCTGGCGCCGTGTCGGTTCGGTTCGAGCGCCCGCTCTGGAATCGCACCGAAGCGTCCCCGCGCTTTCACGACGCCACGACGGAGGCCGGGCTCGGCGCGCCGCGGAACGATCCGCCCTACAAGGTCACCAACTGGCTCATCGCAGACATCTGGCCGGGCTCGGGCGTCGCGGTGCTCGACTACAACCGCGACGGGTTCGAGGATCTGTTCGTCGGCGACGGCGTGCGGTCGATCCTCTACGAGAACGACGGCCGCGGCCGCTTCACCGACGTGACGGCGAAGGCGGGCCTCGCGAAGACGGCAGCCGAAGGAGTCGCGGCGACGGGCGTGGCCTCGGGCGATGTCGACGGCGACGGCTTCCCCGACCTCTTCGTCACGGACGCCTTCGGGCCCGCCCGCCTCTTCCGGAACAGCGGCGACGGCACGTTCGAAGAGACGACGGACCGCTCCGGCATCGCCCTTTCCAAGAACATGCGCTCGGCGGCCTTCGCGGACGTCGACGGCGACGGAGACCTCGACCTCTTCGTGTGCGTCGCCGGCGACTACTACGGCCAGATGCCCGATCCCCCCTTCGACGCGAACGATGCCAAGCCCAACCACCTCTACGTCAACGACGGGAACGGCCATTTCACGGACGCCACGGAGGCCTGGGGCCTGGGCAAGGTCTCCCGATGGTCGCTCTCGTCGCTCTTCGCCGACTACGACGGCGACGGCCGCGTGGATCTTCTCGTCACCAACGACTTCGGCCTGAAGAACCTCTACCGCAACGTCGACGGGCGGCGCTTCGAGGACGTCTCGAAGAAGTCCGGAATGGAAGTTCGGGCCTACGGCATGTCGGGCGCCTGGGGCGATTTCGACGGCGACGGATTGCTCGACGCGTACACGACCGGAACCGACACGCAGTGGTACTTCCTGCACGAGTACCCGTCGATGCCCGTCGGCCTGCCCGGGAGGATCTTCCTGCCCATCGCGATCCGGTGGATGGAGAAGATGTCGACGGGGAACTCCCTCCTTCTCCAGCGCGCCGACCACACCTTCGCGGACGCGACGGCGCGCTCTGGGCGCGGCGTACGCCGGCTGGAACTGGAGCGCCGTCGCGGCGGACCTCGACAACGACTCGCGGCCGGACCTCTACACGACCAACGGCATGTGGGGAGACGGCCGGGACCACGACCGCGAGCTCGAGTTCTGGTGGGACTCCCTCGCCTACTGGGACGACTACGTCGCCGGAAAGCGCGCGTTCGACCGCAAGGGCGCCGGGATCGCCGGCATCGAGCGCGACCGGTACTTTCACAACCGGGGCGCCGGGCGCGTCCCCCCTCTTCGAGGACCGCGCCTTTCTCGACGGCCTCGACCTCGAGTCGAACGGCCGCGCGGCCGTGGCCTTCGACGCCAACGGCGACGGCGCGCTCGACGTGTACGTGCGCTCCGTGCAGGCGCCCGAGGCGATCTTCTTCGGGAGCCGCCGGCCCGGAGAGCACTTCCTCCGGCTGCGCCTCGCCGGCGACGACCGGGACGAGACAACCGCGACGGCGTCGGCGCGCGCATCGTGGCGACGCTTCCGGGCGGGCGCCGCGTGCTGATCGAGACGGACAATCCGAGCGGCTACCTTTCGACCGGCGAGCCCGATCGCGCATCTGGGGCTCGGACGGCGCCACGCGCCTGTCGGGCCTTTCGGTGCGCTGGCCTTCCGGGCGCGTTCAGGAGCTTGGGCCGGTCGAGGCGGTCGACCGCACGATCGTCGTCGACGAAGACCGTGGCATCGTTCCCGACGACCCGCCTGGACGGCCCTAGGGACGGACATCCTTCTGACTTAGACTAGGCTTCGTGGCGTCCGAACCGCTCCCGGCCTCCCCCGATCCCGCTCTGACCTACGACGTCGTCGTCGTGGGCGGCGCCGTCGCCGGGCGCGTCGACCGCGATCCTCCTCAAGCGCGAGCGACCGGACCTGAAGATCCTCGTCGTCGAGAAGACGGACCGCTTCGACTGGAAGGTCGGCGAGTCGACCGTCGAGGTTTCCGCCTACTTCCTGACGCGCGTCTTGAAGCAATGGGACCACCTGGCGCGCGAGCAGCTCCCCAAGCAGGCGTTTCGCTACTGGTTCATCAACGACGACGTCACCTGCCTCCAGGAGGCCTCGGAGACCGGGCCGACACAGCTCGCGCGCACGCCTTCCTTTCAGCTCGACCGCTCCAAGCTCGACGAGCAAATCCTGAAAGTCGCCCGCGAGGAGGGCAGCGAGGTCTGGCGTCCGGCGAAGGTCACCGCCTTCGAGCTCGGGGGCGCGGCGGGCAATACGCGTGAGCGTCGAAAAGAACGACGGCTCCCGCCACACGGTCCGGTGCCGGTGGCTCGTCGACGCCACGGGCCGACAGGCGATGCTCGCGCGCAAGCGCGGCGGCGTGACGCCGATCGAGAGCCACCCGACGGCGGCCATCTGGGTGCGCTACCGCAACGTGAAGGACATGGACGGCGTCGCGATCGCGGGGCCGGACTCCGGCAACCCGTGGCAGCGCGCGGTCCTGGCGCCCCGCCGTCTGGCGACGAATCACTTCAACGGCTGGGGCTACTGGATCTGGTTCATTCCCTTGAAGGACGGCGAGACGTCCGTCGGCCTCGTCTGGGACAAGCGCCTGCTCACACCCGAGGGCAAGACGCCCCAGGAGAAACTGACGCGCTTCCTCGACCAGAATCCCCTGTCACGGCAGCTTCTCGAGGGCGCCACCGCCGTCGAAGGCGATTGCCGCTACTACGCGCACCTGCCGTACTTCGTCGACAAGTACATCGCGCCGGGCTGGACCTGCGTGGGCGACGCGGGAGGGTTTCTCGATCCGTTCTACTCGCCGGGCCTCGACCAGATGTCGTTCTCGGTCTGGACGCGCACGCGCCTGATCCTGAAATCGTTCGCCGGAGCGCCGGCCGCCGCGATGGAGAAGGAGCTCGAGGAGCACAACCGCCGCTACGACCGCTTCTTCAAGTACTTCTACGAGTCGATCTATCGCGACAAGTACTACGTGATGGGCGACTACGACACGATGACGATCGCGTTCCTCCTCGACACCGCGCTCTACTACTTCGCGGCGATCATGCCGATCTACCGCTGGTCGCACGAGCGGCTGGGCGTGCCCCCCTTCTTCGAGGACGGGGCCGAGATCGGCTACTACCCGATCCGCTTCTACAACCGCCGCCTCGTCAAGATCGCGCAGCGGAAGATGAAGCTCGGCATCTACGGAAACCACAACGCGGGCCGGCGGCCCAAGTTCGTCGGGTTCTCGATCCGCTCGGCGATGTGGGTGATGCTCGCCCACGGCCTCACGCGCTGGGCCAAGGCGGAGCTCGCCAACGCCTGGACCTACGTGGTCAAGCCGCGGCCCCTCGGCAAGGCGTCCCCCGCCGCGCCGCCCTTCGAGGCCCCGCTCTCCTCCCTCGACTCTTGACGCGGCCGGTCGCGCTCGTCACCGGGAGCGTCGAGCGGCATCGGGCTCGAGCTCGCGACACTGCTCGCCCGCGACGGACACGATCTGGTCCTCGTCGCCCGCAGCCGCGAGCGGCTCGAGAACATCGGCAAGGGCCTTCGCGAGGAGTTCGGCGCGGCGTCGACCGTCGATCGCCCGAGACCTTTCGGACCCCGAATCGCCCCGCGCGGTCGCGCAGGAAGTCCTCTCCCGCGGGCTCGCGATCGAAGTCCTGGTGAACAACGCGGGGCTCGGCGTCTACGGCTTCTTTGCCGAGACCCCGCCCGAGAGGGAGCGGCGAAATGATCCAGGTCAACGTCGTCGCGGTCACGGAGCTGACCAAGCGGCTCCTGCCCGCGATGCTCCAGCGCGGGCGGGGGCGGATCCTGAACGTCGCTTCGACGGCGTCCTTCCAGCCGGGGCCGCTGATGGCCGTCTACTACGCGACGAAGGCCTACGTCCTCTCGTTCTCCGAGGCCCTCGCCAACGAAACGGCCGGGAACCGGCGTCACCGTCACGGCGCTCTGCCCCGGTCCCACGGTCACGGAGTTCCAGAAGGAGGCCGGGCTCGAAGAGACACACCTCTTCCACAGCCCCCTCGTCCTCGACGCGAAGACGGTCGCGCTCGCCGGATACAGGGGGATGCAGAGGGGCGAACGCGTGGTCGTGCCCGGGCCTCGGGAACAAGGTCCTCGTTTCCGCCGTCCGGTTCACGCCCCGTCGGCTCGTGACCGCCATCGCGCGGCGAATCCAGGAGACCCGGAAAAAATGAAGCGCGCCGCCTGCCTCGCCGTCCTTCTCGGGATTCCGGCCGCGCTTTCGGTCGCCCAGGCGCCCGACGCCATCGCGAACGACAGGATCCTCTCGATCTCGCCGGTCCGCGCTCCCGCCGGGGCCGCGGGAGAGAAAAGCCGCCAGATCCTCGAAGGGGTCGCCGTTTCCGCGATCACGTACGCGAGCGACGGTCTCAAGGTGAAGGGATACCTCGCCGTGCCGAAGAAAGGCGACAAGCTCCCGGCCGTCATCTACAACCGCGGCGGGAACCGATCCTTCCTGCAGATCACGGACGAGGCCGCGATCCTGCAGCTCGGCGGCCTCGCGCGCTCGGGCTACGTCGTCGTGGCCAGCCAGTACCGGGGCAACGACGGCGGCGAGGGCCAGGAAGAGTTCGGCGGCGCCGACGTCGACGACGTTCTCAACCTGATCCCGCTGCTCGAATCCATTTCGAAGGTGGACGCGACGCGCATCGGAATGTACGGGTGGAGCCGCGGCGGCATGATGACGTACCTGGCTCTCACGCGCACCGACCGTATCGCGGCGGCGATCGTCGTCTCGGGTGTGGCCGATCTGCCGGACATGCTGTCGCGGCGATCGGAGATGGGAGACGTCTTCGCCGAGCTGATCCCCGGCTACGGCGAGAGGAAGGACGAAGTCCTGGCCGCCCGCTCCGCCGTGCGTTGGCCGGAGAAGCTTCCGAAGACGACGCCCATCCTGATTCTCGCCGGCACGGCCGACTGGCGCGTCCAACCGAAGCAGAGCCTCGACATGGCCGCCGCGCTCCTCGACGCGAAGCACCCCTTTCGCCTGGTGATGTTCGAAGGCGGCGATCACGGCCTGACGGAATTCCGTCCGGAGGTCGACCGCCTCATCCAGGACTGGCTCGACCGCTACGTCCGCGACCGCAAGCCCTGGCCGGGACTCGACCCCCACGGAGATTGACAAACCCCGAGCTACACTTCTCCCATGGAGGAGTGGCCGAGTGGTTTAAGGCGGCGGTCTTGAAAACCGCTGTACCTGAAAGGGTACCGGGGGTTCAAATCCCTCCTCCTCCGCCACTCGCTGCGAGGGAACCGGCGAAAGCCGGCCCCGAAGCAACGTCGGGCGCAGCCCGGCGGTTACCCGCCGATTGAAGGCAAGGGGAAGTCCGAGCGCCTTCCGTGCTTCCTCGATGGCGCGATCGAACTGACGGCCGTAGACGTACGCCCTCGCCAGATTCATCTGCAGGGTCTTGGAAAAGGGGTCGATCTCGATGCCACGCCGCAGCTCCTTGACGGCGTCGTCCGTGCGGCCGAATGAGGTGAGCATCAGCCCGTACCAGAGGTGAGCTGTCGCGTCGTTCGGGTTGAGCTCAGTGGCCCTTTTCATCTCTCGCTCGGCGTCGGCGAAGTTCCAGTCGTAGGACCAGAGAGCCCAGGCGAGGGCCGCATGCGCCTGAGCGATGCCGTCGTCGATTTCGAGCGCGCGGCCGGCGGCCGCCTTGCCCCTGGGGATGCCGTCTCCAGGCGACAGGTAGCTGTAGGAAGTGAAACGACGTACGCGTTCGCCAGTCCTGAATAGGCCAGTGCATAGCCAGGGTCCCTGTCGATCGCCTGGGTGAAATAGTCGATGCTTTTCTTGATCTGCTCTTCTGTCCTCTTTTCGAAGAAGTACCGACCCTTCAAGTACAGCTGGTACGCCTCCGGATCTTCGGTATGGCGCTCTTGTGAGCCGCTTCTTCTCGTCGCCGCTCAAGCCCCGTGCGCAGCTTCGCGGAAATCTGCGTCGCAATCTCATCCTGGACGGCCTGCATCTCCGACAGCTTTCGGTTGAAGCGGCCACCCCAGAGGTGTGTGTTGTCCCGGACGTCCACGAGCTCGGCGGTAATCGACAGGTCCTGATCGTGCTGGAGGAACTGGCCCTTCAGGACTGCCTGAACTTTCAGCTCGCGACCTGCGACCTGTGCGCTCGCGTCCCGTTTCTTGTAGCCGGCAACCGAGTCACGAGACATGACCTTGAGGTGTGGCAGTTGGGAGAAAGCTGTTGATAAGAAGAGTCCGTGATTCCGTCGTTCAAGTACTCCACGTTGGGGTCCGCGCTCGCGTTGGCGAATGGAAGGACAGCGAGTGAAGTGATCGACGTGTTCCACGCCGAATTCGTACACCGCCCGCGAGGCCGACGAGGACCGCGAGCGCGGAGCCCCAGACCAGAACGGCGCGCTGGCGAGGTGATTTCGCGGAGGCTGCGGCGCCGGCGGCTCATCCACCACGGCCGCCGATGAGGTGTCCAGAAGCGCGAAGGCGACGTCATGGACGGAATGGAACCGCTGTGACTTATCCTTCTCGAGACATCGCCGGACCACTCGGTCCAGCGACGGGGAGATCCTCGGCTTCATCGCCGCCAGCTCCGGTGGCTCTTCTTTGAGGATCGCTGCCATAGTGTCCGCAGCCGTGTCTCGCCTGAACGCCCTCTTCCCGGAGAGCAGTTCGTAGAGGATCGCTCCGAAAGCGAAGATGTCCGAACGGTGATCAACTGGAGCCCTCGCACCTGCTCGGGCGACATGTAGCCCACTGTCCCCATCACGTGCCGGGCTCCGTGTGGCGAAGCTGTCGGTGCGCTCGTCTCGCGCCGCGACCGGCTCGACGTATGAGCACGGATAATGTGGAAATAATTGACACATATCGCTGCGCGCAAGCGCCTCCAGCTTCTCGATTGTCTGAAGCGCCTCCGACCGATGCCGATCATGGCCTAGCCACGCGAGGTAGAGACCTGCGAGTTGCCTCCCAAGCGTCGCCGAGCCTTTGTATTCGCGAAGGCTTGCTCCGGCATTTTCGCCGCATAAGCCTGGCCAGAAGCGGTGCCCATCGCCAGATTGTCGAGCGCCTTGCGGGCTTCGTCGATCGCTCGATGTACTGGCGCGCATAGAGATAGGTCTGGCGAGATTGGCTTGAAGGGTCCCCTGAGTGGAGCAATTTCATGGGCGCGCTGAGTGCGCGACCGCCTCGTCCGTACGGCCGAGGCAGACCAGGAGAGGCGTACAGGAGCGCGCGTCACGTCCCTCGGATGAGCGACTGAGCCTTTCGGAACTCCTCCTCCGCTGCCGGAAAGTTCCAGTGTAGCTCAAGGGAATAGGCAAAGACCGCATGCGCTTGCGCGAGACTTTGTATCTCAAGAGCCCTCTCCGCCGCCGCCTGCTCTTCGGGATCGCGTCGAGGCGACATGTGCTATACGCGGTGATCTCGCAGCGGGCGAGTCCGCGTAGGCTTGGCGTAAGTCGAGTCTTTGTCAATCGCCTGAGTGAAGTACTGGATGCTCTTTTTGATCGGCTCTTCGGTCCTCTTCTCCAGAAGTAGCGTCCTTTCAGATAAGCTGGTAGGCCTCCGGACTCTGTGTGTCGCGCGTCGTCAGCGTTTCTTCATCTTCTCCGGCAGTGCCCGCGCAGCCTGATGAATCTGTCTGACGATCTCCTCCTGGACCGCCTGGAGAGTCGAGAGCTTCCGGTGGAACTGGCGCTCCAGAGATGGCTGTTGTCGCGAACGTTCACGAGCTCCGCGGAGATCACGAGGTCCTGAGCTCGCTGGACGAATTGTCCCTTGAGCACGGCCTGGACGTTGAGCTGCGTCCGGCCGCCTGAGCACTGATCTGCCGGCCCCTGTACCGGGAGACCGAGTCGCGCGACATGACCGTGAGGTGCGGCAGCTGGCGAGAGACTGTCGATGAGTGAATCCGTGATGCCGTCACTCAAGTAGTCGACGCTAGAGTCGGCGCTGGCGTTGAGCCAGAGGCAGGATGGCCAACGACTCGATGACCTGCTCCGCGTCCTGAGGCAGATGCCGCCGCCGCTGCGAGCGCATGGCAGGCTGACGACCAGCAGGACTACGACCCGAGCGCCGTCCGCGCGCGTAGCCTTGGCCGGGACGCGGCACAGCGACGTCCCGCGAGCCGCTGTGACAGCCGGCGGCGAGGTCTGCTCCGCGAGGTTGAATGCAATGTCCGTAGCCGACTGAAATCGATGTTCCGCCCGCTTCTCAATGCAGTGCTTGACGATGTGATCGAGCGCGGGTGAAATGTTTCGTCCCGATGCCGAGAGCTCCGGCGGCTCCTCCTTCATGATCGCTGCGATCGTGTCGCTCGCCGTAGCTCTCCTGGAATGCCCTCTTGCCCGTCAACAGCTCGTAGAGGATCGCCCCGAACGAAAAGATGTCCGAACGGTGATCGACGGGAAGCCCGCGCACCTGCTCGGGCGACATGTAGCCGAGCGTTCCCATCACCGTTCCCGGCTGCGTGTGTCCCGAGGCCGTTGGCGCGCTCGTCTCCTTGCCCGGAGCGATCTGCTAGACCTTCTTCGCCAGGCCGAAGTCGAGTATCTTGAGATGGCCTTCGTTGCTGACGAAGAGGTTCTCGGGTTTCAGGTCTCGGTGGACGACACCTCTTCTCGTGCGCGGCAGAGAGGCCCTTGGCGACCTGCAGCGCGTAGTCCACGGCCTGCTTCTGAGGAATCGGCCCCGCTTCGAGCTTGCCTCGCAGCGTCTCGCCCTCCAGAAGCTCCATGACGGCGTAGGCACGCCATCCATGGTTCCGAAGTCGTGGATCGCGAGGATGTTCGGTGAGAAGCGCTGCGACGCTTTCGCCTCGCGCTGAACGAGCCAGACTCGGGATCGGCGGCGACGACTAGGCAGCACCTTATCGTAGTCCAGTTCATTTCAGTCCCGTGCATACACCTGCGACTGCTATACGGAGCAAATTTGTAGTACCAGGCGCGTGCGGACAAAAGGCTCATGATATACAGAGATTATCAGCCAACGGCGCGCACGACCGGTCGGCTTCTGAGCGAAGGGTGTGCGCCGGACCACGAGCAGCTAAGGCTCAAGCGGAGGCCGAGCCGGAGGATGCGCGAGATGAATCTCGCGGATGGAGTTGTCATTCGGCAGGTACGCGATCTGACCTGGTGTTGTATATGTGTTCTGTTCATCACGTTGAAGACATAAGAGTTGTATTTGACGGTGTAGAAGCCGTAGCGAGGCAGTGGCAGCGCCGCAGGCATAGCCGACTTGCGGACAGAGCGGGTCTCGGGCAGTCCGTTTTCCCGATAGTTGGTGGTCGAGAGGATGTAGTCATCCTGAGTGAGTCCGTCGCCGGCCGAGATCTCGAAATTAGTCGATCTTGCGATAGGTGCCACCGACTGCCACAGCGAACGTCGGCAGAACCTCGCGCTCGAACCCCAGAGTGATCTCATTCGTCTTGACCGCTCCGTAGCCCGGGTCGACCCCGTTGATCGAGCTGGTGACATCGGTGGGGTTCGCCGGGTCGAAGCCGAAAGATGCCAGGAGCCGGACGTGTGAGCCGCCCGCGTCGACGTGGTTGTCGTCATTCAAGTCGTTCCAGGATAGACGACGCCGGCGCCGGCGGCCAGCAGCAGAGGGGGGCGACGCTATACGGTGCGATCAGCCCCGCAAACAGCTGGTTGGCATAGCGAGCGTAGCTCGCCCGGACGAGCGTTTTCTGGTCGTTGCCGAGGGAGTACGTCGCGCCGACGCGCGGCTGCCAGTCTTTCCAGCGGAAGCCGGGGTCTCGGCACGAGCGTTAGCGTCGGCCGCAGACGTGCCCGGACGGCCATCTCCGCCGCACGGGACCCTTCGACCAAGAGCGGGTTGTTCACACCGTACTGGTAGTCGTACCTCAGACCGAGATTCACCGTGAGGCGCGGGATGGTGAGCGTGTCGGAAATGTAGCCCGAGTACTGGTAGAGGTTGACGTCCACCACCGAGTCGCGATTCAGCTCCGCGGCCGGTTCAGCCCTGCCGGGGCACCAACTCGCGTTCTGGTTGCATGCGACGACATTGCCCTCGAAGATCTGGCGGGTCGAATTGTTCGTGAAGCGGTAAAGGCCGCCGACCTTGAGCTCGTGGCTCAGCCGACCCGTCCGGAGGAAGTACGACATGTTCGCGCCGACCTGCGAATCGGGCCAGTCGTACGCAGCGGTGAAGTAGGTATTGTGAAATGTTTGAGACGAATCCTGCCTCATCTGACCGGATCCCTCGGGGACCAGACCCCATGCGAAATCCTTGTGCGAACCGATGACCGTCGCGAAGAGATTCCCGTTGAACACGTGCGAGTCCTCGATCTTGAAGGCGCTGGCAGGCCCGGTTTGGTCCCATGAGGTCTCCGGCGGGCGGTTGAGGCCGACGTCGCGGCCGAGTTTTACCTTGTCGCCGCGGTAGTAGAACAGAGTCGCCGCGTTGTTCTTGACGAGTTGCGCGTTCAGCTTGGCGTCGATGTTTTCCAGCGTGGTGTCGTCGGTGTAACCCCCGGTCGTGATCAGGTTGATCTGATTGCGGCCGTAGGCGCCCCAGAGCCAGAGGCGATCGACCAGAAGCGCTCCGCCGATCTCCGCGCCGTAGTCCTGCGTGGTATCGATGCTGTTGCCGGAGGCGATAGAGGCACCGTGGGCGGCGAGCTGGAGGCGAAGCTCGTCGGGGATGTTGGTGGCCTCCCAGTTCTCGCTCGCGATGAAAATCCGCGCGGTGCCGCGGAGGCTGTTCGTGCCCCGCTTCGTGATCAGGTTGACCTGCACGCCAGGCGTCTGCGTCGAGGGGTCCGTGCCGCCCGTGGAGACATGGATTTCCTGGAGGGAGTCGAAGTCGTAGTACAGGGGCGATGTGCCGACGGCGGAAGCGGTGGACATCGACTGGAAGACGATGCCTTCAAAGATCCACTCGGTCTGCGAGGAGGGTGATCCCTTGCCGACGAGGTAGCTCTGCTGGCCGCTCTCGGACCCGCCGACGTTCACGCGGTCCGTCTGGACGCCCGGAACGCGCTGCAAAATGACCCAGGGGTCGCGGGCCGTGGGAATGGCCTCCAGCTCTTGCCTCGTCACGTTGATGCCGACGTTCAACTTCCGGGTGTCGAGGATCGGCGGTTCCCCCGTGACGACGACCGACTCGGCCAGCGCCGCGATCTTCAGGGTGAGCTCGATCTCCGCGTTCTGCCTGGAGTGGACGACGATGTTCGGACGCTCCGCGGTCGAGAAGCCCGAGAGGGCCGCGGTGACCTTGTATTCGCCGGGACTGAGATTGAGGAAGCGGAATTCTCCGCCCTCGGTCGTGGTCGCGGTGAGCGGAGCGCCGACACCCGTCAACGTGGCGCCGACACCGGGGAGCGGCGCACCCTGCTCGTTCACGACCCTGCCGTAGATGTTCCCCGTGACGCTCTGCGCCGAGGCCTCGCGCGCCCCCACGAGGACGACCACGGCCAAGGTGATCGTGAGCAGACCAGAACGAAGGATCCCCGGGCCCTCTGCTGAATCGCTCCACCGGCCCTCCCCTCGGGGCCTCGCCCCTACGGGCAGAAGAGGCGGGTACCGCCCGAAGACGTCGGAAGTGAGTTCTGCCAATTGTATACGTTGCCGTGAGCGGGGAGTTTTCCGACGGCCTGCGCAGTGGAGCATGAGTAGACGCCGTCACACCTTTCGGATTACGGCGGGCGCGGGCCTTGTAACTCCATTCCGCACACTTCTTTGGCACTCTGCCAGGTCCTGCCACCAACTCCGCGCCGGGGGGCTTGCCGTATCGTCGCGGTTGACGTGTGGATGGGAGGGCGTCATGCAACTTCGGGCTCTTCGCCTGGCCGCCTGGGGGATTCTCAGCGTTTTCATGGCGGGCTGGGTCTCCGCACAGTCCCCGCCACACGTCCCGGAGGCTGAGCGCACTCTGCAACAGCTTCTGGTCGAGGTTCGCCTGCTTCGCCAGGTCCTGCAGGCGACGGGCCTTGGGTCGCTGCGCGCGCAGATTCTGCTCGCCCAGCGGCAGGATCACCATGATCGCGTCGCACAGCTCGAGCGCCAGATTGCCGACGCCCGCTCCGAAGCGAAGGACACGCAGGCGCAGATCGATCAGCTCGACGACGTCGCCGGGACCGCGGAACAGTCGCTGGCGTCCGAGTCGGACCCGGCCAAACGAACGGAACGCGAGACGCAGGTCCGGCAGCTCGGCCTGGAACGCGATCAACTGAAGCGGAGGCTCGAGAGCCTGCGTGAGCGCGAGTTGACTCTGGACGCGTCGCGCGCGCAAGAGCAGGCGAAGCTCGAGGAAATGCAGCGGGGTCTCGGCCTCATCGAGCGACAGCTCGAGGCCCTCCAGCAGGCAGCCGCCCCTGCCCATTGACCGCGCCGACGCCCCTCGTCTGCATCGCGCTGTAAAGGGCCGCTCCAGGTCGGCGCCTCGCAGCTCTCCTGCGCGGCTTGCGACCTGACCTTCCCCTCCGCCGACGGGATCGTCGACTTCTCCGGCGGCCGGTACTACGACAACTTTCCCGGCCCCGAGGTCCTTTCGCCGGAGAACCTGCGGGGCCTCGAGAACGAGAGCGAAGGGGCGCGGATCGAGGACTTCTACCTCCCCCTGCTCGAACAGACGGCGAGCGCGCGCGGGATCTCCCGGGATCGCCTGCGCGTGCTCGACTCCGGGTGCGGGAACGGAGAGTCGATCGACTTGCTCCACCGCCGGGGCTTCGAGGCCTGGGGGCACGACCTCTCGGCGCTGCGCAAGTGGCAGTGGCGGCGTCGGGAGCGTCGCGACCGCCTTGTCGTGGCGGACGGCGCGACCCTTCCCTTTCCCGAAGGTTTCTTCGACGTCGTCATCGCTTCCGGCGTGCTCGAGCACATCGGCGTCTCCGAGGAGGGCGGCGGGCAGTACCGGGTCCGGCCGCTGCCGGATCGCGATGAGCGACGCCGGGCGTTTCTCGCGGAGCTCGTCCGCGTCGTCGCGCCGAACGGCCGCCTCTTCCTCGACTCCCCGAATGGAAGCTTCCCCATCGATTTCTGGCACGGCGTCACGCCGGGCGGAGCGCGGTTCCATTCCCCGGGCGAGGGCTTCCTGCCGACGGTCTCCCAGATTCGGGCGCTCTGCACGCGGATCGACCGGCGGCTGGCCGTCTCCGTTCTCAGTCCTGAAGGAAGGCTCCGCTTCCGGCAGGTTTCCTCGCACTGGTACGGACGCCTGTTGCGCGCGCCGATGGCGGCCCTCTACCGGCTCATGTCCCGGCCGCTCTTTCGCTTCCTCGCGGCGACACCGATCAATCCGTATCTGGTGATCGAGGTTCGTCGCCGCTCCGAGGCACCCCGGCGCGACTGAGCCTGGCTACTCCAGCATCCGCTGGATCTCGTCCGACTTCTGCCCGGTCAGCTCCCACCGCAGCAGGGAGGCCGGGATCAGCCCGGCCGCGTTGAACTCGTCCATGAATTCTTTCATCCGGAACTTGTCGCCGAGCTGCCGCCGGCGCTCGGCCAGCAGCTTGTCGATCTCCATCTTCCCGATCAGATAGCTCGTCCCGTAACCGGGCTGCTGCAGGTAGAGATGCTGCTCCGAACGAACCAGGTTCCCGTCCATACGAAGCCAGCCGCGCGGCGTGGCGGCGCACGCGAAGGCGGCCGCCTGCTCGAGGGTCATCTGGTTGGACTGCATGAAGAGCTCCCCCAGGGCCCGCGCGGCCCGCTGGGCGACGAGGATGTACACCAGCTCGCGCGAGCGCGGCCGCGCGTCGAACATCCCGGCCTGCATCATCAGCTCTTCCCAGCCCGTGGCGTGGCCCTCGGTGCGCGTGTTGAAGATGTTGTAGAGGAGCACTTCTCCGCGGATCGGGGTCGGAGGCTTGTCGTGGATCATCCAGCCCTTGTCGAACCAGTGGTACCCGTGCGTGCGCATGATCTCGGGGTCCCGGTAGTCCACCTCGGAAAAGAACTCGCGGGGCGCCGGGCTGTAGGTGCCGATCCGCGCGCGCAGCGCCGGGTCCATGTAGTCCTTGATCGTGAGGATTTCGTGATCGCGGAGGAACACCATGTATTCCGTGACCCCGGCGTTGAATCGCCGGTCGTATTCGGCGGCATTCGCCACCGGCTCGGGCTGAGGCAATGCCGCGTTGCGAAGCTCTTCCATTGCAAGCAATGCCCGGGAGCGCGACAGCTCGCGCTCCATCAGCGCGACTTCTTGCGACCACGTGTACGGCACGAGCTGAACGTTCTTGAGGTACCAGTCGTAGTTCTCGATGCCCACGCCCGACGGCCCGGTCTTCGAGGCCGCCTGTGATTCCAGCCACGCCGCGAGGTCGTCGGTCGCCTGTTTGGCGCGCTCGACGTCGGCTTTGAGGCTCGCCGCCGCGCCGTCGAGCTTCGATGCGAGCTGCGCGAGGTCGGCGCTCTGCTGCTTGATGCTCTTCGTCCCGTAGACCCACAGGTCCCGGGCGTTTCCGGTCAGGTTTCTCTTCGCCTGAGCCAGAAGCGGCGGGATCGCGCGGACTCCGGCGCCCACCTCCGCCGCGCCCGCGGCGGAAAGCGGGAAACGGTAGGTCCAGAGCTCGATGCCGCCCAGGACGAACGGCCCCTCGCGCGCCGGCTGATCGCTCTCCTCCCAGAAGACCGTGACGTAGAACGCCGGGTTGTTGGCCCAGGGCTTCAGGACGCGGTGGTCGAAGTCGAGGCCGGCGAGCTCGGCCCGGACGATCTGGTAGTCGACCTGCTGCGGGATCGGCCACCCGCTCGGGTCGATCCCGGCCAGCCGCTTCCGGTAGGCGTCGAGCGCGCGCTGCTGCGCGGCCATCGCGGCGGCGCTGTAGTCCGGCACGCCATCGACAATCTTCGGTTTCTGGAACGATCGCCAGTCTTGAAAAAACGAGACGAGGTCGTCGTACTTCGTGCTCCGCGAACCGGCGGCCGGCGCCTGTCCGCCGGCGCCTGCCGAAAAGGCCGCCATCGCGAGCACACAGACAGTCGTCAAGACCGACGGATCGCGCAAAGTCATGGGCGGATTCTATGCGAGGCGCTTCACGGGGCTGAGGAAAGCTCCGGGTGATAATCCTTCGCCATGCCGTCCTCCTCCCGCGCCTGGTTCGTCGATCGGTACGGCGGGCCGGAGCGGCTCCTGCTGCGCGAGCGGCCGGATCCCGCGCCGGGACCGGGCGAGGTTCTCGTCCGGACCGCGGCGATCGGCCTCAACTTCGCGGATCTGTTCGTTCGGTCGGGCGACTATCCGAGGACGCCGCAGACGCCGTTCGTTCCGGGCATGGAGGTCTCGGGCACGGTCGAGGCGGTGGGCGCGGGTGTCGGGAATCTCTCGCCGGGCCGGCGTGTCGTCGCGGTCCCGATCTTCGGCGGGCACGCCGAGAAGGTCCTGTGTCCGGCGGCCCGCGTCTTCCCGCTGCCGGACGGCGTCGAGCTATCCGAGGCGGCGGCCATGCCGGTCGTGTTTCTCACCGCCTGGTACGCCCTGACGCGGGCCGAGGTGGGCGAGGGAACGCGGGTCGTCGTCACGGCGGCGGCGGGCGGCGTCGGAACGGCGCTGCTGCAGCTGCTCGCGCAGCGCCGCGCGAAGACCGTCGCGCTCGTGGGGTCCGAAGCGAAAGTCGCCCTCTGCCGCGAGCTCGGCGCTGAGAACGTGGGGCTGTATGGGTCCGCCGACGAGCTGATCGGCCGCGCCTTCGGCGGCCGCGCGGATGTCGTCGTCGACGCCATCGGAGGCCGCCTCTTCCGACGGCTGTGGCGAAGGCTCGACTTCGGCGGGCGCTACGTTCTCTACGGCTTTGCCGCGGCCTCGGGCGAAAAGGGCATCGCGAAGATCGCGGCCGCCCGCGAGCTCCTCGCGATGGGGTTCTACGCTCCCTTTCGGTTCGTCGAGACCTGCCGCACCCTGATCGGCTTCAATCTCTCACTCCTGCCGGACCGGACGGGCGAGCTGCAACGCGCCGCAAGCGGAATCTTCGAGGCATGGAAGGCCGGGCGAATCCGCCCGATCCTGGGGCCTCGCTTTCGCTTCGAGAACCTGCCCGACGCTCACCGGGCTCTGGCGAGCCGCGGGACGACCGGAAAGGTCGTCGTCACCGTCGAGTCTTGAGCGTCCGGAATCGCCGCGGCGGCGAGGCTACGGCCCGTACAGCAACAGCTTGAACGCGTTCGTCAGGAATTTGGACATCTCGTCCCGGCCCACGTCCGTCGTCGGGCAGTACTGATTTCCCGGGCATCCCGCGATGATTCCCTTCGCCCACAGGAAGTGGATGTGCTTGCAGAAGGGATCGGACAGCGACACGTCCGTGAAGTAGAGGTTGGGGCTGGAGGGGTCGCACGAGTAGGAGAATCCGGTCACCGGATCCGGGCCGTACGTGAGGGGAACCGTCGTCCCGCCCGCGGGGGCGACGATCGCCTTGGCAATGAAGATGCCCATCTCGGCGCGCGTGATGTTCTGCGCGGAGCAATAGAGGGACGGGGCGCAGCCGGCGGTCACATTCTGAACGGCAATGTAGTGGACGCTCTTGCAGAAGATGTCGGTCGGCTTCACGTCCGTGAAGAGCGAGGTCCCGCCCGGGGCGCAGTTGTAGGGCTTGCCGTTCAACGTTCCGGATGACGGCACGTTGGCTCCGCCCTTCGCGATCCCGCGCGCGATGAAGATGGCCATCTGCGAACGGGGCACCTTGTCGGTCGGGCAGTAGTCCGTCGGGCTGCACCCGACCGTGATCAGGTTGTGGAAGATCGTTTCGATCTTCTTGTAGAAGGGATAGGACCTCGGCACGTCGACGAAGCTGTCGCCCAGGTGCAGGGTCCAGAGCTTCGGCGGCGTCGCCGGGTTGTTCGTCGTCTCCGTAAAGGCCGTGTCCCAGTGCGTCGCGGGCCGGGTCGAGGGATCGGAGGCGAACATGGCGTAGCAGTCGCCCGTCGAAGTGCAGGTGCTTCCCGCTCCGGCTCCGACGACCCCGTAGGCCGCGACCGCATCGGCGATCGCATAGGTCGCACCGGCCGGCCCGCCGTAGGTGGTCGCCACGCCGCTCAGGTCGAACGAAGTGCTGCCCGTGTTCGTCCAGGTCGGGAACACGACGGACGTCTCGCCGGGCTCGAAGACCCCGTTTCCATCCGAGCCGGAGCCTGACGCCGGGTCCACATCGAGGGCCGTCGGCACGAAAGCCGTCGTCGGCGTGACGGTGGGAGTGTGCGTCGGCGTCGGCGTCGCGCTTGGAGTCGCCGTCGGCGTCGTGGTCGGAGCGCCGCCCGTGGGTGTCGGTGTCGCCGTTGAGGTCGGCGTCGGCGTCGAAGTCTGAGTTGGCGTTGACGTCGACGTCGGCGTGTGCGTCGGGGTCGGCGTTTCTGTGGGCGTGGCTGTTGCCGTCGCGGTGGCCGTCGGCGTCGGAGTTGGCGTCGGCGTGTCCGTCGGTGTGGGTGTCGAAGTCTGAGTTGGCGTCGAAGTGGGTGTCGGCGTCGGCGTCTCCGTCGGCGTAGACGTCGCTGTCGGCGGGATCGGCGTCGACGTACTCGTCGGTGTCGGTGTCGGTGTCGACGTCGGAGTTGGCGTTGACGTCGGCGGAATCGGTGTTGGCGTGTCCGTCGGCGTCGACGTCGGGGTCGAAGTTGCCGTTGGCGTCAGCGTGCTCGTCGGAGTCGGCGTCGGCGGAATCGGCGTCGCCGTGTGCGTCGGGGTTGATGTCGCCGTCGGCGTGAACGTCGGCGTCGGCGGAATCGGTGTCGGCGTGTCCGTCGGCGTCGACGTCGGGGTCGGAGTTGCCGTCGGCGTCAGCTGTCGCGTCGTCGGAGTCGCCGTCGGCGGAACCGGCGTCGGCGTGTCCGTAGCCGTCGGCGTCGCCGTGTGCGTCGCGGTTGATGTCGCCGTCGGCGTGAACGTCGGCGTCGGCGGAATCGGCGTCGCCGTCGCTGTGTGCGTCGGGGTTGATGTCGCTGTCGGCGTGAACGTCGGCGTCGGCGGAACCGTCGGCGTCGCCGTCGCGTGTGTGCGTCGGGGTTGATGTCGCCGTCGGCGTGAACGTCGGCGTCGGCGGAACCGGCGTCGGCGTGTCCGTCGCCGTCGGCGTCGCCGTGTGCGTCGCAGTTGATGTCGCTGTCGGCGTGAACGTCGCGTCGGCGGAATCGGCGTCGGCGTCGCTGTGGCGTCGGCGTCGCTGTCGGCGGGATGTCGCCGTCGGCGCGTCGGCGTCGGCGGAATCGGCGTCGGCGTGTCCGTCGCCGTCGGCGTCGCCGTGTGCGTCGCAGTTGATGTCGCTGTCGGCGTGAACGTCGACGTCGGCGGAATCGGCGTCGCCGTCGCTGTGTGCGTCGGGGTTGATGTCGCTGTCGGCGTGAACGTCGACGTCGGCGGAACCGTCGGCGTGCGCCGTCGGCGTGCTGTGCGTCGCGGTTGATGTCGCCGTCGGCGTGAACGTCGACGTCGGCGGAACGGCGTCGGCGTCGCCGTCGCTGTGTGCGTCGGGGTCGATGTCGCCGTCGGCGTGAACGTCGGCGTCGGCGGAACCGGCGTCGGCGTGTCCGTCGCCGTCGGCGTCGCCGTGTGCGTCGCGGTTGATGTCGCCGTCGGCGTGAACGTCGGCGTCGGCGGAATCGGCGTCGCGCGTCGCCGTCGGTGTGCGTCGGGGTTGATGTCGCCGTCGGCGTGAACGTCGGCGTCGGCGGAATCGGCGTCGGCGTGTCCGTCGCCGTCGCGCGTCGGCGTCGCGTTGATGTCGCCGTCGGCGTGAACGTCGGCGTCGGCGGAATCGGCGTCGCCGTCGCTGTGTGCGTCGGGGTTGATGTCGCCGTCGGCGTGAACGTCGCCGTCGGCGGAATCGGTGTCGGCGTGTCCGTCGGCGTCGCCGTCGCCGTGTGCGTCGCCGTTGATGTCGCCGTCGGCGTGAAGGTTGCCGTCGGCGGAATCGGCGTCGACGTGCTCGTTGCCGTCGGAGTCGAGGTCGATGTCGCTGTCGGCGGAATCGGCGTCGAGGTGTTCGTCGGCGTCGAGGTCGCCGTCGGCGTCCTGGTCGACGTCAACGTGAATGTCGCCGTCGGTGGGATCGGTGTGGCCGTGGCCGTCGCCGTCGCCGTCGCCGTGCGCGTCGGCGTCATGGTGAATGTCGCCGTCGGCGGGATCGGTGTGGCCGTCGCCGTCGCCGTCGCCGTGCGCGTCGGGGTCATGGTGAATGTCGCCGTCGGTGGGATCGGTGTGGCCGTCGCTGTCGCCGTCGCCGTGCGGGTTGGCGTCATTGTGAATGTCGCCGTCGGCGGGATCGGCGTGGCTGTCGCCGTCGCTGTCGCTGTCGCGGTGCGGGTCGGGGTCGAGGTCGCGGTGAAGGTCGGCGTCGCGGTTGGCGTTGGAGCACACTCGACACCGGAGCTCGCCCCGGGAATCTGACTCAATGTCAGACCACTGCTGGTCGTGCCACCGCCGCCGGCCGTCGCACCGAAGACGTCGTGGGCCAGCGTCGTCGTGCCGTTTGCCCCCCCGGAGACGTCCGTGCCGCTCGGCGCGCTGAAAAGGAGCACGGCGCCGCCGCCACCGCCACCGCCCGGGCCATGATCATTGCAGTTCGACGTGCCCGGGCAGGTGCCCTGTACCTGATTCGGCCAGGCATCGCCCCCCTGGCCCCCGCGCGCGTTGACCGTGAGGCTGCCGAGGCTCCCCGCCGCGGCGGCAATGACCACGGTTCCGCCCGCGCCGCCGCCGCCGCCGCCGTCGCTGTCGCCGTCGACCCCGCGGGCGCCGTTGACCGAGATCGTCCCGGACCCGGTCACGCTGCCCGCGCGGACCAGGACGATTCCGCCGCCGGCGCCGCCGCTGCTCAATGCGCCGGAACCGTTGTTCCGCGTGGCGGCGCCCCCGCCGCCGCCGAGGATGATCCGGCTCGCCGACGCGGCAAAGAGGTCGCCGCCGAAGCCTCCCCTCGGAAGATTGGTGTTCCAGGTGTTGCCGCCCTGGCCTCCGACGCCGCCGTTTCCGCCGCCCCCGCCGCCCGGATTGCGGTCGTTGTCACTCGTACGGCCGTCCGTACCGCCGCCGCCGGCATTTCCCGGCGCGCCCCGCGCCATGCTTCCATTTGGATAGCCCTCGGCGCCCGTCGCCACGACGGTGTTGGTCGCGGCATTGAAGATCCAGGCCGGCGTGCCCGCGATGCCTTCGCCCTTCGAGCCGTTGAAGTCCGACGTGGACGCCGTGCGGTAGTCGGTGTTGTTGCCGCCGCCGTCGCCGCCGAGCTGAAGCGCTCCGCCGCCGCGGAATCCGAGCCCGTCCAGGCTCACCGTGGCGCCGCCGAGGTCGAGGGACCCCATGACGTCGAGCACGAGAATTCCCCCCGAGGCGCCGTTCCACGGGCCCGCCGTCAGGCCCGATCCCAGGGTCGCCGTGGTGTACTGCGGGACGCGGACGACCTGGAATCGCCGCTGTCCCTGCGTTCGCGGCGGCGGCGTTCGTGTAGGCGTTCAAGAGGCCGCCGCCCACGCCCGCGCCCTGAATCGTGAGCGTGCCGCCGGAGAGGGCGATCCCTCCGGTCGCCTTTGCAAACTCGTAGAGGCCCGCGCCGTTCAGGTTCGTCGAGCCGCGTCCGATCCCATCGCCACCCGATCCGTCGCCGTAGGCGTCGGAGTTGTTCGAGTTGATCGACGCGTCCTGCATCTGGATGAAGAGAAGCAGGTCGCCCGAGGTGATCGCCGTCGAAGCACCACGTCGCGGCACCGAGCGTGACCGACGTGGCGCCCGCCGCCGCCGAAGCCGTCGCCGGATGGTAGGTATTGACGACGCCCGAGAGGGTTCCGCCCGGGCCGTCCTTACCGGGTGTGGCGCAAACTTGTCCGGCTGCCTCGGAGCGACCTGCAGCCGCCATGGCGAGCAGGGAGCAAGCGAATCGCACGAGCTTCTTGCAGAAGCTCGGATGTGTCCGGCCTTCTTTTGTCACGAGAAATTGTGTTGTCTTTGCACATTATAGGGACAAACGCTTGAATCTTCAAGGCCTATTCACCTCGCGAAAGCCGTTGCGAACCTCATTTCGTGGAGATCGGCCACGGCCCCTCCGCGAGGAAATGCTTTCCGCGTTGCTCCGCGCCGACCAGCAGCAAAGCACCGAGCGTCAGGATGGTGGCGGTCTCGAAGGAAGCCAGAGCCCAGCCGTAGCCGACGCGGTCGCGCAGGGCGTACTCGATCGTATTGACCGGCGCCGCGAACAGGATGCCGAGCTGGTAGGCGAGCCCGGGAACCAGACCCCGCGTCGCATCCGGGGCAAGCTCGTTCAAGTGGGCAGGGATGATCCCCCACGCTCCCTGCACCCCCATCTGCATGAAGAAGGCCGCCACGGCGAGCGTCGCGAGTTTGGCGCCGAAGGCCCAGAACGGCATCACGCAGAGGCAGAGCCCGAGCGCGGCAAGCATGCTGTAGCGGCGGCCCAGGCGCTCGGAGAGGTGGCCGAACGCGACCGCGCCCAGGACCGCTCCGACGTTGAAGATCATGGCCACGTTGGCGACGGTGTGCGGTGCGATGCCGTGCTCGATCTTGAGGAAGTCCGGGTAGAGGTCCTGCGTCCCGTGGGACAGAAACATCATCATCGTCATCAGGGCGACCAGATAGACGAGCCTCCCGGCGAAGGAGCGCACGACCCGGCCGATGGCGGCGAAAGTCGGCGCGCGATTCTGCTTCCAGGCCTCCGACTCCGGCACGTGCCAGCGGATGTACAGGGCGAGCAGGGCCGGCAGCCCTCCCACCCAGAACATCGCGCGCCATCCCCAGGCGGGCAGCACGAACCGCGCCGCGACCGCCGCGAGCAGGTATCCGATCGAGTAGCCGCTCTGGAGGATTCCGGACAGGAGACCGCGCCAGCGCCTGGGCGCGCTCTCCATCGCCAGGGATGCGCCCACGCCCCACTCCCCTCCCATGCCGATGCCAAAGAGCGCGCGCAGGACGAGGAACGTCCCGTAGTTGGGGGCGAATCCGCACGAGACCTCGACGACGGAAAAGAAGATGACGTTCGCCATGAGCGGCACGCGCCGCCCGTACCGATCCGCCAGGAGCCCGAAGAGCACTGCCCCCACGGGACGCATGGCGAGCGTCGCCGTGAGCGTCCAGATGATCTCCTTCTTCGAAACCCCGAAGCGCTCGGCCAGCGTGTCGACGAGGAACACGACGACGAAGAAGTCGAAGGCGTCCATCGTCCAGCCGAGGAAGCCGGCGGTGACGGCGTGGAAGCGATCGCGGGAAGAAAGCCCGCTCGGGACCGGGGACGCTGGCGCCATCAGCGACCGAAACGATGGCCGCGGAGCGGGGATCCGCTCCGGAAGCCCCGCGGAGAGGCTCCGGTCAGCCGGACTGCTCCTCGAGCTTCTTTTCGGGTTCGGGCCGAGCCGCGCCCAGGCGCGCCTGGCGGCGCTCCTCGTAGCGCCTCATGTTCTGGATCGCCACGAGGCAGGCGCGCGTCATCGCCACCGTCAGCGTCGGGGATCGGTGCTGCCCGAGCGTGACGAAGGGCGTGGTCGTCGGGCGGCCCGGGCATTGCCAGGTCGCCGTGTAGCCCCACTGGTCCTCGGTCAGGGTGAACTTCCAGTCGGGATAGAGCTTCCGGACCTTCCGGACGACCTGTTCGGCGGCCGCGCGATCGGCGGAGTAACGCGGCACGACTGTTCCGGAGGTCTTTCCGAAGATCTCCAGGTCGATCTGAAAATCGAGGCGGCGAAAGCCCGCGCTTTGCATGGGAACCTTTCCCGGATGTTAACAGCTTGGGGAGGCGCCCGGGCAGACCACCTTTCGGCAGGTGCAAAGTTCTGGCAGGACGGCGCTTCCGGTTACTCCCGCGCCGGGCTCACCCCGGATGAGCGACTTCTCTGGCGGGAGCCGGACGATCCTCCCAGGAAAGCGCCGCCTCCGGCGTGGGGTAGGCCCTGCTGCAGGATCGGGGTCGTGATCACGGTCGTGAAGAGCGCCATGGTCACGAGCCAGAAGAACGCGGCCGGCGACACGACCCCCATGTCCGCCCCGATGTTGATCACGACCAGCGCCATCAGCGCCCGCGTGTTCATGAGCAGGCCGATCGAGAGCGACTCCTTCCAGGGAAGGCCGGTGGCCCGGGCTGCCAGCGCCGTCGCGCCGAATTTCGACGCGCAGGAGACCAGCGACGACGGCCGCGAGCGCGACCCAGAGGCGCGGGTCCGCGCCGAGGCTGCCCACGTCCGTGCGCAACCCTGAAAAAACGAAGAAGATCGGAAGGAAGAGCACCGAGACCAGATCACCGATCGAGGCGCGGATGGCTTCGCGCAGGTCGGCGTTGAACGAGCCGGCGATCCCGCAGAGGAATCCCCCGAAGATCGAGAAGACGCCGAGGGCATTGGTCGCCGTCGCGCAGACGAACACGGTCGCGAGGACCGCGGCGAGCCAGCCCGCGGGCAGCCCTCCGGTCGGCGTGCGCGGAACGGCGAGGCGCGAGATCCCGTAGCGCCCGAGCGCCCAGAATCCCGCTCCGAGAACGAGGACGCCCGCAAACGACACGGCCAGGGTGCGCACGTCCATCTGTCCGTGCGTGACGGTCGCCACGACCGCGCCGAGCAGCAGCCACCCCAGAACGTCGTCCATCGCGGCGGCGGTGATCGAGGTCAGGCCCATGCGGGTGCGCGTCAGCCGCGTGTGGATGAGGATCCGCCCCATGATCGGGATCGCGGTGATCGACACCGCCGTCGCGAAGAAGAGCCGAAACGCCGAAAGCGACGAGCCTCCCGGCGCGAGCCCGTAGAGCCAGCCCGCCAGCGCGTAGGCCGAGGCGAAGGGCACGACGATCCCCGCGGCCGCGACGGCGAGCGACGCCCTGGCGGCGTGGCGAAGCCGGTCGAAGGGAAACTCGAGCCCGATCAGGAGCATCAGCAGGATCAGCCCGATCTGCGCGAGAGCCGAAAGAACGGGCGTCGTCTTCGGCGTCAGCAGCGCCGCGATCGCCCCCGGGTAGAGGCGGCCCAGAAGCGACGGCCCCAGGATGACGCCGGCCAGGATCTCGCCGACGACGGGCGGCTGTCCGACCTTTCCGAAGAGCCATCCGAAGAATCGGGCCGCAATGACGATGAGCGCGAGGTCGGCGCAGAGCAGGAGCAGCATTTTCTCGAGCGCGAGGTACGAATCCACGTCGGGCTCCGTCCGCCGCTGCCTACCGAGCCGGCGCGCCGGAAGCGGCCGCGAGCCGCTGCACGATCGCCTTGGCGAGGAGGGGCAGGTCGCGATTCTGTTGCGTCGCGCGCTCGTATTCCTGGAAGAATCCCAGCGGCCCCGCGGCGAGGGCGCTCCGCAGCCCGTCGATTCCGAAGACCTGCAGGATTCCGTCCTCCATGTAGGCCCCCGCCGGAGCGGCCACGCGCCGGATGAAATCGGGGCGCTTGACCTCGGCGGTCAGCGCGATGCGAATGTCCAGGTCGTTCTCCGCCTCGAGGAGCCGCTCGCCCATCCGGTTGAGGTCGTTCATCGAACGCTGCATCGGCTCCTTCAACCAGGTCGAGAGGGGAAAGAAGCTGTCCTCGATCGAGAAGATCGCCACGGGACCGGCCTCCGCGGTGTTGCGCACGAGCGGCTCGAGCGATCCGAGCGCCGTCAACGGACCCCGCCAGGCGGGCGTCAGGCCGCGGTAAGTGGCCCAGGCCTGCCGGTAGGCCTGTCCGGAGATCAGGCGGACGAGGCGCGAGACCTGGTCGGAAGTCGGATCGGGCTCGGCATCTCCCAGAACGCGGGCCAGGTCCACGAGGATCGCCGGCGATCCGTCCGGCAGGGTCACGGACATGTGATCGGCCAGCCCCGCGAGGCCGAACATGATGAAGACGTCGAGCTTCGCCTCGATCCGCGGGCTCCCGGGCAGCAGGGCCGCCGCCCGGCTGGCGGCAAGGCGCTCGATCTGGTCCTTGCCCGAGGAGACCGCCTCGAGGACGACCTCCCAGCGCTCCCGTTCCCGCCGGATGGTGGCGAAGTCGAAGACTGCCGAGCGCGTTTCCGGATCGAATGCAGCCGCGAAGTCGCGCTGGAAGACCTCCTCGGAACGACCGGAGTCCTTGATCGCGAGCGCGATCGGGAGGCATGTCTTCGAGCACCTTGACGTCGCTCGGCTCGAAACGCGGCCGCGACAGGGATCCGAGGATCTCGCGGGCCGCGCGCGTGTCGACGCTGACGCGAATCTCGTGGCTCGCGGCGGGCGGCGCGGAGAAGGGCGCTTTGCCCGGCGTCGAGGCCGCGGCGCTCCGGTCCGGGGCCGGACCGCCCGCGCAGCCGGCGGCGAGCACCAGGAGGGTCGCGGCGACGGCGCGCTTCATCCCAGGATCGCTCCCATCGCCGTTGTGACGTCGGAGAAGTCGGGCAGCAGCGCGTCGGGATTCTCCGAGGCGAGGCGGTCGGCCGGTGTCGGGCCCGTCGCCACGGCGACGGCCCGAACGCCGAGGGACCGGCCGCAGGCGACATCGTGGACCGAATCGCCGACGATCACGATCGACTTTCCGCCGAACGCCCGCCCGCCGTGGCTCCGCGCCCGCTCGACCGCGACGCGCGGAAGCTGGTAACGGTCGGCCGAGTCGCTGCCGAACGCCCCGAACGCGAAGTACGCGTTGAACCCCGGCGGCTCGAGCTTCAACCGCGCCCCCCGCTCGAGGTTGCCCGTCAGAAGGGCCAGGGTCACACCCGGCTCGGCGGCGAGCCGCCGCAGGAGCTCCGGGATCCCCGGCTTGGGCACGACGGCTTCCGGCGTCAGCCGACGGCGGAGCTCATCCAGGTAGCGGTCGAGCGCCCGATCGAGGCCCGCCTCGCAGCGCTCGCTCCCGACGGCGTCGGTCACGAGCTCCCGGACGATCTGCGGGTCCGTCTTTCCCGAAAAATCGTACTTGCCCTGCCGGGGCGGATCCGGATCGGCCCGGAGACCGTACACGTGCTCGAGCGCGGCCAGCACGGATTCGCGGGCCGCGCGGCCCGCGGACAGGAGCGTCCCGTCGATGTCGAAGAGGACGAGCCGGTGCCCGGCGGCGGAGGTCGCGGCGCGACCCGCGGCCTGCGAATTCACGGACGGGAGACCGGAAGCCATTCCGCCGCGATCATACGAGAAACGGGCCGCGTGCCACCGGCACACGGGGATGATCGCGCGCCTCCAGTAGTCCCAATCGTGCCCGCCCGGTTCCAGAACGGCGGTCGCGGCGATGCCGTGTTCGTAGGCCGACGAGGCAAACTGCACACCCACGCGTCCGAGGCCGTAGAGATCCTCCGACCCGCCGCGAAGGTACAGCGGAAAGGGCGACGACGCGAACCGGGATGCGCGCAGGATTTCCCAGACGTCGTTCTCGGCGAGCGTGTTGCGGCCCGGCGCGCCGCCGAAAACGCGCTTGAGCGTCCAGCGCGCCATGAAGTTGTAGCGCTTCAGATCCTCCAGGCTCAAGGGGATGAGCGCTCCCGAAAGCGCGGACACCGATCCGTACAGCTCCGGATTCCGGAGGGCGAGCTTGACGGCGCCGTAGCCGCCCATCGAAATGCCGGTGATCCCGCGCGCGGCCGCTGCCGGGATCACACGGTAGCGGGCCTCGACCTGCCGCACCAGATCGGTCGTGAGGAACTGCCCCCAGAGGCGCTTGCCGTCGTAGGAATCGGAGAACCAGGAGCCGCGCGCCCCGGGGGCCACCACGAGAAACTCGGGCAACCGGCCGTCGGCCATGAGCCGGCGCAATTCCGCCGCGACGCCATGGCCTCGCAGGGAGCCCTCGTCGCCCCAGCCGTCGTGGAGGAAGTAGAGAACCGGGTAGCGGCGAGCCGGCTCCCGGTCGTAGGAAGGAGGCGTCAGGACCAGCGCGCGCACGGGATCCGGAAGACCCGCCGCCGAGAAAGTCTCGATCGACTGGCCCGGGAGGGGACCCGCCGCGACGGCCGCGGCCGCCAGAAGAAGGAGGGTGGAGCGCCGGAGCGGGATCAGGGGACCGCGGGAGGGCGGAAGAGCGAGTCATCGCGTCCCGCCGCGACGGTGACGTTCTCGAAGCGGATCGCGACGGCTTTTCCGGCGATCGTCTTGAGAAGGGAAAGCAGGATCCCGTCGAACTTCTGCCAGTCCGCCCACGCCGCCGTGGTCGGCGCCTCGGCCGCGCCGCCGACGAGGTATTGCCACTGGATCACGCGCCGCCCCTCGCGCGCGATCCAGAGCCAATAGGCGTCCCGCGGCGCCGGCCCGACGTTCTCGTCGAAGGTCAGCTTCAGCACGTCGCACGTCCCCCCGTCGGGGCACGGCTTCTCTCCGTCGTACGCGCGGTGGACGCCCGGATCGAAGACCTTCCAGGGCGCGATCAGCCAGAACGTGTCGTTGGCATAGCGCTCGTAGGCGTTCTCGAGGAGGGCCGCGCGCGGCTCGCCCTCGACCGACCTTCCGTTGACGAAGACCTGTCCCTCCCGCGTCTTCACATTGAAGTAGACGGCAAACGGCGCTTCGGTCTTGTCCGTGCCGGCCAGCCGGTAGTCGCCCGTATGGCGATCCCAGAGGTGCGAGAAGCGGGCCACCGCCTTGCCCTCGTGCTCGAGCACGAAGTCGAACTGGAATTGCCGCGCTTTCTCCCACGCCGGCTCTCCGCCGAGCGCCGCGATCAGCTCGCGCCCGAGGGCGTCCGCCTTCTCGTCGGCGCGGGCCGCGGGAGCACCGGACAGGGCGGCGAGGAGCAGGGGGACGAGGATCCGCCGCGACGCGCTCCGCACGGCTCCCATCATATTCCCCGCCTCCGGGCGAACGGCTCGCGACGGGTAGACTAGCGGGGTGCTGAAAATGGGTGAGGGTTGGCGCTGCGAGCGCCGCGGGGCCAGAAACCCAGGCTCGGGATTCGGACAGAAACGTTTGGCCGCCGTTCGCGAAGCGAACGCCTGCGGCCCATGAAGGAGTTCGACCGCCTGCCGTGGGAGCTCGAACAGGCGCTCTCGGGCGAGGCCTTCCGCCGCCGGCGCCGGCTCGTCCTCCCCCTCCTGACGACCGACCCGGAGGGATACCCGCGGGTGGCGCTGCTGACGCCCGGAGAGGTCCGCGCGACACTCGGCGACGCAGTTCACCGTCGCCGTGCTCGCCGCCAGCCGAACGGCCGTCAACCTGATCCGCAGAAAGCTCGCCACGCTCCTCTACATGCACCGGTCCGTCACCGCCTCGGTGCAGGCGCGGGCGGGGCGCGGGCGCGTCTGCGCGCGCGATCCGGACCGGCATCTGTTCCCGCTGACGGTTCACCGCGTGCGGATCGACCGCCCGACCGCCGAGGAGGGCAAGGTGTCGCTGCTCGCGGGCCCGACCTTCACGGGAAGGGACGCGGGCCGCCTCTTCTCCCCCGACCTCTTCGAGGAGCTTGGACGGGTGCGCGAATGAAGTTCCGCGACCGCACCGCGCTCGTGACCGGCGCCGGCCGCGGGATCGGCCGGTCGATCGCGATCCGTTTCGCCGAAGAAGGCGCGCGGGTCGCCCTGGTCGCCCGGACCGCCTCCGAGCTCGGCGAGACGGCGCGCCTGGTCCGCGAGGCCGGCGGCCAGGCCCTCGCCATCCCGGCGGACGTGACCCGCCGGGACGCCGCCGAACAGAGCGTCCGCCGGGCGGAGGCCGAGCTCGGTCCGATCGACGTGCTCGTCAACAATGCCGGCGTTTTCCTCTGGCGCCCGTTCCTGAAGCTCACGCCCGAGGACTGGGACCTCGTTCTGGCAACCAATCTGACGGGGGCGGCGAATTTCTGCCGGGCCGTGCTGCCGGGGATGGTCGCGCGGCGCAGCGGCCGGATCGTCAACGTGGCCTCGGTGCATGGGATGCGCGGCGACGCGAACGTGTCGGCCCAGAGCGCCGCCAAGTTCGGATTGATCGGCCTGACGCAGAGCCTGGCGCGCGAGTTCCGCGTTCACAACATCGCCATCAACGCCGTTTGCCCCGGAGCCGTCGAGAACAAGATGGACGAAGCGGGAACGACCGAGCGCGCCGAGCCGCTCGCCGAGAAACTCTGGCCGAGGGACGTGGCGCGCACCGTGCTCTTCCTCGCCTCCGACGACGCGGCCGCCATCACGGGAGCGGCGCTGGAGATCTACGGCGGAACGCACGTCGTGATCCAGTCGTAGCGTTGTCCAGAAGCGCGAAGCTCCTCCGGAGAACCTTCTCCCGGTTCCTGCCTGCCCGCTGGATGCGGCGCGACTGGGACGACCGGGCCAGGGCCAACGCGGCCTATTACATCGACTGCGCCCACTCCGCGACGCCCGAGGCCTTCTGGAAGTCCGGGGCCGCGGACGTCGAGGCCCTGATCCTCAAGGACGTGACGCTCGAACGCTCGGCGCACGCCCTCGAGATCGGGTGCGGCATGGGCCGGCTGCTCCGCCCGCTCTCGCAGTCCGTCACGCGGGCCATCGGTGTGGACATCTCCCCGGAGATGATCGCCCGCGCGCGCCAGGCGCTGGCCGACCGCGACAACGTCGAGCTCGCCGTCACCGACGGGCGGCTGCGGGGCGTCGGGGACGCGACCCTCGACTTCGTCACGTCGTTCATCGTGTTTCAGCACGTCCCATCCCGTGCCGCCGTCTACCGCTACCTGCGCGAGGCGGCCCGGGTGCTGAAGGGCGGCGGCATCCTGCGGTTCCAGGTGGACGGGCGGCGCCGGTCCCGGGCGAAGGGTGCGGACACGTGGCTCGGCGCCTGGTTCGACGCGGACGCTCTCGGCGCGAGGCTCACGCGGATGGGACTCGAGGTCGTCGACCGCTGGGGCGAAGGGACCCAGTACCTCTGGATCACCGCACGACGCCGCTCCGAGCCCGGCCGCCCCGAGAGCCGCGCCGTTTCCGTCCGCACGCGCTCCTGGAATCGGGAGGCGCTGGAGCGCCTGTCGGCGGACCTCGGACTCGATCCGAAGGAGGGCGCGGCCGCGGTCCTCTCGGGTCGCTCGTCGCTGCGCGCCCTCGCGGAAGGATTCCTCGGCAGCCACGAGGAAATCGCCGCCGAAGACTTCGTGCGGCGCGCTTACGAAGTCTTCCTGGGACGCCCGGCCGACCCGGACGGCCTGTCCTTCTACACGGGCGAGATCACCGGGGGAAAGCCGCGCGGATACGTCGTGGATTGCCTGCTCGCTTCCGCGGAGGCGAACGAAAGATTCCGGCGGGCCGGGTAACCCTCAGTTCACCGGGCCGGCGGTGATCTCGGGGCGCAGGGCGAGGTGCTTCTCCTTGCCGCCCTCCCCGTCGCGCAGCCTCAGCGCGACGTCCGGGGCGTTGGTCGTCAGGGACGCCACGCCCGCAGCCATGAGCTTGGAGGCCTCCTCCATCTCGTCGACCGTCCAGACATGCACGGACAGGCCCGCGGCCGCCGCCTGCGCGAGCAGGGCCGGGGCCACCAGGTCCCTTCGCGGGCCGATCGCGTCCGCTGGAGGAAACAGCGGCGTCGGGCGCCCCGGCTCCGGAAGCGCGACGGGGCGGTCGAAGAGGAAGCTCGCTGCCATCTCGGGGTCCGTCTCGCGCATCTTGCGCAGGAACTCCGCGTCGAACGACGCCACGAGGCAACGGTCCGTGACCCGGTAGGCGGCGGCGACCCGGGAAACCCGGCGGGCCATGGCGGCGGCGTTCGTCCCCGACGACACCTTGACCTCCACCACGTAACGCAACGCCCGGCCGTAGCGGTGGAACACCTCCTCGAGCTTGGGGATCTTGTACTCCCCGAACTCCGAGGAGAGCGTGAGCTTTTCGATCTCGCGCGCCGTGAAATGCCTCACCGGGATCCGCTGGTTACCGAGCGCGATCTCCTCGTCGTGAAAGACGACGGCCTCCCCCTCGCGGGTCTGGCGCAGGTCGAACTCGATGGCGTCGACGCCGAAGCTCTCGGCCCAGTCGAAGCTCGCGATCGTGTTCTCCCGCGCCCGCCGCGGCGCGCCCCGGTGCCCCACGATCCAGACCGGATGGGGCTTCTTCCATTCGCTCACGCGGGCGATTCTATTTCGTTCCGCAGCGCCGCCAGCGCGGCGTCCGGATCCGGCGCCGCGGTGACGGGCCGCCCCACGACGAGCAGGTCGGCTCCCGCCGCGAGGGCCTGCCGCGGCGTCGCGATGCGCTTCTGGTCGCCTGCCTGAGATCCCGACGGCCGGATTCCGGGCACGACCGTCAGGAATTCCGGGCCGCAGGCCGCGCGCACGGCCGCGAGGTCCGTGGGCGAGCAGACGACGCCGTCCAGGCCGCAGTCCTTCGCGAGCGTGGCGAGGCGGCGCGCGATCCCCTCGGGATGCCCGGCCATCGGGAGATCCGCGAGCGCCTTCGCGTCGAGCGACGTCAGGAGGGTCACGGCGACCAGGCGCGGGCGCTCCCGGCCTTCCGACAGCGCGCCCCGCGCCGCGCGCAGCATCTCGCGGCCGCCCGAGGCGTGCACGTTGAGAAGGGCGGCGCCCGAGCGCTCGGCCGCGGCGACCGCGCCGGCCACGGTGTTGGGGATGTCATGGAACTTCAGGTCGAGGAAAACCTTCGCGCTCCGCGCGACCTCCGCGACGAGGCCGGGCCCTTCGGAAACGAACGCCTCGAGGCCGACCTTGAGCCAGCCGACCTGCGGGCCGAAGCGCCGCGCCGCCGCGAGGATCTCCTGGCGGGACGGAAAGTCCAGGGCGATGCAGAGCTTCTCGGCGCGGCTCATCCTTCGGCCCCGGCGTCGACGAGCGGCGCCTTCGACGCCTGCGCGCGCCCGACGAGCGAAGCGACCGTCACGCGGCGCGCGCGCGCAGTACGTTTCGAGCTCGGTCACGAGGCGCGCCGAGATTCCCGGCTCGCGGAAGTTGGCCGTTCCGACCTGGACGGCCGCGGCGCCGGCCGCGAGGAACTCGAGCACGTCCTCGAGGCACGCGATCCCGCCGATCCCCATCAAAGGCACCCCCGGCAGCGCGCGCGCGACCTGATACACCATGCGCACCGCGATCGGCTTGATCGCGGGGCCCGAGAGGCCTCCCGTCCCGAAGGAGATCCGGGGCTTCGCCGTCTCCGGGTCGATCGCCATGCCGACGAGGGTGTTGATGAGGGACAGGATGTCGGCACCCGCGTCGCGCGCCGCCCGCGCCGACTCGACGAGGTCGGGAGCGTTGGGCGAGAGCTTGACGATCAGGGGGCGCCGGGTCGCGGCGCGGACCTTCGCCACCAGCGACGCCGTGAGCGCGGGCGAGTTCCCGAAGAGCATGCCTCCGCGCTGCACGTTCGGGCAGGAGATGTTCAGCTCGACGGCCGCGAGCCCCTCGGCCTCCTCGAGCGCGCGGACCACGGTCACGTAGTCCTCCTCGAGGTCTCCCCAGACGTTGGCGATGACCGCCGCGCCAAGCTGCCGCAGCCTCGGCAGCTTCTCGGCGAGGAACGCGCCGACGCCCACGTTCTGCAGGCCGATCGCGTTGAGCATCCCCGCCGGCGTCTCGCAGATCCGCGGTGGCGGGTTTCCGGCGTGCGGCTTCAGGGAAAGTCCCTTCGTGCAGAGCCCGCCCAGCCGCGCAAGGTCCACGAAGTCGGTGAACTCGAGGCCGTACCCGAAGGTTCCGCTCGCGGTGAGGACCGGGTTGCGGAGCTTCAGGGGCCCGAGCGTCACCTCGAGCGGCGAGGGGGCGGCCGCGCTCACCACCGGATCTTCTCCGGAGGCAGGATCGGGCCTTCCGAGCAGGAGACGAGGAACGGCTTCTCGACGCCCGGGATCACGCACCCGAGGCACGCCCCGAACCCGCATCCCATCTCGGCCTCGGTCGAAAACTCGGCCGGCACGCCGAGCTCCCGCGTGACCTTCGCGAGCGCGCCGAACATCGGCATGGGGCCGCACGCGAAGACCCTCGCGTAGCGGATCCGCCGGGCTCGATCGCGAAACACGTCCGTCACGAATCCTTTTTCGCCGAGCGACCCGTCGTCGGTCGCGAGGAACGTCTCGCCCTTCACGAGGCCCTCGAACCGGCCTCGGAAGCCGAGCTCCTTCGCGCCGCGCCCGCCGAGGAAGAGGTCCCCGGCGATCCCCGCGAGGTCGAGCGCCCGGCAGAGCAGCGGAAAGGGCGCGGCGCCGATGCCTCCCGCGACGATCGCGACCCGGGCCCCCCGCGGCAGGTCTCCGGTCGAGAACGTGTTGCCGAGCGGTCCCAGCAACGACACCGCCGCGCCTTGCGGAAGCTCCTCGAGCGCTGCCGTGCCCGCGCCGATGGTCTTGACGAGGAACTCGACCTCCCCGCTCTCGGGCCGCGCGTCCGCCACCGAGTAGGCGCGGCGCAGATACGGGCGCACGCGGCCCGGGATGTCGAGCATCACGAACTGCCCGGCACGCGTCTCGCGCGCCAGGGCCGGGGCGTGGAACACGGCGGAAAAAAGGCCGGGCACGTAGCGCTCGGTGCGCAGGTGCCGCGCTCGGTGGTCGGACCTCACCGGGCGGGAATTCTAGCAGCGTGGAGAAAGTCGAGTCTGGACTGTGCGAGCGCGGTGAGTCAGAAGCCGACGATAGGGGAACACCGGAGTCCGGCCGAATCGTTTGGCCGCCGTTCGCGAAGCGAACGCCCGCGGCCCTGTCCTAGACCAGGAAATCGACCTTCGTCGGATCGCCGTCCTGGCGCTCGCGCGCTTTCTCGAGGCGGGCCTTCTCCGCGCAGCGCTCGCAGCGCGGCATCCCGTCGACCTGTTCGGCGGGACGGGCGTACGCGCCGCATCCATGGCAACGGCGCAGGGCGCGATGATTCGCCTCCGAATCCTGCTCGAGCTGCATCGGCTGCCATCTCATCGCCGTCCTCCTCTGATCCATACGGCAAAAGGAGCTGCACGGTTCATACCCGATCGACCACCGTTGAAACGGCGTGGGTTACGGCGCGGGAGGGAAACTTCTTGTCGCTTCTTGTGACAAACCTGTCCTATCGGAAGGGCAGTTGGAGGCCGTGCGGCGGCGAAGGCTAGACGCGCGACCAGGCTCCGATCTCGTAGCGGCCGACGAGGAGGCAATCGCCGGCGATCGCTTCCGCGATCATCCGCTCGGCGAGGGTCTCGACGCCGACTTCGCCGGCGGTCGCGACGCCCAGACGCTCCATCTCCGGAAGCAGCGTGGCGACGATGTCGGCGACCAACCGGACGGGATCCGCATTGTTCGCTCCTCCCGCGATGAGGGCGTCCAGGCGCATCGTCGGCGCCGGCAGGCCGGCGGCGACGAAAGTCGAATAGAGGTTCTTGCCCATTCGCGTCGCGTGGCCGGACCGCCGGAGGGTCTCCACGATCCATGCGGAGGACCGGTCGTAGGTCGGGGCCGGCGGAACCGATCGGACGCCGTCCCAGTCCGGCTCGTGGAAGACGACGACTCCGCCCGGCCGCACGTTGGCGGCGAGCTTGCGGACCATCGCCGCCGGGTCGCTCTGAAACAGCAGAACGTAGCGGCCGACGACGGCGTCGAACGGCCGTTCGAACGTCATCTCGGCCGGGTCTCCCTCGCGAAAAACGACGTGGGCGAGCGACCGCTCGGCCGCCCGTCGGCGCGCCTTCGACAGAGCGGCCGCGGACCGGTCGGCGCCGACCACCTCGCCGCGGCTCCCGACGAGCTCCGCCGCCAGGAAGGCCACGTCCCCGCGCCGCTGCCGACGTCGAGAACGCGCATGCCGGGGACGATCCCGGCCCCCTGAAAGAAGCGCCGCGTGATCGGTTCGATCAGGCGCGCCTGCTTGCCCAGGCGCTCGAGCTCCTGGTCGGAGTGGCCGAGGACGTAGGAACCCCGCCGCCTGCGCGCCGCCGGGATCCGTCACTTCTGTTCCGGGAAGGCCATGGCGAGGCACCTCAGAACGACGCGATCTTTTCCAGCGCCTTCCGGATGTGGGAAGCCTGCGGCAGGATGAAGTCCTCCACCTGCGGCTGGTAGGCGACGAAGGTGTCGGTCGCGGCCACGCGCTCGACGGGCGCGTCGAGATACACGAAGAGGTCCGACGCGATGCGGGCCGCGATCTCGGCTCCGTACCCCCAGGACATGCGAGTCCTCGTAGACGACGAGGGCGCGGTTGGTCTTCTTCACCGATTCCGCGATCGCCTCCCAGTCGTAGGGAGACAGGCTCCTCAGGTCGAGGATCTCGACGGTCTTTCCCGTCTCCTCGGTGAAGCCCTTGGCGGCTTGCCAGGAGCGGTACACGGTCGCGCCGTAGGTGACGATCGTGACGTCGGCCCCCTCCTGCACGCGCCGCGCCTTGCCGAACGGCACCATGTAGTCGGCGCCCGGGTACACGCCCTTGTTGTGGGTCTGGCGGTAGAGGTGCTTGTGCTCGAGGAAGAGGACCGGATCGTCGCAGCGGATGGCGGTGCGCAGGAGGCCGTTCGCGTCGAGCGCGTTGGACGGCATGACGACGCGCAGCCCCGGGATGTGCGTCATCAGAACCGCTCCCGACTGCGAGTGGTAGACGGCGCCGCCGCCGATGTAGCCGCCGATCGCGACGCGCACGACGACCGGCGCCGCAAACGTGTTGCCGGAGCGCCAGCGCAGGTTCGAGAGCTCGTTGTGGATCTGCATGTAGGCGGGCCAGATGTAGTCGTAGAACTGGATCTCGACCACCGGCTTGAGTCCGCGCACCGCCATGCCGATCGCGCGGCCCACGATGTTCGCCTCGGCCAGGGGCGAGTTGAAGACGCGCTCCTTGCCGTAGAGGCGCTGCAGGTTGTGCGTGACCTTGAAGACGCCGCCCTTGCCCTTGCACTCGGCGAGCACCTCGTCGCGCGACGCGTCCGCCACGTCCTCCCCGAAGAGGACGATGCGCGGGTCGCGCTGCATCTCGTCGCGCAGGCACGCGTTCAGAAGATCGACCATCGTCGTGGGCTGCGCGCCCTCGGCGGCGACGGGCTCGGTCGCGAACGCGGCCGAGGTCGGATCGACGTCCGGCGAGTAGACGAACTCGTAGGCGGAGTCGGGCGCCGGGAGCTCGGCCGCCAGGGCGCGGTCGGCCGCCTCCCCGACTTCGCGGTCGACGTCCGCCTTCAACGTCTCGAGCGCCGCCTCCGAAAGAATCCCTTCCGACACGAGCAGGCGCGCCATCGTCTGGACGGGGTCGCGGGCGAGCTCGCGCTCCCGCTCCTCCTTGGGCCGGTAGAGCGCCTCGTCGTCGGAGAGCGAATGGCTGTAGGGGCGAATGACGTGCGCGTGCACGACCGCCGGTCCCATCCGGGATCGGCAGTACTCGGCCGCGTAGCGCAGCGCGTCGTAGGACTCGAGAAAGTCGCACCCGTCCACGTCGGCGAGGAAGAGCCCCGGAAAGCCGCGCAGCGAGCTTCGAGATCGAGCCGCCCGGAGTGTTGACCTCGACGGGGACCGAGATCGCGTAGCCGTTGTCTTCGATCAGGAAGAGGACGGGCAGCTTCAGGTTGCAGGCCGACGAGATCGCCTCCCAGAACTCCCCTTCGGAGGTCTGGCCTTCGCCGCTCGAGACCAGGACGAGCTCGTCCTTCCGGAAGCCGCCCTTGTCGGCCAGCTCCCGGATCTGCGACATCCGCCAGCCCGCCCTCGGCGGCGCCGACCGCGTGGAGGAACTGGGTCCCGGTGCACGAGGATTTGGAGATCAGATTCAGCCGTTTGGATCCCCAGTGCGACGGCATCTGCCGTCCCGCCGACGCCGGATCGTCCTTCGCCCCGACGGCCTGCAGGAACATCTCGTAGGGAGTCACGCCGAGCTGGAGGCACAGGGCGCGGTCCCGGTAGTAGAGCTCGAACCAGTCGTAACCCGGGCGAGCGACCATGCCCGCCGCCGTCGTGACCGCCTCGTGCCCCGCGCTGTTGATCTGAAAGTAGATGCGGTTCTGCCGCTTGAGCTGGATCTCCTTATCGTCAACGCGCCGCGAGAGATAGATGTTTCGGTAGGCCGCCACGAGCGCGGCGGCATCCAGGCCCCGGTACTTGCCGGTCTGCAGCTCCGTCGCCATATCTCCGGAAATATACAACGCGGGGCAGCCGCCGATCGGGGCTTGCCGGAGGCGCTAGCGGAGGAACCCGGAAACCGACGAGCCGATCCCCCAGACCTCCAGGACGAGCACCGCCAGGAGGAGAAATGCGAACAGAAACGCCGTCCGGCTCGCGCGCGATTGGCTGCCCAGGGGACTCACGAGCAAAGATACGAAGCAGGAGGCGTGCCAGTTGATTCTCAGCGGCGGGAAAACTTCGGCGGGCGGCGCTTGTTGCTATCCTTGCCCCGCGCCATGAGCTCGCCACGTCCCACGCCTTTCGAGACTTACCCGGCGCCGGCGGTCAAACCGGCGCCGCCGGACCTCGAACTCGGTCGACCCGACGCTCGACCTGGCCGAGGAGATCCGCCGCCTGAAGCGACAAAAAAATGCAGTCCTCCTGGCCCATTACTACCAAGAAGAGGAAATCCAGGACCTCGCGGATTTCGTCGGGGACTCGCTCGACCTCTCGCGCAACGCGCAGAAGAGCGAGGCCGACATCATCGCCTTCGCGGGCGTGCGCTTCATGGCGGAGACCGCCAAGATCCTCAATCCCGGACGCAAGGTCGTGCTGCCCGACTACGAGGCCGGCTGCTCGCTGGAGAACTCCTGCCCGCCCGAAGCCTTTCGCGCCTGGCGGGAGGCGCACCCGGGAGCCGTCAGCCTGACCTACATCAACTGCTCGGCGGCGGTCAAAGCCCTGTCCGACATCATCGTGACCTCTTCGAACGCCGAGAAGATCGTCCGCTCGATTCCTCCCGATCAGCCGATCCTCTTCGCTCCGGACCGCCACCTGGGCGCCTTCCTCTCGAAGAAGACCGGCCGCGCGATGACGCTCTGGCCGGGCACGTGCATCGTGCACGAGCAGTTCTCCGAGCGCGAGATCATCAAGCTGAAGGCGAAGTATCCCGACGCGCTGCTCGCCGCGCACCCGGAGTGCCCGGAGGCGATCCTGAAGTACGCCGACCACATCGGCTCGACGCGCTCGATCCTTTCCTACGTCACGACGGCGCGAGGGCAAACGGTTCCTGATCGCGACGGAGGAAGGGATCATTCACCAGATGAAGAAGATCGCCCCCGACCGCGAGTACATCCCCGTCCCGCCGGACAACGGCTGCCGCTGCAACGAGTGCCCCTTCATGAAGCTCAACACGCTCGAGAAGCTCTACCTCTGCCTGCGCGACGAACGGCCGGAGATCGTGCTGCCCGAACCGCTGCGCGCCGCCGCGGAGAAGCCCCTCCTGCGGATGCTCGAACTTTCCTAGCCGTCGCCTTCGCTTGCGAGGGACCTGGCTTCGCCACCGGCTCACGGCTCGGCCAAAGGGCCTCGACCGTGAGCCTGATCCCTCGCCGCGCTCGGCTCCCGCAGCGCAAAGCTCCTCCCTCGCTTCGCTCGGGAGACTCCTCGCGATGCGAGTGATGTCCTCTGTCTCTTGATCGGCGCCACGGTGATCTCGGCTCGCGTCGCGAAGAGTCTCCCGACCGAAGCGAGGGAGGAGTTCGCGTGCGGGAGCCGAAGCGCAGCGAGGGATCAGGCGGGCGGTCGAGGCCGCATCCGGCCGAGCCGCCCGCCGGTGCGCCGTCAGGCGCAGATCCCTCGCAAGCGTAGGCGACGGCGCGGTATCCTCCCCGCCGCATGAACCCGCAATCGGCCGACGCGCTCGACGGCAGGCTCCGGGAGCTTCTCGCCGAGGACGTGGGGGCGGGAGACGTGACGACCGAGTGGACCGTGCCCGAGGGCGCTCGGGCGCGGGGCCGCCTGCTCGCCAAGTCCGCGTGCGTGGTCTCGGGCCTCCCGATCGCGCGGCGGACGTTTTCCCTCCTCGACCCGGACCTGCGCTGGAGCGACGAGGCGCCCGCCGGTTCGGACGCCGCGCCCGGTTCGATCCTGGCGAGGCTCGAGGGACGGGCCCGGGCGCTGCTCACGGCCGAGCGCGTGGCCCTGAACCTGCTCCAGCGCATGTGCGGGATCGCGACGGCGACGCGGCAGTACGTGGACGCGGTCGCCGGCACCGGTTGCCGCATCCTCGACACGCGCAAGACGGCCCCGGGGCTGCGCGCCTTCGATCGCATCGCCGTCACCGACGGCGGCGGCTCGAATCACCGCGCCGGCCTCTACGACCAGGTCCTGATCAAGGACAACCACCGGCGCCTGGCCGGCGGCGTCGCGGCGGCCGTGGCCAAAGCCCGGGAACGCGCCCCGGCCGACATGAAGGTCGAGGTCGAGGTCGAGACCGAGGAGGAGCTCCACGAGGCGTTGTCGGCCGGCGCCGACATCGTCCTGATCGACAACCAGACGGCCGACACGGTCCGCGCATGGAGCGCCCTGGCGCGCCGCACGCCGCGGCCCCCGCTGATCGAGGCCTCGGGCAACATGTCGCTCGCGCGGGTCGGCGCGTACGCCGAGGCCGGGGCGGACTGCATCTCGGTCGGCGCCCTCACGCACTCCGTCGCGGCGGCCGACATCTCGCTCGAGCTGGAGATCCCGCCCGCATGAGCTCCGAAACGACCGACGTCCTCATCCTCGGCACCGGAGTCGCCGGCTGCGCCGCGGCCCTGTCGGCGGCGCGCGGCGGGGCGCACGTCACCCTCGTCACACGGTCCGAGGACCCCGAGGCCTCCAACACCTTCTGGGCGCAGGGCGGCATCGTGGGCCGCCCGAACGGCGACACGCCCGAAAGCCTCGCCGACGACATCCAGAAGGCCGGCAACGGCCTCTGCTCGCCGGAGGCCGTCCGGCGCCTGGCGGTGCGAAGGCCCGGACCTGGTGCGGACCCTTCTCGTGGAGGAGCTCGGCGTTCCTTTCGACCGCGAGGGGAAGGACTTTCACTGGACGCTCGAGGGCGGGCACTCGATCCCGCGCGTTCTGCACGTGAAGGATGAGACGGGAATCCCGATCGAGCGGGCGCTGGTCGCCGCCTGCATGAAGGAACCGAACATCCACTGGAGGACCGGCGCGACGGCGGTCGACCTGCTGACGCTGTCCCACGACTCGGTCGTGGACAGCGACCGGTACCGCCCGCCCACCGTCATCGGGGCGTACTTGCTCGAACGCGGGAGCGGCGCCGTCGCGCCGCAGCTGGCGCGCGAGACGATCCTCGCCACGGGGGGCCTCGGCCGCGTCTACCTCCACACCACCAACCCCGACGGCGCCCGCGGCGACGGGATCGCGATGGCGCGCCGCGCCGGCGCCCGTCTCCTGAACCTCGAGTACATCCAGTTCCACCCGACGGCCCTCTACGCGCCCCAGGGACGCCTGCTCCTCTCGGAAGCGCTGCGGGGCGAAGGCGCGAAGATCCTCGACGCGTCGGGAAAGGAGTTCCTGCGCGAGGCGCACCCCGCCGGCGAGCTCGCCCCGCGCGACGTCGTCGCCCGCGCGATTCACAAGCGCATGCTCGAGCAGGATCAGACCCACGTGCTGCTGGACATCTCGCACAAGCCGGCGGACTGGATCCGAAGCCGCTTCCCGGGCATGGCGCGGCGGTGCCTCGAGCAGGGCTTCGACCTGACGGCCGGACCGGTGCCGGTCGTTCCGGCCGCCCACTACTCCTGCGGGGGCGTCGCCGCGGACGCCGACGGCCGTACGACGCTCCAGCACCTGAAAGCCGCTGGAGAGGTTTCGTGCACCGGCGTCCACGGCGCCAACCGCCTCGCCTCCACGTCCCTGCTCGAAGGGTTGCTCTGGGGCTGGAGGGCCGGACAGGCCTCGGCGCGGGACGCGCGGGAGGCCCTCCCGGTTCCTGCCGTGCCCCCCTGGCAGCCGGAGCACGAGCCGGTCGACCCGGCCCTGATCGCGCAGGACTGGATGGTCGTGCGCCACACGATGTGGAACTACGTCGGGCTCCTGCGCTCCGAGAAGCGCCTCGGCCGCGCCCGGCGGATCCTCTCGGAGCTGCGCGTCGAGATCGAGGACTTCTACCGGCGCGGGACGATGTCCGATGCGCTGCTCGGCCTGCGCAACGGCGTCCAGACGGCGCTCGCCATCCACGGGCGGCGTCCGACAACCGCACGTCGCGAGGGTGTCACTACCGGGAGGAAGTTTAGGGGAATCGGGTGATCGGATGATCGAGAGTGATTGACCGGGGCCCCTGTTCACCCGATCACCCGATGGCCCGATCACCCGATTCCGTTATAGTCCCCTCGCCATGAGCATCCTTTACCTGCACTTCGCAACACCCGAGCGAGACGCCCGGGTCCACAAACTATCCAAGAGCGGCGCCCGTGTCGTCGTCGCCGAGCCGCGGTGGCCGGGCTTTCACGAGGTCGCCAAGAAGGAGAAGCCCTTCGCCATCGCGATCGATTTCTCGCAGGCCCCCTCTCACTGCCTCGAGACCGCCGACTACCTGGCCAAGGCCAAGGAGACGAAGGAGACGCCCCTGTACCTCCTGCGCGTCCCCTCGGACCGCCTCGACATCGTCAAGAAGCGGCTGCCCGGCGCCTCTTTCGTGACGGAGCCGGAGCTGTCCGGCCGTCTCGCCGAGCTCGAGCGGCTGGCGCTCGAGAAGGCGCGGCAGAAGAAAGAGGCCGCGGCCGAAGCGCGCAAGGTCGCCCGAGCCAAGGCCGCCCGGGCCGCCGGGCTGCCTGTCGGCAAGCCCGCGCCGCCGGCCAAGGCCCGGAAGGCCGGTTCCGGCGCCCAAGCCCGCGCCAAAGAAGAAGCCGGCGCCGAAGAAGAAGGCGGCCGTCCGGAAGCACACGGCGCGGGTCCCGAAAAAGAAATAGGACGGAGGCAGGCCGATGGGCGACGTTTTCTCCAAGGAAAGCCTGCAGAAGTACGCCGCGGACAGGCGCGCGGAGTTCGAACGGATCCTCGAGAAGATCGTCGAGATCCCGACGGTCTCCGTCGAGCCCGACCGCAAGCCCGAGTTGAAGCGCGGCGCGGAGTACGCCGTGTCGCTGCTCGAGTCGTTCGGCGCGAAGGCGAAGCTCTACGAGACGGCCGGGCATCCCATCGTCTACGGCCGCTTCGACCGGGGCGCCGACCTTCCCACGGTGACCGTCTACAACCACCTGGACGTCCAGCCGGCCGAGGGCGACGACTGGAAGACGGCCCCCTTCGACTTCGTGAAGAAGGGGGATCGCTATTTCGCCCGGGGCACGACCGACGACAAGGGTCCCGCGATCACGGCGCTCTTCGGCGCGCGCTACGCGTGGGAGAACGGCGTGCCCGCGAACATCCACTTCCTCTGGGAGTTCGAGGAAGAGATCGGCTCCCCGCACTTCGAGTCCACGATCCGGCGGGAGGCCAAGGCGTTCGCGACGGACTCGGTGGTCGTTTCCGACACGGTCTGGGTCTCGCGCACGCGTCCGGCCCAGCCGGCGGGGCTGCGCGGCCTGCAGGGGTTCCGCTTCGAGCTGCAGACCGGCCAGACCGACCAGCATTCGGGCACCGCCGGCGGCGCGGCGCGCAATCCGGTCGCCGAGATGTGCCAGTTGATCGCCGAATGCCTGGACGGCAAGACCGGCCGCGTGAAGATCCCGGGCTTCTACGCCGACGTCGTGCCGCCCTCCAAGAAGGACCTCGAGGACCTGAAGAAGTGCGGGTTCACCGTCGCGTCCTTCAAGAAGGATCACCTGTACAAGAAGCTCCGCGTCGAGGATGCGCTGGAGGTCATGAAGCGGATCTGGATGATGCCCACCTTCGAGGTGCACGGCATCGCCGGCGGCTACCAGGGGCCCGGCGTCAAGACGGTGATTCCGCCCAAGGCCACGGCGATCGTCTCCTGCCGCCTCGTTCCGGACATGAATCCCCGGAAGATCGTGAAGCTCGTCACCGACTTCGTCCGGTCGAAGAACCCCGACGTGAAGGTCTCGGCCGAGCACGAGCTGCCGGCCTACCAGGGAAAGACGACCGGGCCGTACGCGGACGCCATCCGCGCCGCGATGAAGTTCGGGTTCGGCAAGGAGCCGGTGTTCGTCCGGGAAGGCGGCTCGATCGGCGCGGTGCTTTCGATGGAGAAGGTCCTGCGCGTGCCCGTCTTCTTCCTCGGATTGTCGCTGCCCGAGCACGGCTACCACGCGCCCAACGAGAACTTCGACTGGGCCCAGGCCGCGGGCGGAATGGCCGCCTTCGCCGACTACTTCCGCCGGGTCGCGGCGATGCCGTAGCGCCCGGAGGCCGGCGCGTCGGGCCCCGGCCGGCCCCGCGGCGTAATACAATCCCGCCCACCGATGAGCAAGACGCTCGTGGCCTGCGTGGAAGATCTCTTCTTCCGCTCGAAGATCGAGGCGACGGCCCGGCACCTGAACGTGCCGATCCGATTCACCGACCTTCGCGGGCCTCCCGCGCGCCATCGGGGAGAGCCCGACGGCCGCGTTGCTGCTCGAGCTCTCCTCCAACGGCGAATCGCTCGAGACCGTGCGGCAGCTCCGCCGTTCGGCCGCGACCCGCGACCTGCCGATCGTCGGGTTTCTCTCCCACGTGGACAAGCAGCTCGCCTCCGACGCCGAGTCGGCGGGCGTGACGCGCGTCATGCCGCGCAGCCAGTTCTCCGAGACCCTCCCGGACCTGGTGATGGACCTGCTCGCTCCCGGAACGAAGCGGGAGATGCAAGAGGAGCCCGAGCTTCCCGACGAATAGCGGCACCGCGGATCGCAACGGCCGCAGAATAGAGACGTGCGCTTCCTCTCCGACTGGTTCCTTCGGCAGATCACGCGGCCCCGCCGAAACTACCGCCGCTTCGTCTACAACGATCCGCAGAAGCTGAAGGCCCGGATCGAGCCCGGCGACGTGCTCCTGGTCGACGGAGACCAGCGCGTCTCGGAAGCGGTCAAGTACCTGACGCAGTCCTCCTGGTCGCACAGCGCGCTCTTCATCGGCGACGCCCTGCTGCGCCGCGACGAGGCGACCCGCCGGGAGACGCTGCGCCGTTTCGGGAGGGAGTCCCGCTTCCTGATCGTCGAAGCGCTCGTCGAGAAGGGCGTCATCGCCTCGCCCCTGATCAAGTACGTCGATTTCAACGTGCGCGTCTGCCGGCCGATCGGCCTGCGGCCGGCCGATCGTGAGATCGTTCTCGGCCACGTCCTCTCGCGCATCGGGCACACGTACGACCGCCGAAACTTTCTCGACCTGACGCGCTACGTGCTCCCCTTCCACATGATCCCGCCGCGGCTGCGCGAGGACGCCCTGCACTTCGGCAGCGGGCTCGCGACCGAAACGATCTGCTCGACGTTGCTGGCGGAGGCGTTCGCCGCGGTGCGCTTTCCGATCCTTCCCGTGCCCCTGCGGGAACGCCCGCGCACGCTGTCGTCAAGGGTCCGGCAGCGCGCTGCTCGGGCGGCCGACCCGGCGCGCCTACAGCGGCCTCCTCCAGGCCCGGCACCCCACCCTGTGCGTTCCGAGGGACTTCGATCTCTCACCCTACTTCGACATCGTCAAGTTTCACGCGCGGGAGCTCGACGAGCTCGACTACCGCAAGTTGCGATGGGAGGAGGAACCGGAGCGGCGTGCGCCGACCCCGCACCGCGGGTTGACGCGACCGTGAGAAGGTGTGGAGCCGGAAACGCGGAGGGGCGGTGAGGGGTCAGCGCCCGCCGCCGGGACCGCTGCGGCCTCCGGACAGAATGGCGTTGACGGCCTCGACCCGGCGCTCGAGCACGCGGCGCAGCCTCGCGACTTCCGCCTCGGCCGCCACGAACCGGACGCTGTCGCCCTGGAACTCGAAACGGAGTACCGCGTCGCGGTCCTCCGGCGTGAGCCCGAGCATTCCCGCGCGGTAGGCGCGCATCCACTCCGGCGCCGGCTCGGAGTCGAACCGCGCGCGGAAATAGGTCCGACCATCGGGCGACGGGCCCTCCCGCAGCGGAGCCTCGTTGTAGAGGGACACGCGGTGCGTCGGCGCCGCCTCGCCCGGGCGGCGGCGGATGGGCTTGCGGTATTGAGGGTGTCTGGGAATCGCTCGCCTCCTTGAGGGCGCCATTCTTTCACAGGGTTCCCGGAGCTGCCAACCCCGGGCGGCGCAACCCGCGGGCGACCCGGCTTCAGGGCCCGAAGGAACCGGCCGAGACGACGGTCAGCCGTTCCGGATGGACCCTGCGGGCGAACGCCGCGTGGGCCTGCTCGCGCGTGACGGCCTGCACGAGCGCGGGGAAGCGATCGAGGTAGTCGACGCCGAGGCCGTAGTACACGGCCGAGTCGAGCGCATTGGCGATGCCGGCGTTGGAGGCGAGGTCCACCAGGAACTTCCCCGCCCGCGAGCTCTTCTCATCGGCGAGCTCCCGCTCGGTCAGGCCCTCCCGGAGGAAGCGGATGATCTCGTCCCGGGTCGACGCCAGGGCCGCGTCGCGGCTGTCGGGCCGGACGGTCAGGCTGACGACGAAGGGCCCCGGCAGATGTGCGGCCGAGAAGCTCGAGTGGATGCCGTAGGTCAAGCCCTCCGTGTCGCGCACGCGGACGCCCAGCCGGGAGGTCAGCGACGATTGCCCGAGGGCCGAGTTCGCGAGGACACAGGCCACGTACTCCGGGTCGGTGCGTGTGAGCGTCGAGGGCTCCGCCAGGACGACGTCCGCGCTCGCCTTGTCCGGCATCGGCACGGTCTCTTCTCCCGGGGCGTCGTGCGGGGCTGGAACGGCCGGGATCGACCGGGCCGGACCGGCGCGCCACGCGCCGAACCGGGCCTCGAGGCCGTCGAGGACGCGCGCCGCGTCGACGTCGCCGACCAGCACGAGCCGCAGCGTCGCGGCACCGTACCGCTCGGCGTAGTGGCGGCGGAGCTCCTCGCGGGTCAGCGACTCGGCGATCGCGATCCGCTCCTCCCCGGGACGCCGGTGGAAGGGGTGGCCTTCGGGATAGATCTTCCGCATCGCCGCCTCGTAGGCCCGCGCGGAAGTCTGGTCCTGTTGCTGGCGGATCGCGCCCACCAGCCGCTTCTTCTCCTTGTCGAGCTCCTCCTCCGGAAAGACGGGATCCTGGAGGATCTCCGCGAGCAGGTCGAGCAGCAGCTCCGTGTCGCGCGACAGCGCCGAGCCGCCGATGTCCAGCCCGACGGGGTCCGAGGCGTCGCAACCGAAGGACAGCGTCGCCGCCCGGCCTTCGAGCGCCTCGGCGATCTCGAGCTTCGTGCGCCGGGAGGTCCCCTTCGAGAGCTCCCCCGCCGTGACCGAAGCGACCATGCGGCGCTGCGGCGGAGCGAAGAGGGAACCCGCGTCGAGCGAACCCGACAGCGCCAGCGTCGGGTTGAAGCGATTCTCCAGGACGTAGAGCTCGGCGCCGTTTCCGAGCGTGCGGCGCCGGACCGCTTCCGCAAACGAGGCCCGCCGCGGGGACACTGCGGCCGGAGGGGTCACGGCTCTCGCTCTTCGACGGGACCGGGCGCCTCCTCCGCGTCGGGACCGCCGGCCGATTCGCGCGGCAGGAAATACCCGACGGTCACGGCGTCGTCCTGCAGGTACGCCAGCGCGACCCGCCGGACATCCTCGGGAAGCACACGGCCGACCGCCGTCGGATACTCCACGTACCACTTCCAGTCGGCCACGGCGATGGCTTCCGAGAGGGAGGCCGCGATCTGGTCGGTCGAATCGCGGTCGAAGATGATCTCGGCCTCGATCTGCGTGCGCGCCTTCTGCGTCTCGGCCTCGGTCACTCCCGCCTCGGCGAGCCCCCGCACCTGCTCTCGGATCACCGCCTCGACCGCCGCCGGCTCTACGCCCGGGCGAACGGGAGCGAAGATCGAGAAGAGCCCCGGGTCCTTCAGCTGCCAGGGCACGACCGTGACGGAGAGGGCGAGGCTCTTTTCGACGAGGGCCTGATAGAGGCGCGAGGTCAACCCGCCGCCGAGCGTGTTGCCGAGCACGGCCAGGGCCGGCGTGTCCGGGTGGGCCGCCTCGACCGAGCGCCAGGACAGCGCCACCCAGGCCACCTGCCCCGTGCGCCGCACGACGAACCGCCGCTCGCCTTCCTGCGGGGGCTCGGCCGTGTAGACGCGGGGGATCGGGCGCGTGGACGGCGGAAGGGCCGCGAAATGACGCGCGAGGAGCGCGAGCGCCTCGGGCTCCTCGAAGTCGCCGATCAGCATCGCCGTGGCGTTGTTCGGATGGTAGAAGACGTCGTAGAACTCCTTCAGCCTCTCGGTCGTCACGCCCTCGATGTCGGACCGCCACCCGATCGTCGGGTGGTGGTACGGGTGCTCCCGGAAGGCCGTCGCGAAGGACTGCTTGTAGAGAACCTGGAAGGGAGAGTTTTCCCCGCGCTCGAACTCGTTGCGCACGACCGTCATCTCCGGAACGCGATCCTCGTCGCGCAGCAGCGACTGGCGCATCCGCGAGGCCTCGAGCCGCACCACGACCTCCAGACGGTCGGAGGGAACGGTCTCGTAGTAGTTCGTGCGGTCGAACCAGGTCGTCGCGTTGAACCGGGCGCCCAGCGCCTCGAGGACCGCCGCGATCGCGGTCCCCTTCTCGCGCTGGTAGTCGGGAGTGCCCTTGAACATGAGGTGCTCGAGCAGGTGCGTCGCCCCCGTGTGCCCCACCGCCTCGTTGCGGCTGCCCACGTGGTAGACGACGGCGAAGGTCGCCACGGGCGCGACGCGGTTGGAGAGGAGCAGGACCTTCAGCCCGTTCGCGCGCAGGCGCCACTCCCGGATCCCGGCTTTCTCCCCGAGAAACTCGAAGGCGTCGCTCTGCGCTTCGCTCTCGGGCTTCGGGTTGACCTGTGTCGGGCTGTCGACGGTCGGAGGTCGACGCTCGACTCACCTCACCGGCCCCCCGCCACGTCCTCGGATCCGTCCACGCCGATGACGTTGCCGCTGACCCAGCCGCAGCCCGGCTGGCAGAGCGCGACCAGCGCTCCGGCGACGTCGGCGGGTGTCGTGAGGCGCCCGGCGGGATGCATCTTCTGCACGCGGTCGATCATTTCCTGGTTGCCGGGGATCTTGCGCAGGGCCGGCGTGTCGGTCACGCCCGCGCGCAGCGCGTTGACGGCGATCCGCCGCGGCGCGAGCTCGACGGCGAGCTGGCGGACGTAGGACTCGAGCGCCGACTTGGCGGCCGAGACGGCGCCGTAGGCCGGCCACACGATGTGGTCGCCGGCCGAGGTCATGGCGAAGATGCGCCCGGCCGGCGCGAACAGGTCGGAATAGACGAGGTCCTGCGTCCAGTAGACGAGCGAGTTGGCCATCACGTCGAGCGTCATCTCGATCTGGGGCTTGGTGAGCGAGGCCTCGCGGCTCTCGGCGAACATCGGCTTGAGCGTTCCGAAGGCGAGCGAGTGGAGCAGCACCGAAACGCGCGACTCGGGAGGCTCCGCGCCGCAGGTCTTCGTGATCGCGGCGATCACTTCGGCGCGCCGCTCGTCGTCGGCGGCGTTGACGTTGAAGAACTCGGCCTTGCGTCCGGCCGAGGCGATCTCCGCCACGATCCGGTCGGCGTTCGACTGCGTGGCCTTGCGGTCCAGGTGCACGCCGAAGATGTTCCAGCCCGCGCGGGCCAGGGCGAGCGAGCAGGCCTCCCCGAACCCGGAGGAAGCTCCGAGCACGAGGGCCCAGCGGGTGCGGGTTTCCGCCGACAAAACGGCGCGAATGTTAGCACGGGGGCTGCCGGCGCGGCCGGCGCCGGACGGCCGCGCGAGAGCGGTAGACTCCCCGCCCGGAGGGCTTCGATGCGGCTTCCGATCGCCTCGTTCTCCGGTTTCCTCGCGGCGCTGCTCGCCGCTTCGGGTGCGGCCGGCCCGCGCCGACGCCGGGCCCTCGCTCGCCGGCGCCGGTCCCGGCCGGAGAGACGACGCGCCAGGAGATCGTCCTGACCAATCAGAACCTCGCCGTCGTCAACGAGAGCCGGCGAGTCGACCTCCCGTCGGGCCGCGTCGACCTCGACTGGCCCGGTGTCGCCGCAACGGTGCGCACCGAGACCTGGAGCCTCGCCAATGCGCGCGAAGCGGCGGTCGAGTGGCTGGGCCTGTCGGCGCCGCTCGGCCCGCCGGGAGCGCTCGCGGAGCTCGTCGGCAAACGCGTGCGCGTCGAGCGCCCGGGCGGCGGGTCGGTCGACGCCGAGGTGGTCGCCGTCGCGGGGACGACGCCGGACCAGATCGTCTTTCGCGAAGGGAGCGACCTGGTCTACGGCGAGCCCGGTGCGCGCCTGATTCTCTCCGCGGCCGGAGCCGCGGCGGCCCGCCCCAACGGCGTGCGGCTCAAGCTCTCGAGCGAGAAGTCGGGAGCGCGCGAACTGACCTCGCGCTACCTCGTCTCGGAAATCAACTGGCAGGCCGACTACGCGCTGACCCTCGCGCCCGACGAGAAGAGCGGGCGTCTGGAAGGCTGGTTCACGATCGACAACCGCAGCGGGTCGGCGTTCGCGCCGACCCGGCTCCGGCTTCTGGCGGGCGTCCTGCGCGCGGCCGCCGCGCCGATGCCCAAGGGCGGAACCTTTCGCGCGGAAGCCGCGATGGTCGCCGGCGACGTCGCCGCGTCCGAAGCGGCCTCCGAGTCGCGCCTCTACGAGATCCCCTCCCCGGGTCCCCTGGCGGAGGGACGCACGACGTTCCCGCTGGCTCAGAACGCGGAGGTCGCCGCCGAGAAGCGCTACGTCGTGCGCGGCAGCTACTGGTTCGGCGAAAACGCCGAGAGCCAGACGCTTCCGGTCGCGGTGTTCTACCGGGTCGGAGCGAAGAAGCTCGCGGCCGCGTTGCCCGCGGGCGTCGTGCGCGTCTACACCGAGGGCGGCGCCCTCTTCGGCGGCGAGGACCGCATCGGCCACACGCCCGAGAAGACCGACTTCGAGATCGAGACCTCGGAGGCCTTCGACCTGACTGCCCGGCGCAAGCAGGCGAGCTTCACGCAGGTCGGGCCCCGGGAGACGGAGTCGGCCTTCGAGGTGACGCTCGCCAGCCGCAAGGCCGAGGCCGTCACGGTCGTCGTGCGCGACAGCTTCCCGGGGGACTGGAGCCTCGTCCAGTCCTCCGTGCCCGGCCAGCCGCAAGAGCGCGCGGTCGGTCGAGTTCGCCGTGCCCGTGCCCGCGGGAGCCGAGGCGATCCTCACCTACCGCGTGCGCGTGCGCGCCGGGCGTTAGCGGCCGCTCGACGCGGGCGGAAATGAGCGGGGAGCGGGAGGTGGCCGCAGTCACGGAGAGCCGGGGTTCGGGCCGAGGCGACGGCTTCTCGTCGCGGCGCTGCTCGCCCTGCTCGCGGCGGTCTGGCTCGAGCCGGCCGGCTCCTGGCTCGCGGAGCCCGACGAGGCCCGCTATGCCGAGATCCCGCGCGAAATGCTCGCCGCCGGCGACTTCGTCACGCCGCGCTTGAACGGCGTGCCCTACTTCGAGAAGCCGCCGCTGCTCTACTGGTGCAACGCGGCCGCCTTCGCGCTCTTCGGCCAGACGCCGTGGGCCGCACGGCTTCCGACGCGCCTTTTCGGCACGGCGACGGCGCTTCTGCTCGCCTGCGCCGTCGGGAGGCTCCGCGGGCGCCGGGAAGGGCTCGCGAGCGCCATCTTCCTGCTCGCAGCGCCTCTCGGCTTCACCGCGGCGCGGACGAACCTGACCGACGGCGTCCTGACCTTCTTCTTCACGGCCACGCTGCTCGCCGGGCTCGCGACGCTGCGCCGCGCCGATGTCCCGCCGACCGACCGCCGTCCTCGCGGCCGCTGCCGGTGCGTTCGCCGCGGCGGGATTCCTCTCCAAGGGGCTCGTCGCCGTCGTGCTGCCCGGAGGGATCCTGCTCGTCTGGGCGCTCGTCTCGGGACGGGTTCGGCAATTGCGGGCGCTCCTGATCTCGCCGGCGGTGCCCGCGTTCCTCCTGCTCGCGGCGCCCTGGCCGCTGCTCGCCGAGCGGGCCAATCCGGGCTTCCTGCAGTTCTTCTTCATCCACGAGCACTTCCAGCGGTTCGCGACGCCGGCCGCGAGCCGGCCCGGGCCCGATCACCTACTTCGCGGGGATCTTCCTCGTCGGGTTCCTGGCGGGCCTGCCGTTTTTCTTCCGCGGCGCCCGCGAAGCCTTTGCGCGCGACTCGGTCTCGCTCTTCTTCCTGATCTGGTTCGGAGTCGTGCTCGTCTTCTTCTCGGTTTCCCGCAGCAAGCTGCCGCCCTACATCTTCCCGGCGCTCCCCGCGGCCGCGGCGCTGGCCGCCCGCGGCCTCTGCCGCCGGGCGCGGACCGCTCCTCTGGCGCATCCACGCGGCGATCGCCGCCGCCTTCGTCGCCGCGTGCGCCGCGGTCCCCGACGTGCGCGCGACGATCCAGGCGCAGGGCCTGCTCCCGCTCGCGCTCGCCGGCGCCGCGAGCGTCCTGGCCGGCGCCGGGCTCGCGCTCGCCGAGAGCCGCCGCCCGTCCCGCGCGGCGGCCGCCGCCGGCGCGGCTGGGCGGGCCTGTATCTCGCGCTGGGACTCGCGTGGCCGCGCACGCCGCTCGCGACCGACGTGCATGAGTCTCGCGGGCGCGGCGCAGGCCGCGGCCGGCGCCTCGCTCGGCGCGCGTCGTCGGCTACCGCTGCTACCTGCAGGGATTTCCCTGGCGCCTCGGCGCCGTCATGCCGGTGGCCGACTTCCGGGGAGAGCTCGAGGACTGGTGGCTGCCGGAGGAGCGGCGGCGCGAGATCTTCTGGTCGCGCGACCGATTCTGGAAGGAATGGGACTCGGGACGCCCCCTCGTGGCGCTCGTGCGTGTCCGGGACCGGAGCGACTTCGACGGCGCGCAGCCCCCGGCGCGGGTCCTGGAGTGCCGCCGGAAGCACTGCGTCGTGGCGAACCACGAGCGCGGAGACCTACGGGATATACCCCCGAACCGTCCGCGCGGTGATCCCGGGCTTGAGCACGGCCACTTCGATCGCGCGGTACTCGCCGGGAGGCTTCGACGAATCGCTGCGGAAGGCGAGGATGTACTGCGAGCGCAGCTCTTCTTCGATCCGGCGCGTGACCTCGCCCGATCTTCTCGGCGTTCGAGACGTGGAACACCAGGCCGCCCGATTCCTCGGCGACCGCCTTGGTGTTGCGCCGCGAACGGAAATCGGTGATCGGAATGCCGACGGCGATGAAGTAGATCGGCGCGCCCGCGGACCGCGCGTACCGCGCCAGCGTCTCGAAGTCGACGTGCGAGCGGTTGTCGTCCCCGTCGGTCACGACGATCAGCGCCTTGCGGCCCTGCAGGGTGCGGAACTGGTAGAGGCCGAGCACGATCGAGTCGTAGAGCGCGGTGGCTCCGTCGGCCCGCGTGTCGGAGGCGGCGCGCTGCAGCGCGTCGGAGTCGCCCGGTCAGGTCCTGCACGGAACTTCGCCTTGTCGCTGAACTCGATGACGAAGCCCTGGTCCTTCGGGCGGATGAGGTTCTTGAAGAGGGCGACCGACGCCTCGTGCACGAACGGCAGGCTCTTCTCCATCGATCCGGATCCGTCCACGACGAGCCCGATCGTCAGCGGCAGGTTCTCGGCGATCTCGAAGCCGGTCGTCTCCTCGGGCTTGCCGTCCTCGCGGATCGCGAAGTCCTCCTTGGACGAGCCCCTTGACGAAGCGGCCGCCCTTGTCGAGCGCCGAGACGTGGAGCTGGACGACGTCGACGCGGACGGCTCTCGACCGTCGTCGCGGGCCCTTGAGCATCCGGATGTCGTTGGCCTCCTGGCCGTCGGCGGAGATCGCGGTGGCCCGCAGGACGTTGCCGCGAGCCCACTGCGCCATGGGGATCGTCGCTTCGTACGGAGGCGCGGTCCAGGAGGCGATCTTCTTCTCGTCGAGGAAGAGCTCGAGCGACTTGGCGACCCCGCCGCCGATCGACTGGACGACCACCTTGACGCGGACCTGGCCCGCCGCCGGATCGGGCCGCGGCAGGAGGCGGACGACGAGGTGGTCCTTGCCCTGGTTGATGGCGTAGGCGTCCTCGTCGATGACGCGGCCGGTGTCGTCGTAGCCGACGGCGCGCACCGTCTGGCGGCGCGGCACGTCTCCGAGGTCGATCTCGACCGAGTAGGGCGGCTTGGTCCTCGTCACCAGCCGCTTCTCCTCGAGGTAGAACTCGACCTTCTCGATCGGGGGCGCGACGACCGCTTCGAGCCGCAGCAGGCCGATCGGCGCTTCGCGCGAGGGCGGGATGATCTTCAGCTTCGGGTTGTCGGGAGCGGCGGGCTTCTCCGCCGCCTCCTCGGCGATGACGATGCGCTTCGGCGGACGGCAGCGTGCCGCTCTCGCCCGGCGCCATCTCCGGAGAGAACGGGGTTCCGAGCTCCGGAACCAGCAGGTCGATCGAGCCCTCGCCCATATCGCGGCCGTCGGGATCGGCCAGCACGAGGCGCAGCCGATAGGTTTCCGGGAGGAATCGACCGCAGGAAGGAATAGGCAAACGGCGCTCCACCGGTCATGTCCACGCTGATCGGATAGTCGAAGCTGTCCACCTCCGCTTCCGCCTACGCGGAAGCCGCCCTTGATCCGGCCGGCGAAGCCCTTGACGCCGCGCGCGGCCGCTTCGCGGGAGAGCTCCGGCGCGGTCAGGCGAAAGCGGACGACGGTCTTTGGCCCCGCCATTCCGAGGTAGTCGGTCTCGATGCCGAGCGGGAACGTCCCGACCTTCGTCTTGAGCGGCAGGGGCCGGGGCTGTCCGGGGCTCTGGGCCGCCAGCCCGGCCGCCAGGAGAGCCAGCACGACCCCGAACGCGAAACGGGAGCCCTTCATCGATCCAATCGAACGCCGAAGAGCCGATCGCGCATTCCCGGCCCGGCCCTCAAGAAAGGGCACGCCGGGGGTTAAGGGAGACTCAAGAGGAGGCTGCCCATGCGAGGGATTCTGTCCTTGGTTCTGGCGCTCGTCGGGATCGTCCCTGCCGCCCGGGGGGAGTCCGAGGTCCGCGGACCCGGAGAGCGCGGCCCTGCGGTACTTCTACGGCGACTACGCCCGGAAGAATCTGCTCGCGGCGGCCGAGCAGATGCCGGAGGCCGACTACGCCTTCCGCCCGACCCCCGATGTCCGCTCCTTCGCAGAGCTGCTCGCCCACGTGGCCGACACGCAGTACCTCTTCTGCTCCGCCGCGAAGGGCGAGGCAAACCCGAAACCCGGCACCGAGGGACCGGGCACGTCGGCCGCGACCGCCATCGAGAAGACGGTCGGAACGAAGGCGGAAGTCGTCCGAGCGCTCCAGGAGTCGTTCGCCTACTGCGACGACGTGTTTTCCGGGCCTGAAGGACCGGGACCTCGGGAAAACGGCGAAGCTGCTCGGCCGCGATCAGTCGGAGGGGATGATCACGACGCTCGCCATCGTGCATCTGGTCGAGCACTACGGACAGGTCACGGTCTACCTGAGGCTGAAGGGCCTGGTCCCGCCCTCGAGCCGCTAGCCGTCAGGCGATCGCGGCCGCGGGCTCCGCGATGACCGCGGCGAAGAACTCTTCGACGGCCGACCGGAAGTCCGCCGGGGTCTGCAGCTGCGAGATCCGGACGCGCAGCGCCCGCCCGTTGGGCAGGCCGTGCGTGTACCAGCCGGTCATGGTGCGCAGCTTGTGCAGCGCCTCGCGCGGATCGAACGCCGTCCGCTCGATGGCGTCGAAGTGCGCGAGCATCAGGTCGCGCCGCTCGGACAGCTCCGGCTCGCGCGGTTGCCGCCCCGCCAGCAGATCGGCGATCTGCCGGAAGATCCACGGGTTCTTCATCGTCGCGCGGCCCGCACATGACGGCGTCGCAGCCGGTCTCCCGGAACATCGCGACCGCGTCCTCGGCCGTCTCGATGTCGCCGTTGCCGACGACGGGGATCGAGACGGCGCGCTTCAACTCCGCGATCCGGGTCCAGTCGGCGCGGCCCGTGTACATCTGCCGGGCCGTCCGGCCGTGCAGGGCCACGGCGGCGACGCCTTCGCCCTCGCAGATGCGGCCGAGCTCGAGGAAGTTCCGGCGCGCGTCGTCGAGCCCCAGCCGGAACTTGACCGTGAGCGGGATCGACAGGCGCCCGCGGACCTCCCGGATGATCCGGCGCGCCAGGTCGAGGTCTCCCATCAGCGCCGCACCGGCGCACCCCTTCAGGACCTTGTTGGCCGGGCAGCCCATGTTGATGTCGCAGACGTCGGGCCGCAGCTCCTCGACGATCTCGGCCGCCGCCGCCATGCGCTCCGGGTCCGACCCGTAGATCTGGATCGAGAGCGGGCGCTCCTCCTCGGAGAAGAGGAGCTTGCGAAGCTGCCGGGCGTTTCCCCGCGTGATGGCCTCCGAGGAGATGAACTCCATGGTGACCAGCCCCACGCCGCCGATCCGAGCGCAGCATGAGCCGGTAGACGTGGTCCGTGATCCCCGCCATCGGGGCGAGGACCAGAGGCGGGTCGACGGCGACGGAGCCGAGACGCAGCATCGCGCCTTCATCTTAGCGTCCCGGCCTCGGACTTGGCGGGCCCCACGCCGGGGCGCAGATGCGCTAATCTTCCGCCCTGGATTAGAATCTCGGTTTTTCAGGAGGTGGGGGACCGTCATGTCGTCGATCGCGCACGCCGGATATCCCGCAGAGCGGCCGGCCGGAAGTCTCTGGATCCACAACCGCCGGTTCGACTTGCTCTTCCTGATCCTTTCGGGAGTCCTCGTCTTCTTCCCGTACGTCTCGTACGGGCTGCTGCAGCGCCTCGGCGCGTCCCAGGGAACGGCGAGCCTGATCGTCGGCCTTTCGGTCACGCTCCTCGTGGGCGGCCCCCACATGTACTCGACCTACCTGCGCACGGCGCTCGAGCCGCGCTTCCGCTCGACGGTACGGCTGGCTCGCCTACCTGCCGCTCGTCCTGATCCCGACGCTCGTGGTCATCGGCTCGATCTACTCCTTCCTGCTGCTCTTGACCGGTTTCTTCTTCTGGGCCTCGGTGCACGTGACCCACCAGGCGCAGTGGATCTCGGAGACCTACCGGCGCCGGGCGGGGCTGCCCGTCTCGCCGCTCGACCGGCTTCTCGACGGGGCGGTCATCCTGGGCGCGCTCTACACGGTCGCGATGTACAAGTTCGTCGAAGGGCGCTTCACGCTGGGCACCTCGGACGCTGCTCTTCCCGAGCTTTCTCAAGCAGCCGTGGGTGGCGCAGTCGTTCACGGCCGGCGTTCGCGATCCTCTTCCTCTTCTACGTGGTCCGAACGGCCCGCGAGATCCGCAGCGGGAAGTCGAGCTGGCCGCGCCTGGTCTTCATGGCGGCCACGGTTGTCCTCGCCTTCATCATTCCGATCTTCGACAACCTCGACGTCGCCTTCCAGGGCTTCAACACCTGGCACTCCCTGCAGTACCTCGCCCTGACCTGGTTCATCCTGTCGCAGGAAGGCCGAGAACGGGGAGATCGGAAGCCAGTTCGTCCGCAAGATCTCGGGAACGTCGCACACGTCGATCTTCTACGCCTCCATGATCGGCGCGACCCTGCTCTCCGGCGTCGTGTACCTGGTCCTCTGGAGGGGGTTCGGCCTGCCGCAGGATCGCGCCTACTACGTCGTGGTCCTCTCGTTCCTGCTGATCCACTACTTCTACGACCACATCCTCTTCCGCGATTTCGGCACGCTCGAACAGGCTGCGGCGCGGCCGTAGGCGTCCGGACGGGAAGGGGACGCTACTTTCCCGAGCTCTTCGTAGGTCTTCACGACCGTAAAGCCGTCCGGCTTCTCGAAGAGCTTGGCCGGCGCCCCGAGGCGAACGTCCAGGAGCTGCGTGTCGGTGACGGGCTGGTACTCGTCCCTCGGGTCCTTCTTCAGGTGCTCGATGCGCACGACGAGCCCTTCCAGATCGCGCGCCACCCAGATGACGGCGCGGTCGCCCGACGGCATCGTCATCTCGTAACGGTCGCAGGGGTGCATGCCGTGCGCCGCGTCGCCGATCCTCCGCATGCGGCCCGCCGAACCGATCGGCGTAGGCCGCCGGATCGAAGTGCGGTTCGAGGGGGTAGCCGGGCACGAGCTCCTCGGTCGGCACCCAGGGGGACTCGATGAGCCTGCGCGACGACGGGCGAAACTGCCAGATCTTCGCCGAGGTCGGGCCGGAGGACCTTCACCAGGTCGGAGCCGTCGAAGGCGCCGGAGACCCGCTGCTTCTCGCCCCGGACCGCGACCTCGAAGCGCTCCGCGGGAGAAAAGGCCAGCACCGCCCGGTAGCCGCTGCGGGTCACGGTTTTCGGTCCCCCGCCGAACTCGTCGCAGCCGACGGCGACGAGCATCGCCGCCAACCCCAGCGGCGGACAAGCGAAGCCATCGACTCATTCGCACGGACTCTACGCGCTCCCCCGGGACGGGTCCACCCCTACGTCATAATGCGCCCGGCATGACCTGGTGGGAGTCGTGGTTCGGCGAGGAGTACCTCGAGCTCTATCCTCACCGCGATCTCGACTCCGCCCGCCGCGAGGTCGATTTCGCGCTCGACCAGCTCTCCCCGCATCCGACCCCGATGCTCGACCTCTGCTGCGGGGCGGGACGCCACTTCCCGCTCTTCCGGGAGCTCGGCGTCGCAGCCGGTGGGGCTCGACTACTCCGCTCCGCTGCTCGAGCTCGCGCGGGCCCGGGAGGCCATCCCGCGCCTGGTGCGCGGGGACATGCGCTCCCTGCCCTTCGCCGACGGGGCCTTCGCCTCGGTCGTCAACTTCTTCACGAGCTTCGGCTACTTCGTCGGGGAACCGGACAACGCCGCGGTCGTTTCGCGAGATCGCCCGCGTGCTCGCCCGCGGGGGGCGCGTGCTCTGCGACACGTTCGGCCTCGACCATGTCCTCGCGCGCCTGGTGCCGGAGGAGAGCCGCTCGAGCTCCGGGCGGGAGTACCGGATCCGCCGCTGGTGGAACGCGGAGTCCCGGCGCATGGAGAAGGAGATCGCCGTGAGCCGGGGCGGATCGACCGAGATCTTCCGGGAGAGCGTGCGCGCGTACACCGCACCGGAGCTGACGCGCCTCTTCGAAGCGGCGGGTCTTCGCGTCGAGGCGACCTGGGGCGACTTCGACGGAAGCCCCGCCGGCTGTGATTCGCCGCGGCTGATTCTGCTCGCGAGCAAGCCATGAGCCCGGGCGTCATTCCGTTCGAGCGCTACCCGGGCCTTTCCGCCGCTCTTCCTGGAGTTTCTCCGCGGCCTTCCCGACTTCTTTCCCGACCCGCCGACGATCGCGGCGGGCGCGGCGCGCGCCAGGGAGCTTCTGGGAACGCCGTCGCGAGTGCCGGCGTCCGCCTGGCGATGCCGCGGCGCGGATGCGCAGGCCGCGACCCGAGGCGCTGTCCGAAGGCCGCGCCGTCGCCGCCGTCGCGGGTCATCAGGTCGGCCTCTTCACCGGGCCGCTCTACACGCTCACGAAGGCCTTCGACACGCTGCGCGTCGCGCGGCAGATCGCCGCGGAGGGCGTCGCCGCCGCCCCGGTCTTCTGGGCCCTGACCGACGACCACGATCTGGAGGAGGTCGGGAGGACCGCCTGGCCGGGACCGCAGGGCCCCGAGGTCCTGGTCCTCGACGGCGCCGACCGCGCCAACCGGCGGCCGGTCGGGAGCCTGCCCGTGCCCGAGCGCGCGGCACAGGTTCTCGAGGCCTTCCGCGCCGTCGCGAAGGCGCCCGACGCCGACGCGACCGCCGCGGCTCTTCGCCCGCCGCTATGCCCCCGGTCAGACGTACGCCGACGCCTTCATCGAGACCCTGCTCGACCTCGTCGAGCCCGAGCCCCTCCTCGTGCTCGACCCGGACCAGGAGAGCCTCCGCGGGCCGATGGCCGAGTTCTTCGCGCTCGCCGTCGAGCGGCGAGACCAGCTGCAGGAAGCCCTTCGCGGCGCGGCGCGAACGCCTCGAGCGGCAGGGCAAGCCCGTGCCGGTGCCCTATCGCCCCGATGTCTTTCCTTTCTTCCTGATCGAAGACGGGCAGCGGCGACGGGTCGGCGATCCCGAGGAAGCCCTCCGCAAGGTCCGCTCGGGGTCGGCCCGTCCTTCGACCGACGTCCTGACGCGCCCGGTTCTCAAGTCCTTCCTGATCCCGACGGCCGCCACGGTCCTCGGCCCGGCCGAGATCGCGTACCACGCGCAGTCGATCCCGCTCTTCCCGATCTTCGGCTTGAAGCCTCCGGTGCTCCTGCCGCGGTCGCACCTGGTGCTGCTCGGTCCGGCCGAGCGGCGGCTGATCGAAACGCTCGGAATCGCGCCGGAGGATCTGCTCACCGAGCGCCCCGCCTCGGCGGCCGCGCCCGTCGCGCAGGCCGAGGCCGTGAGCGCGATCGCGAAGGCGCTCGCCGTGGACCTCGCGGCCCTCGAGCCGCGCCTGAAGGAGCTCGACCCCTCGCTTTCGACCGCGCTGGAAACCACGCGCCAGAAGGCCGCGTATCCCCTGGAGCAGCTCCAGGAAAGGATCCGCAAGGCCGCGCGAACGCCGGACCACGACGACCGAGAACCGACAGAAGAGGCTCGAGACGCTGCTGCGCCCCAACGGCACTCCGGCCGAGCGGCTCTATCCGCCGCTCGTTCCGATGTTGAGCTACGGGCGCGACGCCCTCGCCGCGATCCGGCAGGCTTCGACCGGCTCGACCGCAGGGGCCCTGCTCGTCAACCTGGGCGCGGCCGAACCGGGCGCGCCCGAGGAAGGCGGCCATGCCGACTGACATCCTGGCCATCGCGGCTCATCCGGACGACGTCGAGCTCACGTGCGCCGGCACGCTGGTGACGCTCAAGGCGCGGGGGCGCTCCTTCGGAATCGTGGACCTGACCAGCGGCGAGATGGGGACCCGCGGCGACGCGGCGCGCCGGGCGGAGGAGGCGAGCCGCTCGGCGGAGCTTCTGGGCGCCGCGTTTCGCGAGACGCTCGACTTCGGCGACGGCGGGCTGCGGCACACGCGGGAGAACGAGCTCGTCCTGATCGACGTGATCCGGAAGCACCGGCCCCGGCTGATCCTGACGTCGTATCCCGAGGACCGGCACCCGGACCACGCGCGGGCCGGGCGGATCGTCACCGACGCCGCCTTCTACGCCGGGCTTCGCAAGATCGAGACCGCCGCACCCGGCGCACCGGCCCCAGCAGACGGTCTACTTCTCGACCGCCTACGTCCACGAGCCCTCGTTCGTCGTGGACGTCACCGCGGCGATGGAGGTCCGGCGCGCCGCGATCCGATCCTTCGCGAGCCAGTTCCACGACCCGAGCTCCCGGGAGCCGCAGACGATGCTCTCGCAGGAGACCTTCCTGAAGACCATCGAAGCGCGGGCGCGGCACTTCGGATTCCTGATCGGCGTCGAGTTCGGGGAAGGCTTCGTGACGATGCGGCCGCCGCGACTCGACGACCCGGTCGCCGCGTTCGAAGGCTTCGAGACCGGGTTCTGAGGCCGCGGCGCCCGTGAAGATCGGCATCACCTGCTACCCGACCTTCGGCGGCAGCGGCGTCGTCGCCACCGAGCTCGGAATCGCCCTGGCCGACCGCGGCGACGAGGTGCACTTCATCTCGTACGCGCTCCCCTCGCGGCTGGCGCTGCCGCGGCCGCGCGTCTACTTCCACGAGGTCGTGGCTCCGAGCTACCCGCTCTTCGTCTCGCCGCCCTACACGCTCGCCCTGGCGACGAAGATGGCCGAGGTGGCGGCGCACGCGGGCCTCGACCTGCTTCACGTCCACTACGCGCTGCCCCACGCCATTTCGGCGATCCTGGCGCGCGACATGAGCGTCGCGAGCGGCGTGCGCCTGAAGGTCGTCACGACCCTCCACGGCACCGACATCACGATCGTCGGCCAGGACCGTTCCTACCTTCCGATCACGCGCTACGGCATCGAGAAGAGCGACGCCGTGACGGCCGTGTCGCGGTACCTGCGCGACGTGACGGCGCGAGAGTTCTCCGTTCGGCGCGAGGTCGAAGTCATCCCCAACTTCGTCGACGCCGATCTCTACCGGCCCGACCGCGTCTCGCCCTTCGCTTCCGCCCTCTTTCCTCCGGGCGACTGCGTCATCGTGCACGTCTCCAACTTCCGCCCGGTCAAGCGAATCGCCGACGTCCTCGCGGTCTTCGACCGCATCCGGAGGGAAGTGCCCGCGCGCCTCCTCCTGATCGGGGACGGTCCGGACCGTTCCCTCGCCGAGCGACTGGCCCAGACCGGCGGCTTCGAGGACCGAACGACCTTTCTCGGAAACGTGGCCTCCATCGAAACGATCCTGCCGATCGGAAAGATTTTCCTGCTCCCGTCCGACGCCGAGTCGTTCGGGCTCGCCGCGCTCGAGGCCATGGCCTGCGGCGTGCCCGTCATCGGCACGAACGTCGGAGGCTTGCCCGAGGTCGTCGTGGACGGATCCGACGGCTACCTCCTGCCGGTCGGCGACGTCGACGGCATGGCGGCCGCGGCGCTGACCCTCCTGCACGACCCCGAGAAGTGGTCCGCCTTTTCGCGAAACGCCCGCCGGCGGGCCGTCGAGGCCTTTCCGACCGACGCGATCGTGGCCCGCTACCGCGCGCTTTACGAAAAGACGTTCGGGATAAGAAGAGAGCGCGAGGACCGCCCGCTCGGTCCCCCTACAGATCCGCTCCCGCGAGATCCGCCACTCCGGCCTCCCGCTCCGAAGCGGGGCAGAAGGCCGCACGCCAGGACGTCTCGGCGCATCTCCTCCGCTGCGCGGGCGTGAGCCGGAGCTCGTCGCGCAGGAGGTCGTATTCGCGCCGCGTCGTCGTCCCGAACAGGAGCGGGTCGTCCGCCGCGATCGCGACGCGAACGCCGGCGGCGAGCAGTCGCGCGATCGGGTGGGCCGCGAGGCTCGCGACCGCGCCCGTGACCCGGTTGCTGGAGGGCGCGACCTGGAGAACGGTTCCCTCCTCCGCGAGGCGCGCCATCAGGTGCGGATCCGAGGCCGCCGCGATCCCGTGGTCCACCCGGTCCGGGCGCAGCGCGTCCAGCGCCTCGGAGACCGACTCCGGGCCCGCCCATTCGCCGGCGTGCACGGACGTGCGCAGGCCGAGCGCGCGGGCGCGCAGGTAGACGCCCGCAAAGTCCGCCGCCGGAGCGGAAGCCTCGTCGCCGCCGAGGCCGAAGCCGACTACGGCGGGAAGCGGGCGCCGCTCGTAGAGATCGAGCACGCGCTCGGCCGACTCGGGACCCCAGTGGCGCACCGCGTCGAGCAGGATGCGGCAGCGCGCCCGCCCGGGCGCTTCTTCCGCGAAGCCCGCGGCGACGGCGGAAAGGCACTCGGACGGCGGCAGCCCGAGGCGCGCGAAGATCTCCGGAGAGACGTAGACCTCCGCATAGGCAAGCCCGTCGCGCCCGAGCCGGGCCGCGACGGCGCGGGCGGCTTCGAAGTAGTCGTCGGGCCCGCGAAAGAGCCGGCAGACCTCGGCAAAGAGCTCGAGAAAGCCGGCCGCGTCCCGGACCCGTCCGCGCTCGCTCGCGAAGACGGCGGGGTCGGCGAACCGATGCCCCGAGCGAACGGCGAGGGCGCGCACTGTCTCTTCCGGGAGCGACCCCTCGAAATGGAGATGACAGTCGGCCAGATACGGGCTCATGGGCTTGCCTCGCGCCGGCATCGCGGATCGGTTGCGGCCAATGAGAATATACGGATTCGATGGCCTCCGAAACACGTCGGGCGCGCATCCTGGCCTGCCTGATCGACCTGCTGATCCCGGCGGCGATCGCCGACGTCATCGCGCTCCTGCTGACCGCCGCCCTCTGGTTTCTGGCCCCGGGGCTTCGCGCGGGAACGCCGTGGATCTGGGCGGTCGCGGCGGCGGCGGCGCTGGCCGCCTTCCTCCTGCGCGACGCGCGCGGCGGGAGGGCCCGCCGGTGGCTCGCCCTGCAGGTCCGCGACGGGCGCCATCGTCCGCCCGGGTCATGGGCCTCGATCCGCCGGAACCTGCCGCTCTTGATCCCCGGCTGGAACCTCGCGCAGGCGTGGCCCGTTCTGAAAGACGGGACCGCCACGCGGGGCTCCGATCGGAGGCTCGGCCTCGAGGTCGTCCCTTTCGACTGAAGGCTTTGGACGCCAAGAACCTTTCAGACGCCAATCCGTTATTGAATGCGGAGACAGTGATGCGCAAAGTCCTTGCCGGCCTTCTTTTCCTCGCCTGTATGGCGCCGGCGGCCGCCGGGCTCGAGGATGAGATCTTCGAGAAGGCCTTTTCGATGGAAGGGGTTTCGCGGATTTCGGTCGAGAACGTGAACGGCCCGATCTCGGCGCAGGCCTGGGACCGGCCGTACGTCAAGGTCAAGGCCGTCAAGAGCGCCAGCGGCGGCGGAGCATCGGAAACCCTGAAACAAACGGAAATTCGCGTCCGCAAGGTCGGAGACGAAATCAGGATCGAAACGATCAGTCCCCGGCGGCGCAAGCTGTTCGGGTTCCTGGATCTGGGAAATCGCAACGTCCGCGTGGAATACGAGCTGTCCGTTCCTTCCGCCGCCTCGACCCGGCTGGAGACCTGCAACGGTCGGGTCCAGGCCGTCGGGTTGACCGGAGACTCCTCCAGCGACTCGGTCAACGGATCGATCGAGCTGCGCGACATCGAGGGGCCCGTGAAGGCGACGACCGTCAACGGGTCGGTGCGCGTCGCGTTCAAGGGCGCCCTCAAGAAGACGCGCCTGGAGACCGTCAACGGGAGCGTCGAGGTCCTCTTCGACAAGGACTCTTCCGTTCAGTACGACCTCGAGACGGTCAACGGGCGCATCGAGGCCGACTTCGGCCTGACCGTCGAGGGCAAGTACGGGCCCAAGGAAGCCAGGGGATCCTTGAACGGCGGCTCCGAGGCTCTGCACTGCGAGACGGTCAACGGCTCGATCCACCTGAAAACCAACCAGTAGACAGGGCCGCAGGCGTTCGCTTCGCGAACGGCGGCCAAACGCTTCTGCCGGACACGGGCCCTTTTCCCGGCACCCTGCTAGTCTCTCCCCCATGCCGGAAGCTTCCGCCCGCCGGGCGGCTGTCCTGGTGCTCTGCTACATGCCCCTCTTCGGCCTCGCCGCGCTCGCGATCGAGAAGCGGGACCGCGAGGTTCGCTGGCACGCGCGCAACGGGCTCCTGTTGTTTGCGGCGGTCGCCGTCGTCGGCGCCCTCGCGACGCTCGTCGGTTTCCTGTTGCCTTCCTTCGGCTGCCTCTACCCCGTGATCATGCTCGCGGCGCTCGTCGCCTACGCGCTCGTCACGATCCTGGCGACCGTCAAGGCGATCCAGGGGGAACGCCTCTTCGTGCCCGGCCTCTCGCGCTATGCCGGCTGAGGACGGCGCCCGAAGCCCCGCGTGACTGACGAACACTCAGGTACAAGCGCCACGCCGGCGTTTCGGGCAGGTTTCCCCGCGCGCCTCCTGATCGCCGCGGTCCTCGGACTCGCGATCGGAGACGCCGCCAGGCCCCCTTCCCGCCAGGTCGGCGCGCGCTTGGCGACGGCAGCGATCGACCTTTACCGGGCCGCGGTGTCGCCCGTCCTGTCGCGCACGGGCCTCGCCCGCTGCCGCTTCGAGCCCACCTGCTCGGCCTATGGCCGGGAGGCCATCGCGCGATACGGGTTCGCCAGGGGCGCCTGGCTCACCGCCGGTCGCCTCCTGCGCTGCCACCCGTGGGCACGGGGCGGAAGCGATCCCGTGCCGTAGGGGGCGCGGCCGGGATCAGGGTGGATGTCGGTGGGTTTCAGGAAATCAGGTGGTGCCGTCGGCCGGACTCGAACCGGCATGGGTTACCCCATACGCCCCTCAAACGTACGTGTCTACCAATTCCACCACGACGGCACGGGTTACTGCGGGGGCGCGCTGCCCTGGGCCGGAGCCTGCGCCGGCGCCTGCTGCGCCGGAACGGCCGGGGCCGGCGCGGCTTTCGCCGCGGGAGCCTTTTCGGGCACCACCGAGGCCCGCGGGCGCGCTTCGAGGATCGTCAGGAGCAGAGCCGCCACGATGAAGGCGACGAATCCGCCCGTCGTCAGCTTGTGCAGCAGCGTGGTCGCCCCGCGAGCCCCGAAGGCCGTTTGCGTCCCTCCGCCGCCGAAGGCTCCGGCGATGTCGGCTCCCTTCCCCTGCTGGACGAGAACGACCAGTATCAGGAAGAAGCAGATGAACGAGTAGATGACGAGCAGGGCGACGTAAAGGATTCCCACGAGGCCTCCGTTCCCAAAAAGGGGGTGGAAGTCTACGTTCGGCCGCCCCCTCCGTCAAGGTGGCCGGGAGAGAGGCTCCGCGGCCCTACGCCACGCCCGCGATGCGGGCAAACGACACGGCATCGAGGCTCGCGCCGCCGATCAGGAACCCGTCCATGCCGGACGCTTCGAGCAGGCTCCCTGCGTTTTCCGGAGTGACCGAGCCGCCGTAGAGAAGGCGCAGGCCTGGCCGGTTCGGGAGGAGCTTTTCCAGGCGCTGCCGCGCCGCCGCGGCATCTCCGGGAGTCGCCGCCTGCCCGGTCCCGATGGCCCAGACCGGCTCGTAGGCGACGACCAGCGGCGCCGACACGGGATCCTGCGCCAGCGTCTGAACCTGGCGCTCCAGGACCTGCCCGGTCAAGCCGCGCGAGCGCTCTTCCTCGCTTTCCCCCAGGCAGTAGATCGGCGTCAGATTCCCTTCGCGCGCCCGCGCGAGCTTGCGGGCGAGCAGGGGCCCGTCCTCGCCGAAGATCCGGCGGCGCTCGGAGTGTCCGACGATCGCGTAGCGGCACCCGGCGTCGGCGAGCATCCGCGCCGACACGTCTCCGGTGAACGCGCCCGCCGCCTCCGCCGACACGTTCTGCGCGGAGAGCGACCATCGGCCGTCGGGGTCCCGGACCGCATCGAGGGCGGTCAGTGGCGGCGCCACCGAGAGCTCGACCGGCGGCGGCCGGTCCCCGACCCTCGCCGCGAGCTCCCGCGCGAAGGCCCGAGCCTCGTCGCGCGTCTTGTGCATCTTCCAGTTGGCGACGAAGAGCTTCATGCGAGGGCTTCGATCCCCGGCAGCGTCCCCATCGTCAGGAACTCGAGCGAGGCCCCGCCCCCCGTGGAAACGTGCGTGAACTTCTCCGCGACTCCGGCCGCGTGCACCGCGGCCACGCTCTCGCCGCCGCCGACGACCGTGAAGGCCTTCATCTCCGAGATGCTCCGGGCGAGCGCCATCGTGCCGCGGTCGAAGGGGGGCTTCTCGAAGACGCCCATGGGGCCGTTCCAGAACACCGTCCGCGCGCTCGCGAGCAGCCGGCGGAATTGCTCGATCGTCTTCTCGCCCACGTCGAGCGCCATCCGGTCCGCGGGGATCTTGTCGATCCCGACGGTTCGCGCGCCGGCCGCGTCCTCGGGAGACGCGGCGACCACGAAGTCGGAGGGCAGGGCGATCGTCTTGCCTCCCTCCTTGCAGAGATCGAGGATCTCGCGCGCCACGGGAACCTTGTCCTCTTCCAGGAGCGACTTGCCGACGGAGAGCCCGAGCGCCCGGACGAAGTGGTTCGCCATCCCGCCGCCGATCAGCAGAATGTCCGCCGACTTTGCCAGGACCCGCAGCGTGTCGATCTTGCCCGAGATCTTGGCTCCCCCGAGAACCGCCGCAAACGGACGGTCGGGCGCCAGCAATTTTGTGAGCGCGTGGATCTCCTTCTCCATCAGCAGCCCCGCCCCCTTGACCTTCTTGAGGAGGGGAACGCCGACGACCGACGCATGGGCGCGGTGCGCCGCCCCGAACGCGTCGTCCACGTAGAGGTCGGCGAGCGACGCGAGCGCCCGCGCGAACTCCGGGTCGTTCGACTCCTCGCCGGCGTGGAATCGGAGGTTCTCGAGCAGCAGCACTTCGCCCGCCGCGAGCCCGCCGGCGGCCGCGGCGGCCTCGGGGCCCGACACAGTCCGAAACGAATCGGACCGGACGGTGGAGGGCTTCGGAAAGGGCCGTCGCCACGGGAGCCAGGGAGTATCTGGGATCCGGTTTCCCCTTGGGCTTGCCCAGGTGGGAGGCGCAAACGACCCGCGCCCCTCGCTCGAGCGCGTGCCGGATCGTCGGCACCGTCTCGACGATGCGCGTGTCGTCCGTCACGCGGCCTTCCTCGAGCGGCACGTTGAAGTCCACGCGCAGGAAGACCGATCGGCCCTCGAGGGGCATCTCGCGGATCGATTTCACGGCGTGGGATCTTAACGCCGATAGAATGGCGCGGCCATGCGCCTGCGCGCCGCCTTCCTTCTGTGGATCGCCGCCGCGGCGGCCTCCGCCGCGACGCCGACGGCGGCGCTCGGGCGGGGCGGCGCGGTCGCCGCCGAGGAAGAGACGGCGGCCCGCGTCGGAATCGAAATCCTGCGCCGCGGCGGAAACGCCACCGATGCGGCCGTGGCCGTCGCCTTCGCCCTGGCGGTCACCTGGCCGGAGGCCGGCAACATCGGCGGAGGCGGATTCTGGATTTCGCGCGATCCGAAGGGCAAGGTGCTGACCATCGATTTCCGCGAGCGCGCCCCCCGCGCCGCCCGCCGCGACATGTTCGTGCGGCCGCCGTCGAAGGGGCAGCGTCCGGCTTCCCCGACCTCGGGACCTCTCGCCTCGGGCGTTCCGGGTTCCGTCGCGGGCCTCGCGATGGCGCACCGCAAGGGCGGAAAGCTCCCCTGGAAGACGCTCGTCGCGCCGGCGGTCCAGCTCGCGCGGGACGGCTTCACGGTGACGGAAAACATTCACCAGTCGATCGCGGCGCATCAGGCGGAGCTCTCCGAGGATCCGGAGACCGCCGCGATCTTCGTGCCCGGCGGTGCAGCGCCGGCGGTCGGGGCGCGCCTGCGGCAGCCGGCGCTGGCGCAGACCCTGCAAACGATCGCGGATCGGGGCGAAGACGGCTTCTACCGCGGCAGCGTCGCGCGGGCGATCGAGAAGGGGCAGAAGCGTTCCGGCGGCCTCATCACCCGCGGCGATCTCGGCCTCTACGCGGCGAAGGTGCGGCCGCCGCTCGCCTTCGCGATGGGCGGGGCCAAGGTCTTCACGACGGCCGCGCCTTCCTCGGGCCCGGCCCTCGCGCTGATGGGGTTGATGGCCCAGGCGCTCGGGCTCGATCGGCTCCGGCCGCGCGACGCCGCCGCGGCGCACCTGACCGCCGAGATCGAAAAGCGGGCCTATTTCGACCGGAACCGGTTCCTCGGGGATCCGGACTTCGGCGGCGTTCGCCAGAACCTGTTCACCTCGCGGGATCGCGCGCGGCGCCTCGCGGCGACGATCGATCCCGCGCGGGCGACGCCGGCGGGGACCCTCGGCGCGACGGAGCTGCGCGACGCCTCCACGACACACTTCTCCGTGGCGGACGGCGGCGGAAACGTCGTCGCCGTGACGACGACGTTGAACGACTCCTTCGGCAACGCGCCGCGTCGCCCCGGGGCTCGGCTTCCTGTGGAACAACGAGATGGACGATTTCACGACGCGGCCGGGAGAGCCCAACCTCTACGGGCTCGTCCAGGGGGAGTTCAACGCGGTCGCGCCCGGCAAGCGGATGCTTTCCTCGGTCTGCCCCGTCGTCGCGGTGATTCCGGGACGCGGCGTCTTCGCGTGGGGCACGCCGGGAGGATCGACGATCGCGACCACGAACTTCCAGATCCTGCTCGGCCTGATCGTGCGCCGCGAGCCCCTCGTGCAGGCGGTCGCGGACGCCGCGCTTCCACCAGCAGGACCTTCCCGACGCGATCGAGTTCGAGAAGGACGCCTTCGACGCGGCGTGGGTCGCCGCTCTCGAGCAGATGGGCCACGCGACCAAGGTCAGCGCGCGGGATCCGGTGCCCGGCAAGATCGGGCGGGTCCATGCCGTGGCATTCCTTTCGGGGGGAAGGACGGAGGCCGTCGCGGATCCGCGCCGCCACGGGGTCGGCCTGGTCGTCGCCCCGGAGCCATGACGGAAGTCTTCCGCCCGCTCTACCGGGACGGGCGCGTCCTGCGGCTGCTCGACCAGCGCCTTCTCCCGGGCCAGGAAGCCTGGCTGTCGCTCGAGACGGCGCCGGAAATCGCCCTGGCGATCCGCGGCATGGCCGTGCGCGGCGCGCCGGCGATCGGCGTGGCGGCGGCCTACGGCGCCGCGTTCGCGCTGCGCAGCGGCCGCACGACGCCCGCGGCGGAACGCTTCGCGGCGGCCCGCACGCTGCTCGCGGCGACGCGGCCGACCGCCGTCAACCTCTTCGCCGCCCTGGACCGCCAGGCCCGGTGCTTCGAGCGGACGCGGGAGCAGCCGGACGACGTGATCGAGGCCGCGCTCGTCGCCGAGGCGGACGCTCTGGCGGCCGAGGACATCGCGGCCTGCCGGCGCATCGGGGAGCTCGGCGCGACGCTCCTGCCGCCGGTGGCGACCGTTCTCACCCATTGCAACGCCGGCGCCCTCGCCACCGCGGGGTACGGCACGGCGCTCGGCATCATCCGCGGCGCCGTCGCGTCGGGGCGGACCATCCGCGTCCTGGCCGGCGAGACCCGGCCGTACCTCCAGGGAGCGCGCCTGACCGCCTGGGAGCTCGCCCGCGACGGGATCCCGGTCGAGATCATCACCGACAGCATGGGGGGGCACTTCCTCTCGAGGGGCGCGGTCGGGGCCGTCATCGTGGGCGCCGACCGCATCGCCGCCAACGGCGACACGGCCAACAAGATCGGCACGTACCCGCTCGCCGTCCTCGCGAGGGAGAACGGCGTGCCCTTCTACGTCGCGGCGCCCACGACGACGGTCGATCTCGACTGCCCGGACGGCGCCTCGATCCCGATCGAGGAACGCGACGCCGCGGAAGTCCTCTCCTTCGCCGGCCACGCGATCGCCCCGCCCGGCGTGGGCGCGCGCTACGTCGCGTTCGACGTGACGCCGGCCCGGTACATCGCGGCCATCGTCACCGAGCGCGGAATCTGCTCCGCCCCGTACGGGGAGAGCCTCCGCCGGGCGGTCGGACGGAGCCCGGCTTGATCGTTCTCGGCATCGAGACCTCCTGCGATGAGACCTCGGTGGCCGTTCTCGGAGACGACGGGTCGATCCGTTCCAACGTCGTCGCCTCCCAGATGCGGGCGCACGCGCGGTTCGGCGGCGTCGTGCCGGAGCTCGCGGCCCGCGCGCACCTGGAGAACCTGCCCACGGTGTTCGAGGAGGCGCTTTCGCAAGCCGGCACCGCGCTCCCGGACGTCGGGCTGATCGCGGCCACGGCGGGGCCGGGGCTGATCGGGCCGCTGCTCGTCGGCCTCTCGGCCGCGCGGGCGCTCGCCTTCGCGCGCGGCGTTCCGCTTGCGGGCGTCAACCACCTCGAGGGGCACCTCTACTCCGCGCACTTGAGCGCCGCGGGCGCGCCCGCGCGCCCCGTGGAATACCCCTTCCACGGGCTCGTCGTCTCGGGCGGCCACGCGGAGCTCGTGCGCGTCGAGGAGGATCGGATCGTGCCGATCGCGCGCACGCGCGACGACGCGCCCGGCGAAGCGTTCGACAAGGTCGCCCGCCGGGCGGGGCTGCCGTACCCCGGGGGGCCTCCGATCGACCGCGTCGCCGCGCGCGGCGACGGGAGCCGTTTCGCCCTGCCGATCGGACGCCTGAAGGACGGCTCGCTCGACTTCTCCTTCTCGGGGATCAAGACCGCGATGCTGCGCGAGTTCGAGAAGCGCGGCGTCGACGGCACGCCGCTCGACCCGGACGCCCTCGGCCCGGACCTCGTGGATCTCTTCGCGTCCTTCCAGCGGGCGATCGTCGCGGCGCTGCTCGAACGGGTCGAGGCCGTCCGGCGCCGGGACGGGATGCGGCTTCTCGCCCTCTCCGGCGGCGTCGCCGCCAACTCGGAGCTGCGCGCCACGCTCGCGGCGTGGGGAGAGTCCCACGGCGTTCCCGTCCTCCTGCCGGACCGCGCGCTGACGACCGACAACGCGGCCATGATCGCCTGGGCCGGCCTGCTGCGCTATCGACGGGAGGGCGTGCGCGGACCTCGCGGCGGTCGTCGCACGGTCGCGGCGGTCCACTGGCTGGCCTGCTCGGTCCTTGGTCCTGGTCCCTGGTTTCCCGGACGAAGGACCACGGACGACGGACCGGTCCACAATCGACTAAGATCTGCGGTTCGCCCATGCCCGACCCGCGCTTCATCCGCAACTTCTCCATCGTCGCCCACATCGATCACGGGAAGACGACCCTGTCCGACCGGATCCTGCAGGTGTGCGGCGCCGTGTCGCAAGCGCGAAATGCACGAGCAGATGCTCGACGACATGGAGCTCGAGAAGGAGCGGGGCATCACCATCAAGGCCCGGGCCGTGACGCTCCAGTACCGCGCGCGCGACGGGCACACCTACACGCTCAACCTGATCGACACGCCCGGCCACGTCGACTTCTCCTACGAGGTGTCCCGGTCGCTCGCGGCCTGCGAGGGTGCCGTGCTCGTCGTGGACGCCACGCAGGGCGTCGAGGCGCAGACCCTCGCCAACGCCTACCTGGCGGTCCACAACAACCTGACGATCGTCCCGGTCATCAACAAGATCGACCTGCCCTCGGCCGAGCCCGAGCGCGCCCGCGAGCAGATCGAGCAGGTCGTCGGCATCCCGGCCGACGACGCCGTGCTGACCTCGGCCAAGATGGGCATCGGGATCGAGGAGCTCATCGAGCGGATCGTGCGCGACGTCCCGCCGCCCAAGGGCGATCCGGACGCGCCCCTGAAGGCGCTGCTCTTCGACTCGTGGTACGACCCGTACCGCGGCGTGACGTCGCTCGTGCGCATCGTGGACGGCAGGCTCGAGCCCCACACGAAGATCCGCGCCATGGGGACGGGACTCGAGACCGACGTCGAGGCCCTGGGCGTCTTCCGGCCCGCAGCGCCGAGGAGGTCGCGACGCTCTCCGTCGGCGAGGTCGGTTCCTTCTGGGGAAACATCAAGGACCTGCACTCGACGCGCATCGGCGACACGATCACGGAAGTCCGCCGCCCGACGCCGGAGCCGCTGCCCGGGTTCGCCGAGGCCAAGCCCATGGTCTTTGCCGGCCTCTTCCCCACGGACGCCGACGAATACGCGAACCTGCGCGACGCGATGGAGAAGCTGCGCTTGAACGACGCCTCCTTCTCCTTCGAGCCGGAGAACTCCACCGCGCTCGGGTTCGGCTTCCGCTGCGGCTTCCTCGGGCTGCTCCACATGGAGATCATCCAGGAGCGCCTCGAGCGGGAGTTCGACCTCGACCTCATCACGACCGCGCCCGGAGTCAACTACCGCGTCACGAACACGAAGGGCGAGGTGCTCGAGGTCGTCAACCCGAACCACCTTCCCGCCCCCAACCACATCGAGCGCATCGAGGAGCCTTACATCACGGCCACGGTCATCACGCGGGACGACTTCCTCGGCGGCCTGCTGAAGCTGTGCGAAGACCGCCGCGGAACGCAGAAGTCGCTCGAATACCTCGCCGCGAACCGCGTCGTCCTCGTCTACGATTTCCCGTTGAACGAGGTCGTGCTCGACTTCTACGACAAGTTGAAGTCCATCTCGAAGGGCTATGCCTCCTTCGACTACGAGTTCACGGGTTACCGCGAGGGTGACCTGGTCAAACTGGATCTCCTCGTCAACGGCGATCCGGTCGACGCCCTGTCCTTGATCGTCCACCGGGACGAGGCGGCCATCAAGGGCCGCTTCCTCGCGGCAAAGATGAAAGAAATCATCCCCCGGCAGATGTTCGAGGTGGTGATCCAGGCCGCGATCGGCTCCAAGATCGTCGCCCGGGAGCAGGTCTCCGCCATCCGGAAGAACGTGCTCGCCAAGTGCTATGGCGGCGACATCACGCGAAAGAGAAAATTGCTCGAGAAGCAGAAGGAAGGAAAGAAGAGGATGAAGCGGGTGGGAAGGGTGGACATCCCCCAGGAGGCCTTTCTCGCCGTGCTCAAAGTCGAATGAACGATCCGAAGAACCGCAAGGCCAAGTCCCCGGAGCCCGAGCCGCCGCGCCAGTCGTCGGGGCGGGAATGGTACGAGTCGCTTCTGGTCGCCGGCATTTTCGTCCTGTTCGTCCGGACCTTCGTCGTCCAGACCTACCAGGTGCCGACCGGCTCCATGGAGCGAACGATCCTGATCGGCGACCACCTGCTCGTCAACAAGTTCGCCTTCGCCCCGCGGCTGCCGGCCCTGGCCCGCCTGCTCCCCTACCGGGACATCCACCGCGGGGACATCATCGTCTTCAAGAAGCCGCGCGGCGAGGACGCGGGCACGGTGCTCGTCAAGCGGGACGTCGCGGTCGCCGGCGACACGGTGCGAGGTCCGCAACCGGGACCTGTACCTGGGCGGGAAGCCCGCCGACGCGAGCTACGTCCAGCACATGGACCTCGATGCCTTTCCGACCGACGACCCGCGCGTCGCCTTCGGCCCGTTCACCGTCCCGCCCGGCCACTACTTCGGGATGGGGGACAACCGCGACAACTCGCTCGACAGCCGATTCTGGGGATCGATCCCGCGGCTGAACATCTTCGGACGCCCGTTCCTGATCTACTGGTCCTACGAGGCCGAGTCCAACTCGCACATCTGGCGCGGCCCGATCGCCAAGATCCAGCAGCTGGCGAGCGTCGCGATCCACTTCTTCTCGCGGACGCGATGGGACCGGATGTTCACGCTGGTCCGCTGACCGGCGCGTCGGCGCCCGCCCGCGCGCCGCTCGCCGGCGCGGGACTACCTCGAGGCCATCCTGGTCTCCGTGATCCTCGCGCTCTTCGTGCGGACCTTCCTCCTGCAGGCCTACGTCGTTCCCACGGCCTCGATGGAGGACAACATCCTCGTGGGCGACCACCTCGTCGTCAACAAGTTCCTCTACGCCCCCGGCAGCGGCCCGTTCACACGCCTCCTGCCGGAGCGGCGCTTGCGGCAGGGCGACGTGTTCGTCTTCAAGTTCCCCGAGGACCCCGGCCGCGACTTCGTCAAGCGCGCGATCGCGCTGCCGGGAGACCTCGTCGAGATCCGCGACAAGGTCGTCTACGTCAACCAGGCGCCGCTCCGGGAACCGGGCGTGACGCACGCCGACCCCCGGGTCTACGCGGCCGGACGGCGCGACCAGTTCGGCCCGATCCGCGTGCCCGAGGATCAGGTCTTCGCCCTCGGCGACAACCGCGACCGATCGAACGACAGCCGGTTCTGGGGCACCGTCCCTCTGGCCAACGTCAAGGGACGCGCGCTCTTCGTGTACTGGTCGGCGCCGCCCGAGACCGGGAACCGCGGCCTCCCGGCGCGGATCGCGGACTTCTTCCGGAAGACGCGCTGGAACCGGACGTTCCTTCCGGTGCGATGACCGATCGATCCGAGTTACAATCAGTGACAAATCTTTCGGAGGCGAGGTTCGATGAGCAGACGCGCGCGCGCGATGCAGGGAAAAGTGAACATCGGTTGCATCATCTGGCTGGCCATCCTCGGGCTGGTCAGCTACACCCTCTACAAAGTCGTTCCCGTCAAGATCGCCACCTCGACCTTCTACGACACGATGCAGGAACAGGCCTCCTTCGGGTCGATCAAGGGAATCCCGCAGATCGAGTACGCGATCCTGCAGAAGGCGCAGCAGCTGGAGCTGCCGATCGGGAAGGAGAACCTGGTCATCAAGCGCAGCAAGGAAGCGATCACGATCGAGGCGCACTACGAGATGACCATCGACTTCTTCAACGGCGCCTACAAGTACGTCTGGAAGTTCGATCCGGTGGTCAGCCGGCCGCTGTTCGCGGTGTAGTGCAGGGCGGTCGACCGATCCCGGGGATCGCGATCGGCGAGGTCGCGAAGCGAACCGGCATCCCGGTCACGACGCTGCGCTTCTACGAGCGGGAGCTGCCCGGGCTCTTTCCGGTCCGCAAGACGGCCGGGGGGCACCGGCGCTACGAAGGCCGCGACGTCTCGCGTTTTGCCACCGTCCGCTCGCTCACCGAGGAGGGGCTGCCCGCTTTCGGAGCTGCGCCGCGCCGTGATGTCCCGGGGAGAAAACGAGGCCCTCGCCGAAGCGATCGACCGCCTGACCGAGGCGCAGGAGACCGGCGCACGGGCCGTCGAGTCCCTGGCGCGGCGCATCGCGGACACTGGAAGCCCGCCTCCGCGACCTGGAAGACCGCCCGCCCCGCAAGGGCGGATGGTTCGGGAAGCGGTAGCCGCCGGCAGGCGGGCCCGGCGGATCCGCGCCGGCAAGGGAGCGGGGAATATTCCCCTCCCCGGCCGGCATTCGGAGTCTTGATCCAAAGGAGGTTTGCATGCGTTTGGTCACGCACCACCGCCGTCCTGTCCCTGGGCCTGGCGCTCGTCTCGGGCGTCGCCCGGGCCGCCGCCCCCGAGATCGGCGCCGCCGCCCCCAACTTCCAGCTTCAGACGATCGACGGAAAGGATTTCTCGCTGGCCGACGCCGCGAAGACCCACAAGGCCGTCGTCCTCATCTTCATCGCGACGAAGTGTCCCTACTCCAACGCCTACAACGACCGGATGCGCGACATGGCCGCGGCGTACGCGAAGCAGGGCGTTCTCTTCGTCGGCATCAACAGCAACAAGACCGAGCCCGCCGCCGAGGTCGTGGCGCACGCCAAGGAGCACGGCCACGTCTTCCCGATCATGAAGGATCCGGGCAACAAGGTCGCCGACCTCTACGACGCCAAGCACACCCCCGAGGTCTACGTCGTGGACGCGACGGGGAAACTGCGCTACCACGGCCGCATCGACGAGAACTACGAGGAGCCGGCCAAGGTTTCCTCCCCCGACCTGAAGAACGCCTTGAACGAGCTGCTCGCGGGCCAGCCCATCGCCAAGGCCGAGACGAAGGCGTTCGGGTGCTCCATCAAGAGGGTGTAACGCGGACGGGGAATCGGTGACTTCTGGTTCGTGATTTGTGAACACGGCCGTTGCGGCTCTTTCGCTGCTGCTCGCGGCGGGAACGGGTGGGGGCGCGGCTGGCGGGTCAGCTCGACGCGCGCGGACTCGAGCAGCGGCTGGCGCAGGAGAAGGGCCGGGTCGTCCTCCTGAACTTCTGGGCGACGTGGTGCGAGCCGTGCCGGGAGGAGTTTCCTTCCTTGAGCCGGCTCCAGAAGGCCTACGCGGCGAAGGGGCTGACGGTGCTCGGGGTTTCGACGGACCTCAAGTCGCAGGCCGCGCAGGTCGAGAAGTTTCTCGCCGAGCAGCGGCCCGCGTTTCCCAACTACCTGAAGAAGCCGGGCGGGGACGACCAGGACTTCATCGACGCGGTGGATCGATCCTGGGGAGGCGAGCTGCCGTTCACGGTCGTCTACGGGCGGGACGGCCGGAAGGCCCGCGTGCTGTCAGGGAAGCAGGCGTATGGAGACTTCGAGAGAGAGGTGGCGAAGCTCTTGAAAGAGGGCCGTTAGTCCCTTCGCTCTGTCCGGACCCCTTTCCGGCTCCGCGTTCTCCCATCCCAGCCCCAGACCCTGCCCGCATCGAGAACCCCGAGCAGGACGAGCAGCAGAATGGCGAACTTGCTCGTCAGACCCGCCGTGACCCAGCCGCTCCACGAGGCGCCGGGAGCGTAGGACTGGGTGAGGAGAAATGACAGAACCAGCAGCGCCCCGCCGAAGGCCGCGGCGCGGGTCCACAGGCCCGCGACGCAGTCCCAGGCCGACGGAGATCTCCCCGATCGCGACGAGCCATCCGAACGCGGGAGCGCCCGGCAGCACGACCGCGTGCAGGAATCGGCTCCAGAACGGCCAGGCCTTCGCGGCCATCTCCGCGGCCTGCGTGGCGAATTCCCCGCGCACGAAGGGGCCGACGAGCTTCGAATAGCCCTCGGCGACGAAAATCACTCCGGTCAGGATGCGAACGATCGCGGCCGCGCGCGCGGAAACCCTGTTCACGGGCGCAGTCTAAGGTTTCTCTAAACGGACCGACAGGGCGATGGTTCCGGGAGGACACTCCGTCCGGACGGGAGGACAGCCGTCGGCCTCGGAGGCGCCGTCCGCGCGCTTTTCAGGCTGGACCGAATTTTGCGAACATGGCACACTGAACGCCTTGCCGGCGAGCAGCCGGACGATCCCAGACCGACGGTGTAAGAGGAGGAAAGTTCCGATGAAAACCCGAAAACTGATCCCGGTGGCTCTTCTCGCGCTCCTGGCGCCCGCCATCCGGGTTTCTGCACAGTCCGAGTCCACTTCCGCCGACGCGACACCCTGGTCCTGCGCCGCACCGGCGTCCCGACCGCGGCGCGCGTGCCGGGAGGCTTCGGGACGCTCGGGACGAACGCGCCGAAGGCGTCCTACTCGGTCGAGCTCTCGCAGGTCGCGCGCCTGCAGGGGCTGGCCTTCTACCGCAGCGCCGTCGACATCACCAACAACACGACCAACGGCGGCGTCGTGGCGCGGATCCAGTATTCCTACGCCAACGCCGCGTGCCCGAACAGCTTCTGCCGGACGCCAGCGTCTTCGCGATCCACGCTCGCCGGCCTCGCCAACTTTCACTCCGACGACATGGTGCACTTCCTCGACACGCAGGGTCTCCTGGTTCCGGGCGCCGCCGCGAGCGTCGTCGGGACGCTGCTGATCACGTTCGACAACCTGCCCGACAACGTCGGCTGGGAGGGGACCGCGACCTCGCGGCTCTACGCGCGGCTGATCGAAAGCGACCCCAGCTCGGGGACCATCGGCTACGCCTTCCCCGCCTCGCTCTTCTTCGAGTCGGCACACGAGACGACCGTGGCCACCGTCCGCGACACGACGCCGGCGGCCGTGAGCGGAGGGGTCCAGGGCTCCCAGCGCACGAACATCGGCGTGCGCAACACCGACATCAACGGAAGCCTCTTCCCAGGGACCAACCGCAACGTCTCCGGTCAGATCACGTTCTACGATGTGACTCCGGGTAGCCCGACCCTGCACCAGAACGTCGGGAATGCCCTCTCGTTCAACAACCTCGTGCCGGGCCAGGTGCGTCCTGGTCGGAAACGTCTTCGCCGCAGCGGGGATCCCCCAGAACGTCACCGAGGCGATCGCCTTCGTCGACGTGACGAACCCGACACCGAGCGCCAGCAGCCCGACGATCGAGGCGTTCGCCGTCATCATCGACAACGTGACACAGGACGGCTCCTACATCGAGATGAAGTGCGCGGACGTCGGGTTCTTCTGCGGGCAGTAACCGTCGCTCCGGCTTAGCGAGGCAGCTGCGCCCTCCGGGCGCACCGGCGGGCGGCTCGCCCGGATGCGGGCTCGACCGCCCGCCTGCTGCCTCGCCAAGCCTCCGCTCCCGCATCGCGAACCTCCTCCCTCCTTCGTCGGGAGACTATTCGCGATGCGAGCTGATGGACGTTTCTCCCTCGAAGCGCGAGACAGTGTCTCCGATCCGAGCCAGGACGCGACTGTCGCTCGCGGCGCGAGGAGTCTCCCGAGCGGAAGCGAGGGAGGAGCCTCGCGCCGCGGGAGCCGAGCGCGCAGCGAGGGACCAGGCGAGCGGTCGAGGCCGCATCCGGCCGAGCCGCTCGCCGGTGCGCCGTCAGGCGCAGGTCCCGAGCGAAGCGCGAGGCGACGTTACAGTCGGCTGGCGCGCAGGCCGTGGGCGCCGATGTCCCGGCGCAGGTGCTTGCCTTCGAAGTCGATCCGATCGGCGGCGGCGTAGGCGAGGCCCGCCGCTTCCGAGATCGTCGGCGCCGTCGCCGTCACGACGAGGACCCTGCCCCCCGCGGTGATCAGGCGGTCGCCTTCGCGCGCCGTACCGGCATGGAAGATCTCCACACCGGGCATGCGCGCGGCCTCGTTGATGCCGGTGATGGGCTTGCCCTTCTCGTGCGGGCCCGGGTAGCCCGCGGCGCAGAGCACGACGCCGACGCAGACCTCGGGTTTCACCTCGATGGGCGAGAACTTCTCCAGGTCCCCGCGCGCGCCCGCGGCCAGCAGCACGGCCAGGTCGGACTTGATCCGCGGCACGATGACCTCGGTCTCGGGATCGCCGAAGCGGGCGTTGAACTCGAGCACCTGCGGGCCCGACTCGGTCAGCATCAGTCCGGCATAGAGGACCCCGCGGAAGGGGCGCCCCTCGGCCGCGAGTCCCTTCAGCGTCGGCCAGATGATCTCCTTCAAGACCTGGGCCGAGGTGGCCGCGTCCATCACGCCCGCCGGCGAGTGCCCGCCCATGCCGCCCGTGTTGGGCCCGCGGTCGCCGTCGTAGACCTTCTTGTAGTCGCGCGCCGTTGGCAGAGGCACCGCCGTCTGGCCGTCGCACAGCGCCAGGAACGAGGCCTCGTTGCCCCGCAGGAACTCCTCCACCAGCACGCGGTCTCCGGCCGAGCCGAACACCCGTTCCTCGAAGAAGAGGGACAGCGCCCGGCGCGCCTCCTCGTCGGTCTCCACCGTCAGAACGCCCTTTCCGCCGGCCAGGCCGTCGGCCTTCAGCACGACGGGGAAACCGAAGCCCTTGATGGCCCGGCGGGCCTCGTCCGCCGTCGCACACACGCGCACTTCCGCGGTCGGGATGCGGTGACGCCCGAAGAACTCCTTGGCGAACACCTTGGAGGATTCGATCTGGGAGGCCACGCGCGTCGGACCGAAGATCGGGAGCTCGCGCTTGGCAAACTCGTCCACGATTCCCAGCGAGAGCGGCAGCTCCGGCCCGACCACCGTGAGGTCGAGCTGCAGCTTCTCCGCGAGGTCCGCGATCTCGACGATGTCGCCGGGCGTCACTGGAAGGCAGTCGGCCAGCTCCGCGATCCCGGGGTTTCCGGGCGCGCAGTAAACCTCCCGCACGGAGGGGCTGCGCCGCAGGCCGAGGCAGAGCGCGTGCTCCCGCCCGCCGCCGCCCACCACGAGAACCTTCATGGGGGCGCATTGTAACCGCTGTCATCGGGGCCGCGGCCGCGACGGACGCCGCGGCTTGCCGGCTTTCGAGGACTTCCGCCGGCCTCCGGATTCCACGGAGGACGCCGGCGGGCGAAACCTCGACGCGGGCGTCGGGGATCGAGAAGCTGATCAGCGTCTCGAGCGTTCCGTGCGGGGGCAGCGAAAGGCCGAACCGGCCTCGGGCGCGCTCGACGACGACGCCGCCGTCGATGGCCCGCGCTTCGAAGTGGAGATCCCTCCCGGGCCAGGTGCGCGAGCCATGGTTGACGACGCGGACGCGGCAGATCGTCACGCGGTCGCTCGAGTAGCCCGGCTCGCGTTCGATCGTCAGGGAGAGATCGGCCCAGGGACCTTCCGTCGGAGGGCCCTCCAGGAACAGGAACAACAGGGCGAGGACCTTCATCGGGTTTCTCCTTCTCGGTTGCGAGAAGGCGCCGGGAGACGCCGGCCGTGGAGGCCGATGAGGACCAGGGCATTGTAACTCTTCAACCGGGATTTGACAGCCGGGGAGGGCGGGGCTACTGTGGAGGCCGTTCTTTGAGCCTGTCGCAGCGGCGGATCCGCCGCCGCGGCGACACATCGAGAGTGGGCGAGGGACCGGCCCGCAAGCCCGCCGAAAACCTCGGCGGAAGGACCCCACGGCAACCGGAGCCCGCGTCGCGGCGAGCTTCAGGTGCCAATTCCGGAATCTCCGGCGCAGAAGGGCGAGGGGCAGGGGCCCCTCCAAGGGGTCCAGGAGATGGAGATGAGGGGCGCCGCGACTCCGCAACGCGCGCACGCCTCTCGGATCCGGGAGGCTTCCATGAAGAAAAACTTTCGAGAGTCGATCGCCCGCGAGGTGCTCCTCGCCGATGGTGCGATCGGCACGCTGCTCGTGTCGCGGGGCGCGCCGCCGGACCAGGCCAAGTCGCCCCTCAACCTGACCGATCCGGAATCCGTTCGGGAGGTTCACGACGACTACCGCGACGCCGGGGCGCGGATCCTGACGACCAACACGTGGGACGGAAACCGCGTGAAGCTGTCGGCGCACGAATGGGCCGACTCGCTCGAGAAGGTCAATCGCGAGGGGGTGCGCCTGGCCCGCGAGGCCGCGGCCGGGGAGCTCGTCTTCGTGGCGGGCGCGATCGGCCCGCTGGGTGCGCTGGTCAAGCCGTACGGCGCGCTGACGCTCTCGCAGGTGCGCGAGATCTTCGAGGAGCAGGCGCGGGTCCTGCTCGAGGGCGGCGTGGACCTGATCCTGCTGGAGACCTTCGGCAGCCTGCTCGAGGCGGCCGAGGCCGTGCGCGCCGTTCGCGGGCTCTCGACGGAGATCCCGATCGTGGCGCAAATGACCTTCCTCGCCGACGGAAGGACCGCCTTCGGCGAGAGTGCCGCCCACGCTCTGCCCACTCTGGCGCTGGCCGGCGCGGACGTGGTCGGGATGAACTGCACGCTCGGCCCTCAGGAGACGCACGACATCTTCACGCGGCTTCCCGGGTCGATCGCGGCTCCCCTCTCCGTGATGCCCAACGCCGGTTACCCGACGGTGGCCCATGGCCGCAACGTCTACCTCTCCTCGCCCGACTACCTGCGCGAGTACGCCCGCGCCTTCGCCGACGCGGGGGCGGCGATCGTGGGCGGCTGCTGCGGCACGACTCCCGAGCACATCCGCGCGATGGCGCGGGAGCTCTCGGGGCGCGTGCGCACCGACGGGCTGCGGGTGACCGCCGCGCTCGAATCCGCCGCCCCGCACGCGCCCCCGCCGTCCGTCGAAACGTCGCGCTTCAAGCGGCTGCTCGCCGACCCGCGCGCCTTCGTCGTCACGTCGGAGATCGACCCGCCGCGCGGGCGTCGACGCTTCCGCCGCGATCGAGGGCGCGCGCCTGGCCCGCGCGGCCGGCGTGCACGCCGTGAACGTCACGGACAACCCGATGGCGCGGCTGCGCATGTCGTCGATCGCCGTCGCGGCCCTGATCCAGCGCGAGGCCGGGCTCGAGTCGGTGGTCCAGATCACGACGCGCGACCGCAACGTCCTCGGGCTGCAATCCGATCTGCTCGGTGCGGCCGGGCTCGGGCTGAAGGCGCTGCTCTGCCTGGGCGGCGACCCTCTCAAGATCGGCGACTACCCGCAGGCCAAGCAGGTCTCGGAGGTCGACGTCCTCGGCCTGCTGCGGATCGCCAGGGGACTGAACGCCGGCGCCGACCTCGCCGGCAACGCCATCGGCGCGCCGACCGCCTTCGCCATCGGCTGCGCCGCCAACCCGGCCTCGCCGGACCTGGAGGTCGAGCTCTCCAAGCTGCGGTCGAAGATCGAGGCCGGCGCCACGTTCGCGCAGACGCAGCCGGTTTACGACCTCGCGGCGCTCGAGCGTTTCCTCGCGCTCGCGGAGGTTCGGTCGATCCCGGTCCTCGTCGGGCTGATCCCGTTGCGCTCGCTCAAGCAGACCCTGTTCTTCGCCAACGAGGTCCCCGGAATCGTCGTGCCGGAGCCGGTCCAGGAGCGGATGCGCCGGGCCGCGGGCCGCGGCCCCGAGCACGAAAAGGCCGAAGGGATGGCGATCGCGCGCGAGCTCGCCGCGGGGATCGCCGCGCTCGCCCGGGGAATCCACATCATGCCGATGGGCCGCTACGAGCTCGCCGCGGAGATCCTTCAGGCCCTGCCGTCCGAAGAGCGCCAGGCCGCGGACGCGTGACGCCGAGGGCGAAGCGAAATAGAATTCCGCGCCGGAGGATCACCATGAAGATCGAACGTGCGTTCTCGGTGCTGGCCCTCGGCGCGCTCGCGGCGGTGGCGCTCGCGGCCGCGCAGGGACGGCTGGTGGGCACGGTGACGGGACCCGACGGGGCTCCGCTGCAAGGCGTCGTCCTCACCTTGACGACGCCCAACCTCACGACCTTCAAGCTCACGACCACGACGGACAAGAAGGGCCATTACGCGCTGATCGTCAACGACGCGACGATCCCGTACCGGCTGCACTTCGAGCTCGAGGGTTACGTCCCCTACGAGGAGAACAAGAAGCTCTCCATCGGGGAGCCGACGACCGTCGACGTCAAGCTGCAGAAACCCCAGGCCGCCGCGGCCCCGGCCGTCGTGTCGGCGGAAGACCAGGCCGCGATCGCCTACAACGAAGGCGTCGAGCTCTTGAACGGCGGCGACAAGGCCGGCGCCGCGGCGAAGTTCCAGGAGGCCGTCAAGAAGAACCCCGACCTGCCGCAGGGCTGGCAGGGGGTGGCCGTGCTCGCCTACCAGAACAAGGACTGGGCGAAGGCGCTCGAGGCCGGCCAGAAGGCGCTCGACCTCGACCCGACGATCACCTCGCTCTATCCGATCCTGATCGACTCCGCCAAGCAGAAGGGCGACCAGAAGGCGTTCGACGAATGGCAGGCCAAGTATGCGGAACTCAATCCGGACACGCCGGAGGCCATCTACAACAAGGGCGTCGAGGCGCTCAACAGCCGGAAGATGCAGGAGGCGGCGGACTACTTCGCCAAGGCGATCGAGGCCAAGCCCGACTTCGCCCTGGCCCACTACCAGCTCGGGATGGTTTCCTTCAACCTGAAGAAGAACGCCGCCGCCAAGGAACATCTCCAGAAATACATCGAGCTCGACCCCAACGGCAAAGAAGTGGACACCGCAAAGGAGATCCTGTCGGTTTTGAAGTGACGCGCCGTCGCGCAGCGGGCGGCGCGTCATCCTGAGCGGCGACCGGGCGTGCGGGGACTCGCGCCTCAACACGAGCGAAGGATCCCGGACTCGTCTCGGCCTCGGCGCCGCGTCAGAACGGCAGCGAAATGGCGCGGCGCGCGCGGGCCCAGCTGCGGCGCGGACCCGGAAGGTCGTCGTCTCCGGAGAGCAGGATCCCCACGACCATCAGGATCAGGGCGAGCGCGAGCGGGAGATCGCCCGAGCCCGAGGACAGCGCGCCCATCAGGAGCGCCTCCGGGGAAAGCGCGTCGGCCGGGTATCGTCGAGCGACGGCGCCGGAGAGGCGGGAGCCCGTCGAATGATCGACTGCAGGCGTGTCAGGAAGTCGTCGAGAAACTCCTGCTCACCCTCGAAGATCTGCAGCGGAACCTGGCTCTCCCGGTGAGCCGGACGGCCCTGACCGGTCGCGGGTTCGGAGGCCAGCTCGATCTGCACGCGGAAGAGAAAAGCAAGGACAGGGCCATCCCGGCCGCGGGTCCAACTTCTTGTCCTGGAGCCCCTTGCACCGTTCGAGAGCCTGCCGGGTGACATCCATTGATCCCGAGCGTGGCGACGGAACCGACATTTTCTGGCATCTGTCCCGCCGTGGGAGAATCGCCCCGTGGGGCGGAAGGGAGCTTTCAAGGACCGACCGCTCTGGCGGCGGCTTCAGACCATCCACCATCAGATCAAGGAGGGCCGCCATCCGAACGCCAGCTCTCTGGCGCGTGAGCTGCGCGTCTCGTCCAAGACGGTCCAGCGCGACCTCGACTACATGCGCGACGAGCTCGAGGCCCCGATCGAGTTCGACCGCCAGGAAAACGGCTACGCTTACGCGCGCGCCGACTACGTCCTTCCCTTTCTTCCCGTGGACGGCAAGGACCTCTTCTCGATCGGGGTCGCCGCCCAGGTGATGTCGCTCTTCGGAGGGACGCCTCTGGCCAGGGACCTGGACGCCTGCTACGAGCGCCTGGCGGAGCTCATGCCGCCGGCGGTCCGGCTGCGTCCCGAGATCGTGCGGGACAAGATCGCCCTGCGCAGCCTCGCCCCCTACCGACCCGTGCGCGAAGAGACCTGGCAGGCCGTCGCCGAGTCGATGCAGCGCGGCATCTCGCTCTCCATTCAGTACCGCCACCCCGGCGAGCCGCCCGGGCCGCCGCGCGTCCTGCGTCCCTACGCCATCGTCCTCTCCGGGCGCGATTGGCTCGCGGTTGCCGACGACGTCGCCGCCGGACAGGTCAAGACGTTCTACCTTGCGCGGATGGAAGGCGCGCGGCTGACGGGAGACCGCTACGCGATTCCCAGGGACTTCGACGCCGACCGCTACTTCCGGCACACGTTCGGCCTCTACGTCGGCGCCGAGAAGCCGTTCCGCTTCCGGGTGCGTTTCTCGAAGGAATCCGCCGACGAGGTTCGCGAGCAGCGCTTTCACCCCGAGCAGGCGATCGAAAACCTTCCGGGCGGTGAGGCGATCCTCTCGCTGCCCGCCGTCTCGATCCGTGAAGCGCGCGAGTTCGTGCTGCGCTACGGAAAGAGCGCGCGCGTCCTCGATCCTCCCGAGCTCGTGGCGGACCTTCGGGAGCAGGCCGCAGCGCTTTCGGCGGCCTACGCCGGCAGCGCAGACCCTCCCGCGTCGCCGCGCCGGCGCGGCGCACGGCCGTGAGACACTCCCGTGCCGTGCGGCGCCTCTCTCCTGTTCTTCTCCTGGCCGTGCTCGCGGCGGCCTGCGGACCCCCGACGCTGCGCCCCACCTCCGCGACCGATCCGATGGTGGGCTGCCCGGGCGGGGCGACGTCCTGGTCGCTCGAGATCCTCGACCAGCGCGCCAATCGCGAGGGATCCGAGAAGCTGGTGGCGCTCCTGCGGGACTCGATCACGAAGTCCTTTCCCGCGTGCGCCTGGAGCAATGCCGCCGTGCGCCGGCCAGCCCTCCATCCTCATCGAGGTCCACCGCTTCTCGGCTCCCATGGAGGACGACTCCTGGAACGGCGCCGCCGAGTGGGGCGTCCTCGCGAGGGACGCGGGCGGCCGAACCCTCGTCGAGTTCGAGGCCCAGGCGGACGTCGCACGGCCCAACTACCGCGGCGTCGACAACGAAAAGGCGGCCCTCCAGCAGGTCTTCAACGAGGCCCTCACGAAGACGCTCGAAGCCTTGCGATCTGTCCGGACCCCGGGATAGCCGTCCTCCCGGGGTGACAGCGGCCCTGCCGAGCCTTGCGCGCAAACCGTTGAAACGCAAGAGAATCGCCGGGCGCGGGTTCCGGAACGGATCTCGCAAGAAGCCGGGTGGAGGTCTTATGAAGCAGCGCTCGACGTTCCTCTTCCTCGCGGCGGTTCTGCTGGCCGCGAGCGCCGCCCCGGCTGCGGACAACCAGTCCTACCGGCTGTCGGCCATCCTCTCCGGGGCGTTCCAGGGATCCACCCCCGGCAACAATCTGCTGATCTCGACGCAGCCGTTCCCGACGGATCCGACCCATCCGTACGACCTCTTCGTCACGATTTCCGGGCAGTACCAGGAAGAAAACGTTCGCCTCCAGGGGGTGATGCGCCTCGACCTGGAAGGCGCCGATGTCCTCGTGACGTACGTGCCCCACTTCGACCTCACCGTGACGGCCATGTCGCCCGAGGTGGACAACTTCACGGACCGGGAGGCGTCGGCCGCCTGCGGTGTGAACTTCAAGCCGCGGGGAGACGGTTTCACCAGCGAGACTCTGGGATCCTCCTGCGCGCTCGCCATCCGGGGGGCGACCTCCAAGTGGACGATCGAGGTCGAGCCGGGGACGTTGCGCCTCCGAGACGCGAAGTCGGGAGAGACGCTGCGCTTCAAGAAGGTCGTGAAGCAGTAGCGCCCGACTAGCCCGGCGGAAGGAACTTCCGCGCGATCTCCTTCACCGGTTCCGAGAAGTCTCCCTTCAGGATCCAGCGCAGGAACCCGGGCTCCTCGCGGCCGATGTCGCGAAGGCTTCGCCCGCGGTTCTTTCCGAAGTTGACCGTCGGTTCGCCGCGGACCAGGCGGAAGCGCCCCTCGGGGTCGAGGTCCTGATCGAGCCCGGCGCAGATAGAGCTCGTGCAGCTCCGGCACCGAGCGCGGCATGTCCGCGTAGTACGCGAGCTGCCCTTCGAGCACCCGCAGCGTCATCTCGGCGTCCGCCAGGGCCCCGTGCGCGCCCTGGTGATCGGACTGGCAGTAGAACCGGGCCGCCGCGGCCAGGTGGCGCGGCTCGCGCACGAAGAAGATGCGCTGGGCGTCGAGCAGCCGGCGCCCCGAGATGTCGAAGACGATCCCCGCCCGAAGGAATTCGATCCGCAGCGCGGGCAGGTCGAAGCCGGCGATGTTGTAGCCCGCCAGGTCGCACCCTTCCAGGAAGGCCGCGAGCTCCGCCGCAACGTCGCGAAAGCCCGGCAGGCCCCGGACGTCCTCGTCCCGGATGCCGTGGATCGCGCTGGAGGCGGCCGGGATGGGCATGCCGGGGTTCAGGCGGCGCACCCACTCCTCGCGCCGGCCGTCGGGGTGGATCTTGACGCAGGCGATCTCGACGATCCGGTCGGTGCGCGGATTGACGCCGGTCGTCTCGGTGTCGAAGACGACGAGGGGCCGGTCGAGCGCGAGCGTTTCGTTGATCACGCGGGCATTCTAGCCGCGCCGCCCGGACCAATGATGTCCGGGCCGAACGGGCGCGGACGCCGCCGTCCGGGCTCAGTAGTTCTCCGAGAAGAGCCAGAAGAACAGCTCGCTGAACCGGGCCGGGAAGCCCCGCTTCTTCCAGCGCTCCTTGGTGAACCGCTCGCACGACAGCCGGTCGGCATCGATCATCGCCTCCATCGCGCGGGCGAAACCGCGGTCGTAGATCGCCACGTTGACCTCGGCGTTCTTCCGCATCGAGCGGTTGTCGAGGTTGATCGAGCCGATGGTCGACCAGATCCCGTCCACCACCATCACCTTGTTGTGCATCATGGCGGGCAGGTATTCGTAGATCTCCACACCGCCGTCGAGCAGCTCACCGTAGTTGTGCCGCGAGGCCATCCGGATCGCCGGGATGTCGATGTGCTCGCCGGGCACGATGACCTTCACGTCCACGCCCCGCTCGACGGCGCGGATCAGGCCCTCCCGGATCTGGCGGTCCGGCACGAAGTAGGCGTTCTCGATCCAGATGCGCTCGCGCGCGGCCTGGATCGCCATGTAGACGAGCAGCTTCGCCATCGAGCTCTGGTCCGTGCGCGACGCCGCCACGGCCTGCGCGAGCATCGCGCCGTCCGGAGCCACGCGCGGGAACTGCCGGTCGCCGTTCAAGACCTCGCCGGTCGTCAGCAGCCAGTCCTCCATGAAGATGGCCTGGAGCTGCGCGACCACGGGTCCCTCGACACGGGCCACGGTGTCGCGCCACTCCCGGGGATTGCGGGCGTCCCCCCGCCAGCGATCGTCGATCGCGACGCCGCCGCAGAATCCGATCCGCCCGTCCACCGTCAGGATCCGCCGGTGCGTTCGGTTGCCGACCCGGTAGATCGAGTAGACGCGCAACGGCCGGTAGACCCGCACCTTCACGCCGGCGGCCTTCATCTTCGGTTCGAGCGGCCCGGGATGCGAGCCCAGGCCGTCGATGAGCAGGCGCACCTCGACGCCCGGCGCGCGCGCGCTCGGCGAGCGCCTCCGCGAACTGCGATCCGATGTCGCCGTCGTTGAAGATGTACATCTCCATGTTGATGGAGAGGCGGGCGCCGCGAATCGCTTCGAGCATCCCCGCGAAGATCTCGTCGCCGTTGGAGAGCACCGCGGCCTGGTTGCCGGGGACCATCTCGGTGCGGAAGGCGTCGAGCGAACGCCGGAACTCCGGGCTGTCGACGCCATAGGCCGGGTCGTACTGGTACTCCGTTCGCTTGTCGGAAAAGGCCGAGCAGCCCGACAAACCCGCGAGCGCCAGAAGGAGAAGGACGAGACGGAGGCCTGCGGGGTGCCGGTCGTTCAACGCGTCGGAGTGTACCGGCAGGGCTGCCCGTGAAACCCGGATTCGGCCGAGGAGCCGGCCGACCGTCTGACATTGCGAGCAAGCGTTGTTACAAATTGTGCAGAAGGATGACAATCCTCGTCATGGCCGGGCTGCCGATTCAATCGTAAGTCATTGATCTGATTTGACTCTCGCCAACCGATCTTCGCTGGCCTCCTCCTTGCTATCTAGGACTGGCGAGGATCAAAACCTCACCTCCTCCTTTCGCCCCCCGGGCGGACCCACCCCGACCCGGGGCTTTTTTTTGCCCCGAGCTCCCCCCGAGCCGGGGCCCTTTTTTCCCGGCCAGGCGCCGGTCCGTGGCCTCCGCCGAGAGGGCCGACAGGGCATGCTGGTAAGGTCCGCGCATGCGGGTTCTCGCCGCCGACGTCGGCGGCACCAAGACGGCCGTCGCGATCGTCGAGATCGGCGACCGCACCCTGTCGCTGATCCGAGAGCAGCGGTATGCCAGCGCCGAGCACGCGGAGCTCGAAGAAATCCTCGCCGACTTTCTCTCGCGGGAGCGCCGTGCCTCCGCGCGTGGCCGGCCTCGGGGTTGCGGGCCCGGTCCAGGACGGCCGGGCCCGAATCACGAAGCTCCCCTGGTCCATCGACGCGAAGAGCCTGTCCAGGAAGTTTCGCCCCATGTCCTTCGGTCTCGTCAACGACTTCGTCGCAAACGCCCTCGGTCTGCCCTACCTCAAACCGCGGCAGCTGCGCACGCTGGCGAGGGGACGGCCGGAACCGGGAGGCCCGAAGGCGCTGATCGGGGCGGGAACGGGTCTCGGCGAGGCCGGCCTGCTCGCCGTCGCGGGGCCGATACGAGCCCGTTCCCTCGGAAGGCGGGCACAAGGATTTCGCCGCCCGCGACGCCCGCGAGGACCGCCTGGCCGCCTTCGTGCGCGGCCGGACCGGGCGATCCGAATGGGACGTCATCCTCTGCGGCGAGGGGCTCGGCCACATCTACGACTTCCTGAAGGGCGAGAGGCGCCGCACCGCGAGAGCCCGGCGGTGCGTGGCGCCCTCGCGCAGGAGACGGACCGAGCCGCCGTCATCAGCCGATTCGGCACTCGAAGCCGCCGATCCCTTGTGCCGGGATGCGCTGGCCCTCTTCGTGTCCCTCTACGGCTCGGAGGCGGGCAACGTCGCCCTTCAGTACAGGGCCACGGGAGGTCTCTACGTCGCCGGAGGCATCGCTCCCAAGATCCTGCCGGCCATCGACCGAAGGCGGTTTTCTCGAGTCGTTCCGGGGAAAACCTCCGCTGACGGAGCTGCTCGAGAGGATCCCCGTGCGGGTCGTGCTCGAGCCGCGCCTCGGGCTTTTCGGCGCCGCCGCCGCCGGCTACAGAAGGGCGATGCGAGATGACCCGACCGTCCTCGAAGAGGACGACGCGCTTGACGGTCCGATAGGTCCAACGCACGCGCACGGGTTCGCGGTCGCTGAGCGACTCGACGCGGTCGGGAGCTCCGAGCAGATCGCGAACTTCGTCTTTGGTCATCCCCTCGCGCAGGGCGCCCACCATTTCGTCGCTCTGCTGGCCGATCACCGCCGCGGCGTCGCCGATGACCCGCTTGCGCTCGGATTCCTTGACGGCCGCCTTCGATCCCAAAAGCGGCCGCGTGAGATCGTCGACGAACTGCGAAAGGGTCGGCTGGTCGCGGTAGTACCAGTAGGCCACGGCCGCGACGAGGCCCAGAAGGAGGAGGTTGCGGGTGCGCGCGCCCCTCACCGGGCCCTTCCCCGGAAACGTTTCAGGAACGCTTGAGATCGCGAAGCGCGCGGTTGGCTCGTGTTTCCAGCTCCAGGAGCCGCTCCCGGCACCGATCCCGCTGCGAGCGCGGAACCGTCCAGGTCACCTCCGAGGCCGAGAAGGTCGCCGACTCGAGCGACGGCTCGTCGGGATCCCGTCCGAGCGTCCACTCTTCTCGCAGAATCGAACGCCGGGCATGCCGCAGGGCGTCGAGGCCCGCCGGGTCCGGCGCCGAGATCGCAAAGCGGAGCGTGAGAAGCGAGTCGGGCGACGGCTTCAGCGCGGCCGTCCCCCGGCCGAGGCGATTCCCGCGCCCTCTTCGGCGATCGATTCCAGACGGATGTCGCGGCTCATGCCGGAAGAGATTGCGAAGCGCGTGCCCGCGTCCGATCGAAACGGTAACCCCTCGAATCAGAAGGCTTACGGAACGCCGGACAAGACTCAAGGGAGGCGCCTCCGTTGCAAGACTGTTACCATTCGTAACGGTCGAGCCGATCCAATTCAGGAGGTCTGGACTTCCCGCATCTCCTCGACGGCCCGGTTGGCCCGGTCGACGAGGTCCACGATCTTCTGGCGGCACCAGGCCGCCTGCGAGGTCAGCGCAAACCACCGGACTTCGTTGGCCGTGAACGTCGGGTCCTCCATCGAGGGCTCTTCCCACTCGAGACCGCGCGTGCGCTCCTCTCGAATCATCGCCCGGCGCGCGTAGCGCAGGGCTTCGAGGTCTTCGGGAGACGTGGCCTGGAGCTTGAACCGGAGCATGATCCGGCGCGACGGGTCGTACCGCAGAGCGACGGCGGTTTCGCCCCCGCCAGGACGCGATCGGTCGATTCCACGAAGCGAATGGGCGCCCTCACGTGTCGGGCAATTATACGGCGTCCCGATAAGTCCTTTCGGAAGCGTCACGTACGAGGCAAAACAGTGGATAATGCACGCCATTTTTCTCGGGCGGACAAGCCGTGAGGAGGAGTTCGAAAATGAGTCAGAAAACACCGGTGACCGTCGCATACGGAGACGGCATCGGCCCGGAGATCATGAGCGCCACCTTGTCGATCCTCGAGGCGGCCGGAGCCGCGCTCGCGCCGGAAGTCATCGAGATCGGAGAGAAGGTCTACCAGCGCGGCAACTCCGCAGGCATCGAGCCGTCCTCCTGGGACTCGCTGCGGCGCACCAAGGTCTTCCTCAAGGCTCCCATCACAACGCCCCAGGGGGGCGGCTTCAAGAGCCTGAACGTCACGACGCGAAAGACGCTGGGCCTCTATGCCAACGTCCGTCCCTGCGTTTCCTACCACCCCTTCGTTTCCACCAAACACCCGGTCATGGACGTCGTCATCGTCCGCGAGAACGAGGAGGACCTCTACGCGGGGATCGAGTACCGCCTGACCGACGACGTCACGCAGTGCCTGAAGCTGATCACCCGTCCCGGCACCGAAAAAATCGTGCGCTACGCCTTCGAGTACGCCCGGCGCAACGGCCGGCGCAAGATCACCTGCTTCTCGAAGGACAACATCATGAAGCTGACCGACGGCCTGTTCCACCGCGTCTTCGACGAGATCGGGTCGGAGTACCCGGACGTCGAGAAGGAGCACTGGATCGTCGACATCGGCGCCGCCAAGCTCGCCGATACGCCCGAGGTCTTCGACGTGATCGTGATGCCGAACCTGTACGGCGACATCCTGTCGGACGTCGCGGCGCAGATTGCGGGATCCGTGGGCCTGGCGGGCTCCGCCAACATCGGCGTCGCGTGCGCCATGTTCGAGGCGATCCACGGCTCGGCGCCCCGCCGCGCCGGACAGAACCTCGCCAATCCCTCGGGGTTGCTGCTCGGAGGCGTCATGATGCTCGTTCACATCGGGCAGCCCGAGGTCGCCGCGCGCGTTCACAACGCGTGGCTGCGGACGATCGAAGACGGCGTCCACACCTACGACATCTACAAGCAGGGCGTGAGCCGGCGAGAAGGTCGGCACGCGGGAGTTCGCGGAGGCCGTCGTCGCGCGGCTCGGCCAGTCGCCGGAGAAACTCAAGCCGGTCGCCTACTCGTCGGCGCCGCCGCAGAGCGCCGCTTCGCCCGGCCTCGCGGCCCCGCCCGCCGATCCGCCGGGAAACCGTCGGCGTGGACGTCTACGTGGGCTGGAAGAGCCCCGACAGCGACGCCCTCGCGGCGAAGCTCAAGCCGCTCGCCGCCCCCGGGTTCCAGCTCACGATGATGACCAGCCGCGGCGTCAAGGTCTGGCCCGACGGCGCCCCGGAGACGCTGCGCGTGGACGAGTGCCGCTGCCGGTTCCTCGCCCCCGCCGGCGGCGCCGTGTCGCACGCGCAGATCGTCGAGCTGCTCGGGCGCATCGCCGCGGCCGGCCTCGAGTTCGTCAAGACGGAGAACCTGCAGACCTTCGACGGCGAGAAGGGGTTTTCGCTGGGTCAGGGGGAGTAGGTGGCCTCTATCCGGCCCCGATGTCCTCGTTCCAGAGGTCCGGCCGCGCGGAGATGAAGGCGCGCATCATCCCGATGCAGTCCCTGGAGACCAGATCCACGATCTCGACACCCGCCTCGCGCAGCCAGTCGAGGCCGCCCGAGAAGTTGACGGAGTCGCCGACGACGACCCGGCCGATCCCGAACTGGCGGACGAGGCCGCTGCAATACCAGCAGGGAGCGAGCGTCGTGGCGAGCACCTTGTCGCGGTAGGTCTTCTGCCGCCCGGCCCGGCGGAAGGCGTCCGTCTCGCCGTGCACCGAAGGGTCCCCTTCCTGCACACGGCGGTTCCGTCCCCGGCCGAGCAGGCGCCCCTGCCCGTCGAAGAGCGCCGCGCCAACGGGGACGCCGCCTTCCTCGAGACCGAGGAGGGCCTCCTCGAGCGCGACCCCGAGCATCTCGGCATCGCCGGGCCTTCGGGCGGTGATCACGGGGAAAGGCGGTTGTACTTCTTCAGGACTTCGCGGAGCCGGTCGTGGGGCAGGCGGTCGGCGCGGTGGCCGTCGATTCCGGTCATGGTCTCCGCGGCGACCATGGCGTTGATGATCGCCTCCTCCGTCGACTGGACCACCGCCTCGAAGAGCGGGTTCATGCTGTCGTTGGGAACCATCGTCACGCCGACCGGAGCGTCCGCCGTCCAGGTCTTCGGGTTCGCGGTCGAGAAGGCGATGAAGATGTCGCCCGAGCCGCTTCCCGAAGTGCTTCCCGTGCGCGCGAGCCCCATCGTCACCCGGCGGGCGAGTCGCTTCAACTGGTGCGGGAGCAGAGGCGCGTCCGTCGCGATCACGATGATGATCGAGCCGGTGTCCTCGCCGTAGACGGTCCCGGGGATCTCCTTTCCGACGGGGGCGCCGGTCACCAGCAGCTGCGACCGTCTGCCGCAGTTGCACTGAACCAGGGCGCCGACCGTGTAGCCGCCGGCCTTCGCCGGCAGCCGCCGCGAGCTCGTCCCGATTCCTCCCTTGAACTCGTAGCAGATCATCCCCGTGCCGCCGCCGACGTTGCCCTCCGCGACGGGGCCGGGCGCCGCCGAGGACAGGGCCTGGAAAACGTGTTCCGGTTTCACGTGAAAGCCGTTGATGTCGTTCAGGAATCCGTCCCAGGTCTCCGCGACCACGGGCAGCGACCACCAGTAGCCGGAGGGATCCGGCTTTCCCTGCTTCACGCGCCAGGCGATCGACGCGTCGCGCACGACGCCCACGCTGTGCGTGTTGGTGACGAAGAAGGGCCCCTCGAGATAGCCCGACTCCTCGATCCAGGTCGTCCCGGTCATCTCGCCGTTGCCGTTCTGCGAGAACCAGCCCGCGAAGACTGCGTCGTCGTTGGAGGCCTTGCCGCGGGGCAGCACGACGGTCACGCCGGTTCGGACCGGGCCCTTGCCCACCACGAGCTTGCCTTCGCCCGAGATCAGGGTGACGTGGCCCACTTCGACGCCCGCGACGTCGGTGATCGCGTTAGCCGGCCCGGGTGTTCCTTCGAAGGCCACGCCCAAGTCGCGCGCCCGCGGCTTCGCCTCGCCGCCGGCCGCACGGGCCTCCAGCCCGGTGAGCAGCAGCAGCGCCGCCGCGATCCGCGCCATCTTTCTCATCGAACCTCCTGAGAAACGGGGGACAATCTACACGATGGCGCGGCCTTTCACGCGATCTTTCGGCCGCGCCGGCGCCGTCGCCGTACTCTCGCTGGCGAGCCTCGCGTGCGCGCATGCCTGGCACGGGCCCGAGAGCGATCACTTCGACGGCACACGCTTCCATTCGGCCGAACCGGTCGGCAGGTCTTTCGGCAAGTGGATCCGGCGGGTTTTCACGAAGTGCCAGCGCCCCTGGCGGGACTTCACCGACACGCCTCCCGGGCCGCCGCCGCCGGCGCGTGTCGGCGACGGCGCGATGCGCGTCACCTCCATCAACCATGCGACCGTGCTCCTCCAGATGGACGGCGTCAACGTGCTGACCGATCCGACGTGGGCGAAGCGCACGATCCCGATGATCGGGTCGCGCCGGCACCGGCCGCCGGGACTACGGTTCGAGGATCTGCCACCGATCGACGCGGTCGTCATCAGCCACGACCATCACGATCACATGGACCTTGCCACGCTGCGCCGCCTCGCGGCGGCTTTCCACCCCGTGATCTTCACGGGACTCGGCAACGCGGCGTACCTCGCGCGCAAGGGAGTGGCCGGGGGCCGGGACCTCGACTGGTGGGAGTCGTCCGAAATCGCCCCGGGCGTGCGCGTAACCGCGGTCCCCGCGCGGCATAACTCGGGTCGCGGAGTGTTCGACCAAAACCGGTCGCTGTGGTGCGGGTTCGTCGTCACCGGCCCGGCCGGGTCCGCGTACTTTGCCGGTGACACCGGCGATGGTTCTCACTTCGCGAAGATCGCCGAGCGCTTCTCGCCGATTCGCCTCGCGCTCCTGCCCATCGGCGGCTTCGTGCCCGAGTGGTTCATGCATCCGCAGCACCTCGGGCCGCGGGATGCGGTCCGGGCGGCCATCGCGCTTCGCGCCGCGACCACCGTTCCCATGCACTTCGGAACATTTTCGGTTTCCGACGACGCCGAGTTCGAGCCCGCCGAAACGCTCCGTGCCGCCCTGGCGGAGGCGCCGCCGCCCCCGCCGCACTTCATCGTCCTCGACAATGGCCAGTCGCTCGACGTTCCGCCGGCACGGCCCGCTGCAGAAACGGGAACGGTCAACCTCCGCAAAAAGGAATAAACGGTCTCCCCCGCGCGCTGCGAGCGTGGATGTCGGGAATCTTGCGCCTCCTCGCCGCCGCGGCGGGACTCACGGGAATGGCCGGCGCGGCCTTCGTCGTCGCCGGGAACGCCCAGTCCGCGCCCCGCTGGAAGGGACCGGTCACCGACCACTTCGACGGCAAGCGCTTCCGCTCGATCGCGCCTCTCGATCACGGATTTCCGGAATTCTTTCGCTGGATGACACACCGGGAGCGGGGGCACTGGAGCGATTTCCGGCAGGCGCCGCCCGGCGCACGCCCGCCCGAACGCGTCGCGGACGGAGCCCTGCGGGTCACCTTCGTCAATCACGCGACCGTGCTCGTCCAGATCGACGGCGTCAACCTGCTCACCGATCCGGTCTGGTCGGATCGGGTCTCTCCGGTGTCGTGGGCGGGCCCGCGGCGCCACCGCCCGCCCGGCCTGCGCTTCGAAGACCTGCCGCCGATCGACGCCGTGCTCGTCAGCCACAACCACTACGACCACATGGATCTCGACACGCTGCGGCGCCTCTCGAAGGGTCGTGTTCCTCCCGTCTTCGTGGGGCTCGGCAATGCCGCGTACCTCGGCAACCGCGGCGTCCCCGACGCCCGGGATCTGGACTGGTGGGAGCCGGCCCCGGTCGCGCCGGGAGTGACGGTGACGGCGGTGCCCGCGCGCCACTTCTCCAGCCGCAGCCCCTTCGACCGCGACCGCACGCTCTGGTGCGGGTTCGTGGTCGCCGGGCCGTCCGGCTCCATCTACTTCGCCGGCGACACGGGGTGGGGCCCGCATTTTGCGGAAATTGGAAGGCGTTTTCCGAACCTTCGCCTCGCCCTTCTCCCGATCGGCGCCTATCGGCCGCGGTGGTTCATGGCACCCGCGCACATCGATCCCGAAGACGCCGTCCGCGCGCACGAGGCCCTCGGCGCCGCGACGTCTGTGGCCATCCACTTCGGAACCTTCGCGCAGGCCGACGACGGCGAGCTCGAGCCGGCCGAGGACCTGCGGGCGGCGCTGGCGCGCCGCGGCACGCCCGGGCCGCGTTTTCTGCTGCTGGAGAACGGCGAGGCGGCAGACATCCCGCCGGTGCACTAGACTCCTGTCCGAGCACCTCAGGAGGCCCCATGACCGAGTCGGCTGTCGGCACCGGCATCCGGGCGGGCGGACCCGCCGCACCGGGCGCCGCCGCACTGAAGAACTTCTTCGGCGGACGCTGGGTGGAGTCCCGAACGGGCTCGCATCTCGACGTCCACAACCCGGCGACCGGCGAAACGATCGCCCGCACGCCCCTCTCGACGGGTGAGGACCTCGGGGCCGCCGTCGCGGCCGCGCAGCAGGCCTTTCCGGCGTGGCGCGACACGCCGCCGGTCGTCCGCGCGCGGGCGATGTTCCGCTTCAAGAACCTGCTCGAGGAGCACTTCGAGGAGCTGGCGCGGATCGTCACGACCGAGCACGGCAAGACGCTCGACGAGTCTCGCGGAAGCGTGCGCCGCGGGCATCGAGTGCGTCGAGGTCGCCTGCGGCGCGCCGTCGCTCGCGATGGGCTACGGACTCGAGAACATCTCGTCCGGCATCGACTGCCAGGTCATCCGGCAGCCGGTCGGCGTCTGCGCGGCGATCGCCCCCTTCAACTTCCCGGCCATGGTGCCGCTCTGGTTCCTGCCCTTCGCCGTCGCGACCGGAAATACGTTCATCGTCAAGCCGTCCGAGCAGGTGCCGCTTTCGCAGAAGCGGATGTTCGAGCTGCTCGAACAGTGCGACCTGCCTCCCGGCGTCGTCAACCTCGTCAACGGCGGACGGGAGGTCGTCGAGGCGATCTGCGATCACCCGGACATCCGAGCCGTCTCCTTCGTCGGCTCGACACCCGTCGCGCGCGCGGTGTACCAGCGCGCCACGCACGCCGGCAAGCGCGTCCAGGCCCTCGGCGGCGCCAAGAACTTCGTCGTCGTCATGCCGGACGCCGACCTCGATCGCTCGATCGCCGATCATCACCGAGTCCTTCTACGGCTGCGCCGGCGAGCGGTGCCTGGCCGGAAGCGTGCTCGTGCCCGTCGGAGAGGCGCACCGACCGGCGCGCGACCGCATCGTCGAGGCCGCCCGGGCGCTCAAGGTCGGCGACGGCGCGGAGCCCGGCGTCTCGATGGGACCCGTGATCAGCGCGCGGCACCGGGAGCAGCGTCGAGGGGTACATCGCAAAAGGGGCTTCGGAGGGAGCGAAGCTGCTGCTCGACGGCCGCGGCCTGAGCGTGCCGGGGCGCGAGCGGGGCTTCTTCCTCGGCCCGACCGTCTTCGACGGCGTGGCCCCGACGATGGCGATCGGCCGGGAGGAGATCTTCGGCCCCGTCGCCTCGATCACGCCGGTGCAGCACGCTCGAGGAAGCGATCGCGGTGATGCACGCGCACCCCAACGCGAACGCGACGTCGATCTTCACCTCGAGCGGCAAGGCGGCCCGCGAGTTCGCGCGGCACGCCACGGCCTCCATGGTCGGCGTCAACATCGGCGTCGCCGCCCCCATGGCGTACTTCCCCTTCGGCGGCGCGAGGGACAGCTTCTTCGGCGACCTGAAGGTGCACGGCCGGGATGCGTTCGAGTTCTACACGGACAAGAAGGTCGTGATCTCGAGATGGTTCTGAGAGAGTCCGGTCCCGGTCTGAGCCTCGATCACGCCGATCGAGGCCCGATGACCCGGATCTCCAGATCGGAGGCTCGATGCCACGAAAGATCCTCGGCGGTCTGATCCAGTGCGCCACCCCCTTCACCGACCCCTCGGTCCCGATCGAGAAGGTCCGCGAGGCGGCGATCGAGCGCGCACCTGCCGTTCATCGAGGAGGCCGGCAAGACGGGCGTCCAGATCCTCGGCCTGCAGGAGATCTTCAACGGCCCCTACTTCTGCCCCTCGCAGGACGCGCACTGGTACGACATGGCCGAGCCGGTGCCGGGGCCGACGACGCGAGCGCATGGCCGCAGTACGCGAAGAAGTACGGGATGGCGATGGTCGTGCCCGTGTACGAGCGCGAGCAGGCCGGCGTCTACTACAACACCGCGGCCGTCTACGACGCGGACGGACGCTACCTCGGCAAGTACCGCAAGAACCACATCCCGCACACGTCGGGCTTCTGGGAGAAGTACTTCTTCAAGCCGGGCAACCTCGGCTACCCCGTCTTCCAGACGCGCTTCGCGAAGGTCGGCGTCTACATCTGCTACGACCGCCACTTCCCGGAGGGCGCGCGGCTGCTCGGCTTGAACGGCGCCGAGATCGTCTTCAACCCCTCGGCCACCGTGGCCGGGCTCTCGCAGTACCTCTGGAAGCTCGAGCAGCCGGCGCACGCGGTCGCCAACGGCTACTTCATGGCGTGCAGCAACCGCGTCGGCACCGAGGCGCCGTGGAACATCGGCAGGTTCTACGGCTCCTCCTACTTCGTCGACCCGCGCGGCAACTTCCTCGCCGTCGGCGTCGGAGGACAAGGACGAGCTCGTCACGGCCGAGATGGACCTCGACATGATCGAGGAGGTCCGCCGCGTCTGGCAGTTCTACCGCGACCGGCGGCCCGAGACCTACGGGCCGATGGCGGAGATGCTGCCTTGAGGACTCCTGATCAAGGGCGGCACCGTCGTCACGGCGACCGACCTCTACCGCGGCGACGTCCTCGTCGAGGACGAGAAGATCGCGGCGATCGGCACGGCGCTCGACGGCCCCGGCCGACCGGACGCATCGACGCCTCGGGCAAGTACGTCCTGCCCGGCGGCATCGACGTCCACACGCACCTCGACATGCCGTTCGGCGGCACGACCTCGGCCGACGACTTCGAGTCGGGCACGATCGCCGCCGCGCACGGCGGCACGACGTCGATCGTCGACTTCGCGATCCAGTACAAGGGCCAGACGCTGCACCAGGCCTGGGAGACCTGGATGAAGAAGGCCGAGGGCAAGGCGGCGATCGACTACGGCTTCCACATGATCATCACGGACCTGCCCGACAGCGTCGAGAAGGAGATGGACGCGATGGTCGCGCGAGGGCGTCACGTCGTTCAAGCTCTTCATGGCGTACCCCGGCGTCCTCATGCTCGACGACGGGACGATCTTCCGGGCGCTCCTGCGCACCGGCGGAGAACGGCGGCACGATCTGCATGCACGCCGAGAACGGCGACGTCATCGACGTGCTCGTGCAAGCGGGCGCTGGCCGAGGGGAAGACCGCGCCGAAGTACCACGCGCTGACGCGGCCGGCCGCGGGCCGAGGCCGAGGCGACGCACCGCGCGATCGCGCTCGCCGAGATGGCCGACGTGCCGCATCTACATCGTCCACCTCTCGGCGGCCGAGGCGCTCGAGATGGTCACCGAGGCGCGCGACCGCGGGCCTGCCCGCCTACGCCGAGACCTGCCCGCAGTACCTGTTCCTCTCGTACGACAACTACGAGGAGCCGGCTTCGACGGCGCCAAGTACGTCATGAGCCCGCCGCTGCGGGCCAAGGGCAACGAGGAGCAGCTCTGGCGCGGCCTCGCGGGCAACGACCTGCAGGCCATCTCGACCGACCACTGCCCCTTCTGCATGAAGGAGCAGAAGGAGCTCGGCCACGGACGACTTCTCGAAGATCCCGAACGGCGCGCCCGGGCATCGAGACGCGGATGAGCCTCGTCTACGACGGCGGCGTCGCGGCAAGGGCCGCATCTCGCTGAACCGGTTCGTCGAGCTGACGTCCACGTCGCCGGCGAAGATCTTCGGCCTCTTCCCGCGCAAGGGCACGATCGCGCCCGGCTCCGACGCCGACATCGTCGATCTTCGATCCCGAAGAAGAAGCACACGCTTTCGGCGAAGACGCTCCACATGAAGGTGGACTACAACCCGTACGAGGGACGGCAGGTCACGGGCGCGCGCCGAGACCGTCCTCTCGCGCGGCCGGGTCATCATCGAGAACGGCAAGTTCGTCGGGAAAGCCGGCGCGGGATCGTTCCTGAAGAGGAAGCCGAGGTCAGCGTGAGACGCATCCCGAGCATCCGACGGCCGATGACCGTGAGCGACCGCCAGGCCGACACGACCCACTCCGCCACCGACGAAGCCGGTCCGCGAGAAGCACAAGGAGTTCCTCTTCCCCGCGACGATCCAGTACTACCAGGAGCCGATCGTCCTGACCGAGGGCAAGGGCCTCCGGATCCGCGACGCCGACGGCAACGAGTACCTCGACTTCTTCGGCGGGATCTTGACCGTCTCGATCGGCCACGCGACGACCGGGTCAACGCCGCCATCGTCGCGCAGCTCGACCGCTTCTCGCACGTCTCGACGCTCTACCCGACGCTGCCGGTCGTCGAGCTCGCGGAGCGGCTGGCGCGCCTGGCGCCGGGGAACCTCAAGCAGTCCTACTTCACCGCCTCGGGCACCGAGGCGGACGAGACCGCCGTGATGATGGCGCAGCTCTCGACCGGCTCGACCGAGATCGTCGCGCTGCGCCACGGCTACTCGGGCCGCTCGATGCTGGCGCAGTCGCTGACCGCGCACTCGACCTGGCGGGCGCTGCCGACCCAGGTCGCCGGCGTCAAGCACGCCGTGTCTCCCTACTGCTACCGCTGCCCGCTCCACCTGACGTACCCGTCCTGCGGGATCGCCTGCGCCAAGGACATCGAGGAGCTGATCCGCACGACGACGACCGGCCGCATCGCCGGCTTCCTCGCCGAGCCGATCCAGGGCGTCGGCGGGTTCATCACGCCGCCGCCCGAGTACTTCGAGATCGCGGTCGGCATCATCCGGAAGTACGGCGGCGTCTTCATCTGCGACGAGGTGCAGACCGGCTTCGGGCGCACGGGCGGCACGATGTGGGGCATCGAGCACTGGGGCGTCCAGCCGGACATCATGACGATGGCCAAGGGCGTCGCCAACGGCCTGCCGCTCGGCGTCACGATCGCCACGCCGGAGATCGCCGCCGTCGCTCAAGGCGCTGACCATCTCGACCTTCGGCGGCAATCCCGTCTCCTGCGCCGCGGCCAACGCGACGCTCCGGATCATCGAGGAGGAGAACCTCGCGGGCAACGCCGAGAAGATGGGGCGCCTCCTGCGCGACGGGCCTGGAGGAGCTGCAGCGCCGCTTCCCGAAGTCGATCGGCGAGGTGCGCGGCATGGGCCTGATGCAGGCGGTCGAGCTCGTCGAGGACGAGACGGCCGGCAACCGGACGCCGGCGAAGGCGCTGACCGGCCGCGTCTTCGAGGAGGCGCAGGAAGCGCGGCCTCCTCATCGGCAAGGGCGGCCTCGAGGGCAACGCCTTCCGGATCTCGCCGGCGTTGACGGTCGGAGCCTCGGAGATCGCGGAGGCGCTCGCGATCCTGCGGGAGTCCTTCGAGGCGGCGGGAGCGCGATGACGAGACGAGGTCCTTCGTCCTTGGTCCTTGGTCGCCCTGACAAAGGACTCGACCACGGACCAAGGACCGGGCCCCGGAGGCGTAAAATACGCTCCTGCCTCAAAACCCATGAGCACCGACCTCTCGACCGTCTTCACCGGCCTTCGCTTCGAGAATCCCTTCCTGCTCGCCTCCGCGCCTCCGACCGAGTCCGAGTCCAACATCCTGCGCGCCTTCGAGGCGGGCTGGGGGGGAGTCGTCACGAAGACGATCGGGGTCCACCCGGTCGTCAACGTCAAGGGACCCAAGACCAACTTCCTGCGCGCCGACGCGGATTCCCCGCACCTCTCGATGAAGAAGCGGCCCGGCGCCGCCCTGCATTCCTCCTGGAACTGGGAGCTGATCTCGGACAAGCCGCTCGACTGGTGGATCGGCCGGCTCTCGGGCATCAAGAAGGCGCACCCGACGAAGATCCTCGTCGCCTCCATCATGGCGGGCTCCGGCTCGGACGAGGAGCTGCGCCACTGGCAGCGCCTCGCGACGGCCTGCCAGGACGAAGGGGTCGACGCGCTGGAGCTCAACCTCTCCTGCCCCCACATGGACCGCAAGGACATGGGCTCGAACATCGGCAAGGACCAGGAGCAGATCTCGATCGTCACGCACGTCGTCCGGGAGGTCGCGCGCATCCCCATCTGGGCCAAGCTGACCCCCTCGACCACCGACATCGTCGTCGAGGCGCGCGGGGCATTCCTCGGCGGCGCCGACGCGATCTCCTCGTCCAACACGTTCCCCTCGCTCACGCTCATCGACCCCGAGACGCTCGAGTTCGAGATGAACGTGGAGGGCCTGACCTCCACGGGCGGCCTCGGCGGGCCGGCGATCCTCCCGCTTTCCCTCGCCAAGATGGCGCAGATGACGGCGGCCCTGCCCGACCGCGCTTCTCCGGGATCGGAGGCATCTCGACCTTCGAGCACGCGCTGAACTACTTCCTGCTCGGCTGCGGGACGGTCCAGGTCTGCACGGCCGCGATGCTCGACCACGCCGTCGGCCCGAACGTGATCCGGACGCTCCTCTCCGGGATGGCGGAGTTTCTCGAGAAGAACGCCCACCGGGGCTGGAAGACCCTCGAGGACTTCCGGGGCCTGCGGCGCGACCGGGTCGTGCCCCATTCCCGGATCAAGAGGCCCGACGCCGCCGACTACCACGGCGGCTACGAGACCGAAGCGATCGGCTCCAAGCCGTCGTGAGGCGACGGACTTCGAAGCGCCCTCCCCTTCGCACGCGCGTCGTCGGACGCAACGTCCCGCGCAAGGAAGGCGCGGCGAAGGTCACCGGCGCCGCCAAGTACATCGACGACCTCTCCTTCCCCGGGATGCTGCTTCGGCACGGACCATTCGATCCACCATGCCGCGCGGGAAGATCCTGGGCGATCCGGCTTCCCGCCGACCGCGCGGGCCTCACGGTCGTGGACCACCGCGACATCCCGGGCCGCAACTTCGTCGCCCTGATCGAGGACGACCAGCCCTGCCTCGCCGAGCGCGAGGTCCGCCACGTCGCCGAGCCGATCCTCCTGCTCGCCCACGAGGACCGCGAAAAGCTCCTCGCGGCCTCGGTCGCGATCGACTACGCGCCGCAGGCCCCGGTGCTCGACCCCGAGCGCGCGACCAGGACGTTCAAGGACATCACGATCGACAAGGGCGACCTCGCCGCGGGCTTCGCCGCGGCCGACCTCGTCGTCGAAGGCGAGTACCGCACCGGGCACCAGGAACAGCTCTACATCGAGCCCAACGGCGTCATCGCCGTGCCCGAGAACGGCGGCGTCACGGTCTACGGCTCGCTCCAGTGCCCCTACTACGTCCACCGCGCCCTGAAGGTCCTGCTCGGCCTGCCCGACGAGAAGGTGCGCGTCGTGCAGACGGAGACGGGCGGCGGCTTCGGCGGCAAGGAGGAGTACCCGTCGATGATCGCGGGCCACGCGCGCGCTGCTGGCGCTTGAAGGCGAAGCGGCCCGTGAAGATCGTCTACGACCGGGTCGAGGACATGCTCGCGACGACCAAGCGGCACCCCGCGATCGTGCGGCTCAAGACCGGTGTGCGCAGGGACGGCCGGCTGACGGCGATCGAGGCCGACGTGCTGATGGACGGAGGCGCCTACGCGACCCTCTCGGCCGGTCGTCCTCTCGCGCGCCGCGATCCACGCGACCGGCCCGTACCGCTGCGCCAACGTGCGGCTTTCCGCGCGCTCGGTCATGACCAACACGCCGCCCAACGGCGCCTTCCGCGGCTTCGGCGCGCCGCAGGCGCAGTTCGCCGCGGAGGTCCACATGGAACGCATCGCGGAGGCGCTCGGCATGGACCCGGTGCGCCTGCGCGAGATCAACGCCTTCAGGCCCGGCGACGAGACGGCGACGGGCCAGAAGCTCGGCCGCGACACGAGCGCGCTCGCGGTGCTGCGCGAGGCCGTCCGGCGCAGCGACTTCCACCGCAAGCGCCGCGCCTGGGCCGGGACGGACCGGGGCATCGGCCTCGCCCTCTTCTTCCACGGCTCGGGGTTCACGGGCGGCGGCGAGGTGAAGCTCGCGTCGAAGGCTTCGCTCGAGCTGACGGAGACGGGCGCGCGGATCCTCGTCGCCTCGACCGAGATGGGCCAGGGCACGCGCACGATGCACGCGCAGATCGTCGCCGAGACGCTCGGCATCCCCTACGACCGCGTCGAGGTCGGCGAGGCCGACACCGCGCGCGTCCCCGACAGCGGGCCGACCGTCGCCTCGCGCACCTGCATGATCGTCGGCCGGATCCTTCAGGAGTGCGCGCAGGAGATGAAGAACGCGCCTCGGCCGGCTCACGCCGCGCGAGTACCTGCGCCGCCACGGACCGCTCGTCATCACGAAGCAATACCGCAAGCCGCCGGAGATCCAGTGGAGCGACGAGACGTACCGCGGCGACGCCTACGGCGCCTACGGCTGGGGCTGCGACGTGGCGGAGGTCGAGAAGGACCCGGACACGGGCGAGATCCGGCCGCGCCGCATCACGGCGGTTCAGGAGTTCGGACGCGCGATCCACCCGATCCTCGCGAAGGGCCAGATCGAGGGCGGCACCGCGCAGGGGGTCGGCTGGGCGCTCCTCGAGGAGGTCGTGATGCGCGACGGCGCGATGGCCAACGCGCAGCTGACGAACTATCTGGTCCCGACGACGATGGACACGCCCGAGATCGAGACGGTGATCCTCGAGAACCCCTACGCCCACGGCCCGTTCGGCGCGAAGGGCGTCGGAGAGCTCCCGATCGACGGCCCGGCGCCCGGCCATCGTCAACGCGATCCGCCATCTCGGCCTCGACGTCCGGGCGATCCCGGCGACCCCGGAGCGGATCCTCCAGGCGGAATCGAGAATCGATGAGACTGACCCTGAACGGCCGGCGCGTCGACGTCGCGGCGCATCCGATGAAGCGCCTGCTCGACGTGCTGCGCGAGGAGTGCGGGCTGACGGGGACGAAGGAAGGGTGCGGCGAGGGCGAGTGCGGCGCCTGCACGGTCCTGCTCGACGGTCGGCCGGTCAACGCGTGCCTGATCCCGTTCGCCCAGGCGCGCGGCGCGCGCGTGACGACGATCGAAGGACTGAAGGGCAAGGCGGCGCTTCAGAAGGCCTTCGTCACCGAAGGCGGCGCGCAGTGCGGAATCTGCACGCCCGGGATGATCCTCGCGGCGGCCGCGCTGCCGGCCAGAGGCCTCTCTCGACGAAATCCGCTTCGGTCTTGCAGGAAACCTGTGCCGCTGTACCGGGTACACGGGGATCTATCGGGCGATCGAGAAGGCGGGCGCGCTCGGCGTGAGATCCGCCAGTCTCTCCTCTCAACCCTCGCTCGAGCCACGCTCCTCTGCCCGAGGCTCTTCGGATGCTGCGCGACGAGGGTCCCCTGACGCCGCTGGCCGGATGCACGGACCTGTACGTGAATCTGAACTTCGGCACGCTCAAGGAGAAGCGCTTCCTGAACCTCTGGCCTCTCGACGCGCTGCGCGGCGTTCGGCTGCGGAATTCGACACTCGTCATCGGCGCCCTGACGACCTACACCGAGCTCCAACGCTCCCCCCTCGTCCGCAAGCGCCTCCCGATGCTCGCCGCCGCGGCCCGCGAGGTCGGCGGCGTGCAGATCCAGAACCGCGGGACGATCGGCGGCAACGTCGTCAACGCCTCGCCCGCCGGGGACACGCTTCCCGTTCTCGCAGCGGCCGAGGCGATCCTCGTTCTCGGCAGCGCCGGCGGCGAGGCGGCGCGTGCCCTTCGGCGCGTTCTACACGGGCTACCGCAAGACCGTGATGCGTCCCGACGAGCTGCTCCTCGCGATCGAGATCCCGAAGGTCACCGGCCGGCAGCATTTCCGGAAGGTCGGGACCCGCGCGGCCCAGGCCATTTCGAAGGTCGTCATGGCGGCCGTCTTCGGGCCGTCCGTGCGCATCGCGATCGGGAGCGTCGCGCCGACCGTGGTCCGGCGCGCCGCGCACCGAAGGCCTTCTCGCTTCCGGCGGCTCGATCGCAGGAAGCCCGGCGCCTGCTCGCCGAGGAGATCGCGCCCGATCGACGACCTGCGCTCGACCGCCGCAGTACCGCCGCCGCGTGGCGGCCAACGTCCTCGAGCGCTTCTGGCGGGCAGCGGCGCGTGAAGACGACCCTGACCGGAGGGCGCCGCCGGGCCGATCCTCGAGAACCTCCGCAAGGCGAACACGCGCTTTCGCCGCCCGCTACCCCGGCGACTCGGGCCGCCGCCAGCCGGTGCACACGGTCTACGGCGGCGCGCAGGTCTTCAAGGCCGACACCGCCCGGCGACTCGGGGCCCTCGCCCTGCGGGCGCTCGAGGAATACGCGCCGGACGCCGCCACTTTCGCCTCCGCCGTCGGGCCTGCCCGGACGGCTCGCCCCGAAAATCTCCGAGCGCGTCCTCGAGAAACTGCGCCGCGAGCCCGTCGAGGACTTCCGGATCGACTTCGAGGACGGCTACGGAAATCGCCCGGACGCCGAAGAGGACGGACACGCGGCGCAGGCGGCGCGCGAGGTCGCGTCGGGCCTGTCGGCGGGAACGCTTCCGCCGTCGATCGGCATCCGGATCAAGCCGTTCACCGAGGAGTTGAAGCGCCGCAGCGTGCGCACGCTCGACATCTTTCTGACCGCGCTCCTCGACGCAGGCCGGCCGGCTCCCGGAGAACTTCGTCGTGACGCTGCCCAAGGTCACGGTCCCCGAGCACACCTGGGCGCTCGCGGACCTCTTCGACCGGCTCGAGCGCGGCCTGAAGCTGCCGGCCGGCGCCTGCGCCTCGAGATCATGATCGAGACGCCGCAGGCGATCCTCGATGAGCGGGGAAGGGTCAATGTGCTCTCCCTCGTCGAGGCCGGCCGCGGCCGCTGTCTGGCCGCGCACTTTGGAACCTACGACTACACGGCGTCCCTTCAGATCACCGCGGCGCACCAGCACATGGCGCACCCCTCCTGCGACTTCGCCAAGCACGCGATGCAGGTCGCCCTGGCCGGGAACGGGCGTCTGGCTCTCCGACGGCGCGACGAACATTCTTCCGGTGCCGATCCACCGCGCGGCCGAGGGCAAGAAGCTCGACCACCGCCAGACCGCCGAGAACCGCGCCGCCGTCCACGCCGCCTGGAAACTCCACTACGGCCACGTCCGGCATTCGCTCGAGAACGCCTACTACCAGGGCTGGGACCTCCACCCCGCGCAGCTTCCGACCCGGTACGCCGCCCTCTACGCCTTCTTCCTCGAGGGACTCGACGCCGCCTCCGCGAGGCTCAAGAATTTCGTCGAGAAGGCCGGCCAGGCGACCCTCGTCGGCGAAGTCTTCGACGACGCCGCGACGGGCCAGGGCCTCCTGAACTATTTCCTGCGCGCCTGGAACTGCGGCGCGATCACCGAGCGGGAGGCGGTCGCGCAGAGCGGCCTGACCGCGGAGGAGCTGCGAGGACGGTCGTTCGTCAGGATCCTGAAGGCGCGACGCCGGGCTTGAGCCTCCGCCTCAGGGTCGCACGATCGTCGCCTCGATCAGTCCGTAACGGCTCCTCGGTCGCCACGAAGATCTCGTTCTCGTTCGGCAGGCCAAAGGGCGACAGGTCGACGGCCAGGTGGTGCTTGTTGGGCATCGTCAGGTGGATCTGCCGCACTTCGCCGTGGCGCTCGAGGACGGCCTCGCCCATCGCGTGGAGGGTGTGCTGGACGGATCGGCTGTCGTGGTCCGCGAAGGTCTCGAGAAGCGTCTGGCGCACGGCCTTCCAGAGCACGTTGAAGGAGTGTTCCGACCCGACGTACGTCCAGACGGCCGAGAGCGCCGTGGCGAGGATCCGGTCCGTGGTTTCCTTCAGGGTCGTGTAGCGGTCTCGCGGAAACCCCGCAAAACCCGAACGGGCGGTCTTGAGGATGACGAGGTTCTCGATTCCGGCCTCGACGGACGGCTCTCCTCCGCGATCGAGCGACGACGCGAGCGAGCCGCGTCTCCTCGCCGGCCCGGCGGAAGGCGTGCCGGTGGGGCCGGCCGGAGACGTCGAGGCGCTCCCAGGAATGCTCGGAAATCTCGATCCGGGCGCGGGAGACCGGGGCGTGGCTCTCGACGAAGTGCCGCGCAAGGACCATTCCGAACGACTCGATCTCCTCGAGCGAGCCTTCGCTCGCGAGCGCGTAGACGGTGTTCTTCATCGTGTCGGTGGGAAGGACCGCGGAGTTGTCGCCGACCGTGTGGGCCTTCTCGAAATCCCCTTCGAGCCGGATCGCGATGGTCAGGTCCTTCAAGTCGTGGCGATCCGGGTGACGGGTCACCTTGACGAGGCGGATGCCGGACTTGCCGTAGGAGTTCGGGCCGAGCATGAATGAGAGTCCTTAGTCCTTAGTCCCTGGTCCTTGGTCGGTCATGACGAAGGACCAGGACACGGACCAGGACTCGACGTCCACGACGTTGTCCTCATCGCGTTCAGCTCCCCCGGTACGTCGAGTACCCGTACGGGCAGCAGCAGCGGCACGTGGCAGCTCGGCGAGGGCTGGCGCACCTCGAAGACGATCCGCGCTTCGGGATAGAAGCCTTCGACGTTGTTCGCCCGGAAGTACGCGCCCGTATCGAAGGAGATCCGGTACACGCCCCGGGGAACCTGGGACCGCGAGGTCAGCAGAATCGCGCGGCCGTCGCCGTCGGTGGCGCTGTGGCCGAGCTCCTTCCACCCGCCGTCCTCGGAACGGACCTCGAGCGAGACCGGCACGCCCCTCGCCGGCCGCCCCTGCGACGTGTCGAGCACGTGGGTCGTGATGCCGTTCATTCGAGGAGCTCTCTCCAGGCGCAACTGTGTGATCTTACGCTGCTCCTCGGCGGCGACGGAGAGCTCCGCCTCGGGTTCGTTGTGGAGGCGCGCCTCGAGCTCCGCCAGCATCTCCCCGGCGCTCCGGCCCGAGGCGCAGACGATGAAGATGTGGCCGAAGCGCTCCTCGTAGGCGCGGTTGCCGGCGGCGAGCGCGCTCCGAATCTCCTCGGAGGCCGACTTCGCGCCGGCCTGCTCCTCGGCCTCGCGCCCGGAGACGCCGCGGTCCCCGATCCTCGGGTGCGATCCGAACGCCGCGCGCCACTCCGAGGGCGTCAGGGCGCGCCAGACGCGGTCGGCCGCCGCCCGGAGTTGTTCGGCCGTTTCGAAGGGCCGCTCCGCCGCCATTTCCCGCGCCCACTTCCCCGAGCCGCTGCAACGGCGCAGCGCCGCCTCCGCCTCTTCCCTCGAGAGACCGTTGAACCGCGCGAGCCCGCCGCTCACCCGAGCCGTCCGAAGAGGCGCAGGCGCGCGACGCCGCCGTCCGGGTAGATGTTCAGGCGCGCGTGCGTCAGGGGGCCGGCGCCCTGCAGCTCTTCGACGAACGTGTGAAGGGTGTCCGCCGAGAGCGGGCGGCGCGGCAGGATCGGCTTCCAGGGCTCCGAGGCCTGCGCCACCGAAAGCGCGACGTCGTCGGAAGCGTCGAGCCCCTCGATCGAACAGCTCTCCGGCGCGTTCCCCTTGAAGTGGGTCGTGTCCACCTCGACGCGGCGGACCGTCCCTCTCCCCGCCAGTTTCACGATCGCCCAGTCGTGGCCCGGTCCGCGCCGGCGCCGCGTTTCCCAGCCGTCGTGCATTCCCCGGGGCGACCCGGGCAGGATCAGGTTGTGGCGGTTTCCGAAGAACATGTCGCTCGCCACGAGGACCATCCCACCGTTCTCGAGCGCGGCCAGGTCGAGATCTGCCGTCGCGCGCGAGGCGCTCCGGGTCGGGGAGGACGACCCCGTGAACGCGCAGGCGCGCGACACCGCCGTCGGGAAAGATGTTCAAACGGACGTGCGTCGCGCGACGCCTTCCGCGAACCTCGAAGGCGTTCTCGCAGTCTCCGCGCAGCGCCGACCTCGCCAGAACCTCTTCCCAGCGGGCGGCCGCGAGCGCCTCCGGCGACGGGGTCGCCCGGCATCTCGCACGCTTCGAGCGAGCAGGCGTCCGGGTAGTTGCCCTTGAAGTGGCTCGTGTCGACGACGACGCCGTGGATCGCACCGGGCAGGCCCAGGCGGATCAGGCACCAGTCGTGTCCCGGCGTGCGGCGGCGCCGCGTCTCCCAGCCGTCCATCCACTTGCCCCGGTCCGTGTACTCGTGCTCGCGGAAGACGGGCCGCTCGGGCTTGACGAGGTTTTCCTTGCCGGCGAAGAACTCGTCGTTGGCGGCGATCGCGGCGCCGCCCAGGCGCTCCGAAGCGAGATCGGGCAGGTCGGTGAACGCGGTCATCGCGATGCCTTCGGCGACAGCAGGATTTCCCCGGATGGCGGGCCGACGAATTCTCCCTTTTCGTAGATCTTCTCACCCTTCAGGTACGTCGCCTCGACGACGCCGTGGAGCGTGCGGCCCGCGTAGGGCGTCAGCTTGTGGCGGTGATGGATCGCCGCGGCGCGGACCTCGAACGACGCCTCCGGGCGGAACACGACGAAGTCCGCGTCGTAGCCGGGCGCCAGCGCCCCCTTGCGGCGGTCGAGCCCCGCCAGCCGCGCGGGACCGCGGCTCATCCACTCCGCGAGGCGCTCGACTCCGGATCCCCGCGCTTGCGGGCCGCCGTCCAGACCGCCGGAAGGGCGAGCTGGAGGGAGGAGATCCCGCCCCAGGCCGCGCCGAAGTCTCCCGTGTCGCGGTGTTTGCCCTCCGGCGGCGAAGGGGAATGGTCCGAGACGACGATTCCGATGAGGCCCTGCTCGAGGGCCTCCCAGAGCCGCTCGCGATTCTCGCGCTCGCGGATCGGCGGCGCGCACTTCCACTCCGTGGCACCCGCGGGAACCTCCTCCGCGGTGAAGAAGAGATAGTGGGGACAGGTCTCGGCCGACAGCGGCAGCCCTTCCTCCCGCGCCCGGCGCAGCGCCGGCAGCGCGTCCGCCGACGAAAGGTGCACGATGTGGATCGGGACGCCCGACTCGCGGCAGAGCCGCGCGAGAAGCTCGACCGCCTCGTTCTCGGCCGCGCGGGGGCGGGAGGCGAGGTAGGACGCGTATCGTCTCGGATCGCCCTCGCACCGCACGGAGGCGCGAGGACAGCTCCGCGTGCACGAGGAGCACGGCCTTCGCGCGCGCCAGCGCGGGAAGCGCTTCGCGCAGATGCGCTTCCGTCACGTGGGGAAACTCCGGAACTCCCGATGGAGCGAGGAAGCACTTCACGCCGGGAACCCCGTGCGCGACGAGGGCCTCGAGCTCCTGGAGGTTCTCCGGCACGAGGCCTCCCCAGAACCCGACGTCCACGCGCGTTCGTCCGGCCGCCGCCTCGAGCTTCGCCTTGAGCCCTTCGACCGTCGTCGTCGGAGGAATGCTGTTCAAGGGCATGTCGAAGAGCGTCGTCACGCCCCCCGCCGCCGCGGCGCGCGAGGCGGACGGAAAGCCCTCCCACTCCGCGCGCCCGGGATCGTTGACGTGCACGTGCGTGTCGACGAGTCCCGGGAGCAGGACGGCGTCGCCGGTGTCGAGCACTTCCGCGTCGCCCGCCGGCTCGTCGGGCCTCCCGACGGCGACGATGCGCCCGGCGCGGACGCGCACGGAAGCCGGCCGCAGCCCTTCGGGCGTGACGACCCGGCGGCCGCGGACGAGGAGGTCTCGAAAGCTCACGGGAAGCTTCGCCATCTTAGCCGCAGGCCAGCTAGACTCTCGGCAGTCTCCCCGGCGTCTCGAAGAGGGAGGTTCCATGCCCGGCACTCTGGTCCCGAACCAGAAGACGCATCCCGACGGCCGCGTCGAGCTGAAGGACCTGGCGCGGATCGAGGCCTCGCCCCTCTACAACGCGGACCTCGCCCCGGTCCCGATCGCGCGCCGCAACTGGACCACCTACAACTACGCGGCGCTCTGGATCTCCATGGCGCACTGCATCCCGACGTACATGCTCGCCTCGGGCCTGATGGCCGCCGGCATGAACTGGTGGCAGGCGCTCATCACGATCCTGCTCGGCAACACCATCGTCCTCGTCCCGATCCTCCTGAACTCGCACCCCGGCACGCGCTACGGCATCCCGTTCCCGGTCTTCGCGCGCGCCGCGTACGGAACGATCGGCTCGAACCTGCCCGCCCTGATGCGCGCGCTCGTCGCGTGCGGATGGTTCGGGATCCAGGCCTGGATCGGCGGCGAGGCGCTCAACACGCTCTTCCAGGTCCTGATCCCGGGGTGGAAGACGCTTTTCGGCGCCGGCGTCTTCCAGGGCCACACCGGCGCGGAGTGGCTTTCGTTCCTCCTCTTCTGGGGCCTGAACGTCGTGATCATCTACCGGGGCATGGATCTGCTGCGCCACGTCGAGAACTGGGCCGCCCCGTTCGTGCTCGTCATGACGGCGGTCCTCCTGGTGTGGGCCATCCGCGAGGCCAAGGGCCTGGGGCCCTTGCTGGCGCAGCCCGGCAAGTTCCGCACCGCCGCGGAGTTCTTCCCGGTCTTCGTGCCGTCCTGACGGCGATGATCGGCTACTGGGCGACGCTGTCGCTCAACATGCCGGACTTCACGCGCTACGGGCGCAGCCAGCGCGAGCAGATGCTCGGCCAGGTCGTCGCGCTGCCGACGACGATGTCCGTCTTCGCCGCCATGGGCGTCCTCATCACGAGCGCCACGGTTCTCATCTACGGGCACGCGATCTGGGATCCGATCCAGCTCGTCGCGCAGTTCAAGGCTCCGGTGGTCGTCGCGATCTCGATGTTCACGGCCGTCGTCGCGACACTCGCCGTCAACATCGCCGCCAACGTCGTCTCCCCCGCCAACGACTTCGCCAACGCCTTTCCCGAGGGCCATCTCCTTCAAGACGGGAGGGCTGATCACCGGCCTGATCGGCATCCTGATGCAGCCGTGGAAGCTCCTGGCCGACCCGTCGGGCTACATCTTCGCGTGGCTGCTCGGCTACTCGGGTGGGCTCGGCTCGATCGCGGGCGTGCTCATCGCCGACTACTGGCTCGTGCGCCGCGGCCAGCTCGATCTCGAGGCCCTCTACCTGCCGCGCGGCACCTACCGGTATGCCGGCGGATGGAACGGAAGGCGGTGGCCGCGACGCTCGTCGGGTGCGCCCTCGCCTGGGGCGGGCTCGTCGTTCCGGCACTGAAGCCCCTCTACTCCTACGCCTGGTTCGTGGGCTTCTTCGCGGCGGGACTGCTCTACTGGGTATTCTCGGCCCGAACGGATCGGGCCGAACGGTAGCGGACATCGCGAGGAAGGCATGCCCTTGAGGCATCAATCCGGACTTCTTCTGCTCGCGAGCGCCTTCAGCCTGTGCGTTTCGGCAAGCCCCTGCCAGGCGGGGCCAACCCTCGCGGGCGTGGTCTTCTTCGACCGTAACGGCAACGGCGTGCGCGACGAAGGCGAACCCGGCGTCGCGGCGGCGCGGATCTCGGACCAGGCGCAAACGGTCGTCAGCGGCGCGGATGGGAAGTGGGCGATCGCCGACAGCCTGGGCACCGGGATCGTGGCCGTTTCGGCTCCGCCCGGCTATCGCCCGGAGGGCGCCTTCTGGAAGAAGGTCGCCGCCGCTTCCTCTCCGGACCAGCATCGACTTCGCGCTCGTCCCGGCGCCGGCGCCGCGGGAGTTCACGTTCCTCCACGCGTCCGACTGTCACGTCAGTCCGTCGAGCATCGGACGCCTTCGGGCCGTCCGCGCCCTGGTCGAAGTCCCGGCGGCCGGACTTCGTCCTGATCACGGGCGACCTCGTCAAGGATGCGCTTCGCGTCGGCGAGCCGGAGGCACGCGGCTACTACGACCTCTACCTGCAGGAGATCGCCCGGTTCCCGGTCCCCGTCTGGAGCGTTCCCGGCAACCACGAGAACTTCGGGATCGAACGGCACCTCTCGGGGGTCAGCCCCTCGAATCCGTTTTACGGGAAGGGAATGTACCGGGAGCTCCTCGGCCCCAACTACTACTCCTTCGATTTCGGGGGTGTGCACTTCGTCGGGCTGGACTCCGTGGACGTCGACGACCAGTGGTATTACGGGCACATCGACGCGGCGCAGCTGCAGTGGCTCGAGGGCGATCTGGCGACGGTTCCTCCGTCGACGCCCGTCGTGACCTTCAACCACATCCCCTTCGTCACCGGCGTCGAGATGTTGTCGGGCTATCAAGGCGAGCCGCCGGCGCCGACGCTGATCACCGTCGGCGGAAAGACGCAGTTCCGACACGTCGTCTCGAACGCCGGCGACGTCTTCGCGCGGCTGAAGGGACGGAACTACCCTCTGGCCCTCGGCGGCCACATGCACACCCGCGAGAGCCTGCGTTACGAGGCGGAGGGCATGACGACGCGCTTCGAGCAGGCCGCCGCGATCGTCGGAGAGAACGAGGCGGGGCCCCTTCTCATGAAGTCGGGGGTGACCCTGTACCGCGTCCGGGACGGGAAGATCGACGAGGGCGTCTTCATACCCCTGGACACGAAGCCTTGACGCACGGCCCGCTTCGGTAGGATGCGGGCCATGGGCTCTTCCGAAAAGCGCGTCGCCGTCGTCACGGGTGGAACCCGCGGCATCGGCCGCGCGGTGGTGCGGCGGCTCTGCGCCGACGGTTACGCGGTGGTGCTCTCCGGAACCTCTGCCTCTTCCGTCGAGAAAGCGGTCGCCGCTCTCGGCCAGGAGGGGATCACGGTCGAGGGCTTCGCGGCCGACGCGCGCAAGGAAGAGGACCAGCGCGGATCTGATCCGGTTCGCCGAGCAGCGACACGGGCGCCTCGACGTCCTGGTGAACAATGCGGGGATCGGAGAGTTCGAGCGCGTGGACCGGCTCTCGCCGGCGCGTTTTCGCGAGGTGCTCGAGACGAACCTCTTCGGCGTCTACTACGCGATCCACTACGCGGCCCCTCTGATGATCCGCTCCGGCGGCGGCTTCATCGTCAACATCGCTTCGCTCGCCTCGGTCAACGCGTTCGCGGGCGGCGCGGCCTACAACGCCTCGAAGTTCGGCCTCCTGGGACTCTCCGACGCCGCCATGCTCGATCTGCGCCACGACGGCATCCGCGTGGCGGTCGTGATGCCCGGGTCGGTCGCGACCGAGTTCGGACACTCCCGCCCGGGGAAACTTCCTGGATGCTCTCGGCGGAAGACGTGGCGGAGGCAGTGGCGCGATCTGCTGCGTTTCAACGACCGGGCGATTCCGTCCCGCATCGAGCTGCGCCCGAGCCGGCCGCCGAAGAAATCGAGGTCTCCCGGCCTCATGGACCCGATCGCGATCGCCGCCGGCGTCGTCCTCATCCTGATCGTGCTGTGGGACGCCTTCGAGACGATCGTGCTCCCGCGGCGCGCCTCCTTCCGGTTCCGGCTGACCCGGTTGTTCTACCGGTCCACGTGGCCGCCGTTCGCGGCCGTCGGGCGGCGCCTCCGGGCAGGCAACTCGCGCGAGAACTTCCTCTCCGTCTTCGGGCCGCTCTCGCTGCTCTTCCTGCTCGCGGCGTGGGCGCTCGCGCTCATCTTCGGCTTCGCCCTCCTGCAGGCCGGGATGGGCTCGCACCTCGCTTCGCCGGCCGGGATCTCCGGATTCGGCGCCGATCTCTACATGAGCGGCACGAACTTCTTCACGCTGGGGCTGGGCGACGTGACGCCGACCTCGACGGCGGCGCGGGTCCTGACGACGGTCGAGGCGGGCATGGGTTTCGGTTTCCTCGCGCTCGTCATCGGCTATCTGCCGGTCCTGTCGCAGGCCTTCTCGAGGCGCGAGAGCGCGATCGCGCTGCTCGACGCCCGCGCCGGATCGCCGCCGACCGCGGCGGAGCTGCTCCGGCGGCACACGGCCGATGGCGAGACGGAGGCTCTCGGCGCTCTCTTGAACGGCTGGGAACGCTGGTCCGCCGAAGTCCTCGAGAGCCACATCTCCTTTCCCGTGCTCGCCTTCTACCGCTCGCAGCACGACAACCAATCCTGGGTCGCGGCATTGACGACGATCCTCGACACCTGCGCCCTCGTGATCACCGGGATCGAGGGAACGCCGCTCCCGGCGGCGCGCCTGACGTTCGCGATGGCGCGGCACGCCCTGGCCGACCTGACGAGCGTCCTGGGCTTGAAGCCGCGCTCCGGCGGGCCCGACCGGCTTCCGGAGGCGGAGCTCGTGCGCCTGCGCCGGGCGCTCGCCGACAACGGCGTCCTGCTCAAGGACGGCGCCGAAGCGAACGAACGCCTCCGGCACCTGCGCCATCTCTACGAGCCCTATGCGCACGCCCTTTCGGACCGGCTCCTGATGCGCCTGCCTCCCTGGGTTCCACCGGAAGGCGCCAAGGACAACTGGGAAACGACGGCGTAGCACCGGGAACTTCCGCGCCGCGGTTGCGTATCCCCCGTCAGAGAGGTGCGCCATGCGTCCAGGGACCTTCGTTCCGATGACCCTCCTGTCGGCCGTTCTCGCGGTTTCGGCGGCGGCCGGAGCCGAAGTCAAGGAAGTCCACAAGACCCTCGCGCTCGATTCGGACGGGCACGTTTCGATCGACACGTTCAAGGGCTCGATCGACGTCTCGACCTGGGACCGGCCGGAAGATCGACATCGCCGCGCGCATCGAACCGGACGACTCGGGCCGGGACCAGGAGCGGCGCGTCCAGGACACCGAGGTCCGGATCTCCGGCTCGGGCCGTTCCGTCCGGATCGAGAGCGACTACGACCGCGTCCACCGGTCCGGGTTCCTCGGCATCTTCGGCGGCGACGAGACGATGCCGTTCGTCCGGTACACGATCCGGTTGCCCCGGACGGCGCGCCTGACCGTGAAGGACTACAAGTCGCAGACGCACGTCACGGGGCTTGCGGGGGCCCTGGACTTGAACACCTACAAGGGCGACGTCGAGATCGCCGACATGGACGGACCGGTCGAGCTCGAGACCTACAAGGGCGAGGTGCGCGCCGCCTTCTCCCGGATGGCGCCGAGCGAGTTCGAGACGTACAAGGGCCGCATCGACATCTCGCTCCCGACCGCGGCGGCCTTCGACCTCGACGCGGATCTGGGCCGGCACGGCGAGCTCGACACCGCCTTCGCGCTCGTCACGAAGGCCTCGGGCTGGTCATCCCGCGACGCGCGGCGCCGCGGGTCGGTCAACGGCGGCGGCCCGGAGTTGAAGCTCCAGACCTACAAGGGAAACTTCCGGATCCTCGCGCGGTAGCCTCCGTTCGGCGGCGGATAGAATTCGGCCGCCGCATGTCGTCGATCGCGCACCTTCGGGATCGGCTCACGTTTCTCCTCGGCTTCTTCTTCGGGGGGCTCTGGTTTCTCCTCTGTTCCGCGCTGGGAGTCGTCTGGCTCCTGCTGCGGCCCGGCAACCGCCAGACGCTCTACGTCTACGGCCGCGTCTTCTGCCGCGGCCTGGTGCGGATGATGGGGTGGAACATCGAAGTCGAGAACCGCGGCCGGCTCGACGACTGCCGGCCCTGCGTGATCGTCGCCAACCACCAGTCGATCGCCGACGTCGTGACCTTCGGCTCGATCTTCCCGCAGCGCACGGTCTCGGCCGGCAAGCGCGAGATCGGACGCATCCCGATCTTCGGCTGGTTCTACCGCCTCTCCGGAAACCTCATCATCGACCGCGACCGGGCGCGCAGCGCCCGCAACTCCCTCGAGCACGCGGCGCAGATCGTGCGCGACGAGCGCGTTTCCGTCTGGTTCATGCCGGAGGGCCACCGCAACACGGGCCCGGAGCTGCTCGCCTTCAAGAGCGGCGCGTTCCGTCTCGCGATCTCGGCCGGCGTGCCGATCCTGCCCATCGTCGCCGGGAGGCTCACGGCCGTCGTGGACATGCGGCGCTGGCTGGCCCGCCGCGGGCGCCTGCCCATGCGGGTCCTCGAGCCCGTCGCCACGAAGAACCTCACGGTGCGCGACCTGCCCGACCTGATGGCCCGCGTGCACGCGAGCATGCAGGCGACCCTCGCCAGCCTGAGCGCCGAGAGCGGCGCGCCGGGCCCGCCCGCCGCGCTTCGTCAGTAAGATAGCGGCGCTTGCCGGAGGACCGCCGCCTCGAGCTCTCGGGTGAATCGCTGCGGGCGCTCATCGACGCCGCGACCGAGCGCCTGCTCGCGCACGTCGACACGCTGCCGCGGCAGGCCTCGGCGGACACGGCGGGCGGCGCCGAGCTCGCGCGGGCCCTGCGCGAGCCCCTGCCCGAGACCGGCCGGCCCGTCGAGGAGCTGCTCGATCTGCTCTTCGACCGCGTCATCCCGAAGAGCTTCAACACGGCGGGACCGGGATACCTCGCCTACATCCCGGGGGGCGGGCTGCCACACGCCGCCGTCGCCGACCTGATCTCGGGGATCACCAACCGCTACGTCGGCGTCTTCGCCGCCGGCGCCGGGGCTCGTCGCGATCGAGGCCAACGTGATCCGCTGGCTGTGCACGATGGTCGGGTATCCCGAGGGCGCCGGAGGAATCCTCACCAGCGGCGGCTCCCTCTCCAACTTCTCCGCGCTCGTCGCCGCGCGCCGCGACCGGCTGCCGGAGAACTTCCTCTCGGGCATCGTCTACGCCTCCGACCAGGCGCACCATTCGGTGCAGAAGGCGGCGATGCTCGCCGGCTTCCCCGAGCGAAACGTGCGGGCCGTCGAGACCGACGACACCTTTCGCGTCCGGCCCGACGCCCTCGAAGCGGCGATCCGCCGCGACCGCGCGGCAGGCCTGCGTCCCTTTTTCCTCGTCGGCAACGCCGGGACGACCAACACGGGAGCCGTCGACGACCTCGCGGCGCTCGCGGACATCGCCCGGCGCGAGGGGCTCTGGTACCACGTCGACGGGGCGTACGGCGGATTCTTCGTCCTGACCGAAAGGGGCCGCCGCGCGCTCGGGGGCATCGGGCGCGCCGACTCCATCGCGCTCGATCCCCACAAGGGTCTCTTTCTCCCCTACGGCACGGGGTGCCTGCTCGTGCGCGACCCCGAGACGCTGCGCCGCGCGCACGCGTTGTCCGCCGACTACATGCCGGCCATGCAGGAAGACGCCGACCTGCCGGACTACAGCCAGCTCTCCCCCGAGCTCTCGCGCGACTGGAGGGGCCTGCGCGTGTGGCTTCCGATCGCGATGCACGGCATCGGCCCCTTCCGGAACAACCTCGACGAGAAGCTCGACCTCGCGCTCGAGGCCGCCGACGCGCTGCGCCAGATCCCGGGCATCGAGATCCTGGCCGAGCCCCAGCTTTCGATCGTGGCGTTCCGACTGAGCCGGCCGGGCCTCGCCGAGCCGGCCCTCGAAGCCCTGAACCGCGACCTGCTCGCCCGCGTCAACGCCCGCAAGCGCGTCTACCTGACGGGAACGATGCTGCGCGGCCGGTTCGCCATCCGCATCTGCGTCCTCTCCTTCCGCACGCACCGGGACCGGGTCGAGGAGGCGCTCGAGGACATCCGCGCGGCCGCGCGGAGCTATATCGAGATTGATATAGTCGCGGGCCGGTCGCCTCCCGCGATATCCTCGGCAAGCTCCATGACCCTGGCAGCCGGAACACGGCTCGGCCCCTACGAGATCCTGGCGCTTCTCGGCGCCGGCGGGATGGGCGAGGTCTACCGGGCGCGGGACACGCGGCTCGAGCCGGAATGTCGCGATCAAGGTCCTGCCGGCGCACCTCTCCGGCAACGAAGAGCGCCGCCAGCGCTTCGAGCGGGAGGCCCGGACGATCTCGCAGCTCTCCCATCCTCACGTCTGCGCGCTCTACGACGTCGGCCGGCAGGACGGGACCGACTACCTCGTCATGGAGTACATCGAGGGAGAGACGCTGACCGCAGCGCCTCGTCAAGGGCGCGCTCCCCGCCGAACAGTACCTGCGCTACGGAATCGAGATCGCCGACGCGCTCGACCGCGCGCACCGGCAGGGGATCGTCCACCGCGACCTGAAGCCCGGCAACATCATGCTGACGAAGTCGGGCGTCAAGCTCCTCGACTTCGGCCTCGCCAAGTTCGCCGCGCCGTCCGGCGGCCGTGAGTCTCTCGGCGCTGCCCGACGGAGGCGGCCCGGCAGCTGACCGACACGGGACAGATCCTGGGGACCCTTCAGTACATGTCGCCCGAGCAGCTCGAAGGCAAGGAAGCGGACGCGCGGAGCGACCTCTTCGCCTTCGGCGCCGTGCTCTACGAGATGGCGACGGGGAACAAGGCCTTCACCGGCAAGAGCCAGGCCTCGCTGATCGCCGCGATCCTGCAGATCGAAGCCGCAGCCGATCTCGACGGTCTCTCCGATGACGCCGCCGGCGCTCGACCGCGTCGTGCCGGACGTGCCTCGCCAAGGACCCGGAAGACCGCTGGCAGACGGCCCACGACGTCATGCTGCAGCTCCAAGTGGATCGCCGAGGGAGGCTCGCAGGCCGGGATCCCGGCTCCCGTGGCCGCGCGGCGCCGGGGACGCGAGCGGCTCGCCTGGGGTGTGGCGGCGGCGCTACTCGTCGCGTTCGGCAATTCTCGGCGCGGCGTACTGGCGCTCCCGAGCGGAGCCTCCGACGTCGATGCGGCTCTCGGTTCTGCCGTCGGAGGGGACGAGCTTCTCCTTCATCGGCGAGAGCTCCGCCGAGGACGCTCCGGCTCCGCCCGCGATCTCACCCGACGGCAAGCGGCTCGTCTTCGGCGCTCAGGACGCCGGCACGGTCCGGCTCTACGTGCGCTCCCTCGACTCCTTCGAGGCGCGACCCTGGAGGGAACCGAGGACTCCTGGTTTCCCGTTCTGGTCTCCGGACGGCGCCTGGATCGGGTTCTTCCAGAACGGCAAATTGAAGAAGATCAGACGCGGGCGGGGGCCCGGCCGAGGTGATCGCCGACGCGGAAAACGGTCGGGGAGGAAGCTGGAGCCCGGACGGAACGATCGTCTTCGCGCCGAACGGCGGACGAGGCGATCTTCCGCGTATCGGAGAAGGGAGGACGCCGCCAAACCCGTCACGTTCCGCAACGCGCCGGAGAGGCTGCGATCTCCATCGTTTCCCCTCCTTCCTGCCGGATGGGCGACACTTCCTGTATCTCGCGATGAAGACCGGAACGTCGAAGAACGTCCGCGGGCGAGGACCTCGGCATCTTCGTCGGCTCGACGGACTCGCGACAGACTCTTGCGTCTCCTGTCCGACGTCTCCAATGCGATCTACGCCCCGCCCGGCTTCATCCTCTTCCGGCGGGAGGGAACACTCATGGCCCTGCCGTTCGACGCGAAGGCGCTGAAAGTCGACCGGCGCGCCGATTCCGGTGGCCGAGAAGATCGAGTTCGCGGCTCTTCGCTCCTTCGGAGTCTTCTCGGCGTCGGCGACCGGCGCGCTCGGTCTACCGGACGAGCCCCGGTCCGCCAGCCGCTGCGGCTTTCCTGGCTCGATCGATCCGGCAAGGCAGCGGGCCTTCCCGAGGTGCCACCGGAGTTGTTCTGGGACGTCGCGGCTCTCGCCCGATGGCCGGCGCGCGGTGCTCGGGATCTTCGACCCAGACGTCGGCGCTCCCGATCTCTGGACCTACGATCTCTTTCAGGGGACTCGCGCGCGCCTGACCTCGGGCGACGCAGGCGAATCCCGTCTGGTCTCCCGACGCCAGCCGGATCGTCTTCTCCCAGAAGGCGGCAGGAACCTTCGATCTCTATGTGACCGAGCTCGAGCGGCGAGGAGAAGGCGGAGGTTCTCGCGGCCACGCCGCATGACAAGAATCCACTCGACTGGTCCGCGGACGGCCGGTGGATCCTCTACGGGCAGTTGTCGGAGGGGCCCGGACGCGAGAAGCCAGAGCTATGGGTCTGGTCGGTCGCCGAGAAAAGAGCCTCGCCCTACCTGAGAGTCGGAGTCGAACTTCTTCGGGCAGGCGCGTGTTCTCGCCCGACGGGCGCTGGGTGGCCTATCAGTCGAACGAGTCGGGACGTCTGGAAGTCTCCGTCCGTCCCTTTTCCGGGCCCCGGAGCCCGGCTACAGATCTCCAAGGGCGGCGGCTTCGGGCCACGTTGGAGCCGGGACGGGCGAGAGATCGTCTATTCGTGGGCCGGCAAGCTGATGGCCGCCGACGTCCGGACGCAGAACGGATTCGAGGCGAGCGAGCCCCGCGTCCTCCTGACGCTCCCCGCGAGCACGGAGGTCTGGGACATCACCGGTGACCTTCAACGCCTCCTCGTCGCGACACCGGCCGCCGAGCCGAAGGCCCCCGCGCCTCTGAGCATCGTCACGAACTGGACGGCGGGCATCCCCCGCTGACGCGGCTATGATCCGCGGCATGGAACGACAGACGGAGGATTCTCCGGCCTTTCTTCTGCGGTGGCTCCGACGGGCAGTCGTCACCGTCGCCATCGTCCTCGCCACGATCGTCCTGTTTCGCGCGTTCGAGGCGCGGCGCCCGCCGGGCCTGAAGCCCTGGCACCGGTTCGTGCCGCCCTCGGAAGTCCGCGCCGCGGAGCTGACGGCGTCCTTCACGCTCGAGGACTACCTCCGGCGCGAAGACCAGATCTTCCGGGAGGTCCGCGAGCAGATCGAGGACCGCCTCGCGCCCGAGGACCGCACCAACGGGAACCGCTACTTCGCGGAGAGCGCCTCGAGCCCGCGGCGCTACCCGCAGGACTGGAACCGCACCTTCGAGATGGTTCCTCCGGAAGTCCGCGGCGGCGCGCTCCTGGTCCACGGCTTGACGGACTCTCCCTACAGCATGCGCCGGTCCGCCGAGATCCTGCGCGACCAGGGCTTCTACGTCCTCGGCCTGCGCGTGCCCGGCCACGGCACCGTGCCCGGCGCCCTCACGGTGGCGACCTGGCAGGACTGGCTCGCGGCCGTGCGCGTGGGCGTGCGGCACGTGCGCCGCCGTGTCGGCGACCAGAAGCCGCTCGTCCTGGTCGGCTACTCCAACGGGGCGGCACTCTCGGTCAAGTACGCGCTCGACGCCCTGAACGACGCGAGCCTGCCGAAGGCCGACCGGATCGTCCTCATGTCGCCGATGATCGGCGTCAGCCCGGCGGCCGCGCTGGCGAAGTTCGTCGGCCTGCTCGCGGTGATCCCGTATTTCGAGAAGACGCGCTGGCTCGACGTGCTCCCCGAATACAACCCCTACAAGTACAACTCCTTCCCCGCCAACGCCGCCAAGCAGACGGCGGGCCTGACCGGCGAGATCCAGGCGCAGGTCGAGCGGGACGCGAAGGCCGGAACGATCGGCCGCCTGCCGCGGATCCTGGCCTTCCAGTCGCTCGTCGACGCGACGGTCCTGACCGACGCCGTCGTCTGGAAGCTCTTCGACCGCCTCGCCGACAACGGCAGCGAGCTCGTCCTCTTCGACCTGAACCGCCGCGCCAACGTCATGCCCTTCGTGCAGAGCGCGGACGCGGAGCTGCTCGCGAAGCTCGATCCGCCCGCGAAGCGGCACTACGTGATGACCGTCATCACCAACGCGGGCCCCGAAACCTCCGACGCCGTGGAGCGCTCCGTGCCCGCGGGAGAGACGGCGGCCCGCGAGAGGCCCCTCGGGCTCGCCTGGCCGGCCCAGGTGTTCTCCGTCGGGCACGTGGCGGTCCCGTTTCCGACCACGGACCCGCTCTACGGCGGCGAGCCCGACCTGGCGATCAAGGGCGTCCATCTGGGCACCCTCGCGCCGCGCGGCGAGAGGGGCGTGCTGACGGTCTCGCCAGGGGACTTCCTGAGGATCTCGTGGAACCCCTTCTTCCCGTACATCGAGGAGCGTCTCCGGGCGTGGGCCGCCCCATGAGCCGGCGGAGCCCCTCCGGGCTCCTCCGGCGACTCGGCTTCGCGGCGCTTCTCGTCGTCCCCGCTCTGCTCCTGACCGCGTGCGGAGAAGAGCCGGCCGGCGGCGCCGGATTCCTCGGGGGCCTCCAAGGCCGCGCCGGTGGCTCCCGGCACGCACGCCGACGCCGACGACGATCGCCGTCTCCGACATCCCCGCGCAGGCGGAGATCACCGAGGCGGTCACGCGGGACATCGTCGCGCGCCTGGCACCGGGGTCGGAATTGACCGACGTCGAGAAGAGGGTCGCCACCGGCGAGGCTCAGGTTCGATCGCTCCTCGCGCTCCCGGCGGAATCGACCCCCGACGAAGTGCAGATCGTCGAAATGCAGGAGATCGACGGCGAGCTGCGCGACCTGGACGGCGCGGCCTCGAAGCTCGAAGTGGCGCTCACCGCGAGGGCCCGCGCGCTCGACGCCGACCTCGACCGCCTTCGGGGGCTTCAAAGCTTGTGGGCCGCCACGGTTCCCGAAGCCGCCGCGCTCGGAGCCCCCGAATCGATCCAGCACCGCGCGACCGCCACCGTGGATTCGATCGACGCCGTGCAGCTCGACGTCAAGCGCCAGCGCAACGACGCCCTCACCCTGCTCGATCGCGATTTCCCGGGTGCGCAGCTCCATGGCCGCGGTGCGCGGGGAGGCCCTGCTTCGCCGCAAGGCCGTCGAACGGCGCCTCTTCGCGCTCGCGGAGGAGCCGATCTGGCGAACCGCCTGGGCCGGCCGTCCCATCGGCCGCGCCGCCCGGGAACAGTTCGCCCGCGACGTGCGTCGGTTCCAGCGCTATCTGGCCCAGTCGGGCGTTCGCGCTGGCGGTCCGGTTCCTGATCCTGTTCGTCGGGGGCCTGGCGGTCGTTCTTCGTCCTGCGGGGCAGGGCCCGGGAATGCGCCAAGGTCGACCCTTTCGCGCGCGGTCCGCTCCGAATGATCGAAAGGCCTCTGGCCGCGGCGACGCTTTCGGCGGTGCTGATTTCTCGCGTGGACAACGCCTCAGGCGACGGCCGAGACCCTGTTCCGGGAGATCGCCTGGGTCCTGCTCATCCTGTCGACCGCCGTCCTCCTCCGCCGGCTCCTCGGGCCGTCGGTGCAGCGCACGCTTTCCGTCCTGAGCGCCGCGGCGTGTCTCTACCTTCTCCGCTATCTGTACGAGCAGGATCCCCTGCTCGACCGGCTCGTCCTCATCCTTCAGACGCTGGCGGTCGGCGGGACCCTGGCGGCGGATCTCTACGCCGGGCGCTGGAAGCAGGCCCTGTCCGATCGGCGCTGGCAGCGCTTCTCCAGCGATCGTCATCGTGATCGCCGTCCTGCTCCTCGGCGCCGCCCTCGTGCTCGGCGTGATCGGCTACGTCGGCCCGGCGCGGCTGTTGCGCACCGGCGTGATCGGATCGCTCAGCATCGGCCTGATCTGTGTCGGCGCCTACGCGCTGAGCTACGGCTTCGCGAGCACGCTCTTGACGACGCGCCCGGTGCGGGCGCTCCATACCGTGCAGAAGCCACGCCGAGGGGATCCGGCTCTTCCTGCGGCGGGCGATCGGCATCGCCTTCTCCTTCTACTGGATCGTCTGGTCGCTGATCGTCTTCGGCTTCGGCGATGACGCCGGCCGCGCGCTCGACGCCTTCCTGAAGGCGAGCTTCCGGGTCGGCTCGGCAACGGTCTCGGTATCGGTGATCCTGACGTTCCTGCTCGTCATCGCCGCCACGTTCCTGCTCGCCGCGGCCATCCGGTTCGTCCTCGACGGAGAGATCCTCCCGCGCTTCAAGCTCGAGCGCGGGCTCGCCTTCACGATTTCGACGACCGTGCGGTACGCGATCCTGGTCGGCGGCATTGTCCTCGCCTTCAGCGCCGCGGGCATCGACCTGTCGCGCGTGACGCTGCTCGCCGGAGCGCTCGGCGTGGGCCTCGGATTCGGCCTGCAGAACCTGGTCTCGAACTTCATTTCGGGGCTCATCCTGCTCTTCGAGCGGCCGATCGAGGTCGGGCGACGTGGTCGACGTGGGCTCGCTCGTCGGAGAGGTGAGGCGCATCGGCATGCGCTCGAGCACGATCCTCACGGCGGAGGGCGCCGAGGTCGTCGTCCCCAACGGCGACCTGATTTCCAAGAGCGTCATCAACTGGACGCTCTCCGACAGGCGCCGGCGCATCGAGATCAAGGTGGGCGTCGCCTACGGGTCCGATCCGGAAAAGGTCATCGGCCTGCTCCTCCAGGCGGCGGCCGACCATCCCGAGGCGCTCACGACCCCGGCGCCGGCCGCGTACTTCATGGGATTCGGGGACAGCTCCCTCGATTTCGTCCTGCACGTCTGGGCTTCACGCTTCGAGCAGGGCCTGGCCCTGCAGAGCGCGCTGCGGCGCGCCGTCCACCGCGTCCTCGGCGAGGCGGGAATCGAGATCCCGTTCCCCCAGCGCGACCTGAACCTGAAGTCCGTCACGCCCGACGCCGCCGCCGCGTTGCGCGACGACAGGGACGACGGCCGCGCCCCGGTCGCGGGCCCGCCGGCGATCTAGCGCGGAGGCCTCAGCTCCCGCCGGGAGACGGGGCGAGCCCGATGGGCCTGCCCGGCGGCGGGGCCGGGCGATCGCGCCGCGGCTTGCGCATCTCGGGCTTCTCGAGGAATTCCGCGAGATCCCTTTCCGCCAGTCGGACGTGGGCGTCCGCTGCCGGATCGGCCGGCCGCCTCGCCTTGAGCTCGCCGCGCAGCCGTGTCAGCCGCGCGACGAGGGCGGCCCGCACCTCGGGAGAGCGTTTCCGGGCGCGCTGCGAGATCCATCATGGCGTCGAGCACCTCGCGCTGCGCGACCCGCCTCAGTTCCGAGAGCCGTGGCGAGGCGTCCGGCGGCGCGCCCCAGGTGGCCGAGACGAGGCGTGCGAGCATTCCGTCCAGGGTCAGGGCGTCGGGTCCCGAGGCGAGCGAGAGGCGTGCCGCACGCTGCGGGTCGAGCAGAGGATCCACGATGAGGCCCGCGAGGATCCGCGCCGCGGTCAGCCGGTCGAACATCGGGCCCGCGGCGGACGGGAACTGCTCGCGGCTCTCGGGCGTGTCGTTGGGCGGCGCGACGAGAACGGCCAGGATGTCGTCGGGGATGTCGAGGTTCGACGGCTCGAGCGCGGCGAGCAGGAGGCCGAGCGCCTCCTTCTGCTTGCCCGCGGGAACCCAGGCGAGCGGCGTCTGGCCGTCACCGGCGACCGCCGACGCCTGGTACTGACCGCCGACGAACTTCTGGGCCGCCTGAATCCCGAAGCGGTGGTACAGGTAGGCGAGGTTGAAGCGCTCCTGGAGCTCGTACACCCACTCGCCGGGCTTCAGCTGGCCGGCGCCGAACCGGTCCAGGATCACCCGGCGCACCGCCTGCGTCGTCGCGAGCCACCGCTCCGGGTCCGGGCCCCAGTCGTACTCGGCCCAGCGGGGATCGCCTTCGAGCGGATAGACGATCCCCTTCGCGTAGCCCTCGCGCACGATCGCGTCGAGCCGCGGCGGGCCCGCCTCCGGCGTGTAGCCCCACTGGATCGCGAGCCGGTCGTAGGAGCCGATGTCCTTGGGGTACGCGTCGGAGAGGTCGAGACCCCCGTCCCGGATCTGGATGTTCGGCGCGAGGTAGTCCATGACCGAGCCCCATCCGAACGTCGTCGCCGCCCAGTTGTGCTCGAGCCCGAGCGTGTGGCCGACTTCGTGCGCCGACAGGTAGGCCAGGCGCTGCAGCACGAGGGCCTCCTCGTCCGTGCCGTCACCGCCCGCGAGCCTCGAGGCGTCGGGAGAGTCCGCGGCGAGGCAGGCCTTCGCGGAGGCCGGCGGCTCGAGGTTGCGCCACATCCGTGACGTCGTGCGGCGGCGGTGCGAGTCGATCCGCGCCACACCGTGCAGGATCTCGCCCGTGCGCGGGTCGACCTGGACGTCTCCGATCGACCAGGCCCGCTCGGCCCGGTTGATCCACTCGATCCCCGAGTAGCGCGCGTCCAGGAACGTCGCGCCCGCGGGCAGGTCCCGGATCACGAAGGCGTTGCGAAAGCCGGCCTGTTCGAAGGCGTGATTCCACCAGAGGGCCGCCTCGCGGATCGCGCCGCGCTCGGGCTCGGGCATTCCCCGGTCGAGGTAGTAGACGATCGGCTGCACGGGCTCGGAGACCGCGGCGGCCGGGTCCTTCTTCTCGAGGCGCCAGCGCATCGCGAGAAACTTCTCGATCGGCTCGGTGAACGGCGCCGTGTGGTCGAGCCGCCGCAGCGGGATGAAACCGATGCGCGGGTCGAAGGCCCGGGGCCGGTATCCCGGCTCGGGCAGCTTCAGGAACGTGTGGTGGACGCGCAGGCTCATCGTGCGGCCGTCGGGCAGGACGGCTGCGACGGCGGTCGGCGCCTTCTCCGCGACGAACGTCAGGACGGTCTCGATTTCGGTGTTTCGGGGAAACGCTCCCGTCCGGTCGAAGTGGAAGGCCGAGCGCCCGGGATCCTGCTTCCATTCCCCGACCCCCGCCGCGCGCAGGGCCGGCAGGACCTCCGTGTCGGCCAGCAGGAAGGCCGTGGCGTCGACGAGGACGCGATCCCCCTGCTCCGCCGCGATCGGAAGCGAGGCGAGGACCGAAGACGGAAAGGACTCCTCGACCACGCGCGCGCGTTCCGCGTCGGCGACACCGCTGCCATGCGTCGTCTGCCGTTGGATCAGGAGGACACGCGGCCCGACCCGCTCGAAGCGGCAGACGCCGAGGCCGTTCATCTGTCCGCGGTCGAGGCTGACTTCGAGCAGGCCCGCGCCTCCGGCCAGACCCGAGCCGTAGAGGAACTCCTCGACCGTTCGCCGGAACTTCCAGCAGCAACTGTCCCTTGCGCGCGTCCCAGTAGAACGGCACGAAGCCGTCGCGCCGCTCGAGCCCGACGGTCCTCTCCGAGATCGTCGGGGGCTCATCGGACGCGGTTCCGGTCGCCGCCTTCGGAGGCGCCTGGCCGGCGGCGGCCGTCCAACCGGCGGCCAGAACGAGCGTCGCGAGAGCCAGGGAGCGCATCGGAGCACCTCACTTCGTGTTGCGTTCGGCGCGCGATCTTAACCCGCCCCGCCGGCCCGGCCGCGAACCGCGGCGCGCGCGGGAGCGTACTTCCCGGCATGAAGCGCTCCCTTCCGAGTCCCGAACCCCCGGCGCGGCTGCTCTCGGTCAACGTCGCCGCTCGAAAGAGCCTTCGCTCTCGCGGGCGCGAGGTCGAAACGGGAATCTTCAAGGAGCCGGTGCACGGCCGGGTCGCCCTGACGCGCCTCACACTCGCCGGAGACGTCCAGGTCGACAAGCGCTACCACGGCGGACCGGACCAGGCCGTGTACCTGTACCCCTCCGAGCACTACGCGCATTTCCGCAAGGATCGGCCGCAGATCTCGGCGGGTTTCTTCGGCGAGAACTTCACGACGGAGGGGCTCGACGAAACCACGGTGCGCGTCGGCGACGTCTTCCGCGTCGGCGGCGCCGTCATCCAGATCACCAAGCCCCGCGCGCCCTGCTTCAAGATGGGGCTGAAGGCCGGATCCTCCGCCTTCGTCGGGGAGCTGCTCGAGAGCCGCCGGCTCGGCTTCTACGCGCGCGTCCTGGAGGAGGGCCACGTCGGAGAAGGCGATGCGATCGAGAGGACGGCGACCGATCCGCTCGCGCCGTCCCTCGCGGAGGAGATCGAGGCGAGGTACTTCCGGTGAGCCGGGAGCGAAGCTAGACGAGGACGTCCAGGCTCGCCCGCTCGGGCCGCGCCGTCGCGGCGTACGCGGCCCACGCGCGCGCCAGGCGCTGGATCCCCTCTTCCATCGGCTCCTTGTCCAGGACGAACGGCAGTCGCAGGTGGTCCGAGAACCCGCCGTCGGGCGACGCGAGCGATCCCGGCACGACGGAGACGCCGTGGCGCAACGCCACCTGGGCGAGCTCGTTCGCGTTGCCGCGCGGCAGCCGCACCCACAGGGAGAGGCCGCCCGCCGGCGGCACCCAGGTCCACTCGGGCAGGTGTCGGGCGAGCAGCCGCGTGAGCCAGTCGAACCGTTCGCGCATCTGCTTGCGCCGCATCTCCCGGACGGCGTCGGCCTTGGCGAGCAGGCGGACCGCGGCCAGCTGGGACAGGAGCGACCCCCCGAGGTCCGCCATGATCTTGCGCCTCGCGATTCGGGAGAGCAGGTCCTCCGACGCGCGGATCCAGCCGACCCGCAGACCGCCCCAGAAGAGCTTCGAGAGGGAGCCGACCGTCAGGATCGGCGCCTGCGGCTCGAAGAACGCCAGCGGCGGCGGCGGCGGACCCGGACAGCGAAAGGTCCGACAGGGTGTGGTCTTCGACGAGCGGCACCGCCAGCTCCCGGGCCAGCCGCGCGACCGCCCGCCGCGACCGCTCCGGCATCAGGGCCCCCGTCGGGTTCTGGAACGTGGGCATCAGGTACAGCAGCCGCGGCCCCGTGCGGCTCGCGATCTCGCGCAGCGCATCCACGCGGACCCCTTCGCGCCCGACGGGCACCGGGGTGAGCCGGGCGCCGAGGCTCGTGAAGATGTCGATGGCGCTCAGGTACGTCGGGTTTTCGACCACCACCGCGTCGCCCCGGCGCACGAAGGCGGCGCCGGCGATCGCGATGGCCTGCTGCGCCCCGCAGGTGACCAGGACCTGCTCCTCGGTCGTGGGAAGCCCGCGCCCCGAGAGGTAGGCGGCGATCGCCTGGCGCAGCGCCGGCAGCCCCATCGGGAGGTAGCCGGGTGTGCGCATCAGGGCCGCGAGCGCGCGCCGGTCGGGTGTGGCGAGGTCCTTGACCAGAAAGTCGGCGCCCGTCGGGTGGGCACCGAGAAACTCGATCGTTCCGCCCGAGCCCTCGATCAGACCCCGGTAGAGCGGGTTGCCCCGGACGGAGCCGCCGCCGTCTTCCGGCGGGAGCCTCGCCGGCCCGGGCCCCCCGGAGCGCACGCGCGTCCCGCTTCCCTGGCGGCTCTCGAGCCACTCTTCCTGCCGCAATACCTCGTAGGCCGCCACGATCGTCGTGCGGGAGACGGAGAGCAGCCTGGCGAGCACGCGCTCGGCGGGCAGCTTCTCGCCGGGCCCGACGTCGCCGCGCCGGATCGCGGCGCGAACGGCCGCCGCCAGGCGCTGGTAGGAAGGCCCGTCCCCCTCGGACCAGTTGCCGAGCGCGCGCGCAAACTCGAGGGGCCCGCGGCGCGCCCTCCGGTCCCAGTCCAGTCTCGGCAAAGTGGCTATTGAATGCCTCCTGGAAAGGTCCGATTGTAATGCCACTCGATGAGTGATTGCGAATGGTACCTGAAATTGGACTGATCGCGGCAAACGCCGCCCACTGAGCGAAGGAGGAGGACGTCGCCATGCAGCTGCCCCGCCATGCGTTCTTCCGAGGCCACATCGTTCCCTACACGGAGGCGCGGATCGGCGTTCTGACCCACGCGCTGAACTACGGGACGGCCTGTTTCGCCGGCCTTCGCGGCTACTGGAACGCCGATGAAGAGGAGCTCTTCGTCTTCCGCCCGCGCGATCACTTCCGGCGGTTCCTGGAGTCCGCGCGCCTGCTCGGCATGGACCTCGCCTTCACCGAGGAGAGCCTCTCGGCGGCTCTCGTCGAGCTGCTGCGCGCCGAGCTTCTCCGCGAGGACTGCTACGCGCGCCCGCTCGCGTTCTACGGCGACGAGTCGGTCGGCGTCCGCCTCCACAACCTGACGCCGGAAGTCTCGATGGTCGCCTTCCCGTACGGCCGCTACCTCGAGAACGACGAGGACCTCCACCTGACGGTTTCCTCCTGGCGGCGCGTCGACGACAACATGATCCCCGCCCGCGGCAAGATCGCCGGCGCCTACGTCAACTCGGCGCTCGCGAAGACCGACGCGCAGCGCGCCGGATTCGACGACGCGATCGTGCTGTCGCACGACGGGCCACGTGTCGGAGACTTCGGCCGCCAACATCTTCCTCGTCAAGAACGGCGTGGCGGTGACGCCGGCGATCACCGAGAACGTGCTCGAGGGGATCACCCGCCGCACGGCCGCCGACCTGCTGCGGCAGGAGCTCGGCCTCACGGTGGTCGAGCGGCCGGTCGACCGCACGGAGATCGGGCTCGCCGACGAGGTTTTCCTCTGCGGCACCGGCGCGCAAATCGCGGCGGTCACGCGGGTCGACCACCGGCCGATCGGGGCCGGGAAGATGGGCCCGGTCGTCTCGGGCCTGCGCGACGTCTTCTTCGACGTCGTGCGCGGCCGGCGGGACAAGTACCGGCACTGGTGCGCCCCCGTCTACTCGGGCGAGCGCGACTTCTCCCGCCCCGAGGCGCCGGAGAAGGAGCGCCCCGGAAAGGACGGCCCTCCCCTCCGCCTGGCGCGCTGACGGGGCCTCCCGCCGCCTCCGGCGGACCCGAAAAGGAGGGCTTGCGCCCGGGGGGCCCGGGCGTATGCTTCCGGGCACGCGGGGAGGTGGGACGTCTCCGCGGCCAAGATGGCGGACAAGAGGAAATTTCCCCGCGTGAAGCGGCGGCTCGTGATCGAGTTTCGCCTCGCGGGAGCTCCGTACGTCGGGTTCACCTATAACCTGTCGCCCTTCGGGCTCTTCGTGCGCTCGATCCGCATCCCGAACCTGGGCTCTGCGATCTCCGCCGAGCTGCACCTGCCCGACGGAAAGCGGATCCCCGCTGCAGGGAAAGGTCGTGCGGTCGTACCGGGCTCCCACGGCGCTGGCCCGCCTCGTGCCGAGCGGGTTCGGCATGACGCTGACCGCTTCCGACGAGCAGTACTTCCAGTTCCTCGCGGCCCTGTAGCCGCCGGCTGCCGCTATTCTTCGCGGGCGCGGCGCGGCCGGCGGCTCCTGGTAGTCCGGCACGTGGTTCACGATGGGCGGGATCGAGCGCAGGTAGGCGAAGATCGCCTTCAGGTCTTCGTCGGTCGCGTGCCGGTGCCACATCCAGGGCATCGGCGGCTTGATCGGGCGCGACGTTCCGAAATGCTTCCCCGTCCGGATCGCCTTCACGAACATCTCCTCCGTCCAGATGCCCATCCCCGTGTTCTGGTCGGGCGTCAGGTTGGGGGCATAGGTCACACCGAAGGGGCCGGCAAACGCCGTGAAAGTCGCCCCGATCGAAGCGATCCAGGGCCCCGAAGGCGGCGGAGGGGGCGGCATCTTCAATCCTTCGGGGTGGCCCGAGAGCATCCGGGTCATGTCGGGCTCCGGACCGCCGTTAGGCCCCATCTTCCAGGGCGTGTGGCAGTCGTTGCAGCCCATGATCGTGACCAGGTACTTCCCCCGCTCGACGCGGCGGGCCGCCGGCGTCGCATCGGGCTTCGAGCCGGCGTCGGCTCCCGAGAGCAGGGCCATCGGCGCCAGAAGAAGGATGATCAGCGCGGGCGCGGCGCGAAACGTCTTGGAACGCATCCGACCTCCTCGTCTTGTGGAATTCGCGCCGATTCTAACGAAAGGACGGCGCGCAAGATCCCTTAGAATCCCCGCCTCGGGCCACGGGTCGGCCCGCGGAATCGGGGGAGGGGAATGGCAACGGTACGGTCGTTTCGCGCGCTGCGTCCGGACCCGAAGAGCGCCGCCGCGGTCTCCGCGGTTCCCTACGACGTGGTCTCGACCGCCGAGGCCCGTGCGCTCGCGGCGGGCAACCCGCTTTCGTTCCTGCACGTCTCGCGCCCCGAGATCGACCTCGAGGAAGGCGCCGATCCCCACGCCGACGCCGTCTACGCCCGCGCCGCCGAGAATTTCGCGAAGCTGCGGCGGGAGGCGCCGCTCGCGGCCGAGCGGGCGCCGTCGCTCTACCTCTACCGCCTTCGGATGGGCGATCACGAGCAGACCGGTGTCGCCGGCTGCGCCTCGATCGACGAGTACGACCGGGACGTCGTCCGAAAGCACGAGCGCACGCGCAAGGACAAGGAGGACGACCGGACGCGCCACATGGTGCGCCTGCGGGCGCAGACGGGACCGGTCTTCCTCACGTACCGGGACCGGCCCGAGATCGACGGGATCGTGGAAGAGGCCCGCCGCGAAGCGCCGCTCTTCGACTTCACGGCTCCCGACGGCGTCGTCCCACACGGTCTGGCGGCTTTCGCCGGAGGCGACGCGCCGGCTCGAGACGGCCTTTCGCGCGGTTCCCCTGCTCTACATCGCCGACGGCCATCACCGCGCCGCGAGCGCGAGCCGCGCCCGGCAGGAGCTCGCGGCCGCCAATCCCGGCCACACGGGCCAGGAGCCCTACAACTACTTCCTGACGGTCGTGTTCCCCGCCGGCCAGGTCCGCATCCTTCCCTACAACCGCGTCGTCCGGGACCTGAACGGCAAGACGCCGGACCAGTTCCTGGACGACCTGCGCCGGCAGTTCCGCGTTCGCGACGCCGCGCCTCCCGCTCCGGCCCGCAAGGGCGAGGTGAGCGTCTACGTGGCCGGACGCTGGCACGGACTCGAGCTGCCCCGGCCTTCCGGCGGCGGCGCCATCGCCGCGCTCGACGCCGACCTCCTGCAGCGCCACGTCCTCGAGCCGCTTCTCGGCATCCGGGACATCCGCACGGACAAGCGGATCGACTTCGTGGGCGGCATCCGGGGAACCGGCGAGCTCGTCGAGGCTCGTCGACTCCGGGAAGGCCGCGGTGGCCTTTTCGATGTATCCCGTTTCCCTCGACGAGCTGATGGCGATCTCCGACGCGAACGAGATCATGCCGCCCAAGTCGACCTGGTTCGAGCCGAAGCTCCGGGACGGCTTGTTGATCCACGAGATATGAAGGTCCTCGTCGCCGACAAGTTCGAGAAGAGCGGCCTCGATGGCCTCGCGGCGCTCGGCTGCGAGGTCCTCTACCGGCCGGATCTGAAGGACGACACGCTCACGACGGCGATCGGCGCGGAGGGCGCGGAGGTGCTCGTCGTGCGCTCGACGAAGGTCACCCGCGCGATGCTCGAGGCGGGCCGGCTGTCGCTCGTCATCCGGGCCGGCGCCGGCTACAACACGATCGACGTCGAGGCGGCGTCGGAGCGCGGCATCTCCGTCGCCAACTGCCCGGGCAAGAACTCGATCGCCGTGGCCGAGCTCGCCTTCGGGCTGATCCTGGCCCTCGACCGGCGCATCGTCGAAGGCGCGAGCGACCTGAAACGCGGCGTCTGGAACAAGAAGGAGTACGCGAAGGCCCGCGGACTCTTCGGCGCGACGCTCGGCATCCTCGGCATGGGCGGGATCGGGAAGGAGATGGTCCCGCGGGCCCGCGCCTTCGGAATGCCCGTCGTCGCCTGGAGCCGCGGCCTGACGCCCGAGACGGCGCAGGCCCTCGGCGTCGCGCTGGAAGGCTTCTCCCCTCGAGGTCGCCGCCGCCGCCGACGTCGTCAGCGTGCACCTCGCCTTGAAGCCCGAAACCCGCAGCCTGTGCGACGAGAAGTTCTTCGCGGCCATGAAACCGGGCGCGTTCTTCGTCAACACGTCGCGGGCCGAGGTCGTCGACGAGGACGCGCTTCGCGCGTGCCGTCGGGGCAAAGGGCCTGCGCGTCGGCCTCGACGTTTTCGCCGCCGAGCCTTCCGGGGGCTCGGGCGACGTCGCCGCGCCGATCTTCCAGGAACCCGGCGCCATCGGCACGCACCACATCGGCGCCTCGACCGACCAGGCCCAGGAAGCGATCGCGGCGGAAACGGTGCGGATCGTGCGGGAGTTCCGCGACACGGGACGCCCGCCCAACGTGGTCAACCTCGCCAAGAAGTCGCCCGCGACGCACCTGCTCGTCGTGCGCCACTACGACCGGATCGGCGTGCTCGCCGCCGTCTTCGACCGCCTCCAGGAGGCCGGGATCAACGTTCAGGAGACCGAGAACATCGTCTTCGACGGCGCCCGGGCCGCCGTCGCCCGCATCCACTTGAACGGCGAGCCCTCGCCGGACGTGCTGGACGCGATGCGCCGCAGCACGCCGCACATCATCGAGCTGTCGGTGGTGTCGCTTTAGCGGAGCGCGGCAGGTCGTCCCAGTTCAGGATCGCGTTCCAGACGAGGCGGAAGTCGGAGAGCGTCAGGTACCGGTGGATCGGGTCGAAGTCGAAGGCGACGACGCGGCCCTTCCCCGTGGGGATGTCGAGGATCGCCGGCTTGCCGACGAGGTCCGTCCCCGCCCTTGACGCCGCCGCTGACGACGAGCTCGGGCTCCTTGGGCTTCGTCTCGCCCTCGGCCGGCGTCTTCGTCGCCGTCCTCCTTGCGGCAGGGCCGCTCCCCACTGGAGCACGATCCGATCCTCCTCGGACCGCCGGACCCGGTACATCGGCCGATCCTCGCGGAAGACCGAGGTGATCTCCGGGAAACCCGTAGGCGATCGGATGGTCCGGCCGCCGGAAGCGCGCCGTCAGCTCGCTGCCCGGCGTGGACGCCTTGCCCGAGGCCCGGCTCACGTCGCGCGCGATGCCGCCGTCCAGCGGAAGCGTCGAGGCGCCGCCGAGCGTGATGAAGAGGCCTCCGCCGCGCACGAACTCCTCCAGGTTCCCCACGCCCCGCCACGTCAGGCCGGCCGTGATGTCCGGCGAGGAGGTGGGAGAGCCCAGGGTCGGGAAGGCGTCGCTGCGCTCGTACGCGAGCGGCGAGAATTTCGGATCCTCGCCGCCGACGATCCCCTTCAGGCTGCTGTATGTGTTGGGAAACAGGATCACGTCGAAGCGCGCCGCGAGGTTCCCCGCGCGCACGTCCTCGTTCATGATCAGCGTGTACGGGATCTTCCGCTCGTCGAAGATCATCCGGACCCAGCCCGCCGACTGCGTGTCGCTCCAGGTCTGGAGCACCGCCAGGCGTGGAAACGCGATCTCGTGTCGGGGGACCGAAGGCGCGGACGCGGCCGCCTTCGAAATCGAGGCTCAGGTCGGCGGCCGTGCGCTCCAGCGCGGGCCGCAGGTCCGGCTGCGCCGGAATCACCCAGGATCCGGCGGGATAGTTGCGGCCCCCGGCCGAGAAGGCCTTCTCGGCGGCTTCGAGGCGGAACGTCCCGAGCCGCACGCGCGCTTCGAGAAGCGCTTCCTGCCCGCTGTCCGCGAGCAGGTAGACGGCCCCGTCGCCTTCGACGCGGCCCGGCAGGGAAACCGGCGCCGAGACCGGCGCGGCGGGGACCTTCGACACGGCGGCGTCGCCGATCGCCTTGACCTCGATGCCGTAGCTGAAGGGAAGCGCCCAGGCCACGTCGTCGTACGGCGGATAGAGCGCCTTGTCCGCCGGGTACTTCTGCGCCGTGAGCAGGTCGAGCGCGTAGCCGCGGTACGGCTGGTCCATCCGGACGATGAACGTGCCCGCGGGATAGCTTCCCTCCGCGACCCGGAAGGCCGCCGTCGCCCGCGACACCTCGATCCCGTGGGCGCGCAGCAGATCCACCATCGCCGCGAGTCGGCGGCGGTCCGCCTGCTTCTCGGGAATGACGATCGCGTAGGGCTTCTCGGTCTCTCCCTTGCGGACGGCGTTGCGCCCGCGGCGCCAGAAGTTGCGCATCATCTGGGCCCCGTTGCCGGCCGTGTACCCGAGCGCCGCGAGGACCCCCGTCTCCATGTAGTTGGTGTTGTCCCTCAGGGACCAGCGGAACTTCTTGGGCGGAGGAAGCGTCCGATACCAGTCCGGCTCGGTCACCGCGTTGCCGGTGTACTCCTCTTCCTTTTCGATGACGCGCTCGACGGTCTCGGCCGTGCCGTTCCCGAAGGTCTCGTAACCCCTCCCGATCGCGTTGTGGTTGGTCGCCACGGAGTCGGCGTAGATCTGCGACCAGCCCTCCCCGAAGCCCCACGTCCAGACGCCGGGCATGCCGAGCGACGTCAGTTCCGTGACCTCGGAGAACGCGATCGCGTGCCACTCGGAGGTGGTGATCGGATCGAGGTGGATGTTGTAGGGGCCGGTGCCCGTCCAGATCGAGAGCAGCGGAATGGACTCGTGCAGGTCGTGGAACACGACCGGATGCCACTTCAGGAACGCGTCCTCGGAGGCGCGCGTCAGGGCGAGCTTCCGCTGGACCAGGTCCCGGTTGTTGTCGTGGAAGACGTACTTGCCCCAGTAGGGCGGATCGATCGGCGGCAGGTTGTCGAAGTCGGTCTTTCCCTTGAGGTGGCGGTAGAACCAGTCCACGGCGCGGTCGCGGCCGTCCGGCTCCGCCACCGGGTTGATCAGGACGATCACGTGGTCGCGGATGTTCTGGATCCGCGGCTCGTTCGAGACGGCCAGCCGGTAGGCGAGCTCCATGAGCATCTCGGGGCTGCCCGGTCTCGGTCGAGTGGAGGCCGCCCTGCAGCCAGTAGAGCGGACGCGCGCGGGCCACGATCGCCTCCATCGCCGCCTCGTCGGTCCGGCGGGGGTCGGCGAGCGCCGCCATGTCCTCGCGCGTCCGGTCGAGGTTCGCCAGGCTCGTCTCGTCGCCGACGAAGACGAGGAGGATGTCGCGGCCCTCTTCGCTCTTCCCGATCGTCTCGACGCGGACCCGCGGCGTCGCCGCCGCCAGCGCCCTGTAGTACGAATAGATCTGGTCGGTGCGCGAGAGCTCGCCCGGGGCGCCCGCGATGTGGCCGAGGTGGCGGGTCGGCGAGGGGACGGTGGCCGAGGCCGGGAGGTCGGCGACCCAGGGAGACAGAAAGCGCGCCTCGGTCGTCGCGGCCGCGATGGCCTCCCGCGTCCCGGGCTCCGGCGTGTCCGGTCCGGCGCCGGCGCCCGTTCGCGCCGCGGCAAGCAGAATCCCGAGAGCGATGATCGGTCGGATGTTGCGCATGGCGGCGCATTCTAGCCGCACCCGATCCGGCGGCCGCACCGCCGCGCCGCGGTTCTCTATACTTCGGGGCTCGAGGAGGCCGACATGACGACCCGCATCTTCAACTTCGCGGCCGGACCCGCGATCCTGCCGGAGCCGGTGCTCGCCGAGGCGCAGCGCGACTTGATGGCCCTCCCGGGTGTCGGCATGTCGGTCCTCGAGATCAGCCACCGCTCGAAGACCTTCGACGCCATCATCCAGGGCTGCGAGGCCGACATCCGCAAGCTCGCGGGCATCCCGGCCAACTATCACGTGCTCTTCCTCCAGGGAGGCGCGTCGCTGCAGTTCTCGATGGTGCCGATGAACCTGCTGCCGGCCGGAGGGAAGGCGGACTACGTCGTCACCGGCGTCTGGTCGCAGAAAGCCGTCAAGGAAGCGCAGCGGGTCGGCACCGTGAACGTCGCGGCGACGACGGAGTCGGAGAACTTCTGCCGGATTCCGGAGCCGGCGGAGCTCAAGCTCGACCCGGGGGCCGCCTACGTCCACTTCACGTCGAACAACACGATCTACGGCACCGAGTGGGAGCGGGAGCCTCAGACCGGCGCCGTGCCGCTCGTTTGCGACGCCTCCTCGGACATCTTCAGCCGGCCGATCGACGTCTCCCGCTACGCCCTGATCTACGCCGGCGCGCAGAAGAACCTCGGGCCGTCGGGCGTGACGCTCGTCATCCTGCGCGACGACATGCTCGCGCGCTCGCCGAAGGGGCTCCCGACGATCCTCGACTACAACACGCACGCCAAGGAGAAGTCCCTCTACAACACGCCGCCGGTCTTCGGCATCTACATCATGCGGCTGACGATGCAGTGGCTCGTGGCCCAGGGCGGCCTGGCGGCCATCGGACGGCGCAACGCGGAAAAGTCGCGGCTGCTCTACGACGCGATCGACGGCTCGGGCGGCTTCTACCGCGCGCACGCGAAGCCGGGCAGCCGTTCCCACATGAACGTCACGTTCCGGCTGCCCTCCGAGGAGCTCGAGAGCAGGTTCGTCAAGGAGACGACGGCCGCCGGGCTCGACGGCTTGAAGGGGCACCGCTCGGTCGGCGGCATCCGCGCCTCGATCTACAACGCCTTTCCGAAGGCCGGAGTCGAATCCCTCGTGTCCTTCATGAAGGAGTTCCAGCGCGCCAACGGCTGACCGCCGTCCGCGCGGAGCCGTCATGACGGAAAACGGCGATGCCTGACCCGCCCGAGAACGACGACCAGGTCACCATCGCGACGCCCGCGGGCACCACTTCGTCGGAAGGCCGGCGCGCCTCCCGCCCTCCGGTCTTCTCGCCCGGAGACGTCCTCGCCGGGCGGTTCCGCATCCTCCGCTTCATCGCGCAGGGCGGCATGGGAGAGGTCTACGCGGCGGAGGACCAGGTCCTCCGCGACCGCGTGGCCTTGAAGACGATCCGCGCCGACATCGCCGGGGACCCCGGAACGATGGACCGGTTCCTCCGCGAGGTGTACCTCGCCCGGCAGGTCACACACCCCAACGTCTCGCGCATCTTCGACGTCTTCCAGCACGGCGAGACGAAGTTCCTGACGATGGAATTGCTGACCGGAGAGACGCTGGCCGACCGGATCGCCCGCGCCGGGCGCTTGACGGAGGCGCAAGCCCTCCCGCTCGTCGCGCAGATGGCGTCGGCGATCGGCGCGGCGCACGAGGCCGGCGTGATCCATCGCGACTTCAAGAGCGCCAACGTGATGCTCGTCCCGGATTCGCAGAAGACGGGGGGCCTTCGGGCCGTCGTCACCGACTTCGGCCTGGCCCGCCGGAGCCGCTCGGGCGCGTCGGCCTCGCTGTCCGCGGCTCGCACCGAGACCGAGATGGTCATCGGGACGCCGGACTACATGGCGCCGGAGCAGGTCGAGGGGGGACAGATCACGCCTTCGGTGGACATCTACGCCTTCGGCGTCGTTCTCTACGAGCTCGTGACGGGCGACCGGCCCTTCACCGGCGAATCGCCCGATCACCGTCGCCGTCAAGCGGCTGACCGAGCGCCCCCCCTCGCCGCGCGCCCTCGCGCCCGAGCTCGACGCGCGGTGGGAGCAGACGATCCTGCGCTGCCTGGAACGCGATCCCGCCGACCGCTTCGCGACCGCGCCGGACATCGTGCGCAGCCTCGGCGGCGAGGAGGTGCCCGAGGGGCCCGGCGCGCGGCGGCGGCGCACCCGCCTCACCGCGGTCGGGGATCGCCGCGGCGGTGCTCCTCTCGGGAGTCGCGGCGTACGTCGCCTGGAAGGCCGGTACGCGACGGCCGCCGGCGCCGTCGGCCGCTTCGGCGAAGGCCCCGCGCCGCGCCGTGGCCGTCGTCGGCCTGAAGAATCTCACGGGCCGGGCCGAAGAAGCCTGGCTCTCGACGGCGCTCTCGGAGCTGCTGACGACCGAGCTCGCCGCGGGCGAGAAGCTGCGCGCCATCCCGAGCGAAGACGTGGCGCGGATGCGCGTGGATCTGACGCTGCCGGAAACCGACGCGCTCGGGCGAGAGTCTCTGGCGCGCGTGCGGAAGAACCTCGGCGCCGATCTGGTGCTGCTCGGCTCCTACCTCGTCTCCGGTCCCGGGCCCGGCGCGCCGGTCCGGCTCGACCTGCGCCTGCAGGACGCCGCGGCCGGCGAGACGATCGCCGTCGTCTCCGAGAAAGGGACGCAGGCGGACCTCGACGGCCTGGCCACGCGCGCCGGCGCCCAGCTGCGGGCCAAGCTCGGGCTCGGCGCGGTGTCGGAAACGGAGGCCGCGGCCGTGAAGGCCACCCTGCCCTCGGGCCCCGAGGCGCAGCGGCTCTACGCGGAGGGTCTGGCGAAGCTGCGGATCTTCGACGTCGTCGCGGGGCGGGAGCTCATGGAGCAGGCGGTCGCGGCCGACCCGAACCATGCGCTGGCCCACGCGGCGCTCGCGGCGGCCTGGTCCGATCTCGGCTACGACGCGAAGGCGCTCGCCGAGGCCAAGACCGCTTTCGACAAGTCCTCCGGCCTGTCGCGCGAAACGCGCCTCTCCATCGAGGGCCGCTACCGGGAGATCGCGAACCAATGGCCCCAGGCGATCGAGATCTACCGATCGCTCTTCACGTTCTTCCCCGACAACCTCGACTACGGCCTGCACCTCTCCCGCGCGCAGGCGCGGGCCGGCAAGGGCAACGACGCGCTCGCGACGATCGCGTCGCTGCGCCGGTCGTTCGGCAGCGACGATCCCCGGATCGACGTCGCGGAGGCTACGACGGCGCTCGGGTTGTCCGACTTCCAGCGCATGGAGGCGGCGTCCGCCCGCGCGGTCGCGCTCGGGGAGAAGCAGGGAGCGCGCCTGCTGGTCGCCACCGCAAACCTGCACCGCGCCACGGCGCAGCGCAATCTGGGCGACCCGAAGGCGGCCCTCGCGCCGTCGGAGCAGTCGCGGGCGCTGTACGCCGCGACGGGCGACAAGGGCGGGCTGGTCGCGGCCCTGAACAGCATCGGCAACTCCCGTACGATCTCGGGGATCTCCCGGGAGCCCGCGCCGCCTACGAGGAGGAGCTCTCGATCGCGCGTGAGATCGGCAGCCGCCGTTTCGCCGCCGGCGCCCTGGACAACATCGCGAGCGTCGTCGGCGACCAGGGCGACCTCGCGACGGCGCGGCGCCATTCGGACGAGGCGCTCGCCATCTACCGCGAGATCGGCGACAAGGCGGGCGAGGCCCAGACGCTCAACAACATCGGCGCGGCGCTCGTCGTGGCCGGAGACTTCCGCGGCGCGAAGGCCGTGTTCGAGCGCGCGGTGCCGCTCTACCGGGAGATCGGCGATGAGGGCGGCCTCGCGATCGCCTTGAACAACATCGCCGAGATGGAGGCCGACGGGGGCGACCTGGCGGCGGGCACGCTGCATTTCCAGCAGGCGTTGAAGATCTTTCAGGACTCGGGCCAGAAGTCCAAGGCCGTCTACCCGGCGGTCGGCCTGGCCGGGCTCCTGCTGGAAGCAGGAGACCTCGAGGGCGCCCGCAAGATGCTCGACGCGAGCCTTCCCGTCTGCCGGGAGGCGGGCGACCGCCACGAGGAAGCGTACGTCCTGTCGGTTCTCGGGTTCGTCGACCTTGCGCAGGCGCGCCCCGAGGAGGCCAGGCGCCGTTTCGACGCCGCGCTCGCGATCCGCGACGAGCTCGGTGAAAAGGGGGCCGCGCAGCAGAGCCGGCTCGACCTGGCGCGCGTGGCGCTCGCGGAGGGAAGGCCCGCAGACGCCGCGACGGCCGCGGGGGCGGCCGCCGAGGAGTTCGGCCGGCAGAAGCTCGTCGACGACGAGGCGGTCGCACTCGCCGTCTGGGCGCGCGCCCTCGCCGAGGCCGGAAGGCCGGCGGAGGCGCTCCGCGCGGCCGAGCAGGCTCGGGCGACGGCGGCGCGCAGCCAGCACGACGGCGCGCGGCGCGAGTCCCAGCTCGCCTCGGCCATCGTCCGCGCCGGCAGCGGCGATCTCGCCGCCGCCCGCCGGACCCTCGAAGCGGCGATCGCGCATGCGAAGGAGAAGGGGCTCGTCGCCTCGGAGCTCGAGGCGCGCCTGGCCCTCGGGCGGATCGACATGGCGTCGGGACGCGCCGGCGAAGCGGGACCACGGCTCGAGGCGCTCGCGCGCGAGGCTCGCGCCAGGGGATTCCTCGCGATCGCCGGCAGCGCGGAAAAGGCCGCGTCAAACGGCGTGAGAAGGCGACCGACGCCGGGCCGCTAGCCGTGCATCGAGTAGATCATCCGCAGGTCCCAGCTGCCGGGATCCAGCAACCGGCGGCCGCCGACGGTCGCGTCTTCCGTCAGCCGCGCATCGCGAATCGGCCGCGCGATCAAGCTCGGGATGCCTCGCGCGGTCCGCTCCGGATCGATCGGCGAAAAGCCCGCACGCCGCAGGAGACCCTGCGCCTCCGCGGAAACCGTGGCCTTCCAGATCGTGAGCTCCGCAAAGTCTCCCGCACCGATGGCGGCCTCGAGCAGGTCCGTCCGCACCCGCGCATCGGAGCCTTCCCAGTCGACGACGGAAACCCGGCCTGACTCCGGCGGACCGTCCCGCCGCGTCTGGAGGACGAGGTACCCCTCCACCCGCTCGCGCCGCCAGAGGAGAAAGCGGTAGTCGCGCTGCGGGTTGCGGTATCGCCAGTCGAGGTAGCGCGCGTCCCGCACGTGGCGGATCCGTCCATCCCAGGGAAGCCTCGCCACGAGTTCGGCCATCGCCTCCGACGGGGCGGAGCGCAGCGCGGTGATGCCCGGCGCCAGACGCCCCGCATCCCGCTCGATCGCGCGATCGATGCGCGCGAAGGGGGATCGCAGCCCGGCGGCGTCGGCGAGGATCCGCGCCGGAAGGCCCTTCCAAAGCGCGCGGCGACTCAGCCAGCGGTGGGCCCGGCCGAGGAGGGCGGCCGGCCGCGCGCGCCGCCCGAGCGGCTCCATGAGCACGATCCGCCGCCATCCGGCGGACAGCGAGGCGAGCAGCGTCACGCTTCCTGCGCTCAGGTTGACGGCCCACTCCCAGGGCCCGTCCGCGAGATCGTCGAACGCCTTCCGCATGATCTTCGAGACCAGGCCCCGGTTGCGGTGCTCGGGAGCGATCGCGAAGTCGTCGGCGTACAGGGCGACGAACCTCTCTTCCGGCGATCCGACCTGCCACTCGGTTCCGAAGAACGTCCGCATTCCCACCACTTCGTCCCCGCAGACGGCCAGGAAGATCAGCGGCTCCTTCGTGTAGGGGTTCTGTTCGTGCTTCCAGCGCAGGTAGGCGTCGTTCACGGAGAGGTCGGAGCTCCACAACCGGGTTTGCAGCCGCAGGACCCGATCCCGAAACTCGGGGCCGTAGCGGAGGATCCGGTAGGGATCCGTCATCGCGGTGCCCGTGGCGGCCTCAGTCCGGGTCCGGGCGGTCTTCTCCCGACGGCCCGTCCCCGCGGCGCTCTTCCACGAACCGAAGGATCCCGGAGACCGTGTCCCACTCGGAAGCGATGTCCAGGGAGCCCGGGTCGATCGCGGCCCCGGTCTGCTGCTCGATCCAACCGACGAGATGAAAGAGGGCCATCGAGTCGATCAGCCCCGATCGGAGCAGAGAGGGGTCCTCGTCCCAACGCACCGCGGACCCGAGGTCCAATCCCTGGAGAAAACGCACGAGCTCGCCGCGCAGCGCCTCGCGGGAATCCGCCGGCCGCGAGTCCCGCTTACGAATCGACGCCCCGAGCATCGTCCGATGCGATCCCGCGCATGTCGCAGGGCTCCAGGGGGGCGCAGTGCGCCGCCACCGATGCCCGGTTGACCTTGCCGCGCGAAGTGCGCGGAATCTCCTCGAGAAAGTACCAGCGCGCCGGCATCTGGTGCCGCGCCAGGTGCCGCCGCATCCAGGCGAGCAGCCGGCCGAGCGTCTCCGGCTCCTTCGTCTTCAGGACGACGGCGAGACCGACGTTCTCGCCGAGCAGCGCGTCCTCGAATCCGAAGGCACAGACGTCGAGGGTCTCCTCGAACCGTTCGGCGACGGCGTCGATGTCGCCCGGGTAGACCTTCATCCCGCCCTTGTTGATCTCTTCCCGCTCGCGGCCGCGCAGATACAGCTGGCCGCGGTCGTCGAGCAGGCCGATGTCGCCCGTCGAGAACCAGCCGTGCCGGACGACCTGGCGCGTCAGATCGTCCCGTCCCAGGTAGCCGCGCATCAGCGCCGGCGTATTGACCCAGACGTCCCCCGCCTCTCCCGGGCCGCACGGTTCGGGCAGTCCGCCCGTTGTCTCCTCGGACCCGCGGCGCAGGACCCGCACGACCGAGCCCCAGGGCTCGCCGATGAACCCGTCTTCGACGACGAGGTCCTTTCCCGACGAACCCGCCAGCCAGCTGCCCGTTTCGGTGATCCCGTACGCGTTCCAGACTTCGCGCGTGCCCGTCCAGTCCTGGATCCCCCGCCAGAGCTGCGCCGAGAGGGGCGCGGAACCGCAGAAGACGCGCTCGACGCTCCGCCGGACCGGCGGCCGGGCCGTCCGCAGCGCCAGGCGCCAGACCGACGGCACCGAGGACAGAAAAGTGATCCCGTTTCGGTCGAGGATGCCGCCCAGATCCACGAGCAGGTCCGATCGAAATGGCGGCAGGACGAAGAGGTCCATCCCGGACAGCCACGGGAAGAGGCAATTGCAGATCAGCCCGTGACCGAAGTGGGTCGGAAGCAGGCACAGCGTCCGCCGGTATTTTTCCAGCCCGAGCGCCTGCCGCAGGCTCATCCAGCGCGCCCGCAGGGACCGGTGGGTGTGCACGACGCCCTTGGGCTGGCCCGTGGTCCCCGAGGTAAAGAGGATGAGAGCGTCCGCGTCCATGGCAACCGCCGGCAGCGGCTGGCCCCCGGGCGGCGCCGGCGACACCTCGCCGGCATCGACGATCGCGACACCCCGCGCCGCGAGACGCTCGGCGACGCTTCCGGAACCCGGGGATCCGAGCCAGGCCGAGAAGCGCGGGCCCGCAGCGGCGGCAAGAGTCTCGACCTCGAAATCCGTGAGGCGGGGATCGATCGGCGCCACGCGGCCTCCGAGGGACCAGATGGCCAGCAACTCGACGAAGAACTCGAGCGTGTTTCCGAAGTGGAGAAAGACCAGGTCGGAAGGCGTCAGGCCCCACTGCTGATAGGAGGCCGTCCTTTCGCGCCAACGCCGCGCGATCTCCGGCCGGTCCCATCGCCTGCCGGAGAGCGGCTCGTGCAGCGATCCCACCTCGCGGTCGAGAAACATGGCTTGAACCGCATTCTCTCAAGAAGGCGCTCCCGCTCCGGTGCCCGCCCGCCGAAACCCTGACCGGTTCGCTCCGTAAGAACTTCCAGCGCGAGCCGCAAACAGGCGCCGGGCCCCCGGCCCGGATGGCATGGAGGAATTCAGAATGAAGTCACTGACACTCATCGGTCTGCGGATCGGCATGCTCCTGGCCGTCGGGACGCCCGGTGCGGTTCTTCGGGCGCAGATTCCCCCGCTGGATCTTCCGCAGGCCAGCCCCGAGGCCTCGGTCACGCAGAAGGTCGGGCTGACCGAAATGGCCATCCGGTACCACCGGCCGGCCGTGAACAAGCGCAAGATCTGGGGTGAGCTGGTGCCCTACGGCGAAGTCTGGCGGGCAGGCGCCAACGAGAACACCATCGTCACCTTCAATTCTCCGGTCGCCGTCGAAGGGCAGAAGCTCGCCGGCGGGCACCTACGGCCTGCACATGATCCCGACCGACAAGGAATGGACCGTCATCTTCAGCAACATGTCGACGGCCTGGGGCAGCTTCAGCTACGACGCCAAGGAGGACGCGCTGCGCGTCACCGTCACGCCGAAGCCTTCCCCGTTCGAGGAACGCCTGAGCTACACCTTCGAGGATCCCACCGAGGGTTCCACGACCGCCGTCCTGCGCTGGGCCGAGCTGGCGGTTCCCGTGCGGATCACCGTCGACACACCGGCCGTCGTCGTCGAGAGCCTGCGCGCCCAGCTGCGCGGACTTCCCCGCTTCGGATGGCAGGGGTGGAGTCAGGCGGCCGCGTACTGTCTGCAGCACGACGTCGACCTCGACCAGGGTCTCGCTTGGGCGGACCGGTCGATCGGGCTCAACGAAAACTTCACGAACCTGCGTGTCAAGGCGGGGCTGCTCGAAAAGAAGGGCGACGCCCAAGCCGCCGCGTCGCTGCGCGCCAAGGCGGTCCAGCTCGCCGTCGAGGCCGACATGAACACCTACGGCTACCAGCTGCTGGGCGACAAGAAGGTGGATGAGGCCATCGTCGTCTTCCAGAAAAACGTCAAGGACTACCCCAAGTCCTGGAACGCCTACGACAGCCTGGCGGAAGCCTACGGGATCAAGGGAGACAAGAAGCTGGCCACCGAGTACTACAGCAAGGCGCTGGCGATGACGACGGACGAGACGCAGAAGAAGCGGATCTCGGGCATCCTCGCGAAGTTGAAGGCGTAGCGCCGCCCCGCGAGAGAGCTAGCGGCGCGCGCCGATCTGGAGATTGACGCGCTTGATGAGCGCGTCCAGCCGCTCGAGGATCTCGAAGACCTCCGTCGGGCCGTCGATCGCCCGGCAGGTGAATGAGATCGTTCGCGTCGCGGTGTCGAGGTGCAGCCGGCGGAAGGCGGTCGAATCGGCCTGCTGGATCCGGTAGGCCTCGGACCAGACTTCATCCAGCGGACCGGTCAGCGCCACGGAATAGCGCGTATCGGATCCCGTCGGCTCGCCCTTGAGCGTCGAGTGATCGACTCCCACGTGCGTCGTGTTGCGGTCACTCAGAGCGCCTGCCATGGTTGCCTCCAGGGCCGGGAATCCACACGGACACCGGTTGGCCCCGCCCTCCTTTCACGCAATCCCGCGGCCAGCTTCCAAGTGGTTCGCCGGTAGAGGCTTTCCGGCATGGGCCTTCGGGTTCCCGGATCGAAGTGTTACCTCGCGTAACAGGGTCGGTGTAGCGCGAAAGTGCCTCGTCAGGTCCGCCTGCGGCCACCGCGAGAACCCCCATGTAGAAGCCGTAGGCGATGAGGCCGAGGCCCACGACGCCGGCCAGCAGCGGCCCGGCCGCCGTCGAACGGGACACCGCCTTCAGGGCGCCGCCGATCTCGCGAAGCTCACTCGGGTCGAGGTTCACGGCCACGCGCACCTGGAAGACCCCGATCACCGACCAGGACCACACCTCGGGCCGCCAGACCGAAACGCGCGATCCGTTTGACGGCCCGCGCCGCGTCGCGCGCCAGCCACTGCGTCGCGAAGCGGTTCCGGAGCCTCCCGCTCACGCCCTGCGCGATCTCGAAGATCCCGCCGCCGATCGTGGCGACCCCGACCGCCTCGATCACGAAGGGACCGAAACTCCGGGTGAGGAGCCACTCCAGGGCCGAGCGCCCGAGCGCATCCGGCGGCTGTCGCCAGCGCAGGAGCAGAGACACCGCGCTCCAGGCGAGGGCGGCATGACCGGCGGCGCCGGCCAGATGGCCCATGCGATCGAGCCACGTGCGGCGCCGGTTACGCGCCTCGATCAGGTGCCAGAGCGCGAAGGCGGCCAGGCCGGCCGCCACCGCCCAGAGCAGCGTCCGCCCGCGGGGCTGGCTCAGGATCAGGCGCAGAGCCGCCGGCATTCCGCCGGCGGGATCGCGCGCGCCGAGCAGCGCCACGCGGGTCGCGGTGACCCCGAGCGCTCCGTAGAGAATCCCGGTCGCCGCAAAGCCGGACCGGGCGAGCGCGCGACGCCACACGCGGGGATCTTACGATTCCGCGCAGCCGCCGCCCGCGGGTCGGGCCGGCTACGCGCGGGATCGAAAGGGCAGGAGCCGGCCGCGCCGGGCCTTGGCTCCCGTCACGGGCGCCAGCGCCGGCTCGGACAGCGCATCGGGCGGAAGCCCGGTCGTGTGGGCGACCCAGCTCAGGATCTCGTCGGCGAAATCCGGATTGAGCTCCTTCATGCGCCGATAGGCGCGCTGAGCGGTGTCGCGCTTGCCTTGCTTCAGGGTGTTGGTCGCGATCGTGTGCCACGCGGCCGCATTGTTCGGCTTCAACCGAATGGCTTCCCGGACGGCCTGATCGGATTCGGAGAAGAGGCCCATCTCGGAGTAGAGGATCGCGAGCTCGCTCCAGAGGTCCGAGCGCTCCGGGTGGTGCGCCAGCGCCTCGCGGTAGGCCGCCACCGCGCGGTCCCACTCGCCGAGCTCCCGGAGGGCACGCCCGAGCTCGATCCCGGCCCCCGCGGCGTCCTCCGGGTCGAGCCGCAGGGCCTCGCGCAGGCACGTCACCGCCTCGCGCGGCATCCCGGCCACGCGGCGCGCGATCCCGAGATCCCTCCAGAGCGTCGGGTCGTCCGGGCGCTGGTCGACGGCCGCCTCGCGGTACCGCACCTCGTCCTCATACCGGTGGAGCTCGCTCGCGCTGGACGCCAGGCGGCCGTAGGTGAGCGCCGTGGCGCGCCCGGCCGAGACGACGCGCTCGAGCACGTCGATCGCGCGCTCGAAATCACGGGTCTCGTAGTAGGCGTTGCCCAGCCGCTCCCACAGCTCGGGCAACTCGTGCTCGACCTGGGGCAGAGCCTCCGAGAGCGCCCGGGCGGCGGCGGAAAAGTCGCCCTGTCGGTATGCGATGAGGCCCCGGCGGATGGATTCCTCGATCAGAACCCGCACGTCCTCTGATCCGAACTCCTGCCGGTCGCCCACCATCACCCTAAGTATGTCGGCCGCACGGGCATCCGCGTCAAATCAATAGTTCCTATTTCTGATATAGATGATATCGATAGGGACGAATGGAGATCCAGCAGGTCCGGGTTTTCGTCGCCGTGGCCCGCGAAGGCAGCCTGAGCGCCGCCGCGCGGCGCCTGTACCGCACGCAGCCCACCGTCACGATGGCCGTGCAGAAGCTCGAGCGCGAGCTCGGCGCGCGCCTCTTCGAGCGGATCGGCCACGGTGTTCGGTTGACCCGCGCCGGCCAGGCGTTCCTGGAGTCGGTGGGCCCGCTGCTCGAGCAATGGGACCGCGCGGGCGGCCGCCTCCGGGAGTCCGGCGACGGCGTCCTCCGCGGCCCGGTGCAGGTGGGCGCGGGCGAAGCGGCGATCATGTACCTGCTGCCCGGCCCGATCCGTTCGTTTCTCCAGAGGCATCCGCGCGTCGAGGTCGTGATCCGGCACCAGTCGGCGGAGGACACCCTGGCGATGCTCCGGCAGGGAGAGATCGACCTCGCCATCCGCTCTCTGCCCGAGCCCCCGGCGGAGATGGCCTACTCGCCGTTCCGGACGGTCGACCGCCTCCTGATCGCGCCGCGCAACCATCCGATCCACCGCACTCAAGACCCTGACGCCGGAAGCCCTGTCGCGCCACCCTTTCATCCTCCCCTGGCCCGGATCGACGACACGCAAGCTCATCGAGGGGCTCTTTGCGGAACGCGGGTTGCCGCTGCGCGTGTCGCTCGAGGCGGGAGGGTGGGAAACGATCAAGCGCTACGCCGGCCTGGGCCTGGGCATCGGCGTCGTGCCGGACTTCTGCCTCGAGCAGACCGACCGGCGGCTGGCCGTGCGCCAGGCGCGCCACCTCTTCAGCCGGGACACCTACGGCGTCGTCACCAAGCGCGGGCGCGAGCTCTCGCCCGCCGCGCGCGCGCTCGTTTCGCAGATCGTCTCGCGGGCCATCGTCTAGGATCCTCGGACCTCATCTGTCCGGAGGGCCGCGAGAGCCTCGAGCCGCACCCTTTGGAAAACGAGCCGAAGCGATCAGAATGAGCCTCCCTGTGGCCTTTCAGCCCGAGCTTCCCTTCGACGCCGAGCCCGAGCCCGATCCTCGCCCGAGAGCCTCTCCTCGTCGAGGACCTCGCGCGCATCTGCCGCGAGCGGCCGCTCGAGGAGAAGGTCCTCGTCGCGCCCTCGCTCGCGATCGGGCACCAGATCGCCGAGCGGCTCGCGCGCGGCGGCACGGCATGGATCAACCTCCGGGTCGAAACGGTGCGCACGCTCGCGCACGCCGTCGTCGGCCCGGCGCTCGCAGGAGAAGGCCTGCGCCTGCTCTCGCGCGCGCAGGCCCTCGCGCTCGTGGAACAGGCCTGCGCGGAAGCGCTCGGACCGGACTCCTACTTCGGCGTCCTCGCCGATCGGCCGGGGCTCCACCGCGCCCTGCGGTCGACCCTCGACGAGCTTCGCGCAGCGGGACTCGACCCGGCGCGGCTTCCCGCCGCGGCGTTTTCCGACCGGCACAAGCACCGCGAGCTGCGCGAGGTCTTCCGCCGACACGCCGCCCTGCTCGAGAAGGCACGCTCCGTCGACGCCAACGCCGTCCTGCGGCGCGCGCTCGAGACGCTCGCAACCGCAAGCCCCGGTGGAGACGGCCCGACCTACCTGCTCTGCGCCCAGGCCGAGCTGTCCGCACTCGAGCGGCAGTTCCTGGAAAAGCTCTCGCGGGGACGATCGATCGCCCTCGGCGCCGATGCGCCCGACGCCTGGGTCGAGATCGCGCGGGGCGCGCGCCTCTTCCGCGCGACCGGAGAGGAGAACGAGATCCGCGAGGTCTTCCGCCGGATCCTGCAGGAGAAGATCCCTTTCGACGACGTCGAGATTCTCCACACCGATCCCGCCGTCTACCCGGGCCTGGCGTGGGAGCTCGCCCGCGAGCACGAGATTCCTTGCACGTTCTCGGGCGGCATCGCCGTGGGGTTCACGCGCCCGGGCCGGGCGGCGCTCGCGTTTCTCGACTGGATCGGCCAGGGGTTCGCCGCCGACGTGCTGCGCGAGGCGCTGGCTTCCGGCGCGCTCACGCTCGAACGGCTCGAGGGCGCTCCCGAAGGCGGCGGCCGCGCGCTCGCCGCCGCCCGGATCCTGCGCCGCGCCCGGCTCGGGTGGGGGCGGCAGCGGCACCTCCAGGTCCTGGACCGCTTCCTCGCCGATCTCGAGCGTCCGGCGGGGCGCTCGCGCGCGGACGCCGACGAGGAGCCGGGAGACGCCTCGCGGCGCGCCGACGCGCGGACCCGCGACCTCGAAGCGGGGCGGCTGGCGCGCCGATTCGTCGAGCGCGCCCTCGCGCTGGCGCCGGCCGCTTCCGACGGTGCGGGCGACCTGTCCGGCCTCGCGCGCGGCGCCCGGACATTCGTCGAACGAGTTCGCGCGGCGCAGCGACGAGCTCGACGGCACCGCCGCAACGGCGCTCGACGTCCTCTTCCGGGAGTTCGAAGACCTGTCTCCCCTTCCGATCTCCGTCGCGACGGCGGTCGAGCGCCTGCGCGACGCGGTCGCCGGACTGTCGGTCGGGGCGGACCGGCCCCGCCCCGGGCGGCTGCACGTCGCCTTCTTCGCGCAGGGCGGCTTCTCGGGCCGCGGGCACTCGTTCTTAATCGGCCTGGACGAAGGAAGGCACCCGGGACGCGACCTGGAAGACCCGATCCTGCTCGACGCCGAGCGCCGCCGGATCAACGCGGAGCTTCCGGCCCCGGTGCTCACGCTGTTGCGGGAACGCCCGCGAGAGACGGCGAGCGCCCTGCGCGCCTGTGTCGCGCGGCTGCGGGGTCGCGTGTGGGCCGGCTACTCGTGCTTCGACCTGCGCAACCTCTCGCAGGCCGGCGAGCCGGCGCCGTCGCCCTTCTTCCTCGAGCTGTACCGGGCGCAGTCGGGACTCCGGGAAGCCGACTACCGCGACCTGTTCCGGGCCCTTCCTCCGTCCTCGGGATTCGTCCCGGCGCCGGAGGCGGCCCTCGACGACACCGAGTGGTGGCTCGCCCACACCGCCGCCGCCGGGGCCGCGGGCCGGGAGCGGACGGGACGTCGGATTCGGGCGGCATACCCGTGGCTCGCGCACGGCGACCGCGCGGAAGCAGGCGCGGGACAGCGACGCGTTCACGGCGTACGACGGCTGGATCCGCTCGGGCACGCCGGAGCTCGATCCGCGGCGCAACGGAAGACCGGTCTCGGCGTCCCGGATCCAGGAGCTCGCGAAATGCCCGTTCGCGTACTTCGTCCGCGACGTGCTCCGCATCCGGCCTCCGGAGGATCCGGAACGCGATCCCGCCGTGTGGCTCGATCCCTTGAGCCGCGGCAATCTCCTGCACGAGGTCTTCAAGGATTTCTTCGAGGAGATCACGGAGGCCGGAGAGCGGCCGCAGGTGTCCCGGCACCGGGATCGCCTCGAGGCGCTCGCCGAAGAACACATCGCACGGTGGCGCGAACGCGTCGCCCCTCCGAGCGAGCTCGCCTTCGCCCTGCAGCGCGACGACATCCTCTTCGCCTGCGCGACGCTGCTCGCCCGCGAGGAAGAGCACTGCCGCGACGTCGCCCCGCGCTTCTTCGAGATTCCGTTCGGCATGCCCCGCGAGATTCGGGCATCGCGCGGCGGCGTCGCGAGCCCGGACCCCGTGGAGATACCGGTCGGACGGGGAGACCGGCTGCGGCTGCGCGGCTCGATCGATCGCGTGGACGAGGCGCCCGACGGGTCGTTCCACGTCTGGGACTACAAGACCGGAAGCTCCTGGGGGATCGCCGAAGGCCGGGGGGTGCGGGGCGGACGCCAGATCCAGCCGGCGCTCTACGCGCAGGCGTTCGAGGCTCTCCTCGCGCGGGCGGGCCGGCCCGGCCGGGTCTCGCGGTCGGGCTACTTCCTGCCGGGGCGCAAGGGCGAGGGCCAGCGGATCGCGATGCCGCTCGACCCTTCGGAAACCGCCGACGTGCTCGGCCGGCTCTGCGATCTCGTCGCCGCGGGGATGTTTCCCCACGCCCTTTCGGAGGAGGACTGCAAGAACTGCGACTTCGAGACGCTGTGCGGCGGCGCCCGAAGGGCGAGCCAGCGGGCGAAGACGAAAGGTCGAGGCGAGCGCGGAGGCCGTGCTCGCCGCGTTCCGGGAGATCCATGCCCCCGAGGACTGAGCCGCCCCTGCCCGACGCGGAGGACCGCCGCGCGATCCGGGAAGACCTGGCGACGACGCTGCTCGTCGAGGCGTCGGCCGGCACCGGCAAGACGCAGAGCCTCGTCGACCGGATGGTCGCCCTGGTCGCGACGGGGAAGACACCCATCGACCGTCTCTCCGCCGTGACGTTCACGATCCGCGCGGCGGCCCAGCTGCGCCAGCGGTTTCAGAACGGCATCGAGAAGACGATCAAGGACGAATCGGACCAGGCAAGAAAGGCCCTCCTCACCAGCGCGCTCGCGGGCATCGACTCCTGTTTCGTGGGCACGATCCACGCGTTCGCCGCGCGCCTGCTGCGCGAGCGTCCCGTCGAGGCGGGGCTGGATCCCCGCTTCCAGGAGATGGACGATCCGGAGGACGGCGTCGCCCGCAACGAAGCCTGGGACCGTTTCGCCGAGAGCCTCTTCTTCGAGGCCGATCCCCGGCTCGCCCGGCTGATCGCTCTCGGCATTCCGCTCGAAGACCTCCGGGGAGCCTTCCAGACGATCTGCGAGAACTCGGACGTGGAGGCGGCGGTGGGCCTTCCCGAGCCGGAGCCGGACTTCTCCCGCGCGCGGGAGGCGGTCGGCGCCTTCCTCGACCGGGCCGCGGCGTCGCTGCCCGCGCAGGCCCCGAGCACGGGGTGGACGAAGTTTCACGAGGCCGTTCGCCGCGCGCAACGCCTCCTGGCCATGCACGATCCCGGGCGCGGCGCCGACTTCGTCCAGGTCCTTCGGGTTCTGCGCTCGAGCAAGGCGGCCGAAGGCGCAGGGACGTTCAAGAAGACCGTCGTCGAGATTCAGGAACGGGTGGTCAAGCCGGCCCTCACGGAGTGGGCCACTTACGTCTACCCGGACGTCATGGCCGTGCTGATCGACGCGCGCGACCGGTATGCGGCATGGCGCCGTCGCGAGGGCCGCCTGAACTTCCAGGATCTGCTCGTCTGCGCCCGGGATCTCCTGCGCGATCACCCGCCGGTGCGGGTCGCCCTGCGCGAGCGATTCACGCCGATCCTCGTCGACGAGTTTCAGGACACCGACCCGATCCAGGCGGAAATCCTCTTCTACTTGACGGGAGAGCGCGCGGACGAACGCGACTGGAAGCGGCTGGTGCCGGTGCCGGGCTCGCTCTTCGTCGTGGGGGATCCCAAGCAGTCGATCTATCGCTTTCGCCGCGCGGACATCCAGACCTATCAGGCCGTGCGCGAACGCATCGAGCAGTGCGGGCGCGTGCTCGAGCTGCGCGCGAACTTCCGCTCGAGGGCGCCGCTGTGCGGCTGGGTCAACGGCGCCTTCGCGCGCCTCTTCCCGGAAACGGCCACCGTCGAGCAGCCCGCGGACGCTCCGCTCGTCGCGTACCGGACCGACGCGCCCTCGGGCCCGGCCGTCTTTCGCATCGAGACGCGCGTTCCGGGACAGAGCCACCAGCCCATCGTCGACCACGACGCCCGTCGGATCGCCGACTTCATCGCCGCTTCCGTTGCGGCGGGAGACCGGCGGCCGGGAGACTTCCTGCTCCTCTTCCGCACGCGGCGTCACATGGCCGACTACGCGCGGGCGATCGAAGACCGGGGCGTGCCGTACGAGCAGGGCGGGGGCGGCGCCTTCGGCGACTCGAAGGAGCTCGGGGACTTTCTGGTCGTGCTCGCGGCCCTCGCCGATCCGGACAACCCGGTGCCGCTCGCCGCGGCGATGCGCGGCCCGATCTTCGGCGTGGACGACGAGGCGCTCTACCGGTTCGCGCAGGCGGGCGGCCGCTTCTCCTTCCGCTCGGACGTTCCCCTCTCCGCCGACCCCCGCCTGCGCGAGGCCTTCGGGATCTTCCGGTCCGCCGAGGCCCTCGTCGACAGCCTGCCGCCCGCCGCAGCGATCGCTCGGATCGCCGAACGGCTCGGGTGGATCGCGCGGACCGCCGCCCGCGAGCTTGGAGAGAGCCGGGCAGGAAACCTGCTCAAGGCGCTGGCGGCGGCGCGCAAGCTGTCGGCAGAGGGACGGGACTTCCGCTCCGTGGTGCGCGAGCTCGAACGGCTCTGCCAGGAGAGCCTGATCGAACAGATGAGCGTCGAGCCGGGCCGCCCCGACGCCGTGCGCCTGCTCACGCTCCACGGAGCCAAGGGGCTCGAAGCACCGGTCGTCTTTCTCGCCGAGCCCGCCTCGAAAACCGGCGGCAAGCGCGACTACTGGATCGATCGCGAATCCGATCCGCCGCGCGGCTACTTTCGCATTGCCAAGCGCTTCGGAGAGCGGGGCGAAGACGAGATTGCCCTTCCCGCCGGCTGGGACCTGATGGCCCGGCTCGAAGAGCGATTCGACGACGCCGAGAACAAGCGGCTGCTCTACGTCGGCGCGACGCGGGCCAGAGATCTTCTCGTGGTCAGCCTCAAAACCTCGAAGGACGGAAAGGCCGGCGGGAGCTGGGCGGACTTCGCGCCGTATCTCTCGACGGAGCTGCCGCAGCCGGCGGCCGCGCCGCGCGGCGGCGACGTGTCCGGCGAGCCGGCCGCTCCGGATCTGACGGCGTTCCAACACCGTCGCGCGGAGAGCCGGCGGCTCGGCGCGGTCGGAAGCTATGCCGTCCGGTCGGTCACGGCGCTTGCGCACGCGCAGCCGGGCCCGACGCCCTGGCGCGAGCAGACGGGCCGCGGGATGGAGTGGGGCCGGATCATCCACGGCCTCCTCGAAGCCGCGATGCGCGATCCGTCGCTCGACCTTCGCGCCTACGCCGCAAACCTTTTCACCGAGGAAGAGCGTCCGCCCGACGACCTCGCCGAAGCGGTCCGACTGGTCGAGGCCGTTGCCGGCTCCGCCCTCTGGCGGCGCGCGCTCGCCGCCAAGAGGCGTCTGGTGGAGGTCCCATTCGCCCTGACCGTGCCGAGCGCCGAGCTCGGCGCCACCGAGGGCCCGGCCGAGACGCTCCTGCAGGGAGCGATCGATCTCCTCTTCGAGGACGACGGCGGCTGGGTGCTGGTGGACTACAAGTCCGACCGCGTCGCCGGCAACCTCGCGGAGCTGACGGACTGGTATGCGCCCCAGATCCGACACTACCGGCGGTATTGGGAGCGGTTGACGGGAAAGCCGACCCGCGCCGGGCTTTTCTTCGTCGAGACGGGTGAGGAGGCGTGGCTGCCGACGGAGTAGGACGAGGGCGAGGGCGAGACTACTGAATCCGCGGAGGAGTCTTGGCGCCGGGCTTCCCGGGAACGTACGTGATGACGAAACGGCCGTTGGGCTTGCGAACGATCTCGTTCAGGCGCATCTGGAGGGCTTCCAGAAACTCGTCGCCCCCTTCGAGGACTTCGACGGCGTGGAGGCTCTCCTCGACCGGTGCGCTCTGATCGGCGGCCCCTTCGACCTTGACCTCGATCTTCATGCCTGACAGAAAGAGCAAGGCGGACGCCAGCCCAACAGAAATCCTTTAACTTCATGATGCAAAATGAGTTCTCAGTCTCCGCTGGGAGATTTCCTGGGAACGGTGACACTCGTTTGGACCGGGGGAAATCCGGCTTTTGACAGTTTCTGTCGGTGGGGTTCCACTTTTTTCCAGACGGCCGGCAGACACTCCGGCGAACAGACACGCCGCCTCTGTCCCGCGGGCGGAGTCTCGACGACCAGCGCCGGGCCCGGCCAAAGGGGTCCGCCGCAGGCTTCGCACAACCCCTGTTTCCCCGCGTCACCGGGACGGCGTCCGAGAATTCGATCGAGGCGGTGCCACATGCTGGATTCCTCCTACCGCCCGAGGATCCACGGTGGCTCGGACAGATGCGGTCCCAGCCGGCGAACGCGACGCGTTGCGCAACCTATACTTCGCGCCGTGACGCGCAGCCTCCGCCTCTCGATCGCGGCGCTGGCCGCGACGGCCTGCCTCGCCCTGGCGGGCGCGCCCGATCCTCCCGCCCCGGCCGAAACCGCCGACGCGGCGGCCGCCCGCGCCGTCTTCGAAAAGAACCTCGCGGCGATCCACGATCGCGACCGCGCCGCCTACCTCGCCTGCTACCTCGACGCGCCGAGCCTCGCGCGCACGGGGATCGAGGGGCCCATGCTCGGCTTCGAGGGTCTGGCCCGGAACGCCGGCGATGGCTGGCCCGACACCTTCGAGGCGAGCGATCTGCGCCTGATGCCCCTGAGGGCCGGAGTCGTCTACGGGACGTACCGCTACCGCGTACGGTACGGCGCGCAGGAGCAGTCGGGCCTGTCGGAGCGGCTCTTTCTCCGCATCGGCAACGAGTGGAAGATCGGAATGACGAGCGCCTTCCCCGCCGTTGCGGGAACCCCGCCGCCGCCGCGGGCCTTGAAGGGCGGGACCCTCATCGACGGCACCGGCGCGCCGCCGGTCGCCGACGCCGTCGTGCTGATCCGCGACGGGAAGATCGCTTGCGCCGGAACCGGCTGCGAGATCCCGAGCGGCGTCGCGGTGACCGACGTGACCGGAATGTGGATCACGCCGGGCCTCGTGGACGCCCACGTGCACTTCTCGCAGACCGGATGGGCCGACGGGCGCCCGGACGCGATCGACGTGCGCGCCCTCTATCCGTACGAAAAGGTCGCCGCCGATCTCAAGGCGAATCCCGAGCGCTTTTTTCGCTCGCAGCTCTGCTCGGGGGTCACTTCGGTCTTCGACGTCGGGGGATTTCCCTGGACCATCGCCATGGCCAAACGCGAGCGCGACGACCCCCGCGGGCCCCGGGTCGCCGCGGCGGGACCGCTGCTCTCGACCCTCGACCACTGGCTGAATCTCCCCGCCGAAAGGCAATTCATTCACCTGAAGGACGTCGGCGCGGCGCGCCCCGGAGTCCGGTACCTCTCGGCACAGGGGGCGGATGCGGTCAAGGTCTGGTACATCGTGACGCCGCAGCTGCCGGTCGAGGCTTCGGCGCCTTCCGTCCTGGCGGCAGGCGAGGAGGCGCGCCAGGCGGGCCTTCCGCTGATCGTTCATGCGACCGGCCTCGCCGAAGCGAAGGTCGCTTTGCGTGCCGGCGCGAAGCTGCTGGTGCACAGCGTCGACGACCTGCCGGTCGACGACGAGTTTCTGGCCCTCGCGAAGAAGAGCGGCGCGTTCTACTGCCCCACACTCACCGTCATGGCCGGCTACGTCCGGCTCGAACAGGCGGCCGCCTCGAAGACCGCGCCCCCGGTGGACGACCCCAACGGCTGCGTGGACCCGGCGACGCTCGCCCACGTCGCGGAATCCGCTTCCCTCACGCTTCCGGAATCGGCCGATGAATTCGCCGCTTTCCGCAGGCGTGTCGAAACCGCCGAGGCCGTTTCGCGCGCCAACCTGAAGCGCGTCGCCGACGCGGGCATTCCGGTCGCCATGGGAACCGACGCCGGCAACCCGCTCACGCTACACGGTCCGTCCGTCTACGCCGAGATGGAAGCGATGCAGACGGCGGGCCTCACGCCGATGCAGGTGCTCGTCGCCTCGACGCGCGGCGGCGCGCTCGCCATGGGCGTCGAGAAGGACACGGGCACGATCTCGCCCGGGAAGGCCGCCGACCTGCTGGTCGTCGCCGGCGACCCGACGGCCGACGTCGCCAACCTCCGCAAGGTGCGGTTCGTCGCGCGGGCGGGCGTCCTTCGCTCGATCCAGGAGATGCACGCCGTCGCCACCGCGCTCTCGCCCGCGCTCCAGGGTGATCTCGCCTACGGAGCCTGGCCGGTCGGCTTCCGGACACTCGCGAAGACCGACCCGTCGCGCAAGCTCGCGGGCGGCCGCCCGCGGCCCGTGCCCATCGCTTTCTGGTTTCCCGCCGCCGATCCGGGCCCGGCTCCGCCGATGACGTACCGCGACTACCTCGCCGCGAGCCTCTTCGAGTACACCGGGAACGCGTCGCCGACCGCCGCGGAGCGGCAAGCGGCCGTCGCCTCTTTCGTCCGCGCCGAGCCCTTCGACAAGCTCTCGCCGGACGACATCGGCCTCTGGCTGTCGACGCCGATGGCCGCGCGCCAGGACCCGACTCCGGCCGCGGGACCGTTTCCGCTCGTCCTGATCGGCCAGGGCAACGGCGAATCGGTCCCCGACCAGGCCTTTCTCGCCGAGTACCTCGCGAGCCACGGCTACGTCGTCGCCTCGGTCCCCTCACCCATGCGGCTGACCGGCGAGCTGAAGAGCCTGCGGGAGGTCGCTCCGCGATCCGAGGACCAGGCGCGGGACATGGCCTTCGCGCTCGCGGCCCTCGCGGCTTCCCCCGGAGTCGCGCCGGGCGGGGTCGGCCTGATCGGCCACAGCTTCGGGGCGCGCCCGGCGCTGCTGCTCGCGATGAGCGAGAAGCGGGTCGCCGCGGTCGTGCTCTGGGACGGGGGCCTCGGCGGCGCGCCCAACAAGGAGCTTCCCCGTTCGCGCCTCTTCCATCCCGAGAAGGAAACGGCCCCGATCCTGGTCTTCTACGAGACCGCGAGCGAAACCCCGGATTTCGAGCTGCTCCGGTCGATGTCGCGAAGCGACCGGTGGCTGCTGAACGTCTCCGACATCCAGCACGTGCACTTCTCGACCTTCGGAGCGTTCCTGCCGCTCGCGCCCTCGCTCGCAGACGCGACGCACGCGGTCGGGGCCACGCGCCCGGCGTACGACGCGGTCTGCCGCGCGACCCTGTCCTTCCTCGACGCTTTCCTGCGGCCGGGAAAGGCTCCCGCCGGCTGGAGTCCGCCGGAGTCCGCCCACTGGTCGGCGGAGAAGCTCCCGCAACGGTAGAGACTAGAATCCGGGGCGTGGCGACCGAGACCTCCCCCGTCGCGATCGTCGGCGCGGGACCGACGGGCATCGCCTGCGCCGTCGAGCTCGCGCGCCGCGAGGTCCCCGCCGTCTGCTACGACAAGGGCTCGCTCCTCGACGCGATCTACCACTTCCCGGAGGAAATGCGCTGGTTCTCGACGCGCGACCTGCTCGACATCGCGGGAGTGCCCTTCACGACGCCCGACCCGCACCCGACGCGGCTCGAGACGCTCGCCTACTACCGCGGGGTCGCGGAGCGTTTCGGCGTCCGCGTCGAGCCGGAGACCGAGGTCCTCTCGATCGGAGAGGGCGGCGGGGGGCTCGCGCTGGAGGTCGCCGCGCGCGGACGGCGCGCGACCGATGCCGGCTCCCGCGGCCATCCTCGCGACGGGCTTCTTCCACAACCCGCGCCGGCTCGGCGTGCCCGGCGAGGACCTGCCCCACGTCCACGCGCGCTACGTCTCGGGCTACCCGTTTCACGGCCGCGACGTCGTCGTGATCGGCGGGAAGAACTCGGCGTGCGAGGCGGCGCTCGACCTCTACCGCCACGGCGCGCGCGTGACGCTGCTCGTTCGCGGACCCGCGCTCTCCGATCGGGTCAAGTACTGGATCCGCCCGGACCTGGAGAACCGGATCCGCGCCGGAGCGATCCGGGCGCACTTCGAGACCCGCGTCCTCGAGATCGCACCCGACGCCGTTCTCGTCGAAGGCCCGTCGGGCCGCCGCGCGATCGCCGCCGACGCCGTCTTTCCGCTGATCGGGTACGCGCCGGACTTCGCGCTGATGGCGCGCTGCGGCATCCGCCTCGAAGGCGAGAAGCGCGTCCCCGCGCACGACCCCGAGACCCTGGAGTCCAACGTCCCGAACCTCTACCTCGCCGGCGCGATCCTCGCGCGGATCCGAGATCGGGAAGATCTTCATCGAGAACAGCCGTCACCACGCCGGGACGATCGCCTCGGCGATCGACCGGAAGCGCCGGCTGGTCACCGCCTGAGCACAAGGAGAACGTCCATGAGCCCGAAAGACCCGACCGGTCCGGACAAGGAGCACGAGACCCGCGTTCACGAGGCCTTCGACGCGTTTCTCGGGCAGCACGGCGAGCGGCTCGACGAGGACGGGCACAACCTCCTCGGACAGATGCGGGACGCCGCCTCGCAGAAGAGCCCGGAGAAGCTGCGCGAGCACCTGACCGAGGCGAAGCAGCGGCACGGCTGGCTCTATCGGGAGCTCGCGTCGCACCCGCAGCTGGCGACACTTCTCGACGAGCTCGCGCTCTGGGGCTTCTGACGCGGGCCGTGTGATCCGATCCGCGCGCCGCGCGGCCGCGTTCCTCGCCGCATCCGCCGCGCTCGCCTGCGCCGGACCGGCGCCCCCGCCGACGGCCTCGGCGGGGCCCGAGCCCGCCGCCGCACGCCGCGCCGTGCTCGTTTCGTTCGACGGGGTCGGAGGCGACCGGCTCGCGCGCCTCCTCGAAGAGCCCGGCAAGCTGCCCTCCGGAGGCTTTCGCGGGATCGCGGAGCGCGGCTTCCATGCGCGGCGCTCGCGGCCGCCGACGCCTTCGCTGACCGCGGTCTCCCACGTCACGCACGTGACGGGCGCGCTGCCCGAAGTGACGGGGATCGTCTCCAACGAAATGCTCGATCCCTCCGGGCCGTTCGGCACGAAGCTCTCGGGGTTCGACGCGCCGATCCGCGCGGAGACCCTCTGGCAGGCCGCCCGGCGCCAGGGCAAGAGGGTCGGCGTCATCCTCTATCCCGGCGCCGACGGCCGCGCACCCGAGCGCTCCGCGGACTGGGGCATGAACTACGTGCACACGCCGCTCGCGGCGGCCCGGCTCCAGACGATCCCCGCCGCCTCGTGGCGCGACGCCGGACCGGTCGCGGGAGCCACGCGGCTGGCCGCACGGCTGGACGTCGCTCTGCGGCCGACGGCACACTCCTTCACGCTCGTCGCCGCTCGACACGACCGACGACGGGAAGCCGAACTACGACGCGCGTCCGGATCCAGGCGACAGCAGGGCGACCGAGGCGGCGCGGCCCGGCGACTGGTTCTCCGTCGAGGTGTCCGACGCGCAGGGCCTCACCGGCGCGTGGTGCAAGGTTCTGCGCCTGTCGCCCGACCTCTCGGAGACCGAGATCTACGTGGGCGGCTCTCAACCGCAACTCGGCCTACCCGGAGGCATTTCGCCGCAACCCTGGACGCACGCGTCGGCTTCTGGCCGGGAATTCCGGACGAGAAGTCCTTCGGCGCCGGCTCGGCGCACCCGGAGGCCTTCCTCGAACAGGCCGACCGACTGGCGGAGTTTCTGACGCGCGCGGCGACGCTCGCGGCGGCGCGCTCCGACTGGGACCTTCTGCTGGTCTACCAGCCGGAGGTCGACGAGGTCTCGCACGAGTTCTTCCTGACCGACCCGAAGCAGCCCGGCTATTCCGCGGAGCGCGCCGCGCGCTTTGCCGGATTACGTCGACGCCGCGTACGCGCTGGCCGACCGGTCCCTCGCGCGCATCGTCGCGGCCCTTTCTCCCGGCGACGCGATCTTCGTCACGTCGGACCACGGCATGGTCCCTCTGCGGACGTACGGTCTACCCCGACGAGATCCTGCGCCAGGCCGGACTCCTCCGCGTCACCGCGGACGGAAAGATCGATCCCGCCTCGCCGGCGGTCGCGATCACCTCGAGCGGCGAGGCGAACGTCTACCTCAATCCGGCGACGGCGACGCCGGGCACGCTCGATGCCGTCCAGAAGGCGCTCTCCGAGTTTCGGCGTCGACGGCGAGTCACCCTGGGACCTCCTGGTGCGCCGCGCCGACGCCGGGCCGCTGGGCCTCGACGCGCCGGAGTCGGGCGACCTGATCCTGCTCGCGCGCCCGGGCATCTACGTGTCGATGGATGTGACTGCCGGGCGGGCCACCGGCGCCCCTCCGCACTACGGCGGGCACGGCTACCGCAACGTCTACCCCGCTCTCGACGCGACGTTCCTGGCGGCCGGACCGGGCATCGCCCGGGAGCGCGCGGAGGAGTTTCCGTCCTGGCGCATCGCCGCGCGCGTCAGCCGGGCTCTGGGCATCGCGCCGCCCCGGAACGCCTCGCCCTGACGGCGCGCCGCCCGCGCCCGTAGGCGTTAGAGTGTCTCTCGGAATGTACGAGCAGTTCTACGGGTTTCGCGAGGCCCCTTTCAACCTGACGCCGGACCCGCGCTTCCTCTTCTTTTCCGACCGCCACCGCGAGGCCTTCAACCACATCCTCTTCGGCATCCAGGAGCGCAAGGGCTTCATCCAGCTCACCGGCGAGGTGGGCGCCGGCAAGACGACGGTCTGCCGCGCGATCCTGAAGCAGCTCCACGAGGGCTACCGGACGGCCCTGATCCTGAATCCTTCCCTGACGAGCTCGCAGCTCTTGCGCGTGATCCTGACCGAGCTCGGCCTCCAGCCGAAGAAGGGCGACCGCGTTTCGGCGCTCGAGACGCTCAACCATTTTCTGCTGGAGGAAGCGGCGGCCGGGCACGACGTCGTGCTCCTGATCGACGAGGCGCAGGACCTGGGCGACGAGCTGCTCGAGCAGGTGCGCCTGCTTTCCAACCTCGAGACGGAGCAGCGCAAGCTGCTCCAGATCGTCCTCGTCGGCCAGCCCGAGCTGCGCGAGAAGTTGAACGCTCCGGGGCTGCGGCAGCTTCGGCAGCGCATCACCGTGCGCTACCATCTGACGCCCCTCTCCCGCATGGAAACCGAGCGCTACATCGATCACCGCCTGCGCGTGGCCGGCGGCAACGGCCGGCCGACGTTCACGCCGTGGTCGATCCGGACGATCCACCGCTACTCGCGCGGCGTGCCTCGCCTGATCAACGCCGTTTGCGACAAGGCGCTGCTCTACGGATTCGTCAACGGAACCGACCAGATGACCGGGCGCTCGATCCGGCAGGCGATCCGCGAGCTCGAAGGGAAGGCCGCGTGAGCCTGATCGACGAAGCGCTGCGCCGCGCGCAGGCGGCCCAGACGACGGGTGCGGCCGGCGGGCGCGGCCTGCGCGTCCCGATGCCCCTGCCCGACGCCGGCCGCTTCCGGCGCCGCCGGATGTTCCGCCTGGCGCTCGCGGCCATCGCGATCGCCGCCGTCGCGGGCGGCGCGCTTCCTGTTCTGGCGCGCGCGCGGACGGGGCCCGGCGCCGGTCGCCCCGCCGCCCGCGTCGTCGCTCCTCGGCCGCGGCTGCCGGTGCGGCCGCGACGCCGACCGCGACCACGACACCAACGCCCGTTGGACCGGCGGCCGCGCCCGCGGCGAAGATCCCCGGCCAGGCGGACCTCGCACCGACTCCGACGCCGGCTCCGGGTCGTCACGGCGGCTCCGGCCGCCGCCGCAGCCGGCCTCGACCGCCACGCCCGCGCCCGACGCCGCCACGCCGACGCCCCGCCGCGCCCCGATCCGGCGGGAGCCGCCGGTGACACCGGTGATCCTGCCGCCCGTCGAGGTCTCCAACGCCTCGGCGAGCCCGCGGCTGTCCCGCGAGAGCCCGTCCGCCCGGAATGGAGCCGACCCCGGAGCCGCCCGCGCGCGCAAAGACCTTCAGCGGCACGGCGAACCTTCCCTCCGCGCGCCTCGAGCTCGAGGGCATCGTGTACGCCGAGGGCAGCCCCATGGCGCTGATCAACGGGCGCGTGGTCGCGCCCGGGGGCTACGTCGAGGGCTACACCGTGGTGCGGATCGAACGGGACCGGGTGGAGCTCAAAGGGGACGACGGGACCATCATCCTGACCCTCAAGTAGTTCCCTCGCGGGGCCCCTCCTTGGCCGCAACCTTCCGGCCGCCCGGCGTGTTTCACACGGCAGAGGCAAGATGTCCATGAGCACGAAGGCCTGTCCCAGCCACGGGCACGACGGAAGAGGCGGCGCCGGCGGTTCCGGAGACCTGCGATTGGTGATAAGCGTGGCGGAGAAAACGATGACGGAATTCGCCGCGTCTGCCGACAACGCCCTTGCGGCGGCCCTGGCCGAGGACCTCGACGGCTCCTTCGAGCGGCTGGTGCGCGATTTCCAGGACCGCCTCTTCACCTTCGCCCTGCGTTTGACCGGCCGCCGCGAAGATGCCGAGGAGGTCGCGCAGGACGCCTTCGTGCGCGCGTACCGCGCCCTGAAGACCTACCCCGCCGCGCGCGTTCGGGCGATGGCGCTGAAGGCCTGGCTCTATCAGGTGACGCTGAACGTCGCGCGCAATCGCCTGCGCCGCAAGTCGCATCCGACGGTCTCGCTGGACGACGACGGCCGGGGAAATTCGGCCGCGTCGCGCCATGTCCACGACGAGCCGGAGGCTCGCCCCGACGCGAGGTTCGAGATCAAGCGCCGGCGGGCCGACATCGCCTCGCTCGTGGCCCGGCTGCCCGAGCGCTACCGCGCGCCGCTGATCCTGCGGTACGTCGAGGGCCTGAAGCTCGAAGAAGTGGCGGCGATCCTGAAACAACCCCTCGGAACCACGAAGTCCAACGTGCACCGCGCGATCAACGCGCTGCGGGAGTCGATGACCGAGTCCCGCCGCGCAGGAGTGAGACCATGAAGAGAGCGGCGAAGAAATCGATGAGCGATCCCCTGGAGCTGCGCCGGGCGCTCGGCGGTCTGGCTCGGGAGAAGGCGCCGCGCGGGCTGCTGCCGGCCGTCCTGTCCCGCGTCGGCCTGATCGACCGGTACTGGCGCCTGGAGTCGCCGCTCGGTCCGGTGTACGTCGCCCACAGCAAGGCGGGCATCTCGATGGTGACGCGGTCGAGCTCCGCGGCGGCCTTCGAGCGCCGCTTCCGCCAGCGGTTCGGCCGCGCGATCCGCACCGAGAAGTCGGTGCCGCCGGCCGAGGTGCGCGCGCTCGTCCGCCACCTGAAGGGCGAGGGGCGGCGCCACCTGCGCTTCGACCTGCGCGGACTGTCCGAGTTCGAGCGCGCCGTTCTGACCAAGGCGCTCGAGATCCCGTCGGGTGAAGTGCGTCCCTACAGCTGGATCGCCCGCGAGATCGGGCATCCCGACGCGGTCCGCGCCACGGGCTCCGCGCTCGCGAAGAACCCCGTTCCGCTCCTGATCCCGTGCCACCGGGTGGTCAAGAGCGACGGGCACCTCGGCCGGTACTCTCTGGGCGGCAGCCGCGCCAAGCGGCGCCTGCTCGAGGTCGAGGGCGCGCAGCCGGCCCTGCTCGAGCGGCTGGCCTCCTCGGGCGTGCGCTACCTGGGAAACGCGGACAAGCACTACTTCTGCTTCCCGACCTGCGGCGGGATCGGGACCCTCGTGCTCGCCGAACAAGGTGCCCTTCTCTTCGCCCAGGGAGGCTCTCGCGGCCGGGTACCACCCCTGCGAGGACTGCCGGCCGGCGGCCGTGGCGGCCTGAGGGACCGGGTCCCTCCCCCTTCGCTCCCGAAGCTCCCCGTCCGAGAACCTTTCCCGTTCCCGGACGTTTCTCTCTCCAGAGGCCTCCCGGCCGGAGGCCCGTCAGGAAAGGGGAACGCCCATGAGATGCACGCCCGCTCGCCTCGCCCTCCTCGCCGGCCTCGCGGGGCTTCTGGCCGCCTCCGCGGCCGCCGAATCGCGCCTGGAGAAGACCCTGAAGCTCGCGCCGGGCGGGACCTTCACCTTGAACACGGACCTGGGCGGTGTCACGGTGATCGGCAAGGACGGCCCGGACGTCCACCTCGTCGTCACCAGCCAGAAGGATCTCGACGACCTGCTCACCTTCCGCTTCGACGAGAACGCGGGCGCCGTCACGGTGACCGCGCGGCGCAAGCACCGCTTTTCGAACTGGTCCGGCGACAGCGGCCGGGTGCGCTACGAGATCGAGGTCCCGACGCAGACCGCTCTGGACATCGACACGTCCGGCGGCAAGATCGCGATCGAGCGCATCGGCGCGCGCTCGCGGCTCAACACGTCGGGGGGCGGCATCTCGGTGCACGACCTCGTCGGCGATCTCGAGGCCGACACCTCGGGCGGGCCGATCAGCCTGCGCGACGTCAAGGGTCGCATGCGGGTGCAGACCTCCGGAGGCGGGATCGAGGGAGCCAACCTCGAGGGCCAGCTCTCCGCCGAGACGAGCGGGGGCTCGATCGAGCTCGAGCGCGTCGCGGGCGACATCGACGCCACGAGCTCGGGAGGCGGCATCCACATCATCGACGCAGGCGGGCAGGTGAAGGCCGAGACCTCGGGCGGCGGCATCGAAGCGTCGTTCGCCCGCGGCAACTCCCGCGGCGGGTCGCTCGAGACCTCCGGCGGCGGCATCGAGGTCGCGCTCGACCCGGAGGTCGGATTCGAGATCGACGCCCAGGGCAGCTACGTCAAGACGGACCTGCCGGTGCGGATCGTCGGCGAGGTCTCGCGCCGCAGCCTGCGCGGCAGCCTCGGCAAGGGCGGGGAGATGCTTCGCCTGCGGACGAGCGGCGGAGGCGTGCGGATCAAGGCGCTCTGACGCCGGACGGGCTCCCCGGGGCGGCCCGGGGGAAGGAGAAACCGCCGCCCGGCGGGCATGGGAAGTGATAGGTTAGGGGAGTTCTCGTCTTTCTTCGAGCGAAGTCCGACCCGATCCGACCGACTCCGAACGACAATCGACGGGAAGAGGGGACTGCTTCTCGGCGGCTGTTCCCTCCGGGAAACGCCGGAACTTGCGCGGTTCGAGGAGCATCATGAAGATCTACGTTGGCAACCTCTCCTACAGCACTTCCGAATCCGACTTGCGCGACCTCTTCTCGCAATTCGGGAATCCGTCTTCGGTCGCGGTCATCATGGACCGCCAGACCAACCAGTCCAAGGGATTCGGCTTCGTCGAGTTCGACAACGACGCGGAGGCCAAGGCGGCGATCGCGGCCTTGAACGGCAAGGAAGTCGGCGGACGCTCCCTGAAGGTCAACGAAGCCCGCCCCAAGAACTGACCGGCCGGGCTCGTTTCCCTGGATTCCAGCGCCTCTCCCTCCGGGGAGAGGCGTTTTTCTTTGGACGCGGTGTCAGCCGGTCATTCCGAGGCCCGCAGGCCGAGGAATCCCAGACTGCTACGCCGTGGCGCGGATCCTGCCGAGTTTGGGATCCCTCGCTCTCGCTCGGGATGACGGCGTGGGAAGAGGTGTGAGGTCAGCCCACACCTTTTTTCAGCACCCTGCGAGGTTCAGGCGGCTTTCGGGAGCTTCGCGAGGAGCCGCACCGCCGCCCGCCGCTCCCGCCGCGCACGCGACACGAGCGCGCGGTACACGCGCTTCTGTTTCTTCGGCGCCTCGCGGCGCTTCACCTCGAGCTCGCGCCAGACCGCGACCGCGCGTTCGAGCGTGCGCTGCGCCCTCTCGAGACGCGCCTTCACCGCCTGCGTCATCGCCTCGGGGAGCCGCTCGAGTTTCACGTCCGCCTTGGCCCGCGCCAGGTGCAGGCGCGACTTCTCGATCACCGCGTTGGGTGTCTCGTGCAGGTTGCGCGCGAGGCCGAAACGGTGCAGCACGAGGATGAGCCACTTGGTCGGGTCCCACTGGTACCAGCGCACGCCGTTGCGGTAGTCCGCCGGGAACTTGTGGTGGAAATTGTGGTACCCCTCGCCGTTGGTGATGAAGGCGAGCAGGCCGTTGTCCCGCGCCGTGCTCTCCTCGTCGTAGGGGCGCCGCCCGTAGAGGTGCGCCACCGAGTTGACGAGGAACGTCGTGTGGTGAATCAGCGCGATCCGCAGGAAGCCGCCCCACAGCAGGCCCCCGAGCGGGTGGCCGAAGAGGGCGCCGATCAGGGTCGGCAGCCCCAGGCCCACGAAGATCCCGATCAGGTGCGAGTAGCGGTGCTGCCACATCACCATGGGCCGGGCCTTCAGGTCCGGGACGTTGTCGTAGGAATGCTCCGAGGGCTCCTTGTAGAAGAGCCACAGGATGTGCGCTGAAAGTCCGCCGCGGCGGATGTTGTACGGATCCCAGTCGCGGTCCACGTAGCGGTGGTGGTTGCGGTGGTCCGAAGACCACTTGAGCGCCGAGTTCTGCAGCGCCATCGCGCCGAAGAAGAGGTAGTAGGCCTCCAGCAGCGGGTGCGACCGGTACGCCTTGTGCGAGAAACAGCGGTGGTACCCCGCCGTCACGGAGAAGCTGACCATCGTGAAGGACACGACGAGCAGCGCCGGCTCCCACCAGCGCACGCCCTGCGTCACGGCATAGGCCGCCGTTCCCAGGACTCCGATCACCGGAGTCAGCGACAGAAAGATGATGTTGATCCAGTCGAGATTCTTCTTCTCCACGCGGTCTCCTGTATGGGGAAGCGCCCCTGCCCTCGGGACGCTCGGCGATGATCGGTTCCGATGGGACGAGGTTATTGTAGCCCGATGGCCCGCTTCCGCATCGAAGAATATGTCCGGTGGGAGGACATCGACGCCGCCGGAATCATCAATTACCAGGCCTATTTGCGCTTTTTCGGCCTCGCCGAGGCGGAATTGCTGCGTTCGGCGGGCCTGACCTACCGGTTCCTGTTCGAGGAGCTCGGCATCTGGCTGCCGCGGGTGCGGGTCGAATGCGACTTCCACGAGCCTGTCCGGCTCGACGAATTGCTGGTGGTCGAAGCCTTCTTCAGCCGGATCGGGCAGACCTCGCTGCGGCTGGACTTCCAGGTGCGGCGGCGCGACCGGCCCGAGGCGCTGGCCGCGAGCGGGCGGTACGTCCTGGTGTGCGTCCGGCAGGGAGACTTCGAGCCCGTGCCGGTGCCCGAGGAGATCCGGGTCCGGATCGCCCCTTTCGTCGAGGCCGACGCCGAGCCCTGATGACCCCTCCGCTCTCCGGCGTGCGGGCGGTCCTCCTCGACCTCGAGGGCACTCTGTTCGAGGCCGGCCGTCCGGTCCCGGGCGCCGCCGAGGCGCTCGCCGCGCTGCGCCGCCGCGCGATCCCCTACCGCTTCGTCACCAACGCCACCAGCCGGCCCCGCCGCGTCCTCTCGGCCGAGCTCTCGGCCATGGGCCTCGACTCCGAGCCGGAACGCATCTTCACCGCGCCGTGCGCCGCGCGCGAGCTCCTCCTCGCCAGGGGCTGGAGCCGCGCGCACCTGCTCGTGCGGCCCGCGCTTTGCGAGGACTTCGCCGGGAATCACGGCCGACGACGCCGCGCCGCAGGCCGTCGTGCTCGGAGACCTCGGCGACGAGACGACCTACGCGCGCTTGAACCACGCCTTCCGCCTCCTGCTCGACGGCGCGGAGCTCGTCACGCTGGCGCGCAACCGCTACTACCGGGGCGCGGACGGGCTCCGTCTCGACCAGGGCCCCTTCGCCGCCGCGCTCGAGTACGCAAGCGGGCGCGCGGCGACGCTCGTCGGCAAGCCCTCCCTGCAGTTCTTCGGCTCCGCACTCGCGGCGCTCGGCGTCGCGGCGTCCGAGGCGGCCGTGGTCGGCGACGACCTCGAATCGGACGTCGGCGGGCGGACAGATGGCGGGGATGCGCGGCGTCCTGGTCCGCACCGGAAAGTTTCGTGAGGGCGACCTCGAGCGCTCCGCGGTCCGGCCCGACGCGGTGATCGACTCGGTCGCCGGGCTACCGGCCCTGCTCGGCGAGGCGGTCGAGGCGGTCCGGTAGAACGAAGACCCTCCGCGCCAGCTCCGAACGCAGCGTCTCCTTCCGGTAGTACGCGTCGAGGATCGAGGGCTTCCACGCCAGCAGGTCCGGGTTCGCCGCGGCGAAGCCGGTCCAGTCCTGCGCCGCGCCCGCGCGCTCCATGCGCTCGCGGATCAACAGGAGGTAGGCCCACGTGATCGTCTCGTGGTACAGGCCCGCCTTCCCGAGCGCGGCGGCGAAGCGCCGCAGGCCTTCGGAGAAGCGCGCGAGCGCCTCGGCCGGGGGCAGGCGCCTCAAGTACAGCCACGCCAGGCGCACGTGATCGGCGTGGCGGAACGCGCCCTCCGGAAGTGCCGCCGCCTCGAACGCCTCGAGGAAGGCCTCGTCGCGAAGCGGCGCGCTCACGGGCCGGCCTCGATCATGCGATGGCTCGCCCCCGAATCGAGGTCGAGCCCGTAGATGCGCTTCAGCTCCGCGATCTGGCGCAGCGTCTCCGGCGCGAACGGGACCTTCCCGTCGAAGGCGTGCAGCACGATGCCCTCGAGCAGGTCTCCGAGCGAGAGGTCCTTCAACTCCGCGAGCGCCTTGAGCACCTTCACGAGCCGCTTCTCCATCCGCACGCCCGTCTGGACCCGCTCGACGGCGACCCGACGCGCGTGCCCGGGGCCTCCCCCGAGCCCCGCGACCGGCCGCGCCCCTTCGTCCTTGTTGTTACCATGGTAACAATATACCACACTTCTCGGCCCGGGCGCGGCCGATCGGAAATAATCGGCCCGTCCATGCCGAGCGGCCACGATTGGATCGAACTGATTCGCTCGACCTTCCACGCGGTCGGGCGCAAGGACCTGTCGGGCCTCTACTCGCTCGACTGGCCGCAGGCCAAGGCCAAGCTCACCGCCGACTACGCTTCGGAGCTCCAGCGGCCCGGCGGCCGGGTGAGGCGCTTCCTGCGGACCTCCAACGCCGTCCTGTTCGGCCTGTCGCGGCGCCTCGCGCCGGCGCGCCGGGTGCTCTTCGGCCTGGTCCTGCTCTCCATCCTCCTCGCCTTTCAGGGACCGATGACGTTCCGCACCGAGCACATCGAGGACGGCGTGCGCCGCGTTTCGAGCTACGGCCTGTACTTCGACAACTTCCTGCTGTGGGTCGCGCTCGTCCTGATGGGACTCCTGCTCGCGATGGAGCTGGTCGACAAGATCAACTACCGCGACGAGCTCGAGCTCGCCCGCGAGCTGCAGGCGAGCCTCATCCCGAAGCAGCTGCCGCAGCCGCCGGGCTTCGAGATCGCCGCCCACAACGAGATCGCCAACATGGTGGGCGGCGACATCTACGATTTCGTCGTGCTCCCCGACGGCCGCCTCGCCGTGCTCTTCGGCGACGCCTCGGGACACGGGATGGCGGCGGGCCTCGTCATGGCGGTGGCGCACGCGGCCTTCCGGACGCAGCTCGACGTCGATGCCTCGCCCGCCGCGGTTTTCGCGACGGTCAACCGGATCCTCTGCCGGACCGGAACGCCCCGCGCCTTCTTCGGCGGGCGTCTATCTGCTCCTCTCGCGCGACGGGACCTTCACCGGCTGCGTGGCGGGCCACCCGCCCGTGCTGCGCGCCGCCCGCGACGGATCGGTCGTCGGCCGCATCGGGAAAGGCGCCTATCCGCTCGGGATCAAGCCCGACCTTACCTGGGAGATCGAGGGCGGGCGCCTGGAGTCGGGGGAGACTCTCCTGATCTGCTCCGACGGCGTGACGGAGGCCCACGACGCGAACGGGAACGACTTCGGCGAGGCCCGCATGATCGTTTCGCTACCGCGGCTGGTCGGCCTGTCGGCGAGCGGCATTGTCGAATCGCTGGCCAGCGACGTCCGCGAGTTCCGCGGCGGCACGACGCCCGAGGACGACGTGTCGATCGCGGCGGTGCGGTTCGCGGGGGCCTAAAAGTCCGGGATCCCTCGCTCCGCTCGGGATGCCCGCGCGGCTAACGTCGCGCGGGCACGCGCAGCACCGCCGGCTCCTGGAGCTTCGCGGGGTCGAAGGCGCCGGTCTTTTCGTCGAAGAGCGGCCACTGGCTCTTCCCGACGACGTAGAGGTCCTCCCCGACGAACGCCGCGAGCGTCGGCTCGGCGAACTCGGGATCGTTCATGTCGAGGATTTCCGCGGCGACGACGCGGTCTCCCTTCGGATCGAGATCGAGCCGCACGACGCGCTGAGGGGTGATCCCGTTCTGCACGACGAAGAGGCTTCCGCCGCGCGCGAGGAGGCCGTCGATGCCGTGGAGCGGAACATCGGGAGGGCCCTCGACCTCGTGAGGCTTGCGCTCGGAGTCGAGCCAGTAGAGCCCCTGACTCCAGTCCGCGACGTAGATCCGACCGGCGGGCCCGAATGCGATGCCCCCCGGCGATCGAAAGGCGCCCGGCGCGACGAACGTCTCCAGCGCCCCGCCGCCGGCGGGGATGCGGTAGATGCCCGAGCCCAGGCTGTCGGTGACGTAGACGTCGCCGTTCTCGGCGATCGCGAGATCGTTGGCCGCCCGAGGCTTTCCGTCGATCGGCAGCGCGTCGTTGCGCACGGGCTTGCCCGTCGCGAGGTCGAAGGCATAGACGGCGCTGCGCCCGTCGAGGCTCGGCTTGTAGCCCTTCATCTGCGGGAGCGCGGCGCTGCAGGCGATCAGGCGCCCGCGCTTGCCGTCGACGGCGATGCCGAGGACCGCGCCGATGCCGAACTCCCCTTCCTTCACGAAGTCCGACACGGTGCCGTCCGCGGCGCGGCGCACGATCTTGCGCCGGTGCACGCTCGAGACGAAGAACGCCTTCGAGGCCGGGTCGTACGCGATGCCTTCGGTCAGCAGGTCCTTCTCGGCCAGACGGAACGCCACCGCGCTCCCGCCCACCGGCCGGCGCAGCCGCGCGAGGTCGCGGTGAACGCCCGCAAACGCCTGCGAGTCGCCGGACCGCCGCAAAGTCCTCGTCCTGGTCGGAGCCGAGATCGAGGTTGCGCGCGATCAGCCCCTCGAGGGTCTTCGCCGCCGCCGCGGCGTCTCCGTTGCGTGCCTGCGCACAGGCGAGGTTGTAGAGCAGCCGCGGGTTGCCCGGCCGCAGCGCCGAGGCCTGGCGCGCGTTCTCGAGAAACGCCGGCCAGTCCTTCTTCTGGTACGCCTCGGCGGCTTTCTTCTGGAACTCGAGGCTCCGGGCCCGGGCGTCCGCGTCCGGAGTGCCCGCCGCCGCCAGCGCGCCGCACAGGAAAGCCCCGGCGAGCAGGGCACTCCGCCGCACCGTCCGTGGAAACCTCATCGCTGCTCCTCCACGGGGGGCGATCCTATGCCGGGAGCGCCCCGACTCCGCCCGTCCCGGGAATCGCACCTCCCGCGGGCGCGTTTGGGCAGTCGAGCCCTTCCGGTGCGAAGGGCGAAACAGGGGCCCGGACGCCCCGAAAGGCGCGCGGAATCCGGCCCGTCTCCCGCGGCGTAATTCAAAGCGGCAAAAGAGGTGTCATCCATGTCGGAAACCCTGAATCTTCCCGTCGTCCCGATGCGCAACTCGGTCCTCCTGCCGGGCGTGAGCACCCCCATCTCCGCCGGCCGGCCGGGCACGCTGCGCGCGATCGAGGCGGCCCTGAAAACCGCGGATCGGCGCGTCTTCGCCGTGGCCCAGCGCCACGACGCCGAGACCGTCACGCCGGACATGCTCTACACGATCGGCACGATCGCAACCATCAGCTCCGTCCAGCGAGGGCTCGGGAGCGTGCGCCTGCTGCTCGAGGGCAGCTCCCGCGGCATCGCGCTGCGAATCTCTCCGAAGAACAACTACCTCGAGGCCTCCGTGCAGGAGGCCCACGAGATGCTGCCGCTCGACGACCGCGACGCGGCGTTCCTCGCCCTCCACCGCGAGGCGCGGGAGCGCGCGGGCGAGCTCGGCAAGAAGCTCGGCCTGCCCGACGAGGCGGTCGAGCAGATTCTCTCCGAGGTGGACCAGCCCGGAAAGCTCGCCGACCTCGTGGCCGGCTACATCGACATCCCCGTGACCGAGCGTCAGGCGCTGCTCGAGACGCTCTCGGTCGAGGACCGGCTGCGCCGCGTGCTCGTGCACGTGCAGCGCCAGATCGACGTCCTCTCGGCGCAGGAGGACATCCAGGAGAAGGTCAAGGAGGAGCTCGGCGGCCGCCAGCGCGAGGCATACCTGCGCGAGCAGTTGAAGGCCATCCAGAAGGAGCTCGGCGAAGGCGAGGGCGCGCAGGAAGAGTCCTTGAAGGAGCTCAAGGCGACGCTCGACGGCCTGGATCTGTCCCCGGAGGCCCGCAAGGAAGTGGACCGGGAGTGGCAGCGCCTGACGCGCGTCGGCCGCGAGTCGATGGAATCCCAGGTCATCCGCACGTTTCTCGAGACGGTCGCGGAGCTGCCCTGGAACGCGAGGAGCGAAGAGCACCTGGACGTTCCCGAGGCCGCGCGCATCCTCGACGAGGACCACTACGGCCTGTCGGACGTGAAGGACCGGATCCTGGAGTTTCTCGCCGTCCGCCAGCTTTCGCAGACGAAGGAGGAGGCCGAGGCGAAGGCGCAGGCCGAGAACACCGGCGCGCCGGCGGCTGCTCCGGACGCCGAGCCCCCGAAGAAGAACGAGGTTCACAGCTCCGCCCGGGCGCGGGGACGGATTCTGCTCTTCGCCGGGCCTCCGGGTGTGGGCAAGACCTCGATCGCCAAGTCGATCGCCCGCGCGATGGGGCGCAAGTACGTCCGCATCTCGCTCGGCGGCGCCCGCGACGAGGCGGACATCCGCGGCCACCGGCGCACGTACATCGGCGCGATGCCGGGGCGCATCCTGCAGGGCATGAAGCAGGCCGGCGCCAAGAACCCGGTCTTCCTGCTCGACGAAGTCGACAAGCTCGGCGTCTCCTTCCAGGGCGACCCCGCCTCGGCGCTGCTCGAGGTGCTCGATCCGGCCCAGAACGACAGCTTCACGGACCACTACCTGGGCGTGCCGTTCGACCTCTCGGAGGTCCTCTTCATCGCCACGGCCAACTTCATCCAGAACATCCCCGGCCCGCTGCTCGACCGGATGGAGGTCGTCAACTTCGCCGGCTACACCGAGCAGGAGAAGCTGCAGATCGCGAGGAGCTACCTCGTGCCGCGCCAGCTCGAGGAAAACGGGCTCACCGCCGCGCAGCTCACGCTCACCGACGGCGCGGTCCGCGAGGTCATCGCCAGCTTCACGCGGGAGTCGGGCGTGCGGCAGCTCGAGCGCGAGCTCGGGCGGCTCGCCCGCAAGATCGCCCGCCGCATCGCGGCCCGCGAGATCGAGGCGGCGACGGTCGAGGCGCTCGGAGATCCGGCCGCTGCTCGGCCGCCCCAAGGTCCATCCGGAAAAGAAGGCGCCGGAGGACCAGGTCGGCATCGCGACCGGCATGTACTACACGCCGGCGGGCGGCGACATCATGTTCGTCGAGGCTTCGCTCATGCGCGGCAAGGGCGAGCTCATCTTGACGGGCCAGCTCGGCGACGTCATGAAGGAATCGGCGCGCGCCGCCTGGACCTACGCCCGCTCGCACGCCGCAGTGGCTCGGGATCGACGACAAGGAGTTCGACCGGGACCTGCACATCCACGTGCCGGCCGGCGCCATCCCCAAGGACGGCCCCTCGGCCGGGATCGCGATGGCCTCCGCCGTCGTCTCCGCCCTGTCGCGGCGCCCGGTGCGCAACGAAGTGGCGATGACCGGCGAGGTCACGATCTCCGGGCGCGTGCTGCCGATCGGCGGGCTGAAGGAAAAGATCCTCGGCGCCGTGCGCGCGGGCATCACCGCGATCGTGATCCCGAAGGAGAACGAGCCGGACCTCGAGGACCTGCCCAAGGAAGTGCGCGAGACGATCCAGGTCTATCCCGTCGACAGCCTCGCCGAAGCGCTCGCCGTGACGCTGCGCAACGGCTCCCTGCACGACGGCAAGCTCCTCTTCGACGCCGCCGCCGCGACCACGAACTGATCGACGCCCATTCCCCTTCCGATCCCCTCTCCCCCCGACGGGGGGAGAGGGCTAGGGTGAGGGGGGATCCCTGGGGGCAGGGAGCTACTTCTTCTCTCTCCTTCTCCGCCTTCCGCCGCCGCCCGATCTCCGCGTACGCGTACACGAGCGCCAGCCCGCGGTAGGGCCTCCACTGGTCGGCGAACCGGCGCATCCGCTTTTCCGTGACGCGCGCGCGGTGGCCGAGCAGCTCCATCGCGACGTACTTCACGACGCCGAGGTCGCCGCCCGGGAAGACGTCGGCCCGGCCGAGCCCGCGCAGCAGAGCGATCTCCGCCGTCCAGCGGCCCACCCCCTTGATCCCCGTCAATGTCGCGACGGCCTCCTCGTCGGGCAGGTCGGCGATCGCCGCTTCTGAAAGCTCTCCCGACGCGAGGGCGCGCGCCAGCCGCACGATGGCCCCCGCCTTCGCTCGCGAGAGCCGGAAGCGGCGCAGCGCCGCCGGCCGCTCCCGGGCCAGGCGCTCCGGCGCGGGAAAGGCCACGTAGGTCTCGCCCCGAATCCGCGCCTTGCGCCCGAAGGCCAGCGCGAGCTCGCGGCGGATGTCGTAGGCGAAGACGAGGTTGACCTGCTGCGCCAGGATCGCCGTGACCGCCGCCTCCCAGAGCGACGCGGCGCCGGCGATTCGCAGGCCCCGCGCGTGGCGCAGCGCCTGCGCGATCAAGGGGTCTTTTCGAAACGCCCGGTAGAACGGGCCGACGTCGAGTCGCCGCTCCGAGGCCGATCGCCACCAGCCGCCGCGCCGCCCGACGCGCCGGCGCGCTGCTCGCGCCCGGTCCTTCGATGCGGACGCGCAACCGCGCGCGCGCCACCGTTCCCGCCTGGCGAACCTCCACGAGGAGGGCCGACCGCCCGACCTCGAGCAGCCGCCGGTACGCCTGGCCGTCGAAGCGGTCCACGGCCTCGGGCCACTGCGTGAAGCGCGACGCGGTCGCCGCGAGCGAATAGGGGCCCCGCGGCGCGACCGTGAAACGCGACGCCTCCGACCGCCCGAACCGCGCTCAGGTCCTCACTCCTCGCGCGCGTGCTCGAAGGCGACGGGCTCGCGCGCGTTGAACTTCACGACGTCGAAGTAGGGCGAGAGATCGAAGTCCATCGGCACGCAGAGGCTCGGGTGCCGCGTCCGCAGGAACCCGCTGTAGGCGCGCCGCGTGGGCCGCCCGAAGATCCGCTGCCGCAGCTTCCCGCGGGCAACGGCGGTCCGCCGGATGTGCATCGGGAGGATCGGGAAATCGACCTGCGCGAAGGCCTCGGCCAGAAGCGACGAGCAGATCGTCTCGGTGTCCTTGCCGCTGCCGAGGTGCAACGCCTCCTCGCGCAGGCGCATCGGGATCAGGCGGACCGGCAGCAGGTAACGGAAGAGGTCGAAGACGTTGCGGCGGTCGTACGAGAGCCCCACGCGCGAGAGGACGTAGCGCAGGACCGTCTCGATCTGCTCGTGCGACAGACCCACGGGACGGCAGACCCGGATGTTGAAGTCGATGTATTTCGTCAACGGCGAGACGACGACGCCCTGGTCGACGAGCGCTTCGGCGATCAGGTAGCGCGCCTCCGCACCGAACTGGCGCCGCACGTCCGGGCGCCGGGCGGGGTCCCGCAGCAGAGAGCTCCCGACGTAGATCGCGCTGTGCGACCAGGGCGACATCGTGAGGTACTTGATGGCCTGGGAGACGCGCTGGTCGCCGTCGACCAGCACGACGTCGCCGGGGCGGATGCGGCTCTTCAGCCGCTCCGGGTCGTTGAAGACGACGCGCCGGTACTCGCGCCGCGGGCGGGTGATCTGCCGGACGAACCACTCTCCCAGGACCTGCCCCGGCGACCGCACGGTTCCATTGTGCTCCCATGGCGCGGCCACCGCCGCCGGGATCAGCCGCGCCGCTCAAACGGAGACGACGCGAGAGCGGAAGGAAAATGCCTCGCCGAGGATCCGGACAAGCGATCGCGCACCCGCTCCATCGGGGTCGCGGTCCGGGTCGTAGATGCAGATCTGGAGTCCCGCGACGAGGTCCGATGCGAGGAGCTCCCCGAGCAGCTGCGTGAGCTCCCCTGGCTCCAGACCCCCGGGCTCGGGCGTGTCGACTGCGGGCAGGAACTCCGGGTCGAGCACGTCCGCGTCGACGTGGATCCAGAAGCCTTCGACGCCCTGGCGACGCAGCCGCACCGTCTCACGGCGCGCGACCTCCGCGAGGCCGACCGAACGGAGCCGATCGACCCGATAGGCGGAGATCGCCGGCGGCAGCGTCTCCTCGTCGCGGAAACCCACGAGCACGGTGTCCTCGTCGCGCACCAGGGGGCTCCGGCCTTCGAGATCGGAGAGCGCCGCCGGCCCGCGCCCCGTCGCAAGCGCAAGGTCCATTCCCGCGGCGGCCTGGGAGGGCGAGGTCGCGGGGGTCGCGAAATCCGCGTGGCCGTCGACGAAGAAGAGGCCGAAGCGGCCGCGCCGACGAAGCGCGAGGAGGCTTCCGAGCAGGATCGCGCAATCGCCGCCGAGCACGAGCGGAAGGTCTCCCCCGCCGACCGCAGCGCCCACGGCGTCGGCGAGCTCGACCGAATAGCGTGCGATCGCAGGCGCGTTGCGGATGCCGGTTTCCGGATCGACGTCGGGCCGATAGGGCGGCGGCTCGACCCGTCCGCCCGACTCCGCCGCGAAAGCCGCCGAAAGACCCGCGGACGCCAGCGCTTCCGGCAGACGTTTCACGCCGGGCTCGACTCCCGGCCTCGGGGGCTTGAGCCCGAGGTTCGACGGCGCCTCGATGATCCGAATGGACCTGAGCATTTCGAAGATGAAACAGGAGAAACCGTGGAAGGGTTGCAGCCCGTCATGGCACGAAATCTGCTCCTTCTCGTCCGCAGGGCGCGATCCCACGCGGTGCGCATCGCGTCCCATTCTCGAAAGGAGATCGGTCATGCGAAAAGCCTATCGACTCACTCTCGCGGCAGCGGTTTTCCTGGTGGGCCTGAACGCCCTGGCGCAGGATCCCAACCCCGCCCCCGAGGGATCCGCGGCCCCGCCGGCCGTCACTCCGGTTCCGCCTTCGGCCGACGCGCTCCCGCCATTTCCGGAGCCCAACGCTTCGACTTCGGTCGAGCCGCCCGTGCCGGACACGCAGGTGCCGGTGCCGGACAGCACGACGCCCGAAGCGGCCCCTCCGACGGCGGACCCTGCTCCTGCCACTGCGGACCCGGCCACAGCCTCGCCGGCGGTCCCGCCTCCGGCGCCTCCCATGACGGTGGCCGAGCCTGCGAAGGCCGCCAAGCCCAAGGTCCACAAGCCACAGAAACCGGCTCCGACCGAGATCGACGCCGCTTCAGAGATTGACGACGCAAAGGCAGCGGCCGCCGCGGCGGCAGCCGTCAACACGACCGACCTTCCGCCGCCCTCCGCACCGGGGTCGGGCTCCGACACGGCGCCCGCGGCGACGGTTGCCATCCCGGCGCCTCTCGAGTCGTTGGAGGCGGCTGCAGCGGCGGAGGCCCCCGCGGAGTCACCCAGCCGCATGGGTATCGTCAGCTGGATCCTCCTCGGGTTGACCGCCTTCGGCGTCATCGCCGTGCTCCGGCGCGTCGTCGTCCGGCGCGAGGACACCAAGCTCTCCATCGTGGATCACGCAGCCCCTCTCGACGCCGGGCCGCCCTTCGTCCCCGCCCACAGGCTGTAACGACTCTCACGGGGGGACTGTGATAGAGTCCCCCCGTTCTCGGTTCGCTCGCCTTTGTCAGGTCCTCCTGACGACTCCGATCGAAAAGTCCAACGGGAATGCGGAACGCCGTACCGGCGACGTCCCGGCCACTTTCACCGCCGGTGATTCGCCGGAATCCTCCGGCAGCAGACAGGAATGGATCTCATGAAGCTCTACGTCGGAAACCTTCCCTACAACATCTCGGACGATCAACTGCACGACATGTTCCTGAAGTTCGGCACCCCGGACTCGGCCAAGGTCATCACGGACCGCGACACCGGCCAGTCCAAGGGCTTCGGGTTCGTCGAGTTCAACAACAACGAGCAGGCCAAGGCCGCGCTCTCCCTGAACGGCACCGAGTTCGGCGGTCGTTCCCTGACGGTCAACGAAGCCCGTCCCCGGCCCGAAGGCGGCGGCGGCGGCGGACGCGCCCGCTACTGACCGGATTCTCTTTGCGGTGATCTTCGAGGCGGGGGCCAGTCCCCCGCCTTTTTATTTGACCGGCGCCGGCGCGCAGCGCCCGACGCCGGTCATCCCGAGGCCGAAGGCCGAGGGATCCCAGACTTCTCTGCCAACCCCGAAGCATCTGCCGCCCCGGCGTAACTCCCCATGCCACGTACAAGTCTGGGATTCCTCGGCGCGGACGCCTCGGAATGACCGGACCGGCTTGAGCCGGAATGACCGGCTTGAGCCGGAATGACCGGCTTGAGCCGGAATGACCGGCTCATTCTCGCGACAATGTGGGGTCGATGGCCCTCTTCTGGATCTACATCCTCGCCAGCCGCCGGCGGACGCTCTACACGGGCGTCACGAATGACCTTCTTCGACGAGTCGACCAGCACCGTCGCAAACTCGGCGGTGGATTCACGAAGAAATACGGCGCCAACCAGCTCGTCTACTTCGAATCCACGACCGATCCACTCTCCGCCATCGCCCGCGAAAAGCAGATCAAGGGTTGGGACCGGAGAAAGAAAGTCTCGCTGATCGAAGCGAGCAACCCAGAGTGGACCGACCTGAGCGCCGGGTGGTTCGACGGTGGCTAGAGCCGGTCAAGTCCGGGATCCCTCGGCGCAGACGCCTCGGGATGACGGGCCTTTGGGCCGACCCCGCGGGTCGGCCCAGGCCCGTCACCAGATCTGGCACCTCGGCGCCCGCACCATCGCCGTCCCCGTCCCGCAGCCGAACGCCTTCGCGAACTCCGGCATGTTCGACACCGTGCCGATCGAGCGGTACTGCCCGAGCGGATGCTCGTTGGTCTGCACGATCAGGCGCGCGAACTCGGGCCGGTGGTTCGTGGCCCAGATGCGCCCGTTGGCGACGAAGAAGCGCTGGTCCGCGGTCAGGCCGTCGATCGGCGCCGGCTCGGGCTTTCCCTTCAGGCTCATCCTGGTAGGCCCGGTACGCGATCGTGAGACCGCCGAGGTCCGCGATCGCCTCCCCCTGCACGAGCTCGCCGTTCTGGTGGAGGTCCTTCTCGACGTAGTAGCCGTCGAACTGCTGGATGATGCACTTGGCCCGCTCGTCGAAGTTCTTGCCGTCCTGCTCGGTCCACCAGTCGACCTGGTTGCCCTTCGCGTCGAACTTGCGGCCGGAGTTGTCGAAACCGTGCGTGATCTCGTGCCCGATCACGCCGCCGATCGCGCCGTAGTTGATGGCGTCGTCGCCGTCCGCGTAGAAGAACGGCGGCTGCAGGATCCCCGCCGGGAAGACGATCTCGTTCTTGGCGGAGTTGTAGTACGCGTTGACCGTCGGGCGGCGTCATGCCCCAGTCGTAGCGGTCGACGGGCTTGCCCGATCTTGGCCAGATCCCGCCGCCACTCGAACTGGTTCGCCGCGAGCGCGTCGGCCGCGTAGCTCCGCGAGATCGAGAGCGTCGAGTAGTCGCGCCACTTGTCGGGATACCCGATCTTCGGCTTGAACGTCGCGACTTTCGCCGCCGCGGCCTTCTTCGTCGCCTCACTCATCCAGTCGAGCGTCTGGATGTCGTCGTTCAGCGCGAGGAGCAGGTTCTTCACGAGCTCGTCGGCCCGCTTCTTCGCCGCCGGCGGGAAATACTCCTGGACGTAGATCTTTCCGAGCGCCATCCCGAGCGCGTTGTCCGTCGCGGTCACGCAGCGCTTCCAGCGCGGCTGGATCTCGGGAGTGCCGGAGAGCGTCTTGCCGTAGAAGGCGAAGTTCTCGTCCACGAACTTCTTGGGGAGCGTCGGCGCCGCGGCCGACAGGAACTGCCAGCGCAGATAGGTCTTCCAGGTCGCGAGGGGCTCGGACTTGACCAGCCCGTTCGCGGCCTTGAAGAACTCCGGCTGCCAGACGTTGAGCGTCGTCGACGGCCGGGATCTTCTGGTCCTCGAAGTAGGTCGCCCACGCGAGGTTCGGCGTCGCCTGCGAGAAGGCGGCGACCGTCATCGGGTGATAGGTCTTGTCCGGGTCGCGGAAGTCCACGTTGTTCATCGAGGCTTGCGCCAGCTTCGTCTCGAACGCCAGGATCGTCTTCGCGTCCGCGGCCGCCTTCGCGGGAGCGGCGCCCGCGAGCTCGAGCATCTTCGCGACGTGCGCGACGTACTGCTCGCGCAGCTTGACGGACTTCTCGTCGGTCTTGAGGTAGTAGTCGCGCTCCGGAAGGCCGAGGCCGCCCTGAAGGGCCGCCGCGATCACGGTCGTCGAGTCCTTGCGATCCTCCTCCGAGCCGAACGCGAAGAGGGCGTTGACGCCCATCGACTGGAGCCTTCCGATCTCGGCGCGGAGCGAGGGAAGGTCGTGGATCGCTTCGATCCTCGCGAGCACCGGCTCGACCGGCGCGAGACCCTGCGCCTCGATCGCCGCTTCGTCCATGCAGGACGCCGTAGAAGTCGCCGAGCTTCTGCTCGTCGGATCCCTTCGCGGCCGACTTGTCCGCCGCGAGCCGGTCGAGGATCTGCCGGAGGTTCTCCTGGTTGCGCTGCCGCAGCTCGTCGAAGGTGCCCCAGCGCGGCCGGTCGGCGGGGATCGGGTTTTTCGCGAGCCAGTTGCCGTCGGCGTACTGGTAGAAGTCCGTGCACGCCTTCGCCGAAGTGTCGATGCCCGTGACATCGAGGGTCTGGAGCCTCGCCGCGGCAGGCGCTCCGGCGGGCGACTGCGCGTCCGGCGCCTGGTCTCCTCCGCCGTCGCCGAACTGCCCAGAGCCATCACGCCGGCAATCGCCACCGGAACCAGACGAACCGTTGGACGAAAAGAACTTGTGCGCACATCCCCTCCCCGGGGCAGGCGATGGGCCTGCCAACCGAGAAGTCATACGCAGTCGACGGGCAAGAGTTTGATACCGCCGCGTTGCGGGATTGGTACGAAAGGTATATTTTCGGGGACAGACGTTCCGGAGGTCCCGATGCGACAGCCCTTCCTTCCGATCGGTTTCGCGGCCGCTCTCTTGCTCGCGCCCGCGCTTCCCGCCCAGGAGCACCCGCATTCCCACGGCGAGATGGAGGCTCTCGGCAAGGTCAACTTCCCGACCACGTGCCGCGGCGTCGACGCCGAGTTCACGCGCGCCGTCGCGCTCCTGCATTCCTTCGGCTACGAGGAATCCCGCCGGGCCTTCGAGGAGGTGGCGGCAAAGGACCCGGCCTGCGGGATGGCGTACTGGGGAATCGCGATGACCTGGTACCACCCGATCTGGGCCCCGCCGACTCCGCGGGAGCTGGCGGCGGGAGCGGCCGCCGCGAAGAGGGCGTCGGAGCTGTCCGCGAAGACCGACCGGGAACGCGGGTACATCGCCGCGATCGGCGCCTTCTACGCGCGACTCGGATCGCTCGAGCCACCAGGCCCGCGCGAAGGCCTACAGCGACGCGCTCGCGCAACTCTCGCGGCAGCTGCCCGACGACCACGAGGCGCTGATCTTCTACGCCCTGTCGCTGCTCGGCACGGCGCCGCCGGGCGACGCGACGTTTGCGAACCAGAAGAAGGCGGCCGCGATCCTGAACGGCCTCCTGCCGGTCGAGCCGGAGCATCCCGGCATTGCGCACTACATGATCCACTCCTTCGACTTCCCGCCGCTCGCCGCCGATGCCCTCCCCGCGGCCCGCGCCTACTCCCGGATCGCCCCGGACTCGCCGCACGCCCTCCACATGCCTTCGCACATCTTCACGCGGCTCGGGCTCTGGCAGGACTCGATCGCGTCGAACCTCGCCTCGGCCGACGCGGGCCGGCGGCTCGCCGCCCGGAGGCATCCCGGCGCGGCTTCGATGGACACGCTGCACGCCCTCGACTACCTCGAGTACGCCTACCTCCAGATCGGCGACGAGGCCGCGGCGCGGAACGTTCTCGCCGAGGCCGCCGCCGCGAAGACGTTCGACGACCCGACGTTTGCCGGCCGGCTACGCGCTGGCGGCGGTCCCCGCCCGCTTCGCGCTGGAACGGCGCGACTGGAAGGCCGCGGCGCAGCTCGAGCCGCCCTCGGCGGACCTGCCCTGGACGAGCTTTCCGTACGCTCCGGGGATCACCTACTTTGCGCAGGCGATCGGCGCAGCTCGCGCCGGGGATCTCGACCGCGCCCGATCGGCGCTCGGGCAGCTCGAGAAGATTCACGCGGGACTGAAGGCGTCGCCGATCCCCGGCCCCTACGACTGGACGAGCCAGGTGGAGTCGGAGAGGCTGGCCGCCGCAGCCTGGCTCGCGTACGCCGAGGGACGCAAGGACGGGGCCCTGCAGCTGGCGCGCGCCGCGGCGGAGCTCGAGGAGAAGACCGGCAAGCATCCCGTCACGCCGGGCGCGCCGCTGCCCGCCCGCGAGCTTCTGGGCGACATGCTCCTCGCGATGGGACAACCCGCCGAGGCCCTGGCCGCGTACGAAGCATCGCTGCGCGAAGCGCCCAACCGGTTCAACAGCCTCTACGGCGCGGCCCGCGCGGCCGAGCAGCTCAAACAAAACGATCGGGCGAGTGAGCTTTACGCGGCGCTCATCGCGCAGTGCGTTCCCAACTCGCCGCGGCCCGAGCTCGCCGCGGCGCGAAAATTCGCCGGGAAGTAAGTTCTCCGACTCGCAGGATTCCCTCTCCCCCCGACGGGGGGAGAGGGAGCGGAATTTTCAGACCCACCTTCGCTGGAAAATTCTCACCCCCGGGGAGAGGCACGAGACCCAGGAAGACCGTCCCTAGTACCGCCCCCCGACCGGCGCGGGGATCGCGTCGAGGTCCGCGAGCTCGGTGGCCGTCAACAGGATGTCCGCCGCGGCCACGTTGGCCTCGAGGTGCTTGATCCGCTGCGTGCCCGGGATCGCCAGCACGTGGTCGCCCCGCGAGAGCACCCAGGCAAGCGCGATCTGCGCGGGCGAGACACCGCGGCGCGCGGCAACGGCGCGCACGGCCTCGACGATGTTCTGGTTGGCCGCGACCGCCTCCGGCACGAACCGCGGCAGCTTCGACCGGAAGTCCTCCGGGCCAAAGCGCGCGCCTGGCGGGATCGCGCCCGTCAGGAATCCCCGGCCGAGCGGCGAGAACGCCACGAAGGCGGCGCCGTGCGCGCCGCACCAGGGGACGACGTCCGCGAGGTAGTCGCGCGTCCACAACGACAGCTCCGACTGGACCGCCGCGACCGGGTGGATGCGCGACACGCGCTCGAGGTCCTCGACCGACGCCTCGGAGATCCCGAGGCCGCGCACCTTCCCGGCCGCGACGAGCGCCGCCATCGCGCCCCACGTCTCCTCGACCGGAACCTTCGGATCGATGCGGTGCAGGTAGTAGAGGTCGATCGCCTCGATCTGGAGGCGCGCGAGCGAGCCGTCGCAGGATTCGCGAATGTGCTCGGGCCGCCCGTCGCGCCCGTAGGCGTAGGTCGCATTCTCCCCGACGGTCAGGCCGACCTTCGTCGCGATGGCCACGCGGTCGCGACGCCCCTCGATCGCGCGCCCGACGAGCGACTCGTTCTTGAACGGCCCGTAGGCGTCCGACGTGTCGAAGTGATCGACGCCGATGTCGATCGCGTGCCGCATCACGTCGATCGCCGCCGCGTCGCCGATCGAGCGGTCGTGGTACCCCCAGGAAAACTCCATGCAGCCCAGGCCAACCGGGAAGACCGACCGGCCCGCGCCGCCCAGACGCCGGCGCCTCACCCTACGCCCACGCCTCGTCGGCACTCGGCCCGTAGATCGACGGAACCTTGCCGCCCGCCATGCGCACGTAGATCGAGAGCTGGCCCCGATGATGGATCGAGTCCATCAGCATGAACCAGAGCACCTCGATGACCTGGACCTCCCCCATCTGCTTCGGCCCGGTGAAGAACACCACCGATTCGTACACCCGCGAGTCCGGCATCGCGCGCACGGCGTCGATCAACGCCCGCCCGCCGCGCTCGTAGGCGGCGACGGCTTCTCGCAGCGTCGCCGGCACGGGCGGACGTCGCGGCGGCATTTCCCAGTTGCCGGTGACGGCGGCGAGGGCCACGGCATTCTCCACGGAGAACGTGTGCACCAGCTGCAGGCCGGACCGCGAACGCTCGTGCGGCGTGAACCCCTCCTGGCCGGCGGGGTAGGCCTTCATCACCTTGAGGGTCGTCGGGAACTCGACGACGAACCGATCCAGATACTGGCGTTTCCGGCTGGCCGGCGACGGCACGTAGGGCCCGGCGGCGCGCGGCGCGCCTTCGCGCGAGTGCCGCATGATCGGTTTCCGTTTCGGCCGGGCAGGTCTCCGGACGGCCTTTCGGGCCGCCGGGCGCTTGGTTTTCTTCATGTCCGTCCCCTCCTCTCGTCGGGCCTCCGGGCGGGAGGGTATCAAGCCAGCCCGCCGTTGCCGAGGCCGGAAACCCGCTTGACAAGTCATTTTAGTAATGACTAAAGTATCTCCATGGCCGCCGTCTTCGACGCCCTCGCCGCTCCGCGCCGCCGCGAGATCCTGCGCCTCGTGTGGGACCGGGAGCGCTCGGCCGGCGACATCCACCGCGCCAACCCGGACGTGAGCTTCGGCGCGGTCTCCCAGCACCTGCGGGTCCTCGAGGCCGCCGGCCTCGTCGCGCGGCGCGAGGAGGGCCGTTTCCACTACTACGCCGCCCGCCGCAAGGAGCTCGGCTTCCTCGGCAAGTGGCTGGAGTCCACCTGGGACGAGGCCCTGTCGAGCCTCAAGGCCCACGCCGAGGCGGAAGAAGACACCCCACCGAAGACCCGGAGTCGGCCGCGCCGCGCCGCGACGCGCCGCTCGAGAGAGAAAGGACGACCGTCATGACCGACTTCCCCGAAGCCCTGGAGCGCCGCCTCACGATCCGCGCGCGGCCCGAGACCGTCTTCCGCTTCTTCACCGATTCGACGCGCTTTGCGAAGTGGTGGGGCGAGGGATCCCGCATCGACCCCCGCAAGGGCGGAGAGGTCCGGATCCAGTACCCGGGAGGCGTCGTCGTCAACGGCGAGGTCGTCGAGATCGACGCTCCCCGCCGCCTCGTCTTCACGTACCGGTACGCCACCGGCATTCCGGCCGACGGCTCGCTCGTCACGATCACGCTCGACGCAAACCCGCAGGGGACCGTCCTCCACCTGCGCCACGCCTTCTCGAGCGGGAAGATCCGCGACGCGCACGTGCAGGGCTGGCGCTACCAGCTCGCCGTGTTCTCCCGCGCCGTGGCCGACGAGGCTCTGCCGGCCGCCGTCGAGCACGTCGACGCGTGGCTGCGGGCCTGGGGCGAACCCGACGCGGAGCAGCGGCGCGCGCTGCTGACGGCCTGCGCGGCGCCGGACGTCGTCTTCCGCGACGCCTACAGCGCGACCGAGGGCCTCGACGACTTGCTCGCCCACCTCGAGGCCGTGCAGGTCTTCATGCCCGGAGTGACCCTGTCGCGCGACGGCGACGTGCGCCTCTCGCACGGCACCGCCCTCGCGCGCTGGACGGCGACCCGCGCCGACGGCGCGGTCCAGGGAAAGGGAGTCAACGTCTACGACCTCTCCCCCGACGGCCACTTCGCTCGGGTCGTCGGGTTCTGGGAGAGCTGAGAGAAGCGCATTCCCTCTCCCCCCGACGGGGGGAGAGGGGTAGGGTGAGGGGGGCGAAGGCCGCGTTCGCGTAGCACGGCGGGTGAGGGGGGGTCCCTAAACCACCGCCTCTTCGAGCTCCGGCACGCTCTCGCGCTCGGGGACGTCCATCTCCCCCGCCGGCTCGGCCCGGTGCGTCTTCGCCACCAGCACGTAGATCGACGGCACGACGAACAGCGTGAAGGCCGTGCCGATGATCATGCCGGTGACGAGCATCATGCCGATCGAGTTGCGCGCTCCGGCGCCCGGGCCCTTGGCAAACACCAGCGGCAGGTGGCCCATGACCGTGGCGGCGGTCGTCATCAGAACCGGGCGCAGCCGCGTCGACGCCGCCTCGATGACGGCCGCGAGCTTCGCCGTGCCCTTCTCCTGAAGCTTGTTGGCGAACTCGACGATCAGAATGCCGTTCTTCGCGATGAGACCGACCAGCGTGATCAGGCCGACCTGGCTGTAGATGTTGAGCGTGGTCAGGCCGAGGAACGAGAAGAGCAGGGCGCCCGAGATCGCGAGCGGCACCGAACCCGCCAGGATGATGAACGGGTCCCGGAAGCTCTCGAACTGGGCCGCCAGCACGAGGTAGATCAGGATCGCCGAGAGCAGGAACGTGCCCAGGAACTTGCCGCCCTCGGTCCGGAGCTGCCGGGACTCGCCGGCGTAGTCCACGGTGAAGCCCTGCGGCAGAGATGCGCCGGGCCTCGTCCTCGAGGATGCGCAGGGCGCTGTCGAGCGAGATGCCCGGCGGAATGACGCCCTGCACGTGCACGGCGTTCAACTGCTGAAAGCGCTTGAGCTCCCGCGGCTCGGTCGTGGTCTTCAGTGTCGCGAACGTCGAGAGAGGGACGAGCTTCCCGCCCGCCCCGCTGACGTAGATCTCGGAAAGCTGCTCGGCCGTGAGCCGCTCGGCGCGCTTGATCTGCGGGATGACCTTGTAGCTGCGCCCCTGGACGCTGAATCGGTTCACGTAGTTGCCGCCGAGCATCGTCGACAGGTCCCGGCCCGCCTGCGACAGATCGACGCCCTGGGACCGCAGCTTGTCCCGGTCGAACACCACTTCGGTCTGCGGCTGGTCGAATTTCACGTCGGAGTCGGCGTACATGAAGATGCCGCTGGCGTAGGCCTTCTGGATCAGCTGATTGGCGAACGTCGACAGACGCTCGGGATCGGCCGTCGAGGCGATGACGAAGTCCACGGGAAAGCTTCCGCCGCCCGGCAGCGCCGGCGGAACCAGCGAGATCACGCGCACGCCCGGGATCTTCGAGGTCTTCCCCGCGACCTCGAACAGCATTTGCGGTGTGCTGCGCTTGCGCTCGCTCCACGGCTTCGTGATCATTCCGGCAAAGCCGCCGTTCGGGCTCGTGATCTGAAACGTGCTTTCGGTCTCGGGGAACGAATGGTAGACGTCATAGACCTGCGCCGCGAAGAGATTGGTCTGGTCGAGCGTCGCGTTGGGCGCCGCCTGGACGAGCGAGAAGACGACGCTCTGGTCTTCGACCGGCGCCAGCTCCTTCGGCGAGAACAGGTAGAAGGGAACCGTCAGGAGGGCGACGATCGCCCAAAGCGCCAGGACGACGGGGCGATACTGGAGCGTGCTCGTGAGCGCGCGCGTGTAGGTTCGGCGGACGCGATCGAACCGCTTGTTGATCCAACCGGCGAAACCGTGCTCGGCATCCCCGCTGCGCAGGAGCTTCGAACCCATCATCGGGGAGAGCGTCAGCGCCACGACGCCCGAGATGATCACGGCGCCCGCCAGAGTGAACGCGAACTCCCGGAACAGCGCGCCCGTCAGGCCTCCCTGCAGACCGATCGGCGCGTACACGGCCGCCAGCGTGATCGTCATCGAGATGATCGGGCCGACCAGCTCGCGCGCCGCTTGGAGCGCCGCCTGGAACGGGCGCTGGCCCAGCTGGATGTGGCGCTCCACGTTCTCGACCATGACGATCGCGTCGTCCACGACGAGTCCGACGGAGAGCACGATGGCGAGAAGCGTCAGCAGGTTGATCGTGAAGCCCGCCACCGCCATCAGGAACACCGCACCGACGAGTGAGATCGGGATGGCCACCACGGGGATGAGCACCGAGCGCGCCGAGCCCATGAAAAGGAAGATGACGACGATGACGATCAGGAGCGTCTCGGCCAGCGTCTTCAAGACCTCGTCGATGGCGTTCTGGATGTACAGGGTCGAGTCGTAGGGAATCCCGGCCTTCATGCCGACCGGCAGCTGCGCCTTCACGTCCTTCATCGCCTCGCGGACGCGGCCGATCACCTCGAGCGAATTGGCCGTGGGGAGCACCCAGATGCCCATGAAGGTGGCGGTCTGGCCGTTGAAGCGGACGTCCGAGTCGTAGTTCTCGGCTCCGAGCACGACGTCGGCGATGTCTCCGAGCCGCACGACGACGCCCTTGTCTTGCTTGACCACGAGCTGGCGGAATTCGTCCGCCGTCTGCAGGTCGGTGTTGGCGACGAGGTTGACCGAGACCATGGAACCCTTGGTCTTCCCGAGCGCCGAGAGGTAGTTGTTCGCGGCGAGGGCGTCGCTCACCTGCGAGGGTGAGATCCCGAGGGCCGCCATCCTCTCGGGCTTCAGCCAGACGCGCATGGCGAACGTGCGGTCGCCGAGGATGTCGGCGCGCTGCACGCCGCTGATGGCGGTCAGCTTCGGCTGAACCACACGGACCAGGTAGTCGGTGATCTGGTTCTGATCCAGGTCGTCCGCCCCGAAACCCAGGTACATGGAAGCGAACTGGTTGTCCGCGGTCTGCAGGTCGATGATCGGCGCCTGGGCTTCGGGCGGCAGGTCGTTGCGGACCTGCGCGACCTTCGCCTGGATCTGGGTCAGGGCGGCGTTGGTGTCGTAGTTCAACTTCAGGTGCACCGTGATCGTCGAGACGCCCTGGGCGCTGGAGGACTCGATGTAGTCGATGCCGTCGGCGCTGGCGACCACGCGCTCGAGCGGCGACGTGATGAAACCGCGCACGAGGTTGGCGTTGGCGCCCACGTAGATCGTCGTCACCTGAACGACCGCGCTGTCGCTGCGCGGGTACTGCCGCACCGAAAGCGAGCGGATCGACCGCAGCCCGGCGATCAGGATGACCAGGTTGACGACCGCCGCGAGGACCGGCCGCTTGACGAAAAGGTCCGTGAGCTTCATTTAGCTGTCCTCGGGCCTCGGGGCCGGGTTGTTGCCCGGCTGGACCGCGTTGTTGACCTGGACGGCCGCGCCGTTGCGCAGCTTGAAGACGCCCGAGGTCACGACTTCCTGCCCCGCCTTCAGGCCGGTGAGGACGGCGATCTGATCGCCGCGACCCGCGCCCAGCTTCACGAACTGCTGGCGAACGCCCTTGTAGCTCTGGCCCTTGGGGTCCTTCATCTGCTCGACGACGAACACCGAATCACCGTAGGGCGCGTAGTTGATCGCCGAGGCCGGCAGCGCGACGACGTCGGTGTTGGTGCCCAGCGAGAGGCTCGTCTGGACGAACATCCCGGGGCGCAGCTTGCCGTCCTTGTTCGCGAGCGTCGCCTGCACCTGCATGTTGCGGGTCGCCGCGTCCACGACGGAGTTGACCGCCGTCACCTGGCCGCTGCGCCCGGTGATTCCGGCCCCCTCGGCGCTGACGGCCACCGCCGCGCCGGCCTTCAGGTTGCCGACCTGCTGCTGGGGGATCGAGAAATTGACGTAGATCGGATCGATGGCCTGCAGCGGCGCGATGGGAGCGCCGTCGGTCAGGTACTGGCCGAGGTTGATCTGCCGGATCCCGAGAACGCCGGAAAACGGCGCCCGGATCGTCTTGCGCGCGATCGTCGCCTGGATCTCCCCGACGCGGGCCACGGCCTGCTTCTCCGCGGCCTCGGCCTGGTCGAAATCCGCCCGCGCGGTGACGCCTTCGGCGCTCAGGCCGCGCATGCGCTCGAGGTTCAAACGGGCCAGATCGAGCTGCGCTTCCGCCGCCGCCAGCTGGGCGCGCTCCTGCCGCGTGTCGAGCTCCACCAGCACGTCGCCCTGCCGCACGGCCTGGCCGGACTCGAAGCGGATCCGATCGACGATGCCCGACAGGTCGGCGCTCACCGTGACGCCGCGGACCGCCTCGACGGTCCCGATGGCGCTCCAGGTCCCCGGCCAGTGCTCCGCCTTCGCCACGATCGTCGTCACGGCCTCCGGCGGCGGCCGGAAATTCGCGTTCTTCGCAACCGCCGCCTTGACCTGCCGCGCCTTGACTGCCGCGAGGGCGCCGACCAGGACCCCCACGCCGAGCAGCATCAGGATCATCCGTTTCGCCATCAAGAAACCTCCAGTGAGCATTGAACCGGTAGTTGCCCGCCGCTTACGGAGCGATCATGGCTTTGAGAGCCGCGCGGGGCACGCATCATGCCTCAGACCAGAACGATTGGCTCTGCCTGTCCCACTCCCGTTGTTACGCAGAATGACCCGTGCGGGGTTCACGCCCCTCGCCGCGTTCGTTCGTGCCCGCAGACGCAAGGCATTGGCGCGAAAAGAGTTCAACCCCAAGCGGGTGTGAAGGCGGCATCTGCGGACCTTCGCGCTGTGACTTATATACTCAGCCCAACTCCACCCCGAAATCCTGTTGATCCGCACCGGCACGCGTGACCGGCGCAAGAAAGGAAGGCATCCGTGAAAAGCTTCAGAACGCTTCTCTTATCGCTCGCTTCGTCCCTCCTCCTGGCCCATTTCCTGGCCGCCCAGTCCGCGCCTCCGTCCGGGGCTCCTCCCTTCAACTTCGTCTCGGTGACCACCCTGACCGTCAAGCCGGCCGGCGTTCCCGACTTCGAGAACTACGTCAAGAGGGTCAACGCCGGAGCCGCCAACGGACTGGTGGCGGACTGGTGGGGTCAGTCCTGAAATTGGGGTCAGTCCTGGATTTCACTGGAAATTGGGGTTCCGCCGGACTGGTGGGGTCAGTCCTGAAATTGGGGACTGGTGGGGTCAGTCCTGAAATTGGGGTCAGTCCTGGATTTCACTGGAAATTGGGGTCAGTCCTGGGTTCCTGATTTCTCCGGTTACGGACCCTCGGCGGAACCACCTCGCGACAATTCAGGAGGTGAATGCCTCCGGGTCGCGTTCTTGCGTCGGTCGCAGCAATCGACGGGTCAGCCTGATGGCCCGGCCGCCGAGGCTCGAATTTCCGGGGGCCGTGTACCACGTCACGGCGAGGGGCAACGAGCGTCGGGCCGTGTTTCGGGACACTCACGATCGCGAGAGATACCTGACGCGGGTCGCGATCTACCGGGAGAAGTTTCGATTCCAACTGCTCGCGTTCTGCCTCATGTCGAATCACCTCCATCTCGCCATTCGCACCGGACAGGCCGGCCTCTCCCGGATCATGGCCGGCCTTCAGTCCTCCTACGCCCAGTGGTTCAACAGGCGACACAACCGCGTCGGACATCTCTTCCAGGGCCGATACGGCGCCCTCCTCGTTCAGGAGGAGCGGCATTTGTTCGCTCTCTTGCGATATATCCACCTCAATCCCGTCCGCGCGGGCATCGTGGAAAAACCTGAGGACTACACCTGGTCGAGCGACCGATGGTTTCGACAGGCAACCGGGCCGGAGTGGCTCGACCTTGACGCCTCCCTCCAGGAGTTCGGAAAGACACGCCAAACCGCCGTCCGAAGGTATGCCGCGTTGATGGCCGACGGAAGCTCCTCGAGTTATTCCGAATCGCCGGCAGTCGGGCAAGTCGTCAAAGGGGACGTGGCATTCGCGAACGTCCGTTTCGAGGAGGCCTGCGAGATCGATCCGCCGTTGAAAGGCATCTCGGAAGGCCGCGTTGTGGACGCCGTGTCGCGGGTCGTGGGCGTGCACCCCGCTGACGTCCGCGAAGGAAAGAGGAGCGAGCGGCTCCGCGAGGCGCGGTGTCTTGCGGCGTACATCGGCAAGCGGTTTGGTGGAATCTCCCGGGCGCGGATGGCCCGATACGTCCAGAGAGACGAGTCCTCCTTGGTCCAACCGGTCGCCCGCCTTGAGCGGGCGATCGATTCGGATCCGGTCCTTCGCCGTCGGGTCGATCGAATCGTACGAGACCTTCGGGACAAATCCAGTCCTCAGGCGTGACTCCATATTCAGGACCGACCCCATGTTCAGGACCGACCCCATGTTCAGGACTGACCCCATATTCACATGTTCAGGACTGACCCCATATTCAGGACTGACCCCCAATCTTGACCTGTCGATTTCGGCGGGTTCGTTCGACTCATAGTCGAAGGAGGCGAGAAGCCATGCGGTACATCCTCTTGATCTACAGCAAGGAAACGGACTGGACGGGGCTCTCCGACAAGGACAAAGGCGCTGATGTACCGGGAGTACACGGACTTCACCGAATCGATCCGCAAGTCGGGTCACTACGTGGCGGGGGACGGGCTCGAGCCGACGACGACGGCCACCACGGTGCGCGTACGCAACGGCAAGCCCGTCTCGACCGACGGGCCCTTCGCCGAGACCCGCGAGCAGCTCGGCGGCTACTACGTCATCAAGGCGAAGGACCTGGACGAGGCCTCGGCCATCGCGGCGCGCATCCCGGGGGCCACGATGGGCTCGATCGAGGTGCGCCCGATCATGGAGATGCCGTAGCGGCGGCCTACAATCCCCCGGCGCCATGTCGATCGAGCGGCTGTACCGGGACGAGTCGGGCCGGATCCTCGCGACCTTGATCCGCCTGGTCGGCGACTTCGACCTCGCCGAGGAGGTGATGCACGACGCCTTCGCCGCCGCCCTCGAGCGCTGGCCCGGGACCGGCGTGCCGGAAAACCCGCGCGCCTGGATCGTCTCGACGGCGCGGCACAAGGCGATCGACCGCCTGCGGCGCGACGCCCGCTTCCGCGAGAAACAGGAGGAGCTCGCGCGGTGGGCGGCGCTCGCGGAGGACGCGCCTCCCGATTTCGAAGACCCGGCCGACAACCGCGTGGCCGACGACCGCCTGCGCCTGATCTTCACCTGCTGCCATCCGGCGCTCGCCGTCGAGGCGCAGCTCGCCCTGACCCTGCGCACGCTCGGCGGGCTCACGACCGAGGAGATCGCGCGCGCCTTTCTCGTCCCGGTCGCGACGATGGCGCAGCGGCTCGTGCGCGCCAAGCACAAGATCCAGCGGGCGCGGATCCCCTACCGCGTGCCGCCCGACGAGGCGCTGCCGGAGCGGCTCGACTCGGTCCTCGCGGTCCTCTACCTCATCTTCAACGAGGGCTACGCCGCGACCTCGGGCGCCGAGCTGGTGCGGCGCGAGCTCTGCCGCGAGGCGATCCGCCTCGCCCGCCTCGTCGTCGCCCTGATGCCCGACCGCCCGGAGGCGCGGGCGCTGCTCGCCCTCATGCTGCTGCACGACTCGCGCCGCGAGGCGCGCGTCTCGAGCGCGGGCGAGCTCGTGCGTCTCGACGCCCAGGACCGGGGCCTCTGGGACCGCGACGAGATCCGCGAAGGCATCGCGTTGACGGAATCGGCGCTGCGCGAGGGCGGCCCGGGGTTCTACGCGCTCCAGGCGGCGATCGCCGCCGTCCACGCCGAGGCGGCGCGGGCCGAGGACACCGACTGGCGCCAGATCGCCGTGCTCTACCGCGAGCTCCTCGCCCGCCACCCCTCCCCCGTCATCGCGCTCAACCACGCCGCCGCCGTCGCCGAGGCCTCGGGGGCCGAGGGAGGCCTTTCCCTCCTCGACGCGCTCGAGAAGCAGGGCGAGCTCGCCGGCTATCACCTCCTCCCGGCCGCGCGCGCCGGCCTGCTCGCCCGCCTCGACCGGCGCGAGGAGGCCGCGGACGCCTACCGCCGCGCGCTGTCGCTCGTCTCCAACGACCTCGAGCGCCGGTTTCTCGAACGCGAGCTCGCGCGCCTGGGGTAGACGTTTCCTGAAGGACTTCCCCTCTCCCCCCGACGGGGGGAGAGGGGTAGGGTGAGGGGGGGCGTCCTCTTCCCTACTTTTCTTGCCGCGACTGACATCTCAGAGCGCCCCCCTCACCCCAACCCTCTCCCGTCGGGAGAGGGGGCGGATCTTTCGAGTGAGGGCGGGCCGCTCGCATTAGGCTGTCCCTCTCCATGACCCGAACCCAGCGCTTCACGCTCGCCGCGACGGGCCTCGGGCTCTTCATGATCTTTCTCGACGCCCTGATCGTGAACGTCGCCCTGCCGTCGATCCAGACGGACTTCAAGGTCGGCGAGTCGGGCCTGCAGTGGGTCGTCACGGCGTACAGCCTCGGCATGGCGATCGCGATCATGTCGGCCGGGACGCTGGCGGACATCCACGGCCGCCGGCGGCTCTACCTCGCCGGCATCGCGCTCTTCACGGCCGCCTCGGTCGGCTGCGGCGTGGCGGGCTCGCTCGGCGTCTTGAACGCCGCGCGCGCCGTCCAGGGCGTCGCCGCCGCCACGGTCAACGTCACCTCGCTGGCGCTGGTGAGCGCGGCCTTCCCCGATCCGAAGCAGAAGGCGTGGGCGATCGGCATCTGGACGGCGATCGCGAGCACCGCCATGGCGATCGGACCGACGCTCGGCGGCTTCCTCGTCCAGCACAGCGGCTGGCGGATCATCTTCCTGGTCAACGTCCCCGTCGGCGCGGCCGTGCTCGTCCTGACGAAGCTCTTCGTCGAAGAGTCGCGCGACGAGCGCCCCCGCCGGTTCGACGTCCCCGGGCAGCTCCTGTTCGTCGCGGCGGTGGGCGCCTTCGCCTACGCCGTGATCGAGGGACCCCGCGCGGGCTGGTTGTCGGCGGAGATCCTCGCGCTCTTCGCGCTCGCGGGCGCGTCGCTCGCGGGCTTCATCGTCTGGGAGCGGCGCAGCCGCGATCCCATGATGGACCTCACGCTCTTCCGCGATCGGACCTATGCGCTCGCCATCGTCACGATCTTCGCCGTCCTCTTCGCCGTCTACGGGATGCTGCTGGTCATCACGCAGTACCTGCAGAACGTGCGCGGATTCTCGCCGACGCAGGCCGGCCTCCTGCTGCTCCCCTACAGCGCGACCAGCACGCTCGTCGCGCTGCGGGCCGGGCGCCTGATGGGCATCGTCGGTTCCCGCCGGCTGATCCTGCTCGGCCTCGTCTCGCAGATCGCCGGGTTCGCGCTCATGATCGTCGGCCTCGGGCAGAGCACGCCGATCGTCGTCGGCGGCCTCGTCTGTTCCGCGCTCGGGAGCGCGCTGTGCCTGACGCCCATCACCTCGCTCGCCATGACGGCCGTTCCGCCGGAGCGCGCCGGCATGGCCTCGGGGATCATGAGCGCCCAGCGCGCGCTCGGCTCGACGGTCGGCTTCGCGGCGCTCGGCTCGATCCTCGCGGCGTCGCTGACGGTGACGTTGAGCGCCCACCTGGCCGACGCGCTGCCCGATCCGGTGGAGCGCCGCGAGGTGGCGGCGACGATCATCGGCAACGCCAACCCGCGCGCCTACACGGCGGAGATCGGACCCGGCCGGCCGATCCAGCACATGGACCCCGCCGCGCTCGCCGCCATCCTCGCCGCGGCCGACCGCGATTTCGTCGAGGGGATCCGCATCAGCTTGACCGCCGCGGCCGGGGTGCTCCTGATCGTGCTCGCCGCGGGATTCTTCGGCTTCCCGCGCGGCCGGGGCGCCAGCGCCGACGCCTCCCGCGAAGCCGCCGCCCTCGAGTCGGAGGAAGCCGCGCGCGCCGCCCCCGAGGGCGCGGGGCTCGGCTGACGCGCGGGAACGGCGCCGCCTGGCCGGGCGGGGTGCCCGGCCCGGCGCTTTGACATATCGTGCCGGGTACAGGAGGCCCGATTCCCATGATGAAAAGACCCTTCCCGGTGTTCGCCGGCGCCGCGGTCCTCGTCGCCCTGTTCTCCGTCCCCGGACGCCTCTCCGCGCAGCTGCCGCCGGTCATCCCGCGCGACGTGCTCTTCGGAAACCCCGAGCGATCCCAGCCGCGCCTCTCCCCCGACGGACAGCGCCTCGCCTGGCTCGCTCCGGACACGAAGAACGTCCTCCAGGTCTGGGTGAAGACCGTCGGCAAGGACGACGACAAGATGGTCACGGCCGACAAGAAGCGCGGCATCCGCCAGTACTACTGGGCCGAGGACAACAGGACGCTGCTCTACCTCCAGGACAACGACGGCGACGAGAACTTCCACGTCTACGGCGTCGACCTCGCCGTCGGGCAACGTGCGCGACTACACGCCGTTCCAGGGCGTGCGCGCGGGCGTCGTCCGACGTCAACCAGGATTTCCCCGACGAGGTCCTGGTCGAGATGAACCTGCGCAACCGCCAGGCCATGGACGTCTACCGGCTGAACCTCTCGACCGGCGCGCTCACGCTCGACACCGAGAACCCGGGCGACGTGCACGGCTGGGGCGCCGACGCGAAGTTCGTGGTGCGCGCCGCGCAGGTCGGCACGCCCGACGGCGGCACCGAGATCCGCGTCTCGCGACGACGCGAAGTCGCCGTGGAAGACGCTGCTCAAGGTCGGGCCCGACGAGATCCTGGAGTTCGTGGACTTCTCCGCCGACGGAAAGTCCGTCTACCTGAAGACCTCCATCGGCAGCGACACGGCCCGTCTCGTGCGGCGCGACCTCGCGACCGGAGCGGAGAAAGTCGTCGCCGCTTCGCCGGAAGTCGACGCCGGCGACGTCCTGATCCAACCCCGAACCGCACGTCGTCGAGGCCGTTTCCTTCGACCCCACCCGGTCCACCTGGAAGGTCATCGATCCGTCCGTCCAGGCGGACTTCGACGCCATCGCGAAGCTCAACGACGGGCGACTTCTTCGTCGTCAACCGAACGGCGAACGACGACGCATGGCTCGTCGCGTTCACCTCCGACCGCGGTCCCGTGTCCTGGTACAAGTGGGACCGGACCGCGAAGAAGGGCACCTTCCTCTTCACGGCGCAGCCGAAGCTCGAGGGGCTGCCGCTCGCCGAGATGAAGCCGGTCGTGATCAAGTCGCGCGACGGCCTGAACCTCAACTCCTACCTGACGCTCCCCGTCGGCGTCCCGCCGAAGAACCTGCCGATGGTCCTCTTCGTCCACGGCGGCCCGTGGGGGCGCGACACCTGGGGCTACAACTCGTAGGCGCAGTGGCTCGCCAACCGCGGCTACGCCGTCCTGCAGGTCAACTTCCGCGGCTCGACCGGCTACGGAAAGAAGTTCCTGAACGCCGGCAACAGGCAGTGGGGCCTGAAGATGCACGACGACCTGATCGACGCCGTCGAACTGGGCGATCGCGAAGGGCATCGCCGATCCGAAGAAGGTCGCGATCTTCGGCGGCTCCTACGGCGGCTACGCGGCGCTCGCGGCCGTGACGTTCACGCCGGAGGTCTTCGCGTGCACCGTCGACATCGTCGGCCCGTCGAACCTGAAGACGCTGATCGGCTCGATCCCGCCGTACTGGAAGCCGATGCGCGCGATGTTCGACGTGCGCATGGGCAACGTCGACGACCCGAAGGACGCCGAGCTGATCAAGAACGCCTCGCCGCTCTTCCAGGCGGACAAGATCTCCAGCCCCTCCTGATCGGCCAGGGCGCCAACGACCCGCGCGTCAACGTGAAGGAGTCCGAGCAGATCGTCGACGCCATCGAGAAGAACAACGGCAGCGTGACCTACGTCCTCTACCCCGACGAAGGCCACGGCTTCGCGCGCCCCGAGAACCGCATCGACTTCAACGCCCGCGCCGAGAAGTTCCTCGGCGCCTGCCTCGGCGGCCGCTTCGAGCCGATGGCCGGCGAAAAGATCCCCGGCTCGACGGCGGTCGTGAAGGTCGTCGGAA
>CAVRXJ010000005.1:0-91403 GCA_963725095.1 uncultured Acidobacteriota bacterium
CCGCCGGCCGGAGAACCGCGTGACGCACAGGTCGAAGCTGCCCCAGAAGAAATGGACCGGGCTCGACTTGCCCTGGAAGCGCGCGCGGAACTCCTTGAAGATCGCGTCCACCGTGACGAGGATCCGCCAGAAGCGCCGGGCGTACTCGGGATCGTAGGCCGCGTGCTTGCGGTCCTCGTCGAAGGGGATCGGGTCGGGGATCTCGACGGGCATCCGCCAGATCGCGACGTCGATGCCGAGCGAGCGCAGGGCGGCGAGGACCTCGCGGTGGAAATCGGCGACGGCGCGCGGCTCGAGGGCCAGGGTCCGGACCGCTCCGGAGCTCGTCTCGATCACGAGCCGGTGGTCGAGAAAGTCGAACCGGATCTCGAAGGTCTCGCCGCGGTAGGGGATGGGGGAGGTCGTGAGCCCGCGCGCCTCGACGTAGAGCGGCACCTCCCACCAGTGGTTCATCCGGGGCGAGAGGGCGAGGCGGACCTTCCCGACGATCTGGGAGTACATGTGGAGCGTGGCGTAGGTGTCCTTCCACGCGGCCAGGGGCAGCTCGGGCCAGGCTTTGGATCGATCCGCGGCTTCGATGCTCATCTCCGCCTCCGTTCGCCGGCGAGAGATGTTACGTCGAGTCGAAGGCCAGGATCTCCGGTCAGTACTTCCAGTCCACGCCGACGCGCGCGGTGAAGCCGGAGCCGGGGTAGTAGTAGGGGACCTGCTGGTTGGTGAGGAAGCTGAAGAGCGCGTAGCCGTACTGGCTGTAGGCCGTGTTGGTCAGGTTCCCGAGGTCGAGGCGCACCGCGAGGTTGCCGAAGGCCTTCGCCAGGCGCAGGTCGACGACCGAGGCGTCCCCGAGCGGGTAGAGGTTGTCGTCGTCGAGGAACCGATCGGCCATCCAGGTCCAGATCGCCTCGGCCGTCATGCCGGCCGGCAGGTTCAGGGAGAGCCCGGCCGAGACGAGCTGCTCGGGGATGTTCTTCAACTGCTTGCCGACGTGCTCGCCGGTTCCGGCCTCGACGCGCGTCCAGGCGTAGGAGACGAAGGGCGAGACGACCGGGCCGAGCGCGACGCGCGCGCTCGCCTCGACGCCGCGGTGGAGGCTCTGTCCGATGTTGTCGTAGCTGAAGGTCGCCGGGTCGAAGTCGATCTCGTCCTCGACCTCCATCCGGTAGGCCAGCGCCTCCCACCGGAAGCCGCGCCCCTGCTGGGACACGCCGATCTCGTAGTTGGTGGCGGTCTCGGGCACGAGGTTCGGGTTGGAGATCGTGAAGGTTCCGCCTTGAAAGTCGTCGAACGGGTGCGGGTCGAAGAGCTGGTCGAGGGTCGGCGCCTTGAACGACCCGGAAACCTGGAAGTACACGGCGACCGGAGCCCGGTCGAGGTTGCCCAGGCGCAGGTTGACGCCGCCGCGCGGCGACCAGGCCTCGTGGATCTCCGTCTTGTCCGCGACGTTGAAGTCGTCGTCGATCCGGTCGTAGCGGATGCCGCCCGACAGGCGCAGGCGCTCGGTCAGGGCCCATTCGGCCGTGAGGAAGGCCCCGATGCCGATGCGCGATCCGTCCTCGGTCGAGACGATCGGGCCCTTGACGCCGAGGTCGTCGACGAACCGGTAGTTGGTGTGGAGCGTCTGGTAGGCGAGCTCCGTTCCCATGCGCACGACGCTTTCGCGGCCCGCGAGCTGGAACGTCCGGCTGCCCTCGAGGCTCCCGCCCGACGCGCTCGAATGGAGGTCGCGGAACGTGCGGTTGGGAAACTCCGGCGCCTCGAGCAGCGTGCGGAGGATCCCGGCGCTGCGCACTCCCGTGAAGAGCGTCGCCTGGAAGGGCACGGCGCCCGTCTCCTTCTGGAACGAGAGGGCGACGCGGGCGCGGTCCGTGTCGGTGTGGTCGTAGCGGTAGATCGGATCGGAGGCGCCGTCGTCGCGGTCGAGCTGCGCGCGGTCGAGCGCCCCGGGGTCCTCGCGGAGGTCGCGGCTGCCCGCAAGGTCGACGGACCACTTTCCGCCGGCAGCAGGCGCCGGAGGTGGTGAAGTTCAAGAGGCCGCGCTCCTCGGCGTTGTGCTCGCGGTAGCCGTCCGTCCGGAAGTACGTCCCGCTGGCGCGGCCCTGAAAGGCGTTCCGCGCGAAGCCGTAGGACAGGTCGGCCGCGGCGGTGCCGAAGCTCCCGCCGGAGGCCGAGACCGACGCCGTGTCTCCCGCGGCGGGCGCGCCGCGCGTGAAGACCTGGATCACGCCGCCGAGCGCCGTGTCGCCGTAGAGCGAGGAGGCGGGCCCGCGAAGCGCCTCGATCCGCTCGATGTCCGCCGCGCGGATGCGGCGCCAGTCCACGATCCCCGTCTCGACGTCCTGGACCGGCACGCCGTCGATGCGCAGCTGCACGTACTCGGCCTCGCCGCCTCCGAAGAAGCCGCGCGAGGTGATGATCGGCGGCGGCCCGCCGAAGCTCTCGCGAAAGTACGCGTGGAAGCCCGGCAGGAACTCGAGCAGCTCCGAGAGGTCCTGCGCCGGCAGGCGCTCGATCTGCTCGCGCGTCAGGACGGAAACGGACGCGGCGACGTCGTCGCGCGGCTCGGGCCCCCGGTCCGCGGTGACGACCATCTCTTCGTGCACCTCCGGCGCCTGGGCGGGCGGCGGCTCCTGCGCGGCCTGCGGCCCGTCGCGACAGGAGGAGAGCCAGAAGTGCTAATGCGAACAAGCGTTGCCTCTGCCGGAGCCCCGGTCCGGCCGTTGTGTCGATGTCGGCGACGGTTTCACCCCGAAGGACCCGCGGAGCAACGGAAAAGGTAACACGGACCCGGCGCCCGTGTCAGCCGCCGCCGGGCTAAACTTCGGCCGCCTGGAGAGGACAGGGCTTGTCGACGGAAGCGAGACGGGACGGGGTCGCGGCGCCGCCGGAGGGCGGCCGGGGCGCGCCGATCGTCGCCGCGCGGCAGGCGTCCCGGTTCTACCGGTTGGGCACGTCGGTCGTGCCGGCGGTCCAGGACGTGTCGCTCGCGATCGGGCGCGGCGAGTTCGTCGCGCTGCAGGGGCCGAGCGGCTCGGGAAAGACGACGCTGCTGAATCTGCTCGGGCTGCTCGACCGTCCCGATCAGGGAGAGATCGCGGTCGGCGGCGTCGAGGCCGGCGATCTGTCGGAGAACGACCGCTCGGACCTGCGGCGCGACCGCTTCGGCTTCGTCTTCCAGACCTTCAACCTGATCGCCGTCCTCTCGGCGGAGGAGAACGTCGCGTACCCGATGATCCTGCGCGACGTGCCGCCGCCCGAGCGGCGCCGGCGCGCGCGGGAGCTGCTCGACGCGGTGGGTCTCTCCGGAAAGTACGGCGTGCGCCCGGATCTGCTCTCGGGCGGCCAGCGCCAGCGGGTCGCGATCGCGCGCGCCCTGGCCAACCGGCCCGACGTCGTCTTCGCCGACGAGCCGACCGCCAACCTCGACTCGCACACGGCCGAGGGGATCCTCGACCTGATGCGGGAGGTCTGCGACACCGGAGGGCGTGGCCTTCCTCTTCGCCACGCACGACCCGCGCGTCGTCGCGCGCGCCCGGCGCGTCGTGGCGCTCGAGGACGGCCGGGTCGAGTCGGACGCCGCGCGATGAACGACTTCGCGCTCGCCTGGCGCAACCTCCTCCGGCAGCGGCGGCGCTCGCTGCTGATGGGCGCCGTCGTGGCCCTCGGATTCGCGGCGGTCGCGCTGGCCGGCGGCTTCATCGCCCAGTCTTTCGAAGGGCTCAAGGAGACGACGATCCGGAGCGTCGGACAGCTCCAGATCGTCGACAAGCGCGCCGTCTCCGGCACCGAGGAGAAGACGCTCGAGTTCGGGCTGCGCGACGCCGGCCGGGCGCGCGCGATCGTCGCCGCGCGATCCGGCCGTCGAGGCGGTCATTCCGCGGGTCGACTTCGTGGGCCTCGCGACCAACGGCGCCCGCTCGGTGCCCTTCCTGGGCGTCGGCGTCGATCCGGAGCCCGAGGCGAAGGCGACGTTCGCGGCGCGAGCTGATCGTCTCCGGCTCGTACCTTTCGGACGGGGACAGGGAGGGCGTGATCCTCGGCACCGGGATCGCCTCGGCGCTCGGCGTCAAGCCGGGGGACTCGGTGACGCTCATGGCGACGACGCCGGACGCGACGTTGAACGCCGTGGACGCGTCGGTCGAGGGGCCTCGCCGACGTGCAGATCAAGGAGTTGAACGACCGCTACGTGTCGATCGGCGTCGGGCTGGCCGGCGCGGCTGCTGCAGTCGGAGGGGACCGTCTCGAAGCTCGTCGTGTTCCTGAAGCCCGGCGCCGACGAAGGGCACGGCCGCGCGCGCGCCTGGAGGCGTCGCTGTCCGCCGCCGGGTATCCCGTCGCGGCGCGACACTGGCGGGAGCTCGCCGTCTTCTACAAGCAGGTGCGCCTGCTCTACATCGGCATCTTCGGGTTCGTCGGGGCGGTGCTCGTCGTGATCGTGATCCTGTCGGCGGCGATCGTCATGACGATGGCGGTCACCGAGCGCACGCGCGAGATCGGCACGCTGCGCGCCCTCGGGACGCGGCCCTCCGGGATCCTGCGGATGTTTCTCGCGGAGGGCGTGGCGATCGCGGTCGGCGGGCTGCCTCGCCGGCGCGCTCGTCGCGCTCGTCATCCGATCCGCGTTGAACGCGTCCGGGATCATCCTGCCGCCGCCGCCCGGCGCCACGCACGGGATGCCGATCCACGTCGCAGTTCTACCCGCTGGCGTACTGGCGCGGGCTCGCCGTGATGATCGCTGACGATGGCCGTCGCGTCCTACTTTCCCGCCCGCCGGGCCTCGCGGGTGTCGATCGTCGAGGCGCTGACGCATGTGTAGGCGCAGTCGCGGGCCAGCGCCGGCCACCTCCCTCTCCCGGCGGGAGAGGGGACGGGTGTGAGGGGCGTCGCTCGGCGCGTCGCCTCGATCGCCGCGCGTGCTGCTCGCCTTCTCTCGCCGTGGCTCGGCGCTCGCCCAGACGCCCGCAGAGATCCAGTCCTGGCTCGCCGACGTGGACCAGGCCCGCAACGCCTTCGCCGAGTCGGTGATCACGGCCCGCGCGAGCCAGGTCAAGGACGGCAAGGTCACGGGAAGCGCCGACTTCCAGATCTACACGAAGGGCGCCGACCGCGGCCTGATCGTCTTTCGCGGCGGGAAGAACGACGGCCGCAAGATCCTGAACGTCGGCGAGAAGATGTGGCTGATGGTGCCGGGCGCCTCGCGGCCCCTGCCGATCACGCCGAATCAGCGGCTGCTCGGCGGCGCGTCGGTCGGCGACGTGGCCCGCGTCCGGTTCGCGGACGGACTTCACCGGCGCGCGCTGCGGCCCGCGCCGGAGACCGTCGGCGGGAAGAATTGCCGCGTGCTCGACCTGACCGCCAGGTCCGGCGCCGCCCCCTACCCCCGCGTCGTCCTCTGGTTCGACGAGAAGGATCGCCTTCCCTGCCGCCTGCTCTTTTCGCTTCCCTCGGGCAAGCCGGTCAAGGAGGTCACGTTCGTGAAGTTCCAGAAGGCGTCGGGAAAGACGATCGTCGCGGAGATGGAGATCCGCGACCTGCTCGCCGGCGAGCCGGGCGCGATCACGCGCCTCGAGTACCTCGACTACCGGCCGGCGAAGATCGACGAGAAGTTCTTCACGCCGGAGGGCGCGCTGACCTTCTAGCTGTCAGCCGTGCAGGGCGCTGACGCCGAACCGGACCAGCCTCTCGCCGGCGATGCGCCCGGCGATCTGTCCCAGGCGCGGGTGGAGGACGAGCTGCCGCAGGAGCGCGCTCCAGGCGAACCTCCGATGGAAGAGGCGCCGCCAGGAGTCCCGGTACGCCGGGAGGTAGGCGTCGGGCGAGAGCTCGCCGCAGAGGAACCGGGCCGCCGTGTCCCCGGCGAGGATTCCCGACGCGAGCGCGGCGGTCTGGCCTTCGCCCGAGAAGGGATCGATGACGCCCGCGGCGTCCCCGGCGAGCAGGATCCCGCGCTCGGTCGCGGGCTTGGCGGTGAAGACGACGGGGACCGTTCCGTGAAAGCCCGCGGGATCGGGCGCGAGGCCGCGAGAGGGCGCCGTCCAGGTTCGGATTCTCGCGCCGCGCGTGGTCGAGGACGCTCTCCCAGCCGGCGGGAAGGCGCCGCCGCCGACGTTCCGAAATGACGCCGGCCAGGTGAACGGCGCCTCCCTCGATCCGCGAGAGCCCGCAGTAGCCGCCGGCGAAGGTGTAGAGGCGCACCGTGTGCGCGAGCTGCCGCGTCCGCGAGGTAGTCCCGGCTCCACCCGAAGAAGCGCGGCCGCGGCCAGGAACCCGCGCCCGAGACCGCGGTCGAGCGCGTCCCAGCGGCCCCAGGCGCCGATCACCGTCCGGGCGCCGAGCGTCTCTTCCGGGCCGGGGCCGGACACGCGCACGCGGAATCCGGTTCCGGGCCCGCCCTCGATCGAGAGGACGCGCGCCGGCGAGCGCCATTGCGCGCCCGCTTCCCGGGCGCGGTCGGACAGGAGCGCGTCGAGACGGAAGCGGGAGATTCCGAGAGCCGGCGCGGCGAGCCGGAAGGGGACGCCCCGGCCCCGGCTCGGAAAGATTTCGCCCGATTCGATGCGCTCGGGCCCGAGCTCCTCGATCCTGCCGAGCACGCCCAGCCGCTCGAAGCCGGACAGCGCGCCTGCCGAGAGCAGCTCGCCGCAGACCTTGGCGCGGGGGAGCGTGTCCTTTTCGACGAGGAGGACGCGCGCCCGAGACTGCGCGAGCACCGTCGCCGCGGCCGAGCCCGCCGGCCCCGCGCCGACGACGATCGCGTCGAAGGTCACGGTCCGCCGGACCCGTTCTTCCAGATCAGCAGGCGAAAGGGGAAGACCTTCTCGACGCGCGCGCCCGGGACGGCGTCGCGGGCGATCGCGAGCGCTTCCGCCGGCGTGTAGGCCTGTCGGACCGAGGCGGCGCCGTCCTCGAGCGAGACGCGGGAGCGAAAGACGAGCCGGCCGGCGATCCCGACGAAGATCAGCGGGAAGAGGTGGCGCCGCAGGTCGAGCAGCGCGAACCCTTCCCGGGAGACCCGCGCGAGCTCCCGCAGCAGCCGGACGTTCTGCTCCGGCGTGAAGTGGTGGAAGAGAAGGGTCGAGATCGCAAAGTCGAAGGAGCGCGTCGGGAAGGGGAGCCCGAAGGCGTCGGCCGCCGCGGCCGGTAGTCGGCGGCGCCGAGCGGCGCCGTCCCGCCGCCAGGTGGCGCCATTGGATGTCGGAGGCGACGATCCGGGTCTCGAGGCCGGCCTCCCGAAGCTGCTCCGCGAGGCGCCGCGCCACGTCGCCCGAACCCGCGCCGACGTCGAGGATACGGACGGTCGCGGGTTTGCGCCCCCGCAGCCTTTCCAGAAGGTGTCTCGCGACGGCCCGCGAGCCTCCCCAGCGCCGGTTGACCAGGTCGATGTCCCGAAGCGAGCGGGCCATCTCCTCCGACGGGAGGTCCGGATCGTCGAGGCGCTCGCGGCTCGGCCGGCGGGCCGGGATCAGCACGCCTGGCTCACCACCAGCGCGCTGTTCTTCGACCCGAAGCCGATGCAGTTGCAGAGGGCGTTTTCGTAGGAGGCGGGACGCGCGGCGTTGGCCACGTAGTCGAGGTCGCACTCCGGGTCGGGGTGCTCGAGGTTGATCGTGGGAGGGAGAAATCCGTCGCGCATCCCGAGCAGCGTCGCCGCGAGACCGGCGGCCCCGCAGGCGCCCTGCGGGTGGCCGATCATCGACTTGATCGACGAGCCCGGCGTCTTTCCGGCGGCCTTCCCGAACGCGAGGCGCAGCGCCCGCGTCTCGACGCGGTCGTTCAAGGCCGTCGAGGTGCCGTGGTACGCGACGTAGCCGACGGCCTCCGGGGGCAGTCCCGCTTCCGCCAGCGCCAGCGACATCGCGCGCGCGGGCTCCTCGCCGGTTTCGTCCAGGCGCACGCGGTGGTGCGCGTCGCACGTCGCGCCGTACCCGCGGATCTCGCCGTAGATGCGCGCGCCCCGGGCGCGGGCCCGCTCGGCCTCCTCGAGGACGAACATCCAGCTTCCCTCGCCGAGCACGAAACCGTCGCGGTCGGCCGAGAAAGGCCGCGAGGCGCGCGGCGGATCGGACTCCCAGGCCGTCGAGACGATGCGCATCATGGCGAAGCCTTCCATGATGCCGCGCACGACCGTCGCGTCGACGCCGCCGGCGAGGAAGATGTCGGCGCTCCCGAACCGGATCGCGCGGAAGGCCGCGCCGATGGCATCGGTCGAAGAGGCGCAGCCGGTCGAGACGACCTGGGACGGGCCGCGCAGGCCGAAGCGCATCGAGATCTCCGAGGAGAGCGTCCCGATCGTGCCCGAGGGGATGGCGTAGACGGAGGCCTTCTTGACCTGGTTGGTGTAGTAGAGGTGGTACATCCGCTCGGAGAACTCGATCGGGCCCGCCGCCGGTGCCGAGCATCACGCCGAGCTCGCGGCGCTCTTCGAGCGAGAGGCGATCCGCGTCGATGCCCGCGTCCTCCAGCGCTTCGGCGCTCGCGGCGATCGCCATCGGCACCGCGCGCGAGACGTGCTTCTGCTCCTTGGCGGGGATGTGGGCGGCCGGGTCGAAGTCCTTCAGCTCGCCGGCGATCGTCGCCGGCAGTCCCTCCGGATCGAAGAGCGAGATGCGCCCGATCCCGCTCCGCGCGAGCGCGAGCCCTTCCGCAAACGCCTCCCGGCCGTTCCCGTTGGGCGAAAGGCATCCGATCCCGGTGACGGCGACGCGTCGTTGCGGCATGGCGCGATTCTATGGGCAGCAATTTCCGGGCCCGGGGAGCTAACGGAGGGCTTAGTTCCGACTCCCTCTCCCGGCGGGAGAGGGGAGGGGTGAGGGGCGATCCGCTCGATCTCGATATGCGAGAAGTGTCTGGCCGCGCCACCGGACGACCCCTCACCCTACCCCTCTCCCCCTGCCAGGGGGAGAGGGAATACCTGGCTACGGCGGCGCGTTTCGGACGAGCCACCGGTCGAGCAGCCGGAGCAGCCGCAGCGGCACGACCTTGACGAGCGCGTCGGCGTGGAGCGAGCCGGGCAGCGTCAGGTGCACGTCGTCGACCGGCGGCGCGGCCGCCCTGGCGAGCGTGCGGCCGTGCGACGGATCGACCAGCCAGTCGCCTTCCGCCGTCACGATCAGCTTCGGCATCGTCAGCTGCGCGATCGCCTCCTGGCCCTTCGGCGTCGCGGCCGATGCGGGTGCGGCGCGAGACGCGGGGCATGCGCATGGCGTGGCGCAGGCGCACCTGCCGGATGGCGCCCGCCTTCCAGGGCTTGGGCCGCAGGTCGCGCAGGTCCGCGGGGGAGGAGACCATGACGAGGGCGCGGCAGGGCAGCTCCGGCCAGCGCGCCAGCGCGTCGGCGGCGATCATGCCGCCCATCGAGAGGCCGAGCAGACCGAAGCGCGCGTAGGGCCTTCCCTCGCCGACGAGGTCGTCGAGCACGGCCTTCAGGTCGTGCGCCTCGAAGGTGCCGAAGGTGTACGCGCCCTTGCTGTCGCCGTGCCCGCGGAAGTCGAGCGCCACGACGTCGTAGCCGCGGCGCACGAAGAAGTTCGCGAGGAACAGGTTCTCGCGCGCGAGCCGGACCCTCCAGAAGCCGGGAGCGAGGATCGAGCAGCTCGCGGGCGGGCCGCCGCCACAAGGTGTAGGTGATCGCGATGCCGTCGGTCGTCTTCGCCTCGCGGTGGACGACCGCGTGTGCCTTGCGCTCGCTCGCCGTCGTCACCTCGGGCTCTCGATCCGTCCGATCACGAGGCAGTCCACGGCCGAACCGGCCTTGCGCCGCGGCGAGCGCGCCGGCAGGCGGATCAGCGCGTTGGCGCGGGCGAGCGCGCCGATGTCGTGGCTGCCGGCGGAGGCGATCGGCTCGACGAGGCTCTTCCCGGCGTCGATCCGCCACCACGCGTCGCGGTAGGTCTCGCGCGGCCCGGGCGCCGATGCCGCCCGGGTCAGCCGGGCGGTGATGACCGGCGCGCGCGGGACTCGCGTCGCCCTCCAGGCGGCCCGCCGCCTCGCGCGCGAAGAGGTGGAAGCAGACCGCGGTCGAGACGGGATTGCCGGGAAGCCCGACCCAGAGGGTCCGGCCGCGGCGGGCCAGGGCGACGGGCTTGCCGGGCCGCATGGAGACGCCGTGGAAGAGCATCTTGAAGCCCGCGCGCTCGGCCGCGGCCGGCAGGAGGTCCAGGTCTCCCGCGGACACGCCTCCCGTCGTGAGCAGGACGTCCTCGTCGCGCCCCGCCTCGGCGAAGAGGCGCGCGACGCTCTCGGCGTCGTCGGCGACGCGCCGGGCGACCGCGGGCTCCCAGCCGCGCTCGCGGCAGAGCGCCGCGAGCATCGGCCCGTTCGAGTCCCGGATCTGCCCCGGGCCGGGCTTTGCGGAGGGAGGCACGATCTCGTTTCCGGTGACGGCGATCGCGATGCGGGGCCGGCGAAAGACCCGAACGGGATCGCGGCCGGCGAGGGCGGCGAGCGCGAGGTCGGTGCCGCGCAGGCGCCGGCCCGCGGTCGAGAAGCCTCCCGCCCTTGGCGAGGATCTCCCCGCGCCGGCGCAGGTGCGCGCCGGCGTCGGGAACTGCGTCGAACCGCACGCGGCCTGCCTCGCGCTGCGCGTGCTCGACGGGGACGATGGCCTCGGTGTTCTTCGGGACCGGCGCTCCCGTCATGACGCGCACGGCCTCTCCCGGGGCGATCCGCGGCGCCGGCGCGTCGCCGGCCGCGACGAGCCGCTGCGCGCTCGGTCAGCCAGACTCCCGACTTGGAGACGTCGGAGAGGCGGACGGCATAGCCGTCCATGGCGGAGGTTTCGAACGGCGGCCAGTCGCGGTCCGCCCGGATCTCCCTGGCGAGCACGCGTCCCGCGGCGTCGGCGACGGGAACGAGCTCGGTACCCAGGGGCTCGAGCTTGGCGATGATGGAGAGGGCCTCCGAGACGGTGATCACGACCGGGATTCTACGGGGTCGGGAGGACCCCCTCACCCTACCCCTCTCCCCCTGCGAGGGGGAGAGGGAATGGCTTTGTGGGCGGGCTCGGGCTTCTGAGTGGGCTCTGGCCGGGCGCCTACTTCGGCAGCGTGTAGTTGCCGCGGCAGTCGTAGTTGAAGCTGCCGTCGGTCCCGACCGCGGCGGCCGTGCAGGTTCCCTGGCCCTTCACGCCCGAAAGCTTGCCGCTGCCTCCGGTGAGCTGCCACGTGTGGTTCTTGACCTGGTTGGCGACGAGGGTGAACTCGAAGCTGTAGTAGGCCCTGTCCCCGTTGTCCATGGTGTCCACGAACGTCCCACGGACCTTCGAGGTGTCCCCGTTGGTCTCGATGATCTGCGTTCCGATTCCGATCGTGGACTTGAGGCCCGCGATCTCCCAGGGCTTGGTCCACGTGCACGCCCCCTGGGCCAGCCCGTAGGAATGGCCCGGGTTGTCGCCGGCGCGAATCACGTACTCCGGCTTCGCCGGGGCGCAGAGCGTGACACCGGCCATCGGTGTCTGGGCGACCGCGGAGGAAGCGACGAGAAGAATCAGACCGACCAGAAATCCGTAGCGACGCATGGTCCCCTCCTTGTTGGGTGGAAATGGGGCCCTGACGGGACCCGACCACTCCGAAGGGCCCGTGGCGTCGGAGCGGCAGCCTAAGAATTTCGTTGGGATCTGAAGCTTCGCGCCACGCTATCACTTTCGTGGGGGGGCCCTGCGGCGCGAGGGATGGCCGGAATCGTCGCCGGAAGCGCGCTCTCCGTTGGGTTTGCCCGTCGCCCGTCTCGCTCTCCCTCTACCGTCCGGGGCGCCGTCGCGCTACCATTGTCGCAACGCCACCAATGGAAAAACGATTCGAGTACCGCGGCGACCTCGCGGTGACTCCCCTTGCGGAAATCCTGGCGACGATCCACCGCTACCGGGTTCCGGGAGTCGTGCGCGTGTCGCGGGACGGGCGCCAGCGGCTCATCTACATCGAGAACGGACTGGTGGTCTTTGCCGCGACGACCGAGCGGGAGGGGAGCCTCGGCGCCTACCTGCTCCGCCGCCGGATCCTCACGCCGGAGCTCGGACGCGAGGCGGCGCGCCAGGTTCGCGAGGGCCTGCGGCTGGGCCAGATCCTCCTCCAGATGGGCGTCCTCGACGAATCGGGCCTGAAGGAAGCCGTCTCAGGGCAGATCCGCGAGATCCTCTGGGGAGCCTTCGACTGGGATTCGGGCGAGGTCGTCTTCGACATCGGCGAGCGGCGCTCGGACGAAGTCATCCGCATCGACCTCTCGATCCCGGAAGTGATCCTGGAGGGGATCCGCCGCGCGAAAGACGTGCGCCGCTTCGTTGCGCGCCTCGGGCATGCGACGACCCTTCTCGAGCGGACCCCCGATGCCCTGATCTCCCTCTTCACGCCGGAGGAACGCGCCTACTACGAGCGCGTCGACGGAAAGACGGCCCTCCAGCCGCTGTGCGGCAAGGGTCCCGGGCGCGGCCGCCGACAACGCGCGCGTTCTCTACGCGTTCTTCTGCCTGGGCCTGCTGCGCAAGAGCGCGCTCGCGCCGGGCGCGAAGAAGATCCGATACAACACGGGCGGCGGGAGCATCGGAGAGTAGTCGGTTCTGATAGCTTCTTGACATGCCCATCTACGAATACGTCTGCGGCAAGTGCCACAGGAAGACCGAGGTCATTCAGCGCGTCGGCGAGCGGAAGCTGAAGGTCTGCCCGCATTGCGGCGGGAAGCTGACGAAGGCGTTCTCCGCGCCGGCCATCCAGTTCAAGGGCAGCGGCTTCTACATCACCGACTATGCGCGGGCGAGCCAGGAAGGATCCAAGGGCTCCTCGCGCAGCGAGTCGAAGGGCGAGTCGTCCGACAAGTCGGAGAGGGCCGAGAAGTCGGAAAAGGCCGAGAAGGCGGACAAAGCCGACAAGGCCGAAAAGGCCGACAAGAAAGAGAAGTCGGACAAGCCCGAGAAGAAGGAGAAGAAGGCTTCGAAGGACTGACGGGCGTGCCCGTCATCCCGAGCGAGAGCGAGGGATCCCAGCCTCGGCAGGCTCCTGAGCCGCGCCCGTCGCTACTCCAGCTTCAGCCCCTTCAGGTACTCCTTGAACGGCCCGCCCAGGTCCTCGCGCTTCAACGCGAACTCCACGGTCGCCTTCAGGAACCCGAGCTTGTCCCCCGCGTCGTAGCGCTTGCCCTCGAAGAGGTAGCCGTCGATCGGGCGCCGCGAGAGCAGCGTCTTCAAGGCGGAGGTGAGCTGGATCTCCCCGCCGACGTCCGACCGCGTTTCCTCCAGGATCTGGAAAATCTCCGGCGGCAGCAGGTACCGCCCGATGATCGCGAGGTTCGACGGCGCCTTCTCGGGCGCCGGCTTCTCGACCATGTCCTCGATCGCGACGACGCGGTCTTCGATCTTCTTTCCCGCCACGATGCCGTACTGCCGCGTCTCCGCCCGGGGCACTTCCTGCAGCGCGATGACCGGGTTGCCGCGGCGCTCGTAGAGCCGCAGCATCTGGCCGATGCAGGGCTCCGCCGCGTCCACGATGTCGTCGCCCAGCATGACCGCGAAGGGCTCGTTGCCGACGAGGTCGCGGGCCTGCAGGACCGCGTGGCCGAGGCCGAGGGCGGTCTTCTGCCGGACGTAGGAAACCGGGATCAGCTCCGAGACGGCCCGCACCTGCTCGAGCAGCTCGTTCTTTCCCCGCTCCTCCAGCATCTTCTCGAGCTCGAAGGACGTGTCGAAGTGGTCCTCGATCGCGTTCTTGCCCCGTCCCGTCACGATCACGATCCGCTCGATCCCGGCGTCCCGCGCCTCCTCGACGACGTACTGCACGAGGGGCCGGTCGACTAAGGGGAGCATCTCCTTGGGCTGGGCCTTCGTGGCGGGGAGGAAACGGGTTCCGAGGCCGGCGGCCGGGAAGACGGCGACGCGGACCTTTTGCATGCCGAGATAGTAGCCGAAGGTGTGAAAAGCGCGGCCGCGACGGTAAAATAGCCATTCCATGCACAGGGCACCGTCACCGGGAGCGCGGCCGCCGCGCGCGCGCGCCGCGCTGTGCGCCGTGGTGCTCGCTGGTGAGCGCGGCGTCGTCGGTCGGCGCCGCCGCAGTGGTGGCGCCTCCCGCTCTGGGGCGCGGAAGTGCGCGCCTTCGCCGTCGATCCGTTTGCGCCGAACACGGTGTATCTGGGGACCTCCCGCGGCAACTTCTACGGCTCGACCGACGGCGGCGCGAGCTGGGAAGCGCTGCGCGCCCGGGCCGGCGTTTCCGGGCTACGTCGTGACGGCGATCGTCGCCGATCCGACGACGCCCGGGACATCTCTGGGCGGCGCTCGCCGGACAGTACGCCGGCGGCCTCGTCGCCGAGACGGAGGACCGCGGCGCCACCTGGCGGACGCTGTCGCGCTGGCAGAAGTCCGTCGCGACGCGGGCCCTGGCGGTCGTGCCCGGCGCGTCGCCGCTGCTCGCGATCGGCGGGGACGACGGCGTGCGGCTCTCGCGCGACGGCGGGAAGACCTGGATCCCGTCGGGCGCCGGCAGAGGCGGGCCTGCAGCAGGTCGAGTCGCTCGCCTTCGATCCGAAAGATCCGCGGACGCTCTACGCGGGCACGTGGCGCCAGGCCTTCCGCACGCGGGACGGCGGCGCGACGTGGACGCGCATCGCGGAAGGAATGGTGCTCGACGCGACCGATCTACGCCTGGGACTTCGCGCCGTCGGACCCGAACGACATCTGGGTCTCGACCTGCGGCTGGGTGTACCACAGCGAGAACGGCGGAGACCGCTGGACCCGCTTCACGCAGGGCTTCAGCAACCGGCGCTCGCACGCCGTGCGCCGCGATCCTTCCCGGCCCGGCACGATCTACGCCGCGACCGTGGGCGGCCTCCACCGCTCGACCGACGGCGGGAAGAACTGGGAGCGCGTCTCGCGCGAGTCGCTCGTCGTGACGGCGCTCGCCGTCGATCCGAAGAGCGGCCGCCTCTACGTCGGCACGGAAGGGGAGGGCGTCTTCACGTCGGACGACGGCGGGGCGACCCTCGACGCCGGCGCGACGGGGCTCGCCGAAGGGCGCGTGGCGGACCTGGTGCCCGATCCGAACGATTCCTCCCGCGTCTACTTCTTCCGCGCCTACGGCGGCGAGGAGAGCGGCGTCTGGGTGGCGGAAGGCCGGAAGGTCCGCCGCGTCTCGGCGGACGTGCTGCCGGCGTCGGCGTCGCTCGACGGCGTTTCGCGACGGGGCTGGCAAGACGGTCCTGATGCTCGCGTCCTCCGGCGGCCTGCGCGTCTCGCGCGACGGCGGCGTGCGCTGGACGGCCGTCGCGAAGCCGCCGCCGGGGGCGCCCGTCGCGGTCTTCGGCGCGCCGTACCGCGAGCCCGTGCTCGTGACCTCGCAGGGCGTCTTTCGCGTCGGCACGGGCGGCCGGTCGTTTGCGGCCGTCGACGGCGCGCCGTCGGGCGCGATCGGCGCGGAGCTTCTGGCCGGCTCCGACCGGCGCCCCGTGCTCGAGGTGAAGACGGCGGACACCGACTTTCGCTGGGACGGGCGCAGCTGGAGCGGCCGCCGGCGGGCGGTCCTCGCCGGGGGCGTCTTCGTCGCCGAGGCCAACGCCGCGGCGCCGACCGACCGCCTACAGCTCGCTTCAGGACGTCAACGGGAAGCTCGATCTGGGAGGAAGGCAGCCGCCGCCTCGCGCTCACGAGCCCCCGCGCCGGGCCTCGCCCTGGCGACCGCCGCCGCGGCTCCCGGCGGACGCGTCTACGTCGGGACGACCGGGAGACGGGCTCTATCTCTTCGAGCCGTAGGGCGTTCCCGCCCCTGACCCGAGGATCCCTACTTCACGTCCTCGAGCTTCAGCGCCGCCCCCGCCTTGACCCCTTCCCTGGCCGCCATGCCTCCGGCGATCTCCAGGATGATCGGCGCGGGCGTGTCGGGTCCGTAGGTCGGGCAGGGGTCCGACTTGCAGGGGGGCGTGTTCGCGGAGACGAAGAGAACCTTCCCGCCGGCGTCCAGCCAGATGATGTCGAGCGGGATCATGGTGTTCTTCATCCAGAAGTGGTGGGCGCCCTCGTCGTTGAAGAGGAAGATCATGCCCGTCTTCGCGGGGAGGCTCTCGCGGTACATGAGGCCCTGCGCCTGCGCCTCGGGCGTGCGGGCGATCTCGACGGCGTAGACGGCGCCCGACGGCATGGTGACGCGGGGGCCTCGGGCGGCCGGCGTCGCCGAGGGTTCCGGCGAGGGCTTCGGCGCCGCGCCGCAGGCGACGATGAGACCTGCCGCGGCGAGCATGAATGAGAGGGGCGCTTTCACGCCGGGGATCGTACGACAACTGAGCGACCGCCCGAGGCCCCGGCGGCCGGTCTACGTGCCCTCCGCCTCCCGCGGCGGCTCGGCTTCCTCGTAGAGGTCTTCCTTCTTCACGAGGTTGTACTTCTTCGCGTAGTAGCGGAACGAGCGAAACGACATGCGCAGGAGCTCCGCGGCCTTCGTCTGCACGCCGTCGCACCGGTCGAGGGCCTCGCGCATGAGGCGCTTGCCGACGGCCTCGAGGTACGCCTCGAGGTTGATGCCCTCGGCCGGCAGGCTCTCGAAGTCGGGGACGCGCGTGCGCACGCCGAGCGCGATCGCCTCGGGCAGGCTCGAGACGTTGATCACGGGGCCGGGCTCGAGCGCCACGGTCCGCTCGAGCGTGTTCTCGAGCTCGCGCACGTTGCCGGGCCAGGGGTAGGCCTCGATCAGCCGCATCGCCTCGGCCGAGATCTTCTTCTCCGGGATCTTCTGCTCCTTGCACACCTTGGCGATGAAGTGCTGCGTCAGCGGGGCGATGTCCTCGGTGCGCGAGCGCAGCGGCGGCAGCACGATCGGGATGACGTTGATGCGGTAGAAGAGGTCCTCGCGGAACTTGCCCTGCGTGACGAGCTCGTTGAGGTCCTTGTTCGTGGCGGCGATGATCCGCACGTCGACGCCGATCTCCTCGTTGCCGCCGACCTTGCGGATCAGCTTCTCCTGGATCGCGCGCAGGAGCTTGACCTGCATCGTGGGCGAGGTCTCGGAGATCTCGTCGAGGAAGAGCGTGCCGTTGTCGGCCTCCGTGAAGAGCCCCCGCTTCTCCTTGACCGCGCCGGTGAAGGCGCCGCGCTCGTGGCCGAAGAGCTCGGACTCGAGCAGCGTCTCGGGCAGCGCCCCGCAGTTGATGGAGACGAACTTCTTGTCCTTGCGGATCGACGTGAAGTGGATCGCCCGCGCGATCAGCTCCTTGCCCGTGCCGCTCTCGCCGGTGATGAGGACCGTCGAGGAGACCTTCCCGATGCGCTCGATCGTGCGGAAGATCTCCTGCATCCGGGAGCCCTTGCCGATGATGTTGGCGAAGGTGTACCGGGCCGCGAGCTCCTGCTTGAGGTAGACGTTCTCCTCCTGCAGGGTCTTCTCGCCGAGCGCCCGGCGGACGATCAGGACGAGCTCGTCGTTGTGGAAGGGCTTCTTGATGTAGTCGACGGCGCCGGCCTTCATCGCCTCGACGGCGTCCTCGGTCGAGGTGTGCGCCGTGATCATGATGACGGGGATGCGGGCGTTGTCTTCCTTGACCTTGCGCAGCAGGTCGAGCCCGTTGCCGTCGGGCATCTTGATGTCGCAGAGGATCACGTCCGGCGACGATCGCTGCGCGCGGCCATGCCCTCGGTGAAGTTGGAGGCCTCGAGGACCTCGAAGCCTTCCTTGTGGAAGATGTACGAGAGCGTCGCCCGCAGGGCGGACTCGTCGTCGACGATCAGCAGGCGCGGCTTGCTCATGCGGCCCCCGCCGTCAGCACTTCGGAGCGCTCCGAGCCGGCGGACCGGGCCGCGCGCGGCAGCAGGACGGTGACCGTCGTGCCCTCGCCCGGGCGGGATTCCGCGTCGATCGCGCCGCCGTGGTCTTCCACGATCCTCCGGACGATGGCCATTCCCAGCCCCGTTCCTCCGTCAAATGCCGTCGAGAAAGGCGTGAAGAGTCGGGAGAGCTCCTCCTCGCTCATCCCACGCCCGGTGTCGGTGAATCGGATGGTATACCAGGCTTCCTTCTCGCGGCCGACGACGGTGAGCTTGCCGCCCGCCGACATCGCGTGGACGGCGTTCTTGGCGACGTTGTAGACGATCTGGCGGACCTGGTCGCGGTCGCCGGAGATCGTCGAGGCCGCGGCTCGCACGTCGACCTCGATCGCGTGGGCGTCGGAGACCTCGTCGGAGAGGCGGAACAGGTCCATGACCTCGACGACCGTGTTGGCGACGTCGAACTCGGCGACGCGCCGCTCCTGCGGGCGCACGAAGCGCAGGAAGTCCTCGAGGATCTTGGAGAGGCGGTTCGATTCCGAGACGATGATCTCCATCAGGCGGCGCTCCGCGGACCCGACGTTCAGCTCCTTGGAGAGCACCTGGACCGATCCGGAGATCGAGGCCAGCGGGTTGCGGATCTCGTGCGCGATGCCCGCCGCGAGCTCGCCCACCGCCGCCAGCTGCGAGTGGAACCGGGCCTGCCGCTCGAGTTTCTTCAGCGCCGTCAGGTCCTGGAAGAGCAGGAGCGTCCCCTCCTCGCCGTCGGCGTCCTTCAGCATGCGCAGCGAGAACCCGAGCGCCCGCCGCTCGGTGCCGCGCGCGATCTCGACCTCGTCGCGGTAGGTCTCGGGACCCCGGGCGCGGGCCCGGATCTCGTCCCAGCCCTCGGCGAAGCGGAAGCCGATGTCCGCGAGCAGGCGCCCGGGAGCGCGGGCGGGATCGACGCCGAGCAGCTGCCCGCCGGCGCGGTTCAGGAACGTCACGCGCTGCTGGGCGTCGGTCGTCATCAGGCCCGAGGACATCGTCGCGATGACGTTGCCGTAGAGGTTCTGAAGGCGCTGCAGGGCCTTCTGGCGCAGCGCCAGCTCGTCGCGGGCCGACCGCAGCTTCTCGGAGAGGTAGGACATCATGAAGGCGACGCCGTAGAAGCCCGCGACGGTGATCGCGAGGTTGTACCGCACGCGCGCGCCGCCCCAGTCCGATACGGGCGCGAGCGGCGGCGGCGGCAGGATGCCGTAGGCGAGCAGCTGCACGACCGAGCCATAGAGGACCGCCGCGACGGAGGCCATCGAGGACGGCGCCGGTGCGGTAGAGCGAGGAACGCCGAGGCGCCGATCACGACGAGGTAGAGGAAGTTGAAGACCGAGTCGGGGCCGCCCGAGGCGTAGACGAGCACCGTGACGATCGCGAGGTCGCCCATGAGCTGGATGTAGGCCTCCAGGCGCGCGGGCAGGTGTCGGCCGACGGTCCAGTGGTAGAGGGCGAGCAGCACGGCCGCGGCGTTCAAGAGGTAGAGGAACGAGAGCTGCAGCGGGACGCCGGACCCCGCCTGCACCAGGATCGCGGACAGGAGGATCAGCAGGAGGACGACGATCCGCGCCGCCGTCAGCCAGCCAATGGACTTCTTGAGGGAGATTTCCATTGTCAGGGTCGGTTCCGCCGACCGTCCGCTGGTTCCGTTCGAGAACGATCGGGTGATCGGGTGATCGGGTGATCGGGTGCTCGGCGATTCCGACCAGCCCGATGACCCGATGTTCCGATGACCCGATTCTTCTACCCGATCTTGTTGATCAGCGTGAACATCGGCAGGTACATCGCGATGACGATGCCGCCGATGACCACGCCGAGGATGAAGATCATGACGGGCTCGAGCAGCTTGACGAGGCCCTGCCACCGCCGCGTCCACTTCGTCCTCGTAGAAGTCGGCGATCTTGTTGAGCATCGCGTCCAGGGCGCCGGTCTGCTCGCCGACGCCGATCATCTGGACGACCATGTTCGGAAAGACTCCCGATTCGCGCAGCGGCTCGACGATCGTCTTACCGCCCTCGACGCTCTTGCGGACGCCCATGATCGCGTCCTCCACGATCGCGTTGCCCGAGGTGCGGGCCGTGATGTCGAGGCTCTCGAGGATCGGGACGCCCGAGGAGGTCAGGGTCGCGAGCGTTCGGCAGAAGCGCGCGACGGCGATCTTGCGCAGGATCATGCCGAGGACCGGCGCCTTCAGCAGCAGGCCGTCGATGACCCGCCGCCCGCGGTAGGTCGCGTAGTAGCGGCGGAAGGCGAAGACGCCCGCGCCGATCACGAGCAGGAACGCCCACCAGTAGCGGGCGAGGAAGTTCGAGCAGTAGATGACGACGCGCGTCGGCAGCGGCAGTTCGGCCCCGAGGCTCGTGAAGAGGGCGGCGAAGGTCGGGATGACCTTCAGCAGGATGACCGCCACGACGATGGCGGCGATCACGATGACCGCGATCGGGTAGATCATCGCGGCGCGGACCTGGTTGCGCAGCTTGACGGACTTCTCGATGTAGACGGAGAGGCGCTGCAGGATCGTGTCGAGGATACCGCCCGCCTCGCCGGCCGCGATCATGTTGACGTAGAGGCTGTCGAAGGCCTTCGGGTGGCGGCGCATCGCGTCGGCGAGCGTCGAGCCCGCCTCGACGTCCTGGCGCACCTGCAGGAGGATCTTCTGGAAATTCTTGTGCTCCTGCTGGTTCGCGAGGATCTCGAGGCACTGCACGAGCGGGCAATCCCGCGTCGATCATGACCGAGAACTGGCGCGTGAAGACCGCGAGGGTCTTGGGCGGGACCTTCAGCCCCATCTTCGAGAGCGAGATTTCCTTCCCGCGCTCGCGGATGCCGGTGACGACGATGTTCTGGCGGCGCAGGTTGGTGAGCGCGAGGTCCTTGGAGTCGGCGACGAGGACGCCTTCCTGCACGAGTCCGGCGCGGTTGCGTCCCTTCCAGGCGTAGTTGGGCATGGCGCGATTCTCCCGTTACCGCTTTCCGCGCCGCGGCGGCGGCCGCGGCGGGAGTCGATCGGACCGGTCGGCGACGTTGACGCCGGCGCCGCGGCTGATGATGTCCTGCAGCTCGTCGGGGTTCGACGAACGGGACAGCGCCATTTCCAGCGTGATGAGCTTCTTGTGGTACAGCGTCGCGAGCGACTGGTTGAAGGTCTGCATCCCGAACTTCGACTGGCCCGTCTGCATCATCGAGTAGATCTGGTGGACCTTGTCCTCGCGGATCAGGTTGCGGATGGCGGCGTTGGGGACCAGGATCTCCATCGCCATCGCGCGGCCCTTGCCGCTGGAGCGCTCGAGCAGCGACTGGCACATGATCCCTTCCAGCACGAAGGAGAGCTGGGTGCGGATCTGCGTCTGCTGGTGCGCCGGGAAGACGTCGATGATGCGGTTGATGGAGGAGACGGCGGAGTTGGTGTGCAGGGTCGCGAGCGTCAAGTGGCCCGTCTCGGCGATGCGCAGCGCCGACTCGATCGTCTCGAGGTCGCGCATTTCGCCGACCAGGACGACGTCGGGGTCCTCGCGCAGCACGGACTTCAAGGCGTTGGGGAAGGAGTGCGTGTCGGCGTGGAGCTCGCGCTGGTTGACGAGGCACTTCTTGTGCGTGTGCAGGAACTCGATCGGGTCTTCGATCGTGATGATGTGGAGCTGCTTCTCCGCGTTGATCTTGTCCATCATCGCCGCGAGCGTCGTCGTCTTGCCCGAGCCCGTCGGGCCCGGTCACGAGGATCAGCCCGCGCGGCTTGTCGCAGAGGCTCTCGACGACGGGCGGCAGCCCGAGCTCGCGGAAGCCGAGGATCTCGTACGGGATCTGCCGGTAGACGCCGGCGACCGCGCCGCGCTGCATGAAGTTGTTTCCGCGGAAGCGCGCGAGGCCCTTGACGCCGAAGGAGAGGTCGAGCTCGAGGTTTTCCTCGAACCGGTGCTTCTGGGTGTCGGTCAGGACCGAGTAGGCGAGCTGCTTGGTCTCCGCGACGTTCAGCGGGGGGTAGGGCAGCGGGAGCAGGCGCCCGTCCAGACGGACCATGGGGGGGGACTGGGTCGTCAGGTGCAAGTCGGAGGCACCCATCTCGACCATCTGCTTCAAAAGTTGATGGAGCGTGGTATCGCTGGCCATCGGTCCCCCACGGGTTAAGGGTTAAGTGTCTCGGTAGTTTAGGCCTGGAGAGCCCAAAAGGGAAGCGGGAGTGTTCAGAAATAGGGCAGCGCGGGGGCCAAAACGGGGCCAAAACCGCCGGAACGCCCGGCCGACTACAGGACGGTCTCCCGGAGGACCTCCTCGAGGGTCGTGACCCCCTCCCGGATCTTCTGCAGGCCCGCCATGCGGAGGCTGACCATGCCTTCCTCGATCGCCTTGCGCTTCAACTCGATCGAGCTCGCTCCCGAGAGGATCATGTCGCGGATCTCGTCGGAGAACTGCAGGGCCTCGTAGAGGCCGATGCGGCCCTTGTACCCGCCGTTGTTGCACTTCTCGCAGCCCCGGCCCCGCTTGATCTTGATCGTCTTGACCTCGTCGGGCGCAAAGCCCACCTGGATGAGCATTTGCGGCGGGGTCTCGACTTCCTCGACGCAGCTGCTGCAGATGCGGCGCACCAGCCGCTGCGCGCAGATGGAGTTGATCGACGTCGCCACGAGGAAGGGCTCGATGCCCATGTTCATGAGGCGGTTGATCGTCGAGGGGGCGTCGTTGGTGTGGAGGGTCGAGAGCACGAGGTGGCCCGTGAGCGCGGCCTTGACCGCGATCTCCGCGGTCTCGAAGTCCCGGATCTCGCCCACGAGGATGATGTCCGGGTCCTGGCGCAGGAACGAGCGCAGGGCCGAGGCGAAGGTCAGGCCGATCTGCTCCTTCATCTGCACCTGGTTGATGCCGGCCAGGTTGAACTCGATCGGGTCCTCGGCCGTCATGATGTTGACGGTCGGGTCGTTCAAGGCGGCGATCGCGGAGTAGAGCGTGTTGGTCTTGCCCGACCCGGTGGGCCCGGTCACGAGCACGATGCCGTAGGGCCGGTCGATCGAGTCCTTGAACCGGCGCAGGGCCTCCTGCTCGAAGCCGAGCTGCGTCATGTCGAGCTGCAGCTTCGACTTGTCGAGCAGCCGCATGACGACCTTCTCGCCGAACTGTGTCGGGACCGTCGAGACGCGCAGGTCGAGGTCGCGCGACCGCTCCTCGACGCGCAGCCGGATCTTGATGCGGCCGTCCTGCGGCAGGCGCTTTTCGGAGATGTCGAGCTTGGCCATGATCTTCAGCCGCGAGATCAGCGGGTCGCGCGTGCGCATCGGCAGGGCCATGATGTTGTGCAGGACGCCGTCGATGCGGAACCGGACGCGGAACTCCTTCTCGTAGGGCTCGACGTGGATGTCGGAGGCTCCGGCCTTCAGGGCCTCGATCAGGATGAGGTTGGACACCTTGATGATCGGCGCCGACTCGGTCGACTTGGTCAGGTCGGAGAGGTCGATCTCCTCGCCTTCGTCCTGCTTCAACACGTCGACGTCGGCACCGGTGTCGATGCCGGTGATCTCGTCCATGTTGAGCTCGCCCAGGCCGACGCCCGCCATGTCGTCGATGGTCAGCGCGGAGGAGGCCATGACGTCCTCGAGGTTCGCCTCGGGCACGAACGCGCCGCCGCCCTTCGCCTTCTCCTTGAGCACGACCGAGCGCGGTGTTCCGTAGTGCTTGTCGATCGCCTTGCGCAGCGCGACTTCCGAGGCGACGACCGGCTCCACGTTGTAGCCCGTCATGAACTTGATGTCGTCCATGGCGAAGACGTTCGTCGGATCGCCCATCGCGATCGTCAGCGTCGCGCCCGTCTTGTTCACGGGAAGGACACCGTACTTGCGCGCGACCTCGCCCGGCACGATCTTGATGACGTTGGGATCGACGGCGAAGCTCGCCAGATCGATCGACGGAACGCCGAATTGCTGCGAAAGCGTCTCGGTGATGTCGCTTTCGGACACCGCGCCCACGCGCACGAGGGCCTCGCCGAGCTTGCCGCCCTCTTCGCGCTGGACCTTGAGCGCCGCTTCGAGCTGATCCTGAGTGATCAGCTTCGCCTTGAGAAGCAGGTCCCCTAGCTTGACGACCATGGAGTCCGGACATGGTAAGGGGTGGGGAGCCGGGTGTCAAAGGGAAGGCGCTGCGGCAGCGGAGCGAACCCGGGCGATTTCAGGACTTCAGGACCGCCTCGGCGCGCTGCGCGATGGTCTCCGGAGTCGTCGCGGCGTCATAGCGGATGGACTCGCCGCGGTAGGGCCCGTTGCGCCCGGGATCCGTCGGCCCGAAGAGCGCCAGGGTGCGCGCGCCGAGGGCGTCGGCGAGGTGGAGCGGTCCCGTGTCGCCCCCGACGAAAATCCTGGCCTCGCGGATCACGTGCGCGAGGCCCACCGGCGGCAGCAGCGGGAGGCGCCGCGCGCCGCCGACGCTCCGCAACATCCGCTCGACGCGGGCCTCGTCGCCGGGTCCCCACGAGACGACCGGATGCAGGCCCGCCGTCCGCTCGAGCCGCGCCGCGACACCGGCGAAATTGTCCTCGCCCCACGCCTTCTCCGGGCGGCCGGCGCCGGGATGGTAGAGGGCGAAGGGCCGCGGCTGGGCGGCCAGGAAGGCGGCGGCCTCGGCGTTCTCCCGCGCGAAGAGGTAGGTCGCGTCGGGCGCGCGCCGCTCGGCGGGGATGCCGACGGCGGAAAGCAGCGCGAGGTTGCGATCGACGACGTGGCGCGCGGCGCTCGCGGGACGCACGCGGACGGCGCAGAGGAGCGCCGAGGCTCCCTCGCGCCGCTCCGAGGCGGCAAAGCCGACGACGGGTGCTCCGGCGGCGCGCGCGAGCAACGCGGACTTCCAGAGACCCTGCGCGTCGATCGTGTGGTCGGGAGCGAACCCGCGCAAGTCGCGGCGCAGGCGCCGGACCTCGTTCGCCGTGCGCGCCCCGAAGGGTTGCGCACGCCAGGCCCGCGTGTCGGCGACGAAGAGGCGATCGACGTTGGGATTGCCTTCCAGGAGGTCCCGGTAGCGGCTCTCGCAGAGCCAGCCCACCTCGGCCCCGGCGCGGCGGGCGTTCTCCGCGAGGGGCAGCGTGTGGATGATGTCGCCGAACGCGGAGAGGCGAACGAGGAGGAGTCTCACTTCACGGCAGAATGGACCGGTCCGACCGGATCGCCTCCCGCAGCTCCTCCGGCGACACCGTGGCCGTGCCGATCTTCATCACGACGACGCCGCCGGCGAAATTGGCGAGGAGGGCGGCCTCGCGGGCCGTGGCGCCCGAGGCGAGGGCGAGCGAGAAGGCGGCGAGCACCGTGTCCCCGGCGCCCGTAACGTCGGCGACCTGATCGGTGCCGTGCACGGGGATGCGCTCGGGATCCGGCGAGCCGGAAAAGAGGGCCATCCCCTTCGAGCCGAGCGTGACGAGGACGTGGCGGCAGCCGGTGCGCTCCGCCATGAGACGGCCCGCGCGGGCCAGGGCCTCGCCGGAATCTCCGATCGCGAATCCCGCGGCCTCCTCGAGCTCCTCCTCGTTCGGCGTCAGCGCGTCGACTCCGGAGTAGGACAACAGCGCGTGCCGCGAGTCCACGAGGATCGGAGCGCCGGGCGCAAGCGCCGCGCGCAGGGGAGCGACGAACGCCGGAGAGGCGGCCCCGTACCCGTAGTCGGAGAGGATGGCGGCGCCGGCGCCCTCGGCCGCGCGCGTGAGCCGGACCGCGAGCGCGTCGGCCAGACCGCGCGTCGGCGGGCAGATGCCCTTCGCGGTCGTAGCGGACGATCTGCTGCTTGATCGAATGGGGAGCGCCTCCGAGGATCCGCGTCTTGGTGGGTGTCGGGTAGCCGGGCGTCTCGACCAGGCCGTCCGTGGCGATCCCGCGCTCTTCGAGGATTCGCCGGAGCGTGCGGCCGGCTTCGTCGTCCCCGAGGGCGCCGACGGGAACGGGAACGCCGCCGAGCGACCGCACGTTGGCCGCGGTGTTCCCGGCGCCTCCGGGCAGGTTCTCCTCCTTCCAGAATTTCAGGATGAGGACGGGCGCCTCGCGGCTGACGCGCTTGGGGTGTCCGAAGACGAAGCGGTCGAGGACGTAGTCTCCGGCGACCACGAGCCGGCGGCCGCCGAACGCGTCGGCCAGCGCCAGGAGGCGCTCCCGCGTCGGCGGGGGGCTCAGAGCGGACGCCCCTCTCGGAAGCTGTTCAAATCGGGCGGATTATAATGACCGTTCTCCTGGAATAGGGCATGCTCGACTCTCACGTACTGGTCGTCAACCGCGTCTTTCAGGCGGTCCAGGTCACCTCGGTCCGCAAGGCGTTTTCTCTGTTCTACAAGGGACACGTCCGGGCCGTGCTGCCCGACTACTCGACCTACGAGTTCGAGAACTGGTGCGACATCCCTCCCCAGCCTCAGGATGAAGTCGTCCTGACGCCGTCGATGGCCATCCGCATCCCGCGCGTCGTGGCCCTCAAGGACTACGACCGCCTGCCGCGCCAGGAAGTGAAGTTCTCCCGCCACAACATCTACGTGCGCGACGGCAACCGCTGCCAGTACTGCGGGCACAAGTTTCCCTCCGCCGAGCTGTCGCTCGATCACGTCATCCCCCTCTCGCGCGGCGGGAACTCCTCCTGGGAGAACGTCGTGTGCGCCTGCCTCGCGTGCAACGTGCGCAAAGGCAACCGCACGCCGCAGGAGGCTTCCTTGAAGCTCGTCCAGCAGCCCAAGAAGCCCCGCTGGCACCCGGTCGGCCACTTCGGCGCGAACAAGTTCCATCCCGCCTGGCGGAACTTCCTCGACGTGGCCTACTGGAACAGCGAGCTGAAGTAGGAGTTCGCTCGCCGTTGCAGCGGACTCGCTCCGCTCGCCGCGAACGGCCTCGCGGCGACGTCCGGGAGGAGGCTCGCGTGCAGTCGCCGAGCGCCGCGAGGGATCAGGCGGTCGATCGAGGCCGCATGCCGGCCGAAAGTCGGGATTCCGCCGGTGCGCCCGGATGACGGGCGCAGGGATCGGCCTCGGAATGACCGGCTAAGGGCCGACTGGGATCACCGGCGACGGCCTCGTTCTTCCACCGGTTGTGCAGCCACAGCCACGCCGCGGGTTGCTTCCGAACCGCCTCCTCCGTGACCGCGGTGTACCGCGCCGTCGCGAGGCGCACCTCCTCGGCACGGCCGCTGCCGGCCGCGAACTCCTCGGCGAGGATGGGTTTCTCGAAGGTCAACCGGTAGCGTCCCTCACCGTCGGGCCACGTGTAGACGGGCACGACGGCCGCGCCGGTCTTGCGCTGCAGCAGGGCGACCGACGGCGTGGTGGCGGCGAGACGGCCGAAGAAGGGCACGAAGACGGCCTCCTCCGGCATCACGTTCTGGTCGATCAGGATCGCCACCGTTTCGTTCTGCCGCATCGCCCGCAGCATCTCGCGCAGGGCCTCCCGCTTGGAGATGACCCGGTTGCCGAACCGCGCGCGGCGCCGCGCGATCTCGGCCTCGATCAGCGGGTTGTCGACCGGCCGCGCGACGACGGAGATCGGCTCCCCGAGCTGCCCGGCGGCGAGCGCTCCCAGTTCCCAGTTCCCGAAGTGTGCCGAGAGCAGGATGACACCCTTGCCCCGCGCGCGGGCGGCCTCGAGGTTCTCGACGCCACGGTATCCGACGCGCTCGCGCAGGTCGGCGAGGCTCCACCGCGAGACCTCCAGGAACTCGAAGGAGGCGGCGCCGAGGGTCTCGACCGACTCGCGGGCGATGCGGCGCAGCTCCCCGCCGCCCTTTTCCGGAAACGCCCGTGCGAGGTTTTCGAGAAGGATGCGGCGTCGGCGCCCGAGCAGCGGCAGGAGCAGGCCCGCGGCGCCGCGCCCGAGGCGCGAGGCCGAGCCTCGCGGGAAGACGGCGAGCAGTCCGGCCGCAACGGCGAAGAGCGCGTACTCGAGCCGGTGGCGCAGGCGCGAAGGCCGTCGCCGGCGCTTGCGCGCGAGCCGCAGCGTGCCGCCGTCGTACACGGCGGAGGGCGAGGATCTCATCCGGCTTCCCGCCCGGCGTCCGCGGGAGCGATGCGCGAGGCGAGGAAGGGGAAGAATCCCGTCTCGAGGACCTCGACGGCGAGCCGCACCGCGACGACGGGAATCGGCAGCCGTCCCCAGAGCTTGACCGCGTCCTTTTCGGTCGTCACCACCCAGGAGCTGCCGCTCGATTCCGCGGCGCGGAGGATCCGTTCGAGCTCCCGCGTTCCGTAGCGCTGGTGGTCGCGAAAGACGAGCGTCTCTTCGGGGCACAGGCCGAGCTCCGCGAGGCTGCTCGCAAATCCGGCGGGCCCCGCGATCCCGCAGACGCCGAGCAGGCGCCGCGAGCCGAGGGAGGGCAGGGCGACCGGCGAGCCGTTCTCGTCGCGCACGCCCGCAGCCCGGATTCGCGCGGTGAAGACCGGGGCATCGGGGCGGGCGGCCGCGAGGGCGCGGCGCACGGCCGCCGGCGGTTCGGCGCGGTCGATGCGTGTGAAGACGAAGGCGTCGGCGCGCGCGAGCGCCGAAAGCGGCTCGCGCAGGCGTCCCCGCGGCGGAAATCCCCCGCCGGCAAACGGGTCGCGAGCGTCGAGCAGGAGGAGGTTGACGTCGCGGCGCACGGAGAGGTGCTGGTAGCCGTCGTCGAGGAGGAAGAGGTCCGCGCCGAGGCGCCCCGCCACGCGGGCGGCTTCCGCGCGCCGCTCGGCGACGACGATCAGGACACCGGGCAGCCGGCGCGCGAGCTCCACGGGCTCGTCGCCGCCGCGATCGGCGTCGACGAGCGGCCCGTCTCCCTCCGAAACCACGACCACGCCGCGGGACCGGCGCCCGTAGCCCCGCGACAGGATGGCCGGACGCCTGCCCTCGAAGCGCAGGCGCCGCGCCAGCCACTCGACAAACGGCGTCTTCCCGGTTCCCCCGAAGGCGATGTTGCCCACCGAGATCGTGGGGTGCGGGAGCCGCCGCGAGGGAATCCGGCCCTTCGCGTAGAGGTGCGCGCGGGCCTCGAGCAGCGAGCCGTAGAGCCGCGCAAAGGGCTCCAGGATCATGGAATGGCTCTGCGGCGCTCCGGCGGCGCGAGCAGCGGCAGGAGGAGCTCCATCGTGCGGACGGCCGCGCCCCGGTTTTCCGCGACGAAGCGGCGCGCCCGCTCGCCCGCTTCGCGCGTCGCGGCCGGCGAGGCGAGGAGCTCCCGCGCGAGCTCGCGGGAAAGCGCCGCCTCGCCCGCGACGCGGCGGACGATCCCCCGCGCTTCGCCGTCCTCGACGACCTGGCGGAAGTTCTGCGTGTGGGGCCCGACGATCGCAGGCACGCCGGCCGCCCACGCTTCGATCGGGTTGTGACCCCCGAGCGGCACGAGGCTTCCGCCGATGAAGGCGATCGTCGCAGCAGCGGTAGAGGGACGCGAGCTCGCCGATGGAGTCGAGCAGGTACACGGGATCTGCGTGGTCGGTGACCGGCGGCGGGTGAACGGGGGAGGAACGGCGAAGGACCTGGAAGCCGGCCTTTCCGACGAGGGAGGCCACGGCGTCGAAGCGCTCGGGTCGGCGCGGGGCGAGGACGAGGAGGGGGCGCGGCGCGGGGAGGGTTTGCCAGCAGCGGAGGACGATGTCTTCTTCGCCCTCGGCCGTGGAGCCGGCGACGAGGACGGGCCGGCCGCCGGCGGCCTGCGCCAGCCGCGCCGCGTCGGGAAAGGGCGGCGCCTCGGGCGTGTCGTACTTCAGGTTCCCGGTGACGCGGACACGCTCGGGAGGCGCGCCGAGCGCGACGATGCGCTCTCCATCGAGCTTGCTCTGCATGGCGAAGACCGAGACCCGCGAGAGGCTCTGCGAGAGCCATGCCCGCACCAGCGCGTACCGCGCGAAAGAACGCGTCGAGACGCGGCCGTTGACGAGGGCGACCGGAATCCCGCGCGCCGCGGCGCGCTCGAGAAAGAGCGGCCAGATTTCCGTTTCCGTCAGCAGAACGAGGCCGGGCCGGACGGCGTCGAGGGCCTTCTCCACCGGGCCGCGCAGGTCGAAGGGAAAGGCGAACACCGGGACGTTGCCTTCGACGAGCGTCTCGGCGAGCTGGCGGCCGGCGGCCGTCGTCACCGAGAGCCCCATCGCCTGCGCCGGCGCCCGCTCGCCGAGGGCGCGCAGGACGTTGCGCGCGACTCCGACTTCGCCGACGGAAACGGCGTGGATCCAGGTTCCGCCGGAGAGATCCGGATAGCTCGCCAGTCCCAACCGCCCGCGCACGTCGCCGAGCCTCCGGCGCCCCGCGAGGGCTCGGAGGAGCGCGTAAGGCGAGTACAGCAGCAGCGCGAGGGTCGAGAGGAGGCGATAGAGGAGCACTCTCGGATTATGACGGAGCGACGGCGCGCGGAGATTTCTCGCGTGCCCGGCGACCCGCAACGCGCCGCCGGAGCAACTTTCGCTTCCGGCTTCGCCATTTGAGCCTTATAATTCAAGTAGTTTATGGCCGACGAAAAGCCCCCAACGCCGGAAGGTCCGGCTCCGTATAGAGAGCCGATGGAGCTTGTCTACAGCGAGAGCCGCCGGAAGCTCGAAACGGCGCAGGCCTCGGACCGCGAATTGGCGGCGGAGGCCCGGCGCGGCGACCTCGTGGCCTTCGAGGCGCTGGTGGCCCGCAAGACCCCCGCCGTGCTGGCCGTGGCCCGGCGGATCGTCGGCGACCGCGAGGACGCCCGGGACGTCGCGCAGATGGTCTTCTTGCGCGTCTGGGAGCAGCTGGCGCGCTACGACGAGACCTACTCCTTCAACACCTGGCTCTACCGGATCGCCACCAACCTGTCGATCGACTTCCTGCGAAGCGCCCGCTCGCGCGAGCGGGCCCACGGCGCGACGCTGCACATCGTCCGCCAGCGCGAGGAATCCTCGATCTTCGAGACGACGCGCGCGGCCGAGGACGGCGAGCTCGCGCGCCTCTTCGAGCAGGTCTCGCACCGCCTCTCCGCGAAGCAGAAGGCCGCCTTCGTGCTTCGGGAGATGCAGGACTGCGACACGCGGGAGATCGCCGAGATCCTGCAGTGCGGCGAGTCGACCGTCCGAAATCACCTCTTCAACGCGAGGCGGATCCTGCGGCGCGAAATCGAGAGGCTCCACCCGGGCCTCTTCGGGCGGGAGCGGAAGTCGTGAGCGCGTCCTGCGGGCGCGTGCGCGGGGACCTTCTCGCCTACGGGCGCGAGGAGCTGTCGGCGGCCGACCGGTTGGCCGTGCGGGAGCACCTGGCCGGCTGCGCCGCCTGCCGCACGGAGGCCGCTTCGGCGGATCCCGTGCTGCTCTTCTCGGGACTGTCGGCCGCGCCGGTCTCCTCGACCGAGGTCGCGTCCGTGGTCGCTTCGGTGCGCGCCGGGATCGCCCTGCGGCAGTCGGAGCGGCGCATCGAGGGCCATCCCGTCGGCCGGAGCCTCGGCAAGGGCCGCGGGCGGGCGCTTCGGGCGGCCGCGGCGGCGGCGGTGGTTGCGCTCACGATCGCCGTGCCGTCGGGTCTGCGATCTCCGGACGCCCCGGCAGGCTCGGGCATCGTGACGGGGGCTCCTCGCGCGGGGTTCGCGTCCGCCGCGGGGCCCGAGGGCGCCGCCAAGGCGTCTGCCGGAGCGACCGTCTACGACTGGAATCCGGGCGCGGGAGAGCCGCGCGTGGTCTGGATCGTGGATGGCTCGCTCGACATTTAGCACGCTCGCGGCGTCCGTCGCCCCGGCTCTTTCGGGGCCCGGTTCGGCGCCGGATGTCGCCGGAGTTTCTCACCGAGTGAAAAGACCCTTCTTCGTCCTCGCGGCCGGCCTGGCCTTCCTTCTCCCCGCCGTCCTGTCGGGCGCGGAGGAGGTCTCCATCCGGGTCTTCAAGCTGAACTACCGGCGGGTGGAAGAGGCGGCGCTCCTGATCCGGCCCCAGTTGTCCGACTCCGCCTCGGTGACGCTGACACAGCGGCTGAACGCGATGACGGTGACCGACCGCGAGGAGAACCTGAAGACGGTGGCGAAGCTGCTGGCGGAATTCGACGTTCCCCCGCGCGGCTTCACCTTCGCCGTCAAGCTCGTGCGGGCGCGCGCGGACGTTCCGGCCGGCTCGATCGCGCAGGAGATCGGCGGACTCGGCGCGAAGCTGAAGTCGCTCTTCCAGTTCAACGACTATTCGCTGATCGACTCGGCCGTGCTGCGCGGCGTCGAGGGGCGCCGGGTGGAATGCCGCCTGGGAACGGAATACGCGTTGTCCTTCTCGATCGGGCCGGCGGGCAGCGGCAACGACCTCATCCTGACGCCCTTCACGCTGTCGCGGGTCCGCGACGGGGGGATCGTCGGGCGGCCGATCATCACGCCCATCTACCGCGCGCCGATGCCGATCACGCTCAACCAGACGCTCGTCGTCGGGGCCTCGCGGGAGGCAGCAGTCGAAGGCGGCGCTCATCCTGATCCTGCTCGCGCAGGAGCTTCCGCGCGCCGACGTCGAAAAGGGCGTGGCCGGCCAGGCCACCGTGGAGAAGCGCCCGTGAGCCCGCAGTTCAACGTGAAGATCGGCTGGCCCGACGGCTCGATCGCCGAGGAGGCGATCGAGGCCCGCGACACCAGCCTCGCGCGCTCCGAGGTGGAGAAGCGCGGCGGCCACGTCTTCGAAGTGCGCCGCAAGGGGCTCTCGCTGTCGGCGCGCCGCGGCGGCCGGCGGGGCCGCGTGAAGATGTCGGAATTCCTGATCTTCAACCAGGAAATGATCGCGCTGCTCAAGGCCGGCCTGCCGGTCGTGCACTCCTTCGAGATCCTGCTCGAGCGGCAGGAGAGCCCGGTGCTGCGGCGCGTCCTGAGCGAGGTCCGCGAACGGATCAACTCGGGCGCCTCCCTCTCGGAGGCCTTCGCGGAACAGGGCAACCTCTTCCCGCGGCTCTACTGGACGTCGCTGAAGGCGGGGGAGAAGTCGGGCGAGATCGAGAGCGTGCTGCGCCGCTACCTGAAGTACCAGAAGACCATGATGGGCCTGTCGCGGAAGGTCGTCTCGACGCTCGTCTACCCGCTCGTCCTGATCGTCCTCTCGATCGTGCTGATCGCGATCCTGATGACGGTCGTCATTCCCAAGTTCCAGGACTTCTTCGGCGAGTTCGGCGGCGAGCTGCCGCTGCTGACGATCATCGTGATCCGAACCGCCGGCTTCCTGCGCAGCCACATCGTCTGGATCCTGGCCGGCGCCGGCGCGCTCTTCTTCTTCGGCTCCCGGTGGATCAAGACCGCGCGCGGCGCGCAGTGGGGCGACGCGGTGCTCCTGAAGATCCCCATCGTCGGCGGGATCTTCCGCCGGTTCGGCATCACGCAGTTCACGCGCAGCCTCGCGACACTGCTCGGGGGAGGCACGCCGCTCGTGCCGGCGCTCGAGAACGCGGCCGACGCGATCGGAAACCGCTTCCTCTCGCGGAGGGTCCGCGACGTCGTGCCGCGCGTGCGGGAGGGCGGCGAGCTCTGGAAGGCGCTGGAGGACACGGGGCTCTTCACGAACCTCACGATCGAGATGGTGAAGGTCGGCGAAACTTCGGGCGCGCTCGAGGAGATGCTCTCGTCGGTCTCCGAGTTCTACGACGAAGAGATCGACGCGCGGCTGGCGCGGGTCATCTCCTTCGTCGAGCCCGTGATCCTCGTCATCATGGGAGGCGTCATCATGACGATCCTCCTCTCGGTCTACCTGCCGATCTTCCGTCTGATGTCGCAGGTCAAGGGGTAGGGAATGTCCATCGTCAAGGCCGTCAACGGAAATGCGCTCGTGGCTGCGGTCGAAGGGGAGGCGCACGCGCAGGCTCTGGCCGAGCGCCTGGGCCTGCCGTACGTGGATGTGGCCGCCTTCCGCGTGGACGCCGAGCTCTTCCGGTCGATCCCGGTCGAGTGGATGCTGCGCTACGCCTTCATCCCGGAGAAGCGCACGGAGAAGTCGCTGACGATCGTCTGCGCCGATCCGGCCGACGTCGTGAAGCTCGACGAGCTGGAGCTTCTGGCCGGGCTGCCGCTGAAGCTGAAGGTCGGCAGCCGCACGGCGATCAACGACATCCTGCAGAAGAGCGAGTCCTCGCAGCGGGTGCTCGACGAGGCGACCGAAGAGTTCCGGATGCAGCTCGTGTCCGAGGACGAGGAGGGCGAAGAGACCCTCACGATCGACCGGATCACGCAGGACGCCTCGCCCATCATCAAGCTCGTCGACTCGATCGTCTTCAACGCGATCCAGCGCCGCGCCTCCGACGTGCACATCGAGACGCAGGAGAACGTCGTCATCATCAAGTACCGGATCGACGGCGTGCTCTACCAGGCGATGGATCCGATCGACAAGCGGCACCACGGCACGATCATTTCGCGCATCAAGGTCATGTCGGAGCTCGACATCGCCGAGAAGCGCGTGCCGCAGGACGGCCGCTTCAAGCTGCGCGTGCGCGGGCGGACCATCGACTTCCGCGTCTCGATCATGCCCACGGTGCACGGCGAGGACTGCGTCATCCGCATCCTGGACAAGGAGTCCGCCAACGCGGAGTTCAAGAGCCTGTCGCTCGAGGTCGTCGGCTTCGACGCCGAGACGAAGAAGAAGCTGCGCAAGTTCATCCGGGAGCCGTACGGGATGGTGCTCGTGACGGGACCGACCGGGTCGGGCAAGACGACGACGCTCTACGCCTGTCTCTCGGAGATCCAGTCGGTCGAGGACAAGATCGTCACGATCGAGGACCCGGTCGAGTACCAGCTGCGCGGCATCACCCAGATCCCCGTCAACGAGAAGAAGGGGCTCACCTTCGCGCGGGGCCTGCGCTCGATCCTCCGGCACGACCCGGACAAGATCATGGTGGGAGAGATCCGCGACGAGGAGACCGCGCAGATCGCCGTCCAGTCCGCGCTGACGGGCCACCTCGTCTTCACGACGGTCCACGCCAACAACGTCGTGGACGTGCTCGGCCGGTTCCTCAACATGAAGGTCGAGCTCTACAACTTCGTCTCGGCCCTGAACTGCGTGCTGGCGCAGCGGCTGGTGCGGAAGATCTGCGTTCACTGCAAGGAGCCGGTGACGCTCACCCGCGACGTCATCCTGGAGGCGGGCCTCGACCCGGACGCGATGGGCTCACGCCTCTTCTACGAGGGCAAGGGGTGCCTGGAGTGCGAGGGCAGCGGCTTTCACGGCCGCATGGCGATCGCGGAGCTGCTCGACCTCTCCGATCGGATCCGCGGCCTCATCCTCGAGCGCCGGCCGGCGGCCGAGATCAAGCGGGCGGCCAAGGAAGAGGGAATGATGTTCCTGCGCGACGCGGCCCTCGAGAAGGTCTTCGAGGGGCTGACGACCCTGAAGGAGATCAACAAGGTGACCTTTGTGGACTAGGAGGTCCGTGGTCCTTTGTCCTTGGTCCCTCGTCGGGGACCCCAAGGACCAAGGACTGGGGACCAAGGACCAGGGACCTCTGACCGGTTGTGCCCAATGAAGATCCCCTTCCTGCGCCCGACGCTCCCGCCCGACGTCTTCTGCCTCCTCGGCGAGGGCGTCTCGTACGCGAGCGTGCGGCGCGAGACGCCGGCCGGCTTCGTCGAGTCGCGCGCGTTCGCCTACCCGGCCAACGCGGTCGGCAACTCCGCGTCGGGCACGCCGATCTTCACGCGCGAAGCGCTCTCGGAGGCCGTCAGCGCGGCGCGCCGCCTCTCCGAGGGCCGGCTCTCGCGCGCCTCGGTCGTCTTTCCCGACACATGGGCCCGCATCCTGCCGATCGACTTCGACACCCTGCCGGCCTCGGAAGAGGCCGTGCGGGAGATGGTGCTCTGGAAGCTGAAGAAGCTCCTGCCGGGCGTGACCGCCGCGCTCGCCGTCACGTTTCGCGAGATGCCCGCGGCCGGCGAGGGCAAGCGGCTCCTCGTGGCGGCGGCGCCGGTCGAGATGCTGACCTCGATCGAGCAGGCGTTCGAGAGCCTGGGCGTGCGCGTCGGCCGCCTCACGCCGGCGAGCCTCGCCCTCTTCGAGGGCCTGGCGCCGGCCCTTTCCCGTCTCGCGGGCGGCGACTACGCCCTCGTGCACCGGACACCCGGATCGTTCTCCCTCGTGATCGCGCGCGAGGAGGCTCCGCTTTTCTTCCGCCAGCGGCCCGCCGAGGCCGAGCCCGAGGACCACAGCCAGGAATTGCGCCTCTCGCTCTCCTACTACGCCGAAAAGCTTCAGCGGCTCGGGACTGAAGGCCGTGTTCGTTCACGACGAGCTCGAAGGCAAGGAGTTCGCGGACGCGGGCTCCTTTCCGGTGGCGCCGATCGTCCTCTCGGGGGACCTGTTCGGCGCGGAGCGGGAGTTCGACGCGCGCATCGCCGCCCGGCCGGAGCTTTTTCCGGGGTTCGCGGCCGTGTGGGACGGGGCGGCGGCATGAGCAGCGGATGGAACTTCGCCCGGCGCCCCTTCCGCGACGAGCGGCCCGTCTTCGTCGTGATCGGCCTCGCCCTTGCGCTCGGGCTCGGGCTCCTGGTCGCCAACCTGTACCAGTACCGGAAATTCTCGCGCGAGGTCGGCGGGACGCGCGCCCAGATCGCGTTTCTCGAGCAGCGCGCGGCGCGAGCCGCCGGGACGGCGGACGCCGCCCGGGCGGCGTTGAACGGATACAAACTCTCCTCGCTCGCCCAGCAGTCGGCGGCGCTGCAGCGGATCGTGCGCGAGCGCCGGTTCTCGTGGCTGGCTCTGCTCGGCCGGCTGGAGCGCACGCTGCCTTCCGACGTGCGCCTGGCGCGCCTGGCCCCGCGGTTCGACGCGTCCGACGCGGTCAACGTGGACATGGCGGTGCTCGGAAAGAGCTCCGAGACGGTCGTGCGGACCCTCGCCGCCCTTTCGAAGGACCCCGCCTTTCAAGGCATCCACCTCCACTCCGAAGCGAGGCCCGATCAGGGCTCGCCCGAGGGCTACACGTTCCAGATCGATCTGACGTACCTGCCGGAGGAGACCCGATGAGCGGGGCGGGCGCGGTGTGGCGCCGGAGGTCGGCGTGGCTCCTGGCGGCGGGGCTCTTCCTCGTCGCCAACGCGATCTTCTTCTTCTGGTACCGGGGCACCGGGCGCCTGCGGCAGGAGGGGCTCGAGAGCCGGCGGGCGAGCCTCACCGCGCAGGTCAACGACGCCGAGCGCGAGGCCGAGCGCCTGCAGGGACAGAGCGCGCGGCTCTCGCGGGTCAGCGCCGCGCTGGATGAGTTCTACGGAAAACGCATCGGGACCGAGCGCGCGACGCTCGCGGCGACCGTCGACGAGATCCACGACATCCTGAAGCGCGCGGGGATCGCTCCCACGCAGATCAGCTACCAGACCAAGCCGCTGCCCAAACTCGACCTCTCCGAGATGCTGGCGGCCTTCTCCTTCGCGGCGGACTACCAGAAGTTCAAGCACCTGCTCGACCTCTTCGAGACGGGGCCGCGGTGGATCGTGGTGCGGGAAATCGCGCTCGCCCGCGACGGCGAGGTGCCGGACTCCGTTCAAGTCCGCATGGCGATCGCCACCTACTTCGCCGGCGAGGGCTCTCCGCGCGACGGGCGGCCCGTGGCGGCCGGCGGCGTCGCGTCGGCCGCGCCGAGGAGCCGCTCGTGAGCAAGGGCCGCTTCGGCTCCCGGCGCGAGGCGATCCTGCTCGGGTTCCTCGCCGTCTTCCTCGCGCTCTTCCTCGTGAAGAAGACGTTCTCCGGCGGCCGGCCCGCTCCCGCGCCCCCGGCCATCCGGGTGACGGACGCGGAGTCCGCCGGTCCCGCGGCGCCCTCGCGATCCGGGGCAGGAAGGCGAGGGGCCGTCGTCGTGACGGCCGACGAGGTGCCGCAGCTCTCGCCGGAAGACCTGCGCCCGCGCTCGCGGCGGGCCTCGGCGATCACGGACCGGGACCTCTTCGACCTGCGTGAGCCGACCCGGCGCCCGCCTCCGACGCCCACGCCCGCGCCGCCGCCGCCTCCGGCTCCCGGGGGACCCGGCCTTCATGGGCCCTCTGCCGCCGCCGCCGCCCACGCCGACGCCGGCGCCGCCGCCGATTCCCTTCAAGTTCATCGGCAGCTTCGGCCCGCGCGAGCGGCCGATCGTCGTGCTCGCGGCGGGGGATCGGCTGGTCAACGCACGGGCGGGCGATGTCGTCTTCGACCGGTTCATTCTGCGCAAGGTCGGCTACGAGTCGATCGACGTGGGGTTCGTCGGATTCGCGGAAAGCTTTTCGCGGCGACTGGGGATCGAGAAATGAAGCGAAAGTTCCGGCCTTCCGGCGGAAAGGGCAATCAGTGATGAAGCTTCTTCGAGTGATCTGCGGGATCGCGCTGCTTGCGGCAACGGTCGGCTGTACCGCCTACCGAAACTACTCCCAGTCGAAGGACGAGGAGGCGCTGCAGCACTGGGACCTGGCGCTGCAGAAGCTCGAGAAGGCCATCCAGATCGATCCGCAGAATCCGCAATACAAGCTCGCGCTCGTTCAGCTGAAGCTCAAGGTCTCTCAGTATCACTTCGAAAAGGGAAAGCTCTATCGGGCTTCGGGCAACCCGGAGCTGGCCGTCGTCGAGCTCGAGCAGGCCGTGCTGCTCGATCCGACCAACGACTACGCCGAGGTGGAGCTGCGGAAGGCGAACGAGGATGCGGCCAGGGCCCTCGCCGAGCGCAGCTCCGACACGAAGCTGCAGACGCTCAAGAAGAAGACGAAGGGCGCGAGGGCGCGCACGCCCCTGCTCGAGCCCGCGAGCGACAAGCCGATCAGCCTGAACTTCCCCTCGCCCAAGCCGATCAAGCAGATCTACCAGTCGCTGGCCGCCGCTGCGGGGATCAACGTGATCTTCGACCCGCAGTTGAAGGACGAAAACGTCTCGATCGTCCTCACGAACCTCGCCTTCCAGAGCGCGCTCGAGACCCTTCTGCGGCAGGAAAACCACTTCTACAAGGTGATCGACGACAAGACCATGTTGATCGCCGCCGATACGCCCCAGAACCGGAAGACCTACGAGGATCTCGTCATTCGGACCTTCTTCCTCTCCAACGGGGACGTCACCGAAGTCTCCAACGCCCTGAGGGCGCTCCTGCAGACGACGCGCATCTCCATCAACAAGTCGGAGAACTCCATCACGCTGCGCGACACGGCCGACAAGGTCGCGATCGCCGAACGGATCATCGAGCAGAACGACAAGCAGCTCTCCGAGGTCGTCGTCAACGTCGAGCTCCTCCAGATCAACACGAAGAGCCTCCTCGACCTCGGCCCCATCCTGACCCCCTACTCGGTTTCCGCGCGGGCGCCGGGTCCGGGAGGAACGAGCAACATCGGCGGGACGATCCCGGCGGGACAGTTCACCTGGGACCAGTTGACGCAGCTTTCGATCAACTCGTTCGGGTTCACGATCCCGTCGCTGACGTACAACTTCATCAAGAACAACACGGACGCCGAGCTGCTCGCCAAGCCGCAGCTCCGGATTTCCGAGGGGCAGAAGGCCCAGCTCATCATCGGTGACAAGACTCCGATTCCGGTGACGACGTTCAATACGGGGCAGACGGTCGGGGGCAACATCGTGCCCGTCACGTCCTTTCAGTACCAGGACGTGGGCATCAAGATCGAGGTCGAGCCCCGCGTGCACCACAACCGCGAGATCACCCTGAAACTGACCGTCGAGGTGTCGCAGATCAACGGGTTCGTCACCGCGCAGGACGGCGGCCAGCTTCCGATCATCGGGACGCGGACGATCACCTCCAACATCCGGCTCAAGGATGGCGAAACGAACCTGCTCGCGGGCCTCTTCCGGCGGGACCGGGCCCGGGTCAACCGCCAGATTCCGTTTCTGGGCGATCTGCCGATCATCGGCCGCCTGCTCACCAACACGACCAAGAACGACGAAACGACGGACCTCGTCCTGACGCTGACGCCGCACATCATCCGGATCCCGGACATCACCGAAGAGGACGTGACGCCGGTCTACGTCGGCACGGACCAGAACATCTCCTACCAGGGCGCGCCGCGCGTCGAATCGCCGGCCGGCGGCGGGCCGTTCGAGATGCAGCGCCGCCAGCCGCAGGCGCCCCAGCCTCCGCCCGCCCAGCCGGCACAGCCGGCGCCGCAGAACCTGGTGCCGGGCGCCGGGCCGAGCGACCCGTTCAACCGGCAGCCGCCCCAGAACCCGCCCAACCCTCAGCCGAACGTGCCGCCGCAACAGAGCCTCAACAACGTCACGGGCACGACCGCTTTCGACTCGGCGTCGGTGTCGGCGGCGACGACTCCCGTCTACGACCTCGACCCGCCGGCCGCGACGCTGGCGGCGGGGCAGACGATGACCGTCTACGTGCGCGCGACCGGCGACACCCTTCCGCCTTCGGCGCTCGCGATCACGTTCGATCCGGCCGTGGTGGCCGTGATCGGAGCCCAGCCGGTCATCGAGGACGGCACGGCGGACACGCGGATCGAGCCGGGGAGGGTCGTGCTGGAGCTGCCGGGAGGCATGCTTCTGTCGGGAACGCAGGTCATCGCGCGCCTCATGCTGGTGGGCGTCAAAGCCGGCCGCACCGCGATCTCCTTCGAGCAGGCGCCGGGCGGCTCCTCTTCGGCTTCGGTGGAGGTGAAGTGACGCGGTCGCGCATCCCGCGGCTTCACGGTCGTCGAGCTCGCGGTCGTTTGCTCGATGGTCGCCATCCTGACGGCGATGGCGATCCCGATCGTCAAGTACTCGATGAAGCGCCAGAACGAGATGGAGCTGCGCTACGACCTGCGCCTGATGCGCGACGCCATCGACAAGTACAAGCAGTACGCCGACACGGGCCAGATCCAGGTCGCGATCGGCAGCGAAGGCTACCCGAAGGACCTCGAGACGCTGGTCGAAGGCGTCGACCTGGTCGGTCAGATCAACAAGAAGCAGAAGTTCCTGCGGCGGATCCCGATCGACCCGATGACGAAGAAGCCCGAGTGGGGGCTGCGCTCCTATCAGGACGAGCCCGACTCGACGTCCTGGGGCGGCCAGAACATCTACGACGTCTACTGCCTCTCCGGCGCCCGGGCGACCGACGGGACCTACTACAAGGACTGGTGATGAGGAATCGGGTGATCGGGCGATCGAATGATCGGGTGATCCTCATGGCCCGATTGGCACGGAAAGGAACCATCTTGACCAAGAGGCACCGCTCCTCGAGCGGCTTCACGCTTCTCGAGCTTCTCGTCGTCATGACGATCATCGGCATCCTCGCGGCGATCGCGGTGCCGGCGCTGCGCGACTCGCCGCAGCGCGCCCGGGAGGCGACGCTGCGGGAGGACCTCTTCACGATGCGCAGCGTCATCGACCAGTACCACGGCGACAAGGGCGTCTTTCCGCCGGACCTGCAGACGCTCGTCGCCGACGGCTACCTGCGCAAGATCCCGGTCGACCCGATGACGAAGTCGGCCGAGACCTGGGTGCTGACGACCGAAGAGATCCCGCCCGAGGAGCAGTCCACCTCCGAGCCCGTCACGCCGGGCCTGACGGACGTCCACAGCGGCTCGGCGGACAAGGCTCTGGACGGGAGCCTGTACAAGGAATGGTAGGTCGCAGGACCGCCGGCTACACGCTCGTCGCGCTCGTGATCGGAATGGCCATCCTCGCGATCACGCTGGCCGCGGTCGGGCCCGTGATCGCGACGGTCATGCGGCGGGAGCGCGAAGAGGAGCTGATCTTCCGGGGCCGCCAGTACGCCCGCGGCATCCAGCTCTTCCAGAAGCGCTTCGGCCGCTATCCGAACACGTTGAAGGAAATGTACGAGAACCGGCCGCGCACGATCCGCAAGCTCTGGAAGGATCCGATGTGCCGCTGCGACGACTGGAAGACGCTCCTCGTGGGATCTCCCGACGCCGTGCCTTTCCGCAGCGGGCGCGCCGGGCGCGCGCACGCCGGGCACGGGCCTGCCGCCGCCGCGCCCGACGCCGACCCCGGGCGTCTTCGGACCGAACCCCGGCGTCGGCGCCGGGCCGATCGCGGGCGTCCGCTCGAAGGTGCACAAGGAGGCCCTGCGGGAGTGGCGCGGCATGAAGTACTACGACGAGTGGGCCTTCATCGCCGGCGACGCCGACTCCGACCGTCCGGAGGGCGGCCGCGCCGCCGGGCGGCTCCGCAATCTGCCTGCCACCCCGGGCCAAGACCGCGCGCGTCCGACGTGAGCCCGGTGCCGGGCGTAAGATCCCGGTGCCTTCCGGGAGCCCGATGGTCCAGAAACATCACGCTCGACAACGGTGTGGTCGTCCTCGTCGACGAGATGCGCGACGTGCGGTCGTTCGCCCTCGGGATCTTCGTCGGAGCGGGGTCGGTCGACGAGCCCGCGAAGCGGCGCGGCATGTCGCACTTCCTCGAGCACGTGCTCTTCAAGCGCACGAAGCGCCGGTCGGCGGTCCAGATCGCGCGGGAGATGGATCGTCTCGGCGGGGACGTGGACGCGTTCACGACCAAGGAGTACACGGGGTTCTACGCCCACAGCCTCGACACGCACTTCGCGGAGGCGCTCGACCTTCTCTCGGAGATCGTGCTCGCGCCCGCCTTCGCGGCCGAGGACGTCGAGGTCGAGCGCGGCGTGATCCTCGAGGAGCTCGGCGAGGCCAACGACAATCCCGACGACCTCGTGCACGAGGTGTTCGTCCGTTCGTTCTGGAAGACCCACCCGCTCGGCGAGCCGATCCTCGGAACGGCGGAGACCGTCCGGTCGATCGGCGCGACCGACCTCTACCGCTACCACCGCGCGCGCTACGCGCCCGGAAACCTGATCTTCTCGGTCGCGGGCCACGTCCGCGCCGAGCGCGTCGTCGGGGCGATCGAGAAGATCTTCCGCCGGCGCCCGTCCCGCCGGATCCCTGCCGCGCGGCCCTCGGGCCCTCCGCGTCCGCACCAGCACGTCGAGGTCCGGTCGCGCCGCGGCCTCGAGCAGGTCCACGTCTGCCTCGGCGTGGCCGGCCCGACCCAGTCCTCCGACCGGCGCTTCGCCGCGAGCCTGCTCGACATCGTGCTCGGCGGCGGCATGTCCTCGCGGCTCTTCCAGCAGGTCCGCGAGAAGCGGGGGCTCGCGTACTCGATCGCGTCGTCGCTGAACTCGTATCGCCTGGGCGGCTACGAGACGATCACGCGCCGCCTGCGCGCGCAAGAACCTCGAGCGGGTTCTCGAGGTGACGCTGCGGGAGCTGAAGAAGTTGAAGCGCGACGGCGTGCGCGAAAGCGAGCTCGCCTTCGCCAAGGAGAACCTGAAGGGAAGCGTGATCCTCGCCCTGGAGTCCACGGTGTCGCGCATGTCGCTGCAGGCGCGGCACCAGTTCTACTACGGCAAGATCCTCCCCGCCGAGGAGCTGATCGCCCGCGTCGAGGCCGTGACGGCCGACGACGTCGCCGAGGAGGCGCAGCGCCTGCTCGACCCGAAGGTCCTGTCGCTCACGATCGTCGGCAACGTCGGCAAGTCGCCGCTGTCGGCGCCGGACCTGGCCTCGGCGCTGTAGCCCGGCGCCGCGTGGTAAAAGACGCCGGTCATGGAAATCCAGGTTGCGGTGCAGGTGCTGCCGCACGGCGAGGGGCTCGGGCTGCCGGCGTACGCGACGGCGGGCGCGGCGGGCTGCGACCTGCGCGCGGCGGTGTCGGCGCCGCTGCGGCTTGATCCCGGCGCGCGCGCCCTCGTTCCGACCGGCATCGCCATCGCCATCCCCGAAGGCTTCGAGGGCCAGGTGCGGATGCGCAGCGGTCTCGCCCTGAAGAAAGGGCTCATCCTTCCCAACGCCCCGGGCACGATCGACAGCGACTACCGCGGAGAGCTCTGCGTTCTGGTGGCGAACCTCGGCTCGGAGCCGGTCGAGATCGCGCGCGGCGACCGCATCGCCCAGCTCGTCTTCGCTCCCGTGGCGCGGGCGACGCTTTCGCCGGTCGAGGAGCTTCCGGAGTCCCGCCGGGACACCGGCGGATTCGGCTCGACGGGGGAGAAGTAGCCTTGCCCGGCGGGGCCGGGCTCGGGCTGCCGGCTTTCGTCGTCGCCGGGGCGCTCGGGCTTGGAGGCGGCGGCCCGCAACCGACGCCGACTCCGGCGCCCCGCCGCTGGTGCGACGAGCTCCCGCGTCCCGCCCACCGCAAGCTCGAGTGCCTTTCCGCGTCGGACGACTGGTTCCAGGTCTACCGGGTCGGCGACGGCGTCTTCGCGATCTGCGAGCCGTTCCAGTTTCAGGAGGTCATCTCCTACCTGATTCTCGGGGCGAAGGGCGCCCTCCTGTTCGACACGGGCCTCGGGATCGGCAAGATCCGCCCGGTCGTCGAGCGCCTGACACCTCTGCCGGTCACGGTCATCAACTCCCACACGCATTTCGATCACGTGGGCGGAAACGCGGATTTCGAACGGATCCTCGCGATGGACACCGCCTACACGCGGGCCAATGCGCGCGGCTTTTCGCACGAGGTGCTCGCCGGCGAGGTCGCGCCCGAGGCCCTCTGCCGGCCACTGCCGGCGGGCGCCGACGCGCAGAACCTATCGGACCCGCGCCTACACGCCCTCCGAGTTCATCCGGGATGGCCGCCGGATCGACCTGGGCAGCCGGGAGGTGACAGGTTCTGCACGTGCCCGGACACACGCCCGACGCCGTCGCCCTGTGGGACGAGGCCTCCGGGTTTCTCTGGACGGGAGACACGTTCTACGAGGGGCCGATCTGGCTCTTCGTGCCGGAGACGGACTGGGTTGCCTACGCGGCCTCGGTCGACCGGCTGGCGCGTCTCGTGCCCGCGCTTGAAGAAGCTCTTCCCCGCGCACAACGTCGCGGTGTCCGATCCGGGGAATCTGCTGGCGCTGCAGGAGGCGGTCCGGGCCGTGCGGTCCGGGAAGGCCGCGGGAAAAACGAAGCCCGACGGCGCGATCGAGTTTTCTTTCGGCGGTTTTTCGATCATCACCTCGCGCCAGGCCCTCGATGGACAGAAGAGTGCGCCCACGCGGGGAGGATCCGGTCTGCCGGATTCCCATCCGAGCGGGGACTGAACGGGCGGGAGCAGGAGCTGCGCGGCCTGCCTCACAACTGGTAATCTAAGGTCCGTGCGCGTCACGATTCTCGCGTCCGGATCCGGCGGGAACGTCTGCGTCGTCGAATCCGCCGGGACGCGCGTGCTCGTGGACGCCGGGCTCTCGGGACGCGAGATCGAGCGGCGCCTCAAGGCGCGGTCGCTCGCGGCCGAGTCGATCGCCGCGATCTTCGTCACGCACGAGCACCAGGACCACTGCTCCGGGGCCCTCGCCTTCTCGACCCGCTTCGGCTGCCCGATCTACGCGACGGCCGGCACGGCGGACGCCCTGGGCCTGGAAGGGGACCTCTTCTCGCCGTACGTCCGCATCGATCCCGGCCGCGAGGGCCGCATCGGCGCGCTGGGGTTCCGCACCTATGCGACGCCCCACGACGCGAACGAATCCGTCGCCTACGCGTTCGAGGACGACGACGCGCGGATGGTCATCGCTTCGGACCTCGGCCGCGCCGACGAGCCCTTCGTCGCCTTCGTCCGGGACGCGACGACGGTGCTGCTCGAGTTCAACCACGACGAAGACATGCTGCGCGACGGCCCGTACACGTGGCCGCTCAAGCAGCGCATCTCGGGCGGCTGGGGGCACCTCTCCAACCGGCAGTCGGCCGACGTCGTCCGCCGGGCGGCGGGACCGAAGCTGCGCCGCGTGATCGCGACCCACCTTTCCCGGACGAACAACACGCCGCCGCTCGCGCTGGCGGCGCTTTCCGAGGCGCTCGAACGCTCCGGCTGGGCCGTGCCCTTCGAGACGGCGGACCAGATCACCGGATACGAGGCATTCGAAGGATGAAAGTCGAAGTCCGCGTCTACCCGAAGGAAGGGGTCCTCGACCCGCAGGGAAAGGCGATCGCCGCCGCCCTGGGACGGCTCGGCCACAAGTCGGTGAAGGACGTCCGGGCCGGAAAGGTGTTCTTCGTCGAGATCGACGGCAAGGACGCCGGAACTGCCGAGGCCGAGGCGCGGCGGATGGCCGAGGAGCTGCTGGCCAACACGGTCATCGAGGGGTTCGACGTGCGGGTGGTTCCATGAGGTTCGCCATCGTCGTCTTTCCCGGATCCAACTGCGACCAGGACTGCTACCACATCGCCAAGGACCTGCTCGGCTGCGAGGCGGACTACGTCTGGCACCACGACACGGACCTGAAGGGGGCGGACGCGGTCATCCTCCCCGGGGGTTTCGCCTACGGCGACTACCTGCGGGCGGGGGCGCTGGCTCGGTTCTCGCCCGTGATGGAAAGCGTCGCGCGCTTCGCCAAGGAAGGCGGCCCCGTGCTCGGGATCTGCAACGGCTTCCAGGTCCTGCTGGAGGCGGGGCTCCTCCCGGGAGCGATGCGCGTGAACCGCGGGCTGCGCTACGTCTGCCGCGACGTGTATCTCAAGGTCGAGAGCGTCGACACGCCGTTCACGCGGCTGTACGAGCCCGGCGAGGTCGTCAAGATGCCGATCGGACACATGGAAGGCAACTACGACGCGCCCGCGGACGTCCTGGCGGAGCTCGCGCGCGACCGGCGGGTGGTCTTTCGCTACTGCGACGCGAAGGGCGCAGGTCACCGACGCGGCAAACCCGAACGGAGCGACCGGACGGGATCGCGGGCATCGCCAACCGGGAGGGCAACGTCGTCGGCCTGATGCCGCACCCGGACCGCTGCAGCGAGGCCCTGCTCGGCAACGAGGCCGGCCGCAAGATGTTCGAGTCGGTCGTGTCGGTCCTCGCGGCCCGTTGATGGCCCGCCGCCGGCAGACCCTTCCGCCGCCGCCCGCCCCATGATCACCGCCGAGCTCATCCAGGAGCACAACCTCTCCGCGGAGGAGTACGAGCGGATCCTGAAGATCCTCGGCCGCGAGCCGAACCTGGTCGAGCTCGGGATCTTTTCGGCCATGTGGAGCGAGCACTGCTCCTACAAGTCCTCCCGCGTCCACCTGAAGACGTTCCCGACCTCGGGGCCGCGTGTCCTGCAGGGGCCCGGCGAGAACGCTGGCGTCGTGGACATCGGGGACGGCCTCGCCGTGGCGTTCAAGATGGAATCGCACAACCACCCCTCCTTCATCGAGCCGTACCAGGGAGCGGCGACGGGCGTCGGGGGGATCCTGCGGGACATCTTCACGATGGGGGCGCGCCCGATCGCGTCGTTGAACTCGCTGCGGTTCGGCGACCTCGCGGCGCCGCGAATGAAGCACTTGGTCGACGGCGTCGTGCGGGGGATCGCCGGCTACGGCAACTGCATCGGCATCCCGACCGTGGGCGGCGAGACCACCTTCCACGCCGCCTACAACGGCAACATCCTGGTCAACGTCATGAACGTCGGCGTGCTGCCGAAGGACCGGATCTTCCGAGGGCGGGCCGAGGGCGCCGGCAACCGGGTGGTCTACGTCGGTTCGAAGACGGGCCGCGACGGCATTCACGGCGCGACCATGGCCTCCGAGGAGTTCGCGGGCGACGAGACGCAGCAGAAGCGGCCGACGGTCCAGGTCGGCGATCCCTTCACCGAGAAGCTGCTGATGGAAGCCTGCCTGGAGCTCTTCCAGACGGACGCCGTCATCGGCATCCAGGACATGGGCGCGGCCGGCCTGACCTCGTCCACCTTCGAGATGGCGGGCCGGGCCGGCAGCGGCGTCGAGATCGACCTCTCCAAGGTGCCCGTGCGCGAAGAGGGGATGACGCCGTACGAGATCATGCTCTCCGAGTCGCAGGAGCGGATGCTGCTGGTGGCCCGCAAGGACCGCCTGAAGGAAGTCCTCGCGATCTTCCGAAAGTGGGAGCTCGACGCGGTCGAAATCGGGCGCGTGACGAACTCGGGGCGGGTGGTCCTCCTCTTCGAGGGCAAGACCGTGGCCGACCTGCCGGCCGCGCCGCTCTCGGACGAGGCGCCCGTGTACGACCGTCCCCGCGCCGCCGCGCCGGCGCCGCCCAGGCCCCGCTGGCCCGGGGAGCCCGAGCCTCCCGACTACGGCGAGTGCCTGCGGCAGATCCTCGCGAGTCCGAACGTCGCCGAGAAGTCCTGGATCTGGACGCAGTACGACCACATGGTCGGAACCAACACCGTCGAGCGGCCGGGCGGCGACGCCGCGGTGGTGCGCGTCAAGGGGACAGAAAAGGCGCTCGTCCTGAAGAGCGACGTCAACCCGTTCTTCTGCGCCCTCGATCCCTACCGCGGGGGCGCGCTCGCCGTGGCCGAGGCGGCCCGGTCGATTGCCTGCACGGGCGGACGCCCGCTCGCCATCACCGACTGCCTGAACTTCGGCAACCCCGAGAAGCCGGAGGTGATGGCGCAGTTCGAGGCGGCGGTGCGCGGGATTTCCGACGCCTGCCGGGCGTTCGAGATCCCCGTCGTGTCCGGGAACGTCTCCTTCTACAACGAGACCGACGGCCGCGCGATCCCGCCCACACCGACGGTCGGCATGGTGGGCCTGCTCGAGGACGTCGAGAAGAGGATGCGCATGCCGTTTCGGCGGGACGGGGATCTGCGTGGCCCTGCTCGGCGAGACGCGCGACGAGCTCGGCGGATCGGAGTTCCTGCGCACGATCCGCGGGCGCGACGAAGGCCCGTGCCCGGAGGTCGACCTGCCGGCCGAGCGCCGGCTCGCGGACCTGCTCGCGACGCTCGCCGGCGAGAGGCTGCTCTCCTCGGCCCACGACGTCTCCGACGGGGGCCTCGCCGTCGCGATCGCCGAATGCGCCATGAAGGCCGGCGTGGGAGCGGAAGTGAAGCTCGAGGCGGCCGTCCGCGGCAGCGCGCTCCTCTTCGGCGAGAGCACGGGCCGCGCCGTGATCAGCTTTCGCGCCCGAAGGGCAGGCCGCCGTCGAAGGCGCCGCGAAGAAGGCGGGCGTTCCGCTCGCGCGCATCGGCCGCGTCGGCGGCAAGCGCCTGAAGATCGCGATCGGCGGCGCCGGCGTGATCGACGAGCCGGTCGCGACGCTCGCCGAGCTCTGGAAGGGCGCCTTCGCGCCACGCGATGGAAGCGGCGGACGTGCTCTAGGCCGAGCCCTTGTAGGTCACCCTCTCCAGAAACAGCCCCGACGGCGGCGCCGTCCATTTCGCCGGCTCACCCGACTTCTTCTTCAGCAGGCTCTCGACGCCCGGCCGCGTCGAGGTTTCCACGCCCGACCTCGACGAGCGTTCCCGCCAGTCGCCGCACCATCTTCCAGAGGAAGTGCGACGCCTCGATGCGGAAATGGATCTCGTTTCCGCGGTCGAGGACCTCGCTCTTCTCCACGACGACGATCGTCGAGTCCTGTCCCTCGGCGTTCTCGCAGAAGGAAGCGAAGTCGTGACGGCCGGCGAAGAGCCCGGCCGCCCGCTGCATGGCGGCGGCGTCCAGCCGGTCCTTCACCCACCAGACCAGCCGCTTGTCGAAGGCCGTGCGCCGGCGCGAGATGCGGTAGAGGTAGGTCCGCGACACGGCGTCGTGGCGCGCATGGAAGCCGGGCGCCGCCGCGGCGACCGCGGTGACGTTGACGTCGAAGGGGAGCCGGTCGTTCAGGCCGTACTCGAGGTCGCGCTCCGGCATCCCCTTGCGCGCCTTCAGGTGCGCGACCTGCGCGATCGCGTGAACCCCGGCGTCCGTTCGCCCGGCGCCGCCGACGGAGGCGTCGTCGCCCAGAAGCTCGCGGGCCGCGCGGAGCAGGACGCCCTGCACCGTGCGGTCCGTGTTCTTCTGCGACTGCCAGCCGCGATAGCGCGTTCCGTCGTACTCGAGCGTCAGCTTCCAGGTCGGCACGCGAGAACTGTACCGCGGCGGCCGGATGACCACGCGCGACCGCCTCCCGAGACCGGGACGGTAGTCGGCTCCCGCCCCTTATGGGGAGATGAAGCGCGCGGCCCGATCGCCGGCGGGCCGCGCGCTCGCCTCGGTCTCCTGGCTCGTTTACTTGCCCCGCGTCATGACGTAGCCGTGCCCGTTTCCGTCCTGATCGAAGTATCCGCCGACGATGTCTCCCCGTGAGTTGATGCGGAACGCCTCGGTGCTCGTCGCCCCTGGATAGTCGAAGGACTTCATTCCCGAGCGGGTGATCAGGACACCGTGCTCGGTTTCCGCTTCGTCGTTCACGACGTAGAAGCCCACGAGGTCGCCCTGGAGGTTGATGCCGCGCAGCGTCGTGTGCAGAGCGCCCGGGAAATCGAGTTTCGTGAAGACCCCGTTCTTGAGCTGATAGCCGCTGACCATGCCCTCGACGTTGGAGATGTCGCCGACCATGACGCCGAGGACGTTGATGTCCCACACGTCCGTCGAGTCCGAGCCCGGGAAGAAGACCTCGTGAAAGCCATGCGCGTCGAGGAAGAAGCCCCGCTCGAGGCCGTCGTCCTCGTTGGTGAAGTTGCCCGTGATCCGCCCGAGGTCGTCGATGCCGCGGCAACGCGTGTCGATCGAGCCGGGGTAGTGGATGTTCTTGTACCGGCCGTCCTTGTAGACGAAGCCGTCCGTGACGCCGTCGGCATTCACCCAGCGCCCGACGACGGCGCCGAAAATGTTGATGTCGACGGGCGCCGTGAAGTGGCCCCCGGGTAGTCGAGGGTCTTGTAGACCCCGCGATGCAGGAGAAACCCGTGGGTGTTGAAGTCCGCGTCGTCCCAGCGGCCGACGATGTCGCCCTGCTCGTTGATGCCGCCGGCGAACGTGAAGACCGACCCGGGGGGGTCGATGGACGTGAATTTCTGAGCCTGCGCCGACGCGAGGGTGACCGACCAGAGCAGCGCTGAAACGGGATCGGACGGAAAGAGACCGGGCAACCGAGATACGAGTTTCGTTCTTTCATGTTGACCTCCTTCGCGAAGAATGGAGGCGCAGGAGGGCTCAGTCTTTCGGAGCCTCTTCGGTTTTCCTTCGGTTGCCCTCTAAACCCAGGCGCGGCGGACTGTTGCTTCAGCGCCGCAATGTCATCAGTCCCAGATGTGAAGCCGCTGCTCGTCGACGGCGGGCAGTCCCGATCGATCCCGGGCTTCGCGAAAGGGTCGGAATTCCCGGTCCAGTGGAGCTCCGACGGAGGGTCGCCACGACCTCCCACTCCAGATCTTCCGCCTGGAACTGTCGACCGGCAGGCGCACGCTGTGGCGCGAGCTCACGCCGGAGGATCCGTCGACCATGGACGTTCCCATCTCCACCTCGCGATGACGCCCGACGGCAAGACCTATGCGCACTCGTCCCAGCACACGACGAGCGACCTCTACCTGGTGACCGGACTTCGATAGGGCCGAGGCCTCTCCAGAGTCCCGTGAACTCCGGCACATTTCCGGGGACAGAAAAGTGCCAGTGTTTACGGCATGCCGCGCCTCCTGTGCGTCAGTTGCACCCTGCTACCGGTGAAGCCGCAACGTGCCCAACTCGATTTGGTCCCTGTAACGGAGCGTCATGACGAGGCTTGTACCCGACACGGTTCCGGTTGCGGACCCCCCGAAGGGGATACTTCCCTGCAAGAATGTTCCCTGGAGCGTTCCATTGAACTGGTAGTTGCGTACGCACAGGCCCGCGACAAGCGTGCCGACGACCTTCGTGCCGGACTGATCGAACGTGGCATGCGCGTCGTTCACAGTGCTCGAATCGCACTCACTGAGTCTGCCGGCCTGAAATGTTCCAGTCCACGTCCCTCCGACGGAGGCGCGGCGTGGAGTGGGGGAGGTGGGAGGCCGGTGGCGGTCCCGCCACGGAATCTGAGTTCGGGCAGCCGGCGGTGGCGAGGACGGCGAAGGCGATCGCGAGGGTGAATGCGGTGGACGGCCGAGGAGACTTGCGGTTCATGCTCTCTCCTTTCGCGGGGCGTGCGCGCGGCGTCTGAGTCCTTCAGAACGATTGAGAGGACGGTCCCGGTCGCCGTCCTCTCTCTGCCACCAGGTGACTCGTCTACCGACTACATTTTTGTCGCGACGACGTAGACCGGATTGTTCTCGCTCAGAATGTAGACGCTCTTTCCGTCATTCACGACGACGAGCCGGGCGTATTCTTCGCCTTCTTCGTTGAGGAGCGCGCCGGTGCAATCGGGGTTTACCGATACCGACCGGTACCTCCTTCATCGAACGCGAACTCTTCGTTACGCTAGACGCTCTCGGTCCCAAACGTGTGGCCGATGCCCGTCGTAGGTAAAGATGCCGACGGCGACCAGCGGGCCTGCGTCGGGCAGAATCGTGCCCGACCTGTAGTACCCGAAGGTGCCGTCGAGAGTCGCATTCGAGCAGCGGTTGCGGGGCGTGGTGGTCTTCGGCGCTGGCGGTGGACGCCAGCCCGACGAGCAGACCAACGGCGATTGCCCATGCCAAAGGGGTCGAAACTCGAGCCTGTGTGCGTTTCATGATCCTTCTCCTTCTCAACCGGCGGGCCCGTGTTTCCGGGGTGGGCCCGTGCTTTCGCTAAGATGTGGCGCCAAAGAGGGTGAAGTCTTCAGCGCGACGTCCGCGTCTTGTGGGATTTCGCTAAGGCCGATGCGCCTTGGGTTCGGCGAATTCGTTCTGGATCTGGGCGCCCGCCAGGTCTTCCGGGCGGCCGAGGAGATGCCTCTGTCACCGAAGGCGTTTCAGCTCCTCGAGCTGCTGGTGCTGCGCCGGCCGGACGCCGTCTCGAAGGAAGAGCTCCACAGGACGTTGTGGCCGGAGACGTTCGTCACCGAGACGAACCTTGCCAACCTGGTCAGCGAGCTGCGGACGGCCTTCGGCGACGACGCGCGGCAGTCCCGTGTCCTTCGCACGGTTCAGCGTTTTGGCTATGCCTTCCAGGCGCAGGCGCGGAATCTCCCGGTTTCGGCGGCGCGCGGGGAGGCGACGGCGGCTTGCCGGCTGGTCTGGGGCCGGCAGGAGTTCGCGCTCGGTGAGGGAGAGAACATGATCGGCCGTGATCCGGCCGCGGCCGTCCAGATCGACGACGTGTCCGTTTCGCGCTACCACGCACGAATCGTGCTCGACGGCTCTGCCGCGCGGATCGAAGATCTCGGAAGCAAGAACGGGACGTTCGTGCGCGGGTCCAGGGTCGCGGGAGCGGTGCCCTTGCGCGATGGGGACGGCGTTCGTGTCGGCTCGGTGTCCATGGTGTTCCACCGGCCCGAGGCGGGCGCCCCGACGGAGACGGCGACCCATCAGTGAGCGGCGAATGACGTTGTCGCGCGGCGCTCGCGTCGCCTTCTACGAAATCGTCTCGCCGCTCGGCTCGGGCGGGATGGGAGAGGTGTATCTCGCCAGGGACGAGCGGCTCGGTCGGGACGTCGCCTTGAAGGTTCTGCATGAAGAGATTTCGGGCAACCCGGCGCGCCTGAGGCGCTTCGAGAACGAGGCGCGGGCCGCGTCGGCGCTGAACCACCCGAACATCGTCACGATTTACGACGTGGGCGCCTCCGACTCGGTCGCGTGCATCGCGATGGAAAGAGTGGAGGGCAAGACGCTGCGGGAGATCCTCGGCGCCGGGGCCCTGCCGACCCGGAAGCTGCTGCCGATCGTCGTCCAGATCGCCGACGGGCTGGCGAGGGCCCACGAAGCCGGCATCGTGCACCGGGATCTGAAACCCGAGAACGTCATGGTGACAGGCGAAGGGCTCGTCAAGATCCTCGACTTCGGCCTGGCCAAGCTGGCGCCGACCGGTTCGGAAGAAGGCGCCGGTTCGCGTGAGCGGGCCGAGACGGCGACGCTTCCGGGCACGGTCGTCGGGACGATCGGCTACATGTCGCCCGAGCAGGCGGCCGGCGAGCCCGTGGACTTCCGCTCGGACCAGTTCTCGTTCGGTTCCATGCTCTACGAGATGACGACCGGAAAGCGGGCGTTCCAGGGCAAGAGCGCGGTCGACACGCTGGCCGCAATCCTCAAGGGAGACCCGAAACCCCTCGCGGAGCTCAACCCCGAGGCGCCGGTCCCCCTGCGCTGGATCATCGATCGATGTCTCTGCAAGGAACCGGAACGCCGCTACGCCTCCACGCAGGACCTCGCGCACGATCTGAAGACCGTGCGGGATCATCTTCCGAGATGTCCGGCGATCGGCCGCGGTTTGGGCTGCGCACCCGTGGCGCCTTAGGCTTGCGAGCTTGCTGACGGCGGCGGCCGTTCTCGCCGGCTTCGTCGGGGTCTTCTTCGTGGGAAAGCGAGCCGACGAGAAGGCCGATTCCCGACTTCCAGCGCCTCACGTTTCGTCACGGGAGCGGTCGTCTCCGCCCGGTTCGCCCCCGACGGCCGGACGATCGTCTACGGCGCCGCGTGGGACGGGGCCCCGATCCGTCTCTTCTCGACGCGGACGGACGGCCGCGAATCGACCCGTCTGGAGCTTGCCGACGCCGACGTCGTCTCGGTGTCGTCTGCTGGGAGAGATCGCGATGTTGCTCGGCCGCCCGTCGACCCCGTCACACCTGGGTTGGCACGCTTGCTCGCGCTCCTCTGGCCGGTGGCGCGCCTCGGGAGTTGACCGAAGGGTCGTGGCCGCGCCGACTGGTCTCCGGACGGCAAGAGCCTGGCCATCGTTCGGCGGGTCGGGAAAGACGCATCGTCTCGAGTTTCCGATCGGCAAAGTCCTCTACGAGACAAAGGAGTGGATCGAGACCCTTCGATTGTCCCCGGACGGGGATCGAATCGCCTTCCTCGTCCGCGCGGAGTCCGACGTTTCGGTCGAGACGGTGGACCTTGCCGGCCAGCACAGCGTTCTTTCGCGCAAGTGGAAGCGAGGGACGGCCTGGCGTGGTCGGCGGACGGCAGCGAGGTCTGGTTCAGCGCCAACGAGTCGTGGATGGCGAACGTCTCTCTACGCCGTCACGCTGGCGGGCAAGCAGCGCCTCCTGATGCGGCTGCCCACCTGGATCCATCTCCAGGACGTTTCTCGCGATGGGCAGGTTCTGGTGTCGCTGGCCGCGCTGCACGCAGAACATCCTGGGAGTGGTCTCCGGGGAGACACAGGAAAGGGATCTTTCCTGGCACGAGGGGTCCCAGGTCAAGGGCTTGACTCCCGACGGGAAGACGCTGCTCTTCTACGAAGGGAACGAAGGCAATTTCCACGCGCTGTATGTCCGTCCGATGGACGGCTCCCCGGCCAAGCGCATCGGCGAAGGGAGGGCGATGGCGATCTCTCCGGACGGGCGATGGGTCGCGGCGAACACCGCGGGGAGAGGATCGCAGACCGTGCTTCTGCCGACCGGGGCCGGGGAGCCGCAGGTCCTCGACGACGAAGGGCATCGCTTCGAGGAGGCCGCGTTCTTTTCCGACGGGAAGCGGATCCTCCTCCTGGCCAAAGACCCGGGACACGGCGACCGAAGTTACGTGCGGGACCTTCCGGACGGCAAACTGCGCGCGATCGCGCCGGAGGGGATCTCCTGTCGGGTCGTCTCGCCGGACGGGAAAGAGACGGCCTGTGTGGGACCGCGAGGTGAAGGGGTCATCGTACCCCGTCGACGGCGGAGCGTCCCGTCCCATTCCTGGCTTCAAGACGGGGGAGGAGGACCCCATCATGTGGAGTTCCGATGGACGCTCCCTGTTCACGGTCCGGTCGGATGGAGCCTTCAGCGCAGCGCTGTCCGCTGAGAGTCTTCCGCCTCGATCTGACAACGGGCAGGAGGGAGCTCTGGCACGAGTTCACGCCGGCGGACCGGGCGGCGATGCCTTTCGCGCTGTAACCTCGCGATGACGCCCGACGGCAAATCGTACGCGTACTCCTCCTTCAACGCGCCCTCAGACCTCTATCTCGTGACCGGACTCCGGTGAGGCAGAGCTCGCGCTGCGGCCAAAGGGCTCCTTCAGAACGAGTCCCGTGATCGTGTTGTGGGACTCCCGACAGCCGGCGGCGAGCAGGACGAACACTGACATGAGAGGGAGCGCGCGCGCGATCTTCATGGATCCTCCCGTTGGACGAGGATGTCTCGATCGGAGGGCTCGGGTCTTTCGGAGGACTTTCGGCTTTTCTTCGCTTGTTCTGCGGAGGGGAAAGCGGCCGCCCTTAGAATCCGTCGATTCCCGAAGGAGGCTCCCTGGGCTGTCTGCTGCGGTTTCTCGCTGCCCTGATCGTGGTCGTGGCGCTGGCGGTCGTCGTCCGCCGCCTCACGGAGCCCGAGACGCGAGTCCCGCCTCCGGGCCGGGGCGAGCGGGACACGGTCGTGGACGGCGTGCGGTGGCGTTCGCGGGAGTTTCCGGGAGAACGCCCCGAGACGGTCGTCTACATCCACGGCTTTCTGTCCTCTTCCGCGACATGGAAGAAGATCCTCGTGAGCGCCTCCCCGGGCAGGCCCTCGATCGCCGTCGACCTGCCGGGGTTCGGCTACTCCGACCGGCCCTGGCCGTACGACTACGCGGCCGGGGCGCAGGCGCTGCACCTCTGGCGGTACCTCGACGCGCGCGGGATCGGTCGCGTGGTGCTCGTCGGCAACTCGCTCGGCGGCGCGACCGCGCTGATTGCCGCCGCGGCGAAGCCCGAACGGGTCGCCGGCCTCGTGCTGGTGGACGCGGCTTCGCCGCGCCTCGTGATCCCTTTGCAGTTTCGCTTGATGCGGGCGCCGCTACTGGGCGATCTGGAGCTCGAGCTCCTCTGCCGCCCGATCATGGAGCTCGCTCTGCGCCACCGGGTCTATGCGCAAGCCGACCGCGTGACGCACGAGACCATCGCGGACTGGTGGGACCCGATCCCCGTGCCGGGCACGCGGCGTGCGGCGCTCGGAGCGATCCGCTCGAGCCCGCGGGGCTACGAAGACGTGGCCGGAAGGATCACGGCGCCGACCATCGTCCTGTGGGGCAAAGAGGACCGGCTTCTGCACCCTTCCGACGGTCTCGACCTTGCGCAGCAGATCCGGGGCGCGCGGTTCGTGGCGCTGCCCGGCGCGGGGCACGTCCCGCAGGAGGAGACGCCGGAAGAATTCGCGATCGCCCTGGCGGGGTTCCTCCGGGAGCTGCCGGCGGGAGCGCCGGATCCGCCTCGTCCGTGAAAAGGCCGGAGCGCCCGTGCGCCCCGGCCTTCGAACCCGGCTACTGTGACCCGTCGTTCTTGACCCGATCGATGACCTTTTGAGCGACGGCGCGTCCCAGCGCCAGACCGACTTCGACGTCCGAACGGAAGTGGATTCCCGCCCAGATGCGCGACATGCCCGCCTCCGTACCGAGCGACCGCATGAAGTCGGCTTCGTCCGGGAACGCGTAGGCCATCGCCTCGGAGATCCCTCCGGACGCCGTGCCGTGCGCCGCGGGGTAGCTCGGGTGGTTCGGTGTGGGGAAGAGTGTGACGACCGTCGGGTCGAGCTGGAAGGGCCGGATCGCCCAGTACGCATACTTCGCGTCCCACACCGCGAGGATGGCGTCGTAGTGGGCGACGGACATCAGCGCATAGATGCGGGCGGCGCGGGGCTGGTTCTTCTCGAGCCTGCTCTCGAAAAAGCGCTTGGCGGCGATGTTGTACCAGTCGGCCAGGATCCCGTCGAAGGTCTGCCAGTAGAACGCGCGCGAATTCGACGGAAAGGCACGCGGGAAGTTCTTGATCTCGGCCAGATCCGCCGCCTCCTGAGCCGAGTTGTACGCCGGAGGCGGACCCGGGCGAAGCTCGCTCGCCGAGCTCAGGACCCACGTCTTCCACGTTCCGGCCAAAGGCTCGATCGGATTGGTTCCGTTCCACAGACCGGGCCCGGTCGGAACCGTCCCTGTCCAGACCGCGTCGGAGCCATCGGCCTTCGCGAGCTCGATGACGCGCTCGGCGACTTTCTTTCCGAGCGCGAGGCCGGCCGTCACGTCGCTCGGGAACTGGGAGCCCGCGAGGACCCGCGAGTTGGCCGCCTCCTGGGCCTTGTCCTGGAACGTCTGCGCGTCGGCGGGATAGAGGTAAGCGAGGATCTCGGCCGCCGCAGCCGCCACGACGGCGTGCTCGGCAGGGTAGGAGGGGCTCGCGGGATCGTCGACCGCCCGGGCGAGGAAGGGCGTGAACTGGCTCGGCCGGCGGCGGCCGTAGTAGTACTTCGACTCCCAGGCCGTGACCGTGGCGTCGTAGATGGCGACGTTCAGCAACGCCATCGCGCGCGTGTTCTTGGGATTGGAGAACGGTTTCGCCCGGAGCTGAGCGAGCGCGAGCTCGATCCAACGGTAGGACGGCGGGCCGGCGTCCCAGAAGCGAATCGCCTTCAAGTCCGCGTCGGTCCTCTCCTCGATCAGGGTCTGGACCTGTCGAACCTCCGCGCGCGTTTCACGCATTCCGGGCGGTGCCGGCACGCGCAGCTCGCTTCCCGAAGCGAGAACCCACGTCTTCCACTTCCCGGCCTTGGGCTCGATGTCTTCCTGGCTGGCGCATCGCGAGAAGGGGAAGATTTCGAGCCTGGCGCTCTTCTCCTCCGCGGCCGCCGACGGGCTCGGCCACGCCAGGGCCGTGGCGGCGACGGCCAGAACCGCCGCCCAAATGTGTCTCGGGAACCTCATGACTGCCTCCCTTTCGTTGCGGCCGGTGGTCGGAAGCGGCCTCCGCCGTTGTCGGGAGCTAGAATGTCGAGGCGATCCCCGAGAGTCTTACGGAGGGCATGCGGTTGTTCTTCGCTTCTGATTCGGAAGGCCGCACGTGACGGTCCGTTTCGGCGACTGCGTCTTCGATTCCGAGACCCGCCAGCTGCTTCGAAAAGGCGAAGCGGTGCATCTGCCGCCCAAGACCTTCCGGCTGCTGGAAGCGCTGCTCGAACGGCGGCCGAAGGCCCTCTCCAAGGAGGCGCTGATGGAGCTCCTCTGGCCGGGCACCTTCGTCGCCGAGGGCAACCTGGCTCGCCTGGTGGCGGAGCTTCGCGACGCGATCGGCGACGACGCGCACGATCCGCGCTTCATCCGCACAATCCACGGGTTCGGCTATGCTTTCCCCGCGGAGGCGAAAACAGGCGGCCCGCCGATTTCGACCGGCCCCGCGGTGGTTTTCAAGCTGATCTGGGGGGACCGCGAGATCGCCCTCGTGGAGGGCGAGAACATGCTGGGACGGGACCCGCTTTCGGTCGCCTGCATCGACGTCGCGAGCGTGTCCAGGCACCACGCCAAGATCATCGTGTCCGGCGACAAGGCCTCTCTCGAGGACCTCGGAAGCAAGAACGGGTCCTTCGTGCGGGGGCGCCGGGTCAAGACGTCGACGGCCCTGCGCGACGGCGACGCGCTCCGGCTGGGCTCCGTACCCCTCGTGCTGCGCCGCTTCGAATCGGGCGGGACGACGGAGACGGCACGGAGCCAGTAGGGGAGAGAAACGGAGAAGACGCGTCGCGGGCCTCGGTCGGCTCCTCGGCGGGTAAGATGACCCGAACCGCCGATCGGGAGTAATCCGGATGGGGCTCGTGCCTGGCGCCCGCCTCGGTCACTACGAACTGCTCGGGCCGCTCGGCGCCGGCGGGATGGGAGAGGTCTGGCGCGCCCGCGACGCAAAGCTTGACCGCGAGATCGCGCTCAAGATCCTCTCCGCGGAGATCTCCGAAGGCCGCGACCGGCGCCGGCGTTTCGAGCAGGAGGCGCGCGCGGCCTCGGCGCTGAGTCATCCCAACATCGTCACCGTCTACGACATCGGCACCTTCGATGCGGTTTCCTACATGGCGATGGAGCTCGTCTCCGGAAAGACGCTCCGTGAGCTATGCGCGTCGGGTCCGCTGCCGGCGCGCAAACTCTTGGACATCGCGGTGCAGCTGGCGCAGGGGCTCGCGCGGGCCCACGCGGCCGGGATCGTTCACCGGGACCTGAAACCGGAAAACGTAATGGTGACGCCGGAGGGCGTGGTCAAGATCCTCGATTTCGGCCTCGCTAAACTCGTGCGGTCGCCGCTGGAGTCCGGGGATTCGGGGGAAGGTGCGACGGCGACGATGGGCACCGAACCCGGGGTGCTGCTCGGCACGTACGGCTACATGTCTCCCGAGCAGGCGTCGGGCAAGGCCGTCGATTACCGGTCCGACCAGTTCGCTTTCGGCTCGATCCTGTACGAGATGGCGACGGCGAAGAGGGCCTTTCGCCGGGACTCGGCGGTCGACACGCTGTCGGCCGTCCTGCACGAGGAGCCCGAGGCGATCGCGCAGATCAACCAAAGGGTGCCGGCGCCGCTGCGCTGGATCACGGAACGCTGCCACGCCAAGGATCCGTCCGACCGCTACGCCTCGACGGAAGACCTCTCGCGCGAGCTCCAGAGCCTGCGCGAGCACCTCTCCGATGTCTCAGGGGCCGGAGCGGCTCTGTCCCTCGAGGACGCCTCGCCGGCGCCCCGCCGCGCGCTGCGAGCCGGCGGGATTCTCGCTGCGACACTCGCAGTCCTCGCGCTCGGACTCTGGCTCGGCCGCTCCGGTACTTCCGAAGCCGCCCCGGTTCCAGCAGCTCACGCTGCAGAGCGGCGCGATCACGACGGCGCGGTTCACGCCCGACGGCCAGTCGGTCGTCTACGCGACGCAGTGGGAAGGAAAACGACCGGAGCTCTTCGAGACGAGGCTCGATCACTCCGAGAGCCGCTCGCTGGGACTGCCGTCGGGACAGATTCTGTCGATCTCCCGCTCGGGCTACATGGCCTTGAGCCTGCTGCCTCCGCACGGCATGACGCTGCGGTCGCCGAGCTACGACCTCGTCGACCGCTTTCCGCTGTTTCTCTTCGGGACGCTGGCGCAAGTGGCGCTGGCGGGAGGCACGCCGCGCGAGCTGCTGGAGAGACGTCTCGGATGCCGACTGGGCGCCGAACGGAAAGGACCTCGCGGTCGTTCGGTTCGTCGACGGCCTCAATCGCCTCGAGTATCCGATCGGCAAGCCGCTCTACGAGCACTTCGGCTGGATCGTGTTCCCCCGCGTCTCTCCCGACGGCGAGCGCGTGGCCTTCTCGGACATGGGCGTCCACTTCTTCGTCGTCGATCGGGCCGGCCACGCGACGCCGACGGGAAAGGGCGTGTGGGAATACGCGTGGTCGCCGTTGACGGGCGAGATCCTGTACGTTTCGGTCGTCCCGGGATCGACGGAACTCCGGTCCTACGCCATCGGCGGGAAGGATCGCCTGCTGACGACTCTGGCTGGTCGCTTCACGATCTACGACGTCTCCTCGAACGGCGCCATCCTGATCGGGCAGGTGACCGGCAGCGATCAGATCTTTGCGAGCGTTCCCGGGGAGGCTCGGGACCGGCCGCTCTTCGACGACGCGGCGTTGGAGGACGTGTCCGCCTCAGGCGATCTTCTGACCTTCACCCGCGCTGACGTCAACGTCGCCCGGCTGTCCGCTTTTCTCGGCAAGACCGACGGTTCTCCCGCCAAGCGGCTGGGTTCCCTGGGAGGCTTCGCCGGCGCCGTTCTGACGCCGGACGGAAAGTACGTGCTGGGCGAGAATTCGCCCGACGGGTTGACCGTCATGGACGCCGACCGCGCGGCTCTGATCCTCGTGCCCACCGGCGCTGGAGAGACGATCCCCATCGCGATGAAGGGCATCTCCAATCCCAAGGTCCGGGGCTTCTCGCCGGACGCCCGCCAGGTTTTCGTCGGCGGAGCGGAGCCCGAGCATCGGCCCCGCGTCTGGACTCAGGACCTCGCGGGCGGAAGCCGGCGCCCGGTCACGCCCGAGGGAGTCCGAGCGCCATGCGTCTCTCCCGACGGTCGGTTCATCGTCGGCTTCGAGAGCGACGGCTGGACGCTGTACACGGCCGATTCCGGAACGCCGCGGAAAGCCTCGGGCGTCCTTCCCGGAGAGGAGCCGATCCAATGGACCGCGGACAGCCGTCTGCTGTACGTGCGCGGCGCCGATGAGCTGCGGCCCGGCGATCGTTTCGTGTCGGCGCGCGTCTATCGCGTCGATCCCTGGACGGGGCGCCGGGAGCTCTGGAAAGAGATCGCGCCCATCGCGCCGTCGACGGGAGGGGGAATCGGGAAGATCGGTTTCTCGGCGGACGGAAAGATCTGCCTCTACACGCACCACCGGTTCTCTTCCGAGCTCTTCGTCGTCCGCGGGCTGCGGTGGGCCGTTCCGGACCTGACCCTCACTTCGTCGCCAGCCGCAGCTGCGTGGAGACCACGGAAAACGGCAGCAATGCGGATTCAGTCGGAGGAGTACATTCGGAAGTCGGCACTGGAAGTTTGTCCGCCGACGAGATCCACGGACCGGGTTTCGGAAACGACGAAGGCATTCGAGGCCCGAACCGTAACCCTGCCTGGAGTCAGTTCGTCGAGGAAGAAGGAGCCTCCGGGTCCCTCGCCATCCTTGGCGTTGTGCGTGATGACCCCAAGGCCTGCGTCCGGGCCGTCGAGAATGGTGATTGTCACGTTGGGTATCGCTTTTCCGAAGCGATCCACGACGTTGCCCGCAAGGGCCGACACGGGACCGTCATTCACGAGCGTGAAGGTGACGACGGCGCTCCTCGGAAGCGGGACGCTCTGGGTCAGCGTCGAGAACCCTTCCTTCGAGACACGGACTTGAAACGTCGAGGGCTGGAGTTTTTCGAAAGCGTAGAAACCCGACTGGTTGGTCCGAACCGTCGAGCCCGCATTGGGTCCGTCGAGAATCTCGAGCAGCGCCTGCGGAACGGCTCGAGCGTGACTCCCCTTTTCGACCTTTCCGGCCAGGCGCACCGACGCGGGTGACCCCGTGGGAGGCGCCGTCGGGCCGTCGCTCCGGCAGCCAAGAGGGACCAGAACGAAGGGACCGAGGACGATTCCGACGGAGATGGCGAAGCGGCGAAGTTGGGAAGAGCGCATGGTGGCCTCCTTTGTGCCCCAGAGCCTGCAGGGTGCCGGGGCGAGGAGTCTTTCGGATAGCCCATGCTTTGCCTTCGCATTTCGCGCTCCGAAGCCCTGGGCCTTGCCCGCGAGGCGAGGCGGAAGACGACGATTTGGCGCCGGCGCAGCATCGCGGCTCCCAGCCCGGAGGAATGGCGATCCCTACCGTGAGAGCTCAATGTGAACCCCGAGCCGATTGCAGGTTCCGCTGAGATGTCCGTCGAGAACGATTCTGGAGCGCTCGCCTGTTCCTCCTGCAGCGCCCTTCAAGGTGCATTCCCCTCCTTGCCTCTGGAGGTCGCCCGACAAGCGATTGCCGGCCAGGCTTCCCGCGAAGTCCACGGGTCCCGAGCCCAGGCATTGCGTTCCGGAAGGGACACGGAAGGTCACCTTGCCGCCGACCTGTCCGATCTGAACGCTGACGGCGGTTGGGCTGGACGGGCAGAAGTCGTCGTCGGTCGCTCCGTGCGCGCTGATCGTCCCGCTCCAGGTGCCCGTCAGGTCCGCCGATGGGGCTGCCGTCGGCGCGGGCGTCGGGGCGGTCGCTCGCAGGAGCCCGGTGATGTCGTTGGACTCCTTGCACCGGACGGCGAGAGCGGCCAGGACGATGATCGGCAGACCGAGCCGCCGGACGGCCCCGAGATTTGGCGCCCGGCCTCTTTCTTCTCGCATGGAACGCCTCCTTTCCCCGTACGATGAAGACTTCGGCGCCGCGAGTCCTTCGGCCTTCCTGCGGTTTCCCTTCTCTTTTCGCTCAGAGGGGAGAGAATCGTCGCCGCCGAAAGAACGGCCATGAGTCTCACGCCAGGCACACGGTTCGGGCCCTACGAGCTGACCGCTCCCCTCGGGGCCGGCGGGATGGGGGAGGTCTGGCGGGCGCGGGACGGCAAGCTCGGGCGCGAGGTCGCGCTCAAGGTGCTGCCGGCCGAGTTTTCGGAGAACGAAGGCCGGCGCCGGCGGTTCGAGCAGGAGGCGCGGGCGGCCTCGGCGCTGAATCACCCCAACATCGTCACGGTCTACGAGGTCGGCGCGATCGACGGCGTCGCCTACATCGCGATGGAGTACGTCCCCGGCAAGACCCTGAGGGAGCTCTGCCAGGTCGGGGCCGTTGCCGGCGCGGAAGATCCTGGACGTGGCGATCCAGCTCGCCCAGGGACTCGCGCGGGCCCACGCCGCAGGCATCGTGCACCGGGACCTCAAGCCGGAGAACGCCGTCGTGACCGACGACGGGATCGTCAAGATCCTCGACTTCGGCCTGGCCAAGCTGATCCGATCACCGCTGGAAGCGGGGGCGTCTTCGGACGGCGCGACGGCGACCATGGGAACGGAGCCCGGCCTGCTGCTCGGAACCTACGGGTACATGTCGCCGGAGCAGGCCTCGGGCAAGCCGCTCGACTTCCGGTCGGACCAGTTCTCCTTCGGCTCGATCCTCTACGAGATGGCGACGGGGCGGCGCGCCTTCCAGAAGTCCGAGGCGGTGGACACCCTGTCGGCGATCCTGCACGCGGAGCCCGAGCCGATCGCGAAGCTGAACGCGGCGGTTCCCACGCCGCTGCGGTGGATCGTGGAGCGCTGCCTCGCCAAGGACCCCCGGGACCGCTATGCCTCGACGGAGGATCTGGCGCGGGACCTGACGAGCCTGCGCGAGCACCTCTCGGAAGCGTCGCAGGCGGGAGCCGTGTTCGCGCTGCCGGCCCAGCGGCGATTGCCGCTCTGGGCGCTCCTCGGCGCCGCCGGCGTCGTCGTTCTTGCGCTCGGGATTTTCGCCGGCCGGAGGCTGGTGAAGGCCCCGCTCCATCCGCGCTTTCAGCAGCTCACGTTTCGGCGCGGGGGTATCTGGAGCGCGCGGTTCGCTCCCGACGGGCAGACGATCGTCTACGGTGCCTCCTGGGAAGGCCGACCGCTCGAGCTTTTTACGACGCGCGTCGGCAGCGCCGAGTATCGGCCCGCTGGGTCTCGCCCGCACGGACGTCCTTTCGATCTCATCGAAAGGCGAGATGGCCGTGCTGGTCGGACAGAGCTTCGGTCTCCTGCTCCGCCCGCCCCACGTCGACAGCGACGATCCGGGATCGCGCGACTGCTGTATGGGACGGTTGCGCGGGTGCCGCTCGCGGGCGGAACGCCTCGAGAGCTCGTGGAAAATGCCCTCTGGGCCGACTGGAGCCCGGACGGCGAGAGGCTCGCCGTGGTGCACGAGGTCGGGGGGCTCCATCGGATCGAGTACCCGGTCGGGACGGTCATCTACGAGAACGCTCCGTGGGTCAATCGGCCCCGAATCTCGCGGGATGGAAGGCTCGTGGCCTTCCAGGACAACAAGGAAATCAAGGTCATCGAGCCGCCGGGCAAGGCGCGAGACCTCGGAAAGAAGGGCGACGAGATCGCCTGGTCCTCTTCGGGGAGCGAGATCTGGTACTCGCAGTTCGACGGTGTCGGCACCGCAATTCGGGCGGTGACGCCTTCCGGCGATCGGGACCGGGAAGTCGTCTCGCTTCCGGGCGACTTCGTGCTCTACGACATCGCGGCCGACGGCAGGGTTCTGATGGCACGTGCGTCGGAGACGTCCCAGGTCTACATGCTCCGTGCCGGCGAGAGCCGGCCCCGAGACCTTTCGTGGTTCGACCGACCCGAGGTCCGCGGGCTCTCCGCCGACGGGAAGACCGTGCTCTTCGACGAGATGGGTCCCTCGGGCGGAACGTATCTGCGGGGCACCGATGGATCCCCTGCCAAGCGCGTGGGGGACAGCGGATCGGAAGACCTCTCGCCGGACGGGAAGTGGGTCCTCTCCAGTACCGACGTCCCGACGTGCTGCGGTTTCCGGATGATCCCGACGGGACCCGGATCGACGAGGGCGCTCCCCCGGCCGCTCGAGGACGAATGGGTCGGGCGCTTCCTCGGGGATGGCCGGCGACTCTTTTCGATCGGATCGGAGAGGGGGCGTCCCGGTCAGCGCGGCTGGATTCGCGATCTCGAGAGCGGAAAGGCGCGGCCGGTGACTCCCGAAAACACATACCGGATCGTTCCTTCTCCTGACGGAAAGTTCCTCAGCGGGCTCGCTACCGACGGGCACTATTACTACTACGGCGTCGAAACCGGCGAAGCCGCCGCAATCGCCGGGCTCATGCCCGGCGAAGAGCCGATCCAATGGAGCGTCGATGGGCGCACGCTCTTCGTTCGGGGAGCCGACGAGAACCTGGCCGAAGGGGCTCCAACCGGAAGGGTCTTCCGCCTCGATCCGCGGACGGGCCGAAGGGAGCTCTTCCGCGAGATCCCCTCGCTCGACCCGTCGGCCGGCGGAGGAGTCGGCCGGATCATCGTGTCTGCGGATGAGAAGACGATCGTCTACACGCACTATCGATTTCCGTCGGACCTATTCCTCGTTGAAGGTCTCCGCTGAGATTCCGAGTCCTTCGGTTTTCCTTCGCTTTTTCTTCGTTTCTTCTTCGCTCCGCAGGCGTGTCCGCGGGCTTCCACGCGCGCCGTAAAATGACCGGAATGTGACCGGGTCAGGTGACGGCGCGAAGCGATGGCTCGTGGCGTTGGGTTTCGCCCTGGTGTCGGCGCGCGCCTGTCGGCCAGGGAATTCCTCTGGCGACGCTCGGAGGCCGCGTGACGTCGGAAGAGGGCGCGGCGCTGCCGGGCGTCACCGTCGTGGCGCAGTCTCCCAATCTCCAGGATCGCCGCCGGGCGACCACGTTCGCCACGGGCGAGTACTTCCTTCCGTTCCTGCCCTCGGGCAGCTACGTCGTTCGTTTCGAGCTGCGGGGCATGCAACCGGTCGAAAGAGCGATCACGCTGCTGGCGGCGGGCAGCGGCCGTCTGGACGTCGCGATGCAGCCGGAAAAGATCGAGGAGTCCGTCACGGTTTCGGCGGACGCGCAGGCGGGCACGCCGCTCGAAACGACACAGGTCCTCTCGAGCTACCGCAAGACCCTGACGGATCAACTGCCGATCACCCGCTCCCTCCGCTCCATCGCGCTGCTCGCGCCGGGAGTGACGGACAACGGCCCGAACGGGAACATCGGCAGCGCGAATACCCGGCCGGCCCTCGTCCTGTCCGGCGCACAGTCCTTCGAGAGCCTCTTTCTGGTCGACGGCGCCGTCGTCAACGAGAACCTGCGCGGCCAGCCTCAGGACCTCTTCATCGAGGACGCGATCCAGGACACGACCGTTCTGACCGGCAGCATCTCGAGCGAGTACGGGCGCTTCACGGGCGGGGTCGTCAACGTGGCCACGCGGTCGGGCGGGAACCAGTTCCACGGCTCGTTCCGCACGAACTTCTCGAGCGACGGATGGCGGGATCTCGATCCGATCGAGGCGGGCCTCGCCGAAGATCCCCGGATCGACCGCGTCGACGAGAGTTACGAGGCGACGCTCGGAGGGTCGATCTGGAAGGATCGCCTCTGGTTCTTCGCCGCTGGCCGGAGCCAGTCCGTCAGCGACTCCAAGTACATCTTCTTCCCCGAGGACGAGACCTTTGGAGATCAGGGCTCCTTGCTGATCCCCTATGCGCACCGGATCGACGAATACCGCATCGAAGGGAAGCTGACGGGGAACATCACGCCCTCCCACAACCTCGTCGCCGCGTACACGACCGTCGACCCGAAGGAGAACAACGGCGAGTACTTCCCGGCGGGCGAGCTCGGCGTCCTGGACGACATCGAGGCGCCGCACACGATCCTGACGTTCAACTACAACGGCGTGCTCTCGAGCCGGCTCTTCGTCGAGGCGCAGTACTCGCGGCGGGACTTTCGACTTCGAGGGCAATGGATCGCCCTATGCGGATTTCGTCCGCGGCACGCGGGTCGACGCCGACTGGCGCGGCTTCACCTTGAATGCGACGGCGGGCTACGAGGGAGATCCCGAGAACTACGGCAACAGGTCCTGGCTCGGCAAGGCGTCGTACCTAATGTCGACCGAGAACCTCGGCACACACGACCTGCGCGTCGGATACGAATGGTTCGAAAAGACGACGCGGGCGGACTACAACTTTTCCGGGAGCGGGTTCATCGTCTGGAACACGAGCGCGATCATTCGGGACAATCGGGCGTTTCCCGTCTTCGAAAACGACGGGGACGGGCAAGCCATCCTCGAGTGGCGACGCATCGAGCAGAAATCGCAGGGCGATGAGTTCCTCACCCAGTCGGTGTTCTTCAACGATCGCCTGCAATGGGGCGCACGCTGGGCCTTCAACCTGGGAGTGCGTTACGACGCCAACGACAGCCGCAACGGCGCGGGTCGAAGCGTCTCGCAAAGCTGCGCCTGGAGTCCGCGGCTCGCCGGGCAGTTCGACGCTTCCGGCAAGGGGACGGTCCTCGTGAACGCCGGCTATGCGCGGTACGTGGCCGGTCTCCACGAGGGGATTCCGGGCTCTTCTCGAAGGCGGGGACGCCGTCCGTTTACGACTGGTGGTACGAGGGTCCCTGCATCAATTGCGATCCCGATGCGCCGACCAGCGACCTGCTCACGACATCGCAGGCGCTCGCGCTGGTCGAGACCTGGTTTCAGAGCGTCGGAAGACTGCAAGACCCCCTTTACGTCAGGATCGTCGGGCCTGAACCGGATCGTTCCGACCGACGGCCTGAAGTCGCCCGACCGCCTCCGAGTACTCATTCGGCGTGGGGGCCGCGCTGGGCACGAAGGGTTGGGTCCGGGCGGATTTCCTGTACCGAAACTACGATGACTTCTACGACAACCGGATCGATCAGACGACGGGGCAGGTCGAGGGACCCTATGGTCCGATGGACCTGGAGATCCTGACGAACTCCACGACACTCGACCGCCGATACGAGGCCGTTCAGACGCGGATCGACTACCGGTTCTCGCCGCGGGTCTTTGCCGGCGGCAGTTACACGTGGTCGCGCCTGACCGGCAACGTCGTGGGAGAGAACGAGTTCGTATCTGCGGCTCCGAGCTTCGTCGGCGCCTACCCCGAGTACGCGCGGAGAGCTGGAGCTACCCGACGGGCTATCTGCCCGGAGATCAGCGAAACCGCGCGCGGGTCTGGGTCGGTGGAAACCTTTCGACGGGCTGGGGGCAGGTTGGCCTCACGGTTCTCGAGTCCTACCAATCCGGCCTGCCGTACGAGGCCGTCGGATTGGTGTCGCTTCGCGGGCCCGGATGGACCCTACGTCGAGAACCCGGGCTACCAGAGCCCCCCCGAAGGCGGCGACTACTTCTTCTCGAAGCGCGGCGAGTTTCGCACCGACGACATCTCCTCGACCGATCTCGCTCTGACTCTGACCGTCCGGGCCTTTCCGTGGCTCGAGGTTTTCGTGCAGCCGCAGGTCCTGAATCTCTTCAATCAGCAGGGGTCTGTCGCAGTCAACACGATGGTCCTCACGAACCGCGGACGACGCCGACCGCTTCGTGCCCTTCGACCCCTTCACCGAAAAGCCGGTGCGCGGGGTGCACTACGAGCTCGCACTCGACGTTCGGGACGCCGACCGCCTACCAGCCGCCGCGCACCTTTCGCTTCAGCGTCGGGCTGCGGTTCTAGGGGCGGCCTACCGGCCGCAACGCGCGAGCACCTGGCCCGTGATGTCGGAGGAGGAGGGCGGGTTCTCGCCCAGTCCGAGCGAGTGGAGCATCTCGTGGATGACCAGGGCCGCGGAGAATTCCGGGTCGCGCCGCTGCGCCTCGAAGAACTGCGGCCCGCAGAGAAAGATCACGTGGCTGTTGGGCGCCGTGGCCGCGAGGACACGGGCGGACTGACAGGGGCGGGAGCGCTCGCCGTTGGCGATGCGCAGGATCTCGAGGAAGCCAGCGCCGGTGTAGCCCTTGGCGTCGAGGTTCGCGCGCAGCGTGCGCCCCGACGCGTCGCGAAAGTCGGAGAAGACCTGCTGGCACCGGTGGCTCGAGAGCCTCTCGAGCGCGAGCGACACCGCGCTTTCGGCGGCCGCCTGAAAGAAGGAGCTCCGCGGACCGACCAGGGAGACCCTCACGAACCCGTTGGGCTCGGAAGCGGCCGGCATCGCCACGGCGAGAAGACCCAGAAGGCACGCAGATGCCCGGACTCGCCGCGAGAGGAGTGCGAAGCGGCCGTTTTCCGACCCCATGCCGGCGGATACGACCCGCCCTGCCGCCCGCAACGTCGCCGGTCACGCCGCGCGCGCGGCTCGTCACATTTTTCGGCGACAATGTGACCGTGCTTTCCGACGGTTCGCCTGCGGCTCGCGGTTCGGTCCCGCCGTCCGTCCCGCGGCGCGAGCCGCTCGTCCTCCTTTGCGTGGCGGCCGTCCTGCTTCTCTGGTCGGGAATCTCGCCGTACGACCGTTTCACCTGGCTTCTCGAGGTGGCGCCGATCCTCGCCGGCGCGCCGATCCTGGTTCTCACGTACCGGCGATTTCCCTCTCACACCTCTCTCGTACCGCCTGCTCTTCCTGCACGCCCTGATCCTGATGCTCGGGGGCCGCTACACCTACGCCCGCGTGCCGCTCGGCTTCTGGATGCAGGAGGCGTTCGGGTTCGCCCGCAACCACTACGACCGGATCGGCCACCTCGCCCAGGGGTTCGTGCCGGCGATCGTCGCGCGCGAGGTCCTGCGCCGCAAGACGCCGCTCGAGCCGGGAGGCTGGCTCTTCTTCCTGACGACGTGCGTGTGCCTGGCGATCTCGGCCTTCTACGAGTTCATCGAGTGGTGGACGGCGCTCGCCTCGGGAACCGCGGCGACGGATTTTCTCGGCACGCAGGGCGATCCCTGGGACACGCAGTGGGACATGTTCCTGGCGTTCGTCGGCGCGGTGTCGGCGCAACTCCTGTTCTCGCGCGTCCAGGAGCGGCAGCTCGCGGCACTGACTCGACGAGAGGGCTAGCAGCCTGCGTCGGCGTCCTCGGCCTCAACAGACGTCGGGCGGTTCGGCGCGTCGGGTGCGCTACGGGTCAGCTTGAGGATCAAGGATCCGGAGACGGCCTCTGAAGATTGCGGGTCTCCCGTGGCCGGCAGTCCGAGGAGAATCGGTCCCTCGACGACAAGGCGGCTCTGGCGGTTTGATGCATCGCCTCGTCCCGTCGGGAGGGCAGGGATCCGAGGCCCCAAGGTCGAGTTCAAAGACGCCTCCGGACGTGCCGGCGTAGAGCCAGCGGCCGTCGGGCGTGATGACGAGTTCGCCGGACGAGTACGTCAGGCCTATGTGCTCCCAGGTTCGTGCGGCGTCCGTCGAGCGAAATACGCCGTTCGTGGTCGAGGCGTACAGCCGGCCCCGCCGGACTGGGTCCGCGATGATCTTGAGCAGGTTGAAAGGGGTCCCTCCGTCCCCGGCAGCCTCCCAGGTCGTGCCGCCGTCGAGGCTGCGGAAGACGCCTCTCGAGCCGGTGGCCGCGTAGAGGATGTCCTCGAATGGGTCGGCGGCCATGGATATGACACGGCTCCCGAAGTTCGTGGCGCCCTTCGTGAACGTCGCGCCGTTGTCCCGGCTCACGAAGATGGAGCCTCCCGTGGCTTGGGGGTACGAAGCTCCCGAAGCTCACAACGCTCGCGTACGATCCGCCATAGATCGAGCCCGGCCGTCGTTGGTCGAAGAGAATGCTGTAGATCGTCTGGGTGACCGACGGCACGCTTCGGAAGGTCCGCGCACCGTCGTCGCTGTAGTGAAGCCCTACGCCGCTCCGACGAATCCCTGCGCCGTCGCCTGCCCAGATTCGCCGGTGGTCGGTGGGGTCCAGTGCGAGGAACTCGGAACCGAAGGTCGAAAGGGAAAGCGTCCAGGTTTCACCGCCGTCCTCTTGGTCCGGTGGAGGATGCCGTACGAGAAGGCGTACATCGTGCGCGGGTTCTCCGGGTCGATCAGTAGTGCCCTGACGCTGCCCGCACCCGGTAGTTCGCCGGCCGACGACCAGGAAAGGCCGGTGTCCGTCGATCGGAAGAGGCCGGGGCCGGACGGGTAGTTGCCGATTCCGCCGGCCCAGATCGTGGAAGAATTCTGGGGGTCGAGGGCGAGCGCTCCGATGAGGACCGCATTGAGCCCTGCGCGGAAGGGCGTCCAGGTGTCGCCTCTGTCCTCGCTCCGAAAGACCTGCGTGTACGTCCCGGCGAGCACGAGCGTTCCCGCTGCGTCGGAGGTGAAGGCGGTCACCGGGCCCTCGAGGCCCCCGCCCGCCGGAGCCCACGTCGCGCCGCCATCGCGACTGAGAAAGGTTTCCCTCCTCACGGTGGTGCCGCGACTGTTGGTGTGGGAAGTCGTCCTCGAGGCGAGGATGCGCGGGCTGGCTGCGGTCGGACTCGGAATCTCGAGGATGGAGTCAAACCCCGAGCTCGCCAGGCATGTCCAGGTCGCCGCCGAATCCGCACTCCGGCAAAAGCCGTCCCAAGAAGAGGCATAGATGACGCCGTCCACGGCGCCCGCCGCGATGGCCCCGACGGAGTTGACCGGCGGCTGAGCCGAGCTCCAGCTGATCCCTCCGTCCGTGCTCTTGAACAGACGGCCGTAGCTCAGAACGTAGACCGCTCCGGAACTGAACGCGAACGCCTCCGGCCAAGGGGGGTCGCCCGGCGCCGGGAGACTCTGCCAGTTCGCGCCGGCGTCCGTCGACTTCCAGATCGAGTGGTCGTAGCCGGCGTACATGATCGAGGGCTGATCGGGATCGATGCCGACCGTGCGCGCGTAGGAGATCGCGGAGAGGGGAGCCCAGCTCTCTCCACGATCGCGCGACGCATAGAGGCTCGAACCCCCAACCGCCAGGACGACCTCGGCGCCGGGACGCGCAGCGATCTTGTCGATCCGCTGCCCCTCCAGTCCCGACGCCTGCCAGGTCGCGCCGCGGTCGAACGACGAAAGACCCCGTTGACCGTGGCCGCGTAGGCGATCGAGTCGGCGATTGCGATGTCGGTAACCCATGCGGCGTCCGTGGGTCCGTGGGAGACCCAGGCGTTCTCCTGGGCCGGCGCGACGGCCGCCAGGGCGGCCAGAAAGAACGCCGAGATGGGCAGGGCGTATCGGGTGGGTTTCATAACGTCCTCCGTTTCGAAGAGTCCTTATTGGTGCTCTTGAAGACACCGGCGCCAGACGTGCCGGCGTACAGCGTGGCTGGGTTCTCGGGGTCGATAGCCAGCGCCCGAATGTCTCCCCCCTTCGGCCCGTTGGTCGTCCACGTGTTGACGCCTGCCGAGACTGCCGAGGCGGTGATAGCCACGCCTACGAGAGTGACGAGGCGAAGCAGATGGCCGATGCGGTTGTGGGTGGCGTTCCTCACGGTTTCCCTCCTACAAGCCTGGATCTCGGCAACCGGCCAGCGTCGAAGGCATGCTTCATGACGTCCTCCCTTCCAGCGTCCTTCTTCCGTGTGCGCCGTCTTGCGAGCTTCTGTTTAGAAGACGGCAACCAGTCCGCGCCGGGCTGTCCGGTTCGAGGATCTGACTGCGGCGACGGGTCTTTCGAGAATCTGTCTGACGGCGAAGTGCGAAGGGAATTTCGGCGAGCGCTCCGCGTCGTTGGCCATTCGGTTCGGGCCACGAGTCATCGACGGAATCGTCAACAATGGGGCGAAACCGGCGGGGCAGCGAGTGTGAGTTCGGATGAGCAGCAATAGCGGCTCCTGGCGAGGAGGGACTCTCAAGGCGCACTCTTCGTCGTCAGCTCCAGCTGGATTCCGGGACGCTCTATCGCTTTCCCTCCTGGTCGCTGCTTGGACTTGAAGGGGCCCGTCCTGGCCGAGATCCGCGAGACCGGGGAGCCTTCTAGAGAGCCGGTCAGGGTGGCCGAGTAGTCGTAGTACGGGTTGCACCAGACCGACTTGTAGCTGACCGTTCCCGTGATTTTCCAGGGCAAAGCTTCGACCAGCCGCGCGTAGATGAGACTCGAGCCACAGTTTCCGCACTTGAACAGCGCCATCGACCCGTTGACGCTTTGGCCGTCGCCTGGCTGCTCGAACTTGACCGTGACGGGACTCGTGCTCCCGTTGTCTGTGCAGGTCAGGGTTCCTTTCCAGGTCCCGGCGATGACAGGGACCGGGACCGGAGTACGAGTAGGAGCCGGAGTGCGAGTCGGAGTGGGAGTGCGAGTCGGAGTGGGAGTAGCAGAGGTACCAGGAGTTGTGGGAGTGGGAGTACGAGTAGGAGTGAACGCTCGGACCAGGAGCGGAGCCATCTCGCCGCGGGTGACCGTGCCCAGCGGACAGAAGTTGGGCAACCCGCAGCCCCCGGCGCCGCAGCCCTGCGAGATGTTCTCTATCTTCAACCGCTCCATCCACCGCGCCAGAAACGTCAACGACGGAACATCGCAGAAGAGGTGGCCCGTTGCCACCGGCGGCAGGAAGGTCGGCCCGTTCTTGCCTTTCAACAGAAACAGCGACATCGCGTCCCGCGTCACCGGCGCCGTCGCGCAGTAGTTCGGCAGCGCCGCTCCCGGCGCGGCCCCGCACCCCGTCGTGATGCCCTCCCGCCCGAACTGCTCCATCCACCGTGCCAGGAGGGTCGTCGTCTTCACGTCCTCCCAGTAGTCTCCCGTCGGGTCCGGCGGGAGGTAGGAGCCGCCGTATTTTGCCCGGAGGATGAACGCCGCCATCGCGTCCCGGGTGATCGGGTCGTCGGGGCAGAACTTGCCTGCGCCGCACCCCGTCGTGATCCCCGCGCGGAAGATCGTTTCGATGTCGGTGTGGTACAGGAACGTGGGCGGCACGTCCCAAAAGTCCGACAGGTATCCATTCGCCAGCGTGCCCGAGTCCGTGCTCGGGTTGGTGACGACGACGTCGTTCAGAGTTCCGGCCGGCAGCACGGGCGCTCTTGCCATCAGCACCGTTTCGCGGAGCCAGGAGACGTCGGTCGCGGCGACGTCGCCGATCCTGACGGTGGTGCCCACTGCGGCGAAACCGGTTCCGATGATCGTGACCAGGGTGCCGCCGGCCGCCGGGCCCGAGCTCGGGTTGACCGCGGAGACCGTGGGTGCGGTGCCGACGCCGTTGGTCGTCCCCGTGGTCTCGCCGGCAGCCGCGGGCGCTGCGAGAGCGATCCGAACGAGGGCGGCTGTGAGCAGAGCGTATCGGGTGGTTCTCATGACGTTCCCCCTCGAAAAGAACTTCCACCCGTGTACGCGCCGGTCGACGGCGGTCAAACTGCTTTTCGATCAGGGATCCATCAGGAAGCCGAAAGCCGCGCCGCGAAAGCCGGCTCGGCGCCTCTGGATCGGGCGCTATCCTGGAGCGATGCGGTGGCGCGCCAGGACCAGTCTCCGCGCCCCGGCTCATGGATCTGGAGGCGGCCTCTGGAGATCGCACGTCTCCCGATCCATCAGGGAACCGAAAGGGGCGCCGGTCGGAAGGCACAAGCTTGTTTTTCGTCGGGGATTCGTCAGGAAACCGAAAGTCCGGACGCCTTCGGGAGCGCACGGCAGGCCTAAGAGGACGACCTTTCCGGGGCTTCGGTGTCATTGCGGCCGCTGGAGCTCGATCCCGATGACCTGTATGCCGGATGGGTTCGAGAGGACGATGCGGTAACCCCGGCTCCGGTTCAGCGAGCCGGTTCCGTGAGCCTGCCCCTCCAGCCTCTCAATCCGCGTTCTTCCCTTGTCCAGGGTGACTACCAATTTGCTCGTCGGAGGGGGGTAGCTATAGCCGACGTGAGTGCCCCACAGTTCGAGTAGGCCTTCGCATTTGGTTTCGATCTGGCCCCGGAATGAGCGTTGAGGATAGTCGCCTGTCCAGTCTTCGAGCCTCACCCGTATCTCTTCCTTGGGACACTTCTTGGGGTAGAGGATGGAGTACAAGATCGTTCCCGCCCACTCACCCTCAACATCGACGCTGTGCCAACGCTTCGGAGTCGGGGTTCGGGTCACCGGCGTCGCGGTCAGGTGGGGAGTACGAGTAGGAATGGGGGTAAGAGCAGGAGCAGGTGTACGAGCAGGAGTTACGGTGGAACGGGAGGGGACTGGAAGCGGGAGTGGGACTGGAAGCCGGAGTGAGAGTTTCCGGCTGCGTTGGGGCCTCACCGCAGCGCAGTGCCGACGAGAGGACCAGCGCAAGAGGCAGGATGCGACGAAGAGTGTATCGGCGGCGATGGTCTACCAAGCTCGTTCGATCCGGCGGGAGTGGAGAAAGCGTGGCGGGCTTCATGGGGCCTCCCTTCGAACGTCCGTCTCCCGTGTACGCCCCGGCCCATTGACAGGCAAACCCCTTTTCCATCAGGGATCCGCAAGGGAACCGTAACCCGGGGGCCGCGTACGGAGTGCACGGCTGGGCTAAGATCGGGCTCAAAGGCGAGGCCGGTCCTGTCCTCCTCTCGCGGAAGTTCGGGCTAACCGATGAGGCTGAGCTTCGGGGATTGCATCTTCGACCCGGACACCCGGGAGGTGTTCCGAGCGGGCCAGTTGCGGCCGATCTCACCGAAGGCCTTCGCGCTCCTGGATCTGCTGATCGAGTGCCGGCCCAAGGCGGTTTCGAAGGCGCGAGATCCATTCGCGGCTCTGGCCCGACACGCACGTGTCCGAGGCGAATCTCGCCAACCTCGTCGTCGAGCTGCGCGCGGCCCTCGGGGACGAAGCGCGCAAGCCCCACGTCATCCGAACGGTCGCGCGGTTCGGCTACGCCTTCATCGCCTCGGTATCGCCCGGCCGGGGCGGCGGCCGAAAGGAGTCGGCGGCGCCCGGCCTCCTCTATCGCCTGGTCTGGGGCCGGCGCGAGATCTCGCTCGATCCTGGCGACAACCTGATCGGCCGGGATCGGGAAGCGGTCGTCTGGATCGACGACGAGTCCGTGTCGCGCCGCCACGCGCGCATCTCGATCGGTGACGAGGGCGCGTCGATCGAGGATCTCGGCAGCAAGAACGGCACCTCCGTCGGCGGCAAGAAGATCCGGGGGCCCGCACCGCTCGCCGATCGCGACGTCGTCAAGATCGGGCCCGCGACGCTGACGCTACGCGTCCTGAAACGCACGGGTTCCACGCGTTCCACCATGAAGGAGCGTCCGTCGAAGTGACGCTGCCCGCCGGGACGCGGCTCGTCGTCCTACGAGATCGTCGGGCCGATCGGCGCCGGCGGCATGGGAGAGGTGTACCGGGCGCGAGACACGAAGCTGTCGAGGGACGTCGCGATCAAGGTCCTTCCGCCGGAGCTGGCCCGTGACACGGAGCGGCTGATCCGCTTCGAGAAGGAGGCGCGCACCGCCTCCGCCCTGAGCCACCCGAACATCGTCACGATCTACGAGGTCGGGCAGGCCGACGGGACCTCCTTCATCGCGATGGAGCTCGTCGAGGGAAAGACGCTGAGGGATCTGCTGGCGTCCGGACCGATCCCCGTGAAGAAGCTTCTTTCCATCGCGGCGCAGGCGGCCGACGGGCTGGCGAAGGCGCATGCCGCCGGGATCGTGCACCGGGACCTGAAGCCCGAGAACCTGATGGTGACCCGGGACGGGTTCGTCAAGATCCTCGACTTCGGTCTCGCCAAGCTCGCGCGCCGGGGCTTCGAGAGCTCGGGGGGCACGGATCGACCGACGGTGTCGCGGCTGACCGAGGCCGGAACGGTCCTCGGCACGGTCGGCTACATGTCTCCCGAGCAGGCGAGCGGCGAGCCGGTGGACTTCCGGTCGGATCAGTTCTCCTTCGGCTCGATCCTCTACGAGATGTCGACGGGCAGGCGCGCCTTCGAGCGCCCGACGCCCGCGCAGACGCTCTCGGCGATCATCGAGACCGAGCCCGAGCCGGTCTGGCACGTCGGCTCCGAAGACTCCGACGAACCTCACGTGGATCGTCGAGCGGTGTCTCGCCAAGGATCCGGAGGACCGGTACGGCTCGACCAAGGACCTGGCGCGCGATCTCGCCGCGATGCGCGACCACTCCTCCGGGATCTCGGCTCAGCATCGAGCCGCCCTCGCCGCGCGCGCCTGCGGCTGTCGCGGGCGGCGCTCGCGGCGGCGGCGGTCGGCGTGGCCGGCCTGCTGCGTCCTCGCGTTCTTCGCCGGAGCGCGCGCGCAGGCGCGCCGCGACCGGGACGCGCCGCCCGCCGAAGCGCACCACGCTGACCTTCCGGAGAGGATTCGTCAACGGGCGCCCGTTTCGCTCCCGACGGGCAGACGATCGTGTACTCGGCCTCCTGGGACGGGAAGCCGAGCGAGATCTTCACGACCCGCGTCGGCTCGACCGAGTCGCGGTCGCTGGGGCTTTCGCCCGCGGCGATCCTGGCGGTCTCCTCGAGGGGCGAGATGGCCATCTCGCTCGACTGCGCGCCGCATCGGAGTCCCTGTGCTCGGAACGCTCGCCCGGGCGCCGCTCGCGGGCGGCGCTCCGCGCGAGATCCTCGAGGACGTCAGCTCGGCCGACTGGTCGCCCGGACGGCACGGAGCTCGCCGGTCAAGGCGATCCGGGACCGCCTCGAGTATCCGATCGGAAAGGTGCTCTACGAGAACCGGAGTCGTTCCTGAGCTCCGTTCGCGTGTCGCCCGGCGGGGATCTGGTCGCCTTCGTCGATCACCCGGCGCTCGACAGCAACTGGGGGTTCCTGTCCGTGGTCGATCGAGCCGGGAAGGTGAGGGTCCTGACCAGGGAGTGGGCGAGAGTCGGGTCGCTCCTCTGGAGCCCGACGGGCAAGGAGGTCTTCTTCTCGCGCTGGGGCTCGAACGAGATCCGCGGAGCGCGTCTCTGGACGGGCGCACTCGCAGCGCGCCGTGGATTCCCGGACTCGACGACGTCACGCCGAGACGGGCTCTTTCTCGACACCGGCATGTATCGGGAGAACTACCGGAGCGTCATCCGCGCCCTCGTCCCGGGCGAGTCGGAGGAGCGCAATCTCTCGTGGCTCGCGGGCTCGACGGTGGCCGACCTGTCGAACGACGGGAAGAAGCTGCTTCTCTACGAGGAAGGGAGCAATGCGAATCGACCCGACGAGGAGGTCTTCACGACGTACCTCCGCTCGACGGACGGCTCCGACGCGGTGAAGCTGGGAGAAGGCCGGGCGCTGGCGCTTTCGCCCGACGGGGAGTGGGCGCTCGTGATGCGCCCGTCTCCCGAGCCCCACCTGGTTCTGCTCCCGACCGGGCGCCGGCGAGCCGCGGCCCCTTCCGGGCGGCCGGGGACATCCGTCTCTACTGGCGGGCGTCCTTCTTCCCCGACGGGCGGCGGATCCTTTTCCAACGGCCGCGACGAAGGACGGCCAGCATGCGTTCCTACGTTCAGGACATCGAGGGAGGCCCCCCGAAGCCCTTCGGCGGGACGGACTCTGGGCGCAGTTCGTTTCGCCCGACGGCCAGCGAGATCGTCGCCGAAGGGGAGAAGGGCCTGGGTATCTACCCGGCGGACGGCAAGGGACCGCCTCGCCCGATCAAAGTCGCCGGGCCGGAGGACGTCTCTTCATTCAGTGGAGCGCCGACGGCAAGACGATCTACGCGCTCGAGGACGACAAACAGCAGCTGATCCTGTATCGACTGGATCTCGCGACCGGACGCCGCGAGCGCTGGAAGGAGCTCGGCCCTCCCGACCGAACGGGCTTTCTGTACTTCGGGCCGGCCGTGGCGGGGCTGGGCACGAGCATCACTCCCGACGGCCGGTACTACGCCTATACCTACCTGACCGACTCGAGCCGGCTCGTCCTCGGAGAGGCCGGCCCGGACTGGTGGAAGTGAGGCGGAGCCGGAGCGCCGGGCGCCGTGATCGGCTTGCCCTCGACGCCCCGACTCCGATCGAGATCGACTGCCGGTCGTCGCGATCCCCGCGTCCACAACCGGGAGCTCGAGGGCTGAGCGGCTGATCCCTCGCACCCCCGGAGCGGGCGGTGTCAGCGGGAGAGGTGGAGTCTCGTCGTCCGACTCGCCGTCGTATGGACGAGATCGATGTCCCGAGAGGACACCTTGCCCTCGAGCTTGTCGATCGTGATTTCGTTGCCGCCCATGAGCTCGATCGCGAGCACGTTGTCGCTCGAGAGAGTTCCTTGGAGAAAAACGAGGGACCAGCCGGGCGCGCACTGAGTCCGGAAGTCCCCGCCGACGCTGTTTGCATGCTGAGAGATGTCCGCCTGAACCACATCGTTTGGGGGACATCCCGTCGTGTCGAACGTCCCCCGCCAGGATCCTGTGAGGTCGATCGTGGGAGGAGCGGGAGTCGGGGTCGGGCGCACGAGGGGAGGAGTCGGAGTCGGGCGCGCGAGTGGCTCGGTCGGCGCATGGCTGCAGCGCAAGGCCGAAGCGAGGATCAGGAGAGACGAGAGACGGCGAAGACCGATCTTCATGACCATTTCCTCCGAAGGCCGGGCACCCATCCCTTCGGACGAGTGCCCGGCCAGACAGGACAACTTCAGTCGTCGTCGCGGCTCGTGCGAACCGCGCCGAACGCGTTCCAGCCGTCGATCAGGAACGCGCGGCTCGGGTCGCTCACGTCGGCGATCCGAACGAGGAAGACGATGTCGCCCGGCTCGTTGAGGCAGCTTGCGGGCAGGTCCACGCGGCCGCGAAACTTCGCGTTTCCCTGCGCGCTCAATGGAACGGCATCCGTGTCCACGAGCTCGGGAAGCCCGGGCTCCGTATCGTTGCAGACGAGCGTGCCCCTCACCATCGTGACGATGCTCGTCGTTCCGAGGTTGGCGAAGGTCGGATCGCCGGCCACGACGAGGCCTTTGACGTAGAACTCGAGCCGTCCGTGCTCCAGATCCAATTCCGCGCTGCCGTCCGCGGCGGTCCAGGGGGCCGGCGTGCCGGCCACGCAGTCCACGCCGACGTCGCAGGAGCCGTCGAGCCGGCGTCCCACGAGCGATCCCGGCGCGAGGATGCCGGCGATTTGCTTCCAGATCAGCCTGTGGCCGCCGTTTCCTTCCGCTCGGGCCGGAGCGGCCATTGTCAGGAGCGTGAATCCTGAGAACATGCAGAGAGCCGAGAATCGAAGGGATCTCATGTCGTCTCCTTATGGTTCGTGTGTGAATTCCGATTTCGATTGCCGTTGTGGGCTCCCGGACGGTCCGAATCGCGAGGGATGCGCCGGTACCTCCTTTCTCGGGGATCGAAAACACGGTGTCGTGGGGCGGCCGGCTATCGCTTCAGCTGCAGACCGATCGTGGGGTCCCCGTAGCCCCACGGATCTCCATCTCGGTTCTCGAGCTGGATCAGCGTCGACGACGCCGAGCCGGTGAGCTTTCCGATGGACGTGCCGTCCCCGCGCACGAGGTCGGCGGCCAGGTAGTTGCGGCTGAGTGATCCGCGGAGCGTGAGCATGCCCTCGCAGTCGGTGCGGAATTCCGCTTCGACCGCGCTGTCGCGCTGGGTGATCTGTACCCCAATGTTCTGGTTACCGGGGCATGCCTTTCGGTAGTCGGTTCCAAACGCGATCGTCCCGCTCCAGAAGCCTTCGACGCTGGCCGGAGAGGAGTTCGGAGGAGGGGGAGGGGAAGACGCCTTCGGCTCCGTCGGGGCTTCACGGCAGCTCAGACTCGATGCGAGGATCCCGATCGCCGCGACCAGCGGGGTGATTCGTCTCGTCTTCCTCATGGCGTTCCTCCTTGCGCCCTCGAGGCCCGTCCGACTTCGTGCGCGGCCGCACCGGGCGCCTTTCGCTATGATTCGGCGCAGGGAGAAGCGAAGTCCTCCGGAAGCGACACCGGATTTCCAGGATTTCGCCAGGCATGCGTCTGAAATTCGGGACCTTCGTCCTGGACTCGGGCACGCGCGAAGTCCTCCGCGGCGGCGGTCCGATCCCGCTCTCCCCGAAGGCGTTCCGCCTGCTGGAGATCCTGGCTCGCGACCGGCCAAACGCCGTGTCGAAGGAGGACCTCCACCAGAGGCTGTGGCCGGATACTTTCGTCGTGGACGGAAACCTGAGCAATCTCGTGAGCGAGCTGCGGACCGCGCTCGGCGAGGACGCCAGCCGCCCGCAATTCATCCGGACGGTGCAGCGGTTCGGCTATGCCTTCCACGCGTCCGTGGCGCCCGAGCGCGAGGGCGCCGGGAGCGAGACGTCCGGCCTCGTCTGCCGCCTCGTCTGGGGGCAGCGCGAGATCGCGCTCGACTCCGGCGAGAACCTCATCGGCCGCGACCGGGACGCCGTCATCTGGATCGACCACGACCTGGTGTCGCGTCGCCATGCGCGGATTTCGGTCGAGAGCGACGGCGTGACGATCGAGGACCTCGACAGCAAGAACGGGACGTTCGTCGGCGGCCGGCGGATACACGAGGCCACGCCGCTCGACGACCGGGACGTCGTCCGGATCGGCCCCGCCGAGCTCACCCTGAGAATTCTGCGGCGCACGGGAACGACACACTCCGGGGAGGAAGAGGCTCCGGCCGGATGAGCCTGCCGGCGGGAGCGCGGGTCGGCGCCTACGAAATCCTCGAGCGCATCGGCGCCGGCGGTATGGGAGAGATCTACCGGGCGCGGGACCCCCGTCTCTCACGGGACGTCGCGATCAAAGTGCTCCCGACGGCGTTCGCCGGCGATGCGGGACGCCTCGCCCGCTTCGAACGAGAGGCGAGGGCCGCCTCGGCCTTGAACCATCCGAACATCGTCACCGTCTTCGAGGTCGGCCAGGCCGAGGGGACTCTGTACATCGCGATGGAGCTTCTCGAGGGCAAGACGCTGCGCGAACTGATCGACCTCGGGCCCCTGCCGCCGAAGAAGCTCCTTGCCGTCGCGGCGCAGGTCGCCGACGGGCTCGCCAAGGCGCACGGGGCGGGGATCGTTCACCGGGATCTGAAGCCCGAGAACGTGATGGTCACGCGGGATGGTTTCGCGAAGATCCTGGACTTCGGCGTCGCGAAGCTCGTCCCGGCGGGGTTCGAGGCTTCGAGCGGCACGCAGGAGGCGAAGGTTACGAAGACGGAGGCGGGCGCGATCCTGGGGACGGCGGGCTACATGTCGCCCGAGCAGGCGAGCGGCGAGCACGTGGATTTCCGCTCCGATCAGTTTTCGTTCGGCTCGATCCTCTACGAGATGATGACGGGCCGGCGCGCGTTCGAGCGGCCGACCCCCGCCCAGACGCTCACTGCGATCATCGAGTCCGACCCGGAGCCGGCGCCGAGGGCGGCGGCCGCCCGGTTCCCGGAGAGTCTGATCTGGATCCTCGAGCGCTGCCTCGCCAAGGACCCCGAAGAGCGATATGCCGCGACGAAGGATCTCGCGCGCGATCTCGCCGCGGTCCGGGATCGCTCTGCGGAAGTCTCGTCGACGAATCTCGCGGCAAGGCGCCCGCGCGGGCTCCGGGTGTCCCCGCCGGCGCTCGCGGCGGCGGCGATCGGGGCAGCCGGCATCGCGGCGCTCGCCTTCCTCGCCGGCGTGCGCGTGCAGGCACAGCGCGACCGCCAGGCGCCACCTCCGAAACGCACGACCCTGACGTTCCGGAGGGGCATCGTGCACGCCGCCCGGTTCGCCCCCGACGGGCAGACGATCGTGTACTCGGCGTCCTGGGACGGAAGGCCGGGAGAGATCTTCACGGCCCGCGTCGGCTCGACCCAGTCCCGTTCTCTGGGGCTGTCTCCCGCGCGGATCGAAGCCGTTTCCTCGGCGGGTGAAATGGCTCTCCTCCTTGGCTGCGCGGAGGAGCGGTGCAGCGGCACGCTCGCGCGGGCGCCGCTTGCGGGCGGGACGCCGCGCGAGATCCTGGAAGACGTCATCGCCGCGGATTGGTCGCCGGACGGCAGGGACCTCGCGGTGATCCGATACGGGCCGAAAGCGGACCGACTCGAGTACCCGCTCGGGAAGGTGTTGTACGAGGGGGGCGGACTCCTGAGCTCGCTGCGCGTCTCGCCCCGCGGGGACCTCGTCGCTTTCCTCGAGTATCCGAGACCGGACATCCGCCGCGGGCTCCTGACCGTCGTGGATCGGGCCGGCCGGAAGCGCGTCCTCACCAACGAGTGGGCCAACCCGCGGCCGATCCTCTGGAGCCCGACGGGGGAAGAGGTCTTCTTTTCCCGCTGGGGCGGCGGCGAGACGCGGGGGGCGGACCTTTCGGGCCGCACGCGCAACGCTTCCTGGATCCCGGGCCTCGACGACGTCTCCCGGGAGGGGTTGTTCCTGGATTCCGGCAAGTGGCTCGAGAGCTTCCGCAGGGTGATCCTCGCTGTCGTTCCGGGAGCGACAGAGGAACGGAATCTCTCGTGGCTGGCAGGTTCGACGGCCGCCGACCTCTCCGCCGACGGTCGGCAGCTCCTACTCTTCGACACGAGGCACAGTCCCGACGAACCGGACGCCGAGGTTTTCACCACCTTTCTGCGTCCGACGGACGGATCCGAGCCGATCCTGCTCGGAGCCGGCAAGGCGCTGGCGCTCTCACACGACAGGAAGTGGGCTCTCGCCTCGCTTCCTTCGCCGGAGCAGCATCTGGTTCTGGTGCCGACGGGAGCGGGCGAGCCGAGGCCGCTGCCCGCCGGAGATTCCTTTCCGTTCCGCGCGACCTTTTTCCCCGACGGACAGCGGATCCTGGTGGACGGCCTCGACCGTTCCAGGAACCGGCGCGCCTTCGTCCAGAAGCTCGAGGGTGGCCTTCCGGAGCCCTTCGGCGACCCGGGCCTCGATGCGAGACTCGTCTCGCCCGACGGTCGCGAGATCGCCGGCGTGACCGCCGAGGGAGTTCCCATGCTCTATCCGGTTGACGGAGCCGGACGGCCGCGGAGCATCCCAGGAAGCCTGACCGGAGACGCTCTCGTTCAGTGGAGCTCGGACAGAAGGATGATCTGGGTGAGCCGGGTGGAGGAGGGTTCCTTGATCCTCTATCGGCTCGATCTCGCGACGGGTCGGCGAGATCGCTGGAAGAGGCTCGCTCCGCTCGACCCGACGGGCTTCGTCGGCTACGTCCACTGGCGGCCCGTGGTGGTCGCGCGCGATGGGCGCTCCTACGCGTACAACTTCTTCACCGATTCGAGCCAGCTGGTCCTGACCGAGGTCGGACCGAACTGGTGGAAGTGAGTCTGCCGCTTCCGAGCGTTCCCCGACCCGTTGACGTCGAACGATCCGAGTCGAATGCGGCGAGCCCGGCCTCTGCCGGGCTCGCCCCCAAACGAAGTCCCGGCCCCTCGTGCAGGCGCGAGGGCCATTGTGTCGTCGCTCAGCGGTCGTCGCGGTCCCCGCGGCCGTTGTGAATTCGCGTCGCGACCGTGTAAACCGTGATGCCTTCGGCCAGGCTGACGAAATAGATGCCTTTGCCGTCGTCGACGATGACGAACCGTTCCAGTACGCCTATACCTACCTGACCGACTCGAGCCGGCTCGTCCTCGCCGAGGCGGGGCCCGATTGGTGGAAGTGAGGGACCAGGCGGCCATGGAAAGGGCGGGGCGCCCGGGTCCAGGCGTCCCGCCCATCTGATCCGAACGCGCCGGTTGATCGGCAGCCTCAGTCGTCCTCGCGGCCGCGCAGGAATCCGTGGAGAACGTCATCCTCCCCGAGGTAGTCGCCCACGATCTGACCCGCGGCGTTGATGCCCCAGGCCACGGTCTCGAGCGCGTCCGGAACCTCGAGGTTCTCGAACCCGCGGTGGGTGAGCAGGAATGCCTTTGTAAAGCAGTCGGGACACTCGGGGTCGTCGGTCCAACCGCCGACGATGTGACCGAGGATGTTGATGCCGAGCGCTCGGGTACCGGTGGCGCCCGGAGGGTCGATGGATGTGAAGACTCCGTTCTTCAGCAGAAACCCGTGAGGTACGCCGCTCGTGTCGATGTAGCCGCCGACGATCCGCTTGAGGGCGTTGATGTCCCAGGCTCCCGTGGTTTCGGCGCCCGGGAAATCGATGTTCCGGAAGCGACCCGATTCGAGAAGGAACCCGTGGAAGACCTCGTCGGCTCCCTGGTAGAAGCCCACGATCCTCCCGAGATCGTCGATGTCCTGGGCAACCGTCAAGACGGAGCCCGGCGGATCGATCGTCTTGAAGCGTCCGTGCCGGAGCAGGAACCCGTGGAGAACGTCGGCGCTGTCGATGTAGCGTCCGACCACGTCGCCCCGATTGTTGATGCCGAAAGCGACTGTTGCCGTCGCGTCGGGGACGTCGATCAGCGTGAATCCGCCGTGCCGGAGCAGAAACCCGTGGAATCCGTTGGCGTCTTCGCAGGCGCCGACGACGTCGCCGCGGTCGTTGACGCTTCGAGGCCCGGTGGAGAACGCGTCGGGGCAGTCGATGGTCCTGTAGGACTGTGCGAGGCCGACGGCGGGGCCGAGGGTCAGGAGAGCCAGCAGGACGGGGATCGACGGCCGGCGATACGCCGGCCTCTGTCGCTTCGGGAAGCTTCGTCGCGATTCTGTTCATGGGAACCTCCTTACTGTTGCTCTCGGTATAGGCCCCGATCCTTGGAGGAGGCAAACTGCTTTTTCGTCAGGGATTCGTCAGGAATTCGAAAGGCCGGCAAGCGGCTCATCGAGGCTCTTTGAGTTGACGCCGTGCGGATCATCGCCTCCACGAGGCGCGTCACGATTCGGCGGTCAGCCCGGCCGGGTCAGAACTGCCGGCTCTGTCCGCGGTCGATCGTCTAGAAGGAGATCCGCACGCCGCCGCGAAACGTCCGGTTGCTGAGACTCGCGTCGGCAGCGTTGAAGTCCCCGTACGGCTCGAACGCCGGCGACAGGGTGGCGTCGTAGTAGCCGACGAAGCCGTCACGGCTGAGCACCGTGTGGCTGTCGACGAGGTTGAAGCAGGCGACGATCGGCGTCACCGTGACCCTCGACCCGACGGCGAAGTCGCGCGAGAGCTGGAGGTCGAGCTGGTAGACATTCGGATTTCGATATGCCGTGGCGGACCCGATCTGAAGACCCGGCCTGTTGTCGAGCGTGTCGTACGTTGCGGCCTCGACCCAGTAGAGGATCGGAAATCCCTGGCGGCCGAAGAAGTTGACGCCCGCCTGAATCGCGAGCGGGAGCGCGACGGCAGCGCTGACGTTGAATTGCCAGGTCGCGTTGATGTTGCCTTCCACGATCGGCCCGCTGGCGTTCGACCCGGGGACCACGTTGTTCGGGTCCACGATCCCCCCGGCGCCGACCCGCTGGCGCCAGTTGTTGTAGGCCAGGCCCACCCGGAGCATCCAACCCTTCGAGAAGGACTTCACCAGTTGCAGCTCCAGGCCGTCGTAGGTCTCGGTCGTGTCGGGACGATTCTGGAGCACGGATCCGTTTGGCGCGGGATCGGTCGTCAAGCCATAGTAGGGCTCGCTGAAGTCGAGAACGAATCCGGTCGTCGGGTCGCTGATCGTTCCGGCCGCGTTTCCTTCGTACACATAGCTCGCGCGCGACGTGCCGATCAGGGGTGAAAACAGCACGCCGCGCATTCGGCGGTAGGTGTACGCGAGCGAGACCGAGAGGTCGGCCGTCACCTGCCGTTCGATGCCGACGATGAACTCGTCCGTTTGGGGGGGCTCCAGGTTCGCCGCGATCTGATTGACGGGAGCGGCGGAGCCCGGGTTTTCCGGATCGACGCTGGACCAGTCGAGCAGCTCCGTCAAGTCGATCTCGGACGGCTCGACCCGGCCGTTCTGGTTGGCGTCGGTCCAGTAATAGTCCAGTTCCGCGATTCCTGGAAAGGCATTGATTTGAGTGACGTCGAAGCCCAGTTCGTTGGCGAACCGGGCATAGGACGCGCGCACGAGCGTCTGGCGATTCTGCCCGAGAGCGTAAGTAGCGCCGATCCGGGGCTGAACGGAGCGCCAGGTGAGCGGGTAGTCCGCATCCCCTCCGTAGCTCACGGCGGGCAGGAGGTCGGGAAACTCGCTATTGGCGGGAACCGCGGAAGGCCGGTTGCGGGACTGCTGGTAGTCGAACCGCGCGCCGAGATTCACCGTGAGGTTGCCCGTGCTGATCGTGTCCGAGAGGTACGTGTCGTAGGAGTTGGTCGAGGAGCCTCACATTCATTGCGCGGGTCACCGCCGCCTGGGCCGGCTCGAGATTCGCAAAGCCGACGAGCTGGTCCCCGGGCCAGGCCGAGACCGAATCCCATTGCATGTTCCGGTATCCGAACCCGAACTTGAGCTCGTGGCTCAGCCGGCCCGTGTCGAAGAAGGCGGAGGCGGTGAGTCCCGACTGGCGCAGCGTTCTCTGAACGAACTGATGGACGTTGCTGTATCTCAAGACGCTCTCGGCATCCGTGTCGGCCTGGGTCTCGAGGCCTCCCTTGGGGACCGCCTCCCTCGAAACCGGCACGTACGAAAAGTAGAGAGCTCCGAAGAGCCTCTCCGAAAGGACGTGCGAGTCTTCCATCTTGTAGGACTCGCCCGGAAACGTGACGTCCCACGTCGACGGCTCGGAGACCTGGGGCCCGGCGCCTCGCCCGTCGACCAGACGTTCCCATCTCAGGTAGGAAAACGTCAGGGTGTTCGAGGGGAGAAGCTGGGCGGTGAGCTTGGCGTTCCAGTGCGTGTGGGACTCCTGGCTGCGGACCGTCTCGCCGTCCGGCAGAGATTCGGTTTCGCCGAGGAAGGAGTTGCTCGCGCCCGCGCCCCAGATCCAGAGCCGGTCCTTCCACAGAGGCCCCCCGACCTCGAGCCCATAGTCCCACTGAGCCCCGCCCGTATACAGGCCGCGTGCGGAGCCGGTGATCTGGTTCGTGCCGCGCTTGGTCACGAGGTTGAGCGAAACACCGGGGCCCGAGAGCGACGGATCGGAGCCTCCGGTGGCGACACCGATGCTCTCCAGGGAGTCGAAGTCGAAGAGGAAGGGAGAAAACCCGGCGAACGAGAGGCTCACGCCGTCGAGGCTGGTCGTGCTCTGATCCCCGTGGGAGCCCTTGCCGACGAATCCGTCCACGAAGGACCCGCGGCCGTCTCCGACGTTCATGTCCGCGAGGAGGACCCCCGGAACCTGCCGCAGGATCGCCCAGGGATCCCGTGTCGTCGGGATGCTGGCAAGTTCCTGTTCCTCGTACGTGGCGCCGGTCTCGACTTTGCGGCTGTCGAGCGACGGCGGCTGTCCGACGACGGTGATCACCTCTTGCGCCCCGGCGACCTGCAATGTGACCTCGATGACGGCGCTCTTTCCGAGCAGGACCGTGACTTCCTGCCGCGCGGGCTCGAATCCTGTCTGGACGAGCTCGAGCCGGTAGAGCCCTGGCGCGATGCCCAGAAAGCGAAAGGCGCCATGCACGTCCGCCGTCGTCTCTCGGGCGGCGTCCGATCCGACGAGCTTTGCCGCCGCTCCGGCGATCGGCCGTCCCTGCGGGTCCAGCGCCGTGCCGAAAACGCTCCCCGTGGTCGACAGCATCTGGGCTTCCGCGGCTGCCGCAAGGAACAACAGCGCCGTCAGAACCGCGACGGATACCCGCGCAGGTCTCACTTGGTACCTGGAGAACCCTCGGAAGTCTGGCACCGGCCCGGGGGGGTGTCAACGCGAGGGCGCGACCGGGACCGGCAGCCGACCGCGGCTGGCCGAGGTCGGACCCTTTCAGGCCTATGGCCCGTTGAGCGGGAGTTGGAATGCCTTCACGAGAAACTTGGCCATCTGGTCGCGGGTCACGATGCCGGCCGGGCAGTACTGGTCCGGCCCGCATCCGGCCACGACGCCGAGCGACGAGAGGAAGTTGACGAACTTGCAGAAGCGTTCGAGACCGGAATGTCCGCAAAGTGCGACGTTGGGGCTCGCAGGATCGCAGGAGAAGCGGGTGCGGATCAGGGGAACCGTCGGTCATCGTTTCCGGCGCGACCATCGCGCGCGCCACGAACACCGCCATGACGACTCGGGAGATCGTGCTCGGCGGGGCAGAAGGCGTTCGATCTGCAGGCTTTCATGACGTTCCGGGCAGCCAGATAGTGGGCGTGCCGACAGAAGGAATCCGTCGGAGCCACATCGTCGAAGAGCGACGCACCGTCGGGTGCGCAGTCGTAAGGCTGGCTGTCGACCGAGCCCGACGCGGGGATGTTGGCTCCTCCTCTCGCGAGAGCCTTGGCCAGGAGGATGGCGGCGTCGGAGCGTGTCACGGCGCCGTCCGGGCAGTAGTCCTGCGAGCGTGCATCCGGCTCGTCACGCCGTTGTGGAAGAGAGTTTCGATCGGCTTGTAGAAGAGGATGCGACCGCGGGACGTCGGCGAAGCTGTCGCCAACGTGGACCTGTCCAGCTCGTGCTGGCTGAGCGAGTCCCGCTGAGAGCCTCGGTGAAGGTTGCGTCCCAATGCCGAGTGGGACGTTGGATCGGCACGGCGGACGGACAGGGAGTAGCAGTCCTGGTTCGCAGCTGCAACTTCTCGGGCCTGAGGTCCGCGAAGGTATATTGCGCCACACGATCGAGGAGAGAGGTAGTCCGCCTGGAGGATGGGGCTTGCCGCCCCCGTCTCGCGAGAGTCGTACGGCAGTCGAACGCTGCGGGGCCGAGATCACCTTTACGGCAAAGGGGGTCAAGCAACCGACGTTGCAATGCGGAGCGCTTCGACCAGGACGGCTCGACGGCGACCGTCTCGCCCGGCTCGAGCAGGCCGTTGGCGTCCGAGTTGCCGGTGAGGCGAGGGATCAACCGCGATCGCTCGAGGGAGACCAGCCTGCATATCCAGGTGTAGACAGGCTGCTGGCCAGTAGCGGCATGGCCGCAAGAATTACCAAGAGCCCGAGTAGCGGAAGTCTCTCTCGGCGCCAGCGTGTCGTGCGTTCATGGTTCGCCCCTCTAAAGGCAAGCATCTCGCCGTGGGGCTGCCGAGTCTTTGCCGAAAGGCTGGGAAGTTCCTGTTTTTCTCCCGGGGAACCGACACCGCGCCTGGTCCGTGCTTTCTGACGACGTGCGAGTGGCGGACGGCTCGCCTCCGGGTCAGGAGCGGGAGACTTCCTCGGGACGGGGCCGACCCCGTGGGGCAGGCAGCTGGACATGTCCCGGCCTTCCTCGGCACAATTACGGCGGGATTGATCCCCGAACAGTGATCAGGCCCGACTCCCCGTGCAAGACGCAGGAGTACGGATACGCGGACGAAACAGTCCGAGTAAACCTTCGTTCGTAGCTCGCGAACGGAGGAATGATTCCGGAGTCCCACCCATCACGTCCAGAGTAGACATCGCCTCTCGAGCGGAGCTGGTGTGCGCAGTCGCCGGCGGTCCAACGAACCGTGTCGCCGGCCGAAGGGAGAGCCCGCTCGGAACGATCGTCGGATTGAGGCAGTTCTGCGTCTTGAGCTGCACATGACGGTCTTCCCCGAGGGGGGCGTCCGGCGTGGGTGATGCACTCGGAGTCGGAGTTGGCGGGGTGGTCGGCGTGCGGCGTGGGCGTGCGTGTGCGGTGGCGTCGCGTGTGGCGTGCGTGTGGGCGTCCGGCGGGAGTTGGCGAAGGGGCGGGCGTCGTGGGGCTGGAGAGGTTCAGCTGGAACGCGTTGACGAGGAACTTCGCCATCTGGCCGCGCGTGACGTCGGAGTCCGGGCAGTACTGGTTGTCCGAGCAGCCGGCGATGAACCCGCGCGCCCAGAGGTAGTGGGCGTGCCTGCAGTGCGGGTCGGAAGCGACGACGTCGTCAAAGTGCAGATTCGGGGCGCCGGCGTCGCAGGAGTAGGAGCGGCCGGTCGCGCCGTCGGGACCGTAGGCGAGCGGGACCGCGCCGTCTCCTCCGGGAGCGACGAGAGCCTGGGCGATGAAGCCGGCCACCGCGTCCCGGCGGACGTTCTGCGAGGGGCAGAGCTCGGTCGGCGAGCAGGCGAGGTCCACGTTCTGCCCGGCCAGATAGTGGAGGTGCTTGCAGAAGATGTCCTCCGGCGCCACGTCGGCAAAGAGCGAGACGCCGCCGGCGACGCAGTTGTACGGAGAGGCTCCGACGGTTCCGGAGGAAGGGATCTCGGATCCTCCGCCGGACATCGCTCGGGCGGTGAAGAGGGACATCTGGGAGCGCGTCACCGGATCGTCCGGGCAAAACTGCGTTGCCGGAAAGCACCCCGCCGTGATGCCGTTGTGCAGCAGCGTCTCGACCTTGCGATAGAAGGGGTGGCTCCTCGGAACGTCGGAGAAGCTGTCGCCGAGGTGGAGCGTCCAGACGTTCGTCTCCGTCGTGGAGAGGGTCTCGGTGAAATGGGCGTCGGAGTGGGTTGCGCGTTGAGCCGACAGCGAGACAGAGACCTGGTAGCTGTCCGCCGTGGGCGAGGCCTTCGTTTCTCCGGGACCGATCGAGCCGTAGTCGGCCGAGGCGTCCGGAATCGAATAGAAGGCGGCATTGGGACCTCCGAGCGCGGAGGCCGTGCCGGCGGTTGATACGGCGCTGCTTCCGGGATTGCGCCAGGAGGGTGAGACGACGACCGTCTCACCCGGCTCGAGCACGCCGTTCCCGTCGGATCCTGCCGAGGCGGAGGCATCGGCGGCGAGAGATAGC
>CAVRXJ010000006.1:0-7797 GCA_963725095.1 uncultured Acidobacteriota bacterium
TCTCGCTCGGAACGCGCGACGGCGCGCCGGTCGTGGCCTCGGAGACCTGCGCCTTCGACCTGATCGGCGCGAAGTTCGAGCGGGACGTCGAGCCGGGCGAGATCGTCCGCCTCTCGTCCGACGGCTTCTCCTCGCACCGGTTCGCCTTCCCGCACGCGACACCCTGCATCTTCGAGCACGTGTACTTCGCCCGGCCCGACTCGACGGTCTTCGGCAAGAGCGTCGCGACGGTGCGCGAGGCGTTCGGCGCGCGCCTGGCGAAGGAGCACCCGGCAGAGGCCGACGTCGTCGTCCCGGTTCCCGACTCCGGCATGTACGCGGCCCTCGGGCTTCGCGCGGCAGAGCGGGATTCCTTTCGGCCTCGGCATGGTGCGCAACCACTACGTCGGGCGCACGTTCATCGAGCCCAAGCAGGCGATCCGCAGCTTCGGCGTGAAGGTGAAGCTCAACCCGGTCCGCCAGGTCGTCGAAGGGCAGCGGGTCGTTCTCGTGGACGACTCGATCGTGCGCGGGACGACTTCGCGCAAGATCGTCCGGATGCTGCGGGACGTGGGTGCAAAGGAAGTGCACGTCCGCATCTCCTCGCCTCCGACGATGAATTCCTGCCACTACGGCATCGACACGCCCACGCGGCGGGAGCTGATCGCCTCGAACCATTCCGTCGAACAGATCCGCGACTTCATCGGCGCGGACAGCCTCGGGTACCTCTCGGCCGAGGGGATGCTCGAGGCCTTCGGGCGCCCGCAGCAGGCGGCCTGCACGGCCTGCTTCACGGGGATCTACCCGGTCGCGATCGAGGAAGAGGAGCGCGAAAAAGAGAGCGCCCTCGAAGTTTCCTGACGCACCGGGCGTCGTGACGCCGCTCTTGCTCGCGACGACCTTCGCCGTCCGAGGAGCGACGCTTGATCGACGGGACGGGCGCGTGCGCCCCGCCCCGACTCCCTGCTCCTGGTCCGCGACGGCCGCATCGTCTCGGTCGGGTCCGCGACACCGGAAGCCCTCGCGGCGCTTCCCGCCGGAACGCCGGTCGAGGACGCGGCGGGCAAGTGGATCGTGCCGGGTTTCATCGACGCCCACGTTCACGCGGAGACCGACCAGGATCTCGAGGAGATGCTCCGCTGGGGCGTCACCTCGGTGCGGCTCATGGCCGAGGACGTCGGCGCGGCCGTCAAGCTCGCCGAGCGGTCCCGGTATTCCGGGTCCCGCTTTCCGGACGTCTTTCCCGTCGGCGCCGATCTTCACGGCGAAGGGGGGCTGGTGGGACCAGGGCGAGCCCGCCGGCGCGGGCGTCAACCGCGTTCCGGGCACGGCCGAAGAGGCGCGGCAGTCCGTGCGCGCGGCCAAGGCGCTCGGCTCCTTCGAGATCAAGCTGATGCTCGACGACATGGCCTGGTGCCGCGCCCCGAAGGCCGCGTTTCCACGCATGAAGACGGACATCGCGCGCGCGCTCCTTTCCGAGGCCCGCCGCCAGGGCCTGCGCGCCTCGGTGCACGCTCCGAATCTCGCGGACGCGAAGGAGGCCGTCGCTCTCGGGGCGACCGCGCTGGCGCACGGCGTTCTCGATCCGCTGGATGCGAAGTCGGTGGCCGAGATGAAGAAGCGGCCCGTCTTCTACATTCCGACGATGGACATCTTCGAGTTCCTGGCGGACCCGCGCGCCTTCGTGGACCAGGTGCTCGCCGATCCTGCCGCCCTCGCGATCGGGCGCGACAAGGTGAGCCGTTACCGCGCGAAGGCCTATGCGGACACCTACACGGAACGCTTTCCGAACTTCGACAACGTGCGGCGCCACCTTCCTTCGCTCTACCGCAACCTGCGGCGCCTGCGCGAGGCGGGCGTTCCGATCGCGCTCGGAACGGACATGTGGGCGTTCCCCGGCCTCGGGGTCTCGATCGAGATGGACCTCTACGTGCGCGCCGGATTCCCGCCGCTCGAGGCGATCCGCGCCGCCACGGAGACTTCCGCGCGCTCCCTCGGCGTCGAGAAGGACCGCGGAACGCTCGAGCCCGGCAAGCGCGCCGACTTTCTGATCCTCGAAGACGATCCCCTCCGCGACGTGCGAAACGTCCGCAAGATCGCTGCCGTCTACAAGAACGGCGAGGGCCGGCCGGCCGCCAGCCGCTGATGGCTGGGCGCAGCGCCTCGGCGGGGGCGGCCCGTGCGACAGGAGCCTTCGGGCTCGCCCTCTTCGCCGCCGCGACCGCGGCGCTCTGGATCGTCTCCCAGGGGAAGTGGTCCGATGCCCTGATCGACTCGGGGCGCGAATGGATCGTCCCGGACGCCCTCTCGCGGGGAGCGTTGCTCTACCGGGACATCGTCTACTGGTTCGGCCCGTTCACTCCGTACTTCCAGGCCGGTTTCTTCCGCCTCTTCGGCTCGGGTTTCCCATCTCTGGTGGCGGCCGGCGTTGCGACGAGCCTCTCCGTTCTCGCCGTTCTCTACGCGGCGCTGCTGCCGCGTGACGGGCCGGCGCGAGGCGGTTCTCTGGACGGCCCTGGCGGTTCCGGCGCTCCTCTTCATGCCCAACGCCGGAGGGTCTCTCCTCGGCATGGGCTACCGGATCTGGCAGGCGGCCGCCTTCGCGCTCGCCGCCGCCCTCGTCGCGTCGCACCGCCGGCTCTCCCGCGGCGCGCTCGGCGCAGGCCTCGCCGGGGCTCTGGCGGGGCTCTCGGGACTCTGTCGGACCGAGTGGGGTCTCGCCGCGCTCGCCGCGGTGCTGCTGGCGCTCGCGCGCGGACGGCACGGCCCCGTCGGGTGTCGCGCGTCGGGCGGGAGCGGCGACTCTCGGCTATCTCCTCGTTTTCGGCGGCGGCCTCGCCGTGTTCGTTCTCGCGGCCGGACCGAAGGCCGTTCTCGATGACGGCCACGTGCTCTTCGGACGCCTGCCGGAGGAGACGCGGGCGTTCCTGGTGGCCTTCTCGGGCATCCGCGACTGGAAGCGGGGTCTCGTTCAGCTCGTCTACTCCGCGGCCATGTGGTCCGGCGCCTTCTTCCTGCTCGAGACGATTGCCTCGGGGCGGAGGACGAGGAGGTCGATCGGAATCCTGGCCGGGATCCTGATCGTGCTCGCCGCCGCGGCGCTCTTCGGGGGCGCGTCCGGCGCCGTGATCTGGAGCGCGGCGCCCGCCATCTCGGCGGCGGCGCTCGCCGCGGCGCTTCTGCGGAGGAGAGGCCCGCGGGGCGCGGCCCTGGCGGCGTTCGGACTGCTCGGCCTGATCCTCTCGTACCGCCGCCCGTTCCACATCGGCGACTCGGCCTACACGGGTCCGCCGCTGCTCTTCGCCTTCGTCTCGGCGGCAGGCCTTCTGTGGATGCGCACCGCGCGCATCCGGCCCGCGCGCGCTCGCCATCGGGTCCGCCAGGCGTTCGCGGCGGCGGTCCTGCTCGCCGCGGGAGTCGCGTTCGCCGCGAGGCTCCGCCACTACGCGCAGTGGGAAGGGGAGCCCATCCCCGGGACCGGAGGCAGCTGACGGCGCGCCCCGAGATCGCGCGCGAGATCACAGGGGTCGCACGCGCCGTGCGCCAGCGAACCGCCGCCGCGGACGGTCTGGTCGTTTTCCCGGAGGGGGAGCTGATCAACTTCCTCTCGGACCGGCGCAATCCCATCCGGCACCAGCTCTACCTGCCCGGATACCTGAACGACGCGAACGAAGGGGAAGTCCTGCAGGAGCTCGAGCGCGCCCGGCCCGCGGCGGTCGTCATCTGGCTGCGCCCCACGAGCGAGTACGACCGCGGGCTCTTCGGCGTCGACTACGGCCGTCGGATCCGCGCCTGGATCGGCCGGGAGTACGACCTCGAGCCGTACCGGGCTCCCGGCGCCCCGGCTCGCACCAACCCGCGGTTCCTGGTGGCGCTGCGCCGGAGCGGGGGCGTGAGCTCGGTCGCGGAGCGGATTCCGGGCCGCGGGGCCGCGGTCGTCTTCGTGCTCTGTTTCGCGGCGGCGACGGTCGCGCTCTTCGCCGTGTCCCGCGGCAAGTGGTGCGACGCGGTCGTGGATGTCGGGCGGGAGTGGATCCTCGCCGATCGGCTCTCGCGCGGAGAGCTCCTCTATCGGGATGTCGTCTACTGGTTCGGTCCGTTCACGCCCTACTTCGAGTCGGTCTTCTTTCGCCTCTTCGGGTCGAGTTTCTCGACCCTGGTGCTGGCGGGGATCACGGGCTCGATCGCCGTGCTCGCGGCGCTGTACGCGGCGCTCTGCCGGGTGACGGACCGGCGGTCGGCGGCCTGCTGGACGGGACTCGCCGTGCCGGCCCTGGTCTTCATGCCGTACTCGGGCGGATCGATCCTCGCGATGGGCCATCGGATGTGGCACGCCGCCTTTTTCTCGCTCCTCGCGCAGGCCCTGGCGGCGCGCCGGGACTTCCCGCGCCGGCCGGCCCTGGCTCTTCTGTCGGGGGCCTTCGCCGCCCTCGCCGGGCTCTGCCGGACGGAGTGGGGGATCGTGACGCTCGTGGCCGTCGGCCTCGCCTCGCGTGGTGAGGCGTCCTCCTTTCGGGAGCGGCGCTCAAGCGGTTCGGGATGGCGATGGCCGCTGCCGCGCTCCTCTTCGGCGGTGTGATCGCCCTCTTCGTCTGGAAGGCGGGAGCGGCCGCCGTTCTCGAGGACGGCCGGCTTCTGCTCCTCGGCCTCCCGGAAGAGACGCGTCGGTTCCTCTGGGAGTTCTCGGGGCTGCCGCGCTGGAAAAGCGGAACGGCCACGCTCTTCTACTCGGCGAGCCTCTGGTTCTCGGTGCTCGCCGTCGTTCCCCTCCTGGCGGCGGGAGGCGCGGCGCGACCGTTGCGGACGCGCCTGGCCCTTCTGGGCCTTCCCGCGGCGACTCTCCTGCTTTCCTGGTGGGCGGGGGCGGAAGTCGGGGGCGCTCTTTTCAGCGCGGCGCCTCTGGTCTGCCTCGCGGCCCTCGCGACGGGGCTCGCCGGCTCTCGCCGGAGGAAGGTCCGCGGCGCTCTGCGCTTTCGGCCTTTCCGGCGCCGCGCTTTCGATCCGCCGGCCGTTCGACATCCGGGACTCCGGGTACGTCGCCCCGCCGCTCCTCTTCGCGCTGGTCTGCGCCGCGGCGCTCCTCCACCTGGCGGCGCTTCGGTTGCGCGACGCCTCCGCGCGCCGGAAGTTCTCGGCGAACGTGCGGCTCGCGGTCCTCGCCGTGGCGGCGTTCTTCTTTCTCCAGCGGGCGGCGCACTACCGTGCCGATTCCCGGGTGCCGATCCCGGGAACCGGAGGGGCCCTGAGCGCGCGGCCGGCCTTCGTGGCCGAGGTCGGGGGCCTCGTCCGCGTCATCCAGGCTCGCACCCTGCCGACCGACGGGCTCGTCGTCGCTCCGGAAGGCGCGGTCCTGAACTTTCTCGCCGGGCGGCGAAACCCGAGCCGCTTCGAGCTGCTCATCCCCGGATACCTGACGGAACAGAACGAAGCCGCGGTGATCCGCGACCTCGAACGGGATCCCCCGGCGGCGATCGTGCTGTGGAACGGCGCCACCGCGGAATACGGGTTCCGCTTCTTCGGCGAGGACTACGGCCACAAGGTCGCCGCGTGGATCCGGGAGCACTACGACTTCGTCGACTTCCCCGATCCCGAGCGCAAGGTCGAAGGCGCGCCGACGCGTCTGGCAATCCGTCGCGGGGCTTCCCCGGCCGTCGTGCGTTAGAGTTCGCGCTGGAGCGCGATCGCAAATGCCCGAGGAATCCCGCTACGCCGCCGCCGGCGTCGACATCGACGCGAAGGCCGCCGCGCTTTCGCGCGCGCGGGCCGCGATCCGTTCGACGTTCACGCCGGGCGTGCTCGGGAGACGTCGGCGGATTCGGAGGGCTGTTCCGGCCCGACTTCTCCGGCTACCGCGAGCCCGTGCTCGTCGCCTCGACGGACGGCGTCGGGACGAAGCTGAAGGTCGCGATCGACGTCGGCCGCCACGACACCTGCGGCGCCGACCTCGTCAATCACTGCGTCAACGACATCCTGGTCCAGGGAGCCTCGCCGCTCTTCTTTCTCGACTACGTCGCGACCGGGAAGGTCGAGCCGGGCGTCATCGAGAGGATCATCGAGGGCATCGCGCGCGGCTGCCGCGAGAACCAGACGGCCCTGCTCGGCGGGGAGACGGCCGAGATGCCGGGCTTCTACGCGGCGGGGGAGTACGACGTGGCCGGCACGATCGTCGGGGTCGTCGAGAGGGAGAAGATCCTCGACGGCTCGCGCATCGCCGCCGGCGACGTGGCGCTCGGGCTGCCGTCGGCCGGTCTCCACACCAACGGCTACTCGCTCGCCCGCAAGGTGTTCTTCGAGGAGATGGGACGGCGGCCCGAGGAAAAGCTGAGGGAGCTCAAGGGCACGATCGCCGACGCGCTGCTCGCGCCGCACCTCTCCTACCGGCGGGCCCTGGAGCGGCCGCTGGCCGAGAATCTGGTGCACGGCATGGCCCACCTGACCGGCGGCGGCTTCTACGACAACATCCCGCGCGTGCTGCCGGAAGGGCTCGACGTCGTGATCCGATCCGGCTCCTGGCCGGTTCTCCCGGTCTTCGAAGTGATCGCGCGCGAAGGCAGCGTCTCCTTCGAGGAGATGCACCGCGTCTTCAACATGGGGATCGGGATGGTGGTCTTCGTCGCCGCTTCCGACCTTCCCCGCGTGGCCGAGATCTGGACCGCCGCGGGTCAGACCTGGTACGCGATCGGCAACGTGAAGGGTGGCGGAAGCCGGAACGTCGTGGTCGAGCCCGAACCGCGCTAGTTGAAGAGACGTCCTGTCACGGACAATCGGGTGATCGGGTCATCGGGGGGGATCGGGGCGGTGCGCAAGCGGCGCCTCGCCGTCCTCCTCTCCGGCCGCGGGTCGAACTTCGAGGCGATCGCCGACGCCGTCGAGAAAGGCCGGATTCCGGATGCCGAGATCGTCGCCGTCATCTCCGACGTCGGCGACGCGCCGGGCCTCGATCGGGCGCGGGAGAGGGGTTTGCCGGCGCACGCCGTCGACCGCCGCGAGATTCCGAGCCGCCGGGCGCGGGAGCAGAGGATCGCGGAGATCCTCGACGCGGCAAGGCCTGACCTGATCTGCCTGGCCGGCTACATGAGGCTGCTCTCTCCGGAGTTCGTGGCGCGGTATCGCCAGCCGCATCCTGAACATCCACCCGGCCCTGCTTCCCAGGTTTCCCGGGCTCGAGGCGCAGCGGCGGGCGCTCGAGGCCGGCGAGACGGTGGCCGGCTGCACGGTCCATTTCGTGGACGAAGGCACCGATACGGGCCCGATCGTGCTGCAGAAGACCGTTCCGGTGCTCCCGGGGGACACGGAGCAGACGCTGTCGGCGAGGATTCTCGAGGCCGAGCACGCGGCGTATCCGGAGGCGATCGCCCGCGTGCTCGAGACGATCGCGAAGAGGTTCTGATCGTGCACACTTTCCTGTGCAGGCGCGAGTCGGGAAAAGGCCCGTCTTTGCTGGCTTTTCTCGCGTTTTTCGAAAGCGCTTGACAGGGCTCCGGCCCGGACCTATATTTCGCGTCCCCGCAAGGGTTTCCGGTTCTTTCAAATCCCCCCGTCGCGGGAGCAGTGTCCGCCGGACGGCTGGCGTTGGCAAGAAAGTCGTTGACGGAGGGGGACATAAGTTGCGATACTGAAAGTTCCGCCTTTGGGCGGGAGTTTCGAAGCGTGGGCGCCGGGAGTACGGCGTCGTCCGCGGGTGGGTCCCGGGATCCGGTTCCTTGAAAACTGAGTAGAGCGTGCCAGACGTCTTTTTCCTGGTTTTTCAAAAACCAGAGTTTTTCCTGTTTTCAACAAAGCAGGGTTTGACTCGAATCTCGCGTCGTCGGCTTCGGC
>CAVRXJ010000007.1:0-172254 GCA_963725095.1 uncultured Acidobacteriota bacterium
CTGGAGCTGCTCCTGCTTCACGGTCGAGAGGACCGACGCGGCCTGCTCGCCGCCCATGACCGAGATCCGCGCGTTGGGCCACGTCCAGAGGAAGCGCGGCGAGTAGGCGCGCCCGCACATCCCGTAGTTGCCCGCGCCGAACGACCCCCCGATGATCACGGTGAACTTCGGCACCGCCGCGTTGGCCACGGCGTGCACCATCTTGGCCCCGTCCTTGGCGATCCCGCCCCGCTCGTATTCCTTGCCCACCATGAAGCCGGTGATGTTCTGGAGGAACACCAGCGGGATCTTCCGGCGCGCGCACATCTGGATGAAGTGCGTCGCCTTCAACGCGGACTCGGAGAAGAGGATGCCGTTGTTGGCCACGATGCCGACGAGGAACCCCGAGAGGCGCGCGAACCCGCAGACGATCGTCGTCCCGTAGCGCGCCTTGAACTCCTGGAAACGCGATCCGTCCGTCAGGCGCGCGATGACCTCGCGGACGTCGTAGGGCTTGCGCAGGTCCCGCGGGAGCACGCCGTAGATCTCCTTCGGGTCGTAGGCCGGGTCTTCGGGTGCCGTCCGGTCCGGCGGAAGCGCCTTGGCGCCGCCGATCGAGCCCACCAGCGACCGGGCGATCTCGAGGGCGTGGGCGTCGTCCTCGGCGAGGTGATCCGCGACGCCGGAGATGCGCGTGTGGACGTCTCCCCCGCCCAGTTCCTCGGCCGTCACCTCCTCGCCCGTCGCGGCCTTGACCAGCGGAGGACCCGCGAGAAAGATCGTTCCCGTGCCCTTGACGATCACGGCCTCGTCCGACATCGCCGGAACGTAGGCGCCGCCGGCCGTGCACGATCCCATCACGACGGCGATCTGCGCGATGCGCTCGGCGGACATGCGCGCCTGGTTGTAGAAGATGCGCCCGAAGTGCTCGCGGTCCGGGAAGACCTCGGCCTGGAGGGGCAGGAAGGCGCCACCGGAGTCGACCAGGTACACGCAGGCGAGGCGATTCTGCTCGGCGACTTCCTGCGCCCGCAGGTGCTTCTTCACGGTGATCGGAAAGTACGTCCCGCCCTTGACCGTCGCGTCGTTGGCGATGACCATGACTTCGCGGCCCTCGACGCGCCCGATGCCGGTCACCAGGCCCGCCCCCGGCGCCTCTCCGTCGTACATCCCGTGGGCGGCCAGCGGCGAAAGCTCCAGGAACGGCGAGCCCGGGTCGAGCAGGGCGTCGACACGGTCGCGCACGAACATCTTCTTCTGCTCCGCGTGGCGCTCCCGCCCGGAGCCGCCCTCCCGCGCCCGCGCGAGCTCCTCCTTGAGGCCGCGCCACCAGCGACTCCATCGCTTCGCGGCGGAGCACGGAATTCCTCGGAGGAGGCGTCGACGCGGGTTTCCAGGCGCTCCATGAACGGACGACTCAGCCCGCGACCCTCGACCCGGCCTCCCGCTGGATGAAGTCGACGAGCGTCTGCGTCGCGGTGCCGGGCAGGAAGATCTCCCGGATCCCGAGCGCCTTCAGGCTGGCGATGTCCTTGTCGGGGATGATGCCGCCCGCGAGCACCAGGATGTCCTCGCCTCCCTTTTCCTTCAGGAGCTTGAGGATCTCGGGGAAGAGGACGTTGTGGGCGCCCGAGAGGATCGACAGCCCGACGACGTCGACGTCCTCCTGGATCGCGGCCGCGGCGATCTGGGCCGGAGTCTGGCGGAGGCCCGAGTAGATGACCTCCATGCCGGCGTCGCGCAGGGCGCGCGCGATGACCTTGGCGCCCCGGTCGTGGCCGTCGAGCCCGGGCTTGGCGATCAGGACCCGGATTGGCCTCGGCATCACGCGGAGTCTATCAATCCACCAGCGAGATGGGATCCGCGACGCGGATGCGCTGGCCCTTCGTGGCGCGCACCTTGAGCCCCATCACGCCGGCCCGCACCTTCAGCAGCCCCTCGACCATCGACGGCGTCTCCGGCGGCATTGGGCGGCCGGAACGAGACGGCCAGGCACTCGCGTGCTGCCGCCGACGACCTCGCACAGGGTGTCGCCGATCCGGATCTGGCGCCCGATCCACTCGTCTTCCTCGAAGGCCTTGCCTCCCGAAAGATCGATGACGAAGTTGGCGCGCAGCCAGGCCGGCTCGATCGGGGCTCCGTAGACGCGCTCGACGAAGCGGATCGTCGGGCGTGAGATCAGGTGCATCAGCCCGCGGTCCGGGCCGCCCTCGGCGGCGCGGCGCAGGCGCACCGGACGCCCGAGGCGGCGGCCGAGATCCGCCAGCCACTCCGGGTCGCGCATCTCGAACTCCCGTCCGTCGGGCACGCGCACCCGCGTCCAGGCCTCCAGATCGTCGACCACGAGGTCTTCGAGAAAGCGCGCGGCGTAGAGCAGCGCGTCCGGCGTCGACTGCCAGGTCAGCGCCTGGCCGTCGCGCTCGTCGGCCACCTCGTAGACCCGGTCGCCGACGGCCCCGTCCGCACGCACGGCGATCTCGTTGGGGGCCTCGCCGGAGAGCGGCTCGATGGGAAAGCGCCGCAACCCGACCAGCTGGCCGACGACTTCCGCGAGCTCCATCAGCCGAACATCATCAAGACAGTATCATTCTAGTCCGAATTTCGTTCGTTTGTCGACGGATGAATCCGTATTAAATAAGGTCAAGATGCGTGCAGGCGCGGGCACCGGGCCGCCAGCGCTTCCCAGGCGCGCCGGCGGTGGGAGACCCGGTCCTTTTCCGCCGCGGTCATCTGGGCAAATGTGCGTGTTTCCGACTCGGGCACGAAAATGGAATCCCAGCCGAATCCGCCAGCGCCCGCGGGAGCCCGGGCGATGGTGCCTGCCGCCTCCCCTCTCCCGATGACGAGGTCCTGACCGTCGAAGCAGGCGACGACGCAGATCGCCGTGGCACGCCGGTCGGGAAAGGGATCGAGCATGCGCGCCATCCCCTCGAGGCCGGCCGTCTTCTCCATCCACTTGACCAGCGCTCCCGGAAATCCTCCCCAGGCGGCGACCGCGAGGCCGGAGTCCTCGACCAGCACCGGCGTCCCGAGGCGCTCGAAGGCCGCTCGCGCTTTCGCCTCGACGACCTCTCCCGGATCGACGGCCTGAGGCTCCGGAAGATCGATCGCCCGCTGCGCGACGTCAAATCCCATCCGGCGGGCCTCCTCGACCTTTTCCGCGCGCGACGTGACGAGCAGGAGCGGTTGGGCCACGGCACGATTCTGACACGCGCCGAGGCATCGCCCCCCGCGGCTACAATGCGCCGATGGGCTCCGGCGAATCTCGCTGCCCGCGCTGCGGCACCGAGGTGCCCGGAAGCGCCCGCTTCTGCCCCGATTGCGGCTATGCGACGGCGCGCCTGACCCCGGGACAGGTGCTCGACGGCAAGTACGAGATCCTCGACAAGCTCGCCGAAGGCGGCATGGGACACGTCTACCGCGCGCGCCACATCCACTTAGACGAGATCCGCATCATCAAGGTCACCAAGCCCGACCCCATCGGGGACGGGTCCGAGTCGGCGCGCTTCCAGGGGGAGGCGCGCCTGGCGACCCTCGTGCGGCACCCCAACGTCGCGGGCCTCTACGACTTCTCGCGCCTGCCCGACGGCTCCTTCTACATGGTCTGGGAGTTCATCGACGGCGTGACGCTCGAGGAATGGCTGCGACGCAAAGGGCCGATGCCGGCACGGCAGGCGCTCGAGGTGGCGCGGCAGGTGCTCGCCGGCCTTTCGGAGATCCACGCGCAGGGGATCGTCCACCGCGACCTCGCCCCCGACAACATCATGCTGCGGGAGGGTCCCGGCGGGCGCCTGCAGGCCAAGATCATCGACCTCGGCATCGCCAAGCGCGTCGCCACCGACGCCATGCAGATGACGAGCACGGGCATGTTCGTCGGAAAGCTCAAGTACTGCTCCCCCGAGCAGGCCGGCGCCCTCTCGCGCGGCGAGACGCTGGACGCCCGCAGCGACCTCTACTCCTTCGGCGCCGTGCTGTACGAGATGCTCACCGGCCATCCTCCCTTCGAGTCGGACACGCCGGAGGGTTACATCGGCAAGCACCTCCACACAGCGGCCCCGCCGCTCGACACGTCGGGGCTGCCTCCCGACGTGGGCAGGCCCCTGGCCGCAATGCTCAAGCGCGCCCTCGAGAAGAACCGCGATCGCCGGTTCCGCGACGCGGAGGAATTCCGGCAGGCCGTGGCGCGCCTCGAGCCGGCCGTGGCGGCCTCGAGCGAGTCCGTCGCCGCGGGGCCCGCTCCGCGAACGTCCGGCGGTCTCTGGTCCACGGGAACCATCGCCGCGCTGCTGGTGATCGCCGCCGGCCTCGGCGGTTACCTGCTCGTCCACCGGACGGGCGGGCGCTCCCGGGCGGGCGTTCCGTCGCCGGCCGCATCGCCCGCGGCGTCACCCACGCCCGCGCCGGCCCGCGGACGCGACGCCGGAAACGATGAGCGGATCGCCGACTCGTCCGGTCCCGCCCGCGCCTCCAGCCGCAGGGTGGATGACCCGTCGGAGGCCGGCGCCTTACGGCCGCCTCCCACGCGCTCCGCAACCGTTCCCGAACCGGAGGCCGCCAGCGTCGAGCCCGAGGAGGCGCCGCCGGAGGTGCCGGCCCAGATGGACGGCGAGGCGACCCAGCGGTTCCGGAGGTTCTTCCGTCACTGGTCCACCCTCCCCTCCCAGCGCCAGGCCGCGCAGGCGATGGCCCTGGCGCGGTTTGCGAACCTGTTCGTCGCCACCTATCCCGACGACCCGCTCTCGGCGGAGCTGCGCCAGAAGCTACCGGAAACCTTCCGGCGTCTCGCCACCCAGGAGCTCGACGGCGGGCGGCGCCGACAGGCGATCCGCTTCTACGAGGCGTACCGGGCGCTCGACTTCGCGCCCGCCAATCTCGTCTCGACGCCCGCTTCGGCGGCGCGCCGCGACCCTGTCGAGAGACCTTTCCACCCTGCGGCCGCTCGGCCAGAGGATTCCCTCGCCCCCCGACGGGGGGAGGGGGTAGGGTGAGGGGGGCACTCAGCGACTTCTCGCACGCGAAACAAAAGAGGACCCCCTCACCCCAACACTCTCCCGTGGGGAGAGGGGGTCGAAGACCGGCTAGCGCGTCTTGGCGGCCGTCGAGGAGCGGTCCATCGTCTCCTCGGGTGAGAGGTCCCCGATGACCTTGTACATCGGCACGGGGCTCGAGAGCCCCTTCAGGGAGTAGTGCCCGAGGCGCGCCACCTTGTACTTGTCGCGCACGGCCTCGTAGGTGGCGGGCCCGACGACGATGTCGCCCGGGGTGGCGACGAACTCTTCCATGCGGGCCGCCATGTTGACGGCGTTCCCGAGGACGGTGTAGTCGACGCGGCGCTCGGACCCGATTTCGCCGACGATGGCCTCGCCGGTGTTCAGGGCGATGCGGACCTCGATGCGGGGTTCCCCCGCCTCGGCCCGCTGCGTGTTCCAGAACTCCACCTCGTCGCGCATCTTCAGGGCCGCCGCGACGGCGCGCTCGGCGTGGTCGGGCTGCTCGATGGGGGCGCCGAAGAACGCCATCACCGCGTCGCCGATGAACTTGTCGATCGTGCCCTCTCGAGAAAAGACCGCGTCGGAGCTCAGGGTGAAGAACCGCGTCAACAGCTTGGCGAGGGCCTCCGGCGCCATCTTCTCGGAGAGGGCGGTGAATCCCACCAGGTCCGCGAAGAGGATCGTGATGCTGCCCGTCCGCAGGCCCTTGACGGCGCCTTCCGCCCCGACGTCGCCGATGATCTCCTCGATCACCTGCGGCGAGTGGTAGCGCTCGAGCCTTCCGCGGATCCGCTTTTCCTCGGCCACGCGCTCGTGCAGGCGCGCCCGCTCGATGGCCACCGCGGCGAAGTTGGAGAACGCGGTCAGAAGGTCCAGGTCCCGCTCCGTGAAGGTCCCGACGTGGAGGGGCGAGTCGACGTGAATGACGCCGATGACCGAGTCGCGGTTCCAGAGCGGCGCGCACATGGCGGACCGGATCTGCTGCATGCGGATCGACATGCCCGCGCCGAAGCGCTCGTCGGTCTGGGCGTCGGAGGTCAGCGCGGCGACCTTCTGCCGCATCACCATGTCCACGATCGTGCGGGAGTAGGGGGCGGACCCGTCGGAGGTCCCGCGGTGCCCCGACTTGAAACGGCTCATCCGCAGCTGCAGTCCGCCGGTTTCCTGGAGCAGGAGGAAGCCCCGGTCGACCGGGAGGTACTCGAAGATCAGGTCCATGACCTTCGCCAGGACCGTCTCGACGTCGTCGGCCGAGATCAGCGCCTTGGCGACCTGCACGAGGATCTCGAAGACTTTGTTCTTGTAGGCCACGTCGAGGGCCACGCGCTTGCGGTTCTGCGTGGACTCGGGCACGGGTGTGGCGTCCTTCTCCAGGCCGAAGTCGAGGTTGAACTCGGAGATCGGGCGGATGCACGTCGAGGTCGAATCGAGCGGCGCGGCGGCCGCCTCGGGCTCGGCGAGCTCCCGGAAGAGGAGGCGGAAGGTCCCGATCGTCACCTGATCCCCGTTGACGACCGCGCCTTCGGGCACGGGGCGGTCGTTGATGCGCACGCCGTTGGTGGAATGGTTGTCGCGCAGGACCCAGGCCCCGTTCTCCTTGCGCAGGTAGGCGTGCCGGCGTGAGACGGAGAAATCGTTCAAGACGATGTCGTTGTCGGTCGCCCGACCGATCGTCACCTGATCGGTCGAGAGGTTGAAGACCTGCGGCCGGCCATCGGCCTCGTAGAGAACTTGCAACATCGTCCCGAAAAAGTATAGACCGCGCGGCCGGAGCGCCGTCTTAGGACCGCAGCCGAAACTCGATCCGGACCTCCTTGCGCGACACGATCGGGCCGGTCGGCCCCTGGGCGGGACGATACTGCCAGCGCCGGACCGCGTTGGCGGCGGCGTCGGAAAGGCCGAACGGGAGGCCCTTGACCACGTCCACCTGGGTGACCCGCCCGTCCGCTCCGATCGTGGCCGAAAGCACCACCGTGCCTTCGATGCCGGCGCGACGCGCCGTTTCGGGATAGGTCGGATCGACCTTCGTGAGGAGGGCGGCCGGCTCGAGCGACGCGGCAGCCGGCGCCGCACCCGGCGCCGCGCCGGCGATCCGAGCGCTCGCGGGCGCCTCCGGGATCTCTACGGGCGGGGCCTCTTCTCCCGGCGCTTCCGGGAGGGGCTCGGCGACCTCGATGACCTCCAGACCCTTCAGGGCCTTCTCCTTCGCGGCGACGATCGCGGGACTGGCGGGATCCGGCGGAATGACGTCCACCTTGGCGGAGTCGACGAACGCGAGGCCGCCCTCCGGCCCGCGCAGCGCGTAGAAGGCGTGATCGACCGAGTAGATCCGCACGGTCGTGCCCTTCTCCAGCCGGCCGGCGCGCGGACCCATCGGAAACGGAGCCAGCAGCAGGTCCGTGTCTTCGACGACCACTCCCGAGATCGGCGGGAACGAGAGGATGGTGCCGGCACGCCGTTCCCGGGACTGGCGGTCGGAATCGCGCTCCAGCGCGTAGGCCGGAAGGTAGCCCGAGGCGTCCTTCGTCAGGACTTCGATCCATGGCCCTTCGTCGCGCCGCACTTCGACCCGCGCGCCCCGGGCGAGCCGGGCGACGGTCGCGGACTCGGCCCGCGGCTCGCGCTTCAAGTCCGCCTCGGCGACCGTCACGGTCGCGGGAGCGCTTTCCTGCTCGCCGGCGACGGGCGGGCTCGCCGGCGGCCGGAACAGAAGGATCAGGGCGACGAAACAGGCCGTCAGAGCCGCCAGCGACGCGATCGCGACGGCGCGGCGCGAGAGGAGGGCCTTGCGGATCCGCCTCGCGGCCGAAGAGGTCATGCCCTTCCGAGGAGCGTCACCAGCAGCGCCTTCTGCGCGTGCAGGCGGTTCTCCGCCTGATCGAAAACCGCCGAGGCGGGGCCGTCGATGACCGACGCTTCCACTTCCTCGCCGCGGTGCGCCGGCAGGCAGTGGAGGAAGATCGCGTCCTTGGCGGCCATGCCGAAGACCCTCGCCGTGACGGCGTAACCTTCGAAGGCCTTGACGCGGGCCGCGGCTTCCGCCTCCTGGCCCATCGAAGCCCACACGTCCGTGTAGACGGCGCGGGCTCCGGAGAGGCCCTCTTCGAGGGACGTCGTGACGCGCACGGCGCCGCCGGTCGTCGCCGCCGCTTTCTCGGCCCAGCCGACGACTTCGGGACTCGGCCCGAACCCCTTCGGGGTCACGATCGACACGCGGGCGCCGAGCTTGGCTCCCGTCACCATCAGGCTGTGGGCGACGTTGTTGCCGTCTCCGACGTAACAGAGCGGGAATCCGCGGGTCGCCCCGAACCGCTCCCGGACGGTCTGGAAATCGGCCAGGGCCTGGCAGGGGTGGAGCAGATCCGAGAGGCCGTTGATGACCGGGATCGTCGCGTCCTTGGCGAGGCCGTCGACGGTCGCCTGCGCGAAGACCCGCGCCATGATCCCGTCCACGTAGCGCGAGAGGACCTGCGCCGTGTCCGAGATCGGCTCGCCGCGTCCGAGCTGCAGGTCGCGCGACGAGAGAAACATCCCGAGCCCCCCGAGCTGGTACATCCCCGCTTCGAAGGAGACGCGCGTGCGCGTCGAGGACTTCTCGAAGATCATCGCGAGCGTCTTGCCCGGCGAGGGCACCTCGGTAGGCCGCCCGGTCCTTCTTGACCTTTGCCGCCAGATCCAGGATCCCCTCGATGTCCGCGGGGGACCAGTCGTTCTCGTTGACATAGTCGCGTTTCATGCTTTCTCCCGAATGCGTGTGCCGGTTTTCCCCTCGAGGGCTTCCGAGAGGGACTCGGCCCGCGTGATGAGCACTTCGTGGCCGCCGGCGGCGATGTAGCGGATCGCCGCGTCGATCTTGGGCCCCATGCTGCCGGGCGGGAACTGACCCTCGGCGAGCAGGTCGCGGGCGGTCTGGACGCTCATTTCCGGCAGCTCCCGCTGTGTCGGCTTGCCGAAGTCGCGCGACACGCGCGAGACACCGGTCAGCACGATGAACAGGTCCGCCTGAAGGGACGCCGCGAGCATCGACGCGGCGTAGTCCTTGTCGATGACGGCCTCCACGCCGCGGACCTCGCCCTCTTCCGAGACCACCACCGGAACGCCGCCGCCGCCGGCCGCGACCACGATGTGCCCCCGGTTGATCAGGGCGGCCGCCACCTCCACGCCGCGGATGGCGAGCGGCTTGGGCGATGGAACGACCTTTCGCCACCCGCGCCCCGCGTCTTCCACCATCACCCATCCCGTCTGCTCCATCAGGGCAGCCGCCTTGTCGTGTTCGTAGAAGGGGCCGATGGGCTTGGAGGGCTTTCCAAAGGCCGGGTCGGCCGCGTCGACCTGGACCAGCGTGACGACCGTCACCACTTCCTTGCGGATTCCCGCGCGGGCGAGCTCGTTGCCCAGGGCGAGCTCGAGCAGGAAACCGATCGAGCCCTCCGTCTGGGCGACGCAGAAGTCCAGAGTCTGGCGGGGGATCTGCTCGGCCGCCGCCTCGTTCTGGATCAGGATGTTCCCGACCTGCGGTCCGTTGCCGTGCACGATGACCATCTCGTAGCCCCGCGCCAGGATCGGGATCAGGTGCCGGACGGCCTCCCGCGCGCGGCCGAGCTGATCCGCCGTCGTGCCCGAGTCCTCGGGGCGCAGCAGGGCGTTGCCCCCGAAGGCGACGACCGCGAGCGGACGGACGAAGGAGAAGAATGGGGTGCGGTTGATCATGCGCTGCCGAGGAAGCCTACCCCCTCTCCCGCCGGGAGAGGGTTGGGGTGAGGGGCGCGCAAGCTACGCCGGCAAGTCTTCGCGCTGGAGCGGCATGGCCATACACCGCGGGCCGCCGCGGGCGCGCGAAAGCTCGTGCGCCGCAAGCCGGATCACGTACTTCTTCTTCTTACGCAGCTGAAGGTCGGTCTTGCCCAGAAGCAGGTCGGCCTCGTCGACGACGCGGTAGCCGGCTTTCGAGAGCTCTTCGGCCGTCCGCTCGTTGCGGTCGTAGATCATCAGGGCCCCCGGCGCCATCGCGAAGGCGTTGGCTCCATCGGTCCACTGCTCCCGGCGCTCGGCGATCGGATCGTCTCCGCCGCAGCGGATCGGCTTCAGGTCCATCTTCTGCGTGCGCAGCGCGGAGAGCAGGTCCTTCTCGGTCGTCCACGTGATCTCGCGCTTTGTCAGGTCGCACTCGTAGACGTCCGCTTCCTCCGGGCCGTCGGGCAGGATCATCGGGCCGTACACGAGGCACTCCTCGCGGGAGATCATCGTGAACACCGTGTCCAGGTGCATGTAGGAGCGCGCCGGAGGGATGGCCACGACGAAGATCCGCTTGATCGGCGACTTCTGCTGCTTGAACGACTCCGCCAGCCGCTCGATCGTCGTCTTCTCGGTCCGTTCGGAGTAGCCGATCGCCAGGATGTCCTCGCGCATCACGAGGATGTCACCGCCTTCGAGCGTCGGGCGCATCCGGGCATAGGACTGGGCGCGCCCGTAGTCGGCCGAGAACTCCCGGAACCAGAAACGGCCGCCGTCGGTCTCGAAGCGCGGGATGAAACTGAAAGACGTATCCCGAGAGCAGGGGCTCCCGCAGCCGGGCCGGAGTCGCCATCGACCCGCGGATCGCGCGGTTGCCGACCACGACCAGGGGGTCCCGCTGGAAGAAGTAGTTGGGTACCGGGGGCAGGTGGTAGAGGTCGCCCGTCGACTGCGCCATTTCCTGGGGAGGCTTCTCGATGCCCGTCACCAGGGCGGCCGCCAGCCCTTCGGGCGTGAGCTCCTGCAGCCGGGACTCCATGTCCGGGCCCCAGGAGAGCGTCCGGCCGAGGTCCTCGACGATCGCGGAGCGCTGCTCCGGGACGGCGAGCACCTCCTCGAGCAGTTGCTGGACGTCCAGGACCTCGTCGGCGACGAAGCCCAGGACCTGCTGGAAGCGCCGGTGCTCCTCCCGGGCGCGGCTGCCGTAGAGGATGTCGTCGAACAGCAGCTCTTCCATCATGGCGGGCACCATGCGGTCGATCTCCGGGCCCGGCAGGTGCACCAGGACGGACTTCAGCTTCCCGACTTCGGAGGTGACGTGAAGGCTCATAGGGCGCGAAAAACGCGAAAGTCTATCAGAGGGGCCGTTCCCGCCCTCCGCCCGCACGCCCTTCGGGGGACGCGGAGGGCCGCCGCTACGACGGCGGCAGGGGCGGGAGGGCCGGGGGCTGCGCCTCGAGCTTCTCGCCGGCTTGTTCGGCGATTCCGTCCAGCCGCGCCGCGAAACGGTCGAGCGCCCTGGTCGTCTGCTCGTACTGCTTCTGCGTGTTGGAGAGGTGCGCCCCGAGCTTCGCAAACGGCTCCTCGATCTTTCCCCAGAGCCGCGCGAGCTCGGAGAGCTTCTCGCCGATCTCCCGCGCGCCCTGCTGCAGCTCGAGGCCCTTCAGCCCCATCGACACGGTGGAGAGGTACGCGTAGAAGAGTCGCGGCGAGACGGGAATGACGCGGCGTTCGACCGCGTAGTCCGCGAGCGACGCCTCCTCCCCATCCCCCGCGATCTCCCCGTAGACCGCCTCGGCCGGGACGTACATCAGGGCGAAGTCGCAGGTGCCGGCCTCCGGGCGGATGTACTTGCCGGCGATCGCGTCGACGTGCCGGCGCACGTCCGCTCCGAAGTCCCGCAGGGCCCGCCTTCGCTCGGACTCGTCGGCGGCCTCTCGCGACCGGCGGAAGTTCTCCAGCGGGAACTTGCTGTCCACCGCGACGATCCGCTCGCCGACGAAGATCGCCGCGTCGACGACGGCGTCCCCGAACCCGTACTGCATCTGCCAGCACCGCTGCGGCAGAACCTGGGACAGCACCTGCTCGAGGAACGTCTCGCCGAGCGTGCCGCGCAGCTTCGGCGGCTTGAGCAGGTCCTCGAGCCGCGTGACGTCGCCGGCGAGCTTCTCGATCTTCTGCGAGGCCTCGTAGATCCGCCCCATCTTCTCGCCCACGTCCTGCAGCATGCGCCCGGACTTGCCCAGGTGATCCGTGAGGTTCTTCTGCCCCTCCGTCAGGCTGCGCTCGACGCCCTGGACGCGGTTCTCGACGGACCGGCGCAGGTCTTCGAACCGCCGGTCGACGCCCTCCGCCGCCTGCCGCGTGGCCGCCGTCTCGGCGAAGCAGGCGCTCGAGGGCCGTCGTGGCGCTGCGGGAACGGGCCAGGAAGAGCCGGAGCAGGATCGCCGCGGCGAGCGTCAGCGCGGCGGCCGTCAGGGCGAGGATCAGCCAGGGCGAGCTCATGCTTTCATTGTGCGCCCGCCCGCGGGACAGATGATGTCCGACCGACCGAACTCCATGCGAAAATGGACGCGTGGAAGCCAAGCCCCCCAAGAAGCCCACGCCCGCCGAGGACCGCGAGATCGAGTACCTGATCTGCCAGACCTGCACGACACCGAGCTACATCTTCGAGATGGAGGCCGGGAAGGTCACCGAGGCGCAGTGCCTGGTCTGCGGCAACGAGGACCCGATGCAGTTCCTCCTCGGAGAGGACGCCGGCGTTGAGGACTGACCGGGCCGGAAATCCCCTCGCCGACCGCTACGCGTCGGCCGAGATGTCCCGCATCTTCTCGCGCGGCATTCAAGTTCGAGACCTGGCGGCACCTCTGGCTCTGGCTCGCCGAGGAAGAGCGGCGCCTCGGGCTTCCGATCCCCGAGGAGGCGCTCGCGCAGATGCGCGAGCACCTGGCCGACATCGACTTCGAGGCGGCCGCGCGCGAGGAAGAGCGCACCCGCCACGACGTCATGGCCCACGTGCGGGTCTTCGGCGCCGCGGCGCCCGCGGCGCGCGGCATCATCCACTGGGGAGCCACTTCGGCCTACGTCGCGGACAACGGGGACCTGATGCAGATGCGCGAGGGCCTCGGGCTCGTCGAGCGGCGCTTGATCGCGGTCCTCCGGCGCCTGCGCGACTTCGCGCTCGCGCACCGTGACCTTCCCGCCCTCGCGTACACGCACTACCAGCCGGCACAGCCGACGACGGTCGGAAAGCGGGCGGCGCTCTGGGCAAGCGATCTCCTCGCGGACCTCGAGGCCGTGCGCGCGGCGCGCCATGGCCTGCGCTTCCTCGGTGCCAAGGGCGCCACCGGGAGCCAGGCCTCCTTCCTGCTGCTTTTCGGCGGCGACTCGCAGAAGGTCGAGGAGCTCGACGCCGCGGTGTCGCGGCGCGCGGGGTTTGCCCGGCGCCAGCTCGTGTCCGGCCAGACTTACTCGCGCAAGCAGGACGACGCCGTCGTCCACGCGCTTTCCGGACTCGCGCAATCGGCCCACAAGATGGGAACGGACCTGCGCCTGCTCCAGCACGACGGGGAGCTCGAGGAGCCCTTCGAAGCGGAGCAGATCGGCTCCTCCGCGATGCCCTACAAGAGAAACCCGATGCGCGCCGAGCGCGTCTGCGCGCTCGCCCGCCACGTCATCGCGCTTTCGCTCGACACCGCCATGACCGCGGCGACACAGTGGCTCGAGCGGAGCCTCGACGATTCCGCCAACAAGCGCATCGCGGTTCCGGAGGCCTTCCTGGCCTCGGACGCGATCCTGGTGCTCCTCGAGAACGTCGTCGCGGGCCTCGTCGTCCATCCGGAGGTCTCGCGGAGGCGGCTGGCGGAACAGATCCCTTTCCTGGCGACGGAGAACCTCCTGATGGAGGCCGTGCGCCACGGCGGCGACCGGCAGGAGCTGCACGAGAAGCTCCGCGTTCACGCCCGGGCGTCGGCGGATCGCCTGGCGCGCGAGGGCGGGATGCCCGACCTCTTCGACCGGCTCGGTGCCGACAAGACCTTCGGCATGAGCCGCGGCGAGCTCGAAGAAGCGTCGCGCCCGGAGAAGCTCATCGGACGGTGCGCCGAGCAGGTGGAGGTCTTCGTCCGCGAAGAACTGGAGCCGGCGCTCGCCGGCGCGGCCGAGATCGCGGCCGCCCCCGTCCGCGTTTGAGCCGGGGCTTGCGGCGGCGGGCCGCGCCGGCCGTCGTCCTCGCGCTCGCCTGCGCGTGCGCAACGCGGCGCGCTCCGGCCCCCGCCCCTTCCGGCGCTCCCCCGCCCGGCTCGGGCTCGGCGGTGGCTCCCGCCGTGGGATGGACCGAAGAAGGCATGGCGTCCTGGTACGGCGGCGACGACGGCTTCGAAGGGAAGCCGACCGCTTCGGGCGAGATCTACGACTCCTCGCAGATGACGGCGGCGCATCGCGAGCTCCCGCTCGGGACCGTCGTCGACGTGACCAACCTCGACAACGGCAAGAGCGCACGCGTGCGCATCAACGACCGCGGGCCATTCCTGAAGGGCCGCATCCTCGACCTCTCCCAGGAGGCGGCGAAACGGCTCGGCGCGATCGGCCCGGGTGTCGCGCCGGTGCGCATCGAGGTCGTGTCGCTCGGACTGCGGCCGACGCCCCCCTCACCGGCCGGCCCCTGGTCGGTCCAGATCGGATCGTTCGCACAGCCCGAGCGCGCGTCGCGGCACGCGGAGAAGGCGCAGGCCACCGGGAAGCCCGTCTACCTCGAGCCCTACAACGGGCTTTCCCGCGTCAAGGTCGGCCCCTTCGCCACCCGCGAAGAGGCCCAGGCGGCGCTGGCGGAGCTGGAAGGAATGGGCTTCGAAGGGATCGTGGTCCCGAGGTAGCCGGGCCGCCGCCTCAGGCCGAAACCGGACGCCTCGCCGGCGTGACCGACGGGAACGGCAGCCGGCGAAGTCCGCTTTCGTGGTCGAGCAGCCAGCTCTTGATCGGCAACCCCGAGCCGTAGCCGGTCAGCGAGCCGTCGCTGCCGACGACCCGGTGGCACGGGATCACGACCGCGATCGGGTTGGCGCCGTTGGCCGCCCCGACCGCCCGCACCGCCGCCGGCCGGCCGATCCGCCGGGCGATCTCGGAATACGTGACGCGCGCGCCGAACGGAATCCGGCACAGGGCGGTCCAGACTTCCTGCTGGAACGCCGTGCCCTCGGGAGCGAGCCGCAGCGTGAATTCCTGCCGGTGGCCGGCGAAGTACTCCGTGACCTGCCGCACCACGGCCGCGCATTGTCCGGGCGCGTCCGCGATCCGCGGACGCGCGGTGCGCCGCCCCTTCTCGAAGTCCAGGCGCACGAGCGCGCCTTTCGCGTCGACCACGGCGAGCATCCTCCCGACGGGAGTCTCGAATCGGGCGGCGTACATTTTCGAGGTTCCCAGTCTAAACTCTCCCTCCCCATGAGCGCCAACCCCCCGGTCGAGCGAGGGAACGGCTCCGTCGCAATCTCCTGCCGCGGCCTCGCCAAGCGGTACGGCGACGTGCGCGCGGTCGACGGGCTCGACCTCGAGATCCGCGCGGGCGAGTGCTTCGGGCTGCTCGGCCCCAACGGCGCCGGCAAGACGACGACCATCGAGATCCTCGAGGGGTTGACCGTCCCCGACGCCGGGCAGGTCCGGATCCTCGGGCGCCAGTGGGGCACGCACGAGCGGGAGCTTCGCGGCCGCCTCGGCATCTCGCTGCAGGAAACGCGCTTCTCCGACAAGCTCACCGTCTACGAGATGCTCGACCTCTTCCGCTCGCTGTACCCGCGCGGGCGCGACCCGGAGCTCCTGCTCTCGGACATGTCGCTCGAGGAGAAGCGGAACGCGCGCGTCGGCAAGCTCTCCGGCGGACAGCGCCAGCGCCTGGCCGTCGCGTGCGCGCTCGCCGGCGACCCGGAGATCCTGTTCCTCGACGAGCCGACGACCGGACTCGATCCGCAGAGCCGGCTGCAGCTCTGGGAGAAGATCGAGGCCTTTCGCGCCGGCGGCCGCACGGTCATGCTGACGACCCACTACATGGACGAGGCGGAGCGCCTGTGCGACCGCGTCGCGGTCGTGGACCACGGGAAGATCATCGCGCAGGGGTCGCCCGCGGAGCTCGTCGCGGGGCTCCACGCGCCGCACATCGTCGAGTTCGCTTCGGAACCGGCGCTGGCGGAGCCGGACCTGAAGAGCCTTCCGGGGGTCCGCGACTGCCGGCGGCGCGACGACCGCTGGTTCGTCAGCGTCGCGTCGCTCGTGGACGCCGTGCCGGCGCTGCTCGCGCGCCTCGATCGCAGCGGCGCGAAGCTGCTCTCCCTCTCGACGCACCGGGCCACACTCGAAGACGTCTTCATCTCGCTCACCGGCCGGGAGCTTCGCGATGAGTAGGCCGCGCTCTCCCCTCTATGCCCTGACCCGGGCGCGCGTGCTCGAGTTCATCCGGGAACCCGAGGCCGTCTTCTGGGTCTTCGCGTTCCCCGTGATCATGGCCGTCGTGCTGGGCTTCGCTTTCCGCGACCGCCCGCCCGACAAGGTTCCCGTCGGCGTGACCGGCGCGGCAGAGGCTCCGCTCGACTCGCCCTCGCTCCAGGCGATCCCCTTCGCGACGCTGGAAGAGGGCCTCCACGCCCTGCGCACCGGAAAGATCGCCCTCCTCGTCCAGGGCCCGCCGCCGCTGACGTACCACTTCGACCCGACGCGTCCCGACGCGCGGCTGGCGCGGCTCGAGGCGGACGATGCCATCCAGCGGGCGGCGGGCCGAAAGGATCCCGTGTCCTTCCGCGAAGAGCCGATGCACGAGAAGGGTTCCCGCTACATCGACTTCCTCATCCCGGGCATCCTGGGATTGAACCTGATGGGCACGGGCATCTGGGGCATCGGCTTCGGGATCGTCAACGCGCGCCTGAAGAAGACGCTCAAGCTCCTGACGGCGACGCCCATGCGCAAGTCCTCGTACCTGCTGGCCCAGATCTTTTCGCGCTTCGTGTTCCTCGTGCTCGAGATCGCCGTGATCCTCGCCTTCGGCGTCCTCGCCTTCGGCGTGCCGATCCGCGGTTCGCTCTCCGCTGCTGCTCTTCGCGGCGCTGCTCGGCTCGCTCTCGTTCGCGGGGATCGGCCTGCTCGTGGCCTCGCGCGCGCAGACGATCGAGGCCGCGAGCGGCCTGATGAACCTGGTGATGGTCCCGATGTGGCTGCTGTCGGGCGTCTTCTTCTCGGCCGAGCGCTTCCCGAAGGCGGCGCAGCCCGCGATCCGCGCGCTGCCGCTGACGGCGTTGAACGACGCGCTGCGCGCGGTGATGCTCGAGGGACGCGGCCTGGCGTCGATCGCCTCGCAGCTGCTGGTGCTGACGGTCTGGGCCGTGATCAGCTTCGCGGTCGCTCTCAAGATCTTCCGGTGGCAGTAGGAGGAAGCATCGTGGAGACGCTCTTCGTGACGCAGGCGGAAGTGCCGGCCCTCCTGCCCATGGCGGAGTGCGTCGAGGTCATGGCCGACACGATGAAGGCCCTCGCGCGGGGCGAGACGCTGCTCCCGCTGCGCTCGATCCTCTGGCTGCCGGAGCGCGCCGGGGCGCTCGGGCTGATGCCCGGGGCGCTTCTGCCAGGAGCGGCGTCCTGGGACTGAAGGCCATCACGTTCTTCACCGGCGAACGAGGGCACTCCCTTCGACTGCCACCAGGGCGCCGTGCTGCTCTTCGAGGCCCGGCACGGAAGCCTGCTGGCCGTCATCGACGCGACCTCGATCACGGCCATCCGCACGGCCGCCGTCAGCGCCGTCGCGACGCGGGCGCTCGCGCGCGAGGATGCGGGAGACCTCGCGATCCTCGGCTCCGGCGTGCAGGCGCGCACGCACCTGGAGGCGATGCGGTGCGTCCGAAAGATCCGCCGCGTGCGGGTCGCGAGCCGCAGCCTCGCCAACGCGAAGGCGTTTGCGGAGCGCGAGTCGGCGCGCGGCGGGGTTCCCGTCGAGGCGGCGGCATCCGTCCACGAGGCGGTCGAAGGCGCCGACCTGATCTGCACCACGACCTCCGCGCGCGAGCCGATCCTGCGCGGCGACTGGATCGCCCCGGGGGCGCACGTCAACGCGGTCGGGGTCCAGCATCCCGACGGCGCGCGAGCTCGACACGGCGGCGGTCGCCTACTCCCGCCTGTACACGGACCGGCGCGAGTCGCTCGTGAACGAAGGCGGCGATTTCGTGATCGCGAAGCAGGAGGGCGCCATCGACGACCGCCACATCGTCGGCGAGATCGGCGAGGTGCTGATCGGGAAGGCCCCCGGCCGCGGCTCGCGCGAAGAGATCACGCTCTTCAAGTCGCTCGGCCTCGCGATCGAAGACGTCGCCTCCGCCCGCCACATCTACGAGAAGGCGACGAAGGGACCGGGCCGGGACGGTTCCTCGCTTTCGGGGGCAGCCGTCACGAAGGCGATTGAGGCGATCCCGCTCGAGGCGATCCGCGCCGCGGCCGGACGCCTGGCGGGCGTCGCGCGGCGAACGCCGCTCGTGCCGCTGGACTCCTCCGACCGCATCTGGCTGAAGCTCGAGAACCTGCAGCCGATCGGGTCCTTCAAGATCCGCGGCGCCGGAAACGCGATGCGCCTCGCGCCGCCCGGAAAGCCTTGCCCGCGGTGTCGTGACCGCGAGCGCCGGCAACATGGCCCAGGGAGTCGCCTGGAACGCCCGAGCGCTCGGGATCCCCTGCACCGTCGTCGTTCCCGATCACGCGCCGCAGATCAAGATCGCGGCGATCGAGAGGCTGGGCGGCCGGGTCGTCAAGGTCCCCTTCGACCGCTGGTGGCAGACGATGCGGGAGCACCGGCACCCCGGCGTCGACGGCCTCTTCATCCATCCCGTCAGCGACCCCGACGTGATCGCCGGCAACGGCACGATCGGCCTCGAGGTGCTGGAGGACCTTCCGGACGTCGACACGGTGCTCGTTCCCTTCGGCGGCGGAGGCCTCTCCTGCGGGATCGCCTCGGCCATCAAGGCGCTGCGCCCGGGCGCGAGGGTGCTCGCCTGCGAGGTCGAGACGGCCGCGCCGCTGGCCGCGTCTCTGGCGGCGGGCTCGCCGCAGGACGATCGCCTACCGCAAGAGCTTCGTCGACGGCATCGGCAGCGGCGGCCTGCTTCCGGAGATGTGGCCGCTCGCCAGCACGCTCCTGGACGGGTCTCTCGTGGTCGGCCTCGCCGAGGTCGCCGCTGCGGTGCGCCTCCTGGCCGAGAGGCACCGCGTGATCGCGGAGGGCGCCGGGGCGACCGCCGTGGCGGCGGCCCATCGGGTCTCCGCCGACGCACGCAGGATCGTCTGCATCGTGTCCGGCGGAAACATCGACCCGGAATCGCTCGCGACGATCCTCCAGGGAAAGCTTCCGGAGTAAGACCGTCATTCCGAGGCCGGCAGGCCGAGGAATCCCAGACTTCGACGCCGTGGCGCAGAGCCTGCCGAGGTTGGGATCCCTCGCGATCGCTCGGGATGACGGCCTTTGGGCATCGGATTGCCCTCGAGCTCTATCGGAAGCGCCAGCCGGCGAGCAGCACGAGCGCGTTGAAGCCGAGATTAGGGCGCACGGTGCCGGCGTTCGAATAGTGCAGCCATCGCAGCTCCGCCATCCAGGCCCGGCCGGCTCGCGGCGTGCCGCGGATGCCTGCCCCGGCCTCGAGGAGGAAGTTGAAACGCCGGTCGATCTCCTCGATCTGCAGGTTCGTCCAGCAGAAGCCCACGCCCAGACCGGCGTAGGCGGCGATCGGGCCGGCTCCGAAAAAGTACCGCGCCGACGCGGGCACGATCCCGAGCGCCCAGCCGTCGGGGCGAAAGTACTGCGCGAAGTGCCCCTCCACGATCCATTCGAACCGGCGTCCGATCCGAACGGCGACCTGCGGCTGCACCATGAGCAGCTGCTCCTCCGTCGAACCCCCGTTGACGCGGATCCCATAGCCGAACCCGGCGAAGAGCGAGAACTCCGTTTTCCCGGTCGGCGGCAGATCGAGCGCGGTCTGCGCCACTCCGGAAGGAATGGCTGCCGCGAAAAGAAGAACGCCCAGGGCAACGCGCCTGGACGGCGTGCGTGGAGGCGTCAGGCCGGCCCCCTGGACGCCTTGCGCTCTTCCAGCTCCTCGAGCGTCTTGCGGCCAGTCCGTCCGGAGCAGCTGCGAAAGGGCCCGGTCCGCCAGCAGCTTGCCTCCGGTCTGGCATTTCACGCAGTAGTTCGCCTCGTTCTGCGCGTAGACGATCCGCTGGATCGGAGAGCCGCAGACGGGACACGGCTTGCCGAACCGTCCGTGCACCGCCATGCCCTCGCGGAACGCCGTCACCTTTTCCGGGAAGGCGTCCGCCGCTGCACCGACGAGGCTCTCGCTCCACGCGCGCAGCGTCTCCCGGGCCGCCGTCCAGAGCCGCTCGACCTCCTCCTCGGTCATCCGGCTCGTGAGCCTGGCCGGCGACAGACGGGCCGCGTGCAGGATCTCGTCGGAATAGGCGTTGCCGATTCCCGAGAAGAGCCGCGGATCGGTGAGCGCACGCTTGACCGTGTGGTTCTCGCGCGTGAGCGCCTCGCGGAAGGCGGAGAGTGTCGCCTCGGGAACCTCCAGGCCGCCCCTCTCGAACGGCTCGAGGCCCGACCGGCCGCGCGCCACGTGGAGCGAGGCGCGTTTCTTCGAGCCCGCCTCCGTCAGAAGCAAGCGTCCCGTTCTCGAAATCGAAAGCCGCGAGCGCCACCCGGCCTCCGACCTTCGCTCCCTTCTTCTTCCAGTGCAGGCGGCCCGCGATCATCAGGTGCAGGACCAGATAGAGGTCCCCTTCGAGCTCGAAGACGATCCGCTTTCCCATCCGCGCAAGCCCGAGGACGCGACGGCCCACCGCTTCCTTCAACGGCGGATCGACCGAGCGCAGGAGAAAAGGGTTTCCCAGGCGCACCGCCTCGAGCACGCGGCCCTTGACCCGGGCGTCGAGGGCCGAGAGATAGGCCAGGATGTCCGGCAGCTCCGGCATGCGCGGGAGCTTAGCCCGTCCCGCCCGGGAGGCTATCGGCCGCGGGTCCTCTGAAAGTCCCGGATCGGCCCGATCGTCTTTCGCAGCAGCAGCTCCGCGTGGCCCTGCACCAGATAGTCGGGCAGCGCCCCGACCATCCGATACCCGAGACGCTCGTAGAGGCGCCGGGCCTCGTGGTTGAAGGAGGACACGCAGAGGAAGACGTTGGGCGACTCCCGCAACGTCCGCTCCTCGGCGAACCTCACGAGCTTCGCGCCGATCCCCTTGCGGCGCTGCTCGGGAGCGACGCAGATGCTCTGGATGTACCCGACGAAGGCCCCCTTCAGGTTGAGGACGAGGAATCCCGCCAGCACCGAGCCCAGCCGCGCCAGGTAGCGCTCGCGCGAGTCGTCGCGCATCCGCTCGAGCGCCTCCTGGTACGTGCGGCCGAGCGTGACCCACGGCTCGGAGGACGACATCAGGTGGGCGCACCACTGCGCTTCCGCATCGGACTCGAGCGGGCGGATGGTCAGCGCGCCGGGCGATGGGACGGAGCTCACTTGCCCTTTGAAGGGAATTGTAGTCCTCCGGCCGCGGGAACCGCCCCGCCCCGCCGGTGTCTTTCCGTGGCATGAGCGCATGCCCGAAGACTCCCCCGACCGCCGGCCCGGCCCGATCCTCAGGGATCCGCGCCTCTACCAGATCGGCGCGCTGTCCGGGCTCCTGCTCTACGGCCTCGCGTCGCTGCGGCTGGACGTCTCTCTGGCACGCGTCGCCCTGCTGCTCGCCGCGGCGCTCTCGACGCAGCTCGCCTGCACGCGGATCGCCCGCCTCCCGGCCTTCGACCCGCGCAGCGCGCTGATCTCCGGGCTGTCGCTGTGCCTGCTGCTGCGCACCAACTCCGCGCTGCTCGCCGCGCTCGCCGCCGCCGCCGCCATCGCGAGCAAGTTCCTGCTGCGCTGGCGCGGCAAGCACGTCTTCAACCCGACGAACTTCGGCATCGTGGCGGCGATGCTCGCGACGGGCGACGCCTGGGTCTCCCCGGCGCAGTGGGGCCACGCGGCCTTCTTCGGATTCCTGCTCGCCTGCGCGGGCGGGCTCGTCGTCCAGCGGTCCGCGCGGGCCGACGTGACGCTCGCCTTCCTCGGCGCTGTTCCTGGCCCTCGTCTTCGGCCGCTCGCTGTGGCTGGGCGAGCCGCTCACGATCCCGCTCCACCGCCTGCAGAGCGGCGTCCCTGCTGATCTTCTCGTTCTTCATGATCTCGGATCCGAAGACGACACCCGACGCGCGCGCGGGCCGGGTCCTCTTCGGGCTCCTCGTCGCCGCCGGCGCCGCCTACATCCAGTTCCGACTCTTCCGCACCAACGGACCGCTCTGGTCGCTCGCGCTGTTCTCGCCCCTGGTCCCCCTGCTCGATCGGATCCTGCCCGGCCGCCGCTACGCCTGGAACGGTCCGCCCGTTCCGGCCTTCCACGAACCGAAAGGAGACCGCGATGAAACGTCCCCTCGCCCCGGCGCTCTGTTTCCTGCTGCTCTTCGCCGCCAGCCAGCCGGCCCTCCCGTTCTGCGGGTTCTACGTGGCGAAGGGGGACGCGAAGCTGTTCAACCGCGCCTCCCGGGTGGCGCTCGTCCGTGACCGCGACCGGACCGTCCTGACGATGGCCAACGACTTCCAGGGCGACCCGAGGGAGTTCGCGGTCGTGGTCCCGGTTCCCACGTTTCTGACCCGCTCTCAGATCCACGTCGGTGACGGTGCCCTCCTCGACCACCTCGACGCCTACTCCGCGCCGCGCCTGGTCGAGTACTTCGACCCCGATCCCTGCGCCGTGGCGGCGCATGGAGAAGCGGGCGATGGCCTCTCCGGCGGCCGACGCCGCGACGTCGCAGGCGGCCCGCCGCGAGAAGAGCCTCGGCGTGACCGTCGAGGCGCGCTACACCGTCGGCGAGTACGACATCCTGATCCTCTCGGCGAAGGAATCCGACGGCCTCGAGACGTGGCTGCGCGAGAACCAGTACCGGGTGCCCGACGGCGCCTCGCGCGTGCTCGCCGGCTACATCAAGCAGCGGATGCGCTTCTTCGTGGCGCGCGTGAACCTGGCCGAAAAGGCGCGGCTCGGGTTCTCCTACCTGCGGCCGATCCAGGTCGCCTACGAGTCGCCCAAGTTCATGCTGCCGATCCGTCTCGGCATGGTCAACGCGAACGGGCCGCAGGAGCTCTTCGTGTTCGCGCTCACGCGCCGCGGACGCGTCGAGACCACCAACTACCGGACCGTGCGTCTTCCTTCGAATCAGGACGTGCCGCTCTACGTGAAGGAGGACTTCGGCACCTTCTACAAGGCGCTCTTCACCGAGCAGGTCCGTCGCGAGCGCATGCAGACGGTCTTTCTCGAGTACGCCTGGGACATGGCCTGGTGCGACCCCTGCGCGGCGGACCCGCTCTCCCGCGAGGAGCTCCGGCAGCTCGGCGTCTTCTGGCTCGACGAGCCCGCCGAGCCCTCGCGCGCGGGCGCCAACGTCTTCTTCACGCGCCTCCACGTTCGCTACGACGAGGCCCATTTCCCCGAGGACCTGGTCTTTCAGGAAACGGCGGATCGGGAGAATTTTCAGGGCCGGTACGTCGTCCGCCATTCCTTCGACGGACCGCTCTCGTGCGGCGCGGGCGACCGCTACCGCCTGGAGGTCGCGCGGCGCTGGCAGCGCGAAGCGGAGAACCTCGCGTCGCTGACGGGCTGGAACGCCGACCAGATCCGGGTGAAGATGAACCTGCCCGGCGACGGCCCGGCCGGACCGTGGTGGGAGAGCCTCTGGAAGCCCTAGGTGAGGCTCTTCGGCGGCTCGTGCAGGAGCCTCGCGCGCCTCTGCTGACGCTCGAGGGCGAGCCGGATGAGCTCGTCCAGAAGCGCCGGCAGGGGCAGGCCCGAGGCCTCCCAGAGCTTGGGGTACATCGAGATCGCCGTGAATCCGGGAAGCGTGTTCAGCTCGTTGACGAGCACCCGATCCGTTCCCCGCTCGAGGAAGAAGTCCACGCGCGCCATGCCGGAGACCCCGGCCGCGCGGAACACGTCGACCGCGAGGCGGCGGACCTCCCGGGCGACGGCCTCGCCGACGGGGGCCGGGATCAGCAGCTTCGCGCGGTCCTCGACGTACTTGTCCTCGTAGTCGTAGAACTCGCGGCCGGGAACGATCTCCCCCACGATCGACGCCCTGGGCTCTTCGTTGCCGAGCACGGCGCACTCGAGCTCCCGGGCCTCGATCCCCTCCTCGACGAGGATCCGCTCGTCGTAGCGGAACGCGAGATCGACGGCCGCCGGCGAGCGCTTCCCACTCCTTCACCTTCGTCACGCCGACGGAGGAGCCGCCGCAGGCGGGCTTGACGAAGAGCGGCAGAGCGATCCCGAGCGCCTCGACCCGCGACCGCACGCGCGGCTTCTCCTCGGCGGAGAGCGGATAGGAAAGCGGCAGCGCCCGCGGCGTCGGGATGCCGGCATCGCGCATCAGCGCCTTGAAGACCGCCTTGTCCATCCCGACCGCCGAGCCCGTGACGCCCGCGCCGACGTAGGGGATGCCGAGCGTCTCGAGGAAGCCCTGCAGGACGCCGTCCTCCCCCGTCGTCCCGTGAATGATCGGAAAGACGACGTCGGCCCGTCCCGGACCGATCTCGGCCGGCACGAGCGCCTGCGCTTCGGGCGCCGGCGCCGCCTCGACGCGGTACTTCTCCGGGACGGGGCCCGAGGAGAGCAGGCGCGCCGACACGGCCGCCGTCTGGAACCGGCCGTCCGGTCCGACGGCGAGCGGCACGACCTCGTACTTGCGCGGGTCGAGCGCCCCGGCGATCGTCGCGGCGGAGATGCGCGACACCTCGCGCTCGACCGAGCGGCCGCCGAAGAGCACGACGACGCGCAGGCGGCTCACCAGCTCACCACACGCACTTCCTCGACCGCCGACGCCGCGCGCAGGCGCTCGAGGACCGCGGGCGGCGGCGGAGAATCCACGGCGATCACCGCGGCGGCGCCGTCGCCCTTTCCCCGAGCCAGCGAGAAGTTGGCGATGTTGACTCCCCCTTCGCCGAGGATCGTCCCGACGCTTCCGACGACACCCGGCACGTCGCGGTTCTTCAGGAAGACGACGGTCCCCTCGGGCCGGAATTCGAGGGGCAGATCGTCCACCGCCACGACCCGCGCGTCGCGGCCGGAGAAGAGCGTCGCGTCCGCGCGCGTGCGCCGCCCGTCTCCCGAGAGCGCCACGCGGATCGAGCGCACGTAGTTGCCGGGATCCTCGTGGCGCGTCTCCGAGACCGCGAGCCCGCGCTCGTGCGCCACGTGCAGGGCGTTGACGAAGTTGACGGCTTCGGGCGAGTGACCCGCGAGCGCCCCCTTCACGGCCGCAACGGCCACCGGCCGGAGCAGGTCTTCGGGCAGGCCCCAGGTCTCCACCGCGAGCCCGGAGATCCTCGACCCGGCGAGCTCCGCGAGGAAGTGCGCCGTGCGCTCGGCCAGCCGCATCCACGCGGCCGCGCCGGTCGGATCGGCCGGGCCCCGGAACGGCAGGTTCACGGCCGGAACGTACGACGCGCCCGCGAGGGCTTCGAGGAGCGCCTCGACCGTCTGGAGCGCGACGCGCTCCTGCGCCTCGACCGTCGAGGCGCCCAGGTGCGGCGACGCGACGACGTTGGGAAGCTTCGGCAGCGGATCGCCCGGCGCCGGCGGCTCGGGATCGAAGACGTCGAGCGCCGCTCCCGCGAGCTGCCCCGACTGGAGGGCCTCGAGGAGCGCGCCCTGGTCGATCAGGCTGCCGCGGGCGACGTTGACGAGGATGGCGCCGCGCTTCATCGCGGAGATCTCCGCGCGGCCGAGCAGGGCCTTCCCCTTCTCGCCGACCGTCGCGTGCAGCGTGACGATGTCGCAGGCCGCCAGAAGCTCCGGGAGGTCCACGAGCGGCACGCCCATCTCCTTCGCACGCTCCTCGGGCAGGAAGGGGTCGTAGCCGAGCAGCTTCGCGTCGAAGGCGCGGGCGCGCGCGGCGACCCGCGACCCGACCTGCCCGAGGCCGACGATGCCGAGGGTCTTTCCGGAGAGCTCGGATCCGAGGAACTTCGACTTCTCCCAGCGGCCTTCCGCCATCGACGCCGCGGCCGCCGGAATCTTGCGCAGGAGCGCGAGGAGCAGGGCGAACGTGTGCTCGACGGCCGAGACGACGTTGGCCGTCGGGGCGTTCAAGACCAGGACGCCGCGCGCCGTCGCGGCCGGCACGTCCACGTTGTCCACCCCGACGCCCGCCCGGGCGACGACCTGAAGTCGCGGCGCGGCGCCGAGCAGGGCGGCGTCCACGTTCGTGGCGCTGCGGACGAGCAGGGCGTCGGCGTCGGCGATCTCCTCGAGGAGCCTCTCCCGCGGCGCGCCGGAAAGGTCGAGGACCTCGTGCCCCTGCCGGCGCAGGAGCGCGAGGCCCGTTTCGGCCATCTTCTCGGCGACGACGATGCGGCTCATCGGGCGGTCACGCGCATGCGGGCGCATTGTACCGAGTCGCTCGTCAGCCGCGGCGCTCCAGCCACGCGGGCAGCTCTGCGATGTGATCGAACAGCGCGTCCGCGTCGGTCCGCGCGAGCTCCTCCCGCGTGCGCGACCCGCTCGCGATCAGCACGACGCCGCAGCCGGCCGCCCGGGCGAACTCGGAATCCACTTCCATGTCGCCGACGACGAGCGTCGCGGAGGGCCGGGCGTCCGCCTGCGCCATGGCGCGCCGCAGCATCGCCGGATCGGGCTTGGCGGGCATGTCGGGACCGGGCCCCTCGATCGCGCGAAAGAAGTGCGCGACCCCCTTGGCCTCCAGGATCAGCCGCGAATAGTCCGGCGGCTTGTTGGAAGCGAGGGCGAGCGCCGCGCCGCGGTCCTGCAGCGTCGCGAGGACGTCGGCCACGCCGGGCAGCAGCTCCGACCGCGAGACCGCGACGTCCGGATACCGCTCGCGGAAGAGCCGGACTCCCTCGCGGACGTTGCGCTCGCCGGCGGCCTCGGCGATCAGGCGTTCGAGTCCGTGGCCGACCATCGACCGGACCGCCGCGGGCGCCGGCGGCGCCAGGCCCAGGCGCGCCATCGCATACCCCAGCGCGTCGCCGATCGCGGCGTAGCCGTCGATCAGCGTACCGTCGAGATCGAAGACGACGAGCTTCAACCGGGGGCGCGCCTCAGGCCGGCCAGGCGCAGCACGGTCTCGAGCAGGCCCGCGTCGTCGCCGAACGCGAGGGTGGGCACGCCGTCGGGCGCCGGCGCGTCGGAGACGCGGGCGGCGATCCCCTCGACCGGAACGCCCGGCACGGCGGCACGCCGCACCTCGATCTTGGGGAAGGGAAGCGACTTGTACCCCTCGACGAGGACGAGATCGCATGCGCCAAACTCGCGCGCCATCACCGCCGTGAGCTCCTCTTCTCCGCCGAAGCGGCGGGCAGTCGTCCGGCCGGGCGTGACGAACGCCGCGACCCGCGCGCCGGCCGCCGCATGGCGCTGCGAGTCCTTCCCCGGCACGTCGTCCTCGGCGTCGCGGGAGGTGTGCTTCACGGTGCCGACCGAGAAGCCGGCGCTCGCGAGCAAGCGGCACCAGGCGAGCGATCAGGGTCGTCTTTCCGGCGTTGTGAGCCCCGACGAACGCGACGACGGCGGGTCGGCGGTCCGGGTAGAGGAGGAACGGGGCGCGCCGCGCCAGAAATTCTCGCGCTCCGGCGTCGTGCCTTGCGATTTCCGGGGCGAGCGCTTCTCCCCGATCGAGGATCTCGCGAAACCGGGGCGAACCGGTCAGCAGATCGATGGCGGGCCGCGCGTCGAACTCGTAAGGCTCGGTGCGCCAGGAGAACTCGCCCGGCGCCGCGCGTCGCGCCGCCTCGACGATCCGCAGGCCGGTCTCGAAGGAACGGTAGGACGCGGCGTCGGTCACCTGCAGGAGCGCTCCTCCGCAGGTCTGTCCCGCGTGCTTGTCGAACATCGGGCGGAAATGGGTCGGCAGGAATCGCACGCCGGGCAGCTCGAGCCCGTTCAAGGCGTCGGCAAACGGGATCGCCGAAAGCCAGGGCGCGCCGAAGAGCTCGAAGGGCCGCGTGGTTCCCCGGCCTTCCGACAGGTTCGTGCCTTCGAGCAGGCACATCCCGGGATAGACCAGTGCCGTGCGCGGGGTCGGGATGTTGGGAGACGGCGACACCCACGGCAGTCCCGTGTCCTCGAACGGCATCTCGCGCGCCCAGCCCTCGACGGGAACGACGTGCAGGTCGACACCGATCCGGCGCTCGGCCGCGAGGAGGCGCGCGAGCTCGCCGGCCGTCAGGCCGTGCCGCACCGGGATCGCGTGCAGACCGACGAAGGAGAGATAGCGGTCCTCCTGCGGCGCGCCCTCGACGGCGCCGCCGATGGGATTCGCGCGGTCACAGACGACGAAGCGAAGGCCCGCCTCGGCGCAGGCCTCCATCGCGAGGAGCATCGTCCAGACGAAGGTGTAGTACCGCGCCCCGACGTCCGCGACGTCGAACACCACGGCGTCGAGCCCCTCGAGGTCCTCCGGGCGGGGCTTCAGGCTCTCGACGGTGCGGCCGTAGAGCGAGACGACGGGCAGTCCCGTCGGCGGATGCACGGCGTCGCCGACCGCCTCCATGTAGATCGCCCCGCCGTCCACACCGTGCTCGGGACCGAACAGCCGCTCGAGCCTCACGCCGCGCGCCTCGAAGAGCGCCTTCCAGGTGGGCATGCCTCCCGCGGTCACCCCCGACGGGTTCGTGATCAGACCGACGCGCCGGCCGGCGATCGGCGACGGGTCCGCCAGGAGGCCGTCGATCCCCGGCCGGACCGGAGCGGGACGGGCCCGTCAACGCGGCGGACCCGGGGAGGACGGCGCGGGATGGTCCGGCCGCTCTCCGCGGACGAGCGCGAGCGCGTGCGGAACGAGCGCGAGGATCGCCGCCAGACAGTCCGCCGCGCCCTTGGGCGAGCCCGGCAGCGCGACGACGAGCGACTTCTTGCGCACGCCGGCGACCTGCCGCGAAAGATAGGCCGCCGGGAGGCCGCGCGACGTCTCCGCGCGCATCTTCTCCGCGATCCCGGGAATCTCGAACTCGATCGCCTCCCGCACGCCTTCCGGAGTCCGGTCGCGCGGCGCGACGCCGGTCCCGCCCGTCAGACAGGATCAGGTCCGCCTCTGCCGCGTCGGCCCGCACACGGATCGCGCGCGCGACCTGCTTCGCTTCGTCCGGCAGGATCTCGCGGGAGACGATGCGGTACTCGAGGCCCGATTGCCGGAGCGCCTGCTCGCACGGCCGGCCCGCCCTCGTCCTTGCGCGCTCCGGCGGACACGCCGTCGGAAACCGTCAGGATCGCCACGCGGATCGACATGGCGCCATTATGGCGCGACGAGCCAGCGCCCGGCGAGAGACGGCCCCCCTCACCCTGCCCCTCTCCCCCCGTCGGGGGGCGAGGGAACCGGAGGGCCCTAGCGCCGGTAGGGGCCCGAGCGGCCGCCGGTCTTCTCGAGCAGCACGATCTCGCGGATTGCGATCGACCGGTCCAGGCTCTTGGCCATGTCGTAGAGCGCCAGGCAGGCTCCCGTCACCGCGGTCAGGGCTTCCATCTCGACGCCCGTGCGGGCCGTGGTCGAGACGGTCGCGGTGACGACCACCTCGCGCTCCCGCGCTTCGAGCGCGCAATCCACCGCGACCGCGTCGAGCGCGATGGGATGGGCGAGGGGGACGAGCTCCGAGGTCTTCTTCGCGGCCAGAATTCCCGCCAGGCGGGCGACGGCGAGCGCGTCCCCCTTCGAGAGCCTTCCCTCGGAAAGGGCCGCGAACGCCGCTTCGTTCAGACGCACCCGCCCCCGCGCGACCGCCCGCCGCGCGCTCGTGGCCTTTCCGCCGACGTCGACCATGCGGGCCCGGCCGCGGTGGTCGAGGTGGAGCTGGCCGTGGCGCAGCGGCCGTGTCGCGCGCGGCCGGCGGGGCCGCTTGCCCTTGCCTTCCGCCTCGCTCACGCGCGCTCCCGAAGCTGCGCGTATTCCTCGAGCGTGTTCACGTTCAGAAAGGAGTTGCCCGAGGGGTCGGCCCGGCGCCACTCGAGCTCGGACACGACCTCGGCTCCGAGCGCCGCCGCGAGCCCGTGCAGCGAGAGCTCCCCGCGCGCGACGCGGCGGTCGAGCTCGGGCAGCGCCTCGCGCCGCCACACGGCGGCCAGGGGCTGGAGCCTGCCCGTCCGCCTCCGGGAGAAGCGCGGGAGCCGCCGTCGCGAGGCCGCGCTGCCCGAGGAGCTCGACGACCCCGTCCGACAGCGCCGGCAGGTCGACGGCGAGGACGAACACCCGGTCGGGAGCCTCCCGGAGCGCGCGGCGCAGCCCGTGGACGGGCGCGAGCTCCGGCACGTCGTCGACCAGAACGCGGGCCGGGCCGAACGCGTAGTCGGGCGTCCGCTTCGCGACGAGCCAGACCTCGGAGAAGAGGCCGGCGAGGCGCGCCGGCCTGAAACTCCGCGAGCGTCCCCGCTCCGTAGGGCAGCGCCCCCTTGTCGCGGCCCATCCGGCGCGATGCGCCGCCGGCGAGCACGGCCGCCGGCATCGGGATCGTCATTTCCCCTCGCCGCCCCCCAGAATGATGGGCAGCCCCGTCTTGGGATTGCCGATGACGACGATCTTCGCGTTGGGGCTCATCGCGAGCTTCTCCGTGGCTTCGATCCCCTTCCACTCCAGAAGCTGCGGCGAGATTCCCTGCGCCACGATCCTCTGGAAGTCCGAGATGCCCTGCGCTTCGATCCGCTTGCGCTCGGCCTCCTGCTGCTCCTTCTGGAGGACGAACTTCATCTGCTCGGCCTCCTGCTCGCGCTTCAACTTCTCCTGGATCGCGTTGGCCACGATCGGCGGGAACCCGATCTTCCGCAGGAGCACGGACTCGGCGAGGATGCCCCGGTCGCCCGTCATCTTCTTGAAGAGCTCGTAGGTTTCGCGGGCGATCTGCTCGCGCTCGGAGGAGTACAGCGCCTTGGCGTCGTAGGAGGCCGTGATCTCCCGGATCGCGGACCGGATCTGGGGAATGACGATGACGTCCGGATAGTCGCGACCGACCGTCCGATAGATCTCGGCCGCTTTCGTCGGATCCAGCCGGTAGAGCAGCGACCCCTCGAGATCCATCATGAGGCCCTCCTTCGAGGGGACCTCGGCCGTCTCCTTCAGCTCCACGGTCTGGATCGACATCTTGTGCACGCGCGTGAACGGGAAGATCAGGTGAACTCCCGCCGGCAGGACGCTGTTCGAAACGTTTCCGAAAAAGTCCTTGACGCCGACGTGCCCCGCGGGCACGACCGTGATGGGCGCCCCCAGGACCAGGACGATGAACAGAATCGCCGCGATGATGCCCCGGCGAAGGGCCCGGGCTCCCCCGCCGCCGCCGGCCGGCAGAATCTCGAATGTCTTGGCCGTCATGTGCTCCTCCTTGCCTTCTGGGGCCGGAGGATATGCGGGATCGCGCGACGACGCCCTCGCTCCTAGACGAGCTTGAGCAGGTGCCCCATCTTGTTCTTCTTTGCCTCGAGGTACTTGCGCGACCGGTCGGTCGGGTGGATCTCGAGCGGGACGCGCTCGACGATCTCGAGTCCGTAGCCGCCGATCGCCACGTACTTGGACGGGTTGTTCGTCATCAGGCGCATCTTGCGCACGCCGAGGTCGCGCAGGATCTGGCTGCCGACGCCGTAGTTGCGGATGTCCGGCGGAAAGCCGAGCTTCTCGTTGGCCGAGACCGTGTCGTGGCCTTCGTCCTGCAGCTCGTACGCCTTCAGCTTGTTGACGAGGCCGATGCCGCGACCCTCCTGCAGCAGGTAGAGAAAAACGCCCCGGCCCGCTTCGTGGATCTTCTCCATCGCGAGGGCGAGCTGCTCGCCGCAGTCGCAGCGCGTCGAGCCGAAGACGTCGCCGGTCAGGCACTGGGAGTGCACGCGCACGAGGACGGGCTCCTCTTCCTTCACCTCGCCGAGCACCAGGGCGAGGTGCTCCTCGTGCGTGACGTCGCTGCGATACGCGTAGACGCGGAAGTCTCCAAACCGGGTCGGCAGGTGCGGCGAGGCGATCCGGTGCACCAGCCGCTCGTGGCCCATCCGGTGGCGGATCAGATCGGCCACCGTGACCATCCGGAGCCCGTGCCGCTCGCAGAACTTCGCCAGATCCGGAACGCGCGCCATCGTTCCGTCCTCGTTCATGATCTCGCAGAGGGCGGCCGCCGGCGTCAGCCCGGCGATCCGGCAGAGGTCCACGGAGGCCTCCGTCTGCCCCGCGCGCTTCAAGACTCCGCCGGTCTGCGCCCGCAGGGGGAACATGTGCCCTGGCCGGAGCAGGTCCGCCGGCCGCGTCTTCGGGATCGATGGCCGTCAGGATCGTGGCCGCCCGGTCGGCCGCGGAGATGCCCGTCGTCGTCCGGCCGCGGGCCTCGATCGAGACGGTGAAGGCGGTGCCGAAGTTCGAGGTGTTTTCCTCGACCATCGGGTGAAGCTGCAGCTCGTCGCAGCGCTCTTCGGTCAGGCCCAGGCAGATCAGGCCGCGCCCCTCGCGCGCCATGAAGTTGATGGCCTGCGGCGTGACTTTCTCCGCGGCCAGGACCAGATCCCCTTCGTTCTCCCGGTCCTCGTCGTCCACGACGACGACGAACTTCCCCGCCCGAAGGTCCTCGACGGCCTCCTCGATCGAGGCAAATTGAAAATCGGCCCGATCACTCATGGTCAGAAAATGTCCCTTTCAAGTCCGAAGCGAGCTGAGCGACGCCCTCCGGGCGTTCGCTCCAGCGAGCGCTCTCTTTAGTAGACCGCGGGCTCTTCATACGTCGCGAACACTCCCCGCATCACGTCGGAGATCTCCCCGACCGTGGCGTACGTCTTCACGGCCTCGATCAAGGGCGGCATGACGTTCTGGCCGTCGCCGCAGGCCTTCCCGAGGGCCGCGAGGGTCGAGGACACCGCCTTCCCGTCGCGCGTGCGGCGAAGCTCGCCGAGCGCCTTCTTCTGCGAATCCTCGACCGATTCGTCGATGTAGAGGATCTCGAGCGGCTGTTCGTCCGTCTCGACGAACTCGTTGACGCCGACGACGACTTTCTCCTTCGCATCGACCGCCCGCTGGTAGGCGTAGGCCGCGTCCATGATCTCCCGCTGCGGAAATCCCGCCTCGATGGCCTCGACCATCCCGCCCAGGGCGTCGATCCGCCGGAAGTAGTCGAAGCAGCCGCGCTCCATCCGGTTGGTCAGGTCTTCGACGAAGTAGGAGCCGCCCAGCGGATCGATCGTGTTCGCCACGCCGGACTCGTGCGCAATGACCTGCTGGGTCCGCAGCGCGAGCTTCACGGCGAAGTCGCTCGGCAGGGCGAGCGTCTCGTCGAGCGAGTTGGTGTGCAGCGAGTTCGTGCCGCCGAGCACACCGGCGAGCGCCTGCAGGGCCGTGCGCACGACGTTGTTGTAGGGCTGCTGCGCCGTGAGCGAGCAGCCGGCCGTCTGCGTGTGGAAGCGGCACATCCAGGAACGCGGGTCCTTCGCCCCGAAGCGCTCCTTCATCGTCTTGGACCACACGCGGCGCGCCGCCCGGAACTTCGCGATCTCCTCGAAGAAGTCGTTGTGCGAGTTGAAGAAGAAGGACAGGCGCGGCGCGAATTCGTCGACCGCGAGCCCCGCCTCGATCCCGTACTTCACGTATTCGACGCCGTCGCGCAGGGTGAAGGCGAGCTCCTGCAGGGCGGTCGAGCCCGCCTCGCGGATGTGGTACCCGGAGATCGAGATCGTGTTCCAACTTCGGGCACGTGCTTCGCGCAGAAAGAGAACTGGTCGGTCACGAGACGCATCGACGGTCGCGGCGGAAAGATGTACTCCTTCTGCGCGATGTATTCCTTCAGGATGTCGTTCTGCAGCGTCCCGCCGACCTTCGTCCACGGCGTGCCGTGCTTCTCCGCCACGGCGAGGTACATCGCCAGAGCGATCGGCGCGGTCGAGTTGATCGTCATCGACGTCGTCACGCGGCCGAGATCGATCCTGTCGAAGAGCACCTCCATGTCCCGCAGGGAATCGATCGCGACGCCGCACTTGCCGACCTCGCCGCGGGCCATCTCGTGGTCCGAGTCGTAGCCGTAGAGGGTCGGGAGGTGGAAGGCCGTCGAGAGCCCCGTCTGGCCGTGCTCGAGCAGATAGTGGAATCGCTCGTTGGTCTGTTTGGCGGTTCCGTAGCCGGCGAACTGGCGCATCGTCCAGGGCTTGCCGCGGTACCCCGTCGGGTGGACGCCGCGCGTGTAGGGGTACTGGCCCGGCCACGAAAGGTCGCGCTCGGAATCGAGGCCTGCGACCGTGTCCGGCCCGGCCAGCGGTTCGACCGGAGCGCCCGAGACGGTGGTCCAGTCCTTCTTCCACGGCGGGACCTTCGCGAAATCCTTCGCCGAGGACTCCCGCCAGCGCTTGCGCCCCTCGGCCACCGCCGGAGGCACCAGAGGATCTCGTTCGCTCATGGGCGAATGATAGCCCGGCGCGGCCCGGCCGAGGATAGGATACGCGCCATCTGTGAGTTAAGGAGGGCGCCGTGAAGGGAGATTCGGAGATCCTCAAGGTCCTTCAGGAAGTTCTGAGCGCGGAACTGACCGCCATCAACCAGTACTTCATCCATGCCCGGATGCTCCGAAACTGGCGCTACATGCGTCTGGCCGACCACACCGAGAAAGAGTCGATCGGCGAGATGAAGCACGCCCAGGAGGCCATCGACCGGATCCTGTACTTCGACGCGGCCCCCAACATGCAGAAGTACATGAAGATCAACGTCGCCGGGAACCGTGCCCGAGATGATGCACGTCGACCTCGCCCTCGAGCACGACGCCGTCAAGCGCCTGAACCAGCGGTATCGCCCTCGCCACCCAGAAGGGGGACAACGGCACGCGCGCCCTCTTCGAGAGGATCCTCGTCTCCGAAGAGGAGCACATCGACTGGATCGAGGCGCAGATCCAGCAGATCAAGGACATCGGCGCCGAGAACTACCTGGCGCAGCAGATCGAGGGGGCCTAGCGTCCGACACGCTCCCATGCCGGATCTCGCACCCGCCCAGAAGATCGCGCTCTACCGATTCCTGCGCACGACGCGCCTGGTCGAGGAGAAGCTCGTTCACCTCTACCGCCAGGGCAAGATCGTCGGCGGCCTCTACCGCTGTCTCGGGCAGGAGGCGACGGCGGTGGGCAGCGCGTTCGCGCTCGCGAAGGGAGACATCCTCGGCCCGTTGATCCGGAATCTCGGCTCCGTTCTCGTCATGGGGTTCTCTCCCCGCGACGTCTTCGCCCAGCACATGGGGAAGGCCACGGCGCCCTCGGGCGGCAAGGACGGCAACCTGCACATGGGCTCGCCGGACCGGGGGGTCGTTTCCGCGATCTCGATGCTCGGCGCGCTCGTGCCCGTGATGGCCGGAGTGGCGCTCGCGGCCCGCATGCAGCGCAAGGCCCTCGTCGCGATGACGTACATCGGCGACGGCGGCACGTCGACCGGCCCGTTCCACGAGGGCATGAATCTGGCCGGGGTCCAGAAACTGCCGCTCGTCGTCGTGGCGGAGAACAACGGGTGGGCCTACTCCACGCCCCTGCGCAAGCAGACGGCGGCGGCGAGCCTCGCCGACCGCGCCACGGCCTACGGCATCCCCGCCGAGTCGGTGGACGGCAACGACGTGCTCGCCGTGCACGCGGCCTGCCGCCGCGCCGTGGAGCGCGCGCGGGGAGGCGGCGGACCGACCCTCGTCGAAGCGGTGACGTACCGCATGAAGGGCCACGCCGAGCACGACAACCAGGAGTACGTCCCGAAACAGGAGCTCGAGGCCTGGATCCGGCGGGATCCGATCGAGGCCCACGCACGCGCCCTTCAGGAGGAAGGGATCGCGACGCGGGAGGAGCTCGCCGCCGTCGACCGCGAGCTCTCGACCGAGGTCGAGCGCGATGCCGACCTGGCCGACCGCGACCCCTTCCCCGCGGCCGAGCGCGCCCTCGAGGGCGTCTACGCGGAGAGCCGGCGCACACCCGCGGAAGTGTCGGCCGGGCAGGCGCCATGACCGCTCCCACGGCGGCCCGCCCGTCCACCACCTACGTCGAGGCGATCCGCGAAGGGATCCTCGAGGAGATGGAGCGCGATTCGAGCGTCTTCCTTCTCGGCGAGGACATCGGGGTCTACGGCGGCGCCTTCAAGGTGACCGAGGGTCTCCTGGCCCGCTTCGGGGAGGAGCGCGTCCTCGACACGCCGCTCTCGGAGACGGCGATCGTGGGAACCGCGGTCGGCGCCGCCATGATGGGCATGCGGCCCGTCGCGGAACTGCAGTTCGCAGACTTCTTCTCCTGCGCCTTCGACATGATCACCAACTTCGCGGCAAAGTCGCGGTACCGCACCGGCGTCGCGGTCCCGCTGGTCATCCGCGGCCCCTCGGGGGGCGGCGTGCACGGCGGACCCTTCCACTCGCAGAACCCGGAGGCCTACTTCGCCCACACGCCGGGCCTGAAGATCGTGCAACCCGCCACCGCCGCCGACGCCAAGGGACTCATCAAGGCCTCCATCCGCGACGACGACCCCGTGCTCTTCTTCGAGCACAAGTTTCTCTATCGCCGCGTGCGCGACGTCCTGCCGGAGGGAGACCACGTCGTCCCCATCGGAAAGGCGGCGCGGCGCCGCTCCGGAAGGGATCTCTCGATCTTGACCTACGGCGCCATGGTCTGGACGGCGCTCGACGCCGCGGCGACGCTCGAGTCCGAGGGGATCGACGCCGAGGTGATCGACCTGCGCACACTCCTTCCGCTCGACGAGGAGGCGATCCTCGAATCCGTCGGCAAGACGAGCCGGGCCATCGTTCTTCACGAGGCCACCCGGACGGGAGGCATCGGTGCGGAGATCGCCGCCGTGCTCGCCGAGAAGTGCTTCCAGAGCCTCGATGCCCCCGTCGTTCGGGTCACCGCGCCGGACACGCCGGTGCCCTTCTCGCCGCCGCTCGAGGAGTTCTTCCTCCCGGACGCCGAAAAGGTGTGCCGCGCCGCTCGGGCGCTCGTCGGGTACTAGGACGGTCACCCGAGGATTTCGGATAGCCTAGGCCCCGTGAAATTTCAGGGCACCGTCTCGATCAAGGCTCCCCGCAAGAAGGTCTGGGACTTCCTGACCGATCCGAACGAGGTTTCCTCCTGCGCTCCGGGGCTCGAGTCGCTCGAGATCGTGGAGCCCGACAAGAAGTTCCGGGCCACGACGTCGATCGGCTTCGGGATGGTGAAGGTCCGCTTCGTCAACGACGTCGAATGGGTGGAGATGGACGCTCCCAACATGGCGCGGATGAAGGCGCACGGCACGGCGCCGGGAAGCGCCGTGGACGCGACCACGTCGATGACCTTGAGCGACGGCGCCGACGGCGCGACGGACCTCGCGTGGACCGCCGACGTGAACGTCGTCGGCACGGTCGCGAGCCTGGCGGCGCGGCTGATGGGCAGCGTCACGAACAAGCTGACGAGCGCGTTCTTCGAGAAGGTGCGCGAGGAAATCGAAGGCGTCCGCCTGACGTATACTCCGCCGCGCTCGCGGGCGAAGGGGGCGACATGAAGTATCCCGTCTCCATCCACGTCAACGGGGTCCGCCGAAAACACGAGGTCGAAGCGCGGCTGCTCCTCGTCCACTACCTGCGCGAGACGCTCGGCCTGACCGGCACCAACGTCGGCTGCGACACGAGCCAGTGCGGTTCGTGCACCGTGCTGATGGACGGGAAGGCCGTCAAGTCGTGCACGGTCCTCGCGGTGCAGGCGAGCGGTACGAAGGTCACGACGATCGAGGGCCTCGCCGAGAACGGCAAGCTCCATCCCCTGCAGGACGCCTTCTGGGAGAAGCACGGCCTGCAGTGCGGGTTCTGCACGCCCGGCATGATCCTGACCGCCAGCAACCTGCTCGCGAACAATCCCAAGCCCAACGACGCCGAGATCCGCCACGGCCTGGAAGGCAACTACTGCCGCTGCACCGGCTACCAGAACATCGTCGCCGCCGTGAAGGAAGCGGCGCGGCGCATGGCGTAGCCGCGGGAGGACGTCATGGCATCGCGCATTTTCGGGTCGGGCATCAAGCGGCGCGAGGATCCGCGCCTGATCACCGGGCAGGCGAAGTACACCGACGACTTCGTCCTCCCCGGCATGGCGCACCTGGCCGTCGTCCGGTCGCCCTACGCGCACGCGAAGATCAAGGCGATCCGCACGAAGAAGGCGGCCGCCATGGAAGGCGTGCTCGGCGTCTTCACGGGCAAGGACATGAAGGACGCCGGCTTCGGCCCCATCCCCTGCGCGTGGGTCGTGCCCGGGTCGGACACGAAGACGCCGCCCTACCCGCCCATCGCGATCGACACCGTGCGCTACGTCGGCAACGCCGTGGCGATCGTCGTGGCGACGGACCGTTACATCGCGCGGGACGCCGCGGATGCGGTCGAAGTCGACTACGACGCCCTGCCTTCCGTCACCGACGCGGAGAAGGCGACGCAGAAGGGCCAGCCCCAGCTCCACGCGGACGTCCCGAACAACGTCTGCTTCAAGTGGAACGTCAAAGGGGGCGACACGGACGCCGCCTTCCGCTCGGCCGACGTGGTCGTCAAGGAGCGGATCGTCAACCAGCGCCTGATCCCGAATGCCATCGAGCCGCGCGCGGCGCTGGCGCAGTACACGTCCTCGACCAACGAGGTCACGCTCTGGGTGACGTCGCAGAATCCGCACATCGTGCGGTTCCTGCTCTCGCTCGACACCGGGATTCCGGAGCACAAGATCCGCGTCATCGCGCCTGAGGTCGGCGGCGGCTTCGGCAGCAAGATCCCCCACTACCCGGAAGACGCGATGGTCATCTTCGCCGCGAAGATGTGCGGCTGCCCGGTCAAGTGGACCGAGACGCGCAGCGAGAACTACCGGTCGACGATCCACGGGCGCGACCACATCCAGGACGTGGAGATGGCCGCCCGCAAGGACGGGACGATCCTGGCGCTGCGCGCGAAGGTCTGGGCCAACCTCGGCGCGTACCTCTCGACCGCCTCGACGGGCATCCCGACGATCCTCCACGGGCTGATGCTGTCGGGCGCGTACGACATCAAGAACATCCACGAGGACGTGTACGGCGTCTTCACCAACACGACGCCCACCGACGCCTACCGGGGCGCGGGACGGCCCGAGGCGACGTTCATGGTGGAGCGGCTGGTCGATCTGCTGGCCAGGAAACTGAAGATGGACCCGGCGGAGATCCGGAAGAAGAACTTCATCCCGCCCTTCACCGACGGCCACACGGTCGCGACCGGCCTGGTCTACGACTCGGGCAACTACCGCGCGGCGTTCGACAAGGCGCTCGCGATGCTCGACTACACGGGCCTGCGCAAGAAGCAGGCGGAGCTGCGCCAGAAGGGCGAGCACCTCGGCATCGGCATCAGCACCTACGCGGAGATCTGCGGCCTCGGCCCGTCCCAGGTCGCCGGCGCCGTCGGGTTCGGCGGCGGGCTCTGGGAGAGCGCGATCGTGCGCTTCCACCCCTCCGGAAAGGTCGACGTCATGGTCGGCATCTCGCCGCACGGCCAGGGCGAGGAGACGACCTTCGCCCAGATCGTCGCGAGCGAGCTCGGCGTCTCCGTCGACGACGTCGCCGTCGTCCACGGCGATACCGAGCGCACGCCGATGGGCTGGGGCTCCTACGGAAGCCGCTCGACGCCGGTGGGCAGCGGAGCGCTCATGGGCGCGATCGGGAAGATCCGCGAGAAGGCCAAGATCGTCACGGCGCACCTGCTCGAGGCCGCGGTCGAGGACATCGACTACGCCGACGGCAAGTTCTTCGTGAAGGGAACGCCCTCGAAGTTCAAGACGATCCAGGACGTGGCGTTGATGGCCAACGTGGCCTGGAACTATCCGAAGGGGCTCGAGCCGGGGCTCGAGGCGTCGGCGTTCTTCGACCCGCCCAACTTCGTCTACCCCTTCGGCGCGCACCTCGCGGTCGTTCGGGTCGACCCCGAGACGGGGGCCATCCGCCTCGAGCGCTACGTCGCCGTGGACGACTGCGGCCGCGTGATCAACCCGATGATCGTCGAGGGGCAGATCCACGGCGGCATCGTGCAGGGCATCGGGCAGGCGCTCTGGGAAGGCGCGGCCTACGACGAGAACGGGCAGCTCACGACCGGGTCGATGATGGACTACGCCCTGCCGCGCGCGGAGTTTTTCCCGAACTTCGAGCTCGGCATGACGGAGACGCCGACCAACGTGAATCCCCTGGGCGTCAAGGGGATCGGGGAGACCGGCACGATCGCCTCGACGCCCGCCGTCTACAACGCCGTGATGGACGCGCTGGCGCCCTTCGGCGTCGAGAAAGTGAACATGCCGCTCACACCCGAGCGGGTCTGGCGCGCGATCCAGGACGCGCGGAGGTAGGCCGATGTATCCCGACAACTTCGCGTACTTTCGCCCCCGGACGCTGGCGGAGGCGTCGGCGCTCCTGAAGAAGCACAAGAACTCCCGGGTCATCGCGGGCGGACACAGCCTGCTGCCGGCGATGAAGTTCCGCCTCGCCAATCCGAAGGCCCTCATCGACATCGGCGGCATCAAGGGCCTGTGCGGCATCCAGACCCGCGGCAAGGCCCTCTGGATCGGCGCGACGACGACGCATGCCGAGATCGCGGCATCGGCCCTCGTCCGCAAGTCCTGCGCCGTCCTCGCGGAGGCCGCCTCCCAGATCGGCGACCTGCAGGTCCGCAACCGCGGGACCATCGGCGGCTCGGTGTCCCACGCGGATCCCGCCGCGGACTTCCCCACGGTCCTCGTCGCCCTCGGCGCCACGATCGTCGCCCGCGGGCCAAAGGGCGAGCGCAAGATCGCGGCCGGGGATTTCTTCCTGGACCTGTTCACGACGGCCCTGAAGCCCGGCGAGCTCGTCGCGGCGGTCCTCGTGCCGCCCTACGGCAAGGGCACGGGCGGGGTGTACCTGAAGCACGGCCATCCCGCGTCCGCCTACGCCGTCGTCGGCGTCGCGGCCATCGTCCAGATGAAGGACGGCGTCTGCGCCCGCGCGAGCCTCGTCGTCGGCGGGGCGACGCCCAATCCCGTCCGGGCCGCCGCGGCCGAGGAGGCGCTGGCGGGCAGGAAGCCCGACGCCGCGGCGATCGCCGCCGCGGCCGGAAGGGTCGCCGCCGCGATCACGCGACCCGCTGTCGGACTCCTACGCCTCGGGAGAGTTCCGGGTGCACCTGGCGACGGTCATGGCGAAACGTGCCCTCCAAACGGCCGCGGAACGCGCCCGGGGCTGACCGGCCCGCCGGGCCCGCGGGAGGTCCGCCCGACTCGATCGACGCGCTGCAGGCGGCGCTCCGGCGGCGCAACTACTTCGCCGGGCGGAGCCTCGCGACCTCGATCTTCCTCTCGCTGAAGCTTCACCGCCCCCTGTTCCTCGAGGGCGAGGCCGGCACCGGCAAGACCGAGGTCGCCAAGGTGCTCGCCGACGTGCTCGCGACGGACCTCATCCGCCTGCAGTGCTACGAAGGGCTCGACGTCCACCACGCCGTCTACGAATGGAACTACGCCCGCCAGATGATGCACATCCGTCTGGCGGAGTCCAAGGGCGAATCGACCGACGAACGCGCGCTCTTCGGCCCTGACTTTCTCGAGCGGCGGCCCCTGCTCGAGGCGATCGACCCCGTCCGGAAGAGGGCCCCGGTGCTGCTCGTCGACGAGATCGATCGCAGCGACGAGGAGTTCGAAGCCTACCTGCTGGAGGTCCTCTCGGACTACCAGATCACGATCCCGGAGATCGGGACGATCCGCGCCGCGCATCCTCCGGTCGTCGTCATCACCTCGAACCGGACGCGCGAGGTCCACGACGCCCTGAAGCGCCGCTGCCTCTACCAGTGGATCGACTACCCCTCGCCGCAGGAAGAGCTGGCGATCGTCACCGCGAAGGTGCCGGGCGCCTCCGAGCGCCTGGCCCGGCAGGTGGCGCGGCTTCGTCGCCGAGCTGCGGCGCGCGGACCTCTACAAGCTTCCGGGGATCGCCGAGACGCTCGACTGGACGGCCGCGCTCGTCGCGCTCGACCGGGTCGCCCTCGACCCGGCCGTCGTCGACGACACCCTCGGCCTCCTCCTGAAGTACCAGGACGACGTCGCGAAGGTGCGCGGCGAGGCCGGAGCGGCGATGCTCGAACGGGTGCGGGCGGCCGGATGAGCGGCCACCTCCTCCGCAACACGCTGCTCTTCGGGCGGGTCCTGCGGGGACTGGGGCTCCCCGTCGGGCCCGGGCGCCTGATCGACCTCGTGGCCGCGCTCGAGCACGTCCCGATCGGCAACCGGCGGGACTTCGCCGCCGCGGCGCGCTGCGTCCTCGTGCAGCGCCGCGAAGACCTGTCCCGCTTCGACGAAGCGTTCGAGGCGTTCTGGCGCAAGCCGTCGCGGGGCAAGAGCGCCCGGGACCTCTCGTCGCTCGGCGAGCGGCGGCGGTTCGAACGGCCCCGCTTCGAGTCCTCGGCGCCCGGACCTCGCGGCGGCCGGGCACGGACGGCGCGCGGGAGGACCCCTCCGTGCGGAACCTTCGGCCCGTCCGCACGTGGAGCGCGCTCGACGTGCTCCGGCACAAGGACTTCGCCGCCCTGACGGCCGAGGAGCTCGACGCCGTGGCCGCCCTCTTGAAGAGCGCCGACGGGCGCGTCCCCTCCCGGCCGAGCCGGCGGTTTGCCGCCGGCGGCCGCGAGCGCCTCGACCTGCGGCGCACGCTCCGGCGGAGCCTGCAGCACGGCGGCGAGATCGTTTCCTGGGAGCGGGACCGGCGCCGGGACCGTCCGCGGCCGCTCGTGGCGCTGGCCGACATCAGCGGGTCGATGGAGCGCTACACGCGGCTGCTGCTCCTCTTCCTCCACGGCCTCGCCCGGCGGCGCGACCGGCGCATGGAGACCTTCCTCTTCGGCACGCGCCTGTCGCGCGTCACCCGCGAGCTCTCCCGCGGCGACGCGGACGCGGCCCTGCGCGAGGTCGCCCGCGGCGTTCCCGACTGGTCCGGCGGGACGCGCATCGGCGAGACGCTCAAGGAATTCAACTTCCGCTGGGGCCGCCGCGTGCTGTCCGGCGGTCCGGTCGTTCTGCTGATCAGCGACGGCTGGGACCGGGGCGATCCGGCCCTGCTGTCCCGCGAGGTCGCGCGCCTGCAGCACAGCTGCCACCGTCTCGTGTGGCTGAACCCGCTCGCCGGCGCGCCGGACTACGAACCGCTCACGCGCGGCATGCGCGCGGCGCTGCCCCACGTCGACGACTTTCTCCCGGCGCACAGCCTCGCGAGCCTCGAGGACCTGCGGCGGCGCCTGGAGGATCTTCCGCCGGAACGGCCGGCCCGGCGCCCGCGCCCGGCGGTCGCGGCCGCATGAGGGACGTCCTCGCCGAGGTCGACCGCTGGCGCGCGGCGGGAGCGCCGATCGCCGTCGCGACGGTGGTCGAGACCTGGGGCTCGGCGCCCCGCGCGGCGGGTGCGCGGATGGCGGTGACATCCGGCGGAGACATCGCGGGCTCCGTCTCCGGCGGCTGCGTCGAGAACGCCGTCATCGAGGCCGCGCGCGAGTCGATTGCGAGCGGCCGCCCGCGCCTCCTGCACTTCGGCGTCGCCGACGACACGGCCTGGCAGGTGGGCCTGGCCTGCGGCGGGACGATCGAGGTCTTCGTGGAGAAGCTCGAGCCTGCGCTCTACGAGGTCCTCCGAACGGAGGTGCTGGAGGAGCGCGCCGTGGCCGCGGCCACCGTCGTGCGCGGGCCCGAGGCGCTGCTCGGACGCCGCCTGGCCGTGCTCTCGGACGGGTCCGTCCGCGGCGCGATCGGCGAGGGCCTCGATGCCGTCGCGGCCGAGGCGGCCCGAGCGGCGCTTTCGTCGGGCGCAACCCGCCGCGTCGCCGCGGGCCCGGGCGATGCCGTCGACCTCTTCGTCGAGGTGCTGCGCCCGCCCATCCGCCTCGTGATCGTCGGCGCCGTCCACATCGCCGTCGCGCTCGTGGCGCTCGCGCGCGACCTCGGCCTGCGCACGGCCGTCGTCGATCCGCGGGAGGCCTTCGCGAACCGGCAGCGTTTTCCGGACGCGGACCGCCTCGTGACGCTCTGGCCCGACCGCGCGCTCCAGGAGCTTCCGGTCGACGCCGATTCGGCCGTGATCGTCCTGACGCACGACCCGAAGCTCGACGATCCCGCCATCGTCGCCGCCCTCGCGGGGCCCGCGTTCTACGTCGGCGCGCTCGGCAGCAAGCGCACGCAGGAGAAGCGGCGCGCGCGCCTTCTCGCCGCGGGAGTGCCCGAGACCCAGCTTTCCCGCCTGCGGGCCCCGATCGGGCTCGACCTCGGCGGGAGGTCGCCGGAGGAGATCGCCCTGTCGATCCTCGCGGAAGTGGTCCGGATCCGGAACAAGGGCGCCGACGCGCAGGCGGCCCGCTAGCTTCCGATCGACCGCCGCGAGCCGAGCCCGATCAGCGCCTCCCGGAGGCGGCGATGCCCCTGCAAGAGCCGCAGGTACCGGCGCTCCGAACGCCCCGCCTTCGCCCGAAGGATCCGCACGACCGCCTTCGCGTTCGCCGCGCGACCAGCGCCCGAGATCCGGGATGAGGTCGAGGACGGGCGCAAACTCCTCGAAGGCCTTCCGCTCGCCCGGCGCGAGACGATCGGGACGCAATCCGAGCCGATCGGCCACACGCCGCTCGGCCGACACGCGGGCGCGATGCCGCGTCGCCTCGGTGGCGCTTCGCCATGCGGCGGTTCACGGCCAGGCCCAGGTGGCGGACGTGGAAGCGGTCCCAGTCTCCGGAGGGAGCTCCGGGCACCTCGTAGAGGACGTTGTGTGTCACGAGCGTCCGCAGCGTCGCCGGCGAGGAACGGTAGCTCGGATCGGCGCGGATCCGCTGCTCTTCCCTCGCGACGCGCCGCGCGATCCCGGGGTCCGTCGGCCGAAAGCCGAGCTTGCGGTAGAACCAGAAGGCGCCGGAGTCGATCGCCTCGGCGTTCTCGAAACCGAGCTGGTAGGGATCGACCGAGAAGGACGTCACGCCGAGCGCATCGCGGTGGAACTTCATGACCTGCGCGTAGATCCAGGCCGACTCCCCCTCCCGAAACGCGTAGTACATGTTGAAACCGATCTCGAGCCGATCGAAGAAGGCGAGCCCTTCGATGTAGCCGATCGGCACGCCGTTCTTCACGACGAACCCGCCGTAGGCCGCCCGCAGCGGCAGCCGCCGCTCGGGCCGGATCCCGAGCAGGAAGAGCTCGACGCCCCTTCCCGGCCGCGCCGCGAGGACCGAGGAGGGGTCGGCGAAGGTGAACGTGTAGAACTCCCGATACCGCGCCGCGGTGGTCTCGCGGACGAGGTCGCAGAGCCTTTCGCCCTCGCGGCGCGAGAGCCTCCGCACCGGCAAGCGGCGGCTCCGCGAAGACCGCGTCGAGGGAGACGTCGCGGCGCGACAGCAGCGGCCCCTCGTGGAGGAACAGGGCCCGCGCCGGCAGGCGCATCCGGGTGCGCGAGGCGCGGGAGTCGCCGAGGTTCCATTCCATCGGGACGCCGAGCGCGTCCCAGCGGTCCGCCTTCTCCTCGTCGGAGAACGGAAGGCGGTCGTAGCGGTCGAGCAGCCAGCCCGCTTCGCCGCGAGCGCCCGCCGGCCGCGGCGCGCAGCCAGTCGAGGTAGGGGACGTTGGCGTCCGCGAGGGCCTCCTCCTCGAGCAGCGGCAGGAAGTGGGGCCAGGTCGACCGCATCCGGTCGGCAGCGTCGCACGCTCCCCAGTCGATCCGGATCCGGCGGCCGTGCCGGGCGCGCAGCCAGCGGGCGAGGTCGAACGAGAAGTCGGTCGTGATCGTCGTCCCGGCGACACCCGCGACCTCCGGGGCGTCGAACGCGGCCATGTCGCCGCCCGCCGCCTCGTATCGCCGCACGAGACCCGACATCCGGGAGAGCATCGAGTCGGCCTTTCGCGCGACTGCCTCGACGGCGGATACGCGCGGAGAAAGAGCAGCCGATCGTGCAGGCGCAGGATCCGGCCGGCGTCCCTTCCGACAGCCTTCGGAGCCGATCCAGCGCGCGCGCAAGTTCGGCCGGCGCCATGCGGCGCACCCGCGGCTCCTCGAGACGCGCGAAGAGAATGTCGGCAGGCGAGGACACGCGGCCCGATGCTAGCAGGGTGGCATGTCCGGCATTCCTGACGCCGCCGGCTCCGTCGCGGTCAGGCGGGCGAGCCGCTCGAGCAGGCGCGCCGTTTGCGTCGCGCCCAACCGGCGGACGGACGGTTCCCCGAGTCGGTCGAACAACGAATCGATTCGGCTCGGCACGGGGCCAGATGCTATCTCCGACGCGACCGCTAACGCCGGCGACCCGGCAGCCGTATAGGATTCATCGCGAGGGAAGACGGATGAAGGTCGCCACTCCGCCCCGGCGGGCGCTTCGCTTCGGGCCGTGCCTCCTTCTGTTCTGCGCGGCGGCGGCGGCTCAGGACCTGGCGTCCTTCGAGCGGCGTGTCACGACCCGGCAGCTCGAGAACGGGCTGACCGTTCTCATCTGCGAGCGTCCCGGCGCGCCCGTCTTTTCCTTTTTCACGCACGTGAACGCCGGGGGAGCCCAGGAGGTTCCGGGCATCCTCGGCCTGGCGCACCTCTTCGAGCACATGGCCTTCAAGGGGACCGACCGGATCGGCACGACCGACTACGCGGAATATGGTCGTGACGCTTGTGGGCGACGTGACGGCGCGCGAGGCCCTGCCGCTCGTCGAGAAGTATCTGGGCCGCCTTCCGAAGGGCCCGCGCCCCGAGCCGCTGCGCACCGTCGAACCCCCGCAGATCGCGGAGAAGGAAGTCATCCTCTGGGATCCGTCCCAGCCCTTCTACATCGAGGGCTACCACAAGCCCGGGGCCCTCCATCCGGACGACGCGGTCTACGACGCGATCCAGGACCTGCTCTCGGAGGGCCGCACGTCGCGTCTCTACCGCAGCCTCGTGCGGGACAAGAAGGTCGCCGCGAACGCCTCGGGCTTCAACGGATTTCCGGGAGTCAAGTACCCCAACCTCTTCGCCTTCTTCGCCGTCGCGACCCCGGGCACACCAACCGCGAGGTCGCCGACGCGATTCACGGCGAGATCGAGCGTCTGAAGCAAGAGGACGTCTCGCCGGCCGAGCTCCAGATGGTCCGGACGCGGGCCCGGGCCAACCTGATCCGCCGGCTTGCCGACAACGAGGGGCTCGCCGTCGAGCTCGGCACGGCGCAGGCGCTCTACGGCGACTGGCGCGAGATCTTCCGAAAGGTCGATCGAATCGAAAAGGTTCGCGCCGAGGACATCCGGCGGGCGGCCCGGGCCACGTTCGTCGCCAACAACCGCACCGTCGGACGGATCGAGACGCAGAAACCCGCGCCGGCGGCGACGGAGGCGCAGCCGTGAAGGCCTCGTCGCGTCGGGCCTCGTGCGCGGCCGCCGGCCTTCTCCTTGCGGTCGCCCCCGCCTTCGGGCAGGCGGCTCCCCCGGGCTGGAAGGCGATTCCCAGGCCTCCCCTGCGCGCGTTCCCGATCCCGCGCCCCGTCCGCTTCGACCTGCGCGAACGGCATGACCATCTTCTTGATGGAGGACCACGAGCTGCCGCTGATCGAGGGCTTCGCCTTCCTCCGAGCCGGTTCGCGGAACGAACCGCCGGAGAAGGCCGGGATGGGAGAGATCCTCTCGGAGGCCTGGCGGGCGGGCGGCACCCGGACCCGATCGGGCGATGCGCTGGACGATTTCCTGGAGGCGCGCGCGGCGCGCGTGGAGACCGAGGTCGACACGGCGATGACGACCGTCTCGCTCTCGTGCCTCAAGGCAGACTTCGACGACGTCCTCGGCGTCTTCGTCGATCTCCTGCGCGAGCCCGCGTTCGCGCCGGAGAAGATCGAGATCGCCCGCGCGCAGGCCGAGACGGCGATTTCCCGGCGCAACGACAGCCCGGGGCAGCTGGCCGACCGAGAGTCCCGAAGACTCGTGTACGGGGCCGACAGCCCGTACGCCCGGTGGCCCGAGTACGCGACGGTCGCCGCGGTCACCCGCGCGGACCTCCTGGCCTGGCAGCACCGCTACGTCCATCCCAACCGGATCCTGCTCGGGCTGGTGGGAGACTTCGAGGCGAAGGCGATGGAGGCGCGGCTCCGAAAGGCCTTCGGACCCTGGCCCCGCGGACCGGAGTTCACCGATCCGGATCCGGTCTACCGCCAGGCACCGCGGCCCGGCGTCTTCCTGGTGGAGAAGGACGACGTCAACCAGTCGAGCATCCGGCTGGTTCACCTGGGAACGACGCGCCGGGACGCCGACTTCTTCGCCCTCGAGGTCCTGAACCAGCTCTTCAGCGGAACAGCTCCGCCTCGCGCCTCTACGTCAATGTCCGGGCCCGAAAGGGACTCGCCTATTCGGTCTGGGGCGGGGTCGAGAGCGAATACGACTACCCGGGAGTGTTCGAGGTCGGGCGTCGGCACCAAGAGCGAGACGACGGCGGCAGGCATCGACGCGCTCAACGAGGAAATCGTGAACATCGTCGGGAGGCCGCCGGACCCCCAGGAGCTGCAGGGGGCGAAGGACGCGATCCTGAACTCGTTCGTTTTCCGGTTCGATTCCAGGCGAAAGATCCTGCGCGAGCAGATGGTCGACGCGTACTACGGATATCCCGGCGACTTCCTGGAGCGCTACCGGACCGCCGTCGAGAAAGTGACGGCGGAGGACGTGGCCCGCGCGGCACGGAACCACATCCACAAGGACCGGCTCGCGCTCCTCGTCGTCGGGAAGCCGTCGGATTTCGACCGCCCCCTCTCCTCCTTCGGCCCGGTCACGAAACTCGACGTCTCGATCCCGCGCCTCCCGGAAAAGAAGTAGCAGGCCCGCGCGAATCCCCTTCGGGCGCGCGGCCTTCGGTTAAGATCGCGCGGCCTCCGCCCGGGAACCGACCACACCGACGAGGAGAACGATGAAGAGATTGCTTCGGCTCGCGGCCCTCCCCTGCTTCGCCCTCATCGCGGCCGCCGCTCCGGCGCTCGCGTGCCGACGACAGCCGCCCCGGGCGCGACCCCGCGCAGCCGATCGACGAGGAGTACACGAAGAAGATCAAGGAGTACACGACGGAGACCTTCTTCCTCTCGCCCCTCGTCGACTACCTGCCGGCCGCGCCGGGCATCCCGACGCCGAAGGCGGTGCTGGGCGACGTGGCCGGGGCGCCCGGCAAGCTGCCCTACTCGGCCGACGTGTACCGCTACTTCCGGGATCCTCGCCGCGGCGAGCCCGCGCGTGCGGGTGCGCACGATCGGAACGACCGAGGAGGGCCGCGAGATGATCGCGGTGACGGTCGCCTCGGAGGCGCTCCTGGCGCAGCTCGACGAGAACCGCGCGCGCCTGGCCAAACTCGCCGATCCGCGCACGATCCAGCTGAGACGACGCGGAGGCGGAGAAGCTCATCGCCGCCGTCGGCTCCCGTCTACTACATCACCGGCACGATCCACTCCCCCGAGACCGGCTCGCCCACGGCGCTGATGGAGCTCGCCTACCGGCTCGCGGTCGACGAGAGCCCGTACGTCCGGTACATCCGCGACCACGTCGTCGTCATGATCACGCCCATCGTCGAGGTGGACGGGCGCGACCGGCAGGTCGACATCTACAACTGGCACCTCGCGCACCCCGGCGAGAACTGGCCGCCGCTCGTCTACTGGGGCCACTACGTCGCGCACGACAACAACCGCGACGCGATGGGCCTGACCCTGAAGCTGACGCGCAACGTGCTCGCGGCCTGGCTCGACGCGAAGGCGCAGGTGCTGCACGACCTGCACGAGTCGGTGCCCTACCTCTACGACAACACCGTGGGCGACGGCCCGTACAACGCCTGGCTCGACCCGATCGTGACCAACGAGTGGCAGATGCTCGGCTGGAACAACGTCCAGGAGATGACGCGGTTCGGGATGCCGGGCGTCTTCACGCACGGCGTCTTCGACACGTGGTCGCCCGGCTACCTCATGTTCCTCGCGCGCGACGCACAACGGCGTCTCGCGCCTCTACGAGACCTTCGGCAACGCCGGCGCGGACACGGTCGAGCGCACGCTCCAGCCGTCCGAGTACTCGCGCACCTGGTACCGGCAGAACCCGCCGCTGCCGAAGGTGAAGTGGTCGCAGCGCGACAACAACAACTACCAGCAGACGGGCCTGCTCGTCTCGCTCCACTACGTCGCCGCCAACCGCGCCGAGTTCCTGCGCAACTTCTACCTGAAGAGCAAGCGGTCCGTCGAGAAGCCGCAGGCGGAGGGCCCGGCCGCCTACGTCTTCCCCGCCGACGACCCGCGGCCCGGCGCGCAGGCCGAGCTGCTCCGGCTGCTGCAGCTGCAGGGGTGCGAGATCCACCGGGCGACGGCGCCCTTCACGGCGGTCGTGTCGTCGCCGAAGAAACCGAAGAAGGACGAGGACAAGACGGACGCGAAGACGGCCGAGAAGGACAAGGCCGCCGCGGCCCGGAAGGCGGACGCGAAGGACGAGAAGCCCGCGCCGCGAGACGCGCGCGTTCCCCGCCGGCAGCTACCTCGTGCGCATGGACCAGCCGTACAGCCGGATCGCCGACGCGATGCTCGACTACCAGTACTGGAGCCCCGATGATCCGCAGAAGAGCCCCTACGACGACACCGGCTGGACCTTCGGCGAGCTCTATCGGCGTCGAGGTGCGGCGGGCGACCGACGCGAAGGTTCTCGCCGCCGCCATGGAGCCGGTGAACGGGACCGGTCGCCGCGCCGGGCGGCGTCTCGGGGGACGGCCCGGTCTACGCGGTCAACCACAACGCGGAGAGCGCGCTCGCGACGCTCCGCTTCCGATTCCCGGACGCGGCCTTCGAGGCCGCCGAAGAGCCGTTCGAGGCCGCCGGACGGAAGTTCACGCGGGGCTCCTTCCTGATCCGGGGCGTGGACCGGGCGGCCCTCGGCAGCGCCGCCGCGGAGCTCGGCCTCTCGGTCACGGCCCTCGCCGCGGCGCCCAAGGTCCCGACGCACCCGGTGCGCGCGCCGCGCATCGGGCTGCTCCACACCTGGATCTACGACGCAGGACGAAGGGTGGTGGCGGCTCGGCGTTCGACGAGCGGAAGATCCCCTACACGTACCTCAGCACGCAGGTCGTCGCGCAGACTCCGGACCTGAGGTCCCGCTTCGACGTGATCGTCTTTCCCCCGACCGGCGTCGGCACGCGCCACATCGTCGGCGGCATGCCGATGTGGGGCAATCCCCTGCCCTGGAAGACGACGGCGCTGACACCCAACATCGGAAAGATCGACTCGACCGACGACATGCGGCCGGGGCTCGATCTCTCCGGCGTCGCCAACCTGAAGCGCTTCGTGGCCGAGGGAGGCCTCCTCATCGGATCGATGGACACGGCGGAGTTCGCCGTCGAGGTCGGCATGGCCCCGGGGGTGACGGTCGCCGATTCCGACAAGCTGAAGCTGACCGGAAGCGTCGTTCAGTCCAAGCTCGTCGACGCGGCGAGCCCGATCGTCGTACGGGTACACCGAGCTTCCCTCGATCTTCTCCTTCGACGGCCCCATCTTCAACCTGTCGAACCTGGCCGGACGGCGCGGCGGCGGCGCCGCTTCGGCGACCAGAAGGAGCGCGCCACGGGCCGCGGCACCGCGGACGACCCGGACTGGGTCGTCGGCCGGCCCCCGGTCGAGGCCCCCGAGGAGCCGAAGGCCGAGCCCTGGGAGGCGCTGCCCCTTGACCGCCGAACAGAAGCGCAACAACCCCTACGTCATTCCGCCCCAGTATCGGCCGCGCGTCCCGCTGCGCTACGGCGACGCCAAGGACCTGCTCGTCTCGGGCCTGCTCGAAGGGGCCTCCGAGATCGCGCAGCACCCGGCGATCGTGGACGTGCCCGTCGAGAAGGGGCACGTCGTCCTCTTTTCCAACAACCCGTTCTGGCGCGGCGAGACCCGGGGAAGCGAGTGCCTGGTCTTCAACGCCATCCTGAACTTCGACAGCCTGAACGCGGGAAGGAAGGACGCCGAGAAGTAGGCGGAGTGTTCAGGGCTTCTGTTCGTCGGGCCGCCCGTCGAGGAGGGCCTTCAGCCGGGCATGGCCTTCGCGGCTCACGGGGATGCGCGTGCCGTCGGCGAGGATCGCGACGTGGCTGTTCTTCGCGTACAGCTCCACCTTCCGCAGCCGCTCGACGTTGAGCACGTACGACCGGTGCACGCGCAGGAAGCGGGTCGGGTCGAGCCCCGCGGACAGGCTCGCGAGGGTCTGCGCCTTGCGGTACGACTTGCCATCCGCCTTCAGCGCCACCGCGTCGTCCCGCGCTTCGAGGTAGTCGAGGCGGGCGACCGGGATGACGTGCACGTCGCTCCCGTCCCGGACCGCGATCCGCACCGCGTAGCTGCCGGCGGGCCGCAGCGCGGCGGCCAGGCGCGCGGGATCGGGCCTCTGCTTGCGGAGGGCGCGCTCCCGCGCCCGGGCGAGCGCTTCGAGCAGCCGCTCCTGCCGGTACGGCTTCAACACGTAGTCGACCGCCTCCACTTCGAAGGCCTTCACCGCGTAGTGGTCGTAGGCGGTGACGAAGACGACCGCGATCGCCGGATCCAGCAGCTCCATGACCTCGAAACCGTCGAGCTTGGGCATCTCGATGTCGAGGAACACGGCGTCGGGCTTCTGCTCGGCCGCCGCGCGCAGGGCCTCCAGTCCGTTGGCGCACTCTCCGACCACGCGCACGCCCGGCGCGCGGCCGAGCAGCTCCGACAGCAGCGAACGCGCGGGCTCCTCGTCGTCGACGACCAGGACCCGGACGGTCTCGCTCACGCGGCCCCCGCGACGCGCACCGGGACCGAGATGATGGCGAGGTGCCGGCCTTCGACCTTCCGCGCGGCGAAGATGGCGTCGGCGCCGTACAGGGCGTTCAACCGCTCCCGCACGATCCGAAGGCCCAGCCCGTTGCGCGGGCGCGCGGGCGCCTCCGGATCGAAGGGATTCTCGATGACGATGCGCAGGCGGTGCCCCGCGCGCCGCGCCTCGACCCGGACCGTGCCTCCGTCGACGAGCGTCGCGATGCCGTGCACGACGGCGTTCTCGACGAGGGGCTGGAGGAGCAGCGGCGGGACGAGGCACTCCTCGCCGGCGGCGTCGACATCTTCCTCGACAATCAGGCGCGACCCGAACCGGATCCGCTCGACGTCGAGGTAGTGCCGGGCCAGGGCGAGCTCCTCCCCGACGCGGATGGAAGGGCGCTCCCCGGCGGCGAGGCTCTTTCGGAGAAACTCCGCCAGCCCGACGCACATCTCCCGGGCCCGGCCGGCATCGCGGCCGATCAACGCGCTCACCGCATTCAAGCTGTTGTAGAGGAAGTGCGGCTGGATGCGGGACTTCAGGGCGTGCAGCTCCGCTTCCCGGGCCAGGAGGGCGAGGGCCGCCTCCTTCTTTTCCCGATCGCGCACGGCCTCGAACGAGATCAGCACGTAGTGCAAGCCCGCGGAAAGAAAGTAGAAGAGGACGCCGGCGGCAAAGAGGATGGGGACCTGCCCGGCGTAGAGCGAAGGCAGCTCGGAGAGCGCGGGCAGGCTCTCGAGGAGGCGCGCGAGCAGGCCGCCGAGAAAGACCCACGACCGCGGAGATCAGAAGCGCCGCGGCGCCGTGGGTGACGAACAGGATCGCCCACCGGCCTCCTTCGAGCGGCGTGGCCCGGCACGGGTACCACGCCGAAAGGGACAGGAAGGCGTAGAGGACGGTCATCGGGACCGCGAGCGCGGCGGCGTCGGCCAGCGGGAACGTCCCGGCCCCCGCCATCAGCGCCGTCAGCACCGCCGCGAGCGGCAACGACGCCGTCAGATACGGAAGGAGCCGGCCCGGCCGCGCGAGGATCGGATGCAACTCCTAGTCCCCCCGTCGCGTCCCGGCGAAGGCCGAGCGCCGTCTAATTCTTCACCTCCACGCCGCCCATGATCGCCGTTCCCCGGAGGATGAGCGTCTTGGACGGCTTGACGCCGTCGGCCATGCGCCGGGTCGAGTCCGTGAACATCCCGAGGATCGGCGTGCCGTTGGCGACCACGTTCCAGTCGGGGGGCACCTTGAATTCCACGCCGCCGAAGACCGTGAAGACCTCGACGGTGGCCGTGTCGCCCTTCATTCCGGCTGCCCGCAGGTCGATCTCGAATCCCCCCATGATCGCCGTGACCTCGCCGCCGGAGAAATCCTGCGACCTCACGACGCGCTCGCCGCCTCCCATCAGGGCAAATTCCCGCAGGACGTTGCCCGAATCCGGTGCCGCGCCGCTCGGGCCGGGATCGGCCGATGTCCCCGACGCCGGGCCGGGAGCCTCCGGCTGTCCCGGATTGCCGGGAATCCAGGGGGCCGGCGCCTGCCGCTCTTGCCGCGGAGGGCCTGCCAGATCAGGGTCGCCCCCAGAACCACCAGCAGGCCCGGCCAGACGAGGCGCAGCCGAAACCACGGCACGTGGAGCGCCCGCAGCAGGAACGCGGAGCCGAGGAAGAGCAGCACGACGCCGCCGACGTAGTCCTCCCGCCGCCCCGGGGCGAGCAGGCGCGTCAAGCCGAGACCGATGAGCAACAGGGGCCAGTACCGAAAGACGTCGCCCGCGTACGAGGACGCCGAAATTGTCGAGAAGGAAGAGCAGGCCGAGCGCCATGAGGATGACGCCCCCGACCACGCGGCCCGTCGCCCGGGGCGAAGCCCCGCGCGTCACGAGCCCGCTCCCGCCGCGCCGGCCGGGCGCCGCCGGCGCTTGCGCCAACCCTCGGCGATCATCCCGACGCCCGACGGCGACGAAGACGACGGGCCAGAGGTCCCGGACGGCCAGCGCGACCCAGCGGATCGCGTCCCGCATCCGGAAAACCTCGAGGTTGTCCAGCAGCAGGACGGCTCCCAGAGCCACGAAGGCGAGTCCCCAGAAAATGCTCGACGCCGCCGCGGAGCCCGATCGCGTCATGACCGTCCTCCCATCGCTCCTCCTCCCGGCGGCTCGATCGCGCTCCCCGCGCGCCGGCCGCGCAGCCCCTCGAGAATCATCGCGGCCCCGATGGCGACCAGGAAGGCGGGCCACAGGTCCCCGATCGAAACGCCCGCCCAGCCAAACTGGTCGAGCTGGAAGAAGACGCCGAGGGCGAGCAGGACGGATCCCGAAATGAAGTGCCCGCGCCGGTTGGGTCCGAACATCCGCGTGGCTCCCACCCAGACCAGCAACAGCGGCCAGTAGTCGCCCAGGGAGCCCGCCCGCACGAGCCCGAAGTTCTGCAGAACCAGCAGGCCGCCGACGATCAGCAGCAGCGTCCCGCCGATCAGCCCCGAGGTGCGCCGTCCTTCGCCGGGATCCGTCATCTTCGCCTCCCTTCGTGAGCCGCGCGATTCCACGCCTCTCGAGGAAAGACTACGTCCTCGACGGCGGCCTGTCCCTCGCCTTTCGGCCAACGGTGGCCGCGGTCGGCAGACGGTGGCCGATCGGCGCCCGGCGGCGCGGGCACGCGCTAGAATCCTGTTCAGGCCACACACGAGGCCACACCACATGATCTGCCCCGAGTGCCACACCCCGAACCCTCAGGGAGCCATGATCTGCCTCCAGTGCTCCGGCGGGCTCTCCGATCCGGCCTTGACCTCTTCCGACGCCGACGGCGACTCGACTGCCCACGCTCGCCGCTCCAACCAGCCTGAAGGACTTGAGCAGCGGGAAGACGGGGCCCGCGGCGTCCGCCGCTTCGGTGCTGCCCCCGGGGATGGAGATCGGGAAACGCTACCGGGTCCTTCGGATTCTGGGGCGCGGAGGCATGGGGGCCGTCTACCAGGTCCAGGATCAGCAGCTCGACCGCGAGGTCGCGCTCAAGCTGATCCGCCCGGACATCGCCGAGAACGAAGCCGTGATCGAGCGCTTCAAGCGCGAGATCCAGCTCTCGAGCAAGGTCACGCACAAGAACGTCCTGCGCGTTTACGACCTCGGCGAGTCCGATGGCGATCCGTACCTCACGATGCACTACATCGAGGGGGAGGACCTCGCGTCGCTCATCAAGCGCGAGAAGCGCCTGCCCGATTGCGCGAACCCTTCGCCTCTTCCGCCAGATCTGCGAGGGGCTGCAGGCGGCGCACGAGCAGGGCGTCATCCACCGGGACTTGAAGCCCCAGAACGTCATGCTCGACGCCTCGGATCGCGTGTACCTGACGGACTTCGGCCTTGCCAAGACGCTCGAGCAATCGGGCATGACGCAGACCGGCGCCGTCGATCGGAACGCCGTACTACATGTCCCCGGAGCAGGTGAAGGGCGAGCCGGCGGGTCCGCGTTCGGACATCTACTCGCTCGGCATCATCCTTTACGAAATGCTGACGGGCGCCGTGCCCTTCACGGGCAGCTCGGCCTTCGAGGTCATGATCCAGCGGGTCCAGCGCCCGCCGCGCCCGGCCCGCGAGATCAACCCGGAGATCCCCGCCTACCTCGAAAAGATCCTCGAGCGCTGCCTCGCCATGGACCCGACGTCCCGCTACCAGTCGGTCGAGGAGATCCTCAAGGACCTCGACTCCGCCACGTTCCACACGACGATGCGGTACGAGATCCAGAAGCGGCGGTGGCTGTGGCCGGCGGTTGGCGGAACCGCTCTGATTCTCGGGCTGGCGCTGACAGGCTGGTGGCTGCGCGGCCGGGTCTCGACGGCGGCAAAGGAAACGGTCCACAAGCCGGAATCGGTTCTGATCACGGATTTCGCCAACAAGACCGGCGAGCCGGTCTTCGACGGCACCCTCGAGCCGGCCTTCGGCCTCGCCCTGGAAGGCGCCTCGTTCCTCACGTCCTACAACCGCGGCCAGGCGCGCAAGATCGCGGCCCAGCTCCAGCCGGGCGCGACGAGCCTGACCGAGCCCCTCGGTCGCCTGGTGGCCGTGCGGGAAGGGATCCAGGTGGTCACTTCCGGTGCGATCGAGAAGAAGGGATCGGACTACATCCTGACGGTTCGGGCGATCGACCCATCCACTGGCAAACAGATCGCCGCACAGGAGTCCCGTGCCGGCAGCAAGGACGCCGTGCTCTCCTCGGTTGCCAGGCTCGCTGCGGGCGTGCGCTCGGCCCTCGGCGACACGACGCCCACGTCGCTTCAGCTCGCGGCGGCGGAGACCTTCACCGCCGGCTCTCTCGAGGCCGCGCACGAGTACTCGGTCGCCCAGGACCTTCAATACGCCGGCGACTACGACAAGGCGATCCAGCGCTACCTCAAGGCGATCGAGATCGACCCGGAGCTCGGACGGGCCGACTCCGGCGTCGCCGCCCTCTATGCGAACCAGGGCCGGCGCGACGAGGCCGAGAAGTACTACAAGCTCGCCATGGCGAAGATCGACCGCATGAGCGACCGGGAGAAGTTCCGCACCCGCGGCGGCTACTACCTGGGCGTGCGCCGCGACCCGGACAAGGCCATCGAGGAGTACACGCAGCTGGTGGCGCGGTACCCGGCCGACACCGCCGGGATCTCGAACCTGGCGCTCGCCTACTTCTACAAGCGCGACATGGGCAAGGCACTCTCGGAGGGACGCCGCGCGATCGCGATCTATCCGAAGAATGTTCCGCAGCGAAACAACGTGGGCCTCTATGCCATGTATGCGGGAGACTTCGACGCTGCGATCCGGGAGCAGAACGAGGTCCTTCGGATGAACCCGCGGTTCGTGCTGGCCTACGTGGGGCTCGCGCTGTCACAACTGGCTCAAGGCCACGCCGACCTCGCGGCGGAGACCTGGCGCAAGGCCGAGCCGATCGACGCAAGGGGCGCCTCCGACGCCGCGCTCGGCCTCGCGGACATCGCCCTCTACGGCAGCCGGGCGGGTGATGCGGTGCCGCTGCTCGAGAAAGGCCTCGACGCCGACCTCGCGGCGAATGACCCGGTCTCCGCGGCGGTCAAGCTCGCCGCGCTGGCCGAGGCGAATCTGGAACTCAAGCAGACCGCCGCAGGCGCTCGCGGCGGCCGACCGGGCCGTCTCGCTCGGGAAGCGAGAAAACGTGCTCTATCCGGCCGCGCGTGTCTACCTCCGCGCCGGAAAGGACGCGAAGGCCCTTGCCCTCGCGGACGAACTCTCGACCCGCCTCGAGCAGGACCCCCAGGCCTACGCGGAGCTCATCCGAGGCGAGGTGGAGCTCTCGAACGCGGCAAGGCCCGAGAAGCGATCAAGCGGATCGAGAACGCGCGCAAGATCGCCGACACCTGGATGGGGCACTATCTTCTCGGCCGCGCCTACTTCGAGGCCGGCGCCTTCCCGGACGCGGACCGCGAGCTCGAGGCCTGCGTCCGCCGACGCGGCGAGGCCACGGCGCTCTTCCTGGACGAGGCGCCGACCTATCGGTACTACCCTCCGGTCTCCTACTACCTGGGGCGTGCCAAAGAGGAGCTCAAGAGCCCGGCCGCCGCGGACGCCTACAAGGCCTACCTCTCCGTCAAGGAAAATGCCGTCGCGGATCCGCTCGCCGACGACGCCCGGCGAAGGCTCGGCTCAGCGAAGCCCTAGCCCCTCCGGGGCGGCCCCGGCGCAGCGCCAGGCCCCGGGGCTACAATCCTGCAACGCGATCCCGATGATCTGCCCCGCCTGCCAGACCCCCAACCCGGACGGCCTCCCCGCTTGTTCGCATTGCAGCGTCCCGCTCCCTGACGCGGATCGCACGCTGCAACTGGATGCGTCCGATGCGGCCGAGATGCCGACGATGGCCAGCCCCACGTCGCTCAAGGAGTGGGTCAAGAGCCGCCCCACGGGCGGCGTGCCGGCCTCCGTCGTCCTTCCCGAAGGCCTCGAGATCGCGGGCCGCTACCGCGTTCGGAAGCTCCTCGGCATGGGCGGCATGGGAGCCGTCTACCGCGTGCACGACGAGGAGCTCGACCGGGACGTGGCCCTGAAACTGATCCGGTCGGACATCGCGGACAACCCCGAGGCGCTGGAGCGCTTCAAGCGCGAGATCCAGCTCTCGAGCAAGGTCACGCACAAGAACGTCCTGCGCGTCTACGACCTCGGCGCCTCGGACGGGATCAAGTTCCTGACGATGCAGTTCGTCGAGGGCGTCGACCTCTCGACGATCCTTGAAGCGCGAAGGCCGGCTGCCCAACCCGCGCCTGATCCACGTCTTCCGGCAGATCCTCGAGGGGCTGCGCGCCGCCCACGACCAGGGCGTCGTCCACCGCGACCTGAAGCCCCAGAACATCATGCTCGACGCCTCCGACAACGTCTTCGTCACCGACTTCGGCCTGGCCAAGTCGATCGAGCAGTCCGGCATGACGCAGACCGGAGCGATCGTGGGCACGCCGTACTACATGTCGCCCGAACAGGTGAAGGGCGCGAAGATCGATCACCGCTCGGACATCTATTCGGTCGGCGTGATCCTCTACGAAATGTCGACCGCACGGCTCCCCTTCACGGGCTCGACACCCTACGAAGTGATGGCGCAGCGCCTGCAGCGCGCGCCGCAGCCCGCCGGCGAGCTCAACCCCGATCTGCCCGCCTATCTGAGGAAGATCCTCGAGCGGTGCATGGCGAAGGACCCGGACACCCGCTACGCCTCGGTCGAGGAGATCCTTCGTGATCTCGACAGCGGCAGCTTCCGAACGACGCTGCGCTGGGAGGCGCAGCGCCGCCGCTGGCTGCGCCCGGCCCTCGGCGCGGCGCTCGGGGTGGCGGTCCTGGCCGGCGCGGGCGTGTGGCTTTCTCGCCGCACCGCTCCCGTGGGGACAGGTCCCCGATCCGCCGAGGCGGCCGTTCCGGTTCTGGGTGTCGTGCCCTTCGAGAATCGGACGGGCAACGCCGCGCTCGACTGGTACGGCGAAGGCGTCGGGCGCCTGGTGGCCGACGGCCTCGCGCAGTCCCGCCACCTGCGCGTCGTCTCGATGGACCGCACGCTCGCCCTGCGCCGCGGCAATGCCGACCGGGCGGCCCTGCAGAAGGCGGCCGCGGCGGCAGGCATCCAGTACCTGCTGACGGGTGACATCCTGCCCGGCCCGGCCGGCCTGACCGTGTCGACTCGACTCTCCGACACCAGGGACGGCCACGAGCTCGCCTCCGGACGCGTCGACAAGCTCGCGCCCGCGACCCTCGTCGGCGCCGCGGACCGCATCGCGCTCGTCGCCAAGAAGGGGCTGGGCCTCCCGCCGACCGAGGGTGTGGACGCCTACGGAGCGGACTTCGTCAGCAAGAACCCGGAAGCGTACGAGTCCTACGTCGAGGGCCTCCACGCCGTCAACGAGTACCGCTACGCCCGCGCGCAGGCCGCCTTCGAACGGGCGCTCTCCAAGGCGCCCGACTACGCCATGGCCCGCTACTGGCTGGCGACCGTGAAGGCGGCCAGCGGGCGCACCGAGGAGGCGCTCGCGGACCTGAAACCGGTCGTGGCCCAGGCGTCGCGGCTGCCCGACCGCGAGGCCCGGTACGTGCGCGCGGCGGAGGCCTACTTCGCGCGCCGCTACGACGACGCCATCAAGATGTACCGCGATCTGATCCAGCGCTACCCCTACGAGATCGAGGCGCGGCGCATCCTGCTGCTACGTCCTGCTCGACACCAACCAGCCGAAGGAGGCGGTCGCCGAGGCGCAGGCGCTCGGCAAGGTCGCGCCGGAGAGCCACGTCGTCTGGAGCATCCAGGGCACGGCGCACCTCGCGCTGAAGGACTTCAATCAGGCCGTCGGGGACTTTCAGAAGTACGTTGCGCTGGAGCCCGAGAGCGCCAACGGTCATCACCTTCTCGGAGACGCCTACCGCTCGCAGGGAGAGCTCGACCTCGCGGCGCAGGAGTACGAGAAGGCGCTCGGAGCCGACCCGAACTTCCACTACGCCACGGTCGCGCTGGCGTCCGTGGACATGCTGCGCGGACGGCCGGAGGACGCGTCCGCGCGCCTGGCCGCCCTGGTCTCCGACGACAAGGCCCTGCCGGTCCACCGGATCGACGCCGGCTTCGCCCTGGCGGCCGTCGCACGGGCGGGCGGGAGGTTCCGGGCTTCGGCCCGTGTGCTCGAGACGCTCGAGGCGCCCATCGCCCAGGAGAAGGTCCGCGAGGCGCAGGCGTCTGTCCGAACGCGGCGCGTCCCTGGCGGAGCTCGGGGAAACGGGTGAGGCCCGGCGGCTGACGGCGCTCGCCGTCGAGCGCTCGCCCGGTGTGCCGACACGCTACCTTTTCGCGCGGGGTTTGCTCGAGCTCAAGGAGCGGCGTTTCGACGACCTTCGCCAGACGACGGCGAAGATCCGCGAGGGGGCGCTCGCGCCCGAGGACCCCGACCGAACGGAGGAGAAGGCCGCCGCCTACCTCGAGGGGCGCGCGTTCCTCGCGCAACGAAACGCGGAAGGGGCGCTCGAAGCGCTGTCGCGCGCCGTGTCGCTTTCGGGCTACGAGTACGCCATCTACCGGCGGGGCCTCGCGGAGGCGTACCTGGCCTCGAAGAAGCTGCCCGAGGCCCTTTCGGCCGCGCGCCAGGCGTCGGGCCCGCTCGATCCGACGGATCTTCGACTGGACCTCGCGCTCGACCGCGAGCGCGCACTGCTCACGCTGGCCGAAACGCAGAAGGCCATGGGGCGCGCCTCGGAAGCGGCCGAGCCCGCCCGCCAGTTCCTGGCCGCGTGGGCGAAGGCGGATCCAGGCCTGCCGGACACGGCGCGCGCCCGCAAGCTGGCGGCGGCCGCCCCCTGACGGCCGCCCCTCCGCGCTATCTCGGGATCTTGGTCAGGCCGCCGCCGCCGGCAGGCGCCACGACGATGCCGCTCGGGTCGCCGTTGCCGTCCAGGTCGTAGAAGAGGAACGGAAATTCCTTCTGGTTCATCACCTTGACCTGGACCTTGACCTCGTTCGACAGCACCGTGTATCCCGCCATCGCGGCATCCTTGGAGTCGACGACGCCGTCCCCGCTCCAGTCGGCCAGAACGTCGGGCGCGGTGCGGTTGACGACGAAGAGGCGCATCGTGACCAGGCGGATCGGTCCCGGCGCCGTCATCGTGACCGGACCGCCGTCGACGCGGAATTGCTGCGCGCCCTGACAGGCCTCCGGAATCAGGTCGTGCGACGGCAGCTGCGGGATCCCGACGCAGCGGTCCTCGACGACCACGGGGTCGAAGAGACCGCTCGGCACCGTCATGTGAGCCAGGACATCGGTTTGCTTGATGGCGCTGTTCATTTCCCAGGTGACGTCGTTCAGAAAGCCGGCGAGGTTTCGCGCCTGCCGGTGGCCCTGGGCGTCCCGCTGGAGAAAGTCCCCGTTCTTGTTCACGCCCGGGTCCTGCTGGAGCACGACCCCGACGCCCGTGTCGGAAACCAGGACGAGGCCCGGAAGGCCCGCCGCGGCGCCGTGGCCGTATCCGTCAGTCGTTCACCGGCACGGTATGGCATGAGGAACCGGGATCGCACGACCCGCCGTTGCAGGCCGGTGCGCTCAGCGTGTAGAAGAGGATGTCCGACAGGCAGACGTCCTGCGTCGTATCGCCTCCCCCCGTGACGGGCCCGAGCGGCGACGCCTCGGTTTGAAGGCCGGCGTCGTTCGAGAACTGGCTGAACAGCGTCGGTCGCCCGCCGCCCCCGAAGTCCGTCAGCCGGACGAGTTGGCCGGGATTCCCGCCGAGGGCGGGCACTCCGGGCTGATAGACGCCCGGCGTGAATTCGAGAAAGGTCTCGTCGATCTGCGCTCCGAAACACTCGTCGAAGTTGCTCAAGACGGAGACGGGAACGAACCCGAGGCAGGGATCGGGGCCCGCGTTGAAGAGCAGGAACCCGCGCCGGCCGTTCTCGGGAAACGGCGGGTTGAACTCGGTCCCGACGCCGAGCAGCTGACCGTTGTCGGCGTTGAGCTGGATCGTGATCGGCCAGCCGCCGCTCGTCTCGGTCGGGGTGTTCAGGAACTTTCCGATGATGAGCGGAAACTCCGTGGGCGAGACCGGCGCGAGCACGGTCAGCGTCACCGGCTTCTGGGCCGCCTCAGCGACGCCAGAGAGAAAACCGCACGACGCGAGAACAACGAGAAGCAAACCGACCCGCCGAGCGACAGCCTTGCGAGCACCCATCGTCCCCCTCCTTGCGATTCCGAAAACGGCAGGCGAACCGACTTCCCGGATTTCCGCGAAGTCCAGCGCGTCTGCCTCCCCTTTTCGAGTCCACGCATTATCGTCGGCGGCGGAGACCCGTCAAGGCACTTTGGTGGCGAGAATCCGCAAGTCCAGCCGCGACAGGGCCTTCGACGGCGCGGCGGCCGGGACCGCGGACCCGCACGGCGGGCGCGCGCGTCGCGCCCGCCGGCAGATCACGCGGCCGGCCTGCCCCGTCTAGGGAACGATCACCACACCCATGTAGCGGTTCGGTCCCGGCGGGCCGGACCACCAGGCCGGGTACTGATGGCAGAAGTACGTCGCCGCGTAGTCGAAACCGATGTAGTACCGCCCGGGCGTGGACGGCACCGTCAGGGACGTGGTGCCGTGACCGGAGATCCCGCTCACCGGCGGAATCGAGTCGTACGTGCACGCCTGGTAGAGACCGCTGGCCAGACCAATCTCGATCTGCTCGATGCAGCCCGGGCAGAAGGAGGGATTGGACGCCGTGAAGTCGTGATCCAGAGTGAAGCTCCCGCCGCCCGACAGGCTCAGGACGTTGCCGCCGCCGTTCAGGTGGACGTTGGAGATCGAAAGAAGCGAATACACCGGGCTCGGGTCAATGACGTCGACGGCGGCGATGTAGCGCGTCGGGTCCGGCGGGCCGTTCCACCAGACGGCCAGGACAGCCTTCTCCCTGCGCACGGTCGAAAGCGATGTAGTAGCGCCCGGGAACCGCAGGTACCGTGAGGGCGAGGGACGCGGTGCCGGAAACTCCCGGGCTCGGTCCCGGAACCCCGCTGTAGGCGCAGACCGTCGGCGTCGCGTCGGCGAAACCGATCTGGATCTGGTCGATGCAATCGGGGCAGAGGTCGTCGGTGATCGTGTAGTTCAGGAAGAGCGAAATCGGGGCGCCCGGGCTCGCGACCAGTTCGCTGGAGCCCTCCTCGAGGTGGACGCTCGAGATCGTGACGGGCCCGTTGGTCGAGCTCGGCCCGACGGCGAACACCGGAAGGCTCGCCGTGGCGACCGAGCCCAGAGCTCCCGTGACCGTGACGGAGACGTTCGCGGCGCCCGAGAACGTGGGGATGCCGGCGAGGACTCCTTCCGATGAGAGCTGGAGGCCTTCCGGCAGCGGCGCCGCCGCCGTCCAGGTGAACGGCGGCGTGCCCGATCGCCTGGAACGCCGTCGCGGGATACGGGTGCCCTTCGAAAGCCCGTCGGAAGCGACGTGGTCGTGATCGCCAGCGGCGGATGGGGATAGAAGAGCTCCGCGGTGTTGCTGGACGTCGAGCTGCCGACGACGAGAACCCGGCCGTCGTTCAGCGCGACGGCCGAGCCGCCTCTCACGCGGCGTCGCCAGGCTCCCGGTGTAGTTGAAGACGCCAGTCGCCGTCGGCGTGTAGACCTCCGCGCTCGACGAGCGGAACCGCGTTGGTGGAGCCGCCCGCGACCAGAACCCGGCCGTCTGCGCAGCGCCGTCGGAGAGCGCCGACATCCGCGCCGCGTTCAAGGATACGGTCGCCGCGCTCGTTCCCGACGGAAGGGCCACCTCCGCCGTCGCGGTCGCGGCCGTGCCGACGGTCGGAGCATTGCCCCCCGCGATCAGCACGTTGCCCGATGCGAGCCGGTTTGCCGAATGGGAATTCCGGGCTTGCACCAGGGTCCCGGTGAACTCGAACGTGCCTCCGAGCGGGACGAACTCCTCGATGACGCCCACGTTGTTGCCGACCGCATCCACGCCGCCGGCGAGGAGCACGTTGCCGTTGGCGAGCAGGGTCGCCGTGTGGAGCTTGCGGGGAACGAGCATCGGGGAGGGCAACTCCGTGAACCCTTCGGTGCTCGGGTCGTAGAGATCGCCCGTTCCCAGGGCCTGACCCAGGTTGTCCGCGCCGCCGGTCATGAGCACGCGGCCGTCCGCCAGGCGGGTGGCCTGGAAGGATCGCCGGGGACTGCTCATGATGCTCGAGACGGGATCGAACGAGCCCGTCGAAGGATCGAAGAGCTCCGCTTGCGAAAGAACGTCGCCGTTCGTCCCGCCGGCGATGAGAACCCTTCCGTCCGCGAGCAGCACCGCCTGCGCGTCGAAACGGGACCAGTTCATGGGCCCCTCGGTCGCGAGGAAGATTCCGGTCGAGGGATTGTAGATCTCGGCCGAGTTCAGAGCCGTACCGCCGTTCGAGCCTCCGGCGACGAGCACGCGCCCATCGGCGAGCTTCGTCACGGTGGGCTGATTCCGGCCCACGGTCGCGGAACCGGTCGCACAGAACCCCTCGACGAAGAAGGCCGGGGAATCCCCCGAGGCCCCCGGGGTACCCACGACGGAGACCGATGCATGGACGCTGAAGCCGTACCCGCCGCGGTCGATCCGAATATTGTCGAACTCGGCGAGCCCATCCGGACCCGTGACGGCAACCGCCTCGATGGGTGTCAGGGAGGCACCCGGGCAGGGAGACGCTCCGAGCGAGAGGAAGACGTTCGCGCCAGGAACCGCGGCGGCGCTCGGATCGAGCACCTGCACCGTCACGTCGAAGGCCTGCCCGGCCACGACACGGCTCGGCGTGGTAACGGTCACTGCCGACGGCAGCCCCGAGTTGACCGTGATGCTGAAAGCCCGCGTGGCCGACTGCGAAGGGTTCAAGGAGTCCCTGACCCGCGCGATGAAATTGGACGTGCCCGCCACGAGCGGCGCCCCCGTGATGGCGCCGCCCGAGGAGAGCGCCAGGCCGGCAGGCAGGCTGCCGGAGGCGATGCTGAAGTGGTAGGGCGCGAGGCCGCCTCCGGCGTCGAGGGCCGCCGCGTAGGGCTCGCCGACCGTGCCGCTCGGCGAGCGTGAAGGCCGGGATGGTCAGCGGCGACGCGACGCGGATCGTGAAGTCGCGCGAGTCGCTCAGCGGATCGATGCTCGAGTCGGAGGCGACGACCGTGAAGCCCGTCGTTCCGGGCGCGGTCGGCGTTCCGCCGAAGACGCCGCCCGCGAACGTGACGCCGGGAGGCAGCGGGCTCACCGGATTGAAGAAATAGACCCGGCGTTCCGCCGGTCACGTTGACCTTCGCCGCGTAGGGCACGCCGACGATGCCGTCGGGCAGGGAGGATGTCAGGATCTGCACCGAGCCCGGGTTGATGACGTGTCTCCGCCGGCGGCCACTGCCGTCGGCGTGTTGTTGGGGTTGTTCGTGTTGGCGGCCTGCGGGACGACCACGGGCGTGACGTCGCTCACGATCTCGCTCAGCTTCGAGCGCGGGGCAAAGACGCGCAGGGTGATCGTCGCCGACTCGCCCGGCCTGAGGGCGATCGTCAGGTTGCCGATGCTCGGATCGAGGAACTCCGGATCGGTGAGATTGCCTCCCGGCGGCGTGATGATCGGGTTGAGGACGTTGGCGACCAGCAGCTCCTGACCCTGCTCGAAGAGCTCGCAGTTCTGGCTCGCGAGCGTCTTGTAGGTCTTGGTCACGATCAGCTGCGTCACGACGCCCGGGTCGATCGAGCCGACGAGCTTGACCCGGTAGGACGCCGACGTGTTGGCCTGCTGGTCACCGTGTAGACGGCGTCCGACGGGTTGGCGTTCGTGATGTTCGGATTCGTGATGTTGGGATTGGTGATGTTGAGGTTCGTGATGTTCGGGTTGGTGATGTTGGGATTCGTGATGTTCGGATTGGTGATGTTCGGATTTCCGATCGTCAGGCTCGCGACGTCCGCGTTGGTGATGTTCGGGATTGGTGATGTTCGGATTCGTGATGTTCGAATTCGTGATGTTGGGATTGACGAGGTTCGAGTTGGTGATGTTCGGATTCGTGATGTTCGGGTTCGTGATGTTCGGGTTCGTGATGTTGGGGGTGTAGACCTCGACCGTGCCGACGTCTCCTCCGGCGGCATCATCCGGCGTGCACGAGGCCAGGCACCGTCGCGTCGGAGTTCAGCACGACGAAGCCGGTCAGCCCGTTGACGACGAGCGGACCGCCCACCGAAGACGTCTCGGCGATGTTGACCGTGATGTTGGCCGCCGGGTCGGTGGATGTGGCGAAGACCGAGCGCGAGGCCGAGGAGTGCGCAGCCGACCGCAAGATCGAGCGTCGCGACGACGGGCGACGGGCCGTCAGAAGCACCGGCTTGATTCAGCCCCGGCGTGAAGGAGGCCCAGCCTCCGGCCGGCTGATTCTGGATGACGAGCCGGAACGACTTGTCGAAATTCGACATGTTCTGCGCCACGACGACGAAGGCGCGCTGAAGCGTCGCCGAGAGGGGCTTGGAGTTCTGCGGCGAGGAGAACAGGAAGTCCTGAGTGATGAGCGCGCCGTAGAGGTTCTGGTTGCGGCTGCCGGCGAAGGGAGCCTCGCAGGCCGGAACCCTTTGCCCCGGCGCGAAGATGCTGTCTCCCCGGTGTTCGCCGCGGAGCGCGGCGGCGTGTACAGCGTCCAGTCCACGACCCCCCGAGCCGCGTCGTAGGGCGGGACGACGTCCTGGTTGCTCGTCCAGGAGGCAAACTGGGTTCCGGCCTTCGACGGCTCCGTGTTGAAGGTCCAGGGGCCGCCCGGAGAGGGCTGAACGAACGTGACGCCGGCGATGTCGAGGTAGTCGCTGAAGAACGGCGCCTCGCCGAGCTGGAAGATCGGAAGGTTCGGAGGGTTGAACTCGAGCTGCTGGAGGTACGGAACCGTCGGGCCCGTCGGGGATCGATGCCGGAGGTCTCGTCGCCCCGTCGTGCCGAACTTGTATTGCGACAGGCGCTTCGTCGTGAAGACGGGCGAGGCGCCCGGCCCGGCCTGCGCCAGACGCACGTCGAGCGTGTGGCGGCGGACCGTCAGTCCCGGATAGATCGGCCCGGGAGTGACCTGGAACGCCGTATCGACGATGAAGGGCGTGAAGACCGGGGATCCGTCCCGGACTGCACTTCTCCGGCGCAGGGCGAGGATCGAGGTCGGCGTGGCGCAGGGCGAGCGCGTCTCGAGCTCGAAGCGGCCCTGCGAATCCGGATCGGGAAACCCGAGCACCGGGTTGAAGAGCCCGAGCGTGTGGTCGAGCCTCAGGTCGTAGTAGATCGCCGTGAGCCGGCCGCCGTTGAAGGTCATCTGCGGCATGATCTGGTGGCCGCGCGTGTAGGTGTTCGCCGTCGGCACCGCTTCGTCGGCGATCGGATTGTTGTCCACGAAGGCGGCGACCGACCAGTTCACACCGTCGAGCGAGGTCGCGTACTTGATCCGCGAGTCTCCGAAGGTGATCGGCTGCCGCTGCGCCCAGGCCAGGTACACCCGTCCCGCGCCGTCCACGGCGATCGTCGGATAGGCATTCGTGCGGAACGAGCCAGCCGTCGTGGCCTGGTCGAAGAATGTCTCCGCCGTCGGATTGAGCGGGTCGAAGGAGGGCAGCGAGAGCACCGGCGTCACCGAGGCAACGGCCGTGCCGCCGCCTGTCACCTTCGCGACGTTGATGGCGTTTGGCTGGTAACCCGCATCGCCGGCGAGCCGACCGCAAACTGCCGCCAGGCGACGTAGACATTGCCCGTCGGAGGATCGACCGCCACCGCGGCCCCCTGGTTGACCTGCTGCGCGGGGGTCGAGAGCCGCAGCGCCGCGCCCCACGTCTGGCCGCAGTCGCTGGAAGTGCGCAGGTACACCGTCCCCTGCCCCGTCGGGCTGAAGGCGGAGTACGCCACGTACACGTTTCCCGCCGGGATTGTCTGCGGCACGAGGCACGCCGCCCTGCGGGACCGACAGCGTGCAGGTCGCGCCGCCGCGCGGCATGTCCACCGCCATGGACGGCTTGTCGAGGAAGGAGTCCGGAGTCGTGTCCTCCAGCTTCGTCGCGCCGATGAAGCGGATCGGGTCGAGCCCGAGCGTGACGTCCCCGTTCTCCTTGTTGTTCAGGTCGATGAAGCGTCCGACGAAGAGCGCCCCTCGGGTCGGGTTGCCGGTGACGGCGCGATCGAACACGATGCCGGCGTAGTAGAAGAGCCCGGCGGGTCCAGCGCGCACGACCGGATCCGCCGCGGCTCCGAAAGAGCCGACGGTTGCCTTGAAGTCCGCCCCTTCGGGGGACAGTGTCCTGCGGGTACCCGGGGAAGAGCGTGCTCTGCCACGTCTGACCGCCGTCGAACGACTTGAAGAGGCCCAGCCAGGCGTCTCCGCCGTATTCCTCGTCGCCCGGCTCCATGTCCGCGAACGGGAACGGCAGGTCCACGGTCCGGTAGTCGTTCGCTCCGGCGACCATGTGCAGCGGATTTCGGGTCGAGAAGGCACCTGCGACCCTTCGTTCTGCCGCTGGAGGAACGGATCGCCCCCCGGCCAGCCGGTCCCCGAGACCATGTTCACGTTGGTGCCGGGCTGCGGATTGATCTGGACGGAATTGGGACAGCTGGCCGTCGTCGAAGCGGCGAGCCAGAAGCCGAACCCGATGGGCGAGCGGCGGTCCGTCCAGAAGATCGCCGCGGGGTTTAGACCCTTGACGGTCGGACTGGCAAACGTCGTGTCCGCGTTCGGGGCCGCCGTGCCCGTGCCCCTCTGCAGAACGAACGATTCCCAGGTCAGGGGATCGGTCCCGGTCGGCGGAAGCCCATAGACCTTCCAGGTAAAAGGCACCGGGAAGGAGTTCGAGTTCTTCACCTTCCAGACCCGTGCGACCGCGGGATCGTCCGAGCACTTGGAGCTCAACACCAGGGGAACGACGGGCGTCGGCGTCGGGGTGGGTGAGGGAGTGGCCGTCCGTGTTCCCGTAATGGTCGGCGTCTTCGAGGGCGTCGGCGTCTTCGAGGGAGTCGGGGTCTTCGTCTCGTCGGCGTGGGGTCTTCGTCTTGGTCGCGTGTCTTGGTCCGGGTCGGCGTGCGGGGCTCGGAGTGACCGCCGGCAGCGCAGCCGCAATCGCGAGCAGGAGGACGGCCACGAGCGGAGGAAGGATGCGGCCCGGCCGAGTCGTCGTCGAGGCGATAGACATATTGCCCTCGTCCTCTGGACTCTCCGGCTGATGGCGCAGTCTTCTTCGCGGAAGACAGGGAAGTCAAGCCCGTGTCGAGGACCGAATGACCTAGGCAATCCCGCGGAGAGGCCCCGGCGCTCCGATTTCCCGATCCGGCCACTTTGCCCTATGCTTGCAGCGCGAAGGGGAGGGCCATGGCTGCCGAAGTCATCATGCCGCAGATGGGCGAGTCGATCGCCGAGGGAACGATCACCAAGTGGTTGAAAAAGGTGGGAGATCCGGTCAAACGGGACGAGCCCATCTTCGAGATCTCGACGGACAAGGTGGACGCGGAGATCCCCTCGCCGGTCGCCGGGACGCTGCTCGAGATCAAGGTCGCCGAAGGACAGACGGTGGCGATCAACACCGTGGTGGCTCTGATCGGCGAGGCGGGCGAAAAGGCGGCGGCCGGCCGCGGAGGCTCCTGCCCCGAAACCGGCCGCTCCGCCGGCTCCGGCTGCCGCGGCTCCGGCCGCGCCCGCACCGCCGGAGAAGGCTCCCGAGCCCCGGCCCGCGCCGGCGGCTCCCGCTCCCCGACCGGCGCCCGCGGCCCCTCCCCCGCCGCCGGCCGCGTCGCAGGGGACCGTCGAGTCCTTCGAGGAACGGGTCCGCCAGCGCTCTTCGCCGCTGGTGCGCAAGATCGCCCAGGAACAGGGCATCAACATCCAGGAGATCGAGGGCACCGGAATTCACAACCGCGTGACGAAGAACGACATCATTTCGCACATCGAGAATCGGAAGGTCGCGTCCGTCTCGACGGCCGCGGCTCCGGCTGCGGCGCCCGCCGTCGGCCGCGCCGAGCCCGCAGCGTCTCCCGCTCCGTCTCCCGTCCGTCCGGCCGCCGCCCCGACGGACCGCGACGAGGTCGTCGCGATGACGAGGATCCGGAAGATCACCGCCGAGAACATGATCCTCTCCAAGCGGACGTCGGCCCACGTGACGACCGTCTTCCACGTCGACTACACCAACATCGCGCGCCTCCGGGAGAAGAACAAGGACGCCTTCCTCGAGAAGAACGGCGTGAAACTGACCTACCTGCCCTTCATCTTCCGCGCGGCGATTCAGGCCTTGAAGGAATTCCCTCAGGTCAACGCCTCGATCGACGGCGACAACATCGTCTACCACAAGGACGTCCACCTCGGGATGGCGGTCGCGCTCGACTGGGGGCTGATCGTGCCGGTCATCAAGAACGCCGACGAGAAGTCGATCCTCGGCCTCGCGCGGGCGACCCAGGATCTGGCCGAGCGGGCGCGCTCGAAGCGGTTGAAGCCCGAGGAGATCCAGGGCGGCACGTTCACCGTCACCAACCCCGGCATGTTCGGATCGCTCTTCGGCACGCCGATCATCCCGCAGCCGCAGGTCGCGATCCTGGGCGTCGGCACGATCGAGAAGCGCCCGGTCGTCGTCAGCGACGAGAACGGAGCCGACGCGCTCGGCATCCGCACCGTCGGATACCTCGCCCTGTCCTTCGACCACCGCCTGATCGACGGCGCCGACGCCGACAAGTTCATGGCGGCGATGAAGAAGACGCTCGAAAAGGGAGAGTTCGAGCTCGGGTGACACGACCGCGACCTTGACCTCCGGCAGCGTTCCGCGGCTACCCCGCGGAGCGATCCTGGCGATCCTTTCCCTCGCGCTGGCAGCCCGGCTGGCTGCGATCGCGCATTTCGGCTTCTCGACGCTGCGGTTCGGCGACGCCCGCGCCTACCTCTTCGCCGCGGAGCGCCTCGTCCGCACGGGAAGCTATCCCCTGGCGACGGAGCCGTTCTACTTCCGCGCGCCCGGATACCCGGTCCTGCTCGCCGGGATCACGCTGGGCCACCCGGACCGGATCGCTCCGGCAAAGATCGCCAACGCGTTTCTGGGATCTCTCGCCGCGCTGCTCCTCGCCGCGCTGTCGGCGCGCCTCTTCCGCGACCGGCTCGCCGCCGTCGCCACGGGACTCGCCGCCGCGCTCCATCCCGGCCTCGTCTCCCTCTCGACGGACGTGCAGAGCGAGCCGCTCTTTCTCGTCCTGCTTCTCGGCTCGGGGTACTTCCTGCTGGCAGCCGCCGATCGGCCCTCTTCCAATCTCGCGGTCGGGGCGGGAGTCCTGCTCGCCGCGGCGGCTCTGACCCGCCCCTCGGCGCTTTGCCTCGCGCCCCTGCTCGCGGCTCCGCTCTTCGACCGGCGCTACCCGGTGCGCGCGCGGGCGCACCTGGCGGCCTCGGGCCTGCTCGGCTGCGCTCTGGGCCTCGCCCCCTGGACCCTCCGCAACGCCCTCGTGTTCCACGAGCTCATCCCCGTCAACGACGCTGCGGGAAGCGCCTTCTACCAGGGCAATTCCGACGCGATGGTCCGGTTCTACGGCCTCTCCACCCGTCCGCAATACGATCGGTGGGCCGCCGACACGGCAGACGACCTCCTGCAACGGGATCGCGAAGCCAGAGCCCAGGCCGACGGATCGCCGGGCGCGAGGTCGAGCTACTTCTTTCACGCCGCCCTTGCTCAGCGCCTTCCGGACCCGTCCGGCTGGGCGCGTCTGGCGGCACGAAAAGCGTGGGATTGGATTCGCCCCTATCCGAATCCCATTTTCTGGCCTTCCGCGTTGCTGTGGGGAATCGGAATTCTGGAGCTCTCGCTCATGGTGTTCGCCGTCATCGGCTTCTCGACAGCCGACCGGGCGGGTGTCCGGAATTTCACCCTCGCATACCTCGCCATCACTCTGGTTTCGCACGTGACCTTGATCGTCGTGTGGAGGTATCGCCTCGCCTACTGGGATCCCGTCCTTCTCCTCTACGCGGTTCCGGGTCTGCTCGGGCTCAAGCGATTCCCGGTGAATGGGCGGGAAGCGCCTGCCGTGACGCGCCGGGGCCGGAAGTAGACTCTGTCGCGTGGAAGCCCTCCGAAACCGCACGGCGACGACCGTCCGCTGGCTCGGGCGGATCGGCTATGAGGAGGCCTGGGACCTCCAGCGCCAGGCCGCGGAGCGCGTGAAGGCCGGCGGCCCGGAGACGCTCTTCCTGCTCGAGCACGATCCCGTCTTCACCCTCGGCCGCAACGCGGCCCGGGCCGAGGTGCTCTTCACGCCGGAGCGTTGCCGGGAGCTCGGCATCGCCGTCCTCGAGACCGACCGGGGAGGCCGGGTCACGTACCACGGCCCGGGACAGCTCGTGGGCTACCCCGTCGTCAACCTGCATCCCGACCGCCGCGACGTCAAACGCTACGTCACGGATCTCGAGGAAGTCCTGATCCGGACGCTCGCGGACTTCGGAATCCGCGCGGCGCGCTCCGAGCGCAGGGAGCGCGTCTCCTCGCTCTGGGTGGGCAACGACAAGATCGCCGCGATCGGAATTCACATCTCGCGCTGGGTCACGACGCACGGCTTCGCCCTGAACGTGACCGACGCGCCGCTGCCGAATTTTTCCGGCATCGTGCCCTGCGGCATCACCGACGGAGGCGTCACGACGATGGAACGCCTGCTCCACCGCGCGCCGGACGTGGCCGACGTCGCCCGAGCCATCCCTCCCCGTTTCGCGGAGGTCTTCGGCCGGGAGATAATCGCCGCTTGAGCACCCAACTGCCCGCGCTGCCCTCCGAACGCCCCTTGCGCCTCCAGAGGCCCGAATGGCTGAAGGTGCGCGCCAACACGACCGGAGAATACGAAGCCGTCCGGGCGATGATGCGCCGGCTGTCGCTGACGACGGTCTGCGAAGAGGCGCGCTGCCCGAACATCCACGAGTGCTGGGCGAGCGAGCGCACGGCCACGTTCATGCTGATGGGCGACATCTGCACGCGCCACTGCGGCTTCTGCGCCGTCGGCAAGGGCCAGCCGGGCGCGCTCGACCCGGCCGAGCCCGGGCGCGTCGCCGAGGCCGCCGAGGAGCTCGGCCTTTCGCACGCCGTCGTCACGTCGGTCAACCGCGACGACCTGCCCGACGGCGGTGCGGCGCACTTCGCGGCGACGATCCGCGCGATCCGGCGAAGGCTGCCGCAGTGCACGCGTCGAGGTCCTGATCCCGGACTTCCGCGGCGACGCCGCGGCGCTGGAGACCGTGCTCGCCGAGGAGCCCGAGATCCTGAACCACAACACCGAGACCGTGCCCCGCCTGTACCGCCGCGTGCGGCCCGACGCGCGCTACGCGCAGTCCCTCGAGCTGCTGGCGCGGGCCGACGCCCGCCGGCGCCGGACCGGATCGGCGATGAAGACGAAATCCGGATTGATGGCGGGCCTCGGCGAGACGATGGACGAGCTGCTCGCGACGCTCTCCGACCTGCGCGCGGTCGGATGCGACATCGCGACCGTCGGCCAGTACCTGCAGCCCTACGAGAAGCGGCTTCCGGTCGAGCGGTACTACACGCCGGAGGAGTTCGATCGGCTGCGAAGCGAAGGAGAGGCCATGGGATTCCTGCGGGTCGAGTCGGGACCGCTCGTGCGCTCCTCCTACCACGCCCGGCGCGCCCTCGAAGGGTCGCGGGCTTGAGGGCCGCTCTCGGCGCGCTGCTCTTCGCGGCCGCCGCCGCGCTTTCCGCGCAGACCCGCGGCGCCGAGCTGACGCGCCAGGAGAAGCCCGTGTACCCGCCGGCGCTCAAGGACGCCGTGGCGCAGGGCAACGTGATCCTGATCGGCCGCATCGACAAGAACGGCACGGTCCAGGACATCAAGGCCGTGTGGACCACCCACGAGCAGTTCGTCGAGCCGACGATCACGGCCGCGCGGGCCTGGGTCTTCCGCCCGGCGTTGAAGGACGGCCGCCCGATCGACATCGCCGCGAACATGGTCTTTCCGTTCCGCATGAAGGACGAGCAGGGCAAGGCCGCCGGCCGCGAGCTTCCGGGACCGGCGCTTTCGGAGCTCGCCGTCTTCCCGGCCGACGCCGCCGGGAAGAAGACGGCGCCGGAGGGCTTCCCGATCCGCCAGGGCGGCGACCCGCGGCTGCGGGTCGAGGCGGCGATCGACGTCGCGCCGATGCAGAACGCGCGCAAGCTGACGGTTCGCGTCGAGGCCGTTTCGCCGACCGGAAAGGCCTTCCCGGCCTTCGAGGATCAGCTCCCGGTGCCGGCCAACGGGACCCGGGTCAAGCTCGAGTTCAGCGCCCCGATCGGCCGCGACTGGGAGGACGGCGTCTGGATGCTGCGCTTCAAGGGAGACAAGCGGCTGGCCGGCACGGGCCAGTTCTGGCTGGCGCGCGATCCAGCCACGTTCGACTTCGCCGCCGCTCTGAAGAAGAAGTAGGCCGACGGCCGAGGCTCTGGTGCCAGAGATCCGGGTCGGAACCGCGGGTTGGTCCTACGAGGACTGGCGCGGCATCGTCTACCCGCAGCGCCCGCCCCGCGGCTTCGACCGGCTCGCGCTGCTCGCGTCGCTTTTCGACACCAACGAGATCAATTCGACCTTCTACCGCATCCCCGATGCGCGCCAGACGAGCGATTGGGCCCGGCGCGTGGCCCACAACCCGCGGTTTGCCTTCACGGCCAAGCTGTTCCGGGGCTTCACCCACGAGCGCGACGCGGGGCCTCCCGAGGAGAAGGCCTTTCTTTCCGCGATGGAGCCGCTCGCCCGCGAGCGGCGTCTCGGGGCGGTCCTGATTCAGTACCCCTTCTCCTTCCACGACACGGCGGATAACCGAGACGCCCTCCGGGCGGTCCTCGACCGCTTCCGGAGTCTGCCGCTGGCCGTGGAGTTTCGCCACGCGACCTGGAACCGGGAGGAAACGGCGCGCCTGCTCTCCGAGCGGGGAGCCGCCTTCGTGAACATCGACCAGCCGGAGCTCGCCGGTAACCTCCCCGCCACCAACCGCGTCACGGCGCCGATCGCCTATTACCGATTCCATGGGCGCAACGCCGAGAAGTGGTTCGGCGAGACGAGCAACGAGGAGCGTTACAACTACCTCTACTCAGGCGCGCAGCTGGCACCCTGGATCGGACGGATCCGCGAGGCCGCGACGCGGACGCCGCGTGCGGGTGTGTTCGCGATCCTGAACAACCACTTCCGCGGCCAGGCCGTCGCCAACGCTCTCATGCTCCAGAAGGAGCTCACGGGCGAGTTCCGGACAGCGCCCCGGTCGCTTCTCGAGACCTATCCGCAGCTCTCCGCCGTCGCGTCGCCGCCGGCGGAAGACGGCCAGCGACCGCTCTTCTGACCCGGTGCGGACCGCGCGTCAGTTGCGGTTCAGCCTCTCGTCCAGAAGCAGGATCGCCCTGTACAGAACTTCCGCGCCGTTGGCGACATCCTGGGGCGACGTGAACTCCTTCGGAGAGTGGCTGATTCCGTCCTTGCTCGGAACGAAGATCATCGCCATCGGCGCGATGTGGGCAAGCTGCTGCGAATCCTGGCCTGCGAAGCTCGGCAGATCCACGGTCTGGAGACCGGCCGACTTCGCGGCGTCCCGGATGGCGGCCTGAAGCGCCGGGTCCGCGCGGGCGGCCTTCACGTCGTCCAGAGGCGTGCAGCTCGTTTCCACGCCCTCCGCCTTGTCGGTCGCCCGGAGCGCTTCCTGGATCCTGTCCCACATCCGGTCGATCTTGCCGTCGTCGAGATCCCGCAACTCGATCGGGAACTCGGCGCGGCCCGGGATGACGTTGATCGCACCCGGCTCCGCCTTCATGAAGCCCACGGTGCCGACCTGGCTCCCGGTCTCCGCGCGCACGACTTCCCGCACGGCGAGCACGTCCCTGGACGCGGCGGCCAGCGCGTCGTGGCGGCGGTTCATAGGAGTCGTCCCGGCATGATTGGCGAAGCCCGTGATCACGCACTTCCAGCGCTTGACCCCCACGATCCCCTGCACCACGCCGATGGGTATGCCCTTCTCATAGAGGTTCGGCCCCTGCTCGATGTGCAACTCGAGGAAGCCCGCGAGGGCCCCGGCAGGGATGCGCGCCTCGGCAAGACGAGAAGGATCCTGCCCGTAGCGCCTCAGCCAGTCCGCGATCGTCAGGCCCTGGTCGTCCTTGCGGTCGAGAATCTCGGAGCCGAGCAGCCCTGCGGCGACTCCCGATCCGAGCGTGCCGAGGCCGAAGTGATTCCCCTCCTCGTTCGTCCAGATCACCACCTCGAGCGGGTGCCGGGTGCGGACCTTTCCGTCGTTCAAGGCGCGGATCACCTCGATCGCGCCCATGCTGCCCACATCCCCGTCGAAGTTCCCGCCATGGAGGACCGAATCGATGTGCGACCCGAAGAGCAGGACGGGCAGCTTCTCGGAGCCTGCGCGCCGGCCGAAGATGTTTCCCGCAGGATCGACCCGCACCTCGAGGCCCGCTTGCTTCATCAGCCCGATGACGTATTCCCGTGCGGCCATGTCGGTATCGGAGAAACCGATCCGCGTGACGCCGCCCTCGGGATTGCGGCCGAACTCGCTCAACTTCTCGAGCGTGCCCTGCAGGCGCTGCGAATTGACGTGAAACGCCGAAGCGTCGGCCGCCCTGACCCAAAGAAGGCGCCGCGGCGAGAAGGATCAGCCACGCCCGAAGGAGCACCTTTGCGCGTCGGGTCATCCGGAGTTGGCCTGCCCCTGCGTCTCGGCGAAGTCTCGGATGTCTCGGAACGGAGTGTCCCGGTCGTGAAAGTCGGGCCGGTAGTAGCGGTTGGCCGTCTCGAGCTCCTGCTGGAAGCCCTGTTCCATCCCGTTGGACGCCAGGGCCGCGAGCGCCTCTTCCCACTCGGCCGCCGTGATCGACCGCGAGAGCGCCGCGTACTTCTCGCCCGAGGCGGCCCGATGGATCGGGTAGTACTGGGCCATCAGCGAAATGGCGACGCGCGGCGAGAGCGTCTCCGCGATCCACGCGAGCGAGTCGCCCACTCCGGCGGCGCCGTTGGGCAGGACCAGCACGCGCACGAGGAGGCCGCTCTTCAAGAGACCGTCGTCTCCGTAGACGAGACGGCTGCCCTTCTGGCGGTACATCTCGATCAGCGCCTCGCGCGAACGCTCGGCGTAGTCGGGAACCTTGGAGTAGAGCCAGCCCGCCGCGGAGTCGGCGTACTTCAGGTCCGGCAGATAGACGTCCACGACGCCTTCGAGCAGGCGCAGGACCTCGACCGAGTCGTAGGCGTTCGTGTTGTAGACGATCGGCAGCCGCAGCCCGGCGCGCGCCGCGAGGAGGATCGCCTTCGCCACCTGCGGCGCGTAGTGCGTCGGGCGAGACGAAGCCGATGTTGTGGCAGCCGCGGTCCTGCAGCTCGAGCATCATCTCGGCCAGGCGCTCGACCGAGACCGTGTTGCCGCGCTGACCCGCATAGTCCTGGCTGATCTGGAAGTTCTGGCAGTAGACGCAGCGCAGGTTGCAGTTGCCGAGAAAGATGTTGCCCGCGCCATGGGTGCCCGAGAGCACCGGCTCCTCGCCGAAGTGCGCCGTGTAGGCCGACACCACCGGGTCCGCCCCCGACGCGCACGAGGCGAGAACGCCCGCCAGGCGGTCGTTTCCGCAGTCCCGCGGGCAGACGGTGCAGGAAGACAGCAGTCCGTAGAGCCGCTCGACGCGGCGCTCGAGCTCGCCGGAAGCGAGGAGCGTCAGATATCCGGGCTCGGTCATCGCCGGTCGAGCTTAGCATTGGGAACCGATGCCCGAGAGTTTCCAGAGCCGCCGGATGCGGTGGGGCTTCAACCTTTTCCCGGCCTACCGGGGCACGGGCGCCCGGATCACGTACATGGCGAGCGACTACAGAGAAGTGCGGGTCCGGCTGCCCCTGTCCTGGCGCACGCGCAACTACGTCGGCACGATTTTCGGCGGGAGCCTCTACGGAGCGATCGATCCGATCTACATGATCATGCTCATCAAGATCCTCGGGCCGGAGTACGTCGTTTGGGACAAGGCGGCGACGATCCGATTCCGGCGGCCGGGCCGGACGACCCTGTTCGCGCGGTTCGCGATCGAGGAGGAGGAGATCGCGACGATCCGGCGGCTGGCCGGGGAGAATCCCTCGATCGACCGGGTGTACCGGGTCGACCTGGCGGATTCGCGCGGCGTTGTTCACGCCAGCGTCGAGAAAACCGTATACATACGCAGACGTGGAGAGAAACCGGACTTCCGCTCCTGAAGCCCTTACGGAGAATCCTCGAAGTGGGCGAGGCTATCCTGCTGACGGCGTTCGGGTTCTCCTCCGGCCAGGTACCTGCCTCGCCGAAGCGCTCAGGATGTCTTGACAGGTCGACCAACCCGGCCGAAGAATCTTTCGTAGTCGTCTTGCAGGTAAGCGTTCGGCCGAGCGGCCCCGGGGCGAGACCGTTCGCTGCCTGACGGGAGGAATGTGGCGAGCCGACGCCCCCTGCCGACTGTCTTCGAGGCTGCCGCGATCGTCCTGCTCGCCGGCCGGAGCGGCCTTGCCCAGACGACCGGATCCATCTCGGGTCGCGTCACGGATCCCACCGGCGCCGCGCTACCGGGAGCAAGCGTCGAGGCCACCAGTCCCAGCCTTCAGGGCGCACGCGCGGCGACCACGAGCGCCGAAGGGAAGTTCTGGCTCCCCGCTCTGCCGCCCGGGAAATACGCCGTCCACGCCCGACTCTTGCAGTTTCGCCCGCGTGACACGTCCGCCGTGGTCTCGCTCGACACGACCGCCACCATCGCATTCGTGCTGGAGCCAGCCATCGAGGAGTCGGTCGCCGTATCGGCGGAGACTCCACTAATCGACGTCAGGTCAACCACGGGCGGCACGAGCTACACGAGCTCGGTGATCTCGAGGCTTCCGGTAGGACGAGACTACGCCGACATCGTCCGGTCCAACCCGGGGGTCGACAGGGACCAGGCCGACAATCAAGGCCGCTCCCTCTCTCTCACCATCTACGGCGCGACCTCCGCCGAGAACCAGTGGATCATCGACGGCGTCAACACAACGAATGTCTTCAAGGGCGTTCAGGGGAAGGCGATCAACAACGAGTTCGTCCAGGAGGTCGAGGTCAAGACGGACGGCTATCAGGCAGAGTACGGCGGAGCGCTCGGAGGCATCATCAACGTCGTCACCAAATCGGGCGGCAACTATTTCCACGGCGATGGCTTCCTCTACTACGACTCGAGCGGCACATCGGCGGAGCAGGCCGTGGCCGACGCGGCCTCCACGACGATGCGCGTTGCCGACTACAGCCGAGCCGACTACGGCCTCGACCTCGGCGGCTTCCTCATCAAAGACCACCTCTGGTTCTATGCGGCCTACGACCGTGTCCGCTACTCCGGCAGTGTTTCCCGCGTCGTCGACACTCCTCCATCCGATCCAACGCCGGTGTCGGCCCAGGACCGTTTTCCGCTCGACAGCACCGGGAATCTCTACTCGGGCAAGCTCACGTGGAACGTCGCGGCGTCGACCAATCTCATCGCAACGGTCTTCGCCGACCCGTCCACGATGTCGGGCGCCGCCGGCGCGGACCCGCTGACCGGTCCCGCCGGACTTCAAGCCGTCCCGATCTACAACCCGGATCCGTCGACCTGGTCGTCGGCCCGGAGCTTCGGCGGAACCGACTACGGCCTTCGAGCGTCCCAGCTGCTCGGCGCGAGAGGGCTCCTCATCCTCCAGGGTTCCCGGCACGTCGACCGGAATGAGCTCTCGGCCGCAGACACGATTCGCTATGAGGACTTCACCTGCACCGGTGGCACTCCCGAGAAGCAGTGCGACGACCTTCCCACGGAACCCAACACCGTTTCCGGTGGATTCGGCTGGATGGACGGCGAGCTTGGAAACAACAATTCCCTCAGCACCCAGTTCCGGGCGGACGGAACCTTCGACGCGGGAAGCCACGAGCTCAGGGCCGGAGGCAGCTATCAGAGCGGCAGGAGCGACATGACGTACGCCTGCTCGGGAGAGCAGTGCGTACAGGTGCGCAACGAGTTGGGACAGCTCTACTACGTCCACACTTTTTCCGCCCGCAGTGGAAACGAAATCGACCTCTCGGCTCCTCTCCCAACGGGTCCCTTCAAGGCGACAATCCACAACGCGGGCGCCTACCTCCAGGATTCGTGGAGACCCTCTCCTGGTCTGACCGTGAACCTGGGCTTGCGCTGGGACATGGAACAGCTCATCGACTACAAAGGGGACACCCGGCTGCGATTGACCCAGGAGTGGCAGCCGCGCCTGGGCGTCGCGTGGGATCCGTGGAGGGATGGCCGTACGAAGCTCTACGCCTCCGCCGGCCGCTTCTACTACAGGTTGCCGACCGCCGCGATGACCTGGTGGTTCGGCGACGTGACGGGGGTCGACACATACAACTTCGATCCCATCGCGACGACCCCCGACCCGAACGTTCCCGGCCACGAGGGCGATTGCGACGGGTGTGACTACAGCGTCTGGTTCGGAGGCGGACCCTGGGGCACGCCTTTGGACTCGGGTCTCCAGGAGATGTATCAGGACGAGTTGACGCTCGGCGCCGAACGGCTACTGGACCCGACGTTCACCCTGGGGCTGAAGGGGACCTACCGCCGGCTGGGGAACGCCCTCGAGGACCGCTGCGACTTCCGGGATGTGGGTTGCGCGGTCATCAATCCTGGCTCCGACGGTACGTATGCAAGTGGCGACGCCCCGACATGCAATGGGTTGAATGGCGAATGTTCGGATTCGGGTCTCGCCTCGCCGCCTGCACGGCGAACCTACAAGGGAATCGAGATCCTCGCGCGGAAGTCCTTCCAGGACAGCTTCTGGCTCCAGGCGAGCTACGTTTACTCTTCGCTCACCGGCAACTACGATGGCGGAGTCAACGAAGAGTTCCTCGGGACCGTTCCGGGGCGAAACACCGACTTCGACTACCCTGCCCTCTGGCAGAACGCCGACGGGCGCCTCTTTCTCGACCGCCCTCACCGCTTTCGGCTGGACTCCTTCTGGGTCACGCCGCTCCGTCTGGCGATAGGGCTCCAGGCGTACGTAGCATCCGGCGCCCCGTTCGACAAGATCGGGTACTTCAACGAAAATTACACTTCAAAGCTCTACCTCGTCCCCCGCGGCTCGGCCGGGCGTCTGCCGACCCAGTGGGAAGCGAACCTGACGCTTTCCTATCCAATCGCCGCCGGACCAGCCACCGTCACCCTTCAGGCGTATCTCTACAACGTGTTCAACAACCAGATCGCGACGACGAAGGATGTCGTGTGGAACAATCAGACGTGGGAAGGCTATCCCGACTCCATCCTCGACCAGCCAGGGACCAACGACAACTACGGAAGGGTCACCGCCCGGACAGCCCCCCGCGTCTTTCGGGCGGCCGCCCGAATCTCTTTCTAATCGGCCGCCAGGCGTCGCCGCAAGGCCGTGGGGCCGGAAAGACGAGCCACCCGATCACCAGGGTCTGCCGACTCGACCTGTGGACCCGATGCAGGGAGCTTCTGGAAAGAGGTTCCGGCAAGGGACCCCGAACCGGCGGAGCGGTCTCCACGATCCCCTTTTCTGCCGACGGCAAGACCTGCGTATGGACCACCTGCGGTACTCGACCGAGATCGTCGTCGACGGGTTCAAGTGAGCGGGCTCACTCGCGGGTGACAACGCGAGTCCCGCCGATCGAATAGCCGAGGACGATCTGCATTTCGACGGTCGCGGTCGGACCGCCGCCGCCCATGAGGAAAGCAAGGAAGTCGCCCACCGCGAGAGTCAAGCGGGGCTCGACATGCGAATTGCGGTGGGTTGCCGAGGCTGTGCCGTCCCGCGGTACCCAGGTGTCCAGAATCACAGAATAAAAGACGTCGTGATACAGCACGGGGTTGAAGCCGTAGAAGTTCTGTGGCTTGTGGGGCTGGACCTCCCCGAAGTCCTGGCTCACGTTCGTGCTGAAGGCGAAGTCCGAGAAGTCGGGCGGGGCTCCGCGCGTGACCCCTCCCAGGCACAAGACCTGGGCGAACCGCGCGGAACCCGGCTCCGCGGTAATCGTGTACGCCAGGTCCACGTCGGCGAACTCCAGCGTCATGTCTTGCTGGACCTGGAAGTAGACCGCCGCGTCGTTGTCGTGGAGATTGACCTCCCAGCCAAACCAGCCGGTGCGGCGCCCCGAAGCGCCGGCCGCGGCAGCGCCCGGATCGAATGCCGGTGACAGACCCCGCCGTCACCGCGCCCATTGCGAGGGGCGCCGCCTTGGAGGAATTGCCGGCGGTCTCTTCTCATCCCGACCTCCTGAGACTGTCACGGTCCTTGACGCCACAGCGTTGACTAGCCCCACCGGCGGCGTAGGCGGGGCTCCCCGGGGCTTGTTGCTACGAGCCATTTGCGCTCCTCCTCCGAAAGTACGACCCGAGCGTTACAGTTCGAAGGGGGCCGAGTCTCCAGAGTCCGTTCCGGATTCGTTCCGGATGCGTTCTGGGACGACCGGGAACGGCACGATGCCTCCCTCCGGACTAGAATTCGGCAAGCGACGCCGTGACCGTCTCCACCGGTACCCGCCTCGGTCCCTACGAGATCCTGTCGCCGCTCGGCGCCGGGGGGATGGGCGAGGTGTATCGGGCGCGGGACACGCGGCTTGCCGCGCGAGGTCGCCGTCAAGGTTCTCCCCGAGGAGCTCGCCTCCGATCCCGAGCGCCTGCGCCGCTTCGAGCGCGAGGCCCGAGCCGCCTCCGCCCTCTCCCACCCCAACATCGTCACCATCTACGAGGTCGCGCAGGCGGATCAGACCTCCTTCATCGCCATGGAGCTCGTCGAAGGAAAGACCCTTCGGGAGCTTGCCGCCGGAGCCGCTCTCCCCTTCCGCAAGATCCTCTCGATCGCCCCCCAGATCGCCGAGGGATTGGCCAAGGCCCACGCGGCCGGCATCGTCCACCGGGACTTGAAGCCCGAGAACGTCATGGTCACCGGCCGACGGGATCGTCAAGATCCTCGACTTCGGCCTGGCCAAGCTGACTCATCCCCAGACCGACAGCGGACAGACCGTTCCCGGCTCGACGGTCTCGGCGGCGACGAGGCCGGGCATCGCGCATGGGGACGGTCTCCTACATGTCGCCCGAGCAGGCCTCGGGGCATCCGGTGGACTACCGCTCCGACCAGTTCTCCTTGGGCTCGATGCTCTACGAGATGGCGGCGGGCAAGCCGGCCTTCCGGCAGCCGACGACGGCGCAGACGCTGGCTTCGATCATCGAGGACGAGCCGGAGCCGATCGGGAGGGCTGCCCCGAAGACTCCGGCTCCTCTGCGATGGGTGATCGAGAGGTGTCTGGCCAAGGAGCCCAAGGGCCGCTACGCCTCGACGGAAGATCTCGCCCGCGAGCTTGCCGACCTGAGAGACCACGTCTCGGACCTCTCGAGCGGCTCGGGGGTCGAGATCGAGCCGGCTCGCCCCCGGCCGAAGTGGCGCGCCGTCGTTCTGCCCGCCGCGATTCTCGCCGGCCTTGCCGCGATGTATTTCCTCGGCCGTCGCGTCCAGCTCGCGCAGACTTCCTCGCCGACCTTTCGCCAGCTCACCTTCGCGGGTGCCGGCATTACGTCGGCCCGGTTCACGCCGGACGGGCAGACGGTCGTGTACAGCGTCCAGACGGAGGGGAAGCCTCCGGAGCTCTTCTCGGTCCGGCTCGACAGCCCTGAAACGCGTTCCTTGGGCCTGCCGCCGGCGCACATCCTTTCGATCTCCTCCTCCGGCCAGATGGCGATTCTGCTCCCGCCGCCGCACGCCCTCTCCTGGTGGCTTCCTCACAGGTTTCCCATTCGGGACAACTACGGGACGCTTGCCGAGGTCGCCCTCGGCGGAGGCTCGCCTCGCGAGCTCATCGAGAACGTCCTCTATGCCGACTGGTCGCCGAACGGAAAGGATCTCGCGATCGTCCATCGCGTTGACGGCCTGGCCCGGGTCGAGTACCCGATCGGTACGACGATCTACAAAGGAGGAATTTGGGTCAACCACCCCAGGGTCTCCCCACGCGGAGATCTGGTCGCCTACAAGGACATCGGCTGGGTCTTCTTCAAGGGGTTCCAGGACTGTTGCTCCTACGAGATCGCATGGCACCCGCGTTCCCGGGAGCTCTGGGGAAGCTGGCTGGACGCCGGAGCGACCCGGATCAACGCTCTCGTCAGGCCGGGGCATTACCGCACCGTCACGACGCTCGCCGGCGATTTCGTTCTCTACGACATCTCCGCAGACGGCCGCGTCCTTCTCGGCCGCGTTCACGAGAACTCCGAGATCCTCGGAAGCTTCCCGGGCGAGGCCAGGGAGCGAAACCTCTCGCATCTGGACCGTTCCTACGCGGTGGACCTCTCCTCGGACGGGGGAACACTCCTCCTCAACGAACAGATGCCGCTCGCCGAGAGCTCGTACCTGCGCAAGACCGATGGCTCGCCAGCGAAACGCCTGACCGACGGTGCAATCGGCGTCGCGCTCTCGAAGGACGGCGCCTGGATCCTCTCGCCGTACGACTACGGGAGCGGCGACAACCCGCCGCTCCTCGTGCCCACGGGCCCAGGGCAATCGCGGAAGTTGGATTCGAAAGGATCTGTTCGCGCGCGGCCCCCTCGATCTCTTTCCCGACGGAAAGCGCGTTCTCCTCGCGGGCATCGAGGGCAAAGCGCCGCCCGATCCCGGTTCCGACCGACGGCACCCGGATCTGGGTGCAGAGCATCGAGGGAGGCCAGCCGCGAGCGATTACGCCGGCGAACGTCTCGGGGCAGGTGATCCTCGGAGACGGGCGCTTCGTCTGCGCGCGTGCGCCGGACTGGAACTGGTATCTCTATCCGACGGATGGAAACGGCGAGCCGCGCAAGGGCCGCCGGAATCCTGCCGGGCGAGGAGCCGATTCGCCCGACCGCCGACGGAAGGCTCTACGTGCGCGGCGCGGATGAGCTCAGACCCGGCGAGACGCTCATGACCACACGGGTCTATCGCCTCGACCCCTTTACCGGGCAGCGCGAGCTGTGGAAGGAGATCCCGCCCGTCAATCCGCGCGCGGGCGGCGGAATATCGTCGATCCTTTTCTCGGCGGACGGGAAGATCTGCGTCTACACGCATCATCAGTATTCCGTGGAGCTGATCCTGGCCGAGGGGCTGAAATAGACGCCATGGCCCTTTCCTCCGGCTCCCGCCTCGGCTCCTACGAGATCCTGTCGCCGCTCGGCGCCGGGGGGATGGGCGAGGTGTATCGGGCGCGGGACACGCGGCTCGCGCGCGAGGTCGCCGTCAAGGTTCTCCCCGAGGAGCTCGCCTCCGACCCCGAGCGCCTCCGCCGCTTCGAGCGGGAGGCCAGAGCCGCCTCCGCCCTCTCCCACCCCAACATCGTCACCATCTACGAGGTCGCGCAGGCGGATCAGACCTCCTTCATCGCCATGGAGCTCGTCGAAGGCAAGACCCTGCGCGAGCTCGCCGCCGGAGCCGCGCTCCCCTTCCGCAAGATCCTCTCGATCGCCCCCCAGATCGCCGAGGGGCTGGCCAAGGCCCACTCGGCAGGCATCGTCCACCGGGACCTGAAGCCCGAGAACGTCATGGTCACCGGCGACGGGATCGTCAAGATCCTCGACTTCGGCCTGGCCAAGCTGACCCATCCCCAGACCGACAGCGGGCAGACGGTTCCCGGCTCGACGGTCTCGGCGGCGACGCGGCCGGGCATCGCCCTGGGAACGGTCTCCTACATGTCGCCCGAGCAGGCCTCGGGACATCCGGTGGACTACCGCTCCGATCAGTTCTCCTTGGGCTCGATGCTCTACGAGATGGCGGCGGGAAAGCCGGCGTTCAAGCGGCCGACGACGGCGCAGACGCTGGCTTCGATCATCGAGGACGAGCCGGAGCCGATCGGGAGTGCCGCTCCGAAGACTCCGGCTCCCCTGCGCTGGGTGATCGAGCGGTGCCTCTCCAAGGAACCCAAGGGCCGCTACGCCTCGACGGAGGACCTGGCCCGCGAGCTCTGCCGACCTGCGCGATCACGTCTCGGAGCTGTCGAGCGGCTCGGGCATTGCCGTCGAGGAACCACGGCGGCGAACGCGCTGGCCCCTTGTCGCCGGACTCGTCGCGGTCGGCGTGGCGCTCACCGGAATGCTCTTTCTCGGGCGAAGAATCGAGCGGGCCAACGCCTCGACACCCCGCTTCCGCCAGCTCACGTTTCGAGGCGTCGGGATCGGGACGGCGCGCTTCGCGCCGGACAGCCAGACGATCGTCTTCTCGGCGCAGGCGGAGGGCCAGCCACCGGAGCTCCTCTCCCTGCGACTCGACGGCTCGGAGACACGTTCGCTCGGGCTGCCCCCGGCGCAAATTCTTTCGATGTCCTCTGCGGGCGAGATGGCTCTCCTGCTCCTGCGACCCTTCGCCCTCGCCCCGCGAATCGGCCACATCGCCCTCGAACAGATCCCCCATCGCGACCCCTTCCTCCTTGCAGGCACGCTCGCCCGGGCTTCGCTGGCAGGCGGCGCACCACGCGAGATTCTCGAGGACGTGATGTTCGCAGACTGGGCCCCGAACGACAGCGACATCGCCGTGATCCACCGCGCCGACAACGGGAACCGCATCGAGTTTCCCATCGGGAACACGATCTACCGCGAGGAGCTCAATCTGCTCAACTACCCCCGGGTCTCGCCCCGTGGGCTCCAGATCGCGTTCAAGGACTGGGGTGAGCTCCTGGTCAGGGAAGACGGGAGGACGGCCCGGCAGATACCGGGGCCGGCGGCTGCCATCGAGATCGCCTGGTCCCCCGCCACAAAGGAGATCTGGTACACCGTGGGGTACGGGAGCGGACTGTTGGGTGCGACAGAGCTCCGCGCGATCACGGCGGGCGGGCGCGATCGGCTTGGTCACCACGCTGCCGGGAGACTTCATCCTGTTCGACATTGCGGCCGATGGCCGTGTCCTCCTGGGCCGCCTCGTCGAGAGCACCGAGCTTCTCGGCAGTTTCCCCGAGGAGCCGCGCCAGCGAAACCTGTCGCATTTCGAAGGGAACATCGCGATCGATCTCTCACGCAGCGGTGACACGCTTCTTCTCACCGATGTCGCGCTCGGGAGCGGAGGCGCGTATCTCCGGAAGACCGACGGCTCTCCACCAAAGCGGTTGGGGGATATCGACGCGATCGCGTTGTCTCCGGACAAGAGCCTGGTGCTCGTGCAGGATGGAAACGAGGCGCCCGGTTCCATTGCCCGATGCTGCAGTCTCGTTCCGACAGGTCCGGGCCAACCGACCCGACTGGACCATCGAGGGATCGACCTCGAGTTCATCGAGGAGCATCGTTCGGCCTTCTTCCCTGACGGCAGGAGGATTCTCTGGGAGGGCCGCGAAAAGGGCCGCAGACCGAGGGTGTGGGTTCAGGAGGTCGAAGGCGGGCCGCCTCGTGCCGTGACGCCGGAGGACGTGAGACGGCCGGTGCTCGTGGGCGACGGCCGCTTCGTCTGTGCCCGCGCAGCGGACTCCGAGTGGCGCCTCTATCCGGTGGACGAGAAGGGCGAGCCCCGCAAGGTCGCCGGGGTCCTGCCTGGCGAGGAGCCGATCTCCTCGACGCCCGACGGCCTTCTCTACGTCCGCGGGGCCGACGAGCTGCGAGCCGGCGAGGGTCTCATGACGACGCGCGTCTTCCGGCTCGATCCCTTGACGGGTCGACGGGAGCTCTGGAAGGAGATCCCCCCCGCGATCCGAAGACCGGCGGCGCGATCTCGACGATCCTCTTCTCGGCCGACGGCAAGACCTGCGTCTGGACCCACATCCGCTATTCGACGGAGCTCGTTCTGGCGGAGGGGCTGAAGTAGGCGACACGGCTCGAGGCCGGCGCTGGTCGTCTCGGGATCTCCTCGGAACCGTCCTCGCCTCGGCGCGGCAGGAATGGTCCGATGGGCAAGACAGGTCAGTCGCCGGTCCGAACGCGGCCAGGCACCTAGTCGCCGTGCGAGAACAGTCTCCGCGATTCGACTGTGATGATCGTTCCGGGGTCGGTGAAGATCGCCTGGGCCGCGTTCGTGTCGTCCTCCCAGATCACGGAGACATGGGAGGTCCGGTTGAAGGCCGCCACGCTGCTGGTGACGACGACCTCGAACGATCCGTGGCAATCGTCGCCCACCGTCCACGTTCCGGAGTAGGTCTCCGTTGCGATCGTGCCCCCGAAGCTGACCGTCTGCTGGCCGGCGACTGTTCCGTCCTCGTCGAAAGTGATCGTCCCCGCGCCCGCGACGGGGAACGCGCTGGTTGCGCCGATCCGTGTTCCGGTCGAGACGTACCCAAACGTTCCGGCCACGCTCCGGTTGGTGCACCGGTTGTGATGGCCGTTGGCCAGCGCGGCGGGCGCGATGGCCAGGGCGAGGGTGGCGAGGGATGAGATGAGCGTTGCCGTTCGAAATCTGGGGTTCATGAAATCTCCTTTCGTTTGCTTTCGCCGCGCCGAGGCGAGAAGCCTAGGGTCCGTAGAGATTCAGGTGAAACGCATTGACGAGGAACTTGGCCATCGGTCGCGGGCAGATCGCCTGCTCGCCGCAGAAGGTGTCGGGGCCGCAACCGGCGATCACGGCCCTCGCCCACAGGTAGTGGACGTGCTTGCAGAAGGGATCCGTCGCGGGAACGTCCGCGAGGTGCGTCAAGGCCCATAAGAGCTTCAGCCGAAGGCATTGACCGCGAACTTGGCCATCTCCCCGCGGGTCACGTCGCCCGCGGCGCAGAACTGATCGGGCGCGCAGCCGGCAAGCACCCCGATCGACCAGAGAAAGTGGACGTGCTTGCAGAACGGGTCCTCCGTCGGCACGTCGATGAAATGGAGGCTCGGGCTCGCGCCGTCGCAGGAGTAGGAGCGACCCGTCACCGGGATCCGGACCGTACGTCAACGGCACACCGGCTCCGCCGTTGGGCTGCACCCTGGCCTTGGCGACGAGAGCCGCCATCTGGATGCGCGAGAGCAGAGTCGCCCGGACAGAACTTCGACGGCGCGCACCCGAGCGTCACGTTCTTCCCGGCGATGTAGTGGACGTGCCTGCAGATCGGGCTCTCGGGCTCGACGTCCGAGAAGAGCGACGTGCCGCCCGCCCCGCAGCTGTAGGCGACGCCTCCCAGGGACCCGGATGCGGGGATCAGGCTGTCCGCGCCGGCGATGGCCCGGGCGAGGACGATCGCCGCCGCGGCGCGGGACATGGTGTCCTCCGGGCAGAAGGCGTTCGGCGCGCAGGCGTCGAGGACTCCCCTGTGGAAGACCGTCTCGATCTTGGCGTAAAAGGGACTGCTGCGCGGCACGTCGGCGAAGCTGCCCCCGACATGGACGGTCCAGACCTTCCGTGCGGAGATCGCGCCGGCGAGGTCCTCGGTGAAGGCCGTGTCCCAGTGGGCGGCCGGCCGTCTCTCCGGGGAGGAGACGAACATCGAGTAGCAGTTGGAGCAGGTCGACGGCTGTGCCGTCAGCGAGTAGGCGGCCATCTGGTCGCCGACGGCATAGTCGGCCCCGTCCGGCCCCGTCAGCACTCTGGCAACACCGGTTTCCGAGGGAGGACACGGCTTGTTGGGAAGGTTCACGCTGACCGCCTTGCTCTGCGTCTTCCAGGCCGGCTCCACGACCACGGTTTCGCCCGGTTCCAGAATCGCGTCGGCGTCGGAATCGCCTGTCAGGGATGGATCGACTCCCAGGGCCGCCGCGATCAGGCTGCACTGGTGGTGGACCGGAAAGCCGTGGCACGGGACGCCGGGCTTGCAGCATCCCGCCGCAAGCAGGGGGGCCGTCGCGATGGCGGCCAGAAGCAGGAGTCGCCTCGGGTTCGATTGGATCGCGGCAAGAGTCTTCATATCCCCACCTCCTTCGATGGCGACCGCGCCGAGGCAGGGCCCGAAGGCACGGCCCGCAGCGTTACAATTCCGGCCCAGCGGAATCTCCAGAACCGGTTCCGGATTCGTTCCGGATTCGTTCGGGGAGGCCGCGGTGCGGGTTCACTTCGGGGACTGCACGCTCGACTTCGACACGCGCGAGCTCTCGCGCGGCGGCAAGGCCGTGCACCTGGAGCCCAAGGCCTACCGGCTGCTGGAGCTGTTGCTCGACGGCGCGCCCGAAGGCCCTCTCGAAGGACGAGCTGCAGGACGCGCTCTGGCCCAAGACCTTCGTCTCGGAGACGAAGCCTCGCGCGCCTGGTCGAGGTGCTTCGTTCGAGCCTCGGCGATTCCGCCGAAGGAGCCGCAGCTGATCCGGACCGTCCACGGCTTCGGCTACGCCTTCCGCGGCGAGGTGACGCCGGTGACGGCACGCGGCCGCGAGGCGCCCCGGCGGGCTCCGACTTCCACTGTCGGATCTCCTGGGGAGACCGGGAGATCGCGCTCGCCGGCGGGGAGAACATCCTCGGCCGCGATCCGAGCGCCGTCGTCTGGATCGACCTCTCGAGCGTCTCGCGCCGGCACGCCCGGATCGTCGTCGGCGACGGCGAGGCGATGATCGAGGACCTCGGCAGCCGGAACGGGACCTACGTCGGCGGCGAGCGCATCTCGAAGCCGCGCACGGCTCGAAAACGGCGACAAGATCAAGATCGGCGCCGCGTCGCTCCTGTTCCGGATGCTTTCGGCGGCCTCGGCTCGACCCAGTCGGAGATCTGCGGAGTCGTACGGCTGAGAGCTGGCCCCGGCTCACAAGCTCCCGCAGACCGCCTTGAGCGCTCGCCTCGAGCGGCTGCGCGGCTGCGTCTTCGAAGAACTCGGCCCAGGGATCCTTCTTCGCCGAGCCGCTTGGCGAAGTTGCGATGTGGAAGTCGGACGGCTTCAGCGTCGGCTTCACCTCGGACCAGGACGAGCGGCGTCGAGACGGGCGCCTTCGGCGCGCGGCGGACGGAATAGGGCGACACGACGGTCTGCGCGAAGCCGTTGCGGAAGGGATCGAGGTACACGCGGCCCTTGCGCGCGGCGATGCGCGTCTCCATCGTCAGCTCCTTCGGGAAGGCCTGCGCGAGGCGGTGGCCGAGCCGGTCGGCGAACTCGCGGACCTCGTCGGAGTCGGGCCCGGGGCGGATCGGCACGAAGACGTGCAGGCCCTTCTTGCCCGACGTCTTCGGAAAGGAGGCGAGGTTCAAGGCGTCGAGCGCCTCCTTGACCTTGCAGGCCGGCGCGCGCCGCGTCGGCGAACTGCCCGGAGTCCGGATCGAGGTCGAAGCAGACCCAGTCGGGCTTGCGCGGGCTCCGCCTTGCGGGCGTTCCAGACGTGGATCGCGATGCAGCCGAGGTTGACCAGCGCGAGCTGTGTCGCGAGCAGGCCTCCGACGACGTAGTTGGTCGTTCCCTTCTCGTGCTTGATGCGCTGCGTCGGCGTGTCGGCCGGCATGCCGGGCGGTTTCTCCTTCTGGTAGAAGCACTCCCCCGCCATGCCGTCCGGGCAGCGCTCGAGCGAGAGGAGGCGGTCGTCCACGTACGGCTGGAGCTTCTCGAAGACCTCCATGTAGAAGCGCATCAGGTCGAGCTTCGTGTAGCCCTCTTCCGGCCAGAAGACCTTGTCGGGGTTGGAGATCTGGAGCGGGACCTCGGGCAGGCCGCCCGCCGGCCTTCCGGCGCGGGCTCACGCGGCTTCTCCGGCAGGAGGCACTCTCGCGGCTTCTTGTCGTCGCGCAGGCCGAGAAAGACCGGCTGCCGCAGCTTCTGGTCCGAGGTCCATTCCTGGAAGGAGACCTGCGCGACGAGCCGGGGCGCCAGCCAGGTCGCACCCTTGACCGCCGGCGCATCGGCGAAGGGCGGCGTCTTCCGCACGAGCGGACGGAAGGCGCGGTGGAGCGTCGCAAGCGTCTTCTCCGCGAAGCCGGTGCCGACACTTCCCGACGTAGACGAGCTTGCCGCGCGCGTAGGCGCCGAGCAGGAGCGCGCCGAAATGGGACCGCGATCCCGCGGGCGCGGTGTACCCGCCGATGACCAGCTCCTCTTCCTGGTGCACCTTGACCTTGAGCCACTCCGTCGAGCGCCCTTCGCGGTACGGCGCGGCCGGGTTCTTCGCGACCATCCCCTCGAAGCCCTTCTTCCCGGCGAGCGCGAAGGCCTTCAACCCGTCGGCCGACAGCCGCCGCGAGGCGAAGAGGCGGTCCGTCGTGGCCGATCGCGGCCTCGAGGGCGGCCCGCCGGACCGGCAGGGGCTCGTCGCGCAGGTCCCTGCCGTCCCGGTAGAGGCAGTCGAAGACCGCGTAGACGACCGGCGCCTCGCCCTCCTGCAGGAGCTGGAACCGCGAGACCAGGTGCCGGTCGAAGGCCACGACCTCGCCGTCGAGCAGGAGCGCGCGGTCCTTCAGGGTCTCGACCGCCCGCGCCACGTCGGCGAAGCTCTCCGTGCGGTCCTTCCCGTTGCGCGAGAGCAGCGTCACGCGATCGCCCTCCTTGTAGGCCAGGATCCGGTAGCCGTCGTACTTCTCCTCGTAGACCCAGCCCGGCTTGTGGAACGGCTTCTCGACGAGGGTCGCGAGCATCGGTCCGGTGCGGAAGGGAACGCGGGCCGCCGTCCGCCGAGCCGTCACGACATGCCGCCCTTGCGCTTGCCCGAGTGCCAGACGGCCTTCTTCCCGCCTCTTCCGGGCCGGGGCCGAGCAGCTCCGGGTTCTTCAGGATCTTCTTCAGGAGCGCCGGCGGATCGCCGTCGGCGGCCTTCTCGACGTTGCCTCCCTCGTCCCGCGCGATCTCGATCAGGAGCCGGTCGGAGACGACCGAGCGCGGCGCGAGCTCCGTGACGTCCTCGCGTGCTCGCCCACTCGTCGCGGTGCTTGATCAGCAGCCAGGCCGGCTTGCTGTCGCCCTTGCGGCCGCGGGTGCGCACCAGCACCCAGGAACCGTGGAGCTTCTTGCCTTCCAGCGGAACTTCAGGTCTCCCTTCTTCAGGGACGTCGCGACGTCGGGGCTCTCCGGGGTCCACGTCCCGTTGTCCCAGATCATCACCGTGCCGCCGCCGTACTCGCCTTCCGGGATGATCCCCTCGAACTGGTTGTACTCGATCGGATGGTCCTCGACCTGCATCGCGAGGCGCTTGACGGCCGGGTCGTAGGACGGGCCCTTCGGAACCGCCCAGGACAGCATGACGCCGTTCCACTCGAGGCGGAAGTCGTAGTGGAGCGCCGTCGCGCGATGCTTCTGGACGACGAACGCGAGCGCGCGGCGCCGCGCCGGCGCAGCTTCTTTCCTTCGGGCTCCGGCGTCACGCCGAAGCGGCGCTTCCGGCGGTACTCCTCGAGGGGCATGCGGCTCGACTTCTCCCTTACACTGTTGCCCAACGATGCGCGACATTCTGGCATGGGCCCTGACGGTCGAGGCCCTGGGTCTCGCCGCCCTCCCCCTCCTGCGTCTTTTTTTCGACAACCGGCGCGACGCGGCCCTCCTCTCCCGCCCGGTGGGCCTCGCCCTGGTGGCGTACGTCGCGTGGGCGCTGACGCTGCTGCCCAGGATCCCGTTCGAGCGGCGGCTGATCTTCTTCGCGCTGCTGGCGGTGTCCGCCGTGTCCTACGCGAATCCAGCGCAAGGCGCGGTCGGCCGGCGACCGGTCGCGCTTCTGGGGGCCTGAGGAATCGCGCGCGGCGGCATGGTTCTGGGGCGCCACGGCGGTCTTCCTCGTCATCCGGGCCGCCGTGCCCGAGATCGTGGGAGCCGAAAAGTTCATGGATCTGGCCTTCTTCAACTCGATCGCGCGGCACGGGGCGATGCCGCCGCTCGACCCGTGGATGGCGGGCAAGACGATCAACTACTACTACTGGGGCTACCTCCTGGCGGCGACGCTCGCGAAGCTCGCCTCGGTGACGCCCTTCGTCTCCTACAACCTGGCCGTGGCGACCTTCGCCGGCTACACCTTCGTCGCGGCCGCGAGCCTCGGCCGGCGCCTTTCGGACGGCAGCCGCGCCGCGGCGATCGGCTCGGGGTTCGTGGCGGTGTTCGCGGGAAACGTCCAGGGAGCGCTCGATGCGATCCGGGCGCCCTTCGACAAGGGGTTCGACTACTGGCATGCCTCCCGCGTCATCGCCAACGGAGACACGATCAACGAGTTTCCGTTCTTCACGTTCTTTCACGCCGACCTGCACCCGCACCTGCTGGCCTTCCCGTACTACGTCGCCGTCTTCGTCTTCGCGCACCGGCTCTTCGAGGGCCGCGAGGACGGCGCCGAGGACGCCGGCGCGCGGCGCCGACGCAGCGCCTTCGCCTACCTCCTCTGCGCCTTCGTGGCCGGGAACGGCGATCGCGGCCAACAAGTGGAACACCCCGTCGATCGGAATCGCCCTGGCTCTGGCGGCGGCCTTTCGCCCGACCGGGGGGCGGAGCCTGCCGCGCATTCCCGCGCCTCGTGCGCGGCGGCCTCGCTCGGGGCGCTCTGCTTCCTCGCGGCTCTCGTCCTGTGGCTCCCCAACTCGCTCACCTATCAGCTCCCCAACAACGGCCTCGGGAAGACGACGCAGCAGTCGGGCCTCTTCGAGTTCCTCGGCGTGTGGGGGCTCTTCTTCGCGGTGGGCATCGCTGGCGCTCTGGCCCGCGCGGCCGGAAGACGAAGCCGCGCGCCGGCGCGGCGACCTCTTCCTCGCGGCCGCCGCCGGCGCGGCGCTGTTCGCCGGGTTCTTCCTGCGAAAGCCGGCCCTCCTGCCGCTCGTCTTTCTCGCGTTCCTCGCTCTGGCGCAGGCCGTCCGCGCTCTGCGCGCCGGGGAGCGGCGGCGACCCGTCCGGCCTCTTCGCCGCTCTGCTGCTGCTGCTGGCCCTCGGGATGATCGGCGGCTGCGAGTTCATCTACTTCAAGGACTCCTACGGGATGCAGCTCCAGCGCATGAACACGATCTTCAAGTTCTACCTGCAGGCCTGGCCGCTCTTCGGCGTCGCGGTCGTCGTCTTCGCGCAGCGCGCCTGGCGGGTTCCCGGGAGGCGGGCGCGCGCCGTGCGCCTGCTCGCCGGCGCCGCGGCCGCCGTCGCCCTGCTCTACCCGGTCAACGCCGCGGCCTCGCGCCTGCGCCAGCGCAGGGCGCGTTCTCGCTCGACGCGATGCCGGCGCTCGCCCGCCGCAGCGGCGCAGACGCCGCCGCCATCGTCTGGCTCGAAGAACAACGCCCCCGGCCGGCTCGGTCCTGCTCGAGGCGACCGGAAATCCCGTACCAGGAGCTCGCGCGCATCTCGTCGCACACGGGCCTGCCGACCGTCATGGGCTGGGCCAACCACGAAGGGCTCTGGCGGTCGAACGACGCCGAGGTCAACGTGCGCGCGGACCTGGTGCGCGGCTTCTACAGCACGGCCGACGAGGAGACCGCCCAGGAGATCGTCCGGAAATTCAACGTGAGCTACGTCATCCTCGGAGACCTCGAGCGCGCGACCCATCCCAACGCCGACCACATCGCGAACTTCCTGTTCCTCGAGCCCGTCCTCAAGGGACCGACCACGGTCTTCAAGGTGCGCTCCGCGCCGTGAAGATCTTGATGGTCCTGACCTACTACCATCCCCACTGGACGGGGCTGACCGCGTACGCCAAGCGCCTGGCGGAGGGCCTCGCGGCGCGCGGGCATTCCGTCACGGTGCTCGCCTCGCGGCACGCGCCGGAGCTGCCGCGCGAAGAGGTGATCCAGGGGGTCCGGGTCGTCCGGCTGCCCGTCGCGGCGCGCCTGTCGCGGGGCGTCCTGATGCCGGGCTTCCCGGCCGCGCTCTGGCGCGAGATGCGCGCCGCCGATCTCGTGCAGATGCACACGCCGCTGCTCGAGGCGCCGCTCATCGCCGCGTACGGGAGGATGCTCCGCCGCCCCGTCGTCTTCACGCACCACGGCGACCTCGTCATGCCGGCCGGGCTCTTCAACCGCGTCGTCGAGGGCGTCGTCACGGCGCTGATGACCCAGGCGCTCCGGATGTCGACCCGAATCACCGTGCACAGCGCCGACTACGGGAAGAACTCGCCGTTCCTGTCTCCCTTCCTCCGCAAGCTCGATGCGATCTACCCCCCTTCCGACCTCCCCGCGCCCGACCCCGCCGCAGCCGCCGCGTGGAAGCGGGAGCTGCAGCTCGACGGCCGCCCCCTGGTGGGTTTTGCGGGACGCTGGGTCGAGGAAAAGGGGTTCGACTACCTGCTGCAGGCGATCCCCCGGGTCCTCGAGAAGGTCCCGCAGGCGCAGTTCGTCTACGCCGGGGAGCCGAACATCTTCTACGAGGACTTCTTCCGCCGGTGCCAGCCGCTGCTCGAGCCCGTTCGCCGCAACGTCGACCTTTCTCGGCCTGCTGACCGATCCGCAGAAGCTCGCCAACTTCTACGGCGCTGTGCGACGTCTTCACGGTCGCGAGCCGGACGGACTGCTTCCCGAGCACGCAGGTCGAGGCGGTGCTCTCCGGCGCCCCGCTGGTGACGACGGACATCCCGGGCGCCCGGGAAGTCGTGAAGGTCACGGGGATGGGCCTGCTCGTGCCCCCCGCGCGATCCGCAGGGGCTCGCGCGGCGGGATCGTGGACGTCCTCCAGGATCGCGCCCGCTACATCCGTCCGCCCGCCGAGATCCGAAGGATTTTCGACCGGGAGAAGAGCGTCACCGCATACGAAGAGCTGTTCCGGCGGCTGACGGCCGGCGCGGCGGCCGCCGCGGCCTGATGGGCCTCGACGGGGCGAAGCTCGAGCGGATGCTCCGCAACGAGGCGGACATGGCCGCGGCCCGCCGGATGCGCGTCGTGCTCGAGTACCTCGACATCCGGCCGGGCGAACGCGTCCTCGATTGCGGGTGCGGGCTCGGCTGGTTCACGCACGTGCTGCGCGAGCTCCACGACTGCCGCCTCGCCGCGACCGACACGGACCTGCCGCGGCTCGCCGTCGCGCGCCGGGAGACCCGCGCGGACGTCTCGGTCGCCGCGGCGGACATCCTCGCGCTCCCGTACGCCGACGCCTCCTTCGACAAGGTCGTGCTGTCGGAGGTGCTCGAGCACGTTCCGGACGACGAGGCGTCGCTTTCGGAAGTGCGGCGCGTCATGAAGCCGGGCGCGACGGTCGCGATCACCGTGCCCCATGCCGACTATCCGCCGCTCTGGGATCCGGTCAACTGGGCGCGCGAGCGCCTGGGCCGCGAGCCGATCCGCGAGGGCTTCTTCGGCGGGCTCTGGACCAACCACCTGCGCCTGTACCGCCGCCCGCAGCTGCTCGATCTCGTGCGCCGGTGCGGGCTGACGCCCGTCGAAACACGCCAGCACGTGCACCACTGTTTCCCTTTCGCCCACAATCTCGTCTACGGCGTCGGGATGCGCCTGGTCCAGTCGGGGCTGCTCGCGGAGGAGGACCGGTTCCGCTACGACCGTCCGCCGGCGCCCGCGTGGAGTCCGATCGAGATCGGCCGGCGCGTTTTCCGCGCGATCGACCGCCGCAACGATCCGGTCTCCGACGAGGGCAAGACGGCCGTCATCCTGAGCGTCAAGGCGCGCCGCGACTGACGCCGCGCGGCGCCACCCGTCGCCGCGGGTTTCGCGTGCAGGACCCGCGTCATCCGGCTAAAATGGCCGGTATTCCGATCTTGAGAAACACGCCGCAAGCGCCCGACCCCTCGTGCCGGTGAGCCGCCGGCGAGCCCGGCTGCTTCTCGCCCTGATCCTTTCGGCCGGGGCGATCCTGCGCCTCCACGGCCTCGCGTGGGACGGGAGCCACCACCTCCATCCCGATGAGCGGTTCATCTCGATGGTCGAGGAGAAGCTCGCCTTCCCGGGGAGCGTCTCCCAGTACTTCGACTCGGCCCGGTCGCCCCTGAATCCCTACAACCGCGACTTCGGCTCGTTCGTGTACGGCACGCTGCCGATCGTGCTGGCCAAGGCCGGCGGGATGCTCCTCCACAAGACCGGCTATGACGGGACATACCTGGTGGGCCGGGTCCTTTCGACGCTCTTCGACCTGCTGACGGTCTTCCTCGTCTACCGGATCGCGCGGCGCTTCGCGGGCCGCGCCACGTCGCTCTACGCGGCGGCTCTGCTTTCCTTCTGCGCTTTCGCGATTCAACTGTCTCACTTCTGGACGGTGGACACCTTCCTGACGACGTTCACCGCGCTGGTCCTGCTCGGATCCGTGCGCATCGCGCAGGGCCGCGCGGGGTGGATCGAGGACGCGGGCATCGGCATTTGCCTCGGCCTCGCGGCGGCCTGCAAGATCACGGCGCTCGCCCTGCTGCTCCCGGTCGGCGTCGGCATCCTCGTGCGCGCGTTTCCGGGCCTGAAGGCCGGCCGCTCGCGCGGCCGGTGGCTCTTCTCGGCAGCCCTGCGCTTCGCCGTCGTCCTCGCCGCAACCGCGCTCGCCGTTCGCGTGGCGTTTCCCACCGCCTTCGCGGGACCGAGCCCGTTCTCCTTCCGGCTGGATCCGCGGTGGATCAAGGACCTGAAGAGCCTCGCGAACCTCGCCAACAGCGTCGCCGGGTTCCCTCCGAGCCTCCAGTGGGCCGGCCGCACGCTGCTCTTCCCGATCCGAAACTTCGTGCTGGACGGCGCCGGGCTGCTCTTCGGGATCGCGGCCTTCGCCTCCCTGATCTGGGCGCTCGCGACGTCCTGGACCCTGCGGCGGATGGCGCTCCTGCCGCATCGCCCTCCACACCCTCTTCGTCTTCCTGTACCACGGCCTCGTCGCTCGTCAAGACGATGCGCTACTTCTACCCGGCGTATCCCGCGATGGCGGTCCTCGCGGCGCTGGGAACGACCGCCCTCGCGCGCCGCGCCGCGCAGGGAGCGGCGTGGAGGCCCCTGCGCTTCGCACCCCACGCCGTGCTCGCCGGGACGGTCCTCTGGGCGCTCGCGTTCTCGGCGGTCTACGCGCGCCCGCACACGCGGATCGAGGCCTCGCGCTGGATCTACGAGGAGATCCCGCCGCGGGCGCGCATCGCCAACGAGTCGTGGGACGACGGCCTGCCGTTCCCGATGCCGGGCCACGACAACCTGCTCTATTCGGGGCCGATGCTCGAGCTCTGGGGCCCGGACAACCGCGAGAAGGTCGGGCAGATCGTCAAGACCCTGGGCGAGACCGACTGGATCGCCGTCACGTCGGGCCGCGTGTACCGCAACATCACGCGGATTCCCTCGGTCTACCCGATGACGACGGCCTACTACCGCGCGCTCTTCGACGGACGCCTCGGCTTCGACCTGGCGGCCGACTTCACGTCGTATCCGTCGCTCGGGCCGCTCCGCTTCCCGGACGACTCGGCGGAGGAGCAGTTCACCGTCTACGACCACCCCCGCGTGCTCCTCTTCCGCAAGTCTCCGTCCTATTCGCCCGCGCGCGCCCAGAGCCTCCTGCTGGCGGCGCTCGATCGGCACGCCGCCGACCATCTGGGATTGGGAGAAGCAGCCGCGCTCGAAACGGCGCGTCGCATCGCCGGTCGTGCCGCCGCGAGGCGCAAGCGCGACCCGCGCCGCGGCCCCGCCCGCCGACGCGGAGAGGGGCTCGCTTTCCGCGGCGATCCTCTGGTACCTCGCTCTGGCTGCCGTCGGCGCAGCGGCCTTTCCGCTCTGCGCCATCTTTTTCTCGCGCCTTTCCGACCGCGGGATTCGGCTTCGCGCGCGTCGTGGGGCTCGTGCTCGCGACCTATCTGCTGAGCATCGGCGGTCGCACGCGGGGGGTTTCCGAACGGCCGCCGCGCGGCCGTTCTCGGCGCTGCTCCTGCTCGCGGCCGCCGGGGCCGCGGCGTACCTCTGGCGGCGGAAGGCCATCGGGGCGTTCCTTCGGGAGAACCGGCGCGCCCTCTGGCAGAGCGAGGCCGTGTTCGCCCTCGGGTTCGTCCTCTTCCTCGCTCCTGCGCGCCTTCAATCCGGAGATCACCTGGGGCGAGAAGCCCATGGACTTCTCGATCCTCAACATCCTCGTGCGGACGCGCACGCTGCCGCCTTCGGACCCCTGGTTCTCGGGCGCGCCGCTCGGCTACTACACGTTCGGCCAGGAAATGGTCGCCCTGCTCACCCTCGTCACCGGCCTGTCGACGCGGTACACGTTCAACCTGGCCTTCGGCCTGCTCGGCGGCGTGCTCCTCCAGGGCGCGTTCTCGCTGGCGCGCAACTGGGCCGGAACGCTGCGGGGCGGCGTCGCGGGCGCGGCCTTCGTCGGCGCTCTTCGGAAACCTCGCGGGGCTGCGCGAGTGGCTGGCCGTGCGCCGGCCGCAGCACCAGCCGCTCGACTGGCACTACTTCTGGGCGACCTCGCGCGTGGTCAAGGACACGATCAACGAATACCCGCTCTGGAGCCTGCTCTTCGCCGACCTGCACGCGCACGTTCTGGCGATGCCGCTGCTGCTGCTCTTCCTCGCCGCAGGCGCTCCAGTTCGTGCGGGTCCACGCCGATCGCACGGCCCTGCCGCGGACGCGGCTGCTGGCGGCGGCGCTGCTCGGCTTCTTCGGAGCCGCGGAGGCCCTGACGAACGCCTGGGACTCGCCGCTGCTCGCCGGGCCTGCTCGTGCTCACCGCGATCGCCGCGGCGCTTCCGCGGCGCGGCGGCTCCGCTGACGTCGGCGGCGCGGGCCGTCCTCGCGCTCGTCGGTGGCCGGCGCCGCGGCGCTCGCCACCGCCATGCCGCTCTGGCCGCCGGGCGGCGGGCTTCCGGCCTGGGGGCGGAATCTCGACAAGGGCGCCTCGGGGCTCGACGTCGCGACCGTCTTCGGCCTCTTCTTCTTCCTCGCGATCGCCTGGTGGCTCGCCGCCGCCGCGGACCGCTGGGACTGGAAGGGGACGCGCCGGACCGTGCTTGCCATCGGCGGAGTGCTTCTCCTCGGAGCCATCGCCCTCCGATCGGCCGACCTCTTCTGCCTCGCGGGCATCCTGCTCTTCGCCGTCGCCTTCTTCGCGCTCGCGGAGAAGGCCGAGGACCGCCTCGCCTTCGGCCTCATCGGGACGTCCTTCTTCCTGATCCTGTTCGCCCAGCGCCTCTTCATCTACGACCGGATGAACACGTTCTTCAAGCTGTATCTGGAGTGCTGGCTCCTCCTCGCGGTGGCCACGGCGGCCCTCGTCTTCCGCCCGGCGGAGCGGCGCGGCGCCTTCGACCCGCTGGCCGGCGGCGCTGAAGGTCGGATTCGCGCTGCTGGCGTCGCCTCGCGCTCTTCACGACGGTGACGGGCGCCCGCGGGGCGCTCACCGACGCCCGTCCGACGCGCAAGGGGGACTCCGGCGGGCCGACGCTCGACGGGCTGCGGTACCTCGAGAAGACCGCGCCCGGCGACGTACCGCGCCGTCGTGTGGCTGCGCCGCAACATCCGCGGCACGCCCGTCGATCCTCGAGGCGCAGGGCGCGTCGTACCAGGACTTCGGCCGCGTCTCGATGCTCACGGGGCTGCCCACGGTGCTCGGCTGGGAGTACCACGTCCAGCAGCGCGGGAACCCGGCCGGCCGAGATCGCGTTGCGGCGTGCGGCCGTCGAGGCCATCTACTCGAACCCGAGCGCGGACGGCGATCGAGGAGCTCCTGCGCCGATACCACGTCGGCTACGTCTACGTCGGGCCCGCTGGAGCGAAGGACCTACCCCGCGGCGGGACTCGCGAAGTTCGGGTCGGCGAAGGACCTCTTTTCGCTCGCGTACGAAAACCCGGAGGTCCGGATCTACCGCGTGGCCGGCGCCGACGCCGAGGACGTGATCGCGCCCAAGGTCGAGACCCTGCCCGAGCCCGAGGCCGCCGGCCAGGCGACGGAGACCGTGGAACCGGAAGAGGCGCCGATCATCTCCGACGCGCCGGCGCCCGGCCGGCCGCCCTTCTTCGACCTGAAGGAGCCGCGCGACGCCGCCGTGGACGGGAAGGGGCGCATCTGGATCGCCGACTTCGGCCACTCGCGCCTGCGCCTCTTCGACGCCGACGGCGGCTACCTCGGCGGCTGGGGCGGAAAGGGCGACGGGACGTACCAGCTGCGCGAGCCCTGCGGCGTCGCCGTCCGTGGCGACGAACTCTTCGTCGCAGACACCTGGAACGGCCGCGTGCAGTCCTTCACGCTCGCCGGGCGCCTGGAAGGCCGTGGCCCGGGAGCTCTACGGGCCGCGGGGCGTGGCAGTCGCCGCCGACGGATCGATCTGGGTGACCGACACGGGCAACAACCGCGTCGTGATCTACGACGCGAATCTTGCCGGCCCCCGCCTCGTGGGCCGGAAGGGATCGGCGCCGGGCGAGTTCGACGCTCCCGTCGGAATCGCCGCCGGGCCCGAGGGCGCGATCTACGTCTGCGACACCGGGAACCGCCGCATCCAGGTCCTCGGGCCGGAGGGGGCATTCCGGCGCGCGATTCCGATCGCGGGCTGGAAGTCGACCGACGAGCCGCACCTCGAGGTCGACGACGACGGCACGATCTACGTCTCGGATCCGTCGGGCGGCGCCCTGCTCGAGCTCGCGCCCGACGGGCAGCTGCGGCGACGGCGCGACACCGACGATTCCGGAAAGGCCTTCTCGAACCCGACCGGCGTCGCGCTCGACCGAAAAGATCGTATCCTTTACGTCGTCAACTCCGGCAGCAGCTCCGTCGCGAAATTGAAGCTCTCCGAAAGGAAAGGACGATGACCCTTTCGAGTCCGAAGCCGGGCCGCGCCCTGCGGCGCCGGAGCCTGGATTCCCGTGAGCGAGAGCCCCGCCCTTCCGACTCCGGTCGAAACGCCGCCGCCGGCTGCGCCCGAGCCGCCGCCGGCGCTCGCCGTCGCCGGGCCGCCGAGCCCCCGATGGAAAGCGGCCATGCTCGCGATCCTGGTGCTCGCCTTCGCGACCCGCTTCTATCGGCTCGGCGACCGCCCGCTCCACCACGACGAGTCGATCCACGCCTACCAGTCCTACACGCTCTCGCAGAACGGCGAGTGGCGCTACGACCCGGCGTACCACGGACCCTTCCTCTATTACGCCAACGCCGTCGTCTACAAGATCTTCGGCGCCACGGACACGACCGCGCGGCTGCTGCCGGCCTTCTTCGGGGTCCTCCTGATCGCCTTCGCGTGGCCCCTGCGGCGCTGGATCGGCGACGGCGCCGCCCTCGCCTACGCCCTGCTCGTGCTGCTGTCGCCGCACTTCGACGTACTTCTCCCGATTCATCCGCGAGGACCTCTACTCGCTCGTCTTCACGTTCGCGACGATCCTCGCCTTCCGGCGCTTCCTGGAGACCGACCGGGCGCGCTGGCTGACCGCCTCCGCCGTCTTCTTCGCCCTGGCCGGCGTGACGAAGGAGAACGCCTACATGACGGGCGTCCTCTTCGTCGCGTTCGGGCTCTGGACGCTCGGCGAGCGCGCGATCTCCGGCGGCGCGGGCCAGGCCGTGCAGAAGACCGTGGCCTGGGTCGCGCGCGCACCTCGGCGGCGCTGGTGACCGCGGGCGATCGTGTTCCTCTTCCTCTGGGCGCTGCTCTACTCGGCCTTCGGCCGCTACCCGGGCGACTGGCTCGCGATTCCCAAGGCCGTCAAGTACTGGATGGGCCAGCACGCGATCGCGCGCATCCCGGGGCCCTGGTACTACTACTTCCCGCAGCTGCTCTTCTACGAGACGGCGACGGTCCTCGCCGCCGCCTTCGCGTTCCGCGGATGGAAGCGCGACCCCTTCCTCGGCTTCGTCGTCTTCTGGGCCGTCGGATCGCTCGCGATCTACGCCTGGGCCCGCGAGAAGGTTCCCTGGCTGACCGTGCACCCGCTGCTGCCCTTGACCGTGCTCGCCGCGATCGGCCTGTCCAACCTCTGGCGCGACCGGACGCCAGACGTCTGCCACGCCGTGGCGCTGCCCGTCGTCGGCGTCCTGCTCGCGGTCAACGCGAGCGGGATGCTACCTCGCCTGCTTCCGCTACGGCGCCTACGACCTGGAGCGCGAGCCCAAGCACGGCGAGTACCTCGCGTACGTCCAGACGACGGACGATCTGGTCCGCGCCCTCGCGCGTCCTCGACCGGGTCCGGCCGCGCGTGCCGGAGGGGCAGCCGCTGATCACCGTGGCCGGGCGAGGCCTCCTGGCCCCTCACCTGGTACCTGCGCGACACGCCCGACGACCTGGGCGGCCGCGCATCGACCGCGCCTCGACGCCCGTGATCGTGGCCGACTGGGACCCCGAGGGCACGCTCGAGAAGCAGCTCGCCGACAAGTACGACGCGAAGCGCGTCCCGATCCGCGCCTGGTGGTTTCCCGAGCACTGGACCGGAACGCCGGAAAAGCCGGAGAACCGCCCGACGCGCGGAGACGCCTGGCGCTGGTGGCTCTTCCACGGCTCTGGAGCCCGATCGGATCCCAGGACTCGACGTTCTTCGTCCGCAAGGACCTCGGCGCCGGCACGGGCACGCTCGAGCCGCTCCAGCTTCCGATCCAGGACACGACCGGCCGGGACTATCCGGGCGACGCCGGCCGTCATCGCGCCCGAGCGCGTCTTCGGGGGGCCGGGCAGCGGAAACGGCCAGTTCGCCGAGCCGCGCGGGCCTCGCCGTCGACGGGCGCGGCAATCTCTACGTCGCCGACACCAAGAACAGCCGCATCCAGGTCTTCGACGGAAGCGGCAACTTCGTGCGCGCCTTCGGGCGCAAGGGCGCCGGCGACGGGGAGCTCGAACGAGCCGTGCGGCGTCGCCGTGGATTCCGAAGGCGACGTCTGGGTCGCCGACACCTGGAACCACCGCATCGTGCACTTCTCGCCCGACGGCCAGTTCCGGGCCGCGTTCGGCGACCCGGACAAGAGCCTCTTCGGGCCCGCGCGCGCTCGTCGTGTCGCGCGGCGCCCTCTACGTCGTCGGACACCGGCAACAAGCGGATCGTGCGCTTCGACCGCGACGGCAAGAAGACGGGCGAGTTCGGCGGCAACGGCAACGGGCCGGGACAGCTCGTCGAGCCCGTCGGGATCGCCGCGGACGCGTCGGGAAACATCGTCGTGGCCGACACGGGCAACCACCGCGTCCAGGTCTTCGACCCGGACGGCAAGGCGCTGCGCCAGTTCCCCGTCCACGGCTGGAAGGACTTCTACACGGAGCCGTACCTCGCGATCGGGCCGGGCGACGCCGTCATCGCCACCGACGCCTGGGGAAGCCGCGTCGCCGTCTACGACGCGTCCGGGACCCTGCGCAAGTCCTTCAAGGCCGGCAGCGACTTCAAGCAGCCCACCGGTGTCGCGGTCGACCCGTTCGGAAGGCTCACCGTCTCGGACCGCGGGACCAACCGGATCTTCGCCTGGACGCTCGCCTCGGTCCTGCAATGACGGCGGAGGCAAACGCCCCTCGCACCCGGTCGGCGTTGCTGCTCTGGGCGACGGTCGCGCTCGCCGCCGTCGGCCCGGCCCTCGTGGTCTGGGATCGCTGGCTGCGGCTGCGGGTCTCCTCCCGGCACCTTTCCGCCTTTTCCAACCGTTTCCGGTTCCTGGACAACTTCAACCTGCCGGACTACGCGGCGGTGATCGGCGCGGCGTTCCTTCTGCTGCTCGTCCTCGGAGCCTTCCGGGCTTCGGAAACCGATCCTGACGTGGCGGCGCCACTGCGCGTTCGCCCTGCGGCCGCGCCGTCCGACCTCCCGCGGCAGGCAGCGCTCGCGGTCGACGGCGGTGGCGGCCCTCGGCGCCGGGGCGGCGGCCCTGATGTTCCTCCGCGTCGCCGTCACCGGACACCAGCCGGGCGTCGAGCTCTTCCTGGCCCTCTGCGCGTTCGCGGCCGGGATGATCCTGCGCGAGGTGTCCGCCGCCGCGCTCGCGCGCGTCTGGCGCCGCTCGCGCGGCGCGCTCCTGTCGATCTTCGCGGCCCACGCCGCGGTGATCCTGGCGCTCGCCTGCCACTACTCCTTCCACCGCTTCGAGCTGCCGTCTCTGGGTCTCGCCCTGCTGGCGGTGGCGAACCTCCTCGTGCGCTACCGAAAAACCGGGCCGATCCCCCTTCTCGTGCTGGCCTTCGTCTGCCTCTACACGTGGCGCATCAACGCCTGGTGGTACGCGCTGGTCGGGGACGAGTACCGCAACTTCGAGCTCGCGGAGAAGATCGTGACGGCTCACGACCGCTCCTTCGTCCTGTCCCACCTCTTCCAGCTCGAAGGCGGCCTCGAAGGCCTCGACCCCTACGCGGACTCCCTGGTCCAGGCCACGGCGATGCGGCTGCTCGGCGTGAACAGCTTCGGCTGGCGCTTCAGCAGCCTCTACCTCGCCGCGATCGCCCTGGCGTTCTTCCACCGCTTCTTCCGGACGTTCCTGAAGCGGCGCGCCGCGCTGGCGGCCACCGTGTGCCTGGGCGCGTCGCACTACATCATGAGCTTCGGCAAGATCGGCTACGACAAGTTCCAGGCGTACCTGGCGATGGCGCTGCTGCTCTCCGCCGCCGCCTGCGCGATCCGCACGCGCCGGATGATCTCCTTCGTGGGCATGGGCCTGGCAGCCGCGCTGTGCTTCTACGTCTACCCGGCGGCCCTCTACGTCGTGCCGCTCGCCGTTCTTCCTCCTGCTCCTCTACGCCCCGCCGGTCGATCGGGCAACTCTCGCCCGCTGGGCGATGGCGGTCCTCGCGACGGCGCTCACGGTCTTTCCGCTTCCCTTTCAGCCGAACTACTTCGAGGGCAAGCGGCCCGGGACGGTCTTCTACTCACCCGAGCTCGCGCGAACGCCGGCGAGGCTGCTCGGCCACTTCGGCCGGAACGTCGCGTACGCCGTCTTCTCCCCCGTCATCCTCGGTTCCGAAGACCACTTCGTCACGAGCTCGTATCTGGACCCCGTCACGGGCCTGCTCTACATGGCCGGCCTGGCCTCCGCCCTCTGGCTTCTGCGGCGCGACCGTTTCCTGGCCTTCGTCCTCGTCAGCCTCGGCTGGCTGTTCTTCTTCGCCGGAGCGACGCATGATCGCGAATACCCGCCGACCACGCGCATGTTCCTCATGCTGCCGCTGTTCGTTCTCGTCGCGATCGCGGGCCTCGAGCGGCTGCTCGGCCTGTCCCGCTCCGCCGGCCTGTCGGAGCGCGGAGTGCGGCGCGCCCTCGCGGCGACCGTCGTGGCGGTCGTCGCGCTGAACGTCTTCCAGACCCACGTCGTCTCGAAACGGCGCAGCGACGGCTACGAGCTGTTCGATCCCCTGGTCTTGAGGATCGCGACCCGGATCGATCGCCTGCCGCCCCCGCAGCGCGTTCGCCTCCTGCTGCTCGCCGATTCCAAGGGGGAGGGCGCCGGCATCCCTCTGGTCCTGAACGTCTACGATCTGAAGGACGCCGCCGCGCAGTTCTCCGAGATTCCGGCGCCCGAGGGCGTGCTCACGCCCGCCGACCGGAGCCGGGTCGCCGACCCGGCCCTGGCGGTCTTCGTCTCGCCGCGCCTCGCTCCCGAGCGGCGCCAGCTCCTCGAGCGGGAGATCGCCGCCACCGGAAAGTCTCCCTGTTCCGTCCGCACGTCGACCGACGTGGAGCGCTTCAAGCTCTGGACCTCCCGCGGCGTGCCCGACCTCTGCGCGGAGTAGAACCTAGGCCCGGAACACCTTCTCCGGAGTCCCGTCGACCCACCGGTCCGCCAGCTCGACGCCCTGCATCAGCGAGTGGTCCTGGTTGCCGACTTCGTACTTCCAGGCGCCGAAACGGCCGCGCGAATAGATCTCCTTGGACTCGAGGTAGGGCTGGATCACGTCGAGGGCTTCGTTGCGGTCGAGGCTCGGGATCGGATACGCGTGGCCGGCATGGATCAGGAAGGCGGATTCGACGAGGTCGAGGTCCTTGCGTTCGAGGATCCCCTCCGCGACGAGGCCTTCGAGCGTCGCCTTCACGAAGTCGCCCTCCGGAAGCGGCCGGAACCCCGAGTACGTCGTCTCGGTGAGCAGCGAGCAATAGCGCGACGTGTCCCCGCCCGGGACGATGTCTGGCGAGTAGTTGGAGAGGTACGTCATCCGGTAGAACGGCGTCTTCGGGTTGGGAAAGTAGATCCAGTTCTTGTCCGAAGGGGACGGGCGCTTCAGGCCGATGCCGACGGAAAAGAGGCGGTTGAAGAGCAGCTTCTTCGCCGCCTCGCGGACCCGATCCGGCGCGTGCTTGAGACGCGCCACGCAGGAGGTCAGTGGCAGGGTCGTGAGCAGCCGATCGTAGGAGCGTTTTGAACCGTCGGAGAACTCGATTTCCCGCTTCTCCTCGTCGATCGCGACGGCCCGTTTGCGGTAGCGGACACGGTCCCCGATGTGCGGAAGCACCGCGATCCAGAGTCCCAGGGTGCCGCGCGTCGCGGGATAGCCGAAGGTCGCGTTGGGGCCCCAGTCGGTCACCTTCTGCGAAAGCGCCGACTCGAGCGCCTTCTTCCAGTCGACCACCGCCACGCGCTCGGCGATCCAGTAGAAGCCCATGCGCGACAGCGGCGTCGACCAGACCTTCAGGTTGTAGGGAACCATGAAGTGCTTGGAGACGCCGGCCCCGAACTTGGCCTGCACCCACTCCTCGAAATTCGTGAAGGCCCGGTTGCGGTCGATCGTCTGGGACTCGATCAGGCCGGCGAGGCACTCGATCATCGCCTCCTCGGGGAGCGAGGAGAGGTGGTTCTGGAACGGGTATCGGACGTACCGGTCTTCGAACTTGATCCAGCTCTCCCGGTCGATGCGGCGCACACCGTCGGCTGCCGAGCATCTTGTCGAGGAAGGCGTTGAAATACGGGTATCCCGAAAAAATGATGTGGCCGGACACGTCCCAGGTGAAGCCCTTGTCGTCCTCGAAGCTCGTGGCGAGGCCGCCCACGCGGGGGGCCCGCTCGTAGATCTCGAAGTCCGTTTCCCCGCGCTCGGTCAGGCGGTACGCGGCGCCGAGGCCCGTCGGGCCCGCGCCCAGGATGACGGTTCCCCTCATCGCGCGGCGACCACGCGCTTCAGGGCCTCGCTGCGGCGCATCTCCTCGCGCAGCGCGAAGAGGTAGCGCATCACCCGGGCGATCGTCCCCGCCATCTTCCACGGGCGGTGGATCGACTGGCCCGCCTCGCGCGGGAAGTGCTGCACGACGACCTCCGACACCTTCCAGCCCGCGATCCGGCAGCGCGCGTAGATCTCGTCTCCCACGAAGTTGATCCGGTGCTTGATCTCGATGCGCCGGGCCACGGCCTGCCGAAAGGCCCGGCAGCCGCCGTTGATGTCGTGGAGCGGCGAGCCCAGGAGGAGCCCGCGAGAGGGTGTTGAGCCCCTTGGAGAGCACGAGCCGCACGAAGGGGTCGTGGCGCTCCTTCTTCCAGCCGAACACGACGTCGGCGCCCGCGTCGATCGCCGCGAGGAACTTCGGCGCATCCGCCAGCGTGTGCTGGCCGTCGCCGTCCACGACCATGACGACCTCGCCGGGCGTGCCGCGCAGCGCCGTCTCCGTCGCCACGGCGTAGCCCTTGTTGCCCTGGTGGTGGGCGACGAGGATGCGCGGCGTCCTCCTTCGCGAGGCGGTCGGCGATCTCCCCCGTGCGGTCCCTGCTGCCGTCGTCCACGATCAGGATCCGCCAGTCGAGGCCCGGGATCTGCGACAGGGCGGCGGCCGCGTCGCGCACCGTCTTCTCGATCAGTTCCTCCTCGTTGTAGGCGAGGAATGCCACGCCGAAGCGCGGCTGCTTTTCAGTGGCCATAGATGATCACCCCCGCCGTCAGCACCCATCCCACGACGATCAGCAGGAGCAGCGGGTCGTCGATGAGCAGGGCCTGGGTCGGGTTTCCTCCTCCTCCGCGCCTGTAGACCAGGCGGACGTATCGGGCGATGCCGAGGACGACGAACGGGATGGTCGGGGCGAAGCTTCGCCCGCCGTGCATCTGCTGGGTCGACGGGATGACGCTGTAAGCCGTGTAGGAGGCCACCGTCGTCAGCGCGCAGATGACGAACAGAAAGTCGAGCCCCTCGGCGTGGTAGGAGGCCAGGGCGGGCCGGTGCTCCGCGGAGGAGCGGTGCCCCGCGTGCTGCAGCTCCCACTGCCGCTTGCCGACGACGAGGAAGAGCGCGAGCAGGTACGCGCAGCCCATCAGAAAGAGCGACGGGGCGAGCCCCGCCAGCGCCGCGCCGGCGAGCGCCCGCAAGGGGCAGGCCCGCGGCCACGATCAGGGCTTCGAGAAACGGGACGCTCTTGAGCCAGAGCGAGTAGACCACCATCAGCGCCGCGTACAGGGCGCACCACTGCCCGAACCGGGGCTCCAGCGCAAACGCCGCGGCGAGCCCCCCGGCTCCGAGAACGGCGGCGGCGGCCACCGCCACCGAGGGCCGCAGCTCCCCCGCCGCGAGCGGGCCGGAGGCGCTTGACCGGGTGCGCGCTGTCGCGCTCCCGGTCCATGACGTCGTTGACGAGGTAGATCGCGCTCGAGACGCCGCAGAAGACGAGAAACCCCGCGGCGGCGAGCGCCCAGCCCGCGGCCCGTCCCCAGGGCTCCGCCGAAGAGAAAGGGCAGCGGAAGAACGAGGTTCTTGACCCACTGCGCGGGCCTGGCCGAGAAAAAAAGAGCGGAAAGGGCGCGGATTGCAGAATCCCCGACGGCCGCCGAGGGCTCGCCTGACGATGTGGCCGTCATTTTTTCCATCATTGTAACCGGAATTCCTCCGCCGCAGGCCATCAAAGGTCCGGTCGGAACGCGGTCGGTTCGCCGCCGCCCCGGGACTACAATCGCGAGGATCTCGGGAGGTCACGAGCGCCTTGCAAGCAACCCGGAACCCTCCTCGAAGGCAAGTACGAGATCCTCGGAAAGATCCGCGAAGGCGGGATGGGGTCCATCTACCGGGTCCGTCACCGGCTTCTCGACGAGGTTCGGGTCGTGAAGGTGTTGCGCCCCCAGGTCGTCGAGGACCCGGAGATGAAGCGGCGCTTCCTCGAAGAGGCCAAGACGGCGATGCGCCTCAAGCACCCCTCGATCTGCGCGCACTACGATTTCGCGCTCGACGACGACGGCACCGCCTACCTCGTCATGGAGTACATCGACGGCGTCAACCTCGCCGACCTGCTGCGGTCCCGCGGCCGTCCGGGCCTGCCGTTGACGCTGGAGATCGCGCACCAGGCCCTGCTCGCCCTGGCGTACCTCCACCGCCGGGGCGTGATCCACCGCGACGTCGCGCCCGACAACCTCATGCTGACGAAGGACGAAGAGGGGCGCCCGCTCGTCAAGCTCATCGACCTCGGGATCGCGAAGGCGCTCGACCGGCCCGGCGAGATGACCGCCACGGGGGTCTTCCTCGGCAAGCTCAAGTACGCTTCGCCGGAGCAGTACGGGAAGCTCGCCGCGGGCGAGACGCTCGACGGCCGGAGCGACCTCTACAGCCTCGCCATCGTCCTCTACGAGCTGCTCACCGGCGACGCGGCCGTTCGCCGGCGAGACTCCGGCGGAGCTGCTCCAGGCGCACCTGTTCGATGCCCCCCTGGCTTTCTCCCAGTCCGATCCGGACGGCAAGGTTCCCCCGGACCTGCGCGCGGCGGTTCTCAAGGCCCTCGAGAAGAAGCGCGAAGATCGGTACGCCTCGGCCGAAGAGTTCGACCGCGAGATCCTGGTCCTGCGGCATCAGTTCGTCGGCGCGGAGGAGCTCGAGGCCACCATGGCGATCCTCTCGTCGATCCCCAGCGCCGATCCGTCGTCCAAGAGCAACGTCACCCCGAGCGCGCAGGACCGCCTGAACCGGCAGTTCGGATCCCATCCGACTCCGCGCCCCTCTTCCGAGGGTCTGACGGTCGTTCCGACAGAAGCGTCGAAAGCCGCCGGCTCCGTACCGCCCGCGGGCACGGCCCGCACCGGCGCACGGCCGCCGGCGCCCCCTCTCGCGCCCCCTCCGTCACCGGCACCGCAGCGCCCCGCTTCCGAGTTGCGAGACACGCTGCCATTTCCCCCGCCGCCGCCACGGCGCTGGACTCCCGTTATCTGGGCCGCCCTGGGAATCCTCCTGCTCGGAGCGGTTCTCGTCTGGAAACCCTGGGCATCCCGCTCGGCCGCGCCCGGCCCGATCCCCCTCGAGCCCAGACCGTCGCCCGTTGCCGCGACGGCGCCCCCTGCGGCCGCTCCCGCGGCGACGGTCGTACCCACGGCGGTGCCCACTCCGGAGCCCGCTCCGCAGACGGTCGGCGCGCCGGCGAACGCGGCGCCGACCGCCTCGGCGGCTCCCGAGCCGGACACGTCAACCCTTCGCCGCGAGGCAGAGAATGCCCAGACCGCGGCCGCGCGTGCGCGCCAGTCGGCCCTCCGGGCGCGAGCGCCGGAGCTTGCCGCGGCGCTCTACGACGTCGCGAGCCGCAGGGAGCGGGAGGCCCAGCAGCTGTTCGCGGACGGCGAATTCCGCCGGGCGCGCGCGACGTTCGAGCAGGCCGCCAGGGACTTTGCGGGTGCGACGTCCTGGATCGCGAGCCACCCCGAGCCGCGCCCCGCGCCTCCCGAGAAGGTTGCGGCACTGCCGGAGGCGACGCACGTCCCCCAGCCGACGCTCCGCATCGAGCCCACGGCGGCGCCCTCGGCCGCGCCTCCCACCGCCGAGGCTCGTCCGGACCGTGGCTCCCGCCGAGTCGCCGCCATTCCCTCCGACACGGAACGGATCCGCGGAGTGCTCGGCGACTACGAGCGGGCGCAGGACACGCTGGATGTCAACCTCTACGCGAGCGTCTATCCGTCGCTCGCCGGCGCACAGCGTCAGAACCTCGAGCGCGCCTGGCAGGGGCTGGCGAAGCAGCAGGTCGATCTCGAGATCCGGGACATCGACGTGAAGGGCACCCACGCCGTCGTGCGTGCCTTCCAGCGGCTCGTCGCGACGCCGAAGATCGGCTCCGACCTGCGCGACGCGCGGGAAAGGGTCTTCCGCTTCGAGAAGCGCGGCGACGCCTGGGTGATCGTCGGAATCGACTAGCAGGCCGCAGGCGTTCGCTTCGCGAACGGCGGCCGAAAGTTTTCAAACCGGAGCCCGACCACAGAGAAAACCTTGCTTGCTCTCCGCGGCGTCCCACGTTGGCAACAGCCCCCCGTGAAGCCGGGCAAACGAACCCCTAGAAGCTGTAGTCGAGCGCGAAGAGGGGCGAGAGCGAGTCCTGCAGTCCCTTCCGGTTCAGGGAAAAGAGCACGTTGGCGGTGATCAGCAGGTTTCCGACCGGGTTGACCTTGAAGCCGATCGACCCCAAGCAGCGTGTCCAGGTTCGCCTCCGAGGAGGAGAGCCGCTGGAAGGTGCGGTGGATCGTCCTCGGCGGATTCTCTCCTTCGGGCTCGCAGAGGCAGGAGCCCCCGATGTTGTCCCCGGTCACCGCCGTGTACTCCTGGTTGACGAGCGTCACCGTCTGGCTGTTCAAGTACGTCCGGCCGAGCACGTCCACGATGAACGTCACGCGCGGGTGAATCGCCCAGTCGAACCCCGCCGCGTAGGAAACCTGGTTCGGAATCGTCGAGGCTTCGACCGTCAGGGGCTCGTTGGGATCGGGCGCGTTGCTCGACCACGTGTAGCCCCCGTTGATGTGCGGCGAGAACGTCCCCAGCTGCAGGGATCCGATCAGGAACCCGCCGGCGAGCGTCGTCCCGGTTCCGAGCAGGTCCCGCTCCTCGCCGGTCGGGAGCCGGACGTCCGCCCCGAGGGCCAGGCCTCCGCCCGCCCTTCCCCGAAGGAACTGGTACTTCGCGCGGATCAGGATGTCGCCGAGGCCGCTGGCGCTCCCGCTCGTCTCGAACGTCTCCCGGGAAGAGCCGTCCAGGAACCGGTGGATGGTCGTGTTCTGCTGCGTCGCCAGGCGCTCCACGACGGCGTCCGTCTGGGCCGTGATGTCGACGCGCTCGATCGGGATCGCGGCACCGATGTCGAGCCCATCGAACAGACCGTACGTCAGCACGAAGGCGGTCACGTCCGCGGTCACCCCGACGCGCAGCTCGGCCGTGATGACGTCGCCCTTGACGTACGAAGGCCACGTCCTGGTGCGTGAACACGAGCTTCAGATCGCCGCGCGACAGCGAGAGGTCGTCCACGCGGTCGAACGTGAAGTGGCTGTAGTTGATGCCGGCGTTGAACTTGCCCTTGCCGATCGTGTCGGCGCGCTCGGTGTAGATCGGACCGAAGCTCTGCGTGGCCCGGGTGAAGGTGCCGAGCGTCGGATCGTACTGGTAGGCGAACCCGCCCGCCGACGAGGCGAGCGGAAAGGTCGCGAGCTGTGTGGCGAGCTCGTTGTTGAACTGCCGGACGGCGATGAACTGCTCGGAGTTGGGGTCGATGAAGTGGGCCTCGTGGCTCACGACGACGCCCGCGGGCGGCGGCGCCAGCGTGATGCCCTCCCGCAGGAAATCGGTCAAGAGGTCGCGCAGGCCCGTCTGGCCATGGGCCGTCCGAGGGAGCATCGCCAGGATCGCGAGAACCAGGACGGCGCGGCGAGGGGTCATGCGAGTCTCCTCCGTTGTTCCGGATTGGAAATTGCCGGAAGCCTACGGCCGCCGTGAGGGCCGGTCAAGCCCGCAGCACCGGAGCGTCGATCGCCGCGCGGCGGCTGCGTCCTATCGCCCGTCGCGCGTGAGCGCCCGATAGCGCTTCCAGTGCGCGAAGGCCGCTTCCGTGTCGCGCAGCCGCTCGCAGAGGTTGGCGGCGTTGAAATGCGCATCGGAGTCGACCGGATCGAGCGCGATCGCCCGCTCGTAGGCCGCGAGCGCCTCGCGTTCCCGGCCCAGGTCTTCCAGGGCCACGCCGAGATTGAACGCGGCCGTCGCGTCGTCCGGACGCGCGCGCGAGCGCGGCACGGTAGTGCTCCTGCGCCGCCGCCGGGTCTCCGCGCTCGTGGAGCAGCCGCCCGAGGTTCACGTGCGCGTCGGCGAGGCCGCCGTCCAGGCGCAGGGCCCGTTCGTAGGCCTCGTGCGCCTCCTCCGGAGCGTCCGGCTCCAGCCCGCAGGCCATCTCGTACCAGTCCTGCGCCGACCGGGCTTCCTCAGCGGGCGACCCTTCGAAGGCTTCGCTCGCGAGCGACGCCACCCGGGATTCGCTCTCGGCGACGCCGAAGTCGAAGACCGTCTGGCCCGACTCGGGCTGCCACCGCGAGGTGCCGTCCGCGGCGACGATCCGGCCGCCTTCCGCCGCGATGCGCACGTCGCGCAGTCCCTGGTCCGGCCGCTCGCGGGCGAGCTGGCGCAGCGCGCGCCGGATCCGGCGCGGCGGGATGCGGGCATCGAGGAGGCCGCGCGCCGTGCGCAGAAACACCAGATCGGGGAAGGAGAAGCGAAACTGCCCGCGCGGCCCGCGCTCGGGCGAAAGGAATCCCTCCCGCACGTACGAACGCACCTGGTAGGGGGAAAGGCCGAGGATCTGCCCGACCTCGCGGGTTCCGTAGCCGTTCATCGGGGGCGGCCCGACGCGCTACTTCTTGGAGACGGTCTTCTTCTCGCCACCGTTGCCGGCCCGTTTGGCCGACTTGCCCTGCGCACCGGAGGCGGCCTTGCGGGCGGGCTTGGAACCCTTGGCCAGGCTCCGGCGGAGGGCCTCCATGAGATCGATGACCTCGCCGCTCTTGGGCCGCGGCGGAGCGGAAATCTCCTGCCCCGTCTCGATCTTCTTCTTCAACTGCTGCTGGATGCGCTTCTTGACGTCGTCTTCGTAGGCCTCGGGGCGAAACTCGTCGGAGGAAGCCTGGTCGACGAGCATCTTGGCGAGCTTCAGCTCCGCGTCCTTGACGTTCTCCCGGTCGAGGCCGACTTCGGAGATCGGCCGGATCTCGTCGGCATAGAGCAGCTGCTGCATGACGAGGCCCTTGTCCACGGCGCGCACCATCACCAGGTACTGCTTGCCGCGCGCCGCGTACTTGGCCAGCGCGACGCGCCCGGTCTCCTTGAGGACCTCGGCGAAGAGCCAGTACGCCTTCGAGCCGCCCCTGTCCGGGCCGAGGTAGTAGGCCTTGTCGAAGTAGACCGGGTCGATCGAGGACAGCGGCACGAACTCGGTGACGTCGACCGTCTGGGTGGACTGCTCCTCGAGCGCCTTCAGCTCTTCGTCGGTGAAGAGGACGTACTGGTCCTTGGCGAACTCGTACCCCTTGCGGATCTCGTCGCGCGGCACGACGACGTTGTCTTCCTTCGGGCAGACGTACTGCTGCTTGACGCGGCCGCCGCACTTGCCGTGAAGCATGTTGAACGAGACGGCCGCCGCGGAGTTGCCCGCCGAGAACAGCTTGACGGGAATCGAGACGAGGCCAAACGAGATGTTGGCCGTCGCGATCGCCCTGCCGGTCGCTTCGCTCGCCATGAGAGCCTAAGTCTAACAAAGATCAGGCGGTTGCGGCCCCAAAAAACGCGGCGAAGTCGCGGGCGAGCGCCGGTCCCCTCCCCCGTCCTCGTGCTTGAAGAAGACGAAGAGCTCGTTCCAGGGCTGCTGCCGGTAGCTGCTCGGCCCGGCGGCGCAGATCTTCCGGCCCATAGTCTTGTCGTCGCAGCCTCGCGTAGCCCCAACCCGTTGTGGCCCGGAGCGGCGTTGCGAGCTCCTCGTCCTCGGCCACGCAGAGGGCGGCGCCGCGGTCCGAGAGCGCCTGGAAGACGTCGTCCTCGAACCACGAGGCGTGGCGGAACTCGAAGGCCGCGCGGGCGCCCGCCGGCAGGAGCGCGAGGAAGTCCGTCAGCCGGGGAAGGTCCTTCTTCAGGTTCGGGGGAAGCTGCAGGAGCACGGGACCCAGCCGATCGCCCAGCGCCGCGGCCTGGCCGAAGAAGTAGTCCACCTCGCCGCCGGCGTCCTTCAGCCGCTTCTGGTGCGTGATCCGCTGCGAGGCCTTCAGCACGAAGACGAACCCCGCCGGGACCTGCTCGGCCCACTGGGCCAGCATCGCCGCCTTCGGCATCCGATAGAACGTGTTGTTGATCTCGACGGCCGACAGGCGCTCCGCGTAGTAGCGCAGCATGTCGGAGGCCGGAAGGTCCTCCGGGTAGAAGCTCCCCTTCCATTCCTTGTACGAAAAGCCGCTCGTCCCGACGAAGAGCCGCATGGGGAAGGATCTGCCGCGGATTCCAGCCCTAAGAGCCGGCGCCCACGGGCCTCAGCCGCTCCCGCGGGTCCTCGAAGAGGCCGACCTTGCGCTCCGCGGCCGGGACGTAGCAGAGCTCGAGGTACTCGGTCACCATCCTGCTCCGAGGAGAACTGGCGGCCGATGAGCGACGCGCTCTGGATCATCTTTCGCACCCACCCGCCGGGAACGCCGCTCTCGTCGCGGGCATGGAACAGCGGCAGCACCTGCTCCTCGAGGACCTGGTAGAGCGACGCCGCCACCTGGTCGTCGGTGTCGTAGTCGCTGGAGGTCCCGATCACGAAACCGGTCTCCTGATACGGCGCCTCGTCCCACCAGCCGTCCAGGACCGACAGGTTCAGGCCTCCGTTCATCGCCGCCTTCATTCCGGAGGTCCCCGAGGCCTCGTGGGGCCGGATCGGGTTGTTGAGCCACACGTCGCAGCCGGCGACCAGCGCGCGCGCGAACGCCATGTCGTAGTCGGGTACCAGAACCACGCGCCCTCGAAATTCCGGGAGCTCGGCGTAGTGGGACACGGCGCGCAGCAGCTCCTTGCCGGCCTCGTCGCGCGGATGCGCCTTCCCGGCGAACAGGATCTGGACGGGTCCCGTCTGGAGGATGCGGCGAAGGCGCTCGGGGTCGCGGAAGAGGAGCGTCGCCCGCTTGTAGGTCGCAAAACGGCGCGCGAACCCGATCGTCAGCGCCCGCGGGTCGAGCAGGCCCGCGAGGGCCTCGACCTCGTCCGGCGGCGCACCCTGCTCGCGGCGCTCATCGACGAGGCGCCGCCGGCAAAGGCCGATGAGCCTTTCGCGCAGCCGCTCGTGCAGGCGCCAGAACACCGCCGGGTCCGCCGCCCGCGAGTTCTCCACGAGCGAGAGGCTCGCCACATCCGGATCGGTCCAGGTGGCGCGGTGGACACCGTTGGTGATCCCACGGATCTTGACGTCGTCGTCGGCGAGCTCGGGCAGCAGACCGAGCCACAGTCGCCGCGAGACCTTGCGCGTGAAGGCGGGAGACCGCGTTGGCGTGGCCCGAAAGCCGCAGCGCGAGAACGGCCATCGAGAAGGGCTCGTCCGGCTTGCCGGGCACCTCCTGGCCGAGCTTCAGGAAATCGTCGAACTGCAGTCCGGCGCCGGCGACCGACCCCTTGAGGTATTTCTCGAGCAACTCCGGAAGGAAGCGGTCGATCCCCGCGGGAACAGGCGTGTGCGTGGTGAAGACGTTACCGGCCGCGGCGCGCTCGCGCGCCTCCGCGAAGGAGAGCCCCTCCTCGGCCACGATCTGCCGGATCCTCTCCAGGACCACGAAGGCGGCGTGCCCCTCGTTCAGGTGGCGGATCGTGGGGCGCCACTGCATCCTCTCGAGGGCCCGCAGCCCGCCGATGCCGAGAACGATCTCCTGGCGGATGCGCGTCTCCTGATCGCCGCCGTACAGGCGCGCCGTCACCTCGCGATCTTCCGGGTGGTTGTCCTCGAGGTTCGTGTCGAGAAGCAGGAGCGGCACGCGGCCGACCGTCACGAGACGGATCAGGACACGCACATCGCGCTCGCCGAGCGTGACGGTCACGATGGGCGGCCCGCCGTCGGGGGTCCGGGGAAGGCTCATCGGCAGCCGGTCGGGGTCGAGCACCGTCGTCGGCCTCGCGCTGGCCCTCCTCGCGGTGAAGCGACTGCCGGAAGTAGCCGTGTCCGTAGAAGAGACCGACGCCGACCAGAGGCAGCCCCAGGTCGCTCGCCGACTTCAGGTGGTCGCCCGCCAGGACGCCGAGCCCCCCCGCGTAGATCGGAAGCACCTCGGTGAGGCCGAACTCGGCCGAAAAGTAGGCGACCAGGTCGCCCCGCTGCCGCATCGCCCGGATCGCCGGGTGGGCCGGCTGCGCGTCGTCCTCGAGCCCGATCTCCGCACGGACGGCGGAAAGTTGCGCGAGGAAGACGGGGTCCGCGCCGCAGCCCGCGCGAGCCTCTCCGGAGGGCACTCCGCCAGGAGCGTGACGGGATTCCCGCGCGTTCGGTCCCAGCCTTCCGGATCCAGCGACGTGAAAAGCGCGCGCAGCGAGGGCCGCCAGGTCCAGCGAAGATCCCGGGCCAGTTCGTCGAGGGCCTGAAGGTTCTCGGGCAGCCGCGCTGCCGGAGGATGGGTCCCGAGAACTCGCATTCCGTGAGTTCCAAGGATAGCAGACAATTCGCGGGGCACCCCGTGGCGACAGGCCGTCTGCCGGCGACGTCCCTAGATCTGTGGCGGTGACCTCCGGCTGCGTTCGCGGATCTTGAGAACGAGAGCCGCAATCGAAACGACGATCAACCCGAGAGACAGGAACAGCCCGCGCTGACGGTAGTCCCGCTCCTCGAGAGCCTGATCGGCTCCGCGCAGGGCGGAACGGGCGACGGCGAGCCCGGGGCCCGTGACGTCGCGGACGGCGGCGGCGCGGAACAGATGCACCTCCGCCCGCGCCTTGGTCAGCGCCTCGTCGGCCTGGAGCAGCTCGAAGCGGATGCGCGAGACTTCCATCCCCGCCTCGGCCGCGCGGCGGATCGTCTCCCGGGCGCGCGCGGTCTCCCGTGAGAGCTCGAGCAGATCCCGCTGCATGTCTCCCGCGGCCTTGCCGCCGGCGGAGTCGGGCTCGTGGCAGGAGGCGCATCGGCTGTCCTTGCCCGGTCCCAGGAAGGCCTCGGTCGGCTTCACGATCTCGTGATTCTCGTGGCAGGTCACGCAGGCGGGCAGACCCATGTCCAGGAAGGCCTTCGCATGCGGGCTCTCCCGAAACTTGTCGGCGAAGGTCGCGTGGCAGGTGCCGCAGACATTGGCGACCGACCCCACCTCGGGCGGCGCCGCGCCGTGATTGCCGTGGCAGGAGTTGCACGTCGGCGCCGAAGCGTCTCCCTTCTCCCGGGCCTGAAAGTGGACGCTGCGGTGGTACTTGTCGTAGATGTCCGCCGGAAGCTTGTACGGCGTCCATCCGCGCGGCGTCTCCGTGGCAGCGATTGCAGGTCTTGGCGATCATGGACGAAGACACGGGGGACCGCATGTCCTTGACGGGGAGGATCCCGTGCGCGCCGTGGCAGCTCGCGCACTGGGCGACGAGGAGGTCTCCCCCGCGCAGCTTCTGGCCGTGCACGCTGGTCCAGTACTCCGAGAGCTGATCCACGCGGATCGACGGGTTGAAGCGCTTCATGAAGGCGGCGTCGGCATGGCACTTCCCGCAGAGCAGCGGGATTTCGGTCCCCGCCGGCTTGCCGAGAAATCCCTTCCGCCGATCGTGCGCCTTCTCCTGGTCCTCCTGCGAAGGGTCGCCGCCGTGGCAGGACGCGCAGGAAAGGCCGGTCTTGATGTGGATGTCATCCGCGGCCGCCCGGGCCGGCGGCGTGAGCCTCGCGTCGTCGAGCACGAGGTGGCATTCGAGACAGCGGTTGACCGGAGGCCGGCGGCGTCTCCGGGGGCGCCGCGAACATGCGGACCGTGCCGCAGAAGAAGGGCCAGAGCGCCGGCTCGCCGCAGCTTCATGATGGCGTCGTCCCGGGCGGAGGGAGGAGCGAAAGCACGGTCAGGACCGCCGCGCCGAGCAGCACCAGGATCGCCGCCGCGTTCCAGATCCGGGCGCGCCGGCGTCGCGAGGAACTCCGATCGAGCAGCGGCACGATCGTCACGACCAGAGCGAGCCCGCCCAGAGCGAGAACGCCGATCGTCTCGCCCGGCACGCCGGCGATCTTGGCGGGAAGGTACTTGAGCGCCTGGAACATCCAGAGGAAGTACCACTCGGGCCGGATGCCGGCCGGCGCCGGAGCGAAGGGATCCGCCTTGACGCCGAGCTCCCACGGGAAGAATGCCGACAGCGCCGCGAGCAGCCCCACGGCGCCGAGCCATCCGACCATGTCGCGCAGGAGAAAGTCGGGAAGAAACGGCATCGCGGGCCGGGGCCGCTCCTCGCTTCGGCGCCCGGGGGCACGCTCATGCCGTGACGCTGAACCAGCAGCAGATGGATGCCGAGCAGCGCCGTCGTCACCGCCGGCAGGATCGCCACGTGAATGCCGTAGAAGCGGGAGAGCGTGGCTCCCGTCACATCGGCGCCGCCCCGCAGGATCCGGGAGAGCAGGGGGCCGATCCAGGGAATCTGCGCGGGCACGTCGGTCCCGACCTTGGTCGCGAAGTAGGAGATCGTGTTCCACGGCAGCAGGTATCCCGAGAAGCCGAAACCGAGCGCCAGAAAGAGAAGGAGGGCTCCCGACATCCACGTCACCTCGCGCGGAGCGCGGTACGCCTCGAGGAAGAAGACCGAGATCGCGTGGGCGAAGACGACCCCGATGAACAGGTTTGCGCCCCAGGCGTGGATCGAGCGGATGAGCCATCCGAAGGGAACTTCGGCCATCACGTACTGGACGCTCTCGAAGGCCTCCGCGGCGCTCGGCCGGTAGTAGAGCAAGAGCAGGATGCCGGTGGAGACCTGGATCAGGAAGAGGAAGAGCGCCATGCCCCCGAGGTAGTAGAAGACGGTGTGGCGGTGGACCGGAACCTCTTTCTTCGCCGCCAGCCTGGCGATCTCGTCCAGCCCGAGGCGATCCCCCGCCCACTGCCAGAGGCTCGCCCGCGCTCCGGACGGCCGGTCTCTAGACGCGCCGGAGGACAAGCCTCTCTCCGCGGACCTTGACCTCGAGCGCCGTCAGCGGGCGCGGCGGCGGACCCGGAGACGTTCGCCCCCGTTCAGGTCGTAGGTCCCGTTGTGGCAGGCGCACCAGATGTCCGAGCGCGCCGGGCGGTACTGCACCGTGCAGTCCAGGTGCGTGCACTTGGCCGTCAGCGCCCGGAACTCCCCGTCGGCGGTCCGGAGCAGCAGCACCGGCTTTCCCCCGAGCGGGATGATCCGCCCGGAGTTCGGAGGAAAGTCGGAAGCCTTCATGTCGAGCTCGAATTCCGTCAGCGACGGCTCCGACGTGACGGGCGGAACGAGGTAGCGCAACACCGGATAGAGGAATGACACAAACGTCGCCCCGAAGCTGCCGCCGAGCAGCCAGGACACCCAGCTTCGGCGAGACACCTCCGCGCCGGCCCTTTGCGGCAAGTGACCTCCCTCGTCCGATCGCGTCATCCGCGCTTCACGCGCAAGCGATTATTTCTCTGAGGGGCACCCGTGAAATTGATGCGTTTATCTCATGAACCGCCGAAGGCGCCGGTGAGATTATTTTCCGCTGGAGAAAGAACAAGGAGGGTCATCATGAACTTCAATCTCATTCGTCGCGAGCCCAATTTCCCGGTGTTCCGTCCGTTTGGGGAGACTCCGTTCTTCCGTGAAATGGAGGAGATGTCGGATCGCCTCAACCGCATCTTTCGCAACGACCCGTCCCTACGAGAAGGAGGCGTTGAAGGTGGCGGAGTGGGCGCCCGTCGTCGACATCCAGGAAACGGAGACGGAGTATCTGGTCAAGGCGGATCTTCCGGAGGTCGAGAAGAAGGACGTGCAGGTGACGGTGCAGGAGGGCGTCCTCACCATCCAGGGAGAGCGGAAGCAGGAGAAGGAGGAGAAGGGCAGGAAGTTTCACCGGGTCGAGCGGTCCTACGGGACGTTCCTCAGAACATTCACCGTTCCCGAGGATGCGGAGGAAACCAAGGTCACCGCGGACTTCAAAGACGGCGTCTTGAGGGTTCATCTTCCCAAGACGGAGAAACCGCGCTCCAAAGCCATCGAAGTCAAAGTGGTCTAGGTCCTCGCCCCCGGGCAGTGCCGCCCTTCGCGGCGGCTCGAGCGGCCGGATCTTCCGGCCGCTCTTCCTTTTCCGGAGGATCCCTCCGGCCGGGCGCGATTCGAATCCGCCGCCGAGGACCTCGCCGCAGTGGCTGAGCCAGGTCCGCGTCGGAGAACTCCTCCCAGCCGCGGCAACCGCCGGCGCCGTTGCGCTGCGCGTCGCAGGCGAAGCCGACGCGGCGGCGGATCTGCTCGGCGAGCTGCCAGACGTTGGCCAGTTCCTCCATTTGCGCGCGCGAGAGGTGCGTGCTGCGCCCGAGGGCGCCCTTCCACCGCCGGTCGAATTCCGAGGCGGGCCAGCGCTGGAATCCGTGACAGAAGATGCCCCGCTCGGCGGCGATCTGGCAAATCGAGTGCTCGTCGTCGGTGAGCTTCTGCAGGGCGACACGCAGACGCGAGATCGCCTCCTCCCGCGTCCAGGTCTCCGGCTCGGGGCTTTCCCCGTTCATGCCGAGCGGGACCGCCGGGGCTCCGTGCGCAGCGGATCGTCCAGGACGAGGTCCGGATGGAGGGCCCGGAAGGACTCGGCCATGTGGCAGTTCCAGCAGACGCGGTAGTGGGTCTGAAGGACCTGCGGGAGGGTTTCCGGGGCGACCTCGTCCCATTCCATCCGGACGCGATCGGGGCTCATGAGGACGGGCTTGTGCTCGCTCCACTGGATCGGGCCGAACTCGACGCCGCAGAGCGCGCAGTGCTCGTCCTTGTACCAGTCGGTCAGCATCGTTCGGACGAGGCACTCTTCCGGCGCCGCCTCGATCTGGGCCAGGCACTCCTGGCCGCAGTCCTGGCGCTCCGGCCACCGGGAGCAGGACTGGAGACGCAGGTCGGCCTCTCCCGTCACGCCGGTCACGGCCGCATGCGCCGCGTCGAGCTCCACGGCGACCGGGCGCCGGGTTTCGGGGCAGGTGACCACCCGGGTTCCCCGAAAGCTTCCGGTAGGCGCGCAGGACGAGCCAGCGCCAGCGGAATGAGGGAAACGCACAAAGGCAATCGCGAAGATGACGAAGAGGGCATTCATGACCTCACCTCTGGATACTCAATTTCGGCCTGCGCGCGGCGCCTTTGCAATGATGCAAACCCATCAAGCCTCCTGCTCCGCCGTCTCCCGGCAGTCACCAGCCGAGCGCGGAGACGGCAATTCCGACGGACGCGATGACGCCGCCGGCGGCCGCATCGCCGTAGCGGTCCAGCCATGCCGCCCGAAAGCGTCGGGCGCCGCCGGCGGCCGGAAGGACGAGCGCCGCCATCGTTCCCAGTGTCGCCACTTCGTAGAGCAGGACGATCCCGAGCGTGGGGCCGGCACCGAGCGGTGCCGCCGCGAACAACAGCGGGATCACCGCGACGCACGGGTCCGCCGAGAAGAGGAGAAAGAGCGTCCAGACGGTCGTGCGGGACGGATCGTGGACGTGGTCGTAGTGCGCGTGGGCGTGCCCGTGGAGCTTGCGGCCCGCGGCCCGCCGAAGGCCCCAGAGTGCGTAGGCGAGCCCGAATCCGACGAGCAGAAGCAGCCGGCGATCCCCTCCATGCGGCGTCCGAAGGCCTCCACCATCCGCAGCCCGAAGAACAGGCCGGCGAGACCGAGGAGCGCCGACACGGTGACGTGGCCGAAGCCGCAGAGCAGCGTGATCCGCAGCGTCCGGCCGGCGGACCAGCCGCGGCTGCGCGCCAGCGCGGCAAAGGGCACCCAGTGATCCGGCGCGAGCGTGTGGAGGCTGCCGACCGTGACGGCGGCCAGGGCGAGCGCGCCAAACAGGGCCGAGTTCATCGGCCCGACCCGAACCGCATCGGCGGACTGCGGCGGCGTGGAGAACCGGCGCGCTCGAGCCACGCGATCCACTCGGAGAGGCCCTCGCCGCTCTCGCGCGGAGATCGGAAGGAGCGCCGGAACCGGATTCACCCGCGCCAGCGCGTCGCGAACCGCGTCGAGGCGATAGCGGGAAAGGTGCGGCAGCAGGTCGGTCTTCGTCAGCAGCACGAGATCCGCCGTGCGGAACATGACGGGGTACTTGAGGGGCTTGTCCTCCCCTTCCGTCACCGAAAGCGCGACGACGTTGGCGGCCTGCCCGAGGTCGTAGATCGCGGGACAGACCAGGTTTCCGACGTTCTCGATGAAGAGCAGGTCGAGATCCTGCCAGGGAAAGTCGTGGAGCGCCCGGTGCACGAGCTCGGCGTCCAGGTGGCAGGCCGAGCCGGTCGTGATCGCCACGGACGGAATGCCGGCCGCGCGCAGCCGCTGCGCGTCGCGGTCGGTCTCGAGGTCCCCGGCCACCGCTCCGATCCGCGCCCGCTCCCCGAGCCGACGCGCGGTCGCCTCGAGGATCGCCGTCTTGCCCGCGCCCGGCGAGCCCATCAGGTTGACGGCGAAGACCTTCCGATGCAAGAAATGCTCGCGGTTGTGTCCCGCCGTCCGATCGTTTCCCGCGAGGATACGGTCGTGCACCTCCACGGGAACCAGTTCCGGGTCTCCGCAGCCGCAGGTGCCGCACATCACGCCACCTCCATCTCGATGCGCTCCAACACGATCTCGTCTCCCTCGGCCAGGCGCGCCGGCGCGCCGCACCGCGCGCACGCGAGGATCGCGCCGCGCGGGATCCCCTGCCGGCAGCGCGGGCAATCCCACCGCGCGGCGACCGGGAGGATCGTCAGCGGCGCCCCCTCGCAGACCGTCCGCTCGCGAAACGTGTCGTAGGCCGTGGCCAGCAGATCCGGCTCCACCCCGGCGAGCTCCCCGATCGAAACGAGCACGCCGCGAACGGCGGTCGCCTTCCGGTCCCGGGCGAGCTCCTCCACGCGTTCGATCAGCGCCTGAACGATCGAGTACTCGTGCATCCTCATCTCCCCCGGAAATTCGCCGCGCGGCGCCCGAAGAACCCTTCGAGCCCCTCCGCGAAGTCGCTCGTGTCCGCGATCCGCGCGAGCTCCTCGAGCTCCCGGTCGAGGTGGTAGTCGAGCCGGTCGCCGCCGTCGGCCTGGTGCACGAGGCGCTTGGCGACGCCGAAGGCCTCCGTCGGCCCTTCCGCGAGCCGCCGCGCCACGGCGAGGACGTCCTGCGTGAAGGTCTCCTCCGGAAACACGCCGTTGATCAGGCCCATGCTGAGCGCGGTCTCGGCGTTCAGACGGGGATTCAGGAACACGAGCTCCATGGCGCGGCGCAGGCCCAGCAGGCGCGGCAGAAAGAACGTGGAGCTCTCCGCCCCGGTCAGGCCCGTCTTGCCGTAGGCCCATTCGAAGGAAGCGCGGGGCGTCGCGTACACGAGGTCGCACGCCATGGCGATGCCGAACCCCCCGGCCGCCGCGACGCCGTCGACCGCCGCGACGAAGGGCTTGGGCGCGCGCTGGATCTCGGAGATGGCGCTGTGGATGTACTCGAGGATCTGCTTGAAGATCTCGCCGTAGCCCGCGGGCGTCGCGCGGCTGCCCTGGAGGTAGGAGAGATCGGATCCCTCCCCTCCGGAGCGGATCGACTTCAGATCGGCGCCGCTGCAGAAGACGCCGGGCTGGCCGCGCAGCACGACCGCGCGCAGCTCCGCGTCGCGGGCGCAGAGCAGTCCCGCCTTGCGAAATTCCTGCGCGGTCTCGACGTCGAGCGCGTTGAAGCGTTCCGGACGCTGGATCGTGATGATCCCGACCGGCCCGTCCCGTTCGACGAGGATCGCGGTCATGGGGCCACCTCGGGCGCGGCGGGAAAGGTTCGTGGAATCGCGAGGTTGGACTCGATCAGGGCTCCCTGATCCGAGAGGCTCCGGAGGGGCGGCCTCTCCCCCGCCGCCGACCTGCCGAGCGGGATCCGGCCGGACGCCGCCAGTCGGACGACGCTCTTCCCGAGCGGCCCCCAGGCTTCGTGGAGCATCCATTCCTGATGCGCAAAGACATACGCCTTGAGCATCCGCTCGTCGCCCCGGGCGCGCGCCGCCTCCGCGAGCGGCGAGACCGGGAACGCGCGCGAGCGCAGGATCGGCGGGCCGTCATCCACGGAGGCTGTGACGAAGTGCGCCGTCGCGCGCGTCTCCCGCTCCCCGGCGAAGATCGCGTGCTCGACGGCCCGCAGGCCCGGATAACGCGGCTCGCCCGACGCGGTCGACACCGTCAGATCGCTCCCGTGGATGTTGACGATCCGGCGCGGATACGCCGCCAGCATCGGACGCGTCAGGATGAGCAGGTAGCCCGACAGAAGGACCAGATCGGGCCGAAAGGCTCGGAGCAATTCGGCCGTCTGCCGATCGTACTCGCATCGCGCCGCCAGATCGCGGAGGCCGAAGTGACCGCGCGCGCAGAACCGTCGGAACGGATGGACGGCGACCGGGACGCCGGCCTCCTCGATCGCCGCGGCGTCCCGGAAGTCCTCCTCCGACGCCAGCACGCCGGAGAGCACGAAGAGGCTGCCGCGCAACGGGTCGGACAGCAGATCGCGGATCCCCGGCGCCCGGTGGGACGCCAGCACGGCCACGCGCAGCGGTTGCCGGGTTCTCAACATATCCGCGGCAGCGGCTCGCCTTCCGGCTCCGCGAGCAGACGCCGGCCGAATCCGGTGTCCAGAATGACGTTGCCCGGGCGCTCGGTGACACACGTGCCAACGATCGCGGCGTTGCGCCCCAACGGATGGGACCGGAGAGCCTCGAGCACGCGCTCCGCGGCCTCCGGCCGCACGCCGAGGACGGCCTTGCCTTCGTTGGCCACGTGCACCGGGTCGATGCCCGTCAGCTCCGCCGCGGCGCGCACGGCCTCGGTGACCGGAATCGCCGGTTCCTCCAGAAGAATCCCCACACCGCTCTTGCCGGCCATCTCGTGCAGCGCCGAGGAGAGCCCGCCGCGGGTCGGGTCCTTCATGGCCACGATCGCGCCGGAGGCGGCGGCGAGCGCGCCGCGGATCAGGCCGTTGATCGGCGCCACGTCGGAGGCGAGATCCCCCTCGAGCTCGAGGCCGTGGCGCGCCGCGAGGATGGCGAAACCGTGGTCGCCGACCGTGCCCGTGACGAGGATGCGGTCGCCGGGCGAGAGGCCGGCGTCCGGGATCACCCGATCGGTCAGGCCCACGCCCGACGTGTTGAGAACGATGCCGTCGATCTCGCCGCGTCCCATCACCTTCGTGTCCCCGGTGACGACCCTCGCTCCGGCCTCGACGCAGGCCGGCGCGGATCGACTCCTGGATGCGCTCGAGGTCCGTGCGCGGGAATCCCTCTTCCAGGATCGCCGCGCAGGTCAGCCCCAGAACCTCGGTCGCCCCCATCATCGCGAGGTCGTTGACCGTGCCGGACACCGAGAGGCGACCGATGTCGCCGCCCGGGAAGAAGATCGGGTGCACGACGTGCGAGTCGGTCGTGAGGACGAGCCAGCGGTCGCCGACCCGGATCGCGGCGCCGTCGTCCATCGCCGCGGGCCCGATCCCGTCGAAGGGCTCCTCCGTGAATCCCTTGAGGAACACCTCTTCGATCAGCGCGCGCATCGCCCTTCCGCCGGCGCCCTGCTTGAGCGTGACGCGCTCCTCGGCCACGAGCAGGCTCTTCACGCGCTGACCCCCAGGTCCGGATGTCCGCCGTACTGGTGCCAGATCTTGCAGGTCCCTTCCGAGGACACCATGCAGGCGCCCACCGGGTTGTCGGGAATGCATTCCCTGCCGAAGAGCGCGCAGTCGTCCGGCGACGCGATGCCCGACATGATGTCGCCGCAGATGCAGCTCGAGACCAGCGCGGGCGGGCCGTAGTCCCAGAGCCCCGCGAGGTCGATCGGGAAGCGCCGCCGGGCGTCCCAGGACGCCCACTCCTCGCGCAGGCGCAGGTTGCCGTTGGGGACGTGCGCGATGCCCCGCCAGCGCCCCCCGACCGGCCGGAACACGCTCCAGAGTTGCTCCTGCGCGCGCAGGTTCCCCTCGCGGGTGACGCAGCGCGGGAACATGTTGACGACGCGCGGCGTCCGGTCGCGGACGAGCTCCACGAGCCTCGCCAGGCCCGCCAGGATGTCGAGCGGCTCGAAGCCGGCGACGACGACCGGAATGCCATGCCGCTCGACGAAGCGCTCGAAGATGCCCCAGCCCGTGATCGTCGCGGCGTGGCCGGCGGCCAGGAATCCTTCGACCCGCGTCTCGGGCATCTCGGCGACGATTTCCATGACGGGCGGGATGTACTTGTGCGCCGAGAGGACCGAGAAGTTCTCGGGCGGGCCGGCCTTGAGGACCGCGGCGGTGGCGACCGCCGTCGTCTCGAAGCCCGTCGCGAAGAAGACGACCGGCTCCGTCGTGCCGCGGGCGAGCTCCACGGCCTGCGCCGCGCTGTAGACGACGCGGACGTCGGCCCCGTCGGCCTGCGCGTCGGCGAGCGACTGCACCGTTCCCCGCACCTTCACCATGTCGCCGTACGTGGCGATGGTCACTCCCTGCCGGGCGAGCACGACGCCCTCGTCCACTTCCGGCACGTCCGTGATGCAGACCGGGCAGCCGGGGCCCATGATCACGTTCAGGTTCCTGGGGAAGGCGGCCCGCAGTCCGAACTTCGCGATCGCCTGCTCGTGGCTGCCGCAGACGTGCATGACCGAGACCGGCGAACGGCCGATCTCGTCGGTGACACGGGCGATCTGGTCCGGCGAGCCGTCGCGCCAGGTCCGGATCGCGGAAGCGAACCCGGGCCAACCCGGCCTCGGCCGCGCGGCTCACGACGGCTCCTCCCGCTCCGTGCCTTCGATCTCGCCGCGAACGTCCGAGGCCATGAGGTCGTCCTTCGACGCCTCGGCGAGCAGCGTCTCGTAGAGCGCGAGCGTCTCGCCGATTTCCGCCTCCGGTATGCGCCGGATCGCGAACCCGACGTGATTGAGGATGTAGTCGCCGGGCGCGACCGGCTGATCCACGATGTCCAGCCGCACCTGGCGGCGCACGCCGAAGAAGTCGACCGTGGCGCAGCTCCCGTCGACCGAGACGACCCGTCCCGGCACACCGAGGCACATCAGAGGTCTCCTTCCGAGCCGGCGGCGACCGCCGACGCGACCAGGGCCTGGCCGACCGCCAGGCCGCCGTCGCCCGGCGGGACCTCGCCGTGGAGGCGCACGGCAAAACCGTCCGCGGACAGGACACCGAGCGTTCGCTCGGCGAGCAGGGCGTTCTGGAAGCAGCCGCCGGTCAGGACGACCGGAAGGCGCCCCTGCCCGCCGGCGCACGCGCGCAGGAGTTCTCCGGTCGCGCGAGCGATCGTGTTGTGAAAGCGGGCCGAGATCGCGCCCGGGGACATCCGGCGGGAAAACGCCGCGACGGCCGCGCGCACGCTCGGGCGAAGATCGAGCGTCCAGAGCCCGCCGTCGCATTCGATTTCGAACGGAAACACTCCGGTGTCGACCGGATCGGCGGCCGCGTTCCATTCGAGCGCCACCTGTCCCTCGAAGCGGGACTCGGAACGGCCGAGGAAGAGCGCGCCGAAAGCGTCGAAGTAGCGCCCCACGCCGCGCGCCAGGGGCGAACCGACTCCGGCGGCAGCCAGGGCCCGTGCGGCGGCGATTCGTTCGGGAGCGATCCCGTCGAAGAGCGCAAAGGCCCGCAGCGGCGGATCGTCGAAAGCGTCGTCGAGCAGGGCGAGCGCGATGCGCCAGACTTCGCGGATGGCCCTCTCGCCGCCCGGCAGGCGGATCGGGCGCCAGGTGGCGAGCCGCCGGAAGCTACCCGCCCGCGCGAGCAGGATCTCCCCTCCCCAGGCGGTCCCGTCGGTGCCGTACCCCGTGCCGTCATAGGCCACGCCGAGCACCGGCCCGCGGAGGCCATGCTCGGCCATCGCGCTCGCGACGTGGGCGTGGTGGTGCTGGACGCCGATCCGTACGGCCTCCGCTCGGGTCCGCGCATAGAGCGTCGAGGCGTACTCGGGATGCAGATCGTGGGCGACGATCTCGGGCCGGATGCCGACGAAGCGCTCCAGCCGCGCCACGGCTTCCTCGAATGCCTCGCACCGTCTCGAGGCTCTCGAGATCTCCGATGTGGGGCCCCGGGTACAGCGAGTCCCCCGCGGCGAGGCAGAAGGTGTTCTTCAGGTGGCCCCCGCAGGCGAGGACGGGAACGGGAAACGGGTGCGGAGCCGGCACCGCACGGGGAACGTAGCCGCGGCTGCGGCGCAGCACGGTCGGCCGGCCGGCGATGACGCGCGTGACCGAGTCGTCGCAGGGCGATTCGATCTCGCGGTCGTGGACGAGCAGGACATCGGCAATCGCGCCCAGACGCGCGAGAGCGCCGGCATTCGAGGCCACGATCGGGTCACCCGACAGGTTGCCGGAGGTCATCACCAGCGGGCGGTCCGTGTGCGCGAGCAGGAGGTGATGGAGCGGCGTGTAGGGCAGCAGCAGCCCGATCCAGGGGTTGCGCGGCGCGATCTCCGCGGCAACTCCCGCGGGCTCCCGCAACTGCGCGATGACGATGGGCCGCTCCGGCGACGCGAGGAGCCTCTCCTCTTCGGGCCCGAGGCGCGCCAGTCGGCGCGCGGCCTCGAGATCGCGCACCATGACCGCGAAGGGCTTTTCGTCGCGCCTCTTGCGCTCCCGCAGCCGCGTGACCGCCAGCGCCGAAGTCGCGTCGCAAGCCAGATGAAACCCGCCGAGCCCCTTGACCGCGACGATGAGCCCGGCCTCGAGGGCCCGCGCGGCCTGCCGGATCGGATCCTCCCAGTCGAGGTCTTCTCCCCCCGGCGCGACGGCGGACAGGCGCGGACCGCAGACGGGGCATGCATTCGGCTGGGCATGGAAGCGCCGGTCGAGCGGGATCGTCGTACTCGCGCTGGCAGGCTCGCGCACATGCGAAACGGCGCCATGGTCGTCGCGGGACGGTCGTAGGGCACGTCGCGTGGCGATGGTGAAGCGCGGCCCGCAGTTGGTGCAGTTCGTAAACGGATAGCGGTATCGCCGGTTGGCCGGATCGAAGATCTCGGCCAGGCAGTCTGCGCACGTCGGCAGATCCGGAGGGATCGAGACGCGGCGGCCCCCGATCTCGCGGCTTTCGACGATGACGAAGTCCGCCGCCGGTTCGGGCGGAATCGGCGTCCAGGCGAGGTCCCGGATCCGGGCCGCCGGCGGCGCAGAGCCCTGCAGCGACCCCACGAAGGCTTCCAGCGCGCCAGGCGATCCGAAGGCGTCGATGGTGACGCCCCGCGAGTCGTTGGAGACGCGGCCCGCGACGCCCTGTTGCCGGGCGAGGCGGTACACCCAGGGGCGGAAGCCGACGCCCTGCACGGTTCCGCGCACCTCGATGCGGCGCCCGAGCCGATCCGCGGCCGTCACGGCGCCACCGACCGCAGGAAGGCGACCAGATCCCACGTCTGTCCTTCGTCGAGCGCCTTCCAGGAGGGCATCGCCGTGCCCCGCACGCCCTCGCGGATCTCGAAGAACATCCGGCGGGGCGACGTCTTGCGGCGCAGCGACGGGTCGGTGAAGTCGCGCGGCGGCGACGAGAGGCCCTCGCGGCGCACGCCGCGGCCGTCGGCCCGCTCGCCGTGGCACAGGGCGCAGTGCTCGAGGAAGAGCCTGCGCCCCCGCTCCCGGGCGTCCGCCGAGGCGAGCCTCTCACCCGGCACCCGAATCGCCCGGTAGGACGGGGGAAGATCCCCGTCCGCCCTACAGGCCAAGAGCGGGAGGCTCATCAGCGAAAGGATCGTCAGCCAGCGGCTCATGACTCGCGCGTCGATGGAAAGGAAATCCCAGGCGGCGCGCCTCCTCGACGACGCGGCCAACCAGATGCGGCAAGCTCGCCTCGACGGCCGGGGTTCGCTCGAGGCTCGAGATCGAGGGAGCCCGGAACCAGGCCGAGCAGGAGCACGATCCGGGGAGACCGTCCGAGCCAGCGGGCGCCCTCCAGCAGATCCGAGACGCCGATCTGATGGGGAGACAGCCGCGAGGCAACGGCCGGAGCGACGTCTTCCCCTTCCAGCCGAACGAACGACGCGACCGGCGCGTCGTCGGAGATGGCGTCCACGAGGATGGCCCTCTCCGCGTCCTCGAGGTGCGGAAGCAGCGAAAGCCCGAGCGTGCCGCCGTCGAGCACCGCGACGCCCTCGGGCACCTCGTACTCCTCGAGCAGCCGCCGGACGGCGGCCACTCCCAGCCCGTCGTCGCCGCAGGAGCAGGTTTCCCAGCCCCAGGATCAGCAGCGGGGTCGGCTTATCCACGTGGACGGCCGCCCTTTCGTCCCGAAGCGCCGCGCGGCAGAGGATCGGGCAGGGATTCGTCCCGCGAGACGAATCGGTAACCGGAGTAGATGACGTCCTCGTGCGGCACGAACTTGTAGCCGGAGAAGATCGACTCGACCGTCGCGTTGGCCTCGACCTGCGACATGTAGATCGCGCTGTAGACGTGGTGAACGGCAAATCCCAGGATGAGCCACATCACGACGTGGTGAATCCAGTGCGCGGACTGCAGGCCGCCGCAGAGGGGAACGAGGAACGCGAAGAAGCGGAACGGCGAGTGCACGCCCGCGCTGACGGAATACATCGCGAGGCCCGTCGCGATCATCAACGCGTAGAGGCCGAAGACGATCGCGTAGGCCATTCCCGCCAGAGGGTTGTGGCCGACGAAGCCCGGCGGCTTGCGCAGCGCGAACAGATAGAACTTGACGGTCCCGAGGATGCCCTGGCGCCGGCGGCGGTGGACGGGGAGAAATTTGTCCCAGCGCGCGTACGTGTTCCCGAGGAACATCCAGATCAGCCGGGACACGACGGCCAGGGCGAAGGCGATGGCGGCGTAGAAATGGATCACCTTCATCGTGCCCATGACGAAGTGAAAGCGCGCCTCGCCGGGAACGACGAAGAAGGGGCGGCCGATGTAGATGCCCGTGACCGAAAGGACCACGATGGAAAACGCAATGACCCAGTGCGTCAGGCGCACCGGCCACTCCCAGACGTAGACACGGATGAGTTCCATGTCGCTTCGGTGCGGAGGAATCGCTGCCAGCGGAAGGCCTGCGGCGCTCATACGGCCCTCACCCGCGTGATCTCGCGCCGCCGCGCGTCCACGACGTGGACTCCGCAGGCCATGCAGGGATCGAAGGAGTGGACCGTTCGAAGAATCTCCACGGGCTTCTCGGGTTCCGCCACCGGCGTTCCCAGAAGCGCCTGCTCGTAAGGTCCGCGCTGGCCCGCGGCGTCGCGCGGCCCGGCGTTCCAGGTGCTCGGCACGACGCACTGGTAGTTGGCGATCGCGCCGTTCTGGATGTGCACCCAATGGCCGAGCGCGCCCCGCGGCGCCTCGTGGAAGCCGGCGCCCGTGGCGTCCGAAGGCCAGGTGTTGGGCTCCCACTTGGAGTTGTCCTGGATGCGCAGCTCCCGCCGGCCCATGTTGCCCGGCGAGCTCCGTGAGCCAGTCGCCCATCTTGTCGGCCAGGATCTGCGTCTCGATCCCGCGCGCCGCCACGCGGCCCAGCGTCGAGAACAGGGCCTCCGGCCCGACGCCGAGCTTGGCGAGGACCGCTCCCACCAGCGTCTTGACCTGCTCGTGTCCCGAAGCGTAGGCCACGAGCATGCGCGAGAGCGGCCCGACCTCCATGGGAAGACCGTCGTACCGCGGAGACTTCAGCCAGCTGTACTTGCCGTCGGTGTTGAGCCTTTCGTACGGCGGAGCGGGCCCCGTGTACTTGGGCTTCGTCTCTCCCTCGAAGGGATGGAGCGCCTTCTTGTCGCCGCCGGCGTATTCGTACCAGGAGTGCGTGACCTGCTCGGTGATCTTCGCGGGGTCGAAGGCCTCGACCTTGGAGAGATCGCGATTGCGGATCACGCCCGAGGGAAGGAAGAGGTTCGGATGCGCCCCGTCGTCCTGCGGGTATTCGCCGTAGACCAGATAGTTGCCGACACCCTGGCCGTACCCCGCCCAGTCCTTGTAGAAGGACGCGATCGCGAGCAGGTCCGGGATGTAGACCTGGGTCACGAAGTCGCGCGCCTTCGCGACGAGCTCCTGCATCATCGCGATCGAACCGGCGTTCAGCGAGGCCTGCCGGTCGGGGTCCACGGGCGTCGCCATTCCGCCGACGAGGAAGCTCTGCAGGTGCGGGTTCTTCCCACCGAGCACCGCGTGAATCTCGATGAACTTGCGCTGCCACTCGAGCGCCTCGAGGTAGTGGGCGACCGCCATCAGATTCGCCTCGGGCGGAAGCTTGTAGGCCGGATGACCCCAATAGGCGTTGGCGAACGGGCCGAGCTGGCCCCGCTCGACGAACCCCTTCACGCGGTCCCGCACGCCGGCGAAGTACTTCTCCGAAGAGAGCGGCCAGTTCGAGATCGACTGCGCGAGCGCCGACGTCTTGCCCGGGTCGGCCGAGAGCGCCGAGACGATGTCGACCCAGTCGAGCGCGTGCAGATGGTAGAAGTGAATGACGTGGTCCTGCACGCACTGCGATGCGATGATCAGGTTCCGCAGCAGGCGGGCGTTGGGAGGGGGAACCGCGCCGATGGCGTTCTCGACGGCGCGGATCGACGCGATCGCGTGCACGGTCGTGCAGACGCCGCAGATGCGCTGGGTGAAGGCCCAGGCGTCGCGCGGGTCGCGCCCCTTCAGGATGAGCTCGATGCCCCGGAACATCGTCGAGGAGGACCAGGCGTCCCGGACCTGCCCGCCCTCGACTTCGGCTTCGATGCGAAGGTGACCCTCGATCCGGGTCACGGGATCCACGACGACGTGAGTCATGGCCGACCTCCCTTGTCCTCCGACGTCCCTCTCGGCGGGCGGAGGCGGTTCCGGCGGAGCCCCCGTCACCCCGCGTTTGAGCAGCGCGATGAGCCCGTGCGTCGCGAACGCGGCGCCCACTCCCGCCGTGGCCCAGAGGCCGACCTTGTCGATCGGCGTCGCCGTCTGGAACCCGGGAATGCCGGAGAGGTGCTGGTAGAAGGGCGTCATCTTGTCCCAGAAGTCCGGCTCGGCGCACCCGATGCACGGGTGGCCGCAGCCGATCGGCCAGTTGGTGCCCCCGTTCCAGCGCACGACGGGGCAGTTCTGGAAGGTCACCGGTCCCTTGCACCCCATCTTGTAGAGGCAGTAGCCGGTCCGGTGCGCCTCGTCTCCCCACATCTCGACGTACTGGCCGGCGTCGTAGTGGGCCCGGCGCTCGCAGCTGTCGTGAATCGACTTGCCGTAGGCGAAGAGCGGGCGGCGGTACCGGTCGAGCGGCGGCCAGCTCTTGAAGGTCAGGAAGTAGACGATCAGCGCCGTCAGGTTCTCGACGTTGGCGGGGCAGGCGGAGAGGTTGATGAGATTGCGAACGCCCGGAACGGCGTCGGCGACTCCCAGGGCGCCGGTCGGATTCGGAGAGGCCGCCGGGAGGCCGCCGAACGACGCGCACGTTCCGATCGCGATCGTGGCCATCGCTCCGCCGCAGACTTCACGGGCCATCTGAAGGGCGGACTTGCCGCCGATCGTGCAGTAGGCGCCGCCCTCGCCCGTCGGGATCGACCCCTCGACGACGGCGATGTACTTCCCGGCGTGATCGTGAACGGCCTTCGCGAGGTTTTCCTCGGCCTGGTGCCCCGCGGCCGCCATGATCGTCTCCTGGTAGTCGACCGAGAGCGTGTCGAGCACGATCTCGGCGACGGTCGGGCGGCTCGCCCGCAGGAAGGACTCGGTGTTGCCGGCGCAGTCCTGAAACTCGAGCCAGACCAGCACCGGCTTCTCCGTCTTCGCGATGGCGCTCGCGATCTTGACGCCGAACGTCTTGGGCAGCGCGAGCGCCGAGGCCATCACACCGCAGAAACCCACGAACTCCCGCCGCGAGACCCCGCGGCTCTCGAGCTGCTCCAGGAAAGTTCTCTGGATCATCGGCGATTCCCCCTTCTGTGCAATGGGGCGTCCGCCGCGGACGAAAGGAGCGGAGCCCCGCCTCGCGGGTCGAAGGATCTGGTCTCGATGTGTGCTTCGGAGGGTCTGCCCGGGCTCGAGGTGCGGCGGGCGGGTCGGAGGACGACGGCGGTTGCGACGAAAGCGGGTGGAGAGAGCCTCCTGATCCTCACGCTGCCTCCCGAATGATGCGCCCACCCTACGGTCCGGGGGGTCGCGCTTTCCTGATGCGGTCGCATCAATCTTTCCGCCCCCCGCCTCTACCGCGCCGCGCGCAGGTCCTTCTCGTTCATGCCCCCGCATCCGTTCTCGGAGAACCTGCGCCCGCAGCCTCCGGACGTGTCGCAGGCGTTTCCGGTGAACGCCCGGGGATTCACGAAGGCAATCCACGCGCGGACGGCCCCCTCGACTTCCTTTGCGCCGGCGCCATCCCGCGCGATCAGGACGTTGGTGAGGCCCCAGATCGACTTGGCGAGATTGCACGGACAGCAGCAGGTTGCCGCGGAGTACTTGTCGCAGCAGGGCGCCGGGATTCCGGAGAGGATCCGCTGCCGCAGCTTCTCCTGTTCCGGCGTGAGCCGAACGGACCGCGCGTACGCGATGAATTCCGCCGCCTGGGCCGGGGCGTCGGAAAACCGAACCGGCGCCGCGATGTTTCGCACGGAGCGATCCGCCGCGAAGGCGCCACCGATCGAAGCGGCGACGAGAAGCATGATCGACCCCGAGATCCGACGTCTCACGCCTTCCTCCTCACGGGCCGCGGGTGACGGCCTGCCCTCACACGCTAGGAGCCGGTCCGGGGTCTCGCCTGATCCAGATTCACCAAACGGGGGACCGGTCGGAAAAATGATTCAATTGCATCAGCAACACCCGTCGGCCCGAAAGGCGACAATGCAGGACACGAGGAACTTTGGCTGACACGCTCGATCTGACCGCGGAGCTTCTGCACGAGAGGTGGAGGCGGGCCGTGGACTTGCTGTGGCGCGAGGCCGTCGGCCGCCACAACGCGGCGTTTGGCGAGTGGGAACGACTGCGTTCGGCGCGGCGCCTGCGCAACCTCCAGAGGATCGTTCGCAAGGCCCTCTCGGACTACCACCGGATCGAGCTCGAGCGCCAGAACCGCGGGTAAACGCGCCTCCCGGCGGGCGCCTTCACTCGCCTTTCCTATGACGCCCGTCATGGGAGCCCGAAGCCATCCGGGTTGAAATCAGGGCATGAGCCGCACCGCTTTCGACCCGACCCTTCCCGTCCGCGAGCTGATCTCCCGGTACGCCGTCGCGAGGTCGGTCCTTGCTTCCCACGGCCTGGACACCTGCTGCGGCGGCGAGCACCCCCTCGCCCAGGCCTGCGCCGCCAAGGGAGTGTCTTTGCCGCGGGTCCTCGCCGATCTGGAATCCGCGCAGCGCTTCGCCGAATCGACCAGCCTCGTGCCGCCGACGATGTCGATCCGGGAGCTGCGCCGGCGCTTTCCCGCCACGATCCCCGTGCTCGCGCGCTACGGACTCGGCGACTGCGGGGGCGAGGAGGGTCCCGATGAGCCGCTCGCCTGGTTTGCGACGGTGCACCAGCTCCCCTTGGACGAGTTCCTCCGCGAGGTGCGGGAGGCGGCCTCTCGAGAGGTCTCGTCGGCGCCGCCGGCCGCCACGGCGGGGTCTTCCCTTCCCTTCGCGCCGCACTTCATCCTGGGATCGCTCTTCCTGACGCTGACGCTCGGCGCCACGACCGGCATGGTGAACCTGCTGCGGATCGCGGCCGGGGGCGACGTTCCGATCTCGCACCGCCAGATCCACGGTCACACACAGGTGCTCGGGTTCGCGGCGCTGTTCCTGATGGGGATCGCCTTTCACGCGCTGCCGCGCATCCTCGGGATCGGAAGCGAACGCCCGCGCGCCGCGCGGCCGGCCTTCTGGCTCATGTTCCTGGGCGTGATCCTGCGCAACGTCGGCCAGCCGTACAACGTCGACGCCGCGGGGCGCCTGCTCAGCCTGGCTTCCGCGGCGATGGAAGGCGTCGCCGGTTTTCTCTTCGCACGCTTCGTCTTCGCGGCCCTTTCCCGCGCGCGCTCGGGAAAGTACGGGCCTGCCGATCCGCTCCTGCGGTTCGTCCGGGCCGGAACGGTCTATTTCCTCGTCGCGCTCGGATGGAACGCCGCTCAGGGAATCTGGCTGGCCGGCCACTTCGAGACGGCGCTGCCGGTCTCGTTGACCGAGCCGTTCTACTTCGTGTCGCTCTACGGATTCCTGCTCGCGTGGGTCTTCGGCTTCGGCAACCGCGTCGTCTCACTCTTCCTCGGCGTCGGTCCGGCCCGCAAGGGATCGCCGGACGCGGCTCTCCTCCTGCAGGCCGCGGGCGTCGCGCTCTTCCTGGCGTCGGCCGCACCGGGAATCACTCTGTCTTGGGCCCTCGTGCTGCGCGACGCCGGTCTCACCGCCGTGTCCCTCTCCGCGCTCGCCTTCCTCGCCGGCCACGGCTTCCTCTGGCGCCGCTCGAACCTGCCCGCGCTGCGCACGCCCGGTCACCCGACCCTCGCGATCCGGGCGGCCTTCGGCTGCCTCGGGCTCTGGGCGGTCCTGGAGGTCGCGGCCGTGACCGTCTCCCGGGCGACGAGCTTGCCCGCGCAGAACCTCTGGTGGTCCGATGCCGCCCGACATGTCTTCACCGTGGGTTTCGTGACCCTCTTGATCGTCGGCATGAGCCTGCGGATCCTTCCGGTCTTCTCGGGGAAGGCCCTCTGGTCTCCGCGGCTGGCGCTCGCAACCTACGCGCTCCTGCTCGCCGGCGTCGCGCTGCGCCTCCTGCAGTACCCAGGAGCCTTCTGGCCGGTCTTCTACAAGGCGGGGTCCTTCATGGGAATCCCCGTCGTGCTGGCGCTCCTGCTCTTCACCTTCAACCTCTTCCGGACCATGCGGGGGGGCGCCCGGCCGCCCTCGCGAGCGCCCCGCTCGCCGGCCGCGCCGGCCTTCCTTTCGACGCTTCCCGTGCGCTAGACCGACAATCGCGATTTGCGATTCGAGATTTCCGATCTACGATTCGCCTTGCCGATGTCCCCCATAGCGGATGAGGCGATCCACATCGTCGGGGCGGGGCCGGCCGGGCTGGCCGCGGCTGTGACCGTCGCGCGCGGCGGTCGGCGCGCGGTCGTTCACGAGCAGCGGCAGGACGTCGGCAGCCGGTTTCACGGCGATCTGCAGGGCATCGAAAACTGGACGACCCGGGACGACGCCTTGGACGAGCTGCGCGCCTCGGGCATCGATCCCGCGTTCGGCGGACATCCGTTCCGTGAGGCCGCCTTCTACGACCCGGAAGGGCGCGAGTACACCTGCCGCTCGCCCACACCCATGTTCTATCTCGTCCGCCGGGGGCGCGAGCCGGACACGCTCGACCAGCGGCTCAAGACGCAGGCGCTCGCGGCCGGCGTCGAGATCCGGTTTCAGGACCCCGTTCGCCGGCTGCCCCAGGGCGGGATCGTGGCCGGCGGGCCGCGCGGATCCGACGCGATCGTCGTCGGCTACGTCTTCGAGACCCCCCGCGCCGACGGCGTCTTCGCCGTTCTCTCCGACCACCTCGCCCCTCGCGGCTACGCCTACCTTCTGGTTTCCCGCGGGCGCGGGACCGTGGCCACGTGCATCTTCGAAGACTTCCATCGCGAGAAGCTCTACCTGGAGCGAACCATCGCCTTCTTCCAGAAGAGGGCCGGCCTCGCAATGCGCCACCCCGTGCGCTTCGGCGGAACGGGCAACGTCCTGCTGCCCTCCACGGCACGGCACGGGAACATCCTGTTCGCCGGCGAGGCGGCGGGCTTTCAGGACGCGCTGTGGGGGTTCGGAATCCGCATCGCGATGCTTTCGGGCCATCTCGCGGCCCAGGCCCTGCTCGCCGGTGCGCCCGGCGACTACGACCGGCTCTGGCGCCGCCGACTGGGCGACCTGGTGCGGGTCTCGATCGTCAACCGGTACCTGTTCGACCGGATGGAGGACCGCGGCTACGCGAGGCTCATGCGCTCGATCGGGCGCGCGGGCGACACGCGGCAGTGGTTGCACCGCCACTATGCACCGTCGCTCGGAAAGCGGCTGCTCCTCGCCCTCGCGCGCCGCGCCGCGCGTCCCCGGCGCGACCCGCCGGGGTGCACCGTTTCCGGATGCGACTGCACCTGGTGCCGCGAGCACCCGCAGGCGGACGTCCGCGTGCCGTCGCAGCGGGAAGCCCGGCTCGCATCGGCGGCCGGCACGCTCCTCTAGCCCCGCGCCGGGGGCTTCAGGCGCGAAACGTGATCCGGCCGTCCTCGCCGAGGTCGAACCCCGACGCCAGCGGCGCCTTGGGCAGGCCGGGCATGCGCAGGATCTCGCCCGTGATCGGGATGACGAAACCCGCGCCCGCGGCGAGCTGGATCTCGCGGACCGTGACGAGGAAGTCCTTCGGGCGGCCGAGCAGCGCGGGGTTGTCCGAGAGCGACTGCTGGGTCTTCGCGATGCAGACCGGCAGCGACCCGAAGCCGAGCCGCTCGAGCTGGGCCCGGTCGCGCCGGGCGCGCGGCGCGTAGTCGACCGCCTCGGCGCCGTACATCTCCTGGGCGATCACGCGGATCTTCTCCTCGATCGGCGCGGTCCAGTCGTAGAGCGGCCGGAACGCCGCGGGCGCGTCCTGCGGTCACGGCGCGGACGACCTCGGCGAGCGCGACGCAGCCGGCGCCGCCCTCGGAGAACGGCCGGGCGGCGACGGCCTCGAGTCCGAGCGCCGCGCAGCGCCGTCGGACCACCTCGGTCTCCTCCGGGGTGTCGGTCGGGAAGTGGTTGATCGCGACGACGCACCGCTGCTCGAACTTGCGGATGTTCTCGACGTGCTTCTCGAGGTTCTCGAGCCCGCGCTCCAGCGGCCGGCACGTCGGGCGCCGTCACCTCGGGCAGCGGCACGCCGCCGTGCATCTTGAGCGCGCGCACGGTGGCGACGAGCACCGTCGCGCTCGGCGCGAAGCCGCCGTAGCGGCAGTTGATGTCGAAGAACTTCTCGGCGCCGAGCTCGAAGGCGAAGCCGGCCTCGGTGACCACGAAGTCGGCGTACGCGAGCGCCGCGCGCGTCGCGGTGATCGAGTTGGTGCCGTGCGCGATGTTCGCGAACGGGCCGCCGTGGACGAACGCCGGCACGCCCTCGGTCGTCTGCACCAGGTTCGGCTTGATCGCGTCCCGCAGCAGCGCCGCCATCGCGCCGACCGCGCCGAGGTCGGAAGCCGTCACCGGCGAGCCGTCCGGCCGGTAGCCGACGACGATCCGGGCGAGCCGCTCCTTGAGGTCCGCGATGCCCGTCGCGAGGCACAGGATCGCCATCACCTCGCTCGCGGCCGTGATGTCGAAGCCGGTCTCGCGCGGGACGCCTTCGCCTGCCCGCCGAGGCCGATGACGATGTCGCGCAGCGCGCGGTCGTTCATGTCCATCACGCGCTTCCAGATCACGCGCCGCGAGTCGAGGCCGAGCGCGTTGCCGTGGTGCAGGTGGTTGTCCAGCAGCGCCGCCAGCAGGTTGTGCGCGCTCGAGACGGCGTGGATGTCGCCGTTGAAGTGCAGGTTGATGTCGTCGGACGGCACGACCTGCGACGCGCCGCCGCCGGTGCCGCCGCCCTTCATGCCGAGGTACGGGCCCAGCGACGGCTCGCGCAGCGCCACGGCGGACGCGCACGCCGAGCAGCGCGAGGCCCTGCGCCAGCCCGATCGAGGTCGTCGTCTTGCCCTCGCCGGCCGGTGTCGGCGTGATCGCGGAGACGAGCACCAGCTTGCCGCGGGCGGGACGGCCGGCCAGAACGCCCGGTCGCAGCTTCGCCTTGTCGTTTCCGTAGAGTTCGAGGTCTTCCGCGTTCAGATCCAGTGCGCGGGCCACTTCGAGAATCGGTTTCATGGGCGCGCACTATAGAGGATGCCGGCTCCCGAGCGGCGCCGCTCCTATAATCGCGCCGTGCCGGAGCGCCCACCGGTCCCCTTCGACGCGATCCCGAGCCTGTCGCTGCTGACCCGGGACGAGCGCAGCAACCTGGCGCCCCTGTGCGAGCTGACCGCCTGCGAGAAGGGCGCGACGATCTTCTCCGAGGGCGATCCGGCCGAGCGCATCTACTTCCTCTTCCTCGGCCGCGTCAAGATCGTGAAGGCCGGCCCCGAACGGGACCTCATCCTCGAGATCCTGGGCCCGGGCGAGCCCGTCGGGGCCGTGGCCGCCTTCGAGCGCCGTCCCTTTCCGGCGACCGCCGTCGCGCTCGAGCCCTGCGGTCTCGTGTCGATCCCGGAGAAGGCGTTCTTTCAGCTCATCGAGAAGCACCCCGAGATCACGCGCCGCCTGCTCGCGGGCCTGACGCTGCGCCTGATGGCCCTGAACCGCCGCCTCGCCGACATGACGGGAAACGTCGAGTACCGCGCCGCCCGGCTCTTCGAAACCCTCGCCGCGCGTCTGGGCAAGGAGGGCGCCGGCGGCGTCTTCGTGCCGCTGCCCCTTTCGCGGCAGGAAATCGCGGACCTCGTCGGAACCACCGTCGAAACGGCGATCCGCATCATGAGCCGCTGGCAGAAGGAGGCCCTGGTGGAGACCGATCCGAAGGGGTTTCTGATCCGCGACCGCGCCGCCCTCCGGGCCATCGCACCGGAGTGACCCGGGGCGGCCAGAAGCGCTAGGCCGCCCGCGGCCTCTTCTTCCAGGCCACGTAGGGGCGGGCGAGCTGGCGCAGGGACGCGAGCTTCCACGCGTAGAGCTGCGACGCGAAGCTGCGGGGCGCCAGGTCCCTCGCCTCCTCCGGCTGCACGACGAGCGACACTTCGATCGGAAGCACGCCGACCGGAAGCCCCGCCCGGCGACACGCGTCCCACACGTGCGCGAAGACGTCTTTCATCGCCTCCGGGTCCGGGGGTTGCTCGTTCTCGAGCTCGCTGCCGATCGTCGGCCGGAAGATGCACACGGTCGGAAACGCGCCCGCCGCGACGATCCGGTCGATGCCGCGCTTGGTCGCGGCGATCGGCTCGAGACCGGCGATGATTTCACCGGAGACGCGGCCGCGTCCGAGCCGGCGCGCCGTGTATTCCATCGCGTCGAAGAATCCCCGCTGCCCAAGCGTCGCCGCCTTTCCCGGGCAGAGGCGGGCGAACACCGCGGGATCCTCGAACTCGTAGCAGAAGGAGAAGTGGTCGGCACCGGCCTCGATCAGGGCGTCGTACTCGAAGAACTTGTGGCGCGGCACGGGCATGCACTGCACGCCGATGAACCCGCCGACCTGCTCGCCGCAGCGCCTTCACGAAGGGTTCGCACTGCCGCAGCCCGTGGATCGCCTCGAGCTTGTCCACTTCCTCGTAGTGGTATCCCGTGTTCAGGTGCGTGAAGATCGCGCCTGAACCGTCGCGGGCCGCCTGCGCCACCTCGACCACGTCTTCGACCTTCTTGCGAGCCTGCTCCGACACGCCCAGGTTCTTGCCGGTCGTGCAGAACTTGCAGGCGAGCGACGGCGTCGAGGCCCAGTAGAGACACCGGTTGGAGACGTAGACGCCGAGATAGTTTCCCTGCAGCACGCCGATGCGGCTCATCTCCGCCCCCGAGGAGGTGCGCCGCGAGTACCAGTCGGGCTCCTTCGGGATCTGAACCGGATAGGCGTCGCCGTGGCCCTCGTCCAAAACTTCGTAGGCCTCGCCGGACTTGACGAGACGAAACGGTGACGCGGCGGCGAAACGCTCGACGACCGGCACGTTGACCCAGATCGGTTTGCGGGGAGCCGGGATCACGATCTCGAGCCCCGAGCCGAGCCCCGCGCGTGTGCGCGATATCCGGCGGCCGTCCTCGCCGACTTCGCAGGAGGCGTCGATCCGGATTCCGCGGCAGAACAACTCGATCTCGAGCTCGACCGGCGCCAGCATCACCGGAAGGCTAACCGGAGCCCCTGCGGTGCCGCCATGATGCAGATCACCCAGAAGGCCACCCGTTCCATTTGATGGATTTGCCTCAGGCGCCGCCCCGGCGCAGTCCGCTGAAGTAGAGACCGAAGCGGGGCAAATCGACCGAACGGCGAAAACAGCGAAAACCGATCGAGGGCATGACGCCCGTCATACGCGTCGCCGCGCCGCGGCGAGATCGTCTCGGGAGGAAAGATGAGCGGCCATCGAAACAAGGCAGCATCCCAACCCAACGCGCCGGGGACCGATTTTCTCTCTCGCGGCGATGTCGCCCGGCTCTTCGGTGTGTCCGTGTCGACCGTGACGCGATGGGCACGACTGGGGCTGCTGAAGACCGTCCGCACGCCGGGCGGCCACTACCGCTTCCCCGCGGAGGAAACCCGCCGCGCGGCGGGCCGCCCGGGGGCCGCCGAGCTGGTGAGGCTCGACTGAGCATGGCGATTCCGATTCGGCTTCCGGACCTCGCGCACTGGAAGGCGCAGGTGAAGTGCCAGGTGGCCTGCCCCGTCCTGACCGACGCGGGGCGCTACGTCCAGCTGATCGCCGAAGGCCGCGACGAAGACGCCTTCCTGGTCGCGCGCGCGCCGAATCCCTTCGCCTCGGTCTGCGGCCGCGTCTGCGCCGCGCCGTGCGAAGACGCCTGCCGCCGCGGGGTGATCGATGCGCCGATCGCCATCCGCGCGCTCAAGCGATTCGTCACGGAGGGCTACGGCGTCGAATCCGTGCGCCCCGATACGCAGAACCGCCTGCGGGAGTCGTTGGTCGCCGAGGGAAATCGGTACCCCGGCCATCTGCCCGTTTACGGAGGGGCCGCGGCCGCCCCGGCCAGCTCCGGAAGGAAGGTCGCCGTGATCGGCGCGGGACCGGCGGGCCTCTCGGCTGCGCACGACCTGGCCCTGCTCGGGTACGCCGTCACGGTCTTCGAGGCGTCCGAAGAGCCGGGCGGCATGATGCGGTTCGGCATCCCCGAATACCGGCTGCCCCGCACGCTGATCCGCGCCGAGATCGACAAGATCCTCTCGCTCGGCGTCGACCTGAAGCTGAAGACCCCGCTCACTCCCGAATTCGGCCTGGCGCAACTTCGCGCGCAGGGGTTCGTTTCGGTCTTTCTCTCGATCGGCGTCTCCAAGGGGCGCGACCTCCAGGTGCCGGGCGTCGAGCTGGACGGCGTCGTCAAGGCGGTCGACTACCTCTTGAACGTCAATCGCGGGTACCGCATGGACATGGGCCAGCGGGTCGTCGTGATCGGCGGAGGGTTCGTGGCTTTCGACGCCGCCCGCACCGCGCTGCGACTCGGACGAAAGGATCTCGGGGCGGATCTCGAGCGCATCGACGCCCTGGGCGATCACAACCTCAAGGAGGCGCTCGACTCCGCCCGCGCGGCCCTGCGCGGCGGAGCCACCGAGGTCACGATCGTCTCCCTCGAGAGCTTCGACGAAATGCCCGTTTTGAAGACGACTCAGGGGCACGAAGAGTTCGAGGAAGCCCAGAAGGAAGGGGTCGCCTTCGTTCCCCGCCGCGGGCCGCACCGCTTCCTCGGGGACGGGAAGCTGTCGGCCGTGGAGTTGAAGAGCGTCGTCTCCGTCTTCGACGCAAACGGCCGCTTCGCGCCGGCCTACGACGAGCAGGATGTGACGCGCATCGCGTGCGATGCGTGCATCCTGGCGATCGGCCAGCAGCCCGACCTCTCGTTCCTCAAGCCGGAGGACGGCGTCGCCCTGACGCCCGGAGGGACGATCCGGGTCGATCCGGTCACGCTGGCCGCGTCGGCTCCGGGCGTCTTCGCCGGGGGCGATGTCGCCTTCGGGCCGCGCAACCTCATCGAGGCCGTCGCCAACGGCAAGCGGGCCGCCCGCTCGATCCACGAGCACCTCTCGCGCCCGGCGGCTGCGCTCACGACGCTGCTCGAGATCGAGAAACTGCCCACCGCGGGTTACCGGATGATCGCGGGGTTCGAAGTGTCCGACCGCGAGGCGGCGCCCACGCTCGACCTCGGGCGCCGCACGGGAATCGCGGAAGTCGAAACGGGCTACGGGCCGGAGCAGGCGCGGCAGCAGGCCGCGCGGTGCCTGGTCTGCCACGTCCAGACGATCTACGACCCCGAGGCCTGCGTCCTCTGCAACCGCTGCGTCGATGTGTGCCCGGAGTACTGCCTGGCGATCGTCCCCTTCGAGGCGTTGGACTTGCCCGAGACCGAGCGGGAGATCCTCGCCGCGCGCGCCCAGGCCGATGGACTTCCCCTGTCCGCCATGGTCAAGGACGACGACCGCTGCATCCGGTGCGGGCTCTGCGCCATCCGCTGCCCGACCGACGCCATGACGATGGAACGCTTCACGATCACGGAACGATTTGCCGCCGCGGCCGGGTGAAGGAGGCACACGCGATGACCAAGGACCGAAGGGAATTCCTGGTGAGGCTCGGAATCGGCAGCGGCATCGCGGCCCTCGGCGCGCAGACCGTCGCCTCGATGCGTTCGCTCGTGCCCAATGTCTCCTACGACGCGCCGACGACGGTGAAAATCGGCATGCCGAACGATTTTCCGGACGGCCTGCAGTTTCTCCCGGACCAGCGCCTCTACGTTTTCCGCGAGGGCCGAACCTTCTACGCCATTTCCGCTGTCTGCACCCACCTCGGATGCACCGTCCGCGCGGAGGCCCTTTCGCAGGTCGAGACGAAGACCATCGACGGAAAGCCGCTGCGCCTGACGCACCGGTTCCTCTGCCCGTGCCACGGCTCGAAGTACAACGGTGACGGAACCAACGTCTCGGGTCCGGCCCCGCGCCCGCTCACCTGGTACCACCTCTCGGTCGCGCCGGAGGACGGTCAGCTGGTCGTCGACCTGGTGCGCCCCGTGGACCGTGACTTTCGCCTGACGGTCGCGTGAAGGAGACCGCATGAGACCGAACCCCGAGAACTCGACCCCTCCCGCCGCTCCCGGCGTGCACCCGAAGCGCTGGTGGAGCTTTCGACCCGCCTCCGACCGGCAGGCGGGCGACGCGATCGTCTCCAACTTCCTGCTCCACTGGTTCCCCGCCAAGAGCTACAAGCCGTCGCTCGCCTGGAGCTACTCGCTGTGGCTCGGCACGGTCTCGGCCGCCCTGCTCTTCCTGCTGATCCTCTCCGGCCTTCCGCTGCTCTTCCTCTACATCCCCTCCGTCGAGCGAGCCTACGCCTCGGTCAAGGACATCGAGTACGTCATCACCTTCGGCTCCTGGATCCGCGCCGTTCACCGGGTCTCGGCCCACCTGATGGTCGCCGCCGTGTTCCTGCACCTGGTGCGCGTGTTCCTGACAGGCGCCTACAAGAACGGCGTCGGCCAGAACCAGCGGCGCGAATGGAACTGGGTCTTCGGCGTCGCCATGCTCCTCCTGACGCTCTTCCTCTCCTTCACCGGATACCTCCTGCCCTGGGATCAGCTCGCCTACTGGGCGGTCACCGTCGGCACGAACATCGCGTCCTCGGTGCCGTTCGTCGGCCCGACGGCGCGCGAGCTGCTCATCGGCGGACGGACGATCGAGCAGGCGACGCTCATCCGCTTCTACGTCCTCCACATCCTCTTCCTGCCCATGCTGATCGGCGCGCTCTTCGGCTACCACATGTGGCGGGTGCGCAAGGACGGAGGGCTCGCCCGCGCCGACGCCGCGAAGCTCGCCGCGGAAAGGGCGGAACGACCGGCGTCGAAGTCGAAGACCTACACCCTGCTCGGCATCGCGCGGGGGACCTCGCCGCAGGTCCGGGCTTCTTCGCTCGAGGCCCAGGGCATGACGGTGAACTCGGTTCCGGACCTGACCCGGCGCATCGCGATCGCGATCCTGGGGACGATCGCGCTGGTCGGGATCCTGTCCGTCTTCGTCCGGTCGCCTCTCGAGGAGCCGGCCAATCCGCTCATCACGCCCAACCCGGCCAAGGCGCCCTGGTACTTCCTGTGGCTGCAGGAGATCGTCACCGACACGACGGTCCACCTGGGCTCCGTCACCATCAACGGAGCCTTCCTCGGCGGCGTCGTGCTGCCGGGCGTGCTCCTCGTGCTCTTGACCGTCTGGCCCTGGCTCGACAAGAGCCCGGCCGGCGCGGCGGGCATCTGGTTCGCGGGCAGCCGGCGTCGGCAGAACACCGTGTTCCTGCTCCTCGTCGCGGGCGTCCTCATCCTGACCGTCGTGGGCACCTTCCTGCGCGGCCCGTACTGGCACTTCTACTGGCCCTGGCAGCCGTGGCCGCAACTTCCGTCGAGGATCTGACATGGAACAGAGAACCGACTCCCCATATCCGAAGAAAGACCGGCCCGTCCTGGCGGTCATCGGCCTGCTGCTGGTCCTGTCGACGGTCCTCTTTGCGTGGAGCGACCGCAAGCACGACTGGCGCTACTACCAATACGCGTTCCGATCGCAGGTCGTCGAGAAGCTCGGGGCGGAGAAAGCGAAGACGCTCCCCAAGGGCGTCCAGCAGATCTGGGTCTCGGAGATGCGGCGGGCCGACCGCTGCGTCACCTGCCACCAGGCGATGCTGTGGAAGGGGTTCGAGAAGGCGGAGAATCCCTTCCGGACCCACCCGACGGAGCCCCTCCGCCACCACCCGATCGAGAAGTTCGGCTGCACCTCCTGCCATGGCGGGCAGGGCTGGGCGATCGACGCCGCGGCCGCGCACGGTCCGGTCGAGCACTGGGAAGAGCCGCTCTTGGGCTCGCAGCTCGGCGAGGAATACACGCTCGCGGCGAACAAGACGGCGCTGATGCAGATGAACTGCAACGTCTGCCATCGCTACGACCGCCAGACGAAGGGCGCCGACGAGATCAACCTCGCCAAGGCGCTCGTTCTGGAGAAAGGCTGCCGGGCCTGCCATGTCATCAACGGCCGCGGCGGGACGATCGGTCCGGACCTGACCTGGGTCGGCGACAAGGCGCCCGAGCAGTACGAGTACGGCCGCCTCTCGGGGCAGATGAGCGCGTTTGCCTGGCACGTCGCGCACTTCAAGGATCCGCGCGCGCTGGTTCCGGAAACCGTCATGCCGAACTTCCACTTCACGACGCGCGACGCGCAGGCGCTCTCCATGCTTGCGCTGTCCTGGCGGCGCGCGCCCATCCCCGCCGACTACCGGCCGGGCCTCCCCCGCACGGATCCGCAGACGCCCGAAGAGGTCGCCGAGGAACAGCGGATGAAGACCGGGCCGGGCGCCTGGTTCGTCAAGACCGGCTGTTTCGTCTGTCACTCGATCCAGGCTCTCGGCGTCAAGAGCCCGGCGCAGATCGGACCCGACCTTTCGACCGCCGTCGAGGACACGCAGGCGCGCTTCGGCCGCACCGTCGACGACTTCCTCCGCGAGCCCCGACAGGCACGATGGCGGTCGTCCTTTCGCGGCAGATCGTTCTGACCCCGGAGGAGAAAGCGATCGCCGTGCAAAAACTCCGCGAAGCCTTCGCGGAGTATCAGAAACAGAAGGCCGAGGGCCACAACACGCCGGCCGGCGAGGCCGGAAGACACTGAAGGAGGATTCTCCATGAGCAGCCCAAGCGGTGGATGACAGCAGGCGCGGTCGCGGCCCTTGCGATCTCGATCGCACTCGCCGGCCGTTGCGCGCCGAGTGCGCCCAAGGCCGGAGCGAAGAAGGGCGGCGCGGCGGGCGCCTCCGACATGGCCGTCGCAGCGCAGAAGGTCTATGTCGCGCCGGGAGACCTCGACGAGTTCTACCTGTTCGCCTCGGGAGGCCACTCGGGCCAGATCTACGTCTACGGCGTCCCGTCGATGCGCCACCTCTCGACGATCCCCGTCTACACGCCCTACCCCGCCACCGGCTACGGCTTCGACGACGAATCGAAGGCCATGCTCGGCAACCTCACCTGGGGAGACGTTCACCACCCGTCGCTCTCGGAGACCAACGGTGATTACGACGGGCGATGGCTCTTCGTCAACGACATGAACGGGCGGGTCGCGCGCGTCGACCTGCGCGACTTCAAGGTGAAGCAGATCTTCGGTCCCATGCCCAACATCTCCGGAAACCACGGTTCCGCGTTCGTCACGCCGAACACCGAATACTCCGTCCTCTCGTCGCGCTTCTCGATCCCGATTCCCAAGGGCACGACCGCGCCCATCGACAAGTACGCGACCGATTACAAGGGCGTGATCGCCGCCGTGAAGATCGACCCCAAGACCGGAGAGATGACGCAGGGCTTCCAGATCCTCATGCCGCCCTTCGACTACGACCTCGGCGACGCGGGCAAGAAGGTCTCGGACGGCTGGATGTTCTTCACGTGCTACAACTCCGAGCGGGCCACCGGAAAGCTCGAGGTGACCTCGACGCAACGGGACCGCGACTACATCGCCGCCATCGACTGGAAGGCCGCCGAGAAGGCGATCGCCGAGGGCAAGGGCGACATGATCGGCGGGGTCAAGGTCCTCGACCCGAAGAAGGTTCCCGGCATCGTGTACCTGATGCCCTGCGGCAAGTCGCCGCACGGTGTCGACGTGTCACCCGACGGCAAGTACATCATCGGGTCGGGCAAGCTGCAGGGCGTCACGACCGTCTTCAACTTCGAGAAGATCCAGACGGCCATCCGCAACAAGGACTTCACCGGCGACGAGGACGGGATTCCGGTTCTCAAGTACGAGTCGATCAAGGACGCGGAGGTCCCGGTCGGGCTCGGCCCGCTCCACACGCAGTTCGGCCCGAACGGCGATGCTACACCTCGCTCTTCGTCGACAGCGCCATCGCCAAGTGGAAGCTCGGCACCTGGGAGGTCATCGACAAGGTTCCGATGTCCTACTCGATCGGGCACCTCAGCGCCGCGGAGGGCGACACCTGCTCCCCGAAGGGCAAGTACCTCGTCGGCCTGAACAAGCTCTCGCACGGCCGGCACCTGTCGGTCGGACCGTCGCAGCCGGAGTCGTCGCAGCTCGTGGACATCTCCGAAGAGAAGATGAAGCTCCTCTACGACGCCTTCACGGAGCCCGAGCCGCACTACGCGCAGATGATCAAGGCGGACAAGCTCCAGCCGATCGAGGTCTACCCGAAGGACGAGAACAAGAACCCGCTCGCGATCTGGGACGTCAAGGACGCCGGCGTCACGCGCAAGGGAAACGACGTCCTCGCGAAGGTCGTCCTCGTGCGCTCCACGATCACGCCGACCGTCGATCGAGGTCGAGCAGGGCGACACGGTCAAGGTCGCCATCACCAACATCGAGCAGACGACCGACGAGCTCCACGGCTTCGGCCTGCTCGACTACAACATCAACATCGTCTGCGATCCGGGCGAGACCAAGACGGTCACGTTCAAGGCCGACAAGCCGGGCGTGTTCCCGTACTACTGCACGAACTTCTGCTCGGCGCTCCACCAGGAGATGCAGGGCTACCTGATCGTCAAACCGAAGAAGGGGTACAACGCGACCGGGCGGCGGCGCGCCGCGCCGGAACCCCGGCCGAGGAGACTCACATGAAGGCCTTCTTCGACAGAAGCAACCGGTTCCTCGACCGGCCGCTCGACGCTCCGGGCCGCGGCGCCTGCTCGTTCGGCGGCCTTCCTGCTTCTGATCCCGACGTATCTTCTTCCGCTCTGGAAAATGACGATGTTCGCGCCGCAGTACCCGGACGGCCTGCGGATGGAGATCTACAGCTACAAGCTCGAGGGCGGCAACGGGGGCCAGGACGTCAGGGAGATCAACATTCTCAACCACTACATCGGCATGCGCGACCTCACGGCGTCGGACTTCACGGAGTTCAAGTGGATTCCGTTCGTCGTGGGCGTGCTCGCTCTCCTCTTCCTGCGCGCCGCGGTGCTCGGAAAGGTGGGCACGCTCGATCGATCTCTTCGTGCTCTACGTCTATTTCGGGCTCTTCTCGCTCTGGTCGTTCGGATACAAGCTCTACTCCTACGGCCACACCCTCGCGCCGACGGCGTCGGTCAAGGTGGCGCCCTTCATGCCGCCCGCTGTTCGGCCACAAGAAACTCGCCAACTTCGAGGTGTACTCCTATCCCGCGGCGGGCTCCTATGCGCTGGCCGCTGGTCGCGGTCGTGATCTCCTCGTCGCTCTCGTGCTGCGCGCTGGCGCGAAGGACGCGCCGATGACGCCGCGGAGGCCCGGTCCGGCGGGATGATCTTCGCGGCGCTGCCTTCTGCTGGTCAGGTCTCGGAGGGGCCCGGCCGCGTCGCGGCCTCGAGGGCCGCGGCGACGTCCGCCTCGCCCCTCCAGGCTCGGATCGACGCGCGCGCCCGGGCTCGACGGTCGAGGTCGGGCCCGGCACCTACGCCGGCGACCTCGTCATCGACCGCCCGCTTCAGCTCGTGCCGGCCGCGGCAGACCGCGACTCCGGGCTCGGGCGAGGGAGCGGTCGTGCGCGTGCGCGCCGACGACGTCCTCCTCGAGGGCTTCGACATCGACGGCCGGGGGGGCGGCGACCTCGGCCGCGACTCCTCCGGGTGCATGTCGCCGGGCGGCGGGCGACGATCCGCGACTGCCGCATCGATCGCGCGCTCTTCGGCGATCTACCTCGCCGCGGCGGACGGCTCGGTCGTCGAGCGCTGCCGCGTTCGGGGGATCCCGGGAAAGGACGCCGGAGAGAAGGGATCGGGATTCCACGTCTGGAACACGAACGGGTTCCGCCTCGCCGGCAACACCGCCGTCGACGTGCGCGACGGTTTCTACATCCAGTCCTCCTCGCACGGAACCATTTCGGGCAACACGGCCCGCGACCTGCGCTATGGCCTCCACTACATGTTCTCGGACGACAACGTCTTCGAGGACAACCTGTTCGAGAACGGCGCGGCGGGCACGGCGATCATGTACTCCCGGCGGATCGTCTTCCGTCGCAACCGCTTCCTGCACAATCGCGGCTTCGCCTCGGTCGGCCTGCTGTTCAAGGCCTGCGAGGACGTCCTCGCCGAGTCCAACCTCATCGCGGACAACGCCCGCGGCATCTTCCTGGAGGGCTCCTACCGCAACCTCTTTCGCGAGAATGTCGTGGCCGAGTCGGACACGGCGATCGTCCTCTACGATTCCTGCGGCGACAACCGCTTCGAGCGCAACTCGTTCGTCGGCAATCTGACGCCGCTCGTTCTGGTCGGCCGCCGGACGGACACACGGTTCGACGGCAACTACTGGTCCGACAACGACGAGCCGGACCTCGACGGCGACGGACGGGCCGACCGGCCCTACCGGCTCTCGTCGGTCTTCGACCACTTCCGCGGCAACCTGACCGCGGCGGACCTCTTCACGCAAGGGTTCGCGGCCGCCGCGCTCGGGATCGCCGAACAGACGTTTCCGGTTCTGGAGCCGACGACCGTCGAAGATCACGCGCCGCTGGCCCGGCCGCCCGTGCTTCCGTTGGTGCCACGCGCCCCGGATCCCGTGCGTGGGCTTGCCCTGGCCGGCGTCCTCGGGTCCGCCGCCGCCGTCGGCGTCGGCACGATCGCGCTGCTCAAGGGAAGGCGATGATCCGCTTCGAGCAGTTCGGGAAGTCCTACGCCGGCCGGCGCGCCGTCGGGTCGTTCTCGCTCTCGGTCGAGCCCGGTGAGGCGGTCGCTTTGCTCGGGCCCAACGGCTCGGGAAAATCGACGACACTCAAGGCTGCGGCCGGCCTGATCCGCCCGACGACCGGCCGGGTCGTGATCGGCGAGCCGGCCCGCGACGCGGCCGATCCTGAGGCGCGCCGCGCCATTTCCTACCTGCCGCAGCGGGTGCTTTTCCCGGATTCGTTGACGGGAGCAGAGGTGCTGGAGTTCTACCGGGGCCTGCGCCACGCCCCCCGGGAGCGCATCCCGAAGGTCCTGGGCTTTGCGTTGTTAAACGGCGCCTCCCGCAGGCCCATCGGGACCTACTCGGGGGGCATGGTTCAGCGTCTGGGTCTGGCCGTGGCGCTCCTGCCGGATGCTCCCATCCTCCTGCTCGACGAGCCGACGGCCGCGCTCGATCCCGACGGCCTCTGCGCCTTCTACGGCCTCGTCGAACGCCGGCGGCGCGAGGGGCATACGCTGTTCTTCACCTCGCACCACCTCGGGGACGTCGAGCGGCTCGCGGACCGGTTCGCGCTCCTCGTCGAGGGGCGCCTGGCCGCGCACCTGACGCAGACCGAGCTCGCCGACCGGCTCTCCGCGCGCGGCGTGATGCGGCTCCGGCTCGATCGCCGGGTTCCCTCCCTGCTCGAAACGCTTCGCGCGATCTCTCCTGCCTCGAGCTGGGCGGGCAACGAGCTGATCGTTCCCGGACCGGCGGCGGACCGGCCGCGGGTCCTGGACGCCGTTCGGGCCGCCGGGGCGGAAATCCGCGGCCTCGCCGCCGAAGAAGGCCGTCTGGACGTTCTGTACCGGGAGCTGGTCGGGGCCGAGGAGAAGGCGCAATGACGGCAACCGGGAGGTCCGCATCGCGAGCGCGCGCGCGGGCTGCCCTTCTGGCGGCGGCCGCCGTGGCTTTCGGATCCTGCACCGGGACCGAGCCGGCTCCGGCCGCGCTCGATCCGGCGACGGAGCTTTGCGCCTCCTGCCGGATGCCGGTCTCCGACCCGCGCCTGGCCGCCCAGATCGTCGCCCCCGGGGAGGAGCCACGATTCTTCGACGACATCGGGTGCCTGCGCGACTACCTCGCCGGAAACCACCCCCTCCCCGAGCGCGCCGCCCTGTACGTCGCCGATCACCGAACCAAAAAGTGGATACCGGCGGCCCGGGCCCGGTACACAATCTGTCCCACCGTCGCGACACCAATGGGCTCTCATTTGCTGGCTCACACGGACGAAGCCTCCCGCGCGCAAGACGCGGCGTCCCGTGCCGGCACCCCGGTGGCTGTGGAGGAAGCGCTCGGCACGACCCGAGCAGAAGGAGGAGCACGTTGAGGGAAGCGAATGTCCCGGAAGCGCTCCAGATCGAACACGAGGAACTCCGCGACGAGCTCCAGAAGGCCGCGGCCGCCGGGGGCAAGACGGGCGAGGCCGCCCGAGGCGTCATGAAAGTCCTTCACCCGCACATCCTTCTCGAAGAGGAGTTCGCCATCCCGCCGCTGTGCCTGCTGCCGCGCCTCGCACGCGGCGAGGTCACCGCCGACATGCGCCGCGCTCTGACTCAGAGCCAGATGCTGAAGACACAGCTGCCCCGGATGCTCGAGGAGCACAAGCTCATCGTGGAAGCGTTGCGGCGCCTGATGCAGGCGGCCCAGGAGGAGGGGCTTCCCGGGTTCGCCCGCCTGGCCCGGAAGATGATCGTCCACGCCCAGGCCGAGGAGGAGATTCTCTATCCGGCGTCGATCCTCATCGGGGAGTACTTGAAGTGGAAGCTCGAGCAATCGTGAGCCGGTTCCAGGACTCCTCCCCGCTCCTCCTGTGCGCGCGGCAGGAGCTTCGCCTGGCCGTCCGCTCGCGCTGGACACAGATCTTCGCCGCCGTATTCGGGGCGCTGTCGCTCGCCGTCGCCGCCTCGGGCTACGTCCTTTCGGGGGGAGAGGGCGTTCAGGACTTCGCCCGCACCGCCGCGTCGCTGGTCCAACTCGTTCTCCTTCTCGTGCCGCTGACCTCTCTCACGATAGGGGTTCTGGCGCTCACGCCCGAGCGGGGCGCGGCGGAGCTGCTCTACTCTCAACCGGTGCCGCGGCGATCGATTCTCCTCGGCCAGCTCCTGGGGCTCTTCGTAGCGCTCGCCGCCGCGGAGGCGATCGGACTCGGCGGGGCGGGGCTGGTCATCTTTGCCCGATCCGGTCCGATCGGCGCGGCAGCCTACGCGCTCCTCTTTGCGGCCTCCCTGGCGACGACGGCGATTTTCCTCGGCCTCGCCGCGCTGCTGGCGGCGGGCGGGCCGGGCCGCCGGGCGCGGTCGCTCGCCCTGGCGGTGATCGTCTGGTTCGCGGCCGTCGTGCTGTTCGACGTTGCGGCGCTCGGGATCGCCTCGCTCCTGCCGTCGGGGGCGGCCTCGCGCACCTTGATCCTCGCCGTCCTCGTCAATCCGGTCGACGCCGTGCGGACGGGAACGCTTCTCGGGATCCAGGGCACGACGGCCTTCGGCGCCGCTTCCCTCGCCCTGCTGCGGTTCACGAAAGGCCCGGTCGGAGCGGCCGTCCTGCTCAGCCTCTCCGCCCTCCTGTGGGGGGCCCTTCCGCCGGCCCTGGCCATCCGGCGGCTCAAGAAGGCAGACCTCTAACCGGCCTCTTCAGGCGCCGTAGAGCTGGATTCGCGAGACGAGCTCGTCGGCCTTTTCCGCGCCGAGCAGATCGTCCGTCGTCGGGTAGAGGATCTGCTCCTCCTTGAGATTGTGATCCGCAAGAACCGCGCGGAATCGACGGCGCAGTTCTTCAACGGGGGCCACTTCGTCGGCGATCCCCGCCTCAATGCGGTCGAGCAGATCGCGGATCTCCCGATGCTCGGAGCGCATGACCGCCGTAGGCCCCAACGTCGGCGGCATTCCGGTCCCCTGCTCGAAGGCCGGAAACAAGAGCTCCTCTTCGAAGCCGATGTGCCGACGCAGGCCCGCGGCGAAGGCGGCATAAAGCTCGCGAGACGCTTCACGATCTCCCTTCGCCCGGCTCTGGAATGCCGCTTCCTCCAGGGCGTCGAGCCGGTCGTGATCCCAGGCGAGCGCTTCGAACACCGCGCGCTTCCCTCCTGTGGGAGCTTCCCGACGAGCGATCTCGACACGCCAAACGGGGGGCCCCGATCCCAGCAGCGACCACTCGAAGAGACCCCGACGCTCCGACTGCAGCCGCCGGAGCAGGTTCCCGCCCGGATTGCCTACGAGGAGAAACAGTTTCTCGCCGGCCAAAAGCGAGTCGAACGCGGTGAAGAGCGTCGTGCCCGTCTGCGCGAGGTCGATTCCCCGCAGGTCGAGCTGTGAAGCGGCGGCGACGGTGGAACTCACTGGCGGCCTCCCTTTCCGGAAATTCCTCACGGCAAGGCTCGCACGGTCTTCCGCCAGGGTCCTATGATCTCGGTCATCCCTCGGCACGGTCCGGACTAGCCCGGAAGGAGATCATGGTCGAGTCGCCGCGCCGCCGTGCACTTTTACGAGTGCTGACGCCCGCGCTGACAATCGGCTGCACGGGACGCGTCGCCGCCCGTGAACCGGACGTCAGGCGAGCGCAGGAACGGCTCGCTTCATGAGCTCTAGGTCGCTCAAGGCAGCGCTTGAACGCGTCCCTCCGCCGGTGTTCTTCTTCGCCTGCCTCCTGCTGGGGTGGGCTCTCGGCTTCGCCTGGCCCCTGTCACTCGGCCTCGAGACGCTTCCCGTCCGGCTGACACTAGCTCTACCCTTGTTTCTCTTGGCGGTTTCCATCGGCGTCTGGGCTCTCCACACCTTCAGGCGGGGGCACACTTCTCCCATGCCGTTCGGCACACCCGCCGAGCTGCTCACATCGGGCCCCTTTCGGCTGTCGCGCAATCCTCTCTATGTGGCTCTCATCCTTTCACTCACGGCATTCAGCACACTCCTCGACGCCGCATGGGTTCTCGCGTCGGTCCCCGTCCTGGCCCTCGCACTCGATCACTTCATCATTCCGGGCGAGGAGGCTCGGCTTCGGGAAGTCTTCGGAGACCGGTACGCCGCCTATTCCGAAAGGGTCCGGCGTTGGCTATGAGTCCAAGGGGACAGCGCCGAGACCCTGCTCTATTTCGAGATCGTGCGCAGGTCCAGCTCCAGAACGAGACGCGGCGCGGGGGCGAAGCCCCGGCGTCCGAGGAACTGGTTCAGGTCGTGCTCGTCCCAGGCGACCTCCGTGCGGAGGCGCTCGATCCCGAAGGCCTGGAGGTTCTTCACGAGCTGGTCGACCAGGGCCGTCCCGACGCCGTGCCGCGCCTGGCCGGGGTCGACCAGGATCGTGTCCAGAACGGCGATCGGCTCGGGCAGGCCGAACTCGCCGTAGTGAAGCGAGCCCAGGACCGCGCCCACGAGGCAGCCGTCCACTTCGGCGCCGAGCGAGATGTTGAGGTCCGACTCCGCGAGCGCGCGCTTCAACTTCCCCTCGTACCACGCCGTCCGGTTGCGCCCCGTGATGGCATGGTCCATCCGGACGAGGCGCGCGGCGTCCTCCGGTCTCAGGCTGCGGACGAGGATGTTCTCGGGCTCGCCGTCCATGCGGCACCTCCCATTCCGAGCTTCTCGCGGCGGAAACCGCCCCAGATCGCCGCGCCGATCGCGCCCGCGAAAGCCGAGAGCGGATGGCGAACGACCTCCACCGGCCGGACCCCGCCGCCCGCCTCCGGAGCCAGCGCGCGCGCGATCGCGGCGGCCAGGCCGTCGTCCGCCGCCAGGCCGCCGCTGACGAAGACGGCGCCCTCGACGCCGATCGACTGGAGCAGCCGGGCGAAACGTCCCGCCATGCTCTCGTGGATCCCGCGCAGGATGTTCGCGGCGGAGAGCCCTCGCGAGACCATGTTGATGACGTCGGTCTCGGCCAGCACCGCGCAGATCGAGCTGACGGTCTCCGGTTTCTCGGCACCGAGGGAGAGCGGCCCGATGTCCGCCTGCGAGACGCCGAGGTAGCGCGCGATGTTCTCGAGGAACTGGCCCGAGCCGGACGCGCACTGGCTCGTCATCTTGTAGCCGAGCACCTTGCCGCGCGCGTCCATCGCGACGGCGCGCGCGTGGAGCGCGCCGACGTCGAGAACCGCCCGCGCCCGCGGCTCGAGGAAGAGGGCACCGCGCGCGTGCGTCGTCATCCCGTAGAAGTGGCCCGTGGCGAACGGCGCGTCCTCGCCCTCCCCGGTCGTGGCGACGTAGTCGAGCTCGCGCGCCCCGGCTCCGGCGACCGCCCCGGCAAACGCCTCGTCCACCACGTCGCCGATGCTGCGCCGCCGGACGCGCGCGACGCGTGTGGGAGAGAACCCGGTCGTCGCCCTCGCCGACCCGCATGACGACCGCCTTGACGGCGGCGGAGCCGACGTCGACGCCGGCCGTGACGCTCACGCCGCGGCTCCCCGGCGCGCGAAGTGCGCGGCGCCGAGCGCCCCCGTGTAGATGCTGTCGGCCGAGATGTTGATCGTGCGCTTCCCGTAGTTCTCGGCGACGAGCCCTTCGAGGGCCCGGACGGCAGCCGGGTTGCGCGCCACGCCGCCCGTGAAGGTGAACTCGTCCGAGATCCCGCCCGAGCGCGCGAGCAGGCTCATCGCGCGCAGGATCACCGCGCGGTGAAGCCCCGCCAGGATGTCCTCGCGCTTCTCGCCGAGCGAAAGGCGCTCGCGCAGCTCTGCCCCCGCGAACACGGTGCAGGTGGAGCTGATCTTGACGGGGCGGCGGCTCGTCAAGGCGAGCGGCCCCAGCTCGTGCAGCCCCATGTTCATTTCGTCGGCGATGTAGCCGAGGTAGCGGCCGCAGCCGGCGGCGCACCGGTCGTTCATCTGAAAGCTGGTGACGATTCCCTGCGGGTCGACCTGGATCGCCTTGGTGTCCTGGCCGCCGATGTCGAGGACCGTCCGCGTGCTCGGGAAGAGGATGTGGGCCCCGAGGCCGTGGCAGAGGATCTCGGAGCGGATCTGCTCCTTGGGAAACGGCAGGCGCGCCCGGCCATATCCCGTGCCGACCGTGGCGCCAACCGGAAGCTCCGCCCCGACGGCCGCCTCGACGGCGGCCCGCACGGGGCTCTGCCCGCCCGCGCGCGAGAGGGCCTTGCCGATGTGCTCGCGAAAGCCGAGCTCCAGGGGCTCGTTCTCGACCCGGACGATGCACTTGTCGTAGAGGCCGATGAGCAGGTCGAAGGTGACGCCGCCCTCCTCCGCGAGCTCCTCGGCCAGGCGCGCGTACGCCGAGCCGGCCGCGTCACGGAAAAAGTCGGACCGCGCGGGCGGATCCGGGTCCGCGAAGCGCAGCTCCTCCTCGGCCGCGAAGCGCCGGAAGATCTCGCCGACCGATTCGCCCGCCGCCCGGCGAAGGCCGGGGGCAACGCTCCGGCCGACTTCCTCCGCGATGCCCGCCTCGAGGCTCGCCAGCTGCACGAGCATCTGCTCGAGACGAAAGGCGGCGAGGAGCCGCGACAGCGCTGCGCCACCCGCCGTCCTCTCGACCTCCCGCTGCAGGAGCCGGAAGCGCGCCGACACGAACGCCTCCGTGCGGGCCAGCTCGGCCGCCAGGTCGTAGTTCGAGCGCGAGTTCGTGATCCCCCGGCCCAGGACCTCTCCGCCCTCGTCCAGGACGACCGCCTTCGTGGTCGTCGAGCCGAGGTCGATGCCGACAAAGCAGTTCACGCCGGCGCTCCCGCGCCCTGCGCGCCGGGCCTCGAGCATCTGGAAGTAGCTCTCCAGCCGGTTCTTCAGGTTCGCTGCCGAGAAGTAGCGCGCGTCGACGAGATCCGACTCGATGAAGGCTCCCGGCACGCCCGTCCGCCGCTCGACCTCGCGCAGGATCGGGAGCTGCCCCGCCGAGAACGAGTTGCACGACTTGACGGAGTGGATGAGGAAGCCGTCGGCCCGATATTCCTTCACGTAGGCCTCGAGCATCGCGACGCGCGAAGGCAGGTTCAGGTTCGTGTAGCAGCCGCTGCAGTAGTCGGCGAGCGTTCCGAGCGGATCGGCCGGGTCGTGGCGGAAGCCGAAGTCGTAGGTGCCGCCGACCTTGGAGTAGGTCGAAGCGACGGCCACCGCGCCCTCGTCGGCGAACATCCTCCAGAACTCGCGGAAGTGCGTCCAGTTGGGCGGCCCCTCGACGACGAGGCGGTACTTCTGGCGGTCGAGGCGTCCGGCGGGCGTTACGGGCCCCTCGCCGCGGGCGGCCCGCTCCTCGACCTCCTCGCGCAGCGCCCGGTAGTAGGCGGCCCCCTCGGGCGTCCCGCGGAACGCGGAGAAGATCGGCCCGACGTAGTAGACGGCGCCGAAGTAGGCGTCGATCGGGGATAGGCGTCTTCTTCGCCGACTGCAGGACCGCCACGAGGTCATCCTCGGCGGCCGCGGAGAGCGCGAGGCTCTCGCGCAGCTTCTCTTCGTCGTAGCGCCGGCCGGTGGCCTTCTCGAGGGCCGGGATCAGGGTCTCGCGGATCTGCCGGGCGACGTAGGCGCGCTGCGCCGGCGTCTGCCTCCCGTCCCCCTGGTAGGGAACCTGCAGGAACACCGTCGGGCAGCCGTACTCCTCGCGCAGGAGCTCGAACCACTTCATGAAGGTGTAGCAGCCGGTGTAGGAGAGCAGCAGCAGGTCGGGCTTCGGCAGCCGCGTGCCGGTCGGACCGATGTTGCCGGCCTTCGACATCCCGATGTCGCACTTGACGTAGGAGCAGACGTCCTCCGAGTGGCCCGCCTTCTCCGCCGCCGCGATGTAGGCCTGGCTCTTGCCGCGCATCGCCGACTGCAGCGCGTTGATCTCGGGCAGCACGGGCAGCGCGCCGAAGGAGCGCACCAGCTCCGTCAGGTTACCCGGAACGAACGTGTAGACGACCGGCTCGCCCGTCTCCGGGGCCGCTTCGAGCCGCCGGAAATGCTCCGCCAGCATCTCCTTCTGCAGCTCCATCGATCGGTCCTTCTCGACGTCGGACCATCAGACGCCTCCCCAGAGCTTGATCGAGTCGGCGAAGGTCCCCGCCTGCTCGCGGAACTGCTGGAACTGCCCGGTGTTCTCGGCGAACTGGAAGGCGATGCAGGGGATGCCCGCCTCCTCGGCGCCCGCCCGCAGCATCGGCCGGTCGAGCAGCGCCGGATCGCAGAAGCTCGCCGCGGCGAAGATGACGCCGTCCGCCTGCGCGGCGGCGACCCGCTCCCGGAGCAGGCGGCGCTTGCCCTCCGGATCCCCTTCGTAGAGCGTCGAGGTCTTCACGCGCGTGGCGGACGAAGGCGCGCGCGAGGTTCTCGAGCGGATCGCCCTCCAGCGGGACGTCCGCACCGATCATCCGGTTGCCGAGCAGGAAGTCGTCGTCCACGATGAAGCAGCCGGCCCTCTCGATCGTCTTGATCAGGCCGAGCGGCGGCTGCTCGCAGAAGGCGCCCGACGACGATGACGCGGGCCCGGTCCCGCACGCGCGCCAGGCTCGTCTCCGGTGGCGGCCAGGTAGGCGCGCGCTTGCGTCGACGAACGTCCTCGAGCGGCACGACCTCGCCGGCGCGCATCAGCAGGTAGAGCTCCTCGGTCGGCACGCGCCACGGCGTCTCGCGGCGGACGCGGTAGAGCTCCCGCACGAGCGCGGCGCGCCTCGTTGTAGACGGCGATCGCCTCGCGCAGGCTCTCGGGCGTCGCGGGCGAGCCCGAGACCTCGGAGAGGTCGCGCCGCGAGCACCTCGAGCTCCTCCCGCCAGAACGCCGCCGCGAGGTCCGACGTCCGGCACCTGCGGCAGGTCGAGGTAGCGAACGTAGGTCTTCGGGTACGCGCAGCTGCCAGACTCCCGAGAGGTTGCGGATGACGTCGCAGGTCGCCGGAAAGAGCATCGCCGACAGGAAGGCGAGGCGGCCGCGACTCCGCCAGCTCGACGACCGAGCGCGGGAGGTGGCAGATGTAGGACTGGTAGAAGGCGTCGCCGCGGATGATCTCGAGGCGATCGCCGCCGCCGTGGATGCCGACCGGAAGCATCCCGGCCGCGCGAATGACCTCGCGCGGGGCGTAGACGGGCAGGTAGCCGGCGGCCTTCCGGCCGGGGGCCTCCGTCGAGCCAGCGGCGGGCCTGCGTGAACTCGAGGTCGTCGCTGACGTTCGGCGCCCAGTCGACGATCTCGCGTCCGCGTCATGCGTCGCTCCAGACGGGCTGGCGTCGCTCGAGGAAGGCGGTCAGGCCCTCGACCGGGTCCCGGTGCGCCATCAGGTCCTCGAGATAGAGCCTCTCGAGCTCGGGCAGATCGACCGCGAGCGACCGCGCGAGCAGCCTGCGCGACGCTTTCCACGCGATCCGGACGGCGACGGCGGACTTTCCCGCCAGCGCTCGTCGAACCACTCTAGGAGCAGCGCGGCGGCCACGTCGTTCGTGCATCGGTCGGCGAGACCCCAGGCCACCGCGCCCTGCGCGTCGTAGGTATCGCCCGAAAGGATGATCTGCGTGGCGCGAGCCCCCGACACACGCCAGGGCAGGGCGATCGCCGCGACCGGCGGAAACACGCCGAGCTTGGTCTCCGGCACGCCGAACCGCGCCGACGGCTCGCAGAGGATCAATCCGCACCAGAGCGCCAGCTCGAACGCCCCGCCCAGACACTGCCCGCGCACCAGAGCGGCCGTCGGCACGCCGAGCGCCTCGAGATCGCGAAAGAGGCCGTGAAAGGCGGAGCAGCAGCTCCACCCACATGTCCCGGCAGATGCTCGCCGACGGAGGCTCCGAAGCTGAAATGCTCCCCCGCGCCCTCGAAGACGACGAGCTTCACGGGCCCCGGATGCGCGCGGAGATCTCCGCCAGCCGCGCGCGAATCGCCGTGATCATTTCGAGGTCGAGCACGTTGCCCTTGGGCCGGTCGAGCAGGATCCGCTGGATCTGGCCCCCGCGTTCTGCGACTGCATCGGATCGGAGTCGTCACGCAGCCTCCTTTCCCGGCACGAGCACCGATGCGCCGGTCGACCCGATGCGCGCGGACCTCCTCGAGGACCGCCGCGACGTCGGATAGCGGACGCAGGATGGCGTGCGACACGACGTCGATGCGGCCGGCGAGCACCTTTTCGAGCAGCGCCGGGTAGAGCCCGGGCGCGCAGCCCCAGTTCCCGAGCGCCCGGGCGTCGAACGCCATCAGGTTCGAGAGCCGCAGCGACGCCGCCTCGAGCGTGAAGCCGACGACCGACAGCGTCGCGCCGTAGCCGAGCAAGGCCCAGGCCGTCTGCTGTCCGGCGACTGTTCCCGAGCATTCGAAAATGGACCAACCCGTATCGGGCGCGCCGGCCGACTGCGCAAATTCGGCGATCCGGGCGCGCAGCTCCTTGCCCGGCAGGGTCCGCGGATCGAGGGAAAGGCCCACTCCCATCGCGGGAGCCGCTCCGAGGCGCCGGGCGTCGACGTCGAGACCCACGACCGCCGCGCCCACGTCGGCCGCGACCTGCGCGGCGAAGGTCCCGACGCCCCCGAGGCCGACGACGATCGCGAGGCTCCCCGGGAGAGGCCCGAGCGCTGGACGGCCTGGAAGGCCGTCGAGACGGCGTCGGCGACGACGGCGAGGTGCCGCAGCGTCAACCCGCTCGACGCGTGGAGCGGCGCGTCCGGGTCCTCCCCCGCCCCCGGCACCGCGCACAGGAACCGCCCCGGCAGCACGACGCGCGTCGCAAAGCCGCCGTCGCGGTCGTTGCCCGGCATGATCTGCGACCGGCAGATCGTTTCCCGGCCGGAGCGGCACAGCGCGCACTCCCCGCACGGCAGCACGGCGGGCACGACGACGGCGCGCCCGACGAGCGCCGCTGTGTCGCGACCCGGCGTCTTCGACGTGGCCGCTGATCTCGTGGCCGAGGATCAGGGGCGGCGGATGCCGTGTGCGAACCCCATCGTGGAGGAAACCGACGTCGGTGTGGCAGACGCCGCAGCCAGCGACTCGGATCAGCACGTCGTCGGCCGAGAGACGCGCGACGTCCCGCGAGACCGGGCGCAACGGCGCGCCCGCCTCCACCATCTCCCAGCCGGCGATCGTCGCCACGGTCCTATGCCCCCATGGCCTGCCCGCCGTCGACGGCGAGTGCCTGACCCGTGACGTGCGCCGCACCGGGGCCGGCGAAGAACGCCACCGCCTCGGCGACGTCCTCGGGCCGCGCCACGCGGCCCATCGGCGTCTCCGCGATCGCCCGTCGCCGGACCTCCTTCGGCAGAGAGGCCGTCATGGCCGTGTCGTGAACCCGGGCTCGACGAGGTTGACGGTCACACCGCTCCGCGCGAGCTCTTTCGCTGCGGAACGGGCGAGCCCGAGCAGGCCCGCCTTGGCCGCGGCGTAGTTCGCCTGGCCGAACTTGCCGCGCCGGCCGTTGATCGACGAGACGATCACGACGCGCCCCGAGCGTTGCCGGCGGAACGCCGGCGCCGCGGCGCGTAGATAGTGGGCGGCTCCGGACAGATCGACCGCAACGACCCGATCCCACTGCGCGTCCGTCATCTTCCAGAGCACCGCGTCCTGGCAGATCCCCGCGGCCACGACCAGCAGGTCCAGGCGCCCGCGCCTGGCAACGAGGTCCGCAACGGTCCGGCGCGCCGCGGCGGCGTCCGAGACGTCGACGCCGTACAGGTCGGCCGAAGCGAAGCGTTCTCCGAAGTCGCGCGAGGCGCCGGGCGTCCGCGTCGGCAATCGCCACGAGCGCCCCCGCCGCCGCGAGCCGGCGGGCGCAGGCGAGACCGATCCCGCCTGCCCCTCCCGTGACGAGCGCGACCCGGCCGGAGAGCTCGCGTTGCCTCGTCACTCGAACGCGGCTCCGCAGAGGCCGCAGTGCGTGAAGGAGGCGGGCAACCCCGCGCCGCCGCACTTGCCGCACGAGCGAACGTGCGCCCCCCAGGGCGTCTCGGGCGAGCCTCCCGGCTCGACGGCGCGCCGGCGCACCGAAGCGAAATCGACCGGACGCTTCTCGGCGAAAGCGCGCATCCCCTCGAACGGCTCGTAGTCGGTGTAGTGGAGCGCGAGCCAGTCCTGCGCGTGCCGCACGGTCAGGGCCCACGAGAAGTCCTTCCAGAAGTTTGCCTGCTGCTTCGTGTAGCGCACACATTCCGGGAACGTGCGCAGCAGCTCCTGCGCCAGCCGGTCCACCTCCTCATCGAGGCGGGACAGGTCGATCGTGAACCCGTCCACCCCCTTCTGTGCCTTCTCGATCTGCTCCCCCGTGGCGTTCTCGAGGAACGAGCCGCCTCGCTTGACCGACGGAGCAACGCGGTTGACGAGTCCCCACTCCAGGGCGAGCCGCGCCGGAATGGGCCGGTTGGTGAAAAGCATCTCGCGCGCCCGCTTGTCTCCCACCGTGATCGGAAGCCATTGCGTGGCGCCACCACAGGCGACCGAGCCGACGCGGACGCCGACCTGCCCGACGGAGGCATGTTCGGCCATCACGGCGAGATCGCACGCCAGCACAGACTCGTTGCCTCCGCCGACGGCGACACCGTTGATGCGCGCTACGACGGGCTTGCCGGTCGAGAGGATCGCGTCGATGTAGGCGCGGAAGAGGGCCATGTACTTCCAGTAGTCACGCGGCGCACCGATGTAGGTTTCGGCGTACTCCTTGACGTCCCCTCCGGTGCAGAACGCCCGGTCGCCGGCCCCGGTCAGGACGATGACGCCAACCGAATCGTCGAAGGACGCGTCCTTGAGCGCCGACGCCAACTCCTCCAGACACGCCGTCGAGTAGGCGTTGTAGCGGAAAGGGCGGTTGATCGTGATCCGGGCGACGCCAGACCGCTTTTCATACAGGATCTCGCGGAACGAGAAGCTCTCGCCGGGGCGGGGCTCGAAGGCGGGAGGCCGACTCATCGAAACCAACCTAGCCCCCCGGGTCGGCCGAGGACATGACGGGCGTCATGCCGCAATGAGAACGCCGGCGCGCCATCACCGTCCTGATGCAATCGCCTCAGATCGCGGGTCTCGGCAAACGACCCCGGGTGGCGGCAAGGGACGCCTCAGGCCAGCGAGCGCCCGGCGGATGAAAATGATGCGTTCGGATCAGGCTCGCCATCCCACTGAGGACGAGAGTGATTCGCATGGGGACCGGCAGCGGCGGCTCAGGGCCTGAAACGGGCGAAAGGATGGAAAGTCTGTCCCGTCCGAAGGCGCTCGAACGGATCCGGGAAAAGCTCACCATGATGACCGATGAGGAGCACTGCATGTGCTCGGTCGCGGGACGCTTCGGCATCTTCTGCGGCGGCTTCCGCAACCTCTCGGACGCGGAGCTTCGACGTCGGTTCGATTGGATCGCCCTCCGCCGTCCGCAGGCCTCTCGCCAGGAACTCGAAAAGCTGATCAGCCTGTATCACGTCGGTCGCCAGCAGGTCGCCGGCGCCGCCCTGTGCTGCGACGTCGAGACGCGGGAACACTGCGCCTGCGACGGATGGAACGCCTTCGACAACCGCGCGCTCGAAAAGCTGTGCCTCGAGCTGACGGGCCGGCCCATTCGCATCGATTGACGCCCCTCCCGGAACTGCCGCGCCACGGCGGGCGCTAGATCAGGTGGTGCTGGTAGGCGAAGACCACGGCCGCGAGCTTGGTGTGGACGTCGAGCTTGTGCAGGATGTTCTGGATGTGGTTGCGCACCGTCACGGGCGCGATGAAGAGCCGCTTGGCGATCGCCCCCGTCGTCAGACCCTCGGATAGGCACCGGAGGATCTCCTTCTCACGCGCGGTGAGCTCGACTGGTTGACCCTCGGACGTGGTCATCGGCCAGAGGGGCTCTCGCGCGTCCGCCTCGCCGGCGAGATGCCGCTCGAGCGGGGAAGGCTTCTGTTTTTCCTCGCGCAACACGTGGACAACCGTGGAAAGGGCCGGATGGTACGAGGGGATCGAGAACAGCGAGACCTCGAACCACCTGTGTCCCTGTTTGCCGATCTCGATCGACAGCGGAAACCGCCGCACGGGGTCCTTGGGCGTCTCGCGCGCCTGATGGGCGACCGGGCAGTTGCGGAAGCAATAGACGTTTCCCTGGCTATCCCGGCCGCCGAGGACGTCGTAGCAGTGCTTTCCGAGCACGCTGCGCGCCGGGCGCTGGAGCAGCGCCTCGATCTTCTTGTTCCAGAGGATGATCCGATCCGCAGAGTCGATCGCGAAGACCGCCTCGTCGCTGCGGGCAATCCGGTCGAGTGCGTCGGAGGCGTTGGGCACGGCCATCCTCACAACGTTAGCACCGCTGCCCCGGCGCGGCAAACCGCCAGACGGGTCTTTGCTGTGTCGGAGGGCTTCTAGGCCGATTTCCGGCGGCGCGGGGGGCGCACCACCGCCACGGGACGGCGGGAGACGTAGACAAGCCGCAGGGCGACGCCGCCCAGGACCCACTCCGTCAGGGAGTCCCGGCCCTCGCTTCCGACGACGACCAGGTCCGCCTTGAGCCGATCGGCCTCCCGGGAGATGGTCTCCGGAACGGGGGCGGTCGATCGCGGAGAAACCAGATGAAAAGCCATACGAACCGGCTGCCCATGCATCCGGCGCGCGGCCAACTCGAGAATCCTTTCGGCACGCCGCCGGAGCCGATCGGGCTTTTCGTCCGCATGTCCCGGAGCGGGTCGAGCAACAGTCAATACGATCAACTCCCCGCCCGGGGAGCCTGCCACCAGCCGTGCCGCGAACCGAAGCGCCGCGATCCCACCGCGAGAGCCATCCGTTGCCGCCAGAATCCGCATCGCAGAGAGAAGTTAATGCCGGAGACGGAGTGTCCAAATGATGCAATCGCATCAAAAGCGTGCAGCACGGCCCGCGCAGACTCGAATCCGTCATGCTGGGCGAGTTGAGCCCCGCTCGGATCGAACGTCTCCTTCGGCGTGAAGTGATCGGGCGTATCGGGTGCCATGCGGACGCGAGGACGTACGTCGTGCCCGTCACGTACGCCTACCAAGAGGGAACCGTCTACGGGCACACGGCCGATGGGCTGAAGGTCCGGATGATGCGAAGCAACCCCGACGTCTGCTTCGAGGTCGATCGCATCGAGAATCTCGCCAACTGGGAAAGCGTGATCGCCCGAGGGACCTTCGAGGAGCTTCGGGGCGAGGCGGCGCTGCGGGCCATGGACCTGCTCATCGAGCGGCTGCGCCCGCTCACGACCAGCGCGACCGGGCCATCCCTCCTCGACCGCGCGCCACAGGGCACGCGGCGGGAGACGGACGGCGGGTTGTTGACCTACCGGATCGTGTTGACGGAAAAGAGCGGCCGGTTCGAGAGAACGTAGCCCCCGCTACCAGCCCCCGGCGAGAAGAGCGCCGGCCCACGCCGCCAGGACCACGAGCACCAGCCCGGGGATCGTCTGCATGGCGAAACGCCGCCCGCCGGCCGTCGCCGCCACGATCGCCTTGGTGACCGCGTTGGTGGTGAACCCTGCCAGAATCGGCAGGACGGCCTCGGCCGCCGTCGTCTTTCCCGCCGCGACGAGGGAAGACGCCGAGATCGCGGCCGCGTGCGTGTCGGCGAATCCCGCCAGCGCGACGGCGATCAAGAGCCCCCGCGGACCGCTCCATTGGTTGACCGCTGCGGACAGGAGGAGGACGGCGGAGACCGTCGCGGCGAAGATCACCGAGGTCCTCAGGTCGAACGCGCGCCCCGGCGAGACCTCCGCCGCACCGGGGCCACGGGCCAGTCGGAATGCGAAGAGCAGCCCGTAGCCGGCGGCCGCGACGCCCGCAAAGAGCAGCGGCATCTTCATCGCCTCCAGCGTCGCCCGGCTCGTGGCCGCAAGGACGATCACCATCTGCACCACCGTGGCGACGGTCGAAAGGACCGCGCCCGCCACCGCCGCCCGGCGAAGCTCGGGCTGTCTGGCGGCACGCTGCCCCATCGCTCCGATCGTCGCGGCGCTCGACACGAACCCGGACGCCAGGCCCGAGAGGGGAAGCCCCAGGCGAGGCCCCAGCATCCGCAGGGCAACGTACCCCGAAGCCGAGATTCCCATGACCAGGATCGCGAGCTTCCAGAGAACGCGTGGATTCAGCGCGCCGAACGGCCCGACGTTGCGGTCCGGGGTCAGTGGAAGCACGACGAGGGCCGCGGCGGCGAACAGCAGCGCGTCGTGCAGCTCCTGCTCGGTGAGAATCCTCCGGACGAACCGGTGCAGCCCCGTCCGCGCCGCCAGGAGGATCGCGACGACGACGGCCAGACCGGCGGCCAGCGCGGGCTGGCGGACCGCCAGCGCGCCGAGCAGGAACGTCGTCAACAATGCGACCTCGGTCGTCAGACCCGGGTCCGCCCCGCGGCTGCGAAAATAGGCAACCGCCGCGAGGGCTCCGACGGCGAGGACCGCGGCCACGAGGACCGTCTCCCCGCCGATCGAAAGGCTCACGCCGCCGGCCAGCGCCACGAGCGCGAAGGTCCGGATGCCCGCCACCCCTCGCTTGGCCCCGCTTCCCTTGCGCCGCTCGCGCTCGGCGCCGATCAGGAGCCCGATCCCGAGCGAGACCGCCAGCCGCACCCAGAGCGCCTCGGTCCAGGCCATCACCGCCCCCCCGCTGGCACCCCGTCTCCCCGCGACAGGATCTCGCGCGCGCGTTCGAGAGCTTCATCCAGGTCGTCGGCCAGGTTCTGCCTTCCGTAGCGGTCGAGCCTCCCGGCCCGCTCGAGGGCGACCAGCGGCTGCGCCTGCAGCCCCGCGATCAGGAAGGCCACACGGTGCTTGACCGAGCTCTCGTAGAGGTCGTCCAGCACCCGGATCCCCGTCGCGTCGATCGCGGGGACGTTGCGCATGCGCAGGACGAAGACTTTCGGACGCCGCGCGACAAACGAGAGAACGTCCTTGAGCTTCTCCGCCGCCGCGAAGAAGAACGGGCCGTTGATCTCGTATACCTCGACCCCGGCGGGAATCTCGCGCCGTGCGACACCGCCCGGATCCTGGAGCATCGTGCCGTCGGTGCCCTCGCGGAACTCGCGCGTCACCGTCTCGACGTTGGTCACCTCGGCCATACGGCGGATGAAGAGGAACGCCGCCAGGACGATGCCGACCTGGACCGCGACGGAGAGGTCCACCAGAACCGTCAGGAGGAACGTGGCGAGAAGGACGCTCACGTCGCTCTTGGGCGAGCGGAAGAGCGTCGCGAAGGACCTCCACTCGCTCATGTGGTACGCCACGACGGTCAGGATCGCCGCCAGGGTCGCGAGCGGCACCAGGCTGACCCAGCGGCCGAGCAGGAGGAGAACGAGGAGGACCGTCAGCGCATGCGCCATGCCGGCCACCGGGGTGCGCCCGCCGTTCTTGACGTTGGTCGCCGTGCGGGCGATCGCGCCCGTGGCCGGGATGCCGCCGAAGAGGGACGATGCGATGTTGGCGATGCCCTGCGCGACGAGCTCGACGTTGGACTTGTGACGGCTGCCGATCATCCCGTCGGCGACGACGGCCGAGAGGAGCGACTCGATGGCGGCGAGCAGAGCGACCGTCAACGCGGGCGAGAAGAGCTCGCGGAGCGTTTCGCCGGTGACGTCGGGCACCCGGGGCGCCGGGAATCCGGAGGAAAATGCGCCGAACCGCGACCCGATCGTCTCGACGGGGAGTTTCCAGAAGGCCACCGCGGCGCTGCCGAGGAGGATCACGACGATCGGCGCCGGGATCCGCTTCGAGATTCTCGGCCAGAGGGCCAGGATCGCGAGCGAGGCGGCCGACAGCGCGACCGTCGGCAGGGAAACGGTGCCGATCGCCCGAGCGAGGGCGGTCCATTTCGCCAGGAATGGAGCCGGCACCGCGCCCATCTCGGCAGGCCGAGGAGGTCCTTCACCTCGGAAGAAAAGATGATCAGGGCGATCCCGCTGGTGAACCCCGTCACGACCGGATAAGGGATGAACTTGATCGCGCCCCCGAACCCCGCCAGGCCCATGGCGATCAGAAGGACTCCCGCGATCAGGGTGCAGACGAGCAGGCCGTCCAGGCCGTGCTTCTGGACGATCCCGTAGACGATGACGACGAAGGCGCCGGTGGGTCCCCCGATCTGGACGCGGCTGCCGCCGAGAAACGAGATGAGAAAGCCCGCCACGACGGCGGTGATCAGGCCCTTTTCCGGAGGAACGCCCGAGGCGATCGCGAAGGCCAGGGCGAGCGGGACGGCCACGATCCCGACGACCAGACCCGCCTGAAGATCGGCGACGAGCTGGGCGGCCGTGTAGCCGCGCAGGACGGTGAAGGTCTTCGGCAGCCACGCGGTCGCGGAGCGGGCACCGGCGGCAGCGGAGCGCAGAGGACTCGCGGGCTCAGT
>CAVRXJ010000008.1:0-10354 GCA_963725095.1 uncultured Acidobacteriota bacterium
TCGCCGTCGAGGTCCGGCTCGTCGTTGTCGGACCAGTAGTTGCCGTCGAACCGTGTGTCGGTGCGGCGGCCGACCAGGACGAGGGGCGTCAGATTGCCGACGAAGGTATTGCGCTCGAAGCGGTTGTCGCCGCAGGAATCGTAGAGAACGATCGCCGTGTCCGATTCGGCCACGACATTTTCTCGAAAGAGGTTGCGGTACGAGCCCTCCAGGAAGATGCCGCGGGCGTTGTCGGCGATGAGGTTGGACTCGGCGACGACGTCCTCGCAGGCCTTGAAGAGCAGGCCGACCGAGGCGAAGCCGCGGTTGTGCAGGAATCGGTTGCGCCGGAAGAGGATCCGCCGGGAGTACATGATCGCGGTCCCCGCCGCGCCGTTCTCGAACAGGTTGTCCTCGAAGACGTTGTCGTCGGAGAACATGTAGTGAAGGCCATAGCGCAGGTCGCGGGCCGTGTTGCCCGAAATGGTTCCGTGCGAGGAGGACTGGATGTAGAAGCCGTCCCGCACGTCGACGGCGGTGTTGCCGGCCAGACGGAACCCGTTGGTGTTCCAGACGTGGAATCCCGATCCCTTCTCTCCGGCGTCCTTTCCGGGGATCCCTCGAACGCGGCAGCGCTCGACGATCGAGCCGTCCGCCGCTGCGAGGTAGACGCCGAAGAGCGTGCGATCGATGCGGCAGTCGCGGATCGTCGCCCGCCGCCCGGCGACATGCACCCCGGAGGAGTCGCGGCCGAGGTCGCCGCCCGCCCGGCCGTCGATGTCGAAGCCCTCGAGGAGGACGTCGTCGGCGCGCACGCGCACCACCGTGCCCTCGCCCGAGCCCGCGAGCACGGGTCTTCCGCGTCCCACGAGTCGGAGCGGGCGATCGATGACGAGATCGCCGCGGTAGGTCCCCGGCCCGACCACGATCGTCGAGCCGGGCGCAGCGGCGTCGATCCGTGACTGCAGCGGCGACGCGGCCGCGCCCGGAATGGCCGAAAGGGCAAGGAGGAGCAGTGCCGGAACGATCAACCGGCCACCCGGGCATCCGCGGCGTCCTCGGCGCGCCCTTCGCGCATCGCCAGCAGGACTGCGGCGGCGAGCGCCACCGCGACGATCGCGAGCGCATAGGAACCGGCCGCGGGATAGGAGTAGACCTCGAAGTTGGCGAGCTTCTTGTGTCCGAAGAGCGGCGGCATGAACGGCGCCACCTTGACCGACGCCGTCGGCGCGAGGGTGTGGCCGTAGGAGTAGAGCTTGTATCCGAACGACCAGAGCGAGAAGAGCCCGAAGTAGACGTAGAGGACGAAGAGATCGATGAGCGTGCCCACCTTCCCGAGCACCGCGGCGCGCAGGAAGACGAGGGCGAGCGCGCCCACGACGAACGGAATCCACTTGAACTCCGTGAATTCCGATGTCGTGAGCTCGCGCATGCCGATGTAGTGGTTGAGAAGGTTGATTTCCCGGACATCCTGGCCCCCGTTGCCTCCCTCGAGCTTGTAGCTGTAGATCGCCATCCGCAGGCCGTCCGGGTATTGCGGGGCATACATCGTCATTTTCCAGAGCGGGAGAAGGTACGTCGGCACGAGCAGGAGGACGGCCGCGAGCAGCAGCCGACGCGGCGGCAGCTCGAGAGGCCGGTCGAGGAATCGGTGGCTGCGTTCGAGAAAGGCCTTCATGGAATCCTCCGCTATGCCTTTTTCCTGACGATCAGGTAGCCCTGCATTTCCTGGTGGAGCGCCGAGCAGAAGTTCGTGCAGTAGTACGGGAAGACGCCGGGCTTGTCGGCCTTGAACGTAACCGTCTTGGTTTCGCCCGGATCGCAGACGATGTTGATGTTGTAGTCGAGCAGGCCAAACCCGTGGAGCTCGTCGGTGGTCTGTTCGATGTTGGTGATGGCAACCTTGACGGTGTCGCCCTGCTCGACCTCGATGACCGTCGGCGTGATCGTGGAACGCACGACGATGACCTTCGCGAGGACGTCGTTTCCCTTGCGGGCAACGCCGGCGTCCTTCACGTCCCAGATCGCGAGGGGGTTCTTGTTTTCGTCCTTGAGATAGACCTCGATCGGCTTGACCTTGTCCGCCTTGATCATCTGCGCGTAGTGCGGTTCGGGCTCCGTGAAGGCGTCGTAGAGGATCTTCATCTTCTCTTCGGAGATGTCCACCAGCTGCGACGACTCCGGCTGCGAAGGCCCGACCGAGAGGTGCCGGCCGTGCGACAGCTTGTTCAAGCCGACGAGGTACTTCCCGTCCGGCGACACGGTGTCGCCCTCCGCGGCCGTGAGGTGCCCGATCGAGTAGGACATCGGAACCTTGTCGATGACCTCCCAGGTGCCGAGCTTCCACTTGGCGATGGCGCTGTCGACGAAGAGCGAGGTGTAACACTCGCCGTTCGGGCCGAACTGCGTGTGGAGCGGGCCGAGCCCGACCGGGACCTCCGCGTCCTTGATCGACTCGTACTTGAGAACCGGAATCCCGTCTTCGTCCCCGGTGAAGTCCTTGTTGCGGATGGCCGTCTGGATCTTCTCGAAGTTGAACGCCGTCGTGACGCCCTGCAGCTTGCCCGAGCCGATGACGTACTTGCCGTCGGGGGACACGTCGACCCCGTGCGGCGACTTGCCGCAGGGCATCAGGTACACGATGCCGGGAACCTTCTTCGGGTCGAGGACCTTGACCCCGCCGATCACGTCGCCCTTGCCCTCGGCGATCGCCTTCTCGGCGGCCTTCCAGTCGATGGCGGCGATGTAGTCGCGGTCGCGTTGCGTCGAGGTCACCTCGAGCTTTCCGGTGGCGCGCTCGGAGTTGTAGCACGTGAAGAACATCCAGCCGTCTGAGATCTTCTTGCCCGCGTCGCCGAGGTCGTAGTCGAAGGGCGGCATGAGGATCTGGAATCCCTGTGTCATCTCCCCCGTCTTGGGGTCGATCTTCACGGCGGCGATCACGCCTTTGTAATCGGTCGCGTACTTGTCGATGGGCGCGGTCGTGCCCTTGGGAATCGGAATCGAGAAGCGCGAGGAGAGCACGGAATACTCGGTGTTCGGCGTGACGAACGCGGAGCCGTGGTTTCCGGAAATGTTGGGCATGGGACCGAAGATCTGCTTGACCTTGAAGTCGCGCAGGTCGACGCGCGCGACCCGCCCGTTCATGTCGTTGACGAAGAGCCATCGCCCGTCGTAGTCGCCGTTGGTCTCCGAGAGCGATGGATGGTGAACATCTCCCCAGGTGAGGTTCCCGAGCATGGCCTTCGATTCGTCGTCAAAACCATAGCCGGTCGCGGGGTACGGCGTGTAGACAGGGATCGTCGAGAGGTGGCGCATCGAGGGGACGCCGTACACGTAGATCTGGCCCGAGTGGCCTCCCGAAGCGAACAGGTAGTACTCGTCGAGGTCTCCCGGCGCGACATAGACCTTTTGCGCCGCGACGGCCATGTCGGAGGCGCCCGCCGCGCCGCCCTTCTTCGCTCCTGCCTTGGGCGCACTGGGCGCGCAACGGCCGGCGATCGCGATCAGGACCGCGAAGGCCGCGACCGCGCTTGCTGTCATCCACCGCTTGGGAACGCTCATGGGGAATCCTCCTTCAGTGTCTTCCGGCCTCGCCGGCCGGCGTGTTGTGGCCCTCGCCTTCTGTTTCTGATACTCCGCGAAGGCTTCGCGGAGTTTTTGCACGGCGATGGCTTTCTCCTCCGGGGTCAGAACGATCTGCCGCGAGAGGACGACCGCCATCGTGCCCGTCGGCTCGCGGAGGAAGTCGTCGACCGTGCGGCCGAAGCGCGCCTGCGTGTCCTCGACGGCGGTCGAGAGGTCGGGTCCGATCTGCGCCGGGCTCTTGACGCCGAGCGCCTGGATCGAGTGGCAGACGAAGCAGCCGGTCTTGACGAACCAGGCGCCCGGGCCGGTCTTCATCCGCTGTTCCTCGGCGACCTCCTCGGGCGTTTGCGGGTCGGTGCGGGGGAGGCCCGGCCGGTAGTCGGCGGGGATCGGCGCGCGCCGCCAGGACAGCGCGAGCATGGAGAGCGCCTGTGCGTCGCGCGTGCGTGAAGTGGAAGTTCGGCATCACGGTCTCCGGGACGAGCGCGCGCGGGTCCTTGAAGTGCGCGACGTGCCAGGCAAACGCGCTCATCTGTCCCGAGAGACGGCCGTACTCGTACTGTTCGGGGGCCTTGTCGCCGACCCAGGTCAGGTCCGGACCGATCGTCCCGCCGCGGCCGTTGATGACGTGGCAGGCCCGGCAGCCTTTCTCCAGCACGAGCGCCTTGGCGAGGTTGATCTCGTCGGCGCCCTTCGTCTGGCGGTCGTAGCGATGGCAGACGTTGCAGTTCATCTGCATCAACGCTGTCTTGTTCGCCGCGAGCGTGTATTCCTCGCCCAGCTGCGAGCCCAAGAGCGGCTCCTCCCAGTGCTCGACCGGACCGTGCGCGGCCGCGGCGTCGATCGCCCAGCCCTGCCCGCCATGGCAGGAGGTGCAGCCGAATTTCTCGATCGGGTGGTGGCGGAGGGGCTCGGCCGGGTGCGTCCGGAAAGGATTCTCCGCCTTCTCGAACCCCTTCCACAGCATCGCCTGGTGGCAGGTGACGCAGCGGTCGGCCCGCCGCATCTCGGCGACCCAGATCTGCTGGACGCCCTTCGGGAGCGTCTTCGCCTTCTCCGCGCCGAGCTTCTCGACGACCTGTGATCGGAAGGCGTACTGGTAGTAGCGCCAGTCGTGCTTGCGGTCGCTCCAGGCGAAGAGGACCGTCGACACGACCAGCAGCAGGCCGATGACCGCCAGGACCGGCCGGTCCTTCTTCGGATACGGTGAGTCGGTTCTCTGTTCCATCTCAGATCCTCGACGGAAGTTGCGGCCACGGCTGCCAGGGCCAGTAGAAGTGCCAGTAGGGGCCGCGCAGGAAAGTGCCGACGACGGTCAGGATGAGCACACCGGCGACGAGGAGCAGGAACACCGTGTTCTGCCGGCGCCGGGTGCCGGCGAACCAGATGCCCGCCGCGCCCGCCGGACTCTTGTCGAGCCAGGGCCAGATGGTCAGCAGCACCAGGAGCACGCCCGGCAGCAGCACGCCGCCGAGGAAGGCTCCGTTGATGGTGACCGAGCCCAGGTGGACCGTCGTGTCGGTGACGATCTCCTGCAGCCACAGGAAGTACCAGGGCGCCTTGGCGGGGTTGGGGGTAATGAGCGGATTGGCTGGCTCCTCCAGGGGCGACCGGACGAAGACCGAGAGGATCCCGACCAGCGCGATCGTCCCCAGGATCGCGATCGCGATGCGCCTCGTCAGGTCCGGAACCGAATTCACCGTCATGCCCTGCGCCTCGAGCGAAGAGGCCCGGACCTGCGGCGAGGTCCCGCGCGCGATGCCGAGCAGCGTGTAGGTCTTGGACTTCGACGTGGGAAGCTCCGTCTTTTCCGCGGCGAGCTTCGCGGCGTCGGCGCGGGCGAGACCCCCGTCCTTGCGCACGCGCCACATGTGGTAGCCGAAGAGCGCGCCGATCAACATGGGCAGGAACAGGACGTGGAGGACGTAGAAGCGGATGAGTGTGGCCTGCTCGATCGTCCGTCCACCGATGAGCAGCTCGCGCGCCGTCGGGCCGACGAACGGAACCGAAGACGCGATGTTCGTGCCGACGGTGACCGCCCAGTAGGCGAGCTGGTCCCAGGGCAGGAGGTAGCCGGTGAACGAGAGGAAGAGCGTCAGGAGGAGCATGGCGACGCCGAAGACCCAGTTCCACTCGCGCCGCTGGTTCTGGCCGACGCCGTTCTTGTAGGCGCCGGTCAAGAAAACGCGCACCAGGTGGAGGAACACCGCGGCGACCATCAGGTGGGCCGAGATCCGGTGTACGGCGCGGATCCAGGAGCCGAAGGTGATGACGTACTCGATGTCCTTGACCGAGGCGTAGGCCCGCTCGACGGAGGGGATGTAGAGGAAGAGCAGCGGGAGGCCGGAAAGGACCAGGAGGAAGAGCAGGGCCGCCGAAATCGTGCCGAGCCAGAACGAGTAGCTCCAGGCGAGCGACGGCTTGTAGCTCTTCGCGGGAAACCAGTGCAGCAGGAAGTTGGAGACGATCGCGTCGCCCGCCTGCCGGTCGGAGGCGGGTCGGAAGCTCCACCAGCGTTTCGGGTGCACGCCGGGGGCAACGGACGGCGTGGGCTTCGGGTTCGGTCTCATGCGGTCTCCTTCACGCGACCGTCAGGCGAAAGTCGCGGTCCACCGGGCGCACCAGGTCGACGACCAGCTGGCCGTCCTCCGGCGCGACCGAGAGGTGGTACCAGGTGAGCGGCCGCGGGGCTGGACCCGAAACGTTGGTCCCGTCGCCCTCGTACTTCGAGCCGTGGCAGGGACAGAGGAACCGGTGCGTCAGGCGGAGGGCCTTGCCGTCGATGGTCTTCGTCTCGATCTTCGAGAGGGCCTCGGCGCGGACCGTGCACCCGAGGTGGGTGCAGACGGCGGAGATGGCGTAGAAGGTCCGGCCCTCGCGGAAGACGTAAAGCCGCTGGTCGGGAAGGAACTGCAGGCCGTCGGGGAAGTCGTTCGGCATGCCGATCTTCACCGTCGTCGGCGCATCATAGGAAACGTTGGGGACGAGGGAGCGCATCGAGGCGACCGTCTGCGCGCCGAGGGCCGCGATCCCGCTCCCGATTCCAAGCCTCACGAGGAATTCCCTTCGGTCCTTGGTCATCGCGTGTGCCTCCTTCACCCGGCCGCGGCGGCGAATCGTTCCGTGATCGTGAAGCGTTCCATCGTCATGGCGTCGGTCGGGCAGCGGATCGCGCAGAGCCCGCACCGGATGCAGCGGTCGTCGTCCTTGACCATGGCGGAAAGCGGGAGGCCGTCGGCCTGCGCGCGCGCGGCGAGGATGGCGCGCTCGTTCGCCGGCAGGTCGAGCTGCTCGAACGGGACGATCGCCAGGCAGTACTCCGGGCACACGTCGACGCAGCGGTTGCAAAGCACGCAGGCCTCGGGGTCGTAGATCGTCTGCACGTGGCAGACCAGGCACCGGGCGGCCTGCTGCCGCGCCTGTTCCGGCCCGTAGCCCGTTTCGACCTCCGCGATTCCCGTGCGCCGCCCGAGGTCGAGCGTGGGCGCCGCCTCGCGGTCGGACACTTCGAAACCCGCGATCATGCGGTAGCCCGCGGTCGAGAGCTTTTCGATCTCGAGCAGCGCCGTGAGCGCGCTCGCCGGGCGCGAGAGGTGCTCGTGGATCGAGCGGGCGGCGCGCTTGCCGTTGGCGACGGCCTCGATCAAGTTGCGGGGACCGAACGCGACGTCGCCCCCGGCGAAGACCCCCGGGGCCGTCGCGGCCAGCGTGACCGGGTCGACCCGGATCGTTCCCCCGGGCGTCAGCGCGACGCCGTCTTCCGGTTTGAGGAACGAGAGGTCGGGCTGCTGGCCGATGGCCAGGATGCAGGCGTCGCAGGCGATGCGCGTCACGTCCTGCTCGTCGTAGGTCGGCGCGAAGCGGCCCTTCTCGTCGAAGACGGAGACGACGCGTTTCAGCTCCACCGCCGAAAGCTTCCCGTCCCCGAGGAAGCGGTGCGGCCCACGGCGGGGGACGAAGGCGACCCCTTCTCGTTGCGCTTCCTCGAACTCTTCGTGCCCCTGCGTCGTCTTGAGGACGGGCATTTCATCGAAGCTCTCGAGGGAGACGATCGTGACCTCGGTGGCCCCTCCGCGGAGTGCCGCGCGGGCGGAATCGAGCGCCTCCTTGAGGTTGTGGTCGCCCACCGCGTCGATGCGCTCGAGATCCGGAGTGAGATCCTTGCGGCCGAGCCGGAGGGCGGTGCGGGCGGCGTCGAAAGCCACGAAGCCTCCGCCGATCACGACCACCCGCTGTCCCATGTCCATGCGGTACCCGCGGTTGACGTTCAAGAGGTAGTCGACCGCCTTGACGACGCCGTCCTGATCGACGCCGGGAACCTGGAGGTCGCGCCCCTTGGAGACTCCGATCGAGAGGAAGACCGATTCGAAGCCCTCCGCGCGAAGTTGCGTCAGCCCGAATGCGGCGGTGAGCGGGGTCTTCAGCTTCAGGTCGACGCCGAGCGAGAGGATCTTGTCGATCTCGGCGCGGATGAGCGTGCGTGGCAGACGGTATTCGGGGATCCCGAACCGCATCATGCCGCCCGGCTCTTCCGACGCCTCGAACACCGTGACGGCGTAGCCGAGCAGGGCCAGGTCGTGCGCGGCCGACAGCCCTGCCGGCCCCGCGCCAATGACGGCGACTTTCCTCCTGGAAGAAGCCGAACCGGCCACACCGCTCGGGTGGACGGGCAGGTGGCCCGGGTACCGATTTCCCTCGGCGACCAACGACTCCCGCAGGCGGTTCTGCGTATCGGGGCGCACGGATTCGACGCCGTAGCCCTCCGTGACGAATCGCTTGAGTGCGCGGATGGAGATCGGCGCGTCGATCGCGCCGCGGCGGCAGGCGTCTTCGCACGGCGCCGCGCAGACGCGGCCGCAGACCGAGGCGAAGGGATTCGGCGCGCGGGCGACGAGGAAGGCCTCTTCGTCGCGACCTTCGGCGATCAGCTGGACGTAGCGCCCCGCGTCGGTCAGGACGGGGCAGGCCGTCTGGCACTTCACCTGCGCCTTCCAGTGCGCGAGGTCCGGAAGCCGAATCGGGATGGCCATGCTCAGTCGAGCCTCACGAGCTCGGCGGCGCCAGGGTGGCTCGCCGCGCGGCGCGTTTCCTGCGCCGGGAAGCGGTAGTGGCCGCCCGGCGTGCGGACGGTCTTCAGCAGCCCGAGGCGGGCCCACCGCGTCACGGTCGACACGGACACACCGAAGAGCCGGGCGACGTCGCCGCGAGAGAGAAACTCGGTCCCCGGCGCGCTGGGTTGGGATGTTTCCTTGTTTCGACGGCCGCTCATTTGTCCTCCCGAGACGATCTCGCCGCGGCGCGACGGCGGGTATGACGGGCGTCATGCCCTCGATCGGTTTTCGCTGTTTTCGCTGTTCGGTCGATTTGCCCCGCTTCGGTCTCTACTTCAGCGGACCGCGCCGGGCGGCGCCTGAGGCAAACCCATCAAATGAACGGCAGGGCTTCTGGGTGATCTGCATCATGGCGGCCCCGCCGGAGCCCCGGTAGCCTTCCAGTGATGCTGGCGCCCGTCGAACTCGAGATCGAGCTGTTCTGCCGCGGGATGCGGATCGACCCCTCCTGCGAGGTCGAGCGAGGACGCCCGCCGCATCTCGCGGACGCGCGCCGGGCTCGGCTCGGGGCTCGAGCTCGTGATCCCGTCGCCGAACAAGAAGATCTGGGCGAACGTCCCGGTCGTCGAGCCCTTCGCCGCGGCGTCCCCCTTCGTCCTCCGGAAAAATGGCGGGGGCTACCACGTGGCCGACGAGCGCGACGGACGACTATCCCGTCGAGGTGCCGCCCGAGCCCGACTGGTACTCGTGGACGCACCTCGGCGGGGACGACGATGAGCCGCGTCGGCGTCCTGCAGGGAACCTACCTCGGCATCTACGTCTCGAACGCGTGCCTCTACTGGGCCTCGACGCGTCCCCCGCATGCAAGTTCTGCACGACCGGCGAGAACGTCGGCGAGGCCGAGGAGTCGCGCAAGAAGGTCGACGACGTCGTCGAGACGGCAATCGCGGCGCGCGACCGCTCGGGCTCGATCTTCACGCACCTCAACACGGGCTACCACTTCGAGGACAAGGAAAAGCTCGAGGCGCTCCACGGCCTCAGGCAGTGCGAGCCGTTCGTCCGGGCCGTGCGGGAGAAGGTGGGCGGCTTCATCGGCGTCCAGGCCGTCCCGGTGCCGAGGAAGATGTACCGCGAGTACGACGAACTGATCGAGGCCGGCACCGACCACTTTTCCTTCTGCTATGAGTTCGAGGACCCGGAGGTCTTCGCGCGGCTCTGCCCCGGAAAGGCGCAGACGCTCGGCCAGAAAGCCTTCTTCGACGCCATGGAGTACACGTCGCAAGCGGCTCGGGGCGGGCAAGACCTCGGGCGAGATCATCGCGGGGCCGGAGACCGTCGAGGCCACGAAGCGCGGCATCGACCGGATCGTGGACGCGGGCGCCTTTCCGACGGTCTGCATCTTCCGGCCGACGGTCGGGAGCGAGATGGAATCGGTCCCGCCGCCGGACCCCGAGGCGATGAAGGACGTCTTCGCCCACCTCTGGGAGTCCGTCAGGCGCGCCGGCCTCCCCGTCGGCGTCTTCCCGGAGATCCAGGTCTCGCTCGTCGTCCAGCCGGAGGAGGCGACGGAGCTGGCGCCGCGCAGCTTCGCGTCGCAGCTCTACGCGTGGAAGCTCGCGTCGCTGCGCCAGCTCGCCCGCCCCTACGTGGCCTGGAAGAAGAGGCCGCGGGCGGCCTAGCGCTTCGGGCCTCCCCGATCACTCCGGCGCGATGGCGCGGAGGGCGGCAGGGTCGCG
>CAVRXJ010000009.1:0-18935 GCA_963725095.1 uncultured Acidobacteriota bacterium
AGGCTCCTACGGGAAGATGCCGCGGATGCTCGCCTCCTCGACCCGGTGACCGCGAGGATCGAGGGCGCCCGTGCGCAGGTCCGTGTCGTGCTTGCGCGCGGTCGCCTCGACGTCGGCGTAGGACCGGCGGATCGTGCGCTGCAGCTGGGTGCGCACCATGTCCGGCTCCCAGAAGAACGAGTAGAGGTCCTGCACCCACTCGAAGTAGGACACCGTGACGCCGCCGGCGTTGGCGAGGATGTCGGGGATCACGACGATGCCCTTCTTGTGGAGGATGTCGTCGGCGTCGGGAGTCGTCGGACCGTTGGCCGCCTCGGCGATGATCCGGGCCTTGATGCGCGGGGCGTTCTTGCGCGTGATGACGCCCTCGAGCGCCGCCGGCACGAGGATGTCCACGGGCAGCTCGAGCAGCTCCTCGTTCGAGATCCGCTCGCCCTTGACCGCCGTGACGCGTGCCCTTCTTCTCCTTGGTCGCGAAGAGCGTCGTCGATCGAGAGGCCCTTCTTGTCGTAGATGCCGCCCTTCGTGTCCGAGACGGCGACGACGCGCACCCCGGCCTCCTCGAGGAACTTCGCCACGAAGGACCCGGCGTTGCCGAATCCCTGGACGGCGGCGGTCGCGCCCTTCAGCGGCAGGGACAGCCGCTTGGCGGCCTCCTCGATCGCGACGAAGCAGCCTTCCGCCGTGGCCTCGTTGCGCCCCGCCGAGCCGCCGAGCGAGAGCGGCTTGCCCGTCACGACGCCGAGCGTCGAGTAGCCCTTCGTCATGGAGAAGGTGTCCATCATCCAGGCCATCGTCTGGGAGTTCGTGTAGACGTCGGGCGCCGGGATGTCGCGGTCGGGGCCGAGCATGATCGAGATCTCGGAGGTGAAGCGGCGCGTCATGCGCTCGTTCTCGCCGAGGCGAGAGCGCCTTCGGGTCGACCGTGATGCCGCCCTTGGCGCCGCCGAACGGGATGTTGACGACGGCGCACTTCCAGGTCATCCACATCGCCAGGGCCTTGACCTCGTCGAGCGTGACGCCGGGGTGGTAGCGGATGCCGCCCTTGGACGGCCCGCGCGCGATCGAGTGCTGGACGCGGTAGCCCTGGAAGCACGCGGATCGAGCCGTCGTCCATCTTGACCGGGATCGAGACGGTGAGCTGGCGCTTCGGGTTCCCGAGCACGTCGCGCGTGCCGGCGTCGAGGCCGAGATGGTCCGCGGCGCGCTCGAACTGCAGCCGCGCGAAGTGGAAGGGGTTCAGGTCCTCGGCGTGGCCGGCGAGGAGCCGGAGTTCGTGGAGCGGGCCGGATGGCGGGCTTGGGCTTCGCGGACATGCGCTTCTCCTTCCGACGGTTCTGGTTGCGGGTGTCGCGGCTGGGACGTCATCCCGAATGGGTGAGGCTGGTCAGGGGCCGAAGAACGGGAGAGTCTCCGCGGCCTGACGCGCCAGCGCCCAGAGGCCGGCCGGGAAGATGCCGAGCGCCAGGATCGCCGCGGCGCAGACCGCCAGGGCGAGCCCGTCGGCGGCCGTCGAGCGGCGGCGGCCCCTGCGGCTCGACGGAGTCGCGCATGTACAGCATGTAGACGACCTTCAGGTAGTAGCCGATCGAGATGAGGCTGTTGAGGATGCCGATGACGGCGAGCGCGTAGAGGCCCTCGCTCGATCGCGGCCCCGAAGACGAAGAACTTGCCGATGAAGCCGGCCGTCGCCGGGATGCCGGCGAGCGAGAAGAGGCAGAGCGCCAGCACCGCGGCGGCAAACGGCGAGCGGCGCCCTTCGCCCGCGAGCAGCGCCGACCGGATGCGGCTTGGTCTCGTCGCGGTAGAGGGCCGACGACGGCCGCGAACGCGCCGGCGTTCGAGACGAGGTAGGCGAAGAGGTAGACGATCGCCGCCGCGAGGGCGTCCCGGCCGAAGACGACGAGCGTGATCGTGACGTAGCCCATGTGGGCGATGCCCGGAGTAGGCGAGCAGCCGCTTGATGTCGCGCTGCGCGAGCGCCACGACGTTGCCGAGCGTCATCGAGAGGATGGCGATGGCGGCGATCCCGGTCTGCGAGGCGGCCGGGAAGTCCTCCCTGGAAGACGGCCGTGAGGACGCGGTAGAGGACGAGGAGGCTCGCGCCCTTGGGAGCGACGGAGAGGTAGGCGACGGCCGGCGTCGGCATGCCCTGGTAGACGTCGGGCGCCCAGGCGTGGAACGGCGCGAGCGACATCTTGAAGCCGAATCCCGCGAGCAGCAGGAGGAGCGCGAAAGTCACGACCGGATCGGCTCCGAGGCCCACCTGCGACAGCGAAGAGATGCGCATGCTCCCGCTCTTTCCGAAAAGAAGGGCGATGCCGTACAGCGTGAATGCCGAGCCGAACGCGCCCGTCAGGAAGTACTTCAGGCCGGCCTCGGAAGAGGCGGGCACGGTGCGGAAGAACGCCGCCAGCACGTAGAAGGAGAGCGACAGCGTCTCGAGGCCGATGAAGATGACGAGCAGGTCGATTCCGCGGACCATGAGCGAGACGCCGAGATGTCCCCAGAGCAGGAGGGCGTAGAACTCCCCGTGCTCCTCCCCGGTGCGCCGCAGGTAGGGCTTTGCGATCAGGATTGCGAGGGCCGCCGTCGCGCTGACGAAGATTCCGACGAGCCAGGTCAGCGGACGAGGTCTCGAAGCGCCCTCCGAACGAGACGCCCTGGGGCGCGCGGGCGAGGAAGTACAGATGATGCCGGCGACCGCCGCCAGAGCGAGTGTCGCGAACCAGCCGCGTGCGCGGGGAGCGAAGGCCTCGAGGAGCACGATCAGAGCGCCCGGCCGCGGCGAGCGCGATCTCGGGGGAGATCGCGGCGAGCTCGGCCGGACCGAAGGGGATCATGGCGCCGGCGTGGCTCCGGGCCGGGCGCCTCGGCGGCGCTCCCGCGCCGCATTCGTCTTCTCCAGGACGTCGGCCCGGATCGCCTCGACGGTCGGCGTCAGGCGGCACAAGAGGTCGTTGGGCCGCACGCCGATCCAGATCATCGCGAGGACGAGCACGGCGGCGGCGATGAACTCGGACGGCCGGATGTCCTGGAGCTTCCGGTTCTCCTCGTGCGTGAGCGGGTTCCAGAAGACGCGCTGCACGAGGGACAGCATGTAGACCGCCGAGAGAATCACGCCGGTCGCCGCGAGCACCGCCCACCAGCGGTGGGGCGAGGTCCACGTCCCGAGCAGGATCAGGAACTCGCCGACGAAGCCGTTCAGGCCGGGAAGGCCGATCGAGGACAGGGTCGCGACGAGAAACAGGGCCGTCGTGACGGGAACGATGCCCGCGATGCCGCCGTAGGCCTCGATCTCGCGGGTGTGGCGGCGCTCGTAGAGGACGCCGACGAGCAGGAAGAGCGCGCCGGTCGAGAGCCCGTGGTTGATCATCTGGAGGATCGACCCGGACAGCGAGATCGACGTGAAGGCGCCGATGCCGACGACGACGAGCCCCAGGTGCGAGACCGAGGAGTAGGCGACGAGCCGCTTCATGTCCTTCTGCGGGTACGCCACGAGCGCCCCGTAGATCACGCCGATGACACCGAGCAGGCCGACCCACGGCGCGTATCGCAGGGCGGCCTCGGGAAAGAGCGAAAGGGCGAAGCGCAGGTACCCGTAGACGCCGAGCTTCAGGAGGACGCCGGCCAGGATGATCGAGCCGGCCGTCGGAGCCTCCGTGTGCGCGTCCGGCAGCCACGTGTGCAGCGGGAAGACGGGGACCTTGATCGCGAAGGCGAGCGCGAACGCGAAGAAGAGGATCGCCTGGGTGCCACCCGGAAGGTCGAGGGTCGCGAGATCCGCGAGCAGGAACGACCACGCGCCGGTGACCGTGTGGTACCGGATCGCGAGGTACAGGATGGCGAGGAACATCAGCAGGCTGCCCGCCATCGTGAAGAGGAAGAACTTCATCGCGGCGTAGATGCGCCGCGTGCCGCCCCAGATGCCGATGATGAAGTACATCGGAACGAGCATCACTTCCCAGAAGACGTAGAAGAGCGCCAGGTCCAGGGCCACGAGGCTCCCGAGCATTCCCGTCTCGAGCACGAGGAAGGCGATCGAGAAGCCGCGCACCGACTTTTCGACGTGCGTCACGGAGAACAGGAGCGCGACGGGCGTGAGCAGCGTCGTCAGCAGGACGAGGACGAGCGAGAGCCCGTCGATGCCGATGGCGTACGAGATTCCGATCGCCGGGATCCAGTCGAGGTTCTCGGTGAACTGGAAACCGGGCGTCGCGGCGGCAAAACGGGTCCACAGCGGGATCGAAAGCGCGAACTCCAGGACCGAGACGGCGAGCGCGAACGTCCGGGCGGCCTTCGTCGCCGAGGCGGGGAACAGGGCGACGAGCACCGCCCCGACGGTCGGCAGGAAGACGAGGATGGAGAGCAGGCGATGATCGAGCAGGGCCTGCATCACCAGGTCCCCATCACGATCAGCATCAGGGCGACGACGCCCAGAAGGAACGAGAGCGCGTAGTTGCGCACGTTGCCCGTCTGCAGGAAGCGCAGCAGGTCGCCCGTGAGCTCCACGAGAAAGGCCGCGGCGTTCAGGATCCCGTCGATGATCAGGACGTCGACGACCTTCCAGCAGAAGGCGGGCCGAGCAGCGCGAACGGCCGGACGATCACCGCGTCGTAGAGCTCGTCCACGCGGAACTTGTCGGCGACGAGGGCGTAGGCGCCGGGGTAGGAGGCCGCGAGCCGCTGCGGGCACGCGGCCGCCCTCCTTCGCGTACCACTTCCAGGCGAGGAGGATGCCGCCGACGGCGAACGCGACCGAGGCGCCCATGAGCAGCCACTCCGTGGCGTGCGGCAGCTCGTGCCCGGCATGTCCGGCCGTGTGGGCGAGCGGCAGCAGGATCGGCGAGAGGAAGTCGCCGATGCGGTCGCTGCCGCCGAGCACCGCGGGAACGCCCGCAAAGCCGCCGACGACCGAGAGCGCTGCCAGAACGATGAGCGGCATGGTCATCGAGGCGGGCGATTCGTGAAGGTGGTGCTCCTGCTCGGGCGTGCCGCGGAAGGTGCCCTCGAAGGTCAGCGAGACGAGGCGGAACATGTAGAAGGCCGTCAGCCCGGCGGTGAAGAGGCCGACGGCCCAGAGCACCTTGTCGAGGCCCGGACCGGCCGCGAACGCCGCGCCCAGGATCGCGTCCTTCGAGAAGAAGGCCGCCAGCGGCGGGATGCCGGCGATCGTCAGCGACGCGATCAGGAAGGTGCGGTAGGTGATCGGGAGCTTCGACTTGCAGGCCCCCCATCTTGCGCATGTCGAGCTCGCCGCTCATCGCGTGCATGACCGAGCCGGCGCCGAGGAAGAGGCAGGCCTTGAAGAAGGCGTGCGTCATGACGTGGAACATCCCCGCCGTGAACGCCCCGACGCCGCAGGCCAGGAACATGTAGCCGAGCTGCGAGACCGTCGAGTACGCGAGCACCTTCTTGATGTCGTTCTGCGCCATCCCGATCAGCGCCGCGAGCAGCGCCGTCGTGCAGCCGACGACGGCGACGACCACCATCGCGTCGGGGGCGAGGCGGAAGAGCACGTTGCACCGCGTGACCATGTAGACGCCGGCCGTGACCATCGTGGCGGCATGGATCAGGGCGGAGACGGGCGTCGGTCCGGCCATCGCGTCGGGAAGCCAGACGTAGAGGGGCACCTGGGCGCTCTTGCCGACCGCGCCGAGGAAGAGGCAGAGGGCGATCAGCGTGAGAAACGGGGCGTACCGGCCGGGGTCCGCGGCCGCGCCCGAGAGGACCCGGTCGTAGTCGAGGGATCCGAACTGGAAGACGAGCCCGAACATGCCGAGCAGGAAGCCCCAGTCGCCGATGCGGTTGACGACGAAGGCCTTCTTGCCGGCCGCGGGCGCGAAGGGCTTGTCGTAGTAGTAGCCGATCAGCAGGTACGAGCAGAGGCCCACGCCTTCCCAGCCGACGAAGAGCAGCAGGAGGTTCTGCGCGAGCACGAGCGTCAGCATCGAGAACATGAAGAGGTTCAGGTAGGCGAAGAAGCGGGCGTAGCCGGCGTCGGTCGCCTCGTGGTGCATGTAGCCGATCGAGTAGACGTGGATGAGGAACGCCGACGAACGTGACGAAGGCGATCATGAGGGCCGAGAGCGGGTCGAGGCGGAAGGCGATGTCCGCGGTGAAGTCGCCCGCCCGGATCCACTCGCCGACGCGCTCGACGATCGGCGCGTGGTCGCCGGCCAGATAGGGGAGGAGCCGCGCCCAGGCGACCAGAGTCGCCAGGCCGACCGATCCGACGCCGACGACGCTGACGAACCGCTTGCCGAGGCGGGTCCCGAGCAGGCCGTTGACGAGGAAGCCCGCCAGCGGCAGCGCCGGGATCAGCCAGAGGGGAAGCGGCGTCGTCATCTCACCACTTGAGCAGGTTGATCTTGTTGACGTCGATCGTCTCGGTGTGGCGGAAGAGGGCGACGAAGATCGCGAGGCCCACCGACGCCTCGGCGGCCGCGATCGCGATGACGAAGAAGACGGCGATCTGCCCCTCGGCGGTGCCGAGCGCCGCCCCGTAGCCGATCAGCGCCAGGTTGGCGGCGTTCATCATCAGCTCGATCGACAGGAAGATCGCGATGGCGTTGCGGCGCAGGAGCGCGCCCGCGAGGCCGATCGCGAAGAGCGCCGCGGCGGTGATCAGGACGTCGGAGAGCGGGATCGAGCCGATCATGCGCGCTTCTCCCGCTCGACGAGGACGAAGGCCCCCACGAGCGCGGCGAGCAGCAGGACCGAGAGGGCCTCGAAGGGGAGGAGGTACTCGGAGAACATCAGGCGGGCGAGCGGCGCGATCTGCCCCGAGGCGAGCGCCGGATGCCCCGGCCGGGACGCACGCGGGCCGAGCCCTGGGCCGAGGCGAGGGAGACCAGCCCGACGGTGAAGAGCAGGATCGCGGCGCCGCCGACGACCTGCTGGATCGGGCGCGGCTCGCGCTCGGAGGTCTCCTGCTGGACGTTCAGGAGCATCAGAACGAAGAGGAAGAGGACGAGGATCGCGCCGGCGTAGACGATGACCTGGATCGCGGCGATGAAGGGGGCCGAGAGCATCACGTAGCAGACGGCCAGGAAGAAGAAGGAGACGACCAGGGCGAGCACGCTCTTGACGGGGTTGCGGTTCAAGACCATGAGGGCGGCAAACAGGATCGTCACCACCGCGGCCGCGTCGAAGATCACGCGCTCCATGGCTACCGCGCGCCCTTCCAGAGCTCGAGCGCCGCGGCCCAGAAGAGGTTCACCAGCGCCGCCGGCAGGAACACCTTCCAGCCGAGGCGCATCAGCTGGTCGTAGCGGAAGCGCGGCAGTGTCCAGCGAACCCAGATGAAGACGCTGACGAGAAACGCCGTCTTGGCGGCGAAGACCAGCAGCGACAGGAGCACGCCGACGACGCCGTTCGGGTGGAAGCCCGGCAGCGACCAGCCCCCGAGGTAGAGGGTCGTCGTCATGGCGCAGGCGACGATGATGTTCAGGTACTCCGCGAGGAAGAACGACCCGAAGTGCATCGCCGAGTACTCGGTGTGGTACCCGGCCACGAGCTCCGCCTCCGCCTCCGGCAGGTCGAACGGGAGGCGGTTGGTCTCGGCGAAGGTCGCGATGAAGAAGACGAGGAATCCCAGGAACTGCGGAACGAGGTTCCAGCGCGGAATGAAGCCGAGCCAGGTGCCCTGCTGCATCGCGACGATGTCGGAAAGCTTGAAGCTCTCGGCCGCCAGGATCACGCCCGCGGCGGCGGTCGTCATGGCGAGCTCGTAGGAGATCAGCTGGGCGCTCGCGCGGATGCCGCCCATGAGCGAGAACTTGTTGTTGGAGGACCAGCCGGCGAGCACGATGGCGTACACGGAGAGCGAGGTCATCGCGAAGACGTAGAGCACGCCGATCGAGATGTCGGCGCCGATCAGCGGAATCTCGCGCCCCGCGATCGAGAGGGTGGCGCCGTACGGAATCACCGCGAAGGTCGAGAGCGCCGCGAAGATGGCGAGCGCCGGCGCGAGCTGGAAGAGGAGCTTGTCCGCGTTGGCCGGGACGACCTCTTCCTTCATGAAGAGCTTCAGGACGTCGGCCGGGCTCTGCATCAGGCCGAAGGGGCCCACGCGGTTCGGGCCGGGCCGGTCCTGGATGAAGGCCGCCATGCGCCGCTCGTACCAGACGAGCGGCAGGACGATCGCCGGCAGGATGAGGGCCGGCAGCGCGACGCGCAGGACCAGGATCGTCCAGTCCAGGAACGTCACGGCGCGCCCTTCCAGGCGAAATCGCCCTTCTTGAGGAGGACGCCTCCTGCGAGCTCCTTCTCCGACACGTGGCCGTAGCCCTCGACTTCCTTCGCGATCAGCGCGAGCAGGTCCGCGGGCGTCCAGTGGCGCTCGCCGTAGCCGAGGGCGTTGGCGAGCAGCAGCAGCAGCTCCCAGTGGGCGCGCACCGGCGGCTTCGGCAGGAAGGCCCGCTCGAACTTCTGGACCCGCCCCTGGACGTTCGTGAACGTCCCTTCCTTCTCCGCCAGGGAAGCGGCGGGCAGGACGACGTCGGCGGCGCGGGTCAAGGCGTTGCTGCTTCGGGCCGCGACGGCGAGGAATCGCGCGCGGCGCAGGGCCGCGACGGCGGCGGCATCGTCGGCCAGACCGGCGAAGCCGGCGTCGGCCACGAGGACGACGTCCGGCGAGGCCTTGCCGGAGAGGACCGCCTCGAGGCCGTAGCCCCCGCGCCCGGGCGCCATGCCCACGTCCCGCGCCCCGCGCGAAATTCGGGGCGGCGTCGTCCCCGGTCAGCCATTCCGTCTGGGACTTGATGCGGCGGGGGCGCGACTTGTCGACGATGACGTCGCGGTTGCCGCACCCGAGGTGATCGGCGAGCTTCCGCAGCAGGAAGTTCTCTTCGTTGGAGAGGTGCGCCGAGCCGAGGAAGAAGAGCCCGGCCGGCGCCCTTGGACTCCTTGCGCCGCGCGGATCTCCGCGGCGATGCGGTCGACCGCCGCCGGCACGTGGGCATCGCGCACGCTGGCCGCGTCGCGGATCGTCGCCTTCTCGACGTCGCGCAGGTTCAGGTTCTCCGAGAGGAAGCGACCGTGGTCGCAGAGCCAGTAGTCGTTGACCTCCGGATTCAGGCGCGGCAGGAAGCGGTAGACGACGTTGTCCTTCGACTCGATCGAGATTGTTGCAGCCGATGTTGCAGCCGGGGCAGACCGACGGCGTCTTCTGCAGGTACCAGACGCGGCTGCGGAACCGGAACTCGCGGACGGTGAGCGCGCCGACGGGGCAGACGTCCGCGGCGCACCCGGACCAGTCGTTGGCGAGCGGCTTGTCCCTCGTGCGTCCAGACGAGCGTGCGCCCTCCGCGGTCGAGGAACGTGAGCTCCCCGGTGCCCGCGATCTCCTGGCAGAATCGGATGCAGCGCGTGCACTGGATGCAGCGCGTCATGTCGGCGATGACGTGCGGACCGATCATCGTGCGGTCGAAGGTCGGGTACTGGCGCTTCTGCTCGTCGTAGTGGGAGAGCTGGTGGCCGTAGCCGAAGGAGTTGTCCTGCAGCGTGCACTCGCCGGCCTGGTCGCAGATCGGGCAGTCGAGCGGGTGGTTGATGAGGAGGAACTCCATCGTCGCGGCGCGGGAGCTCTTGACCTTGTCGGTCGTCGTCTTGACGGAGAGGCCGTCCTTCAACGGCGTCGTGCAGGCCGCCTGGATCTTCGGGCATCCCGTCGATCTCGACCAGGCACATGCGGCACTGCCCGACGACGGAGAGCCGCGGGTGGTAGCAGAAGTGGGGGATGTCGATGCCGGCGAGCTTCGCGGCCTCGATCAGGTTGAGGTGCTTGGGAACCTCGACGGGCTTGCCGTCGAAGAGGACCGTGAAGGTGTCCTTGGCAGGCGGCGGCGGGGCCGGGGCCTTCGGGGGCGTCGGCGCGCTGCTCACGCCGTCACCATCGCCTTGCGGCCCACGAGGCATCGCTTGTGCTCGACGTGGTGCCGGTACTCGTCGCGGAACTTCGTGACCGAGGAGAGCGGCGGCGCGATCGCGGCGTCGGCGAAGACGCAGATCGTCATGCCGTTGGCCATCTGGTTGCAGATGCGCTCGAGAAGATCGATGTCCTCCGGCCGCCCCTCGCCCTCCTCGATGCGCGTCAGGACCTTGTAGAGCCAGGGCGTGCCCTCGCGGCAGGGCGTGCACTGTCCGCACGACTCGTGCGAGAAGAACTTCGAGAGGTTCTGCGCGGCGTTGACGATGCAGGTGTCCTCGTTGATGACGATGATCGCCGCGGAGCCGAGCATCGAGCCCTTGGCCGCGACGCCGTCGAAGTCGAGCGGACAGTCCTCGATCTCGGCGGCGGTGAGCATGTTGGCCGAGGCGCCGCCGGGGATGACGGCCTTGACCTTGCGGCCGTCCTTCATGCCGCGGCCGAAGGCTTCGCCGAAGATGAGCTCCTTCAGCGGAAGCCCCATCGGCGCCTCGTAGACGCCCGGGCGGTTCACCTGCCCCGAGAGGCAGTAGAGCTTGGGCCCCGTGTTCTTCTCGTTGCGGCCGATCTTCGTGAACCACTCGGCGCCGCGGTTGACGATGTGGACGACGCAGGCGAGCGTCTCGACGTTGTTGACGATCGTCGGGCAGCTGAAGACGCCCGAGACGGCGGGAAACGGCGGCTTGATGCGCGGCTGGCCGCGCTTGCCCTCGAGGCTCTCGATCAGCCCGGTCTCCTCGCCGCAGATGTAGGCGCCCGCGCCCCGGTGAACGGTCAGGTCGAGCGAGTAGCGACGAGCCCAGGATGTTTTCGCCGAGGAACCCCTTCGCGTAGGCCTCGGCGATGGCGGCGTCCAGGATCCGCGCGCCGTCGTAGAACTCGCCGCGGATGTAGATGTAGGCGTCCCGGCACTTGATGGCGTAGGCGGAGAGGATCACGCCCTCGATCACCTGGTGCGGGTCCTCTTCCATGAGGAGCCGGTCCTTGAACGTGCCCGGCTCCGACTCGTCGGCGTTGCAGAGCAGATAGACCGGCTTTCCCTTGGTGTCCTTCGGGACGAAGCCCCACTTCACGCCCGTCGGGAAGCCGGCGCCGCCGCGTCCGCGCAGGCCCGACTTCTTGACCTCCTCGGTGAGCTGCTCCGGGGTCCAGCCGCCGGTCACGACCTTGCGGAGGGCCGCGTAGCCGCCGTCGGCGACGTACGTGTCGATCGAGCGCGAGTTGGGCTTTCCGATGCGCGCCGTCAGGATGGGTTCCACGTCAGGGCTCCCGCGAGAGCCGGTCGAGAAGCGCGTCGAGCTTCTTCTCGTCCATCGGCTCGTGGTAGGTGTCGTTGACCATCAGGGAGGGCGCGCGGTCGCATCCGGCGATGCACTCGACCTCGAGCATCGTGAACTTCCCGTCGGGAGTCGTGTCCTCGAGGCCGATCCCCAGCCGCTTGCCGCACCGCTCGATGAGCCCCTCGGCGCCCGCCAGGTGGCAGGAGATGGAGGTGCAGAACTGCAGCAGGTTCTTCCCGACCGGCCGCAGGTTGTACATCGTGTAGAAGGTGAGCACACCGTCGACGTGCGCCACGGGGAGGTCGAGGACGCGCGCCACCTCCTCCGCCGTCTCCTTCGAGATCCAGCCCCACGTCTCCTGCGCGACCCAGAGGACGGGCAGCAGGGCTGCCTGCTTGGTCGGGTAGCGCTCGAGGATCTTCTCGATCCGCGCCATCGCCTGCGGCGGAAACGTGCGCGGCTCTCCGGCGTCTTCGATGCGGTAGCGGGTGTGGCTCACCAGTCGAAGGCTCCCTTCTTCCAGATGTAGGCATAGCCGACCGCCAGGACGGCCATGAAGACGACCATCTCGACGAAGAGCGGCCAGCCGACGGATCGGAAGACGAGGGCCCAGGGGTAGAGGAACGCGATTTCGACGTCGAACAGGATGAAGATCATCGCGATCACGAAGAACTTGATCGAGATGCGCTTGTGGGAGGCGTCGATGGGGGAACGCCGCTCTCGTAGGTCTCGGCCTTGCGCGCGCGTCCGCAGCTCGGGGACCGAGGAGCGCGTTGAGCAGGAGGATCGACACCGCCATGCCGGCGGCGAGACCGAGCACGATCAGGATCGGGCAGGAAGCTTTGCGGCATCGGAGCGGCGCAACTTTTTCATAGGCGAGAGGCCCGAGTCAACGCATGCCCAAGATACGAAAGGCACTTGTGCGGGACGCGCCGCGCGGACGAAACGTTAGGATTCGGCCGTGCCTGCACGCTTCGCGCCGATTGCCCTGATGCCCGCGTTCGGAGCGGAGGCCACCGTCGGCGACGTCGTGCGCGGAGCGCTCGAGAGCGTCTCGCGGGTGCTCGTCGTGGACGACGGGTCCACCGACGGGACGGGGCCGGAGGCGGCGCGCGCGGGGGCTTCGGTCCTGCGCCTCCCGTCAAACGGCGGGAAAGGGAGCGGCGCTCCGCGCGGGCCTCGCCCAGGCGCTCGCGACGGACGCGACGCACGTCGCGTTCCTGGACGCCGACGGCCAGCACGACCCCGCGGACCTGCCGCGTCTGCTCGCGGCGGCCCGGTCGGGCGAGGACTTCGTGATCGGCTCCCGGATGGCGCGAGGCCGATTCGATCCCGGCCTACCGCCTCAGGACCAACGAGATCGGCAGCAAGATCCTGTCGCGCATGAGCGGGCTCGAGGTCGAGGATGCGCAGTCGGGCTACCGCGTCATCGCGGCCGATCTGCTTGCGCCGGCTGTCCCTGAACGCACGCGGCTACATCATCGAAACCGAGATCCTGCTGAAGGCCGCGCGGCACATTTCGAAGCGCTTCGCCACGTCCCGGTGCGCGCGATCTACGGCGGCGGCTCGCACTACCGGCCGTTCCGCGACACGTGGATCATTTCCTGGGGGGCGGTGTACTACAAGGTCTTCGAGACGGATTGAAGGCCGCTCGACGCGGCCGATGAGTGAACGGCCGTAGCACATCCCATGGCGTATTGCGCGGCCCGAGATGGCTCCTCGCTACAATCGGCGCTCCATGCCCGCCCCCGTCATCACTCCTCTGCGCACTCTCGGGCGCGCGCCGCGCGTCTTGACGATCGACGCGGAGGACTGGTTCCACGTCTGCGGCGACGACTACTACTCCGATCCGCGGCGCTGGGCCGCGTTTCCGTCCCGCTTCGAGCGGACGTTCTCCTGGCTGCTGGAGACGCTCTCGCGCGGCGGGCACCGCGCCACGGTCTTCGTTCTGGGATGGATCGCCGAGCGCCATCCGGACCTCGTGCGCGAGGCGGCGCGGCGCGGGCACGAGATCGCCCTCCACGGCGACCTGCACCGGCGGGCCGACGAGCTCTCGCCGGTGGAGTTTCGCGAGGATCTGTCGCGGGGCCGCGATCGGCTCGAGAAGGCGTGCGGCGTGCGCGCCGACCTGTTCCGGGCCGCCGAGTGGTCCATCCGCTCGCCGGAGGATGCGGCTCTCGGGATTCTCGCCGGCGAAGGCTTCGTCGCGGACGCTTCGATGACCGCCATGCCGCCCGCTCGGCCGCGCGGGGAATCTCCTCGGCCCGCACCGCATCGCGCTCGACAGCGGGAGCCTGGTCGAGCTGCCGCCCCTGACCGGGCGCCGCTTCGGCCGGCGCGTTCCGGCCGGCGGAAGCTGGGGCTTCCGACTCCTGCGGCCCGCGCGACTGGCCGCATTCGAGGAGGCCGTATCGCCGAGCGGGGGCATCCGGCCGTCTTCACGTTCCATCCCTGGGAGTTCGACACGGAGCATCCGCCGATGGAGGGGCTCTCGCCGCTGCTGCAAGCTCGTTCACTTCGCCGGGCGCGCGGGGCTCGCCGAGCGCTTCGAGGCCTGGCTGGCGCAGGAACGGTGCGTGGCGGTGGGCGATGCCCTCCGCGAGCTTCGGGCCGCGTGATGACGGGCGCGGCCGCCCCGGCGTTTCTCTTCCCCGGCCAGCTGGCGGAGACCGTCGGGATCGGCCGGGACTTCCTCGAGTCGGACCGCGGGCGCGCGGGCGCTCGTTCGCGCACACGTCCGGCCGGTGCGGCCGGGACCTCGAGCGGATCCTTCTCGACGGGCCCCGTCCGAAGACCTCCACGAGAACCTCGCGGCGCAGGCGGGCGTGTACCTGGTCTCGACACTGGCGGCCCGCGCGCTCGCGGCGCGGGGCATCGTCCCCGCCGCCACGGCCGGCTACAGCCTCGGCAACTACGCGGCGATGGTTGCGGCCGGCGCCGTCTCCTACGACGACGCGCTCGACGTCCTGATCGCCGTGTGGCGCGAGACGGAGAGGCTCGGGATCCACGGCGGCATGGGCGCGGTCGTCGGCGCGCGTCGGGAGGCCGTCGACGAGGTCTGCGCGAATCTCCGCGCGGCGGGGCACCCCGTCTGGATCGGCAACGTCAACGCGGGCACGCAGTTCGTCCTGACCGGGCAGGCAGAGGCCGTCGCCGAGGCCCTGAAGGCGCTGGCGCCGCGGGCCCTGAACGTGCTGCCCCTTTCGATGAGCTGGCCGATCCACAGCGAGCTGATGCTGCCGGTCGCGCGCGCCGTCGCTCCGGCCGTCGCGGCCTGCCGCAGCATCCGCGACCCGAGGATTCCGTACTACGGTCCGGACGGCGTCCGGGTCGAGACGGCGGAGCGGGTGCGGGAGATCCTCGGGACGGAGTTCTGCCATGCGACCCTCTGGAACGCGACCGTCGAGCGCATGGTCGCCGACGGCCACCGCCGCTTTCTCGAGGTCGGGCCCGGCGAGATGCTCACGAAGATGGCGCGGTGGATCGACCGCAGCGTCGTCTGCCGCCCGGCCGGCACGCTTTCGGCGCAGGCAGGGTCTCGCGGATATCATCCCGGCGTGAGCGAACAGCCGCGCCGGAAGATCGCCGTCGTGACCGGCGGCTCGCGCGGGATCGGGCGCGCGATCGCGCGGGAGCTCTCCGCTTCCGGCGCCCGCATCGTCCTCACCTGCAAGCAGGATCTGGAGACGGCGGAGCGGACCGCGGCGGAGATCCGGGCGGCGGGCGGCGAGGCCCACGCGCTGGCCGCCGACGTCTGCGACGCGCAGGCCGTCAAGATGCTGGCCGACCGCGTCGCGGAGCTCGGCGGGGCGGACATCCTCGTCAACAACGCCGGCGTCATCAGGGACGCCCTGCTTCCGTTCATGAAGGAGGAGGACTGGGACTACGTCCTCGACACGGACCTGAAGGGAGCCTTCCGCGTGACGAAGGCGCTCCTGCGCCCGATGTTGCACCGCGGCTGGGGGCGGATCATCAACATCGTGTCGGTCAGCGGGATCTCGGGCCACGCCGGCCAGGCCAACTACTCCGCCGCCAAGGGCGGCCTGATCGCCATGAGCAAGGCCCTGGCGCTCGAGCTCGCCAAGCGCGGCATCACGGTCAACGCCGTCGCGCCCGGCCTGATCGCGACCGAGATCATCGCGCACCTGAAGGAAGGCGAGGTCCAGGAGTTCGTCGGCCGCATTCCGATGGGGCGCTTCGGAACTCCGGAGGAGATCGCCTCCGTCGTCGGATTCCTCGCTTCCGAGCGCGCGTCCTACGTCACGGGCCAGGTCTGGCGCGTGGACGGCGGGATGGCCTGACGCGCCCGCCCGGCGGCTATAATCCCGCCCGGAGAACCAAATGTCTGACCCGACGATCGCGCCGCGCGTCAAGGACCTGATCGTGCGCCGCCTGAAACTGGAGATCGATCCCGCGACCATCCAGGACGACGCGCCGCTCTTCGGCGAGGGCCTCGGCCTCGACTCGATCGACGCGCTCGAGCTGGTGCTCGGCCTGGAGCAGGAGTTCGGCATCAAGGTGGAGGACGAAGAGGTGGGCGTCAAGGCCTTCGCGTCCGTCAACGCCCTGGTCGATTTCATCGAGCAGAAGAAGATCGCGTGACGGCCGCCGGGAGCCCTTCCCCACGGCTACCCGTTCCGGTTCGCGGACGCCGTCGTCGAGGAGCGCAACGCCGACTTTTCCCGGGGCCGCGTCCGGGTGGGCGTCACCTCGAACGGCCGGGCCGCCATGGGGGAGCAGTGGGGAAGCCCGCTGCTGCTGGCCGAGGCGATCGCGCAGGCGGCGCTGCTGCTCCAGGGAGGAGACCCCGAGACGGGCCGCCGCGGCTTTCTGGCGGGCCTGGAGCGGGTTCCAGGCGGAGCGCGCGCCTCAGGCGGGCGAGACGCTCCTGGTGGACGTGCGCCTGGCGGCCCGCTTCGGGAAGGTTGCGCGTTTCGACGGGGAAGTGCGTTCCGGTGGAGAATCGATTGCGCGCGGGAGTATCCTCGTGCGCAAAGAAGATGAAGCATCGGTTGAGAACGCCTGACCCCTGCGCCGCGGCGCCGGGGCTACGGGAGAAGCCGTGAAGCTCGCCGAGCAGGAAGGCCCGGAGCACACCGTTCTGAGCGTCGAAGGCTCGCTCAAGGTCGGCGACACGGCGCGGGCCCTGGCGGAGAGCTGCGAGCGCATCGCGCGGGAACGCAAGGGCGCCCTCGTGCTCGACCTCTCGCTCCTCGAGTACATGGACTCGACGGGTGTCGGCGTTCTGGTCGGAGCGCTGAAGCGTTTCACGGATCAGAAGCGTCCGATCCTGCTCGCGGCTCCTCCGCGCCGGATCATGACCGGTTTGCGCGTCACGCACCTGGATACCCTCTTCCAGATCCACGACACGCTCGATCAGGCCCTCGCCGCGCTCGCCAAGGAGAGCGACAAGGAGCCGACCGGGGAACACAAGCGTGTCCACTGAGGTCGCGGCCGCGATCGCCTGCACCGCCGAGCCGCCCCACCGTTTCGCGATCGGGGAGCGGGCGCGCGTGGCCAACGGGATCTTCGTCACGCTGCGGCGCGTCGACGCGCCCTACCCGCCGCGCCAGGTGTTCGTCACGAACCGGGAAATGAAGATGGGCTACGACGACGTCTTCAAGGCCTGCTTCGTCTGCGTCGATCAGGGCCGCAAGGAAAACGCGATCGCGCTGCCGAAGGCGGACATCGAAGCGGGCCTCCCGCCGGCGTGACGCCCCGAAGCGACAACATCCGCCGCCGACTCGAGGGCGATCGACAGGAGATGCCCCGATGAGAGGTCTCGCGCTCTGCCTGGCCGCCGCCCGTCTTCACTCTCGCGACGGCGGGCGCCCAGACGGGAGAGGTCGTTCCCAACGAGAACCTCGTCGTGCAGGGAATCCCGAAGATTCCCGCGGCGGTGGCCGCGTCGGTCCGACCCTACACGGAGTCGCGGTCGGCGACGTTTTCGAGCTGGCACCCGCAGCGCCGGGAGATGCTGATCACGACGCGCTTCGGAGAGACGCCGCAGGTCCATCTCGTCCGCACGCCCGGCGGGGCGCGGCGGCAGCTCACGTTCTTTCCCGAGCGCGCCATCAGCCCGGGATTTCCCCCCGCCGGCGGCGGCGACTTCTTCGTGTTCACGCAGGACATCGGGGGCGGAGAGTTCTTCCAGAACTACCGCTACGACCTCTCGACCGGGCGCGTCACCCTCTTGACCGACGGCAAGTCCCGAAACGGGTCGGTCGTCTGGTCCCGTTCCGGCGACCGCATCGCCTACACCTCGACGCGCCGCAACGGGAACGACACGGACCTGTACGCCGAGAACCCGGCCGACCCGAGCAGCGATCGTCTCGTGGCCGAGCTCTCGGGAGGCGGCTGGCAGCCGCTCGACTGGTCGCCCGACGGCCGGCGCATTCTCGTGGTCGAGGGAATTTCGGTCAATGAGACCTACCTCTGGCTGATCGACGCGGCGACGGGGCAGAAGACGCCGCTGACGCCGCGCGGCGGCAAGACCCTCGTCGCCTACGACGAGGCGCGATTCTTTCCGGACGGCAAGTCGATCGCGGCGACGACCGACGCGGGCTCGGAATTCCTGCGCCTCATGCGGCTCGACCTCGCGTCGGGGCGGTGGGAGCCCTTGACCTCGGAGATTGCCTGGAGCGTCGACATCTTCGACCTGTCGCGCGACGGCAAGCGCCTGGCGTTCGTCACGAACGAGGACGGGTCGAGCGTGATCCGGGTCCGGGATCTCGCGTTCGAAGAAGGAGACGGTCGTCCCGGGCTCGGCATGGGGACCGTGGGCTCCCTCGAGTGGCATGCCAACGGCCAGGACCTCGGGTTCACCTTCTCCGATTCCCGCGAGTCCCGGCGACGCCTATTCCTTCGACGCCGACTCGGGCAAGGTCGAGCGGTGGACCGAGAGCGAGCTCGGCGGGCTTGAATCCCGAGGCGCTGCGGCCGGCCGAGCTCGTCCGCTGGAAGAGCTTCGACGGTCGCATGATCTCGGGATTCCTCTACTCGCCGCCCGAAGTCCTTCGAGGGCAAGCGGCCGGTCATCATCAACATCCACGGCGGGCCGGAGGGGCAGGCGCGCCCGTCGTTTCCTCGGCCGCAACAACTACTTCGTCGACGAGCTCGGCGTGGCGATCCTCTACCCCAACGTCCGCGGCTCGACGGGCTTCGGAAAGACCTTCGCCCTTCTCGACAACGGGATGCGGCGGGAGGACACCGTCAAGGACATCGGCGCGGCGATCGACTGGATCGCGACGCGGCCGGATCTCGACGCGTCGCGCATCATGATCACGGGCGGCAGCTACGGCGGCTACATGACGCTCGCCTCCGCCGTCGCCTACAGCGACCGGATCCGCTGCGCCCTCGACGTCGTCGGGATCTCGAACTTCGTGAGCTTCCTCGAGCGCACGAGCGGCTACCGCCAGGACCTGCGGCGCGTCGAGTACGGCGACGAGCGCGATCCGAAGATGCGGGAGTTCTTCGCGCGGATCTCGCCCCTCTCGAACGCCTCGCGGATCCGCAAGCCGCTCTTCGTGGTCGCGGGCGCGAACGACCCTCGCGTGCCCCGATCGAGTCCGACCAGATCGTCTCGACGGTGCGGGGCAACGGGACGCCCGTCTGGTACCTCGTCGGCCTCGACGAGGGTCACGGCTTCGGCAAGAAGCGCAACCAGGACTACCAGTTCTACGCGACGGTCGTGTTCGTGAAGGAGCATCTGCTGCCGTAGCTCGT
>CAVRXJ010000010.1:0-131855 GCA_963725095.1 uncultured Acidobacteriota bacterium
CGTTAGGCGGACCGAAGCACTATCTAATTTGACGTAGCCCCGGCCAGCATGTGAGCCAAGCCGGCCGGGGCGAGCAGCGCGCCGAGGTCAGCCGTGAGGACCGATTGCCCACTCGCTGATGGTGTGCCACGAGGGATCGAGGTCGGGACCAATCAGCCAGGCGGCCGACCGCGAGATCGACGAGTTCATGACCGTCCCACGCTCGCGCCCAGGGTGACGAGAAGCTCGTCCAGTTGCTCGAACGTCTCTCCCATCGCATCCGCCGCCCCGGTGCCGGCGGCGTCGAGAGCTTCCTTCGAGGGATAAAGCTCGTGCATGACCAGCAACGTCTTGCCGCCTTTTTCCGCGAAGGTCACCGTCGTGACGGAACCCTCGTCACTTTCCTCATTGGTCCAGACGAGGCGCGAGTGCGGTGTTACTTCCTTGTACGTGCCGAAGAACGCCGATTGTGAGTCCCCGTGTGCGAACTCCAAACGGTACCTGCCCCCGACACGAACATCCATTTCGCAGGAAAGCAGGGACATTCCCATCGACTTCGGCACCCACCACTGCCTGAACAGCTCGGGCCTGGTCCACGCCTCGAACACGAGGCGCGCCGGGCCGTTGAAAGTTCGCGTGACGACGAGCTCACGCTCGGACTTCCGTTCCACAGTCGTGCGGTTCTTCATCGGTGTGGCCTCACTCTCTCTTCTTGCGTCCATCGACCTTCTCCTTCCGTTTCAATTCCTCGACAACCTTGTCCAACTCGTCGAAGCGTGCGTCCCAGAGCTGGCGGTACCTCTCGAGCCATGCCGTCTCTTCCTCCAATCGGCGCGGGCCGAGCTTGCAGGTCCGCACGCGCCCGAGCTTCTCCGTGGTGACGAGCCCGGACTGCTCCAGGACGCCGACGTGCTTCTTCATGCCCGTGAGGGTCATGTGGAACTTCCCGGCAAGGTCCGTGATCGAAGCGTCGGAACGTCCCAGCTGCTCCAGAACGCCGCGTCGGGTGGCATCCGAGAGCGCGGCGAAAGAGGCATCGAGGCGGGCGTGCGAATACTGAACCATTCGGTTCAGTATAGGACGAATGGGACCTGCATGCAAGGGGAGCCCAACCGCGGGCTGCGTTTCGACGGCGGTCGTCCCCGAGGGCGCACTTCTCTTCTCGGGGACTACCGGCGTGCGGCAGCAGTTCGGCGCCCGCAACTCTAGATCCATCAGAGGATGGGAACCGTTGAGATGATCGCGGTGTCTTGAACCTGAGCACGCGGATGAGCGAACGTGGCGAAAGCCTCGACTCAGTCAGGATGCTAAACGTCGCATCGTGGCGGAAGCTGAATTCGAGGGCTCCTCATCGGATGTCTCCGCTTTTTGGGAAGCGTGGGGTGGCAAGAAGGGCCTTCACCGTGTTCACGCGCGGCTGCAGCGGTTGGCACGCTTCGAGAATCGGCCGATCGCTTACGCGGGTTTGACGTCTTAACGTCAAAACGCTAGACTCCGAGCATGCGTAGCGCAAAGCGAGCCACTGTGTACTTCGAGCCGGAGATCCATCGGGCCCTGCGGCTCAAGGCCGCGACATCGGACAAGTCGATCTCCGACATGGTCAATGATGCCGTAAAGCTGACCCTGGCTGAGGATGTCGAGGACCTGGAGGCATTCGAGAAGCGCGTGCGGGAGCCGAATCTCGATTTTGGGCAATTCGTGAAGGCTCTCAAGCGGCGTGGCAAGCTATAGCGTCCTGATCAAGCCGTCCGCGGCCAAGGAGATCGAGGCCGTTGACCAAAAAAGAGAAAGACGACGCATCGTGGCGAGGATTCTCTCGCTTGCGGATGAGCCGAGGCCGGTCGGATGCGAGAAGCTTGCTGGGGAGAACGATCGCTACCGGATCCGCGTGGGGCGATACCGGATTGTGTACTCAATCGCAGACGATGAGTTGCTCGTTCTCGTCGTGCGAGTCGCGCACCGCAAAGACGTCTACCGATAGGCCGCCGAACACGCGCGTGCAGCGGAGTCGTTCGTCGGCTTCGCCTCCTCACTCGCCACTGACGCGCCCGGGTGTTCGTTGAACCCTCTGCTGCCTAACCCGCCGGTGCAGCGGACTCGCTCATCGCTTTCGGCTCGTCGCTCGCCGCTGACGCGCATTCCGTTGGGGGGACTCAAGCGGAGGCCGCTCCGTGCAGTGCCGCTCGCCGCCGCACCCGACGGCGGTACGAAATGATGGCAAACCCTGATTCACGTGTAACGATCCACATGGCGGCGAGCCTCGACGGCTTCATCGCTCGAAAGGACGGGCGCGTCGACTGGCTCGAAACCTCAGACGAATTCGTTGGCGGGGACACCATGGACCCAGGATTCGTCGAGGCGTTCCTGAAGACGATCGACTGCTACGTCATGGGATCGCGAACCTATGAGACCGCGCTTCGTTTTGAAGCCCAGGGCTTGGGGTGGTCGTACGGCGACAAACCCACCTTCGTCCTCACGAGTCGCGAACTACCGCGGACGCGGGATACCGTCGAGTTCCGCTCAGGCGATCTTGCGCAGTTTGTGAATGAGCATCTACGGCCGAGGTTCCGTACCATCTGGTTTGTTGGAGGCAGCGTGGTCTCCGCCGAATGCCTTCGTCTCGGGCTAGCCGATGAAATTCGCTATTCGATCCTGCCGGTCTTGATTGGTGATGGGATCCCATTCTTCGAGAAACTGGCCAGAGACATCGCCCTCCATCTGGCGGAGGTCAAAGCCTACAAGAGCGGTATGGTGGAGCTTCGTTACGAGGTGCGTCAGGCGTGATGATGGGGGTCACGATGCGCGTTACCATCCGTCGCTGCAGCTACTGAGTGTCCGGCATTCAGGCCGCCCGGGTGGCGGCATCGCTCAAGCGCGACCTTCGTCTCGACGTAGAGACCGTGGAGGGCCGCTACGGGGAAGTTCACCGTCCTTGTGGATGGCGAAGAGATCATCCGCGGTGGGCCGCTTGGCTTTGTCGGGGTGCTGTCAAGTTTGCAAACGGTCCGAGATCTGGTCGACCGAAAGCTGCGGGCAGCGAATGGAACGCAGTCACCGCCAGGGGAGGTTCAATGAGCCCGGAAACGAAATGGACTGTTGTCGTGGGGGGCCTCGCGCCCCTGACCGTGCCCTCCATCACGTACAGAACGCTTGGCAAAGGAGTAGTCGATGACGCCTCCGATCAGACGCCTCGGACCTGACGACGTTGCGCAAGCCGAGGAGGCGGTTCGTGCCTTCAAGGCGGGATCGCGCTCCGCTGGTTCGCTCGAGAGGTTTCTGCGCAACCCCGCGAACTATCTTCTCGTTGGAGAGGCGGCAGGCGAACCGGTCGGCTTGTTGATGGCCTATCGCCTCGAGCGTGCTGACCGCGAAGCGAGCCAGATGTTCGTTTATGAGGTGGACGTGGCAACAGCCTGGCGCCGGAAGGGGCTGGCGAGCGCCCTTCTCGGGGAGATCGTGGCCCTGGCGCAAGCGGAGGGGATGTTCGAAGCTTTTGTCTTGACGAGCGGGAGCAACGCCGCAGCGCGCAGGCTGTACGCACGCACGGGCGGAAAAGTGGAGGACGATTCGGCGGTGCTCTTTGTCTATCCCCTCGGCCTGAAAGGCGCCGCCTGACACGCGCGTGCCGCGGACCCGCTCATCGCCTTCGGCTCCTCGCTCGCCGCTGACACGCAGCCCGTTCGGCGGCAGGATGTGCCCAGGATCGTTGCTAATCCTGTTGCTCGTCAATCTCGTGGCATCGGCGTTGCACTTCGGCGACAACATGTTTCGTTTTCGCGAGTACCCGGAGCCAGCCTGGATCACGGGGCCCCACGTCGTTGATGCGTTGTGGCTCGTGATCACGCCTCTGCTCGGAGTGGGTTGGTACCTGGCTCGTCGTGAACGCAAGTGGGCGGCCGTCGGGGTTCTCTGGTCATATGGCGTCTTGAGCATGTTCGTTCTCGGCCACTACCTTTACGCGGCGCCGAGCTCCCTGTCCGTGAGAGTCAACCTCTTCATCCTTCTCGAGGCTTCGGCAGCAGCTCTACTGGTTGTCCTGGCGCCCGTTCTCAGTTCAAGCCGCGGCGCCTGAGCAGTCAGCGGTTGGGCCGACAGGAGAGATGCCATGAAACGCACCTGGACGATCATCGGCGTCAGCGACGTGCCGAGAAGCTTCAAGTGGTACCAGTCGCTCTTCGGCCAGCCCGAGACACAACCGGGCCATTCCTACTTCGGTCAGATCCTCGATTCGGATGGAACCGTCTTGCTCTGCCTCCACCAGTGGGGCGCGCACGAGCATCCGTCGTTGACGAGCCCGGACGGGGCGACACCTGGCAACGGGCTCCTCTTGTTCTTCCGCGTCGACGACTTCGACATGTCGCTGAAGAGGGCACGCGCTCTGGTCGCCCGGCTCGAAGAGGAGCCGCACGCGAACCCGAATACGCGAACAGAGGAATTCTCGCTGCGAGATCCGGACGGGTACTACGTCACGATGAGCTCGCTGACTCCGCGCGAGCCCGGTGGCCAGGAGGCGCCGGCCTGACAAGCGCATACGGCCGCGCGCTTGATGCCTGGCGTTGGGCGGACCGGGCCGGAGGTGCGGCTCTTTCCCGTGGGTCTCAGCACCGGAGATCTTGGCATCGGCCGGCAGGCTCGACTATGCTCGTTTCGCCGCCTTCGGAGAGCGGCGCTGGAGCTGCGCGGCCATGCTGAAACGACCTTTTCGATGGATTGCCCGCTTCGCATGCATCACGTCGTGCAGCCATAGCGTCGGGAGCGCGACGACGGGCGCCGATGCCCAGGGCTGCGCCGATGGGAACGGATCGGGCGACACGATGGGCCGGGTATGAGCAGCCGCGACCAAGCGACCGGGAAAGCCGCTTCCCGGCTCATCGACCAGCGGATCGGCGACCTGGAGGGATGGCGCGGGGAGACCCTGGCCCGCATGCGGGCGCTGATCCTGGAAGCCGACCCCGAGATGACCGGAGGAATGGAAGTGGATGATCCCGGTCTGGTCGCACGACGGGATCGTCTGCACCGGGGAGACCTACAAGAAGGTCGTGAAGCTCACGTTCGCCCGTGGGGCAAGCATCCCAGATCCATCGCGCCTCTTCAATTCCAGCCTGGAAGGCAAGACGCGAAGGGCGATCGACATCCACGAAGGGGAGAAGGTCGCCGCGGGCGCGTTCAAGGCACTCGTGAAGGCCGCGGTGGCCCGGAATGGCCTGGCGAAGAAGCGGTAGACGCGATGAGGGTGGGCAAGGCGAAGCCGAAGGCCAAGGGCACGTCGCGCGCTGGCAAGCCGCGCAAGTCGGCCACCAGGTCCAGATCCTCGCCGAAGGCAGGCGCGAAGACCAGGGTGCGAAAAGGCAGGAAGGTCGTCCTCCTCTCGGGCGGCAACCCGCAAATCGCGAAGGCGGACGGCGACGCCCCGGTGCAGGCCTACATCGCCGCGATGCCGGGCTGGAAGCGCGACCTCGGGAAGCGCCTCGACGCGCTCATCGTGCGGAACGTGCCCAACGTGCGCAAGGCCGTGAAGTGGAACTCGCCGTTCTACGGCATCGAGGGCCGGGGCTGGTTCCTGGCGTTCCACGTCTTCACGCGCTACGTCAAGGTGACCTTCTTTCGCGGCACGTCGCTGCGACCGGTCCCGCCCGGCGTCGAGCAAGGACAAGGACACGCGCTACGATCGACATCCACGAAGGCGAGCTCGACGAGGCGCAGATGGCGACCTGGGTGAAGCAGGCGGCCGCGCTGCCCGGCTGGGTTCCGTAGCCGAGACCGTCATGGGACTCGTCGCCGCGAAGGCGCCGACGAAGGGCGGAGGAGGGATGGTCATCGAGTTCCGAGGCAGGAGGGTTCTGTGAGCGTGAAGACAGCCCTTGTCTTCGATCGGTCAGCCGGTGCCGGAGCTGCCTGTGGCGGATGTGGAGCGATCGCAGCAACACTATCGAGACGCCCTCGGCTTCGAGATCGGCTGGCTCTCTCCGGACAAGGAGATCGGGGCTGTTTCACGGGGAGACGTCGTGATCTTCTTCCGGAGGAGAAGGCCGCCGTTCGAGCCGGCGGTTCACTGGGTGTTTGCAGAAGACATCGATGCTTCGTACCGCGAGCTGAAGTCGTCAGGAGCGAACATCGTCGAGCCTCTGGAAAAGAAGCCCTGGGGGCTGAGACAGTTCACGGTCGCAGACGTGGACGGGAACCGCTTCTACTTCCACCATGATTGACTTTCGACGTGCAGAGGAGCGCTCGTCGAGGCTGTCGTGCAATGACGACCCGCAGGCCTGACCCCGTGGCTTCAGCGAACCCGAGCCGCGCTCGCCGCTGAAGCTGCAGGGTGCGATCGGAACGAGGAGGTGTGTCGTGGGCCAAAGAACCGTGAGGGAAATCGTCGGCGCACTCGGTCTCACGCTGATACTCCTGGGCTGCTCGAGGGCCCCCGCCCCGCCCTCCAAGGAAGCCGCGGCGGCGAGACCGGCTCGACCGCCGGAGCCGGTCGTGAACCATTCGCCCTCGGACGCGGCGTCGGGCCAGAGGATTGAGCACGGCGAGCTGATCCTCGGCGTCGACGACGCGAGGAAGCAGCTCAATGCCCAGCACCATTCCTACAAGGTCCTCGAAACCCGAAGGGTGCCCGGGCCCTTCCAGAAGCCCGCGATGACCGACGTCAAGGACTTCGCGCTTTCGAAGAGCGACCTGGACGTGATCAACCCGGGACCGGGCGAGTTCGTCCACGTCATGGAGGGACAGAGGCACGGCTACGACAACCTGACCATCGGTATCACCTACACCGCGCCCGGCGGAGCTCCGCCGATGCACACCCACGTGGGCGAGGAATCGCACGTGCTCCTGAAAGGGCAGAAGGTTCTCTACGCCCTGGGCGACAAGCTGTTCGTCAAGGAGGGACCCTACATCGTCAACATCCCGCCCGGGGTGCCTCACTCGTTCCAGAACCTCGATGACGAGGTCGCGGAGCTCGTCGTCATTTTTCCCACCAACGTGTGGGAGTACGACGTCCTGGACTACTTTCCGTTCTCGACTCCCGAAGCCAAGGCGATGGCGGAGGAAGCGAGACGGGCGAAGACGCAGTCCCAACGGGAGTCGTCGAGCCGTCCATGAACCTGGGTGTCGAAGTCGCCAAATCGACGCTGGCCGCCTTTCTGACGCTTGGAGGCCTGTTGCACTTTTTCTGGTGGCTCCGCAACCGGATCGCCAAGGGCGGCGGCCGCCGCCAGGCGCGACGCCGCCGTGTGCAGGCGCAAAATGATCCGACGCGAAATGTGCCGATCGACCCTCGGTGAGATCGGCTCACCTGGAACGCAGGCGAACAGTGGAGCGGCGTCGCCGGTGCGCGCCGCCGGTAGCGACGGAGGGGTTCGCATGAGAAGGCTCCCGCCGACGGTGTGCGTGGCCGGCGCGGTCCTCTTCGCGGGACTCCAGGCCTGCAAGGCGCCCCCGGCGGAACCGGCCTACGACCGGGTCCAGGCGGAGAAGGAAATCCAGGAGATCGAGCGGGCCTGGGCCGAGGTGGCGGTGACCGGCGATCCGTCGGTCGTCGAGCGCATCTTCGGGGAGGACTTCCTCGGTGTCAGTCCCGAGGGCACTCCGTACACGAAGCGCGAGTTCATCGAGGACACGAAGGCGAATCCTCTGGGGTTCACGTCCAACGAGCTCGGCGAGGTGAAGGTCAGGTTCTTCGGAGGCGTGGCGGTCGCCCAGGGGCAGGAGACATTCACGCGCAAGGACGGGCAGCGCGGGCGTTTCGTCTGGACGGATGTCCTCGCGCGGCGCGGCGGCCGCTGGGTGATCGTCGCGGCGCAGGACGTCATCGCCCCGGCCGCGGCGGCCGCGACGACCAAGGGTCTTTTCGAGAGCCCGCCGGCTGCCTCGCCCAAGTGATGCTCGGGCGGCTGCGTGGGTAGGGGAGGGACAGGGCGGTGAGCTGCCGTCGCGACGGCTCGCAACATGGTCGCGTCGGAATCCCACGAGTGACACGGGGCGGGGGCCTGCGCGAAGTGGATGCCTGGGCCAGGCGCTAGCGCCGGGCGGGCGTCTTCTACTTCGCCGCTGACGGCGCGGGCGGGAGCGGGGTCCTCGAGTACAGGCCCATCGGGTGGCCCGACGGATCCAGGACCAAGCCGATGGCTCCGGTGCCCTCCGAAAGATTGAAGGGAAATCCGGGGACGACGGTTCCGCCGAGCTCGGCGACCCTCTTGCAGGCGGCCGGGAGGTCCGTCACCTGGACGTAGACCACGCCGTTGAACGGGCTGATGTTTCCCTCCGCGCCGCGCAGTGTCCCGATCGCCGTGCCGCGCGAGACGATCTCGGCCGCCTGATCGGTGCCCTGCACCGGGGTGAATTTCCAGTCGAAAAGCTTTCCGTAGAACTCCTTCGACTGCGGGAGGTTCGTCGTCGTGATGTCGAACCAGGCGATGCGCCCCGGTCCCACGTCCGCCGGGAGCGGCTTCTGGGCCGCTGCGCGGAGCTGGTCCGCTCACGATGGTCAGGGCCAGCTCATCGTCAGGATCGGGTGGCGCATCGTCGTCCTCCTGGTCGCGAGTGGTGAGGGGTGCGAGGCGCATGCTAGCGCGCGGTTCGATGACGGGCAAGCGGGTCTGCCGCTCGGAGCTGCGACGAGGCGGTGCGCGCGTTGGGTTACCGGCTGTCGCCGCAAACTCGAGACCGAGAACAGGAGGCGTCGTGACACCTCGCGCTCGGGAAGCCTCTCCGCGGACCTACGCCCGGGTCGGCGGGATCCTCTACCTGTTCATCATCGTGGCCGCCCTCTTTGGCGAGGTCTTCGTCCGGGGCAAGCTCGTCGTGCGCGGCGACGCCGCCGCGACCGCCGGCAACATCCTGGAATCCCAGACGCTGTTCCGCGCGGGCGTGGCGGGCGAAATGCTCACGTGCGTGGCTGACGTCGCCATGGCGATGATCCTGTACGTTCTGCTCAAGCCCGTGAGCCGGAACGTGGCCCTGCTGGCGGCGTTCCAGAGGGTGACCTTCGTGGCTGTCTATGCCGTTTCCAAGCTCTTCCTCGTGGCCGCGGCGGTCGTGCTGGGGAAGCCCGACTATCTGAAGGCCTTCGACCCGCAGCAATTGAACGCGCTGGCGTACCTGTCGATCAGGATGCACGGCGAGGGCTACAGCGTGAGCCTCATCTTCTTCGGCGCCGCCTGTGTCCTGTTCGGGTATCTGATCTCCCGATCGGGCTACCTGCCGAAGAGCATCGGCGTCCTGCTCGTCATCGGCGGCGCGGGCTACCTGGTCGACAGCTTTGCCGAGATCCTCGCTCCGGCTTTCGCGGCGGGCCTGTTCCCCTGGATCCTGCTGCCCGCCTTTTTCGGGGAGTTGGGGCTGGCCCTTTGGTTGACCGTGAAGGGGGTCGATGTCGCGAAGTGGGAAGAGAGAGCGCGGCAGTGAGGGACTGTAAAGTTAACTTGACGTCTCGCGTTTGACGCCGAACGAGTCGGAAAGAGGTTGTGATGCCCGCATTCACCGCGATGCTTCTCGCCGGCGCCTTGGTTGCCTCGACGCCAGCACCCGAGCCGCGGCCTCCAGACGACCGGATGGCCATCGAAGTGGCGATCCGCGGCTACCATGCGGGCCTCGCTTCCGGGCAGCCGGAGAAGGTTTCCGAGCTGCTCGGTCCGTCCTACTTCATGGCGGACGAACGGCCTTCGAAAGGCTCCGAAGGACTGAGCGCACATCTTTTCCTCGCCGGCGAGCGGCTGCAGTCGTGGCCCAGGAATTACCTCAAGGAAGTCGGTCCGCACCAGAATCAGTTCAAGACGGTCGCCGTGTCCATTCGCGGCGATGCCGCGGTGGCGGTCACCCGCGATACCGGCCGCAATCGCTTCCGGTCATGGTCGGACGAGGAAACGGCGTGGTTTCTCGGCCGCGTCAACGGCGCGTGGCGTATCGTCGGAACGGTGATCCGGGACATCCAGCTGCCCGAGTAGCCATGCCGACCGCAGAGAACCTCGACGGCGTCAGGATGTTCGTCAGCGCGACGGCGGAGAACGGCGTCGTCGACGCGCGGACGCGCCTCGCGTTCCGCCAGCGCGGGCCGAGGGTCATCGGCAGGTATCAGGGAGGAAGCATCCGGCGCGGCGTCCTGGTGGGCAGGATGTCCGGCGCCGGCCTGGCGTTCCGGTACCTCCAGGTGGAAGCTTCCGGGGAGATTCACGGAGGCCGCTCCACGTGCGACATCGCGCGGACGCCGGAAGGGCGGCTCCGGATCGTCGAGCGGTTCTCGTGGACGACGCGCGAAGGCAGCGGAACCAATGTTTTCGACGAACTGTCCGTGTAACGTCTCGCCGGTGGAGAAGCGGCTGCAGGTGGAGGAGGGTGTCGTGGCGAAATCCCGATCGATCTTTCTGTTGGCTCTGGCGGCGCTCCTTGCTTGCAGGGCGCCGGGGCCCTCGGCATCCGGCGGAGGAAAGGCGGAGTCGCAGACGCGCGCCGCGATGGAAGCGGCGTCCGCCGCATTTCACCAGGCGCTGATCACGAACGACGCCGAAAAACTCTTCCCGTTCGTCGCGGAGGACGTCGTGATGATGCCGCCCGGGGAAGCCGTCATCCGCGGGAAGGCCGCGATGCGCGCGTGGTACGCCGGGTTCCTGTCGCAGTTTCGCACGTCCTCGATGTCCCTCACGGACCGCGAGGTGATCGTCGGCGATAGTTGGGCCGTCGAGATGGGCGCGTACGATTGGGAACTCGCTCCCGTGGGCGGAGGCGCCCCCTCGACCGAACGCGGCTACTACATGCAGGTGTGGAAGGCGCAGCCCGACGGCCAATGGCGGTTCGCCAGAGAAATCTGGAACAGCTCCGCGCCCGCCGCGGCGCCCTCAGGGAATTGAGCGCGGTAGAGATGTCCGCGCTCCTCGACGACGTGCCGCGCAACGCCTGAAGAGGCCGCCGCGACCGAGGGGGAGGGACCTTGGAGTTCCAATTTGACGACGCCCTGCCCGTTCTCCGGCGGACTCCCGGGGCCCTCCGGGCGCTGCTGTCGGATCTTCCCGACTCCTGGACCGCAGCCACCGAGGGGCCGGGCACCTGGAGCCCGTTCGACGTCGTCGGGCACCTGATTCACGGAGAGCGCACCGACTGGATACCGCGCGTCGAGCACATCCTGCGGCACGGCGACGCCGTGGCCTTCCCGGCGTTCGACCGCGAGGCGATGTTCGCAGCGTCGAGGGGCCTCTCGCTCACGGAGCTGCTCGACACCTTCGGCTGGTTGCGGGCCGAGAGCCTCGATCGCCTGGCCGCGCTGCGCCTGACGGACGCCGATCTCGGGCGCCGCGGCAGGCACCCGGAGTTCGGCGCCGTGACGCTCGGGCAACACCTGGCGACCTGGGTCGCCCACGACCTGAATCACATGTCTCAGGTCGTCCGCGTGATGGCGCGCCAGTACACGACGGCGGTCGGACCCTGGCGGGCCTATCTCTCGATACTCGGTGCAGCGCCCGGAACGGAGGAACAGGGTCGAAGATGACGGAACGATCCCGGTCCGGTCTGGCGAGCAAGGTCCGATTGCGGTAGCGGAAAGAGGAGGGCGTCCTATGAGGTTTCGTCTCTGGGCCATGGCGGGACTTGCGATCCTCGCGACGGCGGCGTGCAAACCCGGCGGTCGGGGAACGGGCGAATCTACCGTTGCGTCGGTCGATCAGGACAAGGCCGGGATCGCCAAGACCCGAACCGCGTACGTCGCCGCGTGGAAGGCGGCCGATGCGGACCGGCTCGGCGAGCTGTACACGGCCGACGGCTTCGTGCTTTACCCGAATCAGCCGGCCCTCGCCGGCCGGGACGCAATCCTCGGCTACTTCAAGTCTTTCTTCGCCGAGTTCGCGCAGGAAGACTTCGGGCTGACGTCGGAAGAGCTCGAGGTCGCAGGTCCCTGGGCGTTCGACCGCGGAACCTATCGGTGGAAGGCCGTGCCGCGCGCGGGGGGCGATGCGATGGAGGACCACGGAAAATATCTCGTGATCCTGCAGCGGCAGCCGGATGGCTCCTGGAAAGTCGCCAGAGACATGGACAACAGCGATCGGCCTCTGGCGCAATCAGCCCGGGGAACGGGCTAGCCCGCGGCGGACGATGATCATCGGACTGGCATCGCCTCGCATCGCCACGACCCTCGACGAGGGACTGGAGAGGATCGAGCGCCTTCTGTCCGAAGCCTCGGCCCAGGGGGCGGAGATCGTCTGTTTCCCGGAGGCCTACCTTCCCGGACTCCGGGGACAGGACTTCGAGGTCCTGCTCATGGACGAGACGCAGCGGCAACGCGCGCTCCAGGCCGTATCTCAGTGGGCGCGCGCGCATGCGATCGCCGTGATCCTGGGCATGGAGAGGGTCACGGCAGCGGGACGGCAGATCGTCGCCTTCGTCATCGATGCCCGCGGCGAGATTCAGGGGTGCCAGACGAAGAACCAGCTGGATCCCTCCGAGGAAAAGTTCTACGTACCCGGGGATTCGCGGCAACTCTTCGAGATCAACGGGGTCAAGTTCGGAGTGGCGATTTGCCACGAGGGCTGGCGCTACCCCGAGACGGTGCGTTGGGCGGCGGTGCGGGGTGCAAAGATCGTCTTCCATCCCCAGCACACGGGCAGCGAGCGGGAAGGCGTTCCTCTGACGTCGTGGGGCGACGCCGGCGGTCCCTACTACGAGAAGGCGATGATGATGCGCAGCGTGGAGAACACGATCTACTTTGCGAGCGTCAACTACGCCCTGCGCTTTCAGGAATCGGCGACGAGCCTCATCACCCCGGCGGGCCGTTGCCAGGCGTACCTGCCCTACGGGCAGGAGGGCGTCCTGGTGCAGGCCATCGACGTCGGGGAAGCGACCGGATTGCTCGCGGCGCGATACGCTCCCGAGCGGTACCGGGAATTCGGGAAGGAGTGAAGATGCCGGGCATGAGCGGCAAGGTGGCGTTGATCACCGGCGCGAGCAGCGGGATCGGGCGGGCGACGGCCGAGGCCTTTGCGGCAAAGGGCGCCCGGGTGGCGCTCGCCGCGCGCCGGCAGGACGAGCTGGCCACTCTCGTCGCCGAGATCCGGGCGCGCGGGGGGGAGGCCACCCTCGTCCGGACCGACGTTTCCTCCGCGAAGGACGCGGAGAAGATGGTGGCGCACACCCTCGCGACTTTCGGGCGCCTCGACTACGCGGTGAACAACGCGGGCATCGAGGGGCAGTTCGCCGGGATCGCCGACCTGCCCGAGGAAGAGTGGGACCGCGTCCTCGACGTCAATCTGAAGGGCGCGTTTCTCTGCATGAAGTACGAGGCGAGGGCGATGCTCGAGGGCGGACAGGGCGGTGCGATCGTCAACGTCGGCTCGATCAACTCGTTTCTCGGTTTCCCCACCGGCTCGGCGTACTGCGCCTCGAAGCATGGAATGATCGGCCTGACGACGAGCGTCTCGGCGGAGCTGGCGCCTCGGGGGATCCGGGTCAATCTCGTGTGCCCGGGGATCATCGACACGCCGATGCATCGCCGGGCGCGCGGGCTGCTCGGCGACGCGCTCTACGATACCGTCCTCGCACAATCCGTTCATGCCAGGCGCGCGGGTCGCCCGGAGGAGATCGCCGGAGCCATCGTCTTCCTGTGCTCGGAGGAAGCGAGCTACATCACGGGCACGACGCTGACACCCGATGGCGGCTTCACCCTGACCGTATGACTTCGCCGTTGCGGCCTGAGCGAAGCATGCGGCCGCGCGAGCTCGTCCGTCTCTGGGTCGAAGCCTTCAACCGGGCCGACGCCGACGCGCTCGCCGCGTTCTACGCCGAAGGCGCCGTCAACCACCAGGTGGCCGAGTCGCCGGTCCAGGGCCGCGGCGCCATCCGCGAGATGTTCGCCGCGGGGTTCGCCTCGGCGAAGATGCATTGCATCGTCGAGAACCTCTTCGAGGAAGGCGAGTGGGCGATCCTCGAGTGGCGCGATCCACTGGGCTTGAGAGGCTGCGGGTTCTTCCACGTCGTGGACGGCACGATCGTTTTCCAGCGAGGCTACTGGGACAAGATCTCGTTCCTGCGGTCGCAGGGGCTGCCGATGCCCGGCTGAGGCCGGAGCGCACGGTGCCGAAGGAGGCTGTGGTGAAGACTCATGCCAGCGGAACTTTCGAAGTGAAGTTGACTCCGCAGCCGGGAGAGGGCGCGGCCGTCGGGAGGATGTCGATCGACAAGCAGTTCCACGGAGACCTGGAGGGGACGAGCAAGGGAGAAATGCTGACGGGAATGACGGCGGTCAAGGGCTCGGCCGGCTACGTCGCCATCGAGCAGGTCACCGGGACGCTGAAGGGCCGCTCGGGGACTTTTCTCCTCCAGCACACCGGCACCATGACTCGCGGTGCGCCGGAGCTGACGGTCACCGTCGTGCCCGACTCGGGCACGGGCGAGCTGTCCGGCCTGGCCGGCAGGCTGACGATCCAGATCGACCGACGGGAAACACTCCTACGAGCTCGACTACACGCTCGGCGAAAATCCTTGAGCCGCTGCAACCATCGGCCTCGTGCCCGGGTTTCAGGGGCGCCGCCATCGATCGCCGGATGAGAAAGTGCGCCTTTGGGCGCCCGGAAAGGGGAAGGGAATGAAGAGGTCACGGGTGAAAGGACCGCTGGTTTTCTGGTTGGTGGGGTTTGTCGCGCTCGGTGCCGCTGCGGGGCTCGCCGCGCCGGGCCCGAGCGCGGCCGCGGAGGCCGACGCGAAGGCCGTGGCAGCGCTCGACACGGAGTACCAGGCGGCGGTCAAGCGAAACGACGCGGCCACGATGGATCGGATCCTCGCCGACGACTTCGTCCTCGTGACGGGCCGGGGCAAGACCTACACCAAGGCGGACCTGCTGGGAGAGGCCCGGAAGAAGAGCACGATCTACGAAAAGCAGGACGAGCTCGAGCAGAAGGTGCGCGTCTGGGGCGATACCGCCGTCGTGACCGCCCTGCTCTGGATCAAGGGCACGAGCGACGGCAAGCCGATCGACCGCAAGCTGTGGTTCAGCGACACGTACGTCCGCATGCCCGGCGGCTGGCGTTACGCGTTCGGTCAGGCGTCCCTGGCGTTGCCCGCCGAGCCCTGAGACCCGCCGGCGGGGTCGCCGCGCTCCCGGATCGGTGAGAGACTTCCCGTCGGACTTTCCGATGGAGGAAGCCATGCCGGAGCCGACGCCCTTCGCCGCCTTGCTCCAGATCACCGGCGGATACTGCTTGTCGCGGTGCCTCCACGTCGTCGCCGATCTCGGCGTGGCGGACGCGCTCGACGAGACGCCGCGCACGGCGGCGCAGCTCGCCGCGGCGATCGGCGCCCAGCCCGACGCGCTCCGCCGCGTGCTGCGCCTGCTCGCGTCCAACGGCGTGTTCGAGGCGGACGGCGAGCGGTTCCGCCACTCGGCGGCGTCGCGCCTGTTGCGAACCGACCATCCGCAGTCCCTCCGCGACCTCGTCCGCATGCTCGGGCTCCCGATCAACTGGCGGGCCTTCCAGTCGCTCGAGCAGTCCGTTCGGACGGGGGTGCCGGCGGCCGACGCCATCATCCCGCAGGGGTACTGGACCTACTACGCGGAGCATCCCGAGGAGGGGCGCATCTTCAACGCCGCGATGGCGGGCAAGGCACACGGGCATGTCGCCGCGGTGGTCGCGTCCTGCGACTTCTCGAGCTTCGCGACGATCGGCGACATCGGCGGCGGCAAGGGACATCTGATCGGCGCGGTGCTCGCCGCGGCGCCGACCGCCCGGGGGGTGCTGTTCGATCTTCCGCACGTCATCGAGGACTCCCAGGGGCTGGCGTCGGGACGCCTGCGCCTGCAGGCCGGCGATTTCTTCAAGAGCGATCTGCCGGCCTGCGACGCCTACCTCCTGATGGAGGTCATTCACGACTGGTCCGACGAGGACAGCGTCGCGATCCTGAAGTCGGTGCGCCGCGCGGCGCCGCCCCGGGCAAAGCTGTTCCTGATCGAGAGCATCGTCCCCGAGGGGCCGGAGCCCCACTGGTCGAAGACGCTCGACATCCTCATGCTCACGCTGCTCGGCGGAAAGCAGCGAACGCGCCGGGAGTACGAAGCGCTCTGCGCGTCGGCCGGCTTCGCCATCGAGCGGCAGGTCGACACCCCGGCAGACATTTCGATTCTCGAGGCGCGCGCGGTCTAGGATCGGGCCGACAAGGAGGGATCGGCATGGTGAAAACAGCATTGCTCGTGCGGCTCGAGGCCAAACCCGGGAAGGAAGCCGAGGTGGACAGCTTCCTCCGCGGCGCCCTTCCCATCGTGCGGGAGGAGCCGGCGACGACCGCCTGGTTCGCGATCCGCCTCGGGCCTTCGACCTTCGGCATCTTCGACGCGTTTCCGGACGAGGCGGGCCGTCAGGCGCACCTGACGGGCCGCGTGGCGGCGGCGCTGATGGCGAAGGCGGGGGAGCTGCTCGCCAGGCCGCCCGTCATCGAAAAGGTCGACGTCCTCGCGACCAAGCTCCCGGGATAGCCGCCGTAACGTTTTCCGCTCCCGAAGCGTCGTTCCTCATAATAGGCGCGGGAGGAGGTGGGTCATGAGAGGGACGGTCGCTGCGCGCACGGGAGTGGCGGCGCTTCTCCTCCTCTTCTCCGCCCTCCCTGCGTTGGCCGGCTCGGTCAGCGGGAAGCTGCTGGACGCGCAGGGAAAGCCGGTGGCCGGCGCGCGCGTCCTCTGGACGCGATACCTGACCGACGAAGAGACCCTCCTCTTCGAGACGGAGAGTCGGGAACCCGAGGTCCTCGGAGAGTCCCGTTCGGACGCGAACGGCAGCTTCCGCGTCGCCCTCGAGAAGCCGGGCGTCGCGGTGGCTCTCCGGATCCAGGCGGCGGGCCTTCCGGAAGCGCGGCTCTCCGGGCCGTACGTCTCGGAAGAGTCCACGACGCTCGAAGACGTGCACTTCCCGGCGGCGTCCAGGCTCTCGGGCAAGGTCACGGACGAGAAGGGCAAGCCCGTGGCCGGCGCCCGCGTCGAGGTCCGGCGAAACAGCGACGCGGGATCCGACACGGCGTTTCTGTCGCGCGCGCGCACGTCCGCCGACGGGTCCTGGGAAATGCCGGAGGCGCCCGAGGGAGGCCGCTTCCAGTACGTGCGCGCGGACGGCTTTGCTCCGTTCTCCCGGTTCGCCGAGCGAAAGGGAGCGCTGGAAACGGTGCTCCGGCGGGGAGGGACGGTCCGCGGCGTCCTCCTCGACTCGGCCGGCAAGCCCGTGTCCGGGGCGATCGTGACGGCCGGCGTCCTCGCGGCGAGGACCGGCGACGCCGGCGAGTTTCGCCTGACGGGCGTTGCGGCGGGCCTCGCCGACGTCGAGACGGAGTGGAAGGAAGAGTTCGCGGCGCGGCGGCAGGTGAAGGTCGCCGCAGGAGTCGAAGCAGTCGCCGACCTGCGTCTCTTCAAGGCGGCGGCGATCGTCGGGACCGTCGTGGACGAAACGACGAAGCAGCCCGTCGCGGGAGCGCGGATCGCGGCCGGGACCGGCGGAAATTCGTGGTTCGACGCCGATGTCTTCCGGCGGCGGGCGCGGTCCGATGCGAAGGGCCGCTTTCGCGTAGGCGGCCTCGCGGCGGGGCGGTACTCGGTGGAAGCGGCGCGCAGCGGTTACCTCGCGGGCGAGATTCCCGGTGCGGTCGCCGCGGTGCCTGCCGGAAAGCCGCTCGCGATCGCCCTGCGGCGGGAGGCGACGGTCTCGGGGACCGTCGTCGACGAGCTGGGCAAGCCCGTCGCGGGCGCCCGCGTCGCGATCCCGCGGGACTTCGGCGGGGGCCGGCGGATGCGGATGATGAGCCGTCGATCCTTCGCGCCGGTCGAGACGGATTCCGGGCCCGATGGAACGTTCTCTCTGCGCCGGCTCGCTCCCACGACGACCCTGACGGTCCAGGCCTCGAAGGCCGGGTTCGCGCCCGCGCGGCGGACGGGGATCCGCCTGAAGACCGGCGAGGCCGTACGAGGAGTTTCGCTCGTCCTGCGGCGCGGCATCGCGGCGGAGGGGATCGTCGTGGACGTCGAGGGCCGTCCCGTCGCGGGCGCGGAGGTGCGCGCCGCGCGCGTGGAGAAGGGCCGAAGGGGCTTCTCCATGATGATGGCCGGAGCCGGGCGGGAGAAGCCGGACGCCGTCTCCGACGCGAAGGGTGTTTTCCGCGTCGGGGGTCTCGAAGCGGGCCGCTATCGCGTGACGGCCGAAAAAGAAAACCTGGTCCAAAAAACGCCCGCCACCCTGGATGTGGCCGAAGGCGCCGAGAACCGCGTGGCGCCGATCGTCCTGGAGGCCGGCGCCGCCGTGGCGGGTATCGTGCGCAACACCAGGGGCGAGCCGATCCCCGGCGCCGACGTCGTCGTCCCCACGGAGGGCGGCAGCCCGGGCGACGTCACGACGGACGCCGCCGGGAAGTTTCGGGTCGCGGGACTGAACGCAGGCAAGGCCGTCATGATCTTCGCGTCCGCTGACGGGTTTGCGCTGAAGCAGGCCAATGCCACCCCGCCTGCCGAAGACGTCTCCATCGTCCTGGACACCACCGGAACGGTCCGGGGGCGCGTCGAGGATGCCGATTCGAAGAGCGCGATCGCCGACTTCACGGTCTCGCGGAGCGAATCGCGCGCCAGCGGCGGACAGGCCGTCATGGGCTACTACATGGGCGACGAGCCGCGCTCGTTTCATTCGGAAGACGGGATCGTTCGAGCTCTCGGGGGTGCCGGCCGGTCGTTGGTCCATTCGGGCCGAGGCTCCGGGATACCGACCGGCCGAGGTCTCCGCGATCGAGATCGGTGTGGCCGAGACGAAGGAAGGCGTCGTCCTGTCCTTGAAGCGGGGCGGGACCCTCTCCGGCCGCGTGCTCGACGCGGCCCGGGGCTCGGCCGTTCCCAACGCTTCGGTGTCGTGGCGTGTTGGCGGACCCGTTTTCGTCGTCGGCGGTCGCGGGCAGCGGCAGACTTCCACGGACGCCGATGGACGCTTCTCCTTCGACGCGCTGCCGGAAGGCAAGATCACGCTCGAGGCTTCGCACCCGGACTACATGGAAGCGTCCGTCGAGATCGAGCCGGAGCGCCAGAACAGCGTCGAGATCCCGCTCGGATCGGGGGCGTCGATTTCGGGATCCGTCATCGGCTCCGACGGAAGAACACCCTCGAGCGGCGCCCGGGTGACCCTCGACACGCAGGGCGAGTCGGGCCGCATGGGCACGGAATCGGCCGTCGCCGACGGGTCGGGTTCGTTCCTCTTCGAGCACCTGCGGGCCGGCCGCTATCAGCTCGTCGCGCAGGGCAACGCCGGAACCTCCGCGGCGCGAGAGGTCGTCCTCTCCGACGGGCAGCAGATGGACGGCGTGCTCCTGTCGATTGCGGGAGGCACGCTGCTGCGGGGATCCGTCTCGGGTCTTCCCGCGGGAAGCCTGGGCGGATTGCGCGTGACCGCCTCCACCTCGAGCTATTCCGACATGACGACGACCGACGCGGACGGGCGCTTCACGCTGCCCGACGTCCCGGCCGGGGTCGTGCGCTTGAACGCCTCGACCTCGTTTCCCCAGTCCCGCTCGGCGCAGACGACCGTGGAAGTCGCCGAGGGTGCGCCCGAGATGCCGGTGGAAATCACCTTCGAGGGAGGCTCGAGGCTGTCGGGCCAGATCACGCGCGCGGGGAAACCGCAACCGGGGCTCATGGTCCTCGCCATGCCCGATCCGCCGACGGGAGCCGGGCGGGCGACGGCGCAGACGAACGACGGCGGGCACTACGACATCGAGGGGCTCGGCGACGGCACCTACGAAGTTTCCGTCAGCTCCATCACCAGTCAGGGCGTCTCCTACCGGAAGGTCTTCGAGGTCTCCGGCGACACGACCGGCGACATCGAGCTTCCAGGCGCCGTGCTGTCGGGCGTCGTCACGGATGCGGCGACGGGGATGCCGCTCGAGTCCGCGGAGGTACAGGCGGAGACCGGGGAGGAAACCCAGTCCTTCGCGGTCAAGCGGACGTCGACCGATTCCACAGGCGCCTTCTCGATCATCGACGTCGATCCGGGCAGCTACCGCGTCACGGCCCGCAAGGCCGGATATCGCCTGAAAACCCAGACGGCGACGGTCGGGTCGGACACGGCCACCCTCGACTTCGCGCTGACGAAGGGATCGGGCCTCCCGATCCGCGTCGGCGACGGGCAGACGGGGATCCCGCTCGCGGGCGTTCAGGCGCTGGCGATCGCGGCGGACGGGACGGTCGCGTTCCAGGGGAGGGTCTCGCTGGACGCCGGCGGCTCGGGCGAGGTGCCGTCGCTCGCCGACGGACGCTACGCGCTCTACTTCTTCTCCGACGGCTACGCGTCGCGATCGCTGCCCGCGGTGGACGTGCCGCAGCCTTCGCCGGTTTCGATCGCGATGACGCCGGGCGGCACCGTCGAAGCGCGCGGCGCCGTGGCTGTGACGGGTCGGATCGTGGACGCCTCGGGGGCGACCTACCTGCTGAGCCCCTATCGCCTCGACGGTGTCGCGACCGTGACGCTGCCGGTGACGGTGTGGCAGCACCTGGCGCCCGGGTCCTACACGTTCGTCGTGACCTCGGGCGGCGGCGGAGCGCCCTATCCCTTCACCGTCGCCGAGGGGCAGACGACGCAGCTCGTCATCAAGTAGGCTGGGGCGGTGCGGCTCGACAACATGATCCAGGCGGTGGACCTGCACGCGTGCGGGGAGCCGGGGCGCGTCATCGTGGGCGGCGTGCGCGACGTTCCGGGCAAGTCCATGTACGAAAAGATGACCCACCTGCAGGCGCATGCCGACGGCCTGCGCAAGCGGATGCTGCGCGAGCCGCGCGGCTACCCGGCCGCCAACTGCAACCTGATCCTGCCGCCCACGCGTCCCGAGGCGGACGCGGGCTTCGTGATCATGGAGCAGGTGGAGTACCCCGGCATGTCCGGGACGAACACGATCTGCGTGACGACGGCGCTGCTCGAGACCGGGATGGTCCCGATGCGCGAGCCCGTCACCGAGCTGACGCTCGAGGCGCCGGCGGGCCTGATCCGGGTGCGGGCCGACTGCGCCGGCGGAAAGGTCCGCCGCGTGACGTTCGAGAACGTGCCGGCCTTCGCCGTGTACCTGGACCGGCCGATCGAGGTGCCGCACCTGGGGACCGCCGTGGTGGACGTGGCCTACGGCGGGATGTTCTACGTCATCGGCGATGCCGCCGCCCTCGGCCTGCGCCTGACGCCGGACGAAGGGCGCGACATCACGCGCGTGAGCGAGATGATCAAGGCCGCCGCTTAGCGAGCAGCTTCCCTGCGTGCATCCCGAGCAGCCGGGCTTCGCCGGCGTGACGATCGCGCAGCTCTCGGGACCGCCGTCGCGGCCGGACGCGGACGTCAAGAACGCCGTCACCGTCTCGACGGGCAAGCTCGACTGGGACCGGCCGTCGACCTGGACCGGCGTGATCGACCGGTCGCCGTGCGGCACGGGAACCTCCGCCAAGATGGCGACGCTCCACGCGAAGGGGCGGCTCGGCTTGAACCAGGACTTCCGGCACGAGGGCATCCTCGGCACCGTCTTCACCGGACGGCTCATCGCCGAGACGCGCGTCGGCGAGCACCGCGCCGTCGTTCCGACGATCTCCGGGGAGGCGTGGATCACCGGTTTCGCCAGCTACGTCGTCGATCCGGAGGACCCGTTTCCCGAGGGCTTCACGGTGGGGGACATCTGGTGACGGGGCATCCGTCGTTCTCGATCGCGATCGAGTCGGCCAACCTCGAGCACGGCGGGCTGGAGGCCCTGAGGGGCTGCCTCGAGAGCCTCGCGCGCCAGGAGATCCCTCCCGCCGCAGCGCGTGAGGTGATGCTCGTCGATACGGGCGACGTTCCTCCCGAAGAGGCCGCGAAGCTCTGCGAAGCGTTTCCGTGGCTGACGATCCTTCCCGTCGAGGCCGGAGTCGGCTACATCGGCATGAAGCTGCGGGCCGCGGCGCGCGCCAGCTCCGAGATCATGATCTTCTGCGACTCCGACTGCCGGTACGAGCCGAACTGGCTGCGCAGCATGCTCGCGCCGTTTTCCGAGAGGCACGACGTGGAGATCGTCGCGGGAGAGACGTCGACGCCCGTCAGGGGCCCCTACGAGCTCGCGATCGCCATGATGTTCATCTTCCCGCGGTTCACCGGCGAAGAAGAACTGGCGGTCTCTCCGATCTACTTCGCCAACAACGTGGCGATGCGCCGCGAACTCCTCCTGCGCCTGCCGATCCCGGATGCGAAGGCGCTCTACCGCGGACAGAACATCCTGCACAGCATGGGCGTCGCGGCGCTCGGGCACACGATCTGGCGTCAGCCGCGCGCCCGGGCGTGGCATCTGCCGCCGTCTCCCCACGAGATGCGCCATCGCTTCGCGCGGCTCGGGCGCGACTCGGTGACCGTCAAGCAGCTGGTCCGGGAGGCGCCGGTCGCCTACCGCGGCGAGATGGCTCCCGACCGCATCGGAGGGTCGAGGCTGCAGAAGCTCGCCCGCCGCGTGCGCACGGTTCTTTCCGAGGACGTCCGGTACTTTCTGTATCTGCCGGCGGCGATTCCGGTCATGGCCGTCCTCGGGGCCTTCTTCTACGGCGGCCGGATCGCCGCTCGGACCGATCGGCGTCCGGCGTCCCGATCCGAGGCGGTCGGCGAACCTTGACGGGACACGCGCGCGGCGGGACGGAAGCGCCGGACATTTCGATCGTCGTCCCGGTCTACAACCAGGCGCCGAGCCTGCCGGTCTGTCTCGAGTCGCTGCTCTCGCAGCGCCCTTCAGCGACCACCTGCGAGATCCTCGTCGTGGACAATGCGTCGACCGACGCCTCGGGCGAGATCGCCGGACGTTACCCGAGCGTGCGGGTCCTTCGCGAGAGCCGACCCGGCGCCTACGTTGCGCGCAATCGCGGAGCCTCGGAGGCGCGGGGAGCGGTGATCGCGTTCATCGACCCGGACTGCGTCGCCGCGCCGGACTGGCTCGAAAAGATCGCGGACGCGATGTCCGATCCGGGGACCGGGCTCGTGCAGGGATACCGCCGCGCGGCCGTCGATTCCCTGCCCGTCCGCGTCCTGGCCGACTACGAGAACGCGAAGGCCGCATACATCCTGGGCAGCGGTCTCGAGGAGCTGTACTACGGATACACCAACAACATGGCGGTGCGCCGCGAGCTCTTCGAGGAGGTGGGGCCGTTCGTCGAGGTGCCGCGGGGCGCCGACACGATCTTCGTGCGCCGCGTCGTCAAGGCCCGCTCGGCCGCCGTCGTCCGGTACCGTCCGGACATGGTCGTGACGCACGGGGAGCTCGACAGCGTCGCGAGTTACTTCCGGAAGGTCTATCTCTACGGCCGCCACCGGCAGCGGACGCAGCCGATCGAGGCGATCCGGCCGCTCGGGATGAAGGAGCGGATCGCGGCGTTCCGGCTCGCGGTCCGCGAGGGGGGCTACCCGGCGGGCAAGGCGGCGCTGCTGGCGTTCCTGCTCGCCGGCGGCCTTCGTCGCGTGGCGCCTGGGGTCGATGCGGGAAGGGATCCCGATCTCGGCAGACCTCCGGAGAGGAGTCTGATCCCTGCGCCTCGGAAAAAGGCGCGCTTGCGCGCGCCTTTTTCACTTGACGCCGAGCAACTCGACTTCGAAGAGCAGCGTCGCGTTGGGCGGGATCAGGCCGCCGCCGGCGCCTTGGGCCCCGTAACCGAGCTGCGGCGGGATCAGGAGGAGGCGCTTGCCGCCGACCTTCATCGTGGCGACTGCCCTGTTCCCAGCCCTTGATGACGCGGCCCGTTGCCGAGCGTGAACTCGAAGGGGGTTCCGCGGTCGACCGAGCTGTCGAACTTCTTTCCCTTCTCGCCGCCCTCCCAGAGCCAGCCGGTGTAGTTCATCACGCAGACCTGGCCGTTCTTGGGGTTCGGCCCGTCGCCTTCCTTCAGGTCCTGGTACCTCAGGCCAGTCGAGGTCATCGTCCACTTGTACTCCACCTTCTGCTCCTTCTGCTCGTCGGCCGAGAGCCCCGGCGCGATCAGGAGAAGGGCAGCCGCCCCGGCGAGCAGCCACGCGGTCGTCTTCTTCATCTTTTCCTCTTCCTTTCTTTCCTCTGAGCCTTCGAGCGGCGAAGTCTAACGCATCCCACGAGCGTTCGACCCTCAGGAGCCCGGCCGCACCTCGCACATCAGGGCCAGCATGTTCCCTTCGGTGTCGTGGAAGAAAGCCATCCACAGCTCGTGGTCGGGCATCTTCGCGATCAGGTGCGGCTCGTCGTCGAACCGCACGCCCCGGCGCGTGAGCTCCGCAAAGGCGGCGCGGAGGTCGTCGACGGCGAAGTAGAGGACGGAGCCCGGGTGGTCGTGCTCGGGCTTCTCGGCGCGGCGAGAGCATCAGGCGCACGCCGCCGCAGTCGAAGAAGGCGAGCCGCGGGACCTCGAAGAGAAACGCCAGGCCGAGGGCATCCCGGTAGAAGCGCACGGCGCGCGGCAGGTCCCGGACGTTGACGGCGATCTGACCGATCCGCGAGAGCGAGACGGAGGCGTCGGAGCCCACGGCGGGGAAGTCTAACCGGGCGGGGCGGCGAATCCTACGAGCGGCGGGACTCCTGCTCCGGACCCGGCCGGGCCGCCTGCGTCTCGGCGTCGGGCTTGCGGGGCGCGCGTTCCCGGCCCGGCGTGCGGCGGGAGGGCTTGCCGCGCCGCTTCTTCGGCGCCGGCGAGTCGGCCGGCGGCGCGAGCGGCTTGGCCTCGAGGCCGCCCTCGGGCGGCGGGGCCTCTTCCATCCCCACCTCCGGCAGCGCCGCGCGCGCGCCGGGGGCCGCGAGGAGCAGCGAGCCCAGGACGACGAAGCCGAGCGCCAGCGGCCGCTTCATCCCGATCCTCAGGCCGCCCTCAGGGCGATCATCGGATCCACCGCCGTGATGCGGCGCGCCGGCACGAAGCTCGCGCCCGCGGCCACGGCGGCGAGCACGAGGGACATGGCGAGGAACGTCGGGGGATCCGTCGCGTGCACTTCGAAGAGCAGGCGCGACATGGCGCCGGCGAGCAGGTGGGCGCCGCCGAATCCGAGGGCGAGGCCGATGGCGACGGGCGTCATCGCCTGCCGCAGCACCATCGCGATCACCTGCCGCGGGTCGGCGCCGAGCGCGAGGCGGATGCCGAACTCCTGCGTGCGCTCTCCCACCGAGAACGCGACGACGCCGGCGATGCCGGCGGAGGTGATCACCAGCGCGAGCGACGCGAAGAGACCGAGGAGGATCGAGGTCAGCCGGGGCGAGGCGAGGGCGTTGGCGCGGACCTGCTCGAGCGTGCGGAAGCGGTCCACCGCCTGGTCGGGGTCGAGCCCGTGCACGGCGTCGCGCACGAGGCGCTCCATCGCCAGCGGCTTGGACGCCGAGCGCAGCAGGACGTTGGCCGAGAGCAGCGGGTATTGCGGAAGGGCGACGTAGACCTGGGACGTCGGGCGCCGGTCGAGACCGTACTGCCGGACGTCTCCGACGACGCCGACGATCTGGATCCACGTCTTGCCCTCGTCGATCGAGATCCGGCGGCCGAGGGGATCCTGCGCCGCCCAGAGGTGGTTGGCCATCGTCTGGTTGATGACGGCCACCGGCGGCGCGCCGTCGCGGTCCGCGTCGGTGAAGGTGCGGCCGCGCAGGAGCGGGATGCCGATCGTCGCGAAGTAGCCGGAGCTCACGCGCTGGAAATCGGCCTGGGGACGCAGCTCCTCCTTCTGCGCCGGCTGTCCCTCGATCTCGAAGGAGCCGTTCTGCGGGCCGCCCTCGTTCAGCGGGAACGTGCCGGCCATCGCCGCCGACACGACGCCGGGCTGGACGGCGAGCCGCTCGAGGAGCCGGAGCTGGAAGGCGCGCCGCTTTTCGGCGTCGTCGTACTTGGAGAAGTTCATGTCCAGCCGGCTCGTCAGGACGCGCTCGGTGTGGAAGCCCGGGTCGACCTGCTGCAGCTTCCAGAGGCTGCGCAGCATGAGCCCCGCGCCGATCAGGAGCATGAAGGAGACGGCCACCTGCACGACGATCAGCGCGCTCCCGCAGGCGGTGGCGAAGCGACGCCGCCGCTCGCGCGCTCGCCCCCCTCGTGCAGCGCCGCGACGAGGTTCTGCCGCCCGGAGAGCGCCGGGATCAGGCCGAAGGCGAGCCCGGTGCCGACCGAGACGACGAGGGCGAAGAGCAGGACGGGCGCGTCGATCCGGATCTCGGCGGCCCGCGGCGTGAAACGCGCCGCGAAGGAGATCAGCAGGTCGAGGCCTCCGGCCGCGAGCAGGACGCCGAGCAGGCCGCCCGCGAGCGAGAGGACCGTGCTCTCGGTCAGCATCTGCCGCGCGAGCCGCCAGCGCCCGGCGCCGAGCGCGGTCCGCAGCGCCATCTCCCGCTGCCGGCGCAGCTGCCGCGCGAGCGTCAGGTTGGCCACGTTGGCGCAGGCGAGCAGGAGGACGAGGCCGACGGTCGCGAGAAGGACGAGAAACGTCGGGCGCGCCCGCGCGGTGAGCTCCTGCCGCAGGGGCACGGCGGTCACGGTGGCGCGGCGCCTCCGGTCCGGGATAGGCGTCCGGATACTGCCGGGTCAGGCGCGCCGCGATCGTCGCGAGCTCGGCCTGGAGCGCCGGCAGCGTCGCGCCCGGCTTCAACCTTCCGAAGACGTTCAACATGCGCGCGGTGCGGTCGTGGGCGACGTGCTCGTGCGAGCGGAACGGGCAGGCCGAGATCGGCATGAAGACGTCGTTCTCGTCGGGGTAGGCGGGCATCGGCGGCAGCACGCCGATGACCGTGTGCATGCGGTCGTTCATCTTGAACGCGCGCCCGATGACCTTCGGGTCGCCGCCGTGGCTGCGCTGCCAGTAGTCGTACGAGAGCACGAGGACGGGCGCGGCGCCCGGCGCATCCTCGCCCTTGACGAAGGTGCGCCCGAGCAGCGGGCGCACGCCGACGAGGTCGAAGAAGTGCGCCGAGACGACGCCGGTCTGCACGCGCTCGGGCTCGGGCTGGCGCAGCAGGATGAACCACATCGAGTGGTATTCGGCGACGCTCGAGAGCGTCCGGCTCTGCGCGGCGTAGTCGGCGACTTCGAGCGGCGAGAACGGAACGTCCTCCGCGCCGGCGCCCGGCGCGTCCTGCCGCAGGCGGACCAGCTTCTCGCCGCCGCCGTAGGGGAGCGACTGGAGGAAGACGCCGTGAACGACGGAGAAGATGGCGACGTTGGCGCCGATGCCGAGCGCGAGGGTCGCCAGAGCGACCGCGGTATAGCCCGGGTTGCGGCGCAGCCCGCGCAGAGTGTAGCGAACGTCCTGCGAGAGCGTCTCGAAGCGGCCGAGGCCGTTGGCGTCGCGGCACTCCTCCTTGTACTTGTCGACGCCGCCGAAGCTCTGGAGCGCCTGCCGCCGGGCGGCCTGAGGGTCGAGGCCGCGCGCGACGAGCTTGCGGACCTCCATGTCGACGTGGAAGCGCATCTCTTCGTCCATCTGGCGCTCGACCGCGTTCCTCCGGAAGAGGGCGCGGACGGCGTGCACGGCGCGGCGGAACACTCTAGCTCGCCTCGAGGACGCGGCCGACGGCGGCGACGAAGCGCTCCCAGCTCTCCGTCTCCTCGGAAAGCTGCTTGCGGCCCGCGCGCGTCAGCTCGTAGAAGCGGGCGCGGCGGTTGTTTTCGGAGTTGCCCCACTCCGAACCGATCCAGCCCTTCGCCTCCAGGCGGTAGAGCGCCGGGTAGAGGGAGCCCTGGTTGACCTGGAGCACTTCGCCGGAAAGCTGCTGGATGCGCTGCGAGATGCCCCAGCCGTGCCGGGGGCCGAGGGCGAGCGTCTTCAGGATCAGGACGTCGAGCGTCCCCTGGAGGAGGTCCGTGCGGGCGGGAGCAGCGGTCATGTGTTTCTCCTAGATTGTCTACAGGAGTATCCCGCCCGCTCCTGTCGGGTGTCAAGGGGGAGGGGGACCGCTCTCCTAGTCACTCTACAGGGACTACGCAGGACGCGCCGGAAGGTTTTTCGGGCCGCGGCAGCCGCCCGTTCCCCTCTAGAATCGCTGCCGATGGAGCGGCGGGAGATGCTCTTCGATGGGCCCGAATCGGCGCCCGTGACGCTCGTCCTGGCCCATGGCGCCGGCCTGCCGATGGATTCGCCGTTCATGGACGCGGTTGCGGCCGGGGTGGCGGCGGAGGGGTTCCGCGTGGCCCGCTTCGAGTTCCCCTACATGCGAGCGCGGCGCGAAGGGGAGAGGCGGGGGGCGCCGGACCGGCCGCCCGTGCTCAAGCAGACGTGGCTCGACGCGATCGGCCTCCTGGGCGGCGGCGGGAAAGTCGTGATCGGGGGCAAGTCGCTCGGGGGCCGGATCGCGAGCATGGTCGCCGACGAGGCGGGAGTCCGGGGACTCGTCTGCCTCGGCTACCCGTTCCATCCGCCCGGCCAGCCGGAAAAGCTGCGGACGAAGCACCTCCGAGGACCTGCGAGACGCCGGCCCTCTTCATCCAGGGGACCCGCGACCCGTTTGGCACGCGCGAGGACGTCGGCCGGGTACCGCCTGTCTCCGAGGATCGCCATGCACTGGCTGGAGGACGGCGACCACTCCTGGAAGCCGCGGGTGAGCTCCGGGCGGACGGAGGCGCAGAACCTCGCGGAAGGCATCGCGGCGATCGCTGCCTTCCTCAAGGCCCGCTGAGAAACGGCGTTCTGCGGAATCCGCAGCGCGCCACGGAGGGTATTTGTGGGCATGAAGAAGACCGACGCCGAGTGGAAAACGACCCTGACCCCGGAGCAGTACCGGGTCCTGCGTGAGAAGGGGACGGAGCGGCCCTTCACGGGCGAATACAACAAGGCCAAGGAGAAGGGGACGTACGTCTGCGCGGGATGCGGCAACCCGCTCTTCTCTTCGGACACGAAGTTCGACTCGGGAACGGGATGGCCGAGCTTCTGGGAGCCCTTGAACGCAGAGAGCGTCCAGACCGAGGACGACCGGAGCCTCTGGATGAGCCGCACCGAGGTCCTGTGCAAGAGCTGCGGCGGGCACCTGGGCCACGTCTTCGACGACGGCCCGAAGCCGACCGGACAGCGCTACTGCATGAACTCCGTGTCGCTGAAGCTGAAGACGGGGGAGTAGACTCGCGGACACTCTCCTCACGCCGGCACCCACTTTCACGATTCCCTCTCCCCCCGACGGGGGGAGAGGGGTAGGGTGAGGGGGGGCGTTCGCCCTGCGTGTTGAGAGAGAGCACCCCCCTCACCCCAACCCTCTCCCGTGGGGAGAGGGAGCGGAGGGGAACGCCCGACTCGCCAGCTCGCCTCGAATAAACTCGCCCATCTCGGGAGGTCCCATGAAGACGATCCGGATTTTTCTTGCGGGCGTCCTGCTCCTCGGCCCCGTCCGCTGCGCTCTCCGCCCAGCAACCCGCCCCCGCCGCCGACTCCCAGCAGTGGGACGAGGACCCCGGCTGGCCGCGCGTGCTCGAGAAGGGCGACGTCACGCTCACGGTGTACCTGCCGCAAGTCGAAAAGTTCGAAGGCGACACGCTCGAGGCGCGCGCCGCGGTTCAGGTGGAGACGAAGGTCGAGGGCGAGGAGAAGCCCCGGACGACCTACGGCGTCATCTGGATCCAGGCCCGCACGCAGATCGACAAGGAGGCCGGCCTCGTCTTCCTCGACGAGATCGCGATCCCCAGGGCGAGCTTCCCGGGCGACCCGGGACGGACGGAGGACTACCTGAACATCATCCGCGGCCAGGCCGAAAGCCAGCGGACGATCTCGCTCGCGCGCATCCAGGCCAACCTCGCGATCATTCAGGCGGAGGCGAAGGGCAACGCCGTTCCGCTCAAGAACGATCCGCCCCGGGTCATCTACAGCACCACTCCTGTCCTGCTCGTCCTCGTCGACGGCGACGCCGTCCTGCGCCCGGTCGAGGGCTCGGGCCTGAAACGGATCGTCAACACGCGCGCGCTGATCCTTTCGGACGGCTCGCGCTACTTCATGCCGATCATGAACCGCTGGGTCCAGGCGGCCTCCCTGGACGCGAAGTGGTCGTTCGCGACGCCGCCTCCCGCCGCCGAGGCGATCCGGAAGTCGATCGCCGACGATGAAAACCAGGCGCAGGCCGACCTGCTGACGGACCCCTCCGACGACGTGAAGGCGCTCGTCGAGAAGGGAGCCCTGCCGCGGATCGTCGTCTCGACGTCGCCGGCGGAGCTGCTGGTCACGAGCGGCCAACCGCAGATGTCCCCCATCGCGGGGACGCATCTGCTCTACGTGAAGAACTCCGAGACGGACATCTTTCTCGACACGCAGAACCAGAGCTACTACGTGCCGCTCTCGGGGCGCTGGTACAGGGCCGCGTCGTTGAACGGCCCCTGGGAGTTCGTCGACGGCAAGCAGCTGCCGGCGGATTTCGCGAAAATCCCCCTGAACAATCCCAAGTCCGAGGTGCTCGCCACGGTGCCGGGCACGCCGCAGGCTCAGGAAGCCGTCATCGCCAACAGCATCCCGCAGACGGCCGAGGTCAAGCGGGACGCGGCGAAGCTCGAAGCGAAGTACGACGGGCAGCCCCAGTTCCAGCCCGTCCCGGACACGCCCCTCCAGTACGCCGTCAATTCGCCCACACCGGTGATCCGCGTCGACGCGAGGTCGTACTACGCGGTGCAGGAGGGCGTCTGGTTCGTCGGCGGCTCCCCGGCCGGGCCCTGGGCCGTGGCGACTTCGGTTCCGACCGTCATCTACACGATCCCGACCGCCTCGCCCATTCACTACGTGACCTACGTGCGCATCTACCGGTACACGCCGACGGTCGTCTACGTCGGCTACACGCCGGGGTACATGGGCACCTGCTACTCGCCGTGGGGAACCGTGGTCTACGGCACCGGCTGGTACTACCGGCCGTGGGTCGGCAGCGTCTGGCTCGGGTACCCGTGGACGTACGGATTCGGCGTTCATCTGGGATGGAATTCCTGGTCGGGATGGAACTTCGGATTCGGATGGGGCGGATACCGTCCGCCCTGGCGCCCGTGGTGGGGTCCGTACGGCTACGGGTGGGGGCGCCCGCCGAGGCCGCCGGGCTACTGGGGACGGCCGCCCGTCTATCCGGGACGCCCGCGTCCCGTGCCGTACAACTTCAACCACTACAACGTGTACAACAACCAGCCGGGAGTCGTTCGCCCCGTCGTGCGTCCGGCGCCGCGCCCCGCCGTGCAGCCGGTTCCGGGAACGCGCCCTGCCGTGCAGCCGCCGTCCTCGCGCCCGGCCGTCCAACCGGCGGGCCCGTCGACGCGGCCCGCGGTGCAGCCGGCAAGACCCGAAACCCGGCCGGCTCCGCAGCCGGGCGGGCCCTCGACACGGCCGGCGGTGCAGCCGGCGCAGCCGCAGACGCGCCCCGCCGTGCAGCCGGCGCGCCCAGCTCGCCGCCGTGCAGCCGGCCGCCTCGACGAAGGACGACGTCTACGCCGGCAAGGACGGCAACGTCTATCGCCCGGCGCCGGGCGGAAGCTGGCAGCAATACACGGGCAAGGACTGGAAGCCGGTTCCGCCCTCGGGCGGCTCGGGGTCGAGCCCCTCGACGCGCCCGGCGCCGCAGCCGCAGACCCGGCCGGCGACCCAGCCGGCGCCGCAGACGCGGCCGGCGGAGTCCCCGGCGAGCCTGTCGCGCGAACGGCAGGCGCGGGAGACGGGAAACTACCGGGCGCAGCCGCAGCCTCAGGCGAAACCCCCGTCGCAGCCGCCCCCGCAGTCGCGGCCGGCTCCGAAGCCGAACCCGCCGCCGCCGAACCCTCGGTAGACTCGTGTCGTGGCACGCGGCTGGGGAAGAAACGAAGAGGACCTCGCCGCCGAAAAAGAACAGGCGCGGGAGGCGCGCTCCTCGGCGGGCGGCAGCCGTGCGGACGCGGACCGCGAGGCGCTGCGTCGCGGCTTGAAGCTTTCCCTCGCCCGGATCGAGGAGCAGCTCGCGACGGCGCCCAACCCGGCGCGCCGGCAGGCGCTCGAAGCGGCGCGCGCGGAGCTGACCGAGCGGCTGGCGGGGCTCGAGCGCCCCTCATCGCATCCTCCCGCCGGGCGAGGGGGTTGACGGAGCACGACCCTCTAGAATCGGCACCGTGGAAGCTCCGGTCAACGTCGGCGAGTTCGAGGCGCTCGCGCGCGAGAAGCTCGAGAAGTCCGTCTACGACTACTACGCCGGCGGGGCCGAGGACGAGATCACCGTCGCCGCCAACCGCGAGGCGTTCCGGCGGCTGTGCCTCCGCTACCGCGTCCTCGTCGACGTCTCGCGCGTGGACCTCTCGAGCCAACTCCTCGGCGTGCCGCTCGCGCTTCCCGGTGATCCTCGCGCCGACGGCGCTCCATCGGCTGGCGCATCCGGAGGGGGAGAAGCTGACGGCGCGGGCGGCGGCGTCGGCGGGGACCCTGATGACGCTCTCGACCGTTTCCTCCGTGCCCCTGGAGGAGGTCGCCGCGGCAGCGCCCGGCGGGGCCCGGTGGTTCCAGCTCTACTGCTACGACGACCGCGCCGACACCGAGAGGCTCGTCGCGCGGGCTCACCGGGCCGGCTACCGCGCGATCGTCCTGACCGTGGACGCGCCCATCCTCGGCCGGCGGGAGCGCGACGTGCGCAACGGGTTCGAGGTCCCCGCGGGCTTGACCGCGCATCCGGCCACGCGGCCGCGCGCGACGGGCGGGCAGTGGCCGCTCTCGTCGGTCATCGGCCAGCCGGGGCTCTCGTGGAAGGACCTGGCGTGGATCCGCGCGCTTTCGCCGCTGCCGCTGGTGCTCAAGGGAATCGTCCGCGGCGACGACGCCGCCCGCGCGGTCGACGAAGGGAGTCGCGGCGGTCTGGGTCTCCAACCACGGCGGCCGCCAGCTCGACACGGCGATCCCGACGGCCGATGCGCTCGTCGGACGTCGTGGCCGCCGTGGCCGGCCGGGCGCCGGTCATCGTCGACGGCGGGATCCGGCGCGGGACGGACGTCCTGAAGGCGCTCGCGCTCGGCGCGTCGGCGGCGGCGATCGGTCGGCCGCAGCTCTGGGGCCTTGCGGCGGCCGGCGAAGACGGGCGTGCGCCGGGTCCTGGAAATGTTCCGCGAGGAGCTCGCCCTCGCCATGGCGCTGTCCGGCTGCAGCCGCCTCTCCGAGATCGACCGGAGCCTCGTCGCGCCGTGACGCTGACGGTCGCGACGTGGAACGTCAACGGCATCCGCGCGCGCGAGGCGCAGGTGCGCGACTGGATCGCGCGCGATCAGCCCGGACGTCGTGTGCCTGCAGGAGATCAAGGCCGCGCCGGACCAGGTGCCCGCGGCGCTGTTCGAGATGCTCGGCTACTGGAACTACTGGCACGGCGCGAAGGGGTACTCGGGCGTCTCGCTGCACGTGCGCCAGGACGACCTTTCCGGAGAGGCCCGCCTTCACGCATCCGGACTTCGACTACGAGAACCGGATCGTGACCGTCGGGCTGCCCGGCGTCGCCGTCGCGTCGGTCTACGTCCCCAACGGCGGCAAGGACTTTCCGGCCAAGATGCGCTTTCTCGAGGCCCTCGAGCGGTTCGCACAGGCGCGGCGCGCGGAGGGGGCGACGATCATCCTGGCCGGAGACGTCAACGTGGCGCGGACCGACCAGGACGTGCACGCCAAGGAGCGCAAGGCGACCGCGATCGGCCAGCTTCCGGAGGAGCGGGCCCTGCTCGAGCGGATCCTCGGCAACGGCCTCGTGGACGTCGCGCGGGCCCTCGATCCCTCCAACGACCAGCTCTTCACCTGGTGGGCGCCCTGGCGCAACCTGCGGCAGCGCAACATCGGCTGGCGGATCGACTACATCCTGGCGAGCGCGCCGCTGGCCGCGAGGGCCTCCGCCTGCCGGGTGCTCGCCGACTACGGCACGAGCGACCATGCCCCGGTCGTCGCGACGTTCGAGGCGCCCGTCCCGGAGCCCGAAACCCAGGCACCGCCTCTCCCGTAGGATTGCGAAGTGTCGCTTTTCGAGACGTCGATCGTTGTGGCCTCCCCGGTTGAGCGAACCCCCTCTCCCCTGAGGGAAGCGGGCGCCCCTCACCCCAACCCTCTCCCGCCGGGAGAGGGGGTGGTCCTTTCGGATGCCTGACCCCACACGGACCCTGCGGCGCAGCCCCTGGTTCACGGCGGCGGCCGTGGCGACCCTCGCGCTCGGCCTGGCGGGGACGACCGCCGTCTTCTCGCTCGTGCGCGCGGTGCTGCTGCACCCGCTGCCCTACCGGGAGCCGCAGCGGCTGGCCGTCCTGTGGCAGACCGACACGAAGAGCGGCGTTCCCTTCGTGGAGGTGTCCCTGGACGAGTACGAGGCGTGGCGCGACCAGGCGAAGGGGTTTCGCCGGCGCCGTCGGCCATGACGGCGGCGAACTTCCGCGTGAACCTGTCCGGACGCGGCGAGGCCGTGCAGCTGGAGGGCGCGCTCGTGTCGGGCAATTTCTTCGACCTGCTCGGCGTGAAGCCCGCGCTCGGCCGGTCGTTCACTCCGGAGGAGGACCGCCCGGGCGGTGCGCCGGTCGCGCTGATCTCGCACGGACTCTGGAAGCGGCAGTTCGGCTCCGACCCGGGGATCGTCGGGAAGTCGGTGCTGCTCGACGGCGATCCCGCCATCGTGATCGGCGTCCTCCCGGCCGACGTCTGCCCTGCCGCATGGCGCGGACATCTGGGGGGCCGCCGTTCCCATCGTGACCGGTGCGCGCGACCTGCGCATCTTCAAGGTGATCGCGCGGCTGGCGCCCGGAGTGTCGATCGAGAAGGCGCGCGCCGAGATGGACACCATCGCCGTGGCGCTCGAGCGCAAGAACCCCGAGAAGAACCGCGGCATCCGCGCGACGGTCGTCCCGCTGGCGAAGGAGATCTACGGCGACACGCGGCCCGCGCTGCTCTTTCTCCTGGGTGCGGTCGGGTTCGTGCTGCTGATCGCATGCGCCAACGTGGCCAACCTGCTGCTCGCCCGCGCGGCGGGGCGGCGCCACGAGATGGCCGTGCGGGCGGCCCTCGGCGCCTCGCGCCGGAGGCTCGTCGGGCAGCTGCTGGCCGAGAGCGCCGTGATCTCTCTGGCCGGCGCCGTGCTCGGTCTGGCGCTGGCGGCCGCCGGCATCCGCGCGCTTGCGGCGCGCATCCCGAGCGAGGTGCCGCACCTCTCGCGGATCGGCCTCGACGTTCCGGTCGTGGCCTTCGCGCTCGCCGCCGCCGCGGCGACGGTCCTGATCGCCGGCCTCGTGCCCGCGCTCCGGCTCTCGGCGGCGGACGCCGGCGAGGCGATCCGCGAAGGCGCGAGCCGCTCCTCGGAGGGCCGCCGGACCGGCCGCCTGCGCGGCGGACTCGTCGTGGCGGAGGTGGCGCTCTCGCTCGCGCTGCTGGCGAGCGCCGTGCTCATGGTCCGCAGCTACGCGCGTCTGGCCGCGCTGGAGCCGGGCTTCGATCCGAAGAACCTGATCTCCGCGCGCATCAACCTCTCCGGCAAGGTCTATCCCGACGTGCCGGACCGCGCGGCCTTCTACGCGCGCATGCTCCAGAGGATCGGCGAGATTCCCGGCGTCGAGTCGGCGGGACTGGTGCTGCTGCGACCGCTGGTGGATCCGGTCGGGTGGGACTACTCGTTCACGATCGAGGGGCAGACCTCCGAAGAGCAGTCGCGCAATCCCGCCTCCAACTACGAGGCCGTCAGCGCCGGCTACTTCCGCACGATGCGGATTCCGTTGAAGCGCGGCCGCCTCTTCGACGCGACCGACCGCGCGGACTCGCCCAAGGTCGTGCTCGTCAACGAGTCGACGGCCCGGCGTTTCTGGCCCGGCAGCGACCCGATCGGCAAGCGGCTCCGGTTCGGGCGCTTCGGGAGCAACGCGCCGTGGCACACGGTTGTCGGGGTCGTGGGCGACGTGCGCTACCGGGAGTGGAACGGCGTCCGGCCGGACATCTACGTCCCGTACGAGCACTGGAACTTCAGCCGGATGGACGTCCTCGTGCGGACGACGGCGGACCCGACCTCCGTCGTGCCGGCGCTTCGCGCGTCGGTGCGCTCGCTCGATCCCGAGCAGCCGCTCGCGAGCGTGACGACGATGGAGCAGGTGGTGCGCGAGGCGACGGCGGGCGCGCGTTTCACTTCGGCGCTCCTCTCGGCCTTCGGGTTTGCCGCGCTGCTGCTGGCGGCGGTCGGGATCTCGGGCGTCATCAGCGGCTGGGCCGCCGCCCGCACGCGCGAGTTCGGGATCCGCATGGCGCTCGGGGCCGGTCCCCGCGAGGTCTCGCGTCTCGTGCTCGGGCGGGCGCTCGGGCTGGTCGCGGCGGGGGTGGCGATCGGCCTGCTGCTCGCGGCATTCGTGACGCGCAGCCTCGCGAGCCTCCTCTTCGGCGTGCGCCCGGGCGATCCCGGCGCATTCCTCGCGAGCGCCGCCGTTCTGGCCGCGGTGGCGCTGGCCGCCGGATACCTGCCCGCGCGCCGCGCCTCCCGCGCCGACCCGATCCGCGCGCTCCGTCAGGAGTAGCCGGTGACTCGTCCCGCGGATCGGGGAGGTCGTCCCCGGCGTCCGGGCGGCGGTTAGACTGTCGCTTCCGTCGAGGAGGCTCCGACGCTCGCCTTTCTGAACGTTCCGCTCGCGCTCCTGGTGCTGCTCGCTCCGGCCGGCGAGGCGCCGCCCGAGAGCTTTCCCAGGGGCGAGATCATCCCGAAAGTCGTCTGCGCGGCGGACGCCGAAGAGACCTACGCGTTGTACCTTCCGACCGGCTACGACGCGAAGAAGCCGAGCCCGATCCTCTACCTGCTCGACGCGCGCCGGCGCGGGCCGATGGCGGCCGAGCGCTTTCAGAAGGCCGCCGAGGCCTACGGATGGATCCTCGCGAGCTCCAACAATTCCGAGAGCGACGGTCCCTTCAACCCCAACATCCGCGCCGCGCGCGCCATGTGGGCGGACACGCAGCAACGCTTCGCGATCGATCCCCGCCGCGTTTACCTTTCGGGGTTCTCGGGCGGGGCGCGCGCGGCGGTCGCCCTCGCCCAGACGGGAACGAAGGGCCAGATCGCCGGCGTGATCGCCTGCGGCGCGGGGTTCGTGGAAGGCGTGCCGCCGACCAAGGACATGCCCTTCGTCATCTTCGGCGCCGTCGGCAACCGGGACTTCAACTACCGCGAGATGCGCAAGCTCGACGCGACGCTCGACGGTCTCGGGGCGACGCACCGGCTCGCCGTCTTCGACGGGCCGCACGACTGGCCGCCGCCGGCCGGCGGGCGCGTGGGCGATCGAGTGGATGGAGCTCCAGGCCATGAAGAGCGGCGCGCGCGCTCGCGACGCGGTCGCTCGCGGCGCAATGGCTCGCCGCCCGGTCCGCGGAGGCCGCGGCCCTGGAAACGGCGGGCCAGAAGGGCGAGGCGCTCGCGCGGTACCGGGAGATCGCGAAGGATTTCGACGGGCAGGCGGACCTCGCGGGCGTTCGCGCGGCGGTCGCGCGCCTGGAGGCGGAGGGCGAGGCGGCGCGGCAGCTCGAGGCCCAGGCGCGCCTCGAGCAGGAGGAGGACGGGAAGTTCGCCGACATCTCTCAGAAGCTCCTCGCGGATCTGCGCTCCGACGATCCGATCCCGGCCCACCGCATCGCCCAGGACCTGCGCGTGCCGGGGCTGCTCCGCACGGCGCAGTCGGATCCGAGCGAAGCCGCGCGCCTCTCGGCGCGGCGGATCCTCGCCGCGCTGTCGGTCCAGACGGGCTTCTACATGCCGCGCGAGTTCCTGCAGCACCACGACCGCCGACGCGCGCAGCTCTGCATCGCCATCGCGATGCAGGTCGCTCCCGAGCGCACCGGAGCGATCTGGTACAACTTCGCCTGCCTGCAGGCGCAGTCGGGGGACAAGAAGGGCTCGCTCGCGGCGCTGCGGAGCGCGCTGGAGAACGGCTTCCACGACGTCGCGCTCGTCGAGAAGGACCCGGACCTCGAGAGCGTGCGCGGGGAAGACGGCTACCGGAAGGTCGTCGAGGAGATGAAGAAGAGCTCCTCGTGAGCGCGCGCAGGATCTCCCGGGGTTAAACTCGCCGAGGCATGGCGTCCGTCCCCTTCACCCGTCGCCGCTTCCTGGCCGTCGCGGGAAGCGCGGCGTTGCTCCCATCGGGCGCGTGGGCGGCCGTCGCCGAGTCCGTGGCGAAGGACCGGCGGCGCATGCTTCAGGTCAACGGCTACGCCATCGACGCGGAGACCCCGCTCGACGCCCTGACCACCTACCTCACGCCCAACGACCTCTTCTTCGTGCGCCACCACTGGAATCCGATGTATCCGGACGCCCGCCGCTGGGCCCTGGTCGTGGACGGCGAGGTCGGCGACACCCCTGCAGCTCACGCTCGCGGATCTGAAGAAGCTGCCGCGGGCCGAGGCGACGTGCGTGCTGCAATGCGCCGGCAACGGGCGCGGACTCCAGCGGCCGCCGGTCCCCGGCGTGCAGTGGCGCTACGGCGCGGTCGGCAACGCCCGCTGGACGGGCGCGCGGGTCAGGGACGTTCTCGCGACGGCGGGGTTGAAGCCCGGCGCGCGGCACCTGCACACCTTCGGCAGCGACAAGCCGCCCGAAAAAGTGCCGCCCTTTCACCGAAGCCTCGAGATCGAGAAGGCGCTGGAGGACGGGATCATCGCCTGGGAAATGAACGGCCAGCCGCTGCCGGCGCTCCACGGCGCGCCGGCCCGCCTCGTCGTGCCGGGCTGGGCGGGGGAGCACTGGATGAAGTGGCTGACGCGCATCTCGCCGCAGCCGGACCCCCAGACCGGCTTCTACATGGACACGGCCTACCGGTTTCCGGAGGAGCCCGGCGCGCCGGGAGCGCCCGTCGCCGCCCGAAGAGATGCAGCCGCTGAAGGAGCTCGTCGTCAAGTCGAACTTCACCGATGTCCCGAGCGGCGTCCGGCTGGGAACGCCGGCCGCGGTCCGCGGCATCGCCTTCTCGGGCGCACCCGACGTCGCGCGCGTCGAGGTGTCCGACGACGGCGGCCAGTCCTGGAAGGACGCCGTGCTCGACCCGCGCCATGATCCCTACGCGTGGCGGCTCTGGTCCTTCCGATGGCAGCCGAAGGCGCGCGGGGAAGGCGACGCTCCATGCCCGCGCGACCGACAGCCGCGGAAGCGTGCAGCCGCGGGAAGCGGTCTGGAACCCGAGCGGCTATCTCTACAACGCCTGGCATTCCGTGGAGATCGAGGTGACGGCGTGAGGAGAGGCGGGACCGCGATCCTCGCGGCCGGTCTCGCGGCGCTGCTGCTCTGGAGCGGCGCGGCGCCGTCGGCGGCGAAGTCGCCCCGCAAGAAGCGCGAGCCCAAGCCCGCGCCCGCGGACTTCGACGTGAAGCTGCCCGTTCTCGGCACGAGGCTCGCGGAGTTTCCGCCCGGTCCCGGAAAGGCCGTGGCCGACGCGGCCTGCCTGCAGTGCCACTCGGCCAGCATGGTCATGCAGCAGAAGTTGAACGACAAGCAGTGGGCCAAGAATCTCGACAAGATGATCGGGTGGGGCGCCGCCGTGCCGGCGGACAAGCGGGAGGAGCTCGCTCGCGTACCTGGTCGCCAACTTCGGTCCGGACAACGATCGGTTCGAGCCGACGGTGACGCGGCCGGTGGGGAAGTAGGGCGCCTCCGCGGGGGGCTGCTCGGCGCTCCCTAGGCCCTTCCGTAGACGGGGATGTGCGCGCCGCTGATCAGGCGCGCGTCCGGACCGACCAGGAAGAGGATGACGCGGGCGATCTCCTCGGGTTTCGGCCAGCGCGCGTGGTCGGCGTCCGGCATCGCCGCGCGGTTGGCCGGCGTGTCGATGATCGAGGGCAGAATGGCGTTGACCGTCACGCCCGCATCGCGCAGCTCCGCCGCCATCGCCTCGGTCAGCTGCAGCACTCCGCGCTTGGCGGCGGCATAGGCCGCCAGGTTCTTGCCGTCCTGGGTCGCGGGGCGGCTGGAGACGTTGACGATCGCGCCGCCTGCCGCGCGCGAGCATCGCCATCGCCGCGGCGCGCGAGGCGAGGACCGTCGTCTTCAGGTTCAGGTCGAGTTGCTGCTGCCAGACGGACCAGGCCGTCTCGTGCGCGGGAGTTCCCCCCGCGAAGCCGCCGGCGGCGTTGACGAGGATGTCGAGGCCGCCGAACTCCTTCGCCACCCGTGCGAAATCCCGAAGCACGGCCGGCTTCGTCGGTCAGGTCGAGCGGCGCGCCCGAAAGCGGCGCGTCGGGATCGATGCCCGGCCGACCGCCGGAAGGCTTCCGAGCTCGCCCGGCTTGCGGAAGGGCACGGAGACGCGCGCCCCCGCTTCCAGCAGCGCCTTCACGACGGCGCCGCCGAGCGCTCCCACTCCGCCGGTCACGACGGCCGTCTTGCCCGATAAGCGCATGCGCACCTCCGTCCGAGAGACGCGAGTCTATCGGGCTTTTCCGCGGCGGTCCGACGGGATAGCATGCGCCGCATTCGGAGGTTTCTCATGAAGCGTCTGCTCCTCGTGCCTCGGTCTCTGCCTTGCCGCGGTCTGCCCTGCGCGCGGCGGACCCGCCCACGCGCGTCGCGGTCAAGGCCGCGCGGCTGATCGACGGACGGGGCGGCCCGCCGATGGCCCCGGCGGTCGTCCTGATCGAGAACGACCGGATCGTCGCCGTGGGCGCGGCGCTCGCGATCCCGCCCGACGCGCGCGTGATCGATCTCGGCGGCGCGACGCTTCTGCCGGGCCTGATCGACATGCACGACCATCTGACGGGGGTTCCCGAGAACCTCGGCTACGCCGGCCTCGCGGTCTCCGTTCCCCGCGAGACGCTCCACGGCGCGGCCAACGCGCAGAAGACGCTTCGGGCCGGCTTCACGACCGTGCGCAACGTCGGCGCGAGCGGTTTCTCCGACGTGGCCCTGCGGGACGCGGTCGACGCCGGGGAGCTGCCGGGGCCCCGGATGCGGGTTTCGGGCCCCGCGCTCGGCATCACGGGCGGGCATTGCGACAACAACCTGCTTCCCCTGGAGTACCACGCGAAGGCCGACGGCGTCGCGGATGGGCCCTGGGAGGCTCGGGCCAAAGTGCGCGAGAACGCGAAGTACGGCGCCGACGTGATCAAGATCTGCGCGAGCGGCGGCGTGCTCTCCAAGGGCGACCAGCCCGGGACCGCGCAGTACACGCCCGAGGAGATGAAGGCCCTGATCGATGAGGCGCACCGGCTGGGGCGCAAGGTCGCGGCGCACGCGCACGGCACGCAGTCCATCAAGGAGGCGATCGCCGCGGGCGTCGACTCGGTGGAGCACGCGAGCCTGGTCGACGACGAAGGAATCCGCATGGCCCGCGAGCACGGGACCTATTTCGTCATGGACATCTACAACGACGACTTCATCCTGCAGCAGGGCGCGAAGGTCGGGATGCTCCCCGAATCGATCGAGAAGGAGAAGAAGCTCGGCAGGCTCCAGCGCGAGAACTTCCAGAAGGCGGTGAAGGCCGGCGTCAAGATGGCCTACGGCACCGACGGCGGCGTCTACCCGCACGGCGACAACGCGAAACAGTTCGCCTACATGGTCCAGTTCGGCATGACGCCGATGCAGGCGATCCAGGCGGCGACCGTCAACGCGGCGGATCTCCTCGGCTGGGCGGACCGGGTCGGCTCGGTCGAGCCGGGCAAGTACGCCGACCTGATCGCCGTGTCCGGCGACCCGCTCGCCGACGTCCGGGCGCTGGAGAACGTCGGCTTCGTGATGAAGGGCGGCGCCGTGGTGAAGAGCGAGCTGAAGTAGCGGCGTGGCCTCGCCCGTCGAAAACATCAGCGACACCGCCCGCTGGGTGGCGGTCTACCGCGCGATGGAGACGGAGCGCCCGGACGCCCTCTTCCGGGATCCCTGGGCGCGCGAGCTCGCGGGGGAGCGCGGCGAGGAGATCGTCCGGACGCTGCGCGACGCGCGTTCCTCTTCCTGGGCCTTCGTCGTGCGCACCATCGCGATCGACGAGCTGCTGCTTCGCGCGATCGCCGAGTCCGGCGTCGACACCGTGCTGAACCTGGCCGCGGGCCTCGACACCCGCCCGTACCGCTGGCGCTGCCGCCGTCGCTTCGCTGGATCGACGTGGATCTGCCCGGCATCCTCTCCTACAAGAAGGAGAAGCTCGCCGCCGCGCGGCCCGTGTGCTCCTACGAGGCCGTGTCGCTCGACCTGTCGGACGTGTCCGCCCGCCGGGAGCTCTTCCGGCGCGTCGGCGCGGGCGGGAAGAACGTCCTGACCGTCACGGAGGGCCTTCTGATCTACCTGACGGCGGACGAGGTCGGCGCCCTCGCGACCGACCTGCGCGCCCAGACCACGTTCACGCGCTGGATCATCGACATCGCCTCGCCGGATCTTCTGAAGATCCTGCAGAAGAGCTACGGGAAGGACCTCTCCAACGCCGGGGCGCCGCTGAAGTTCGCGCCGCCGGAGCACACCGCGTTCTTTCTGCCCTTCGGGTGGAAGACGGCGGAATTTCGCTCGAGCCTCGAAGAGGCGCGGCGCGTGCGCCGGGAGATGCGGATGGCGTGGCTCTTCCGCCTGCTGGCGCTCGTCTCCTCGGAGAAGAAGCGCGAGAAATTCCGGCGGATGGCCGGCGTCGCCCTGCTCGAGAGGGCCTAGCAGGCTGCTGAAAAATGGATGCGGGTGTCGTGTCCGGCACTTTGCATTTCGCGCCCATTTGGGTTTCTTGCGAATTGTTCGGTCTCGGCGCTCAAGAGGGCGCCGGCAAAGTGCCGTCCACCCTTCGGGTTACGGCGGCACGGGGCCATCTGCTGCGTCATCACTCCTCGGCGATGCGACCGCATCGCCGTCGTCGTGCTTCCTTGCATCTGACCCCGTGGCGCCCGTAACGCCATCCCACACCCTTTTTCAGCAGCCTGCTAGGGCGCCTTCGCCGCCGGGAAGATCTGGGCGAGGTGGTGCTCCAGGTGCGCGACGTAGTCGTGGTGCAGGTAGTCGAGCGTGGCCGGCGATCCCTCGGGCAGCTTCCGGAAGGCGATATGGTCGAAGTTGTGGCGCCGCCGCTCGCGCTTGCGCAGCGCCTCCGGCGTCGCTTCCATCACCCGCGCCAGGTGCCGGTTGTAGAGCCCCCAGAGCTCGACGAGCTCCGCCCAGGGGGCATCGCGGTAGTTCTGGGCCTCGACCCATTCGTTCTGCGCGTAGCCGGGAAACACCAGGTCCTTCTGGAAGCCCGCGCGCAGGAACCGCTGGTGGTTGTTCGAGGCCGAGTCGATCAGGTGTCCCAGGATCTGCCGCGGCGACCACTTCTCCGGAGCCGGCGGCCGCGCGCTCTCTCCCTCGGGGATCGCGCGCAGGCGGGGCAGGCTCTCTTCGACCGCCCGGCGAAGCGCCTCGGCGGCGCCCGGCGGCTGTTCCGGGCTCATCACGTCTCGAGCTGGAAGTGCGGGTTCTCGATGATCCCGAGCACGTTGCCGAACGGGTCCTGCACCGTCGCGACCCGAATCCCGCCGCCGACGTCCCGCACGCCGGAATGGCCCGTCGCGCCGTGCGCGATCAGGTTCTTCCACGCGATGTCGGCGTTCCCGACGCCCCAGTAGGCCACGGTGCCGCCGGGGCCGGGCCTGCCCGCTTCGGGGTCCGGGTCGAGACCGAGCTCGAAGCCGCCGACCTTGAATCCGACGTAATACGGCTCGGCGAAGTACGGCTCGATGCCGAGGGCCTTCGCGTACCACGCCTTCGCCTTCTCGACGTCGTCGACGTGATAGATCACCGTGCGGAGTCCCTGCAGCATGGGGTCAGCCCTTTCCCGCCAGGTCCACGGTCGGCAGGAACCGCGGCGGCCTGCGGTGTTTCGTGGCCTGCTCGTAGGCGTAGGCGATCCGGATCAGGGTGGGCTCGCTCCACGCGCGGCCGAAGAAGGAGATCCCGACCGGCAGGCCCCAGTCCCACCCGGCGGGCAGCGTGACGTCGGGGTACCCGGCGATCGCCGGGAGCGTCGAGGAGCCGCCGACGCCGTAGTCGCCGTTGACCAGGTCGATCAGCGTGGCGGGCCCGCTCGTCGGGGCCACGAGCGCATCGAGCTTGTGCTCGTCCATCGTCTTGTCGATGCCTTCCTTGCGGGAGAGGCGCAGGTCCTTTTCGAGGGCGTCCAGGTAGGCCTTCTCCGTGAGCGGGCCCTTGGCCTCCGCCTTCTCGAAGATCTCCTGGCCGAAGTACGGCATCTCGCGGTCGCGGTTGGCCTCGTTGAAGGCGATCAGGTCCTTCAACGTGCGGTACCGCGTGCGGGAGCCGAGGCCCGCGAGGTAGGCGTTCAGATCGGCCTTGAACTCGTACAACAGGACCTCGAACTCGCTGTCGCCCACGTCGCGGACGGTCGCGATGTCCGCCGGGTCGACGATGACGGCGCCGAGCTTCTTCATGTCGGCGATCGCCGCCTCGACGATCCGATCGGCGGCCGGGCTCTGTCCGAAGAGCCCCTTGCGGGCGATCCCGATGCGCGCGCCCTCGAGCCCCTTCGGGTCGAGGAACTTCGTGTAGTCGCGGGCGGCCTTGCCGGCGCCCTCCTTCGTCGCGGCGTCGGAGGGGTCCACACCGGCGATCGCCGTCAGGAGGATCGCCGCGTCGGCGACGCTGCGGCACATCGGGCCCGCGGTGTCCTGGCTGTGCGCGATCGGGACGATGCCGGAGCGGCTGACGAGGCCGAGCGTGGGCTTGAATCCCGACGAGGCCGCAGTTGTTCGACGGGCGAGACGATCGAGCCGTCCGTCTCCGAGCCGATCGAGGCCGCGGCGAAGTTTGCCGCCGTCGCCGCGCCGGATCCGGAGCTCGAGCCCGAGGCGTTGCGGTCGAGGGCGTAGGGGTTCCGGCACTGCCCGCCGCGCCCGCTCCAGCCCGAGGAGGAGTGCGTCGAGCGGAAGTTCGCCCACTCGGAGAGGTTCGTCTTGCCGAGGAGGATCGCGCCCGCGTCGCGCAGCTTCTTCGCGACGAAGGAATCCGCGGCCGGGATGCATCCCTCCAGCGCGAGCGAGCCGGCGGTGGTCGTCATCCGGTCGGAGGTCCCGATGTTGTCCTTGATCAGGACCGGGATGCCGTGGAGCGGGCCCCGAACCTTCCCCGCCTTGCGCTCGGCGTCCAGGGCCGCGGCGATTGCGAGGGCATCGGGGTTGGTCTCGAGGACGGCGCGCAGGGCCGGGCCCTTGCGGTCGAGCGCGTCGATGCGGGCGAGGTACTTCTCGGTCAGGGACCTCGCCGTGTCGCTGCCGGATTCCATCCGCTTCTGCAGGTCGGCGATCGAGGCCTCGTCGAGCTCGAACGGGGCGACCGACGGACGCCTGCGGCGGGGCCGCGGAGACGGCCGCCGAACCGCCGACAGCGATCGCGGCTCCTCCGGCGGCTCCGTAGCGGAAGAGGGTCCTCCGATCGATCTTCGAGGCGGTCCGCTCGCGACGGCTCATGCGTCCCTCCCTTTTGCGGCGCCGACTCTATCGCTTCGCCTCTCGAGCAGGAGGACGTTTCTCCAGCACCCGGCGAGCTGTCCCATGCGCTCCCGAATGCCCACGACGCGGAAGCCGCACCGCCGGTGCAGCGCCAGAGAGGCCTCGTTCTCGGGAAAGATCCCGGCCTGGAGCGTCCAGAGGCCGGCTTCCTCGGAGCGGCGGACGAGCTCGGCGAGCAGCGAGGTCCCCACACCCCGGCCGCGTGCGGCGGCGCTCACGTAGACGCTCACCTCGGCCACGCCCCGGTAGACCGCCCGGGCCGAGACGGGAGAGAGGGCCGCCCATGCCAGGACGGACCGCGGATCCCGCGCCACCAGTCGCGGCTCGGCAAGGTGGGCCCGTTCCCACGCCTCCCGCTCCGGCGCCTGCGTCTCGAAAGTCGCATCCCCCGTCGCGACGCCTTCGAGGAAGATGCGGCGCACGGCCTCCCAGTCCCCGGGAGCCATCGGCTCGACGGCGACGGGAGGAGCCGGCCGGTCGTCATCCACGCGGATCAGGCGCCGGATTCTGCCATGGCGCCGGCGCGCATCGGTATACTTCGCGGCCAGCATGCGCCGTCTCGGATTTCTGGCCGCCGCTCTCTGTCTCGGGTGCGCCACGCAGGCTGCGCCGCCCGCCAGACCGCCGGCCGCGCCCGGGCCGCCCGTCGAGGCCGACGAGTACACGCGCTACGAGCTGCTCGCTCCGGAGACCGCGCAGTTCCACATCCTCTACGAGGTCACGGCGATCACGCCGGGCGCCACGGTCTTCTTCAACCCGATCCGCCGGGGCAGCGTGGCGACGGACGAGAGGGTCGTCGATCGGATGACCGGCGAGGATCTGAAGTTCGAGGTCGTGTCGGCCGAGGAGGCCTCGAAGACGGGCCTGCCCGACGCGGAGAAGGGGATGGAGTACATCCGGATCCACCTGCGCGCGCCCCGTGCCGCCCGCTCCCGGGCAGGCGCGGCTGCTGATCGAGAAGACCTACAAGGACCCGAAGAGCTATTTCGCCGAGGGAGACGTCATCGTCTTCACCCGCACGCTGAGCATTCGCCGCAACGGCATCCTGCTTCCCGCGGGCTACGAGCTCGTCTCCTGCAACGTCCCGTCGCAGGTCCTGAGCGAGAGGGGCCGGACCCTCGTCAGCTTCATGAACGCCGGACCCGACGAGGCGTCGCTGACGATCCGGGCGCGGAGGCTCCCGTCGTGAGCCGCGTGCGCGCGGCGGCGCTGCGCGGCGCTCCTCCTCCCGGCGGCGGGCCTGCTCGCGCCAGACGCCGGCCGAAGAGCGGCTCCACGAGCGGGCGCGGCAGGACCGCGACATCGTCTACTTCCTGCAGCAGCCGGAGACGCACGCCTTCGACCTGTACCACGACTACACCGAGTCGCGCGAGGGGACGGACAAGTACTTGAACGTCGTGCGCAAGGGCAGCCGCGCGTCGAACCCATCGGCGCTCATCCTCGACACGGGCGAGAAGCTCGCGGCCGAGACGCTGCGCGGCGAGGAGATCACGCGCGCGGGGCTCGACATCGGCGAGCCTGTCGTGGCCGGACTCCGAGGTCGTCGTGATCCGGTTCCCTCCGGTGGCGAAGGGGCACTCGATCCGGCTGCGGATCTCCGAGACGTACACGGACGAGAAGAGCTACCGCCTCGAGGGCGACGAGCTCGTCTTCGACCGCAGCTTCGGACGGCCCCGCAACGCCGTCGTGCTCCCGGCGGGATGGGCCCTCACGGTCTCGACGATCCCCGCGACCGTTTCGCAGACGGCCGACGGCCGCATCCGTCTCGACTTCGTCAACCCGCGGCCCGACGAGATCGCGGTGCTCCTCAAGGCGAAACGGAGAGCCCCGCCGACGCGGTGACCCCCTAACGCTTTCGTTCCTCTTTCTCGATCTCGTAGTGGCGGACGGTGGGCTCGACCTCGATCAAGTACTCGCGGTCGCGGTCCAGAATGACGGCCTTCTGGTAGTCCTTGCCGGCGAACCGTTTGACGGCGTCGATCGACTCCCAGATCGAGATGACGAGAAACTCCGTCTGCGGGCCGTCGGCGCGGCGGAGCACGGTGACGCCGAGGTTGCCGGGAGTCTCCCGGACCTTCGTGATGCCGGAGGCGAACAGGTAGGCCTCGTACTCGTCGGCCTTCGCGGCGAGCGTCCGTCCACGCCAGATGCGGGCGATCGGCTTCCTCCCGGCCACGCGCGGGCTCGCGCTCGCATCGGCGAGCAGCAGCAGGCTCGCGTCGGACCAGGACTCCAGGGCGAGCGCGGCCGGCGCGGTAGAGGCGGCAGCGAGCACCACCAGGGCGGGGATCCAGCGTTTGGTTCGGGTCATTGCAGCTCCTCCCTCATCGGTTGGGGTCGGCCCGGAATTATCCGTCCGGTTTCGGGGATAAGCTCGCCGGGAATGATCCCCCTGTCGGAAATTCGCTCCGCGGCCGCGCGGATCGCGGGCAAGGTCCACCGCACGCCCCTCCTGTCCGCCTCTGCGATCGGGGAGCGGGCGGGCGGAGTCCGCCTGTACCTGAAGTGCGAGAGCTTCCAGAAGACCGGGTCCTTCAAGCCGCGCGGCGCGCTGAACAAGGTGCTCTCTCTTTCGCCGACGGAGCGGGAGCGCGGGCTCGTCACCGTCTCCGCCGGCAACCACGCGCAGGCGGTCGCCTGGGCCGCTCGGGTCGCGGGCGCCGCGGCGACCGTCGTGATGCCGACGGACGCGCCGCGCTCCAAGGTCGAGGCCGTGAAGGGGTACGGCGGGGAGATCGTCTTTCACGACGACCGGCCGACGCTCTTCGACAAGCTGAAGGAGGTGCAGAAGGCGCGGGGGCTCACGTTCGTCCATCCCTTCGACGATCCGGTCGTGCTGGCCGGCGCGGGCACGACAGGGCTCGAGATCCTGGAGGACCTTCCCGACGTCGCGCTCGTCGTGGTCCCCGTCGGAGGCGGCGGGCTGCTCGGCGGCGTCGCGTCGGCCGTGAAGCAGATGCGGCCGTCGGCGCGCGTCGTCGGCGTCGAGCTCGCGGCGGGCCCGGGCCTCGGGCCGGCTCTTGCGGCGGGAAAGCCCGTCCCCGTGTCCGCGCCCGCACGACACGCTGGCCGACGGGCTGACGCCGCCCTTCGTCGGCGCGCTGCCGCTCGCGATCGCGCGCGAGGCCGTCGACGAGGTCGTGATCGGTGACCGAAGAGGAGATCGTCGACGGCGATGGGGCTGCCTCGCTGACGCGGGCCAAGCTCTACGTCGAGGGCTCCGGCGCCGTGGCGACGGCGGCGCTGCTGGCCGGAAAGGTGCGCGCTCCCGGCAGGCGCCGTGGTCGTCGCGATCGTCTCCGGCGGCAACATCGACCTCGAGCCGCGTCCCGCGCGGGTAGAATCGCGGCCGATGTCCTCTCCCGAGGAGACCGCCGTCGCGGCCGCCAATCTCGCTTTCTATCGGGCGCTCGAGGCGCGCGACCTCACCGCACATGGACGCCGTGTGGTCGCACGAAGACGAAGTGACGTGCGTGCATCCCGGATGGCACCGGCTCGACGGCTGGTCCGAGGTGCGCCGCTCGTGGGAGAACATCTTCGCCAACTCGCGGGCCTGGACGGTCGCCTGCGAGGAGGTCCGTGTCGCGGTCGCCGGAGACATCGCCTGGGTCGCCTGCGTCGAGGTGATCCGGCCCTTCGGCATCGGCGAGGAGGACGCGGCGGCGCACATGCAGGCGACCAACGTCTTTCGAAGGAGCGGCGGGCAGTGGCGCCTGGTGCACCACCATGCCTCGGCCTCGCCGTCGGAGGCCGTGGAGGACGAGGAAACCGTCAACTGAACGGGAGGCCGCATGCCCCAGACCCCCCACATCGAAAAGCACTTCACGTCCACCGAGCGCATCCGCGACATCGTCATCGGGATGTCCGATGGCCTGACGGTTCCCTTCGCCCTGGCCGCGGGGCTCTCGGGCGCGATCGACTCGACGCGGGTGGTCATCACCGCGGGATTCGCCGAGATCGCGGCCGGCTCCATCGCGATGGGCCTCGGGGGGTACCTCGCCGCGCGCACCGACGCGGAGCACTACGCCTCGGAGCTCGCCCGGGAGAACCGGGAGACCTACGACATGCCGGCCGAGGAAACCAATGAGGTCGTCCAGGTCTTCGAGGAGTACGGGCTGCCGCACGCCAACGCGGTCGAGGCGGCGCACGCCCTGCGCAAGGACCGCAAGCGCTGGGTGGAGTTCATGATGCGCTTCGAGCTCGGCCTCGAGAAGCCGGATCCCCGGCGCGCCCGTTCGAGCGCCCTGACGATCGCGCTCTCCTACATCGCCGGCGGGCTCATCCCGCTCTCGCCCTACTTCTTCCTCCACCCGATGCAGAGGGCGCTGATCGGCTCCGTCGTGCTGACGCTCGCCGCGCTCTTCGTCTTCGGCTACGTCAAGGGCCGCTACACCGTGAAGCGGCCCCTGCGCAGCGCCTGGCAGACGGCCCTCGTCGGCGGGATCGCCGCCGGAGCGGCGTTCGCCATCGCGAAGGCCATCGGGTAGGCGCGGGGTCCGCCGCGCCGCCTAGTTCGCCGGAAGCGCGGTCGCGAAGAACGCCGCCACGTCCGCGGTGAGCTTGTCGAGCGACGACTTCTGGATGTACATCATGTGCCCGGCCGGGTAGTGCGCGATGGAGACGTTCTTCGCGAGCGAAGGCTCGAGGCCCATGTGGTCGATCGTGTACTGCGCCGCGAAGTAGGGCGTCGCGAAATCGTAATAGCCCGCCCCGACGAAGACCTTGAGCGACGGGTTCTGCGTGATCGCGCCGCGCAGGGTCTCGGCCACGTTGACGTACTGGTTCTCGTAGGGGGCGTAGTTCCACGGCCGCACGCGGCTGGTCAGGATCTCGTAGGGAAGGTCGTTCTCGTACTTCAGGTCCGTGCGCAGGTAGTCGTTCAGCATCGCCGTGTACGCGCCGTAGATCGCGGCGTAGCTCGGGTCGGCGCTGATTCCCTGCCCGTCCGGGACGCTGTCGACGGCGGTGAAGCGGCTGTCGAGGCGCCCGACGATCTTGTGCTCGGAGCGCAGCAGCTCGCGGTTGAACGCCGGCAGCGTGACGCGCAGGTCGTTCTCCTCGAGGAACGCCGCGGAGAGGCCCGTCAGGCGCGAAAGCTTCTGCACGATCGCCTGCCGCTCCGATCCCGTCAGCTTGTCGCCCTTCATGAGCGCGAGCGTGAACTCGTTCATCGCGAACTTCTCGGACTCGGCGCGCGCCTTGTCCATGTCGGCCTGGAGGTCGGGCGGGAGCTTCTTGTGGTACCAGGCGGTCGTCGTGTACGTGGGCAGGAAGAGGATGAAGGGGAGGTCGTTGCCCACGTTGAAGTAGGCGGTCTGGAAGTTCAGGATGGTCGAGATCAGGACGATCCCGTTCAAGTACATGCCGTGCCGCTGCTGCAGGTATCCCGAGAGCCCCGCGGCGCGCGTCGTGCCGTAGCTTTCCCCGGCGAGGAACTTCGGCGCCGCCCAGCGGCCGTACTTCGTCGTGTACAGGCGGATGAAGTCTCCGACCGACTGGAGGTCCTCCTGGATGCCGTGGAACTGCTCGGGCTTCTCGCCCTCCGCGGGCCGGCTGTAGCCCGTCGTGACCGGATCGATGAAGACCAGGTCGGAGAAGGCGAGCCAGGTCTGCTCGTTGTCGACGAGCTTGTAGGGGGGCGGCAGGGCCCACCCCTCGTCGGCCATCAGGACGCGCTTCGGCCCGAGCGCCCCGAGGTGCAGCCAGACGGAGGAGGAGCCGGGCCCTCCGTTGAAGGCGAAGGTGATCGGCCGCCGCGGCGAGGCGCCGTCCCGGGTGTAGGCGGTGAAGAAGATGTTGGCCTTGAGCTTGCCGTTCTCGTCCTTCATCGGGAGATAGCCCGCGGTGGCGGTGTAGCCGAAGGACTTTCCGCCGAGCGTCATCTGGTGGCGCGTCACGGACGGCTTTTCTTCCTTGGCGGCCTTGTCGTCGCCCTCCTTCTTGTCCTTCGCCTTGTCGGCGGCGGGTGTGGGCGAGGGCGAGGGCGTGCGCGCCTCCTGCGCGAGGGATGAGGCCGCGGCGAACAGGGCGAGACAGAAGAGCAGCGCGAAGCGTTTCATCGGATCTCCTTCGGGTTCTCGGTCCGTGGCGCGGGGATTATACGGGCGCCGCCGGCAGGCCGAGCCCCCGGAGCGCCTTGCGCGAAACGGCGCGCCGGAACCAGCCGAAGCGTCCAAAGAGACGCCCCGGCAGTCCGAGCGCCTGCGCCGCCCAGCGGGGGAAATCGAACCGGTCCGTCTGCGCGACGATCTTGCCGTTCTCGAATCGGATCTCCGATCGGATCACGTTGACGACGGGGCGCCGCCCCGCGAAGAGGTAGCGCGCCGTCCATTCGACGACGCCGGAATCCGGGCGCGCCTCGGCGACGCTGTAGGAGATCGCGAACCCCTTCGCGCGTCGCGTGAGCCCGATCCACATGCGTCCGATGTCGGCGCCCCGGAGGCGGAACACCGGGTCCTCGAAGGAGGCCTCGGGAGCGTAGAGGGCGGCCATCGCCTCGCCGTCGCGGCGCGCGAAGGCGTCGTAGAGGTGCGTCAGGGCGGCGCGGGTTTCCGATTCGTTCATCGCTCGGCCGGTCCGGGGGAGCGTACACCGTCCAGAAACCGGCGGAGGACCTCGCGGTAGGCGAGCCCTCCCACCCGAACGGTGTCGTTGTGCCGCGCGCCCGGGATGACGAAGTACTGCCTGGGAGCGGCGGCGAGGTCGAAGAGCCTTCGGGTCTGGTCCGGCGGCACCACTTCGTCGCGCTCCGCCTGGACGATCAGCTTGGGGCACGCGAGTCGCCCGATCCGCGACCCGTTGTCCATGCGCGTCCGCACGAGAAAGGAGGGAACGAAGGGATAGACGCGCCGGGCCATCTCGGGGACCGACAGGAACGGCGCTTCCAGGATGACGGCGCGGCACGGGCGGCGGATGGCCGTCTCGATCGCGACCGCGCCGCCGAGCGATTCGCCGAACAGGACGATCCGCTCCGGCGCGACGCCCCGCGCCGCGACGGCGTCCCAGACGGCCTCTCCGTCGCGGTACAGTCCGGCCTCCGACGGCCTGCCGCCGCTCTCTCCGTAGCCGCGGTAGTCGACGAGGACGACGTCGGCTCCGAGCGTCTCGACGAGCTCCCGGGCGCGGTCCAGCCGGTGGCTCACGTTGCCGGCATTGCCGTGAAAGAAGACGAGGACGGTCTCGCCGCGGCCGCGGATCCACCAGCCCGAAAGCCGGACGCCGTCCTCCGTCGACGACGGCGAGGTCCTCGGCGGTCAGGCCAAAGTCGGCCGGCCGCGCGTCCAGGGCCCTCTGCGGAAAGTAGAGCAGGCGGTCCTGAAAGACGAAGAGGAGCGCCGCGGCGGCGGCGAGGAGCGCCACGAGAACCCCGGCGGCGGGAATCAGCATGCGGCTCGACATCGGGCCTCGGGAAGACCCTCTCGGTTCGGGATAATACTCGGATGGCGCCGCCCGATCCCGACCTGCGCGAGCGCTTCTTTCCCGAGAGTCTCTGTCACGACTGCGCGGCGCCGCCGCGCTTCATCACGTCGGGCCGGGGCTCGACGTTCCTGTTCTGCCCGATCTTCAAGCGCTACCCGCCGCAGCCGGTGCGCGCCTGCGAGAAGTTCGTCCCGAAGGCGCCGGCGCGGCCGCCCGGGGCCGGTTAGGCCGTCGAAACGCGCGGGTCGCCGCCGAGAAGACGCCGAAAGGCCCTCCGGACCCACGAGACGAAGAGCACGGCGAGGATCACGACCGCCGCGGCCGCGGCGAGGGCGGCGACGGGGTGCGCGACGGCGAGCCACAGGAGGACGGCGACCGTCCCGTCTTCCGTGAGCGACGCGGCCCAGTTGGTGACCGGCTCGGGGCTCGTGTTGATGGCGAGGCGTGCGGAGGACTTCAGGCCGTGCGCCGAGAGGGTCACGCCCCCGCACAGCAGCGCGGCGATCACGCGCCAGTGCTCCGGGGCGTTGGACAGCGCGGCCCAGGCGAGCAGCGCCGAGGCGGGGACCCTCACGAAGGTCTGGACGACGTCCCAGATCGAGTCGACGTACGGGATCTTGTCCGCCAGGAACTCGACGAGGTAGAGCGCCGCGGCGGTCGCGATGACCCAGGGATTGGCGAGGATCGTCAACCCGCCCGGGAGCGCGAGGGCCCCGGTCCGGCCGAGGAAGCCGAGCACCGCCACCGTCGCGTAGAGCCGCAGGCCCGAGGCGAGCGAGGACCCGGCGAGCAGGCCGAGCAGGGCGAGGCGCGAGAGGGGCGAGGCGTCCGGTGCGGCCTGGGCGCCCTGCGGCCAGAAGGGGCGCGGCGCAGAGCAGCAGGGCGGCGGCGGTGGAAAGGCGGCGCATCGGCGGGAATCTTATCCGGCGGCTTCTTCTCCGGGCGCCGCCGGCGGTTCCGACAACAGATCGGAAGGAAGCACCGGCTCGGAAAGCAGCCTCGCGAAGACCTCCCAACGCCGAACCGGGTCGTCCGCCGCCCCGCTCCGCGCCTCGATCCATCGGCCGACGAGGTCCTTGCCGAGGTTGTAGTTGATGACGTAGCTGCGGTACTGCTCGATGAAACGCACGCGCTGCCGGGCGCGCTCGGGAGCCATCAGCGCGTACGCCGTCAGCCAGGCGGCGGCGGCCGCCGCGTCGATCCGGCCGTCGAGGTAGCCGCGCGCGGCCTCGTTGCCGGCGTACGAGAGCCCTTCGGCGAGCGTGCGGACGCGGTCGTAGGAGTCCGCGCGCTCCGGGTCGAGGCCCGCCAGCGGGTAGAGCGTCCCGCGCTCGAAGTCCGCTCGCGCGCGCCCGGGAAAGGCCACGGCAATCCCGTAGTTGGCGCTGCCTTCGGAGATCAGCGACGCGGGCGAGAAGAGCGGGTGGATCGTGAACTCGATCCAGCCGCGATCGCGGACGAGGTTCTTCTCGATGAGCGCCTGGAAGACGTGGTGCCCCGGGTATCCCTCGTGGCACGCGAGGTCGATCGCGCGGTCGATGAAGATCGGCAGGTCCGTGTTCACCTGGATGAGGCTGCGGTAGCCTCCCTGGTACCAGTTGTAGCCGCTCCACGATTTTCCGGTGACGTACTCGACGGTGAACCGCTCTTCCGGCGGCAGGTCCAGGTGCCGTGCGGTCTCGGCGCGGGCCGCGCCGACGGCGGCGCGGAAAACGGCGTCGAGCCGCTCGGCCGGGATGACGAAGTTCTTGCGGAACGCGTCGTAGCGCTCGGTGAGCGGGCCCGCTCCCGGCAGCTCCGCTTCGAGCCGCGAGCGGAGGGCGCGGAAGTGCTCCTCGGTGTGGATGGGCGCCACCGCATCGTAGAGCGCCAGCGACTCCTCGTCGAACGGCATCCTGTGGCCTTCGACGAGTCCGGCGCGAGCCGCCAGCGCCTCGAGCTGCCGGGCGAGGGATTTCCGCCGCGAGCGGTCGGGACCCGGGCCCGGATCCGGCAGCGCCGTGAGGCGGGCCCGCGCCGCAAGCGCTTCGGTGCGGATCCGGGAAATGGGGAGCCTCTCGGACGCGGCCTCGACCTTCCATTCCGGCGGGCCGTAGTAGGAATCCACGTAGTCCGGGTCGTGGCGGCCGAGGGCAAGCGCGAGACGGACGTATCGGGCGGCGATCTCGTTCACGCGTTGGACACTATCGGAAAGCGACGTCCGTTCCAGACATGGCTTGTCGGGAGGGCCGTTTGGGGAAAGAATGGCGGCCCTGGCAGAGGGAAGATGGCATGAGCAGCAGGAAGGTCATCGCGGTGGTCGGAGCGACGGGAGCGCAGGGGGGCGGCCTGGTGCGCGCGATCGCGGGCGACCCGGGCGGCGGCTTCTCGGCGCGCGCCATCACGCGGGACGTCCGCTCCGAGAAGGCGAAGGCGCTCGCGGCGCTCGGCGCCGAGGTCGTCGCGGGCAACGTCGATGACGTCGAGAGCCTGAAGAAGGCCTTTCACGGAGCGCATGGGATCTATTGCGTCACGTTTTACTGGGAGCACCTTTCGCCCGAGAGGGAGACGGCGCAGGCGACGGCGATGGCGACCGCTGCCAAGGACGCCGGCGCCCGACACGTCATCTGGTCGACCTTCGAAGACACGCGCAAGTGGGTGCCCCTGACCGACGACCGGATGCCCACCCTGATGGGCCAGTACAAAGTGCCGCACTTCGACTCCAAGGCCCAGGCCAATCACGTCTTCACCGATCTCGGTCTGCCCGTGACGTTCCTGCTGACTTCGTTCTACTGGGAGAACTTCATCTCCTTCGGGTCGGGGCCAAAGAAGGGCCCGGATGGGAAGCTCGCCCTGACGTTTCCGCTGGGAGACAAGAAGATGCCGGGCATCGCCACCGAGGACATCGGACGCTGCGCCTACGGCATCTTCCAGAGGGGCCGCGAGCTCATCGGCAAGACGGTGGGGATCGCCGGCGAGCACTTGACCGGCGCGCAGATGGCGGCGGCGTTCACGCGGGCGCTCGGCCAGCCCGTCGTCTACAACGACGTTCCCCCGGAGGTCTACCGGAGCTTCGGATTCCCCGGGGCCGAGGACCTGGGCAACATGTTCCAGTTCAAGCGCGATTTCGAGAAGGTCTACTGCGGCGCGCGGGACGTCGCCTTCTCGCGGGAGCTGAATCCGTCGCTGCAGACCTTCGACCAGTGGCTCGCACGCAACAAGAGCCGGATCCCGCTCGGCTGACCTCGGCGGCAAGATTCTTCCTACGAGCCGCGCCAACCGGTCCATCAGGTCGACGACCCGGTTCGAATAGCCCCACTCGTTGTCGTACCAGGAGACGACCTTCGCGTACCCGTCGCCCGAGGCGGCCGTCGAGAGCGCGTCGAAGATCGACGAGTGCGCGTTTCCGATGATGTCGGAGGAGACCAGCGGCACCTCGCTGTAGGCGACGATCCCCCTCATCGGGCCGTCCGCCGCCGCGCGCACGGCGTCGTTGATCTCGCGGGCCGAGACGGCGCGGCGCAGCCGGCAGGAGAGGTCCACGACCGAGCCGTCCGGCACGGGCACGCGCATCGCGAGGCCGTCCAGCCGCCCCGCCAGCCGCGGCAGCACCTTGCCGACCGCGCGCGCCGCGCCGGTCGTCGTCGGGATGATGTTCGACGCGGCGGCGCGGCTGCGCCGCAGGTCCTTGTGGGGCACGTCGGCCAGGCGCTGGTCGTTGGTGTAGGCGTGGATGGTGGTCATGAACGCCTCCTCGATCCCGAAGGCCTCGTCGAGGATCTTCGCGATCGGGGCGAGGCAGTTGGTCGTGCAGGAGGCGTTCGAGACGATGCGGTGCTCGGGACGCAGGTCCGCCTCGTTGACGCCCATCACGATCATCGCGTCGATCTCGTCCTTGGACGGCACGGTGAGGATGACCCGCCGGGCGCCGGACTGCAGGTGTCCCTCGAGCTTCGCCCGCGTGCGCAGCGCCCCGGTCGACTCGATGACGATCTCGGCGCCCAGAGCGCCCCAACCGATCTTCGCCGGGTCCTTTTCCGAGGTCATGCGGATGCGCCGGCCGTCGACCGTCATCGACTCGGCATCGGTCGAGACGCTCTTTCCGAAGGCGCCCATGACGGTGTCGTACTGGAGCAGGTAGGCGAGCTGGTCGTTCTCGTAGAGGTCGTTGATCGCGACGACTTCGACGTCGGGGCGGTCCGACAGGATCCGGAAGACGGAGCGCCCGATCCGCCCGAACCCGTTGATGCCGACGCGGATCGTCACGCGCCGCCCCCTTCGACTCGAGGCGCGGCGTACCGGTCGAGCAGCTCGACGGCGCGGTGCGCGTAGCCGTAGCCCGAGTCGTACCAGGTCAGGGTCTTCGAGACCCGGTCGCGGAGCGTCATCGTGGCGAGCGCGTCGAAGACGCCCGAATAAGGCGAGTGCGCGACGTCGGAGGAAACGATCGGCTCGTCCTCGTGCTGGAGGATCCGGCGCCAGCGTTCGGTCGAGGCGGCGGTGCGCAGGACTTCGTTCACCGACTCGGGCGTCACTTTCTTCCCGTGCCAGCAGACGAGGTCGACGACCGATCCCGCGGGCACCGGCACGTTCATCGCGTAGCCCGTCACCTTTCCCGCGATCTCCGGCAGGACGGTCGCGAGCATCGCCGGGGAGCGCGACGCCTGCGGAATGATGTTCTCGGCCGCCGCGCGGCCCCGCCGCTTGTCCTCCGCAGGCACGTCGGCCAGGTGGTGCTGGCTCGTGTACGAGTGGACAGCCGTGAAGATCGCGCGCTCGACGCCGAAGGCGTCGTGGAGGATCTTCAGGACCGGCGCCACGGCGTGGACCGTGGACGACGCGTTGGAGACGATGCGCTGTCGCGGCATCGATGCGTTCGTCCGTGAGCCCCGGAACGGCGAGCAGGTCCGGCGTATCGGCGGGCGGGGCGAGCGAGATGACGCGCCGGGCGCCGGCGTCCAGGTGCCTCTCGAGCTCCGCGCGCGTGCGGCTTTTCGAGGTCGCCTCGAGGACGGTCTCGGCGCCGAGCTCCTTCCAGGGCAGGGCATTGGCCCGTTCGCCCGTGAGCAGCGGGATCTGCCGCCCCGCCACGTAGAGGAATCCGTCGCGCGCCGTGACGAGGTCCGGGAACCGTCCGAGTACCGTGTCGAAGCGCAGGAGGTAGGCCAGGGCCTCGGGTTCGGCCGGGTCGGCGATGGCCGCGATGCGGACGTCCTCGCGGCCATGGAGGATCCGGAAGAGGTTGCGCCCGATGCGCCCGAACCCGTAGAGACCAACCTGGATCAATATCCCTCGTTCCTCGAGAGAGGCGAAGCTACCATAGACCCCGACGTAAGGAGGAAGCATGAAGAGAGTGATCACGATGTTCGTCGCCGGAGCGGCCTTCGCCGCGATCGCCGGCGCCCAGGACCCGAAGGATCTCGACCAGGAAAAAGCGGCGCTGATGCGCACGGACACCGAGTTCTCGGATGCGGCCCAGAAGATCGGCGTGGGGGAGGCCTTCCTGCGCTACGCCGACGAGTTTGCGACGATGCTGCCGCCGGGCAAGAAAGCCGTGATGGGGTTCGATGGGATCAAGGCGGAGTTCGCCGACTTTCCCGAAGGGCGCGACCCTCGTGTGGAAGCCCGTCCTGGTGCAGGTGGCCCGTTCCGCGGATCTCGGCTACACGCTCGGCACCTACGAATGGCGCGGTCCCGGCCCCGACGGGAAGACGGTGACGCGCTACGGGAAGTACTGCTCGGTCTGGAAGAAGCAGAAGGACGGGACCTGGAAGTGGGTCGTCGACGTCGGGACGCCGAGCCCGGAGCCGGGCAAGTGAGGGCCCGAGCGGGCTAGGACTTCGCGGGCAGCCTTTCCCTTCGCTTTCGCCTTCGTGACCGCTTCCCGAACCTTCCTGGCGATCTCGTCGCCCGTGCGCGGCGACCAGCCGTGGGCCTTGTAGACGACGACGCCTTCGGGGTCGATGACGTAGTAGCTCGGGAAGGAAGGAACCGAGAAGGCCCGGGCGAGGTCGCTCCTCTGGTCCCAGTACTGCGGCCAGACCATCTCGTTTTTCGCGACGAACTCCTTCAGGGTCGAAAGGTTTCGGTCGGCGCTGATGCTGACGAGCTCGAAGGGCTCGCCGGCCATCTGCTGCCGCAGCGTCTTCAACTCCGGCAGGGCGAGCCGGCAGGGCCCGCACCAGGTGGCCCAGAAGTCGACGAGGACGACCTTGCCGGCGAGGCCGGCGAGCGAGAGCCTCTGGCCGGAGAGGGTTTCGACGGAAAAATCGGGTGCGAGGGCTTCTTCGAACCGGCCCGGGTTGCGCACGAGGGCGCGGGCCTGCGCGGCGTGCGGCCCCTCCGGCTCCGCCGCGATGAACTTCTGGAGCTCGGCGACTGCTTCCTTCTGCTTGCCCTCGCGCAGCAGCAGGCGCGCGAGGTTGTAGCGGGTCGCGTTCAGCGTCCCGTTGGAAACCCGCAGCGCCTCGCGGTACGCCGCCTCCGCCTCGGCGAACCCCTTGGCGTCGTTGCCCGCCTTGACCGCGCCGGCGTCGAGCGCCAGCCCGAGCTGGTTCTGCGCGCGCGCGGATTCCTCGGGCGTTCCCGCGACTTTCGCGGCCTCGCGCGCCGCCCGGGCTGCCGCCGGGTAGTCCTCCAGGCGCAGCTGCGTGGCGGCGAGCCCCTCGAGGCACTGGAAGCAGCGCCCTCCCGACAGCTGGTTCGCGCTCGTGAACGCGTCCCGTGCCTCGGGCAGCCGCTGCCCGGCCAGCAGGCGCAAGGCGTTCTTGAGCTCGGCGTCGGCCTGCGGACTCGGCGCCGGTGCGGCCGGGAGGGAGCGCAGGGGAAGGACGGCCAGGCAGAGCGCGGGGATCAGGATCCGAAGGCGGGATCGCATCGTCAAACGCGGCCAGTATAACGTCCGACGCTCTCGCCGTAGACTACGCGCGACAGGATCCGCTGCGACGGAAGGAAGTGGCGATGAAGGTGCGGCCGCCGGGCCTGCTCCGGCTGACACTCCTCCTCGGGACTCTCGCGTGCGCGACGACCGCGCCGCCGGAGGCTCCCGCCGGCGCCGACGGGGCGGGCCTCGAAGCCGTCATGGACGCGATCCAGCAGTCGCTGTCGGAAGCGCAGACCCGAACGGTCGCCGGCTTCCCGCCCCTGAAGATCGTGACCGTCAAGCTGCAGACGGAGGCGAGCCGGTCGGTCGGCGGAGAGATCGGGGTCTACGTCTTTTCGGTCGGATCGCGCTACGCGTCCGAGTCGGCTTCGACGCTCGAGCTCAAGATGAAGCCGCCGGTGGAGGGGCCGGGCAAAGGGCGTCCTTCCCGCCGACGAGCTGAGGCAGGCGCTTGCCCGCGCGATCTATCTGGCGAAGGTCGGCGTGGCGCGGGCCGCTCAGGGCACTCCGCCCTTCGTGATGACCGAGATCACGATCGATCTCAAGTTCGCCGTCGAGGTCGAGGGCTCGGCCGGCGCGAAGGTGAAGCTCGTGCCGCTCGGCGCGGAGGCCGGCGGCAAGCTCGGCCGCAACCAGGTGCACGCGATCACGCTCGAGTTCGGGCAGTCGACCGTGAAGGGGAGGCTCGGATGAGACGAACGGTGTCGACGATGATGGCCGCGGCGGTCTTTTGCCTGACGCCGCCGGCCAGCGCGGATTCCGCGGAGGAGGCCTCGGTCAAGGCGGCGCAGGCCGCGGCGACGGCGTGGCTCGCCCTCGTGGACCGGGGCGACTACGCCGCGAGCTGGAAACAGGCCTCCGCGCTCTTTCGGGAGCAGGTGACGGAAGAGAAGTGGAGGGCGTCCCTGGCCTCGGCGCGGGGGCCGTTCGGCAAGGTGGTCTCCCGCAAGCTCTCGAGCGCCCGTTACACGACGACCCTGCCCGGGGCCCCCGACGGGGAGTATGTGATCCTCCGGTACGCCACATCCTTCGAGAACAAGAAGGAAGGCATCGAGACCGTGACGCCCATGAAGGACAAGGACGGCGTCTGGCGCGTCTCGGGATACTTCCTCCGATAGCGATCTCTGGAGGTCCGCATGATTCCCCACCAGTTCATCACCACCGCCAACGAGCTGCCGGAGTACCGCATCACGCGAAACCTCGGCGTCGTGAAGGGCATCGTCGTCCGCTCGCGCAGCATCGTCGGCACGATCGGGGCGTCGCTCCAGAGCCTCCTGGGAGGCAACATCACGCTCTGGTCGGAGCTTTGCGAGCACGCGCGCCAGGAGGCGTTCGATCTGATGACCCGCCACGCCGCCGAGGTGGGCGCCAACGCGGTCGTGGCGATGCGCTACGACGCGACGGAGATCGCGCAGGGGGTCACGGAAGTCCTGGCCTACGGCACCGCGGTCGTCGTCGAGCGGAATCGGGCATAATCCCCGGTCCTGACCGAAATCGAGGAGGAGGAGCCATGAGAGGGTCTCGAATTCTGGCAGGGCGTCGCCCTGGGCGCGGTCCTGATGTCCGGCATCGCTTCGGCGCAGCAGCCCGCGGCCGCCGCGCCCTCGGCGTTGAAGGCGGACCTGCTCGCTTCGATGGACGATGCCGCCAAGAAGCTGGTCGATCTCGCGCAGGCCGTGCCCGCCGACAAGTACGGCTGGCGGCCGGCGCCCGGAGTGCGCTCGATCAGCGAGGTCTACATGCACACGGCCGGCGGCAACTTCCTGATTCCGACGTTCATCGGCGTCAAGGCGCCCGAGGGCATCGATCGGAGCATGGAGACGAAGGTCACCGACAAAGCGCAGGTCATCGACATGCTCAAGAAGTCGATCGCGCACGTCCACGCCGCGGTCGAGGGCACGCCCGACGCCGACATGGACCAGATGGTCAAGTTCTTCGGCCGCGACATGGACAAGCGCGCGGGTCTTCATGCTGATCGGCAACCACATCCACGAGCACCTGGGCCAGTCGATCGCCTACGCCCGGATGAACGGCATCACGCCTCCCTGGAGCGCGTCGGAGGGAGCTCCGGCGGCGAAGAGCTCGGCCAACTGAGCTCGCCCCGGGAGGGCTCGTGGGTCGGGCCGCCGGGCGATCGGCGGCCCCCGGCCGGGTCGCGTTACGATAGCGCCCCGATGAACCTGCTTCCGCCCGACCTGCCGCCGGATGTCGCGCGGCTCGTCGATCAGAAGAAGTTCGAAGAGCTCGAGGCGCTGTTCACCCGCAAGGTCGACGAGAGCCCCGGCGACCTCGCCTTCTTCTTCGCGCTCGCCGCGGCCGTCAAGAAGAAGGGCTCGGGAGCGAAGGCGCTCTCCTGGCTGAAGTTGCTGGCCGACTACCAGGCCTCCGCGGGGGACCTCGCGGCCCGGATCCGGGTCCTGCTCGAGATCGCCCGCATGTCGCCGACGGACGCCGCCGTGCGCACGGAGTTGACCGCGGCGCTCAAGCAGCGCTACGGCTCCCACCCGGCGTTCGCGCCCGTCCTCGCCCAGTTTTCCGTGGAGAAGGCCAAAGACCCCTCCGAGGTGGCGGGCAAGATCGACCGCTGGCTGCGCTTCCGCGTCGGCGACATCTACGCCATGGCCGGGAGGGGCGCGGGGCGCATCGCCGAGATGAACCCGGCGCTCGACGTCATCCGCCTGGAAGTCGGAGGCGCGCGCGTCCCGCTGTCGCTCGTGACCGCCGAAAAGAACCTGACGCCCCTGCCGGCCGACCACTTCCTGCGCCAGAAGGTCGAGGCGCCGGAGGCGCTGCGCGCCCTTTCGGAGAAGGAGCCGGCCGAAACGGTCCGCCGGATGCTCGGAAGCTTCGGGCGGGCGATGACGGTCCAGGAAGTGCGCGACCACATGGCCGGCTTGATCGAAGAGCCCCGCTGGACCGGCTTCTGGGCGGCCGCGCGCCGGCACCCGCAGCTGGTCGTCTCCGGGTCGGGGAAATCCGCGCTCGTCACCTGGAGCGAGAGCGCCGGCGCCGCCGAGGGATCGGTCCGCCGCGAATTCGAGACGGCGGGGCCGCTCGAGAAGATCGAGATCGCGCGCAAGAACGCGAAGCGGTCGCGGGACCTGGCGCAGTTCTTCGCGGCGGGGCTCGCCTCGCAGGCCGTGCGTCTGCGGGCCGAGCGCCCCGGCCTCGCCTGGGAGCTGTCGCAGGCCGCGCGCCCGGCTCGTGCCGGACGAGCCGGAGGCGTTTCCGGCCGCGGAGCTGGTCGCGCGGCAGCGATCTCGCGGCGGTGCTCGCGGACATCCGCGACCAGGGCGCGCGCCAGAGCGCGCTCTCGGCCATCCGTGCCGCGCGCCCGGACTGGGCGGAGATCTTCGCGGCGCGGATTCCCTTCGAGGACGACGGCCGCGTCCTGACCGCCCTCTTCGAAACGCTGGGCGATCGCTCCGCGGATCTGTCGCGCCGGATCCTGCGATCTCCCAAGACCGCTCCCCGCGCGTTCGTCTGGCTCTGCGAGCGGCTCCTCGCCGAGGGGAAGGCCGAGCCGCCGGCCTTGTTCTTCGCCCTGCTCGACGCGCTCCGCCAGAACGAGTTCTCTTCGCTGCGCGCGCGCGTCAAGGAGTTCTTCGACCCGGGCAACCTCGCCGTGGCGCTGGTCCGCGCGGCGGCGTCGGAGGATGAGGGCCGGGACATGCTGCACGCGCTCGAGCGCGCGGGCGGTCTCGAGGACCACCGCCGCGCCCTGGTCAAGGAAGCGCTGCTGATGAAGTTCCCGGAGCTGCGGGCGCCGGCGCGGGAGTACCTGTACGCGACACCCGAGGCGATCGAGGCGCATCGGCAGGAGCTTCAGCGCTTGAAGTCGGTCGACCTGCCCGAGAACGCCCAGGCGATGCGCACGGCCAAGGAGCACGGGGACCTGCGCGAGAACTTCGAGTACCACGCCGCCCGCCAGAAGCACGAGTACCTTTCGGCGCGCATCGCGACGCTTTCCGACGAGCTCTCCCGCTCGCGGGCCCTGGACCCGGCGCGCATCGAGGCGGCCGACGTCCGGGTCGGGACGCGGGTCGTGCTGCGGGAGACGGGCAACGGGCGCGAGCGGGAAGTGACGATCCTCGGCCCCTGGGATTCGCGTCCGGAAGAGTCGGTCTACTCCTACCAGTCCGAGTTCGTGCAGAGCCTGCTCGGCGCGCGGCCGGGGGACCGGATCGCGCTGCCGGACGGGGAGATCGAGATCGTCTCGATCGCGCCCTGGCGCTGACGTCGTGAGAACTCAGGCGGCCGTGGCGCCCGGGGCCGACCGGATCGCCTGATCGATCTGCGCCCGGACCGCGGAGCCGAGCTGCCGCGCATCCGCGGCGGTCAGTCCCGCGGTGGGCACGGGCGGCAGGACGCGCAGCGTCGCCGTCGAAGGGCGAAAGACGAGGGAGCGCTTGGGCAGCGACTTCGCGGCGCCCGCGATCGCGAGGGGCACGACGTCCACGCCCGCCTCGATCGCCAGGCGGAACGCGCCGTCGCGGAATTCGCCGAGCGACCCGTCGGGGCTGCGGGTTCCTTCGGGAAAGAGGATCATCGAGAGGCCGCTCGCCAGCCGCTTCCGCATCTCTGCCATGGCCTCCTGCGCGCTCTCCCGGTCGCCGCGGACGATCGGCACGTCGCCGGCGACCCGCAGCTGCCAGCCGAGCAGCGGGATCGAGAAGATCGACTTCTTCGCGAGCCACTTCATTTCCCAGGGCAGCCGCACGACGAGGAAGACGTCCGTGTAGGAGCTGTGGTTGGCGACGAAGACGTGAGGCTTCATCGGATCGATGGCCTCGGCGCCCTCGATGCGGAACGTCCAGAAGGGCGTGAGGTTTCCGGCGAGCACGGCCGAGTGGTGGAAGAGGCGCCCGACGCGGCGCCGGTCGCGGTCGAAGGGAAAGGTGAGCAGCCGGAACAGCAGCACGAGCGGCGTCCAGAGGATGACGATCAGGACGTAGCTCGACCACACGAGCGCCGACAGGGGAACGGCCACCCAGCGGGATCGGAGCACTGCGGGAATTCTAGCGTGCTCGGCCGCGTCCCCTTCTTTTCGGTTGGACTCCGGCAGTACGATCGGCTCCGGTGGAGGCACCGGCAGCACCGTTGAAGCGAACGCGCGCGCCTTCGGTGCTACTGGCTCTCGCCCTCCTTGCGGGGGCCTCGGCCGTCCGGGCTCAGACGGCCGCCGCCGCCGAAACGCCGCCGATCCAGGACAACAGCTTTTTGATCGAGGAGGCGTACAACCAGGAGCTCGGCGTCGTCCAGCACATCCAGCAGTTTCTTCGCGACTTCGAGACCGGGAGCTGGATCTACTCCTTCACGCAGGAGTGGCCCGTTCCGGACGTGCGCCACCAGCTCTCCTTCACGGTCGCCGCGGCCCGGGTTCTCCGCGAGGAGGGCCAGAACGCGGGGCTCGGAGATCTCCAGCTCAACTATCGTTACCAGCTCGTCGGCGACGGGCTCGCGCCGGTGGCCGTCTCCCCGCGCTTTTCGCTCCTGGTGCCGACGGGCAGCTACCGGAGCGAGCTCGGCCTGGGAGCGGTTGGAGTGCAGGCGCAGGTGCCGGCCAGCTTCGTGCTCTCGGATCGGTTCGTCGCGCACGGAAACGCCGGCGTGACCTGGATTCCGCGGGCCCGGAATTCGGAAGGCGACCGCGCCGGGCTGGTCATTCCGAATGCGGGAGCGAGCCTCGTCTGGTTGGCGCGCCCGACCTGGAACCTCCTTTGCGAGGCCGTCTGGGCCCGGGGAGAAACGGTGGCGGGACAGGGCCAGGTGCGCACGAAGAGCCTCGCCCTGATCGGCCCGGGGGCGCGCGTCGCCTGGAACTTTCGCAGCGGCCTCCAGATCGTCGGCGGCATGTCTTTTCCGATCGGCGTCGGACCGTCGCGGGGCGCCAACTCGATTCTTCTCTACCTCTCCTTCGAGCACCCCTTTCGGGCGACGGCGAAGAGGACTAGCCGTATGGGGCGCGCTCGCGGCGCCGAGCTCAGTGCGCGAGCCGGGCGACGAGCTTGCGCCGGCGAGCTCCCGTGACGGCTCCGTGGACGCCCTGCACGACGCCGAAAAGGAAGTAGACGAACCCCGCGAGCCCGACCGCGGGCAGCGGCAGGTGAGGGCGAGCACGAGCGACAGGAGGCCGACGCCCGCCATCTCGAGGTGGCGAAGGATGTTCGCGCGAGTGTCGAAGATCTCGATCTCGTTCAGTTCGAGCTCCCGGCCCGCCGGCGCAGGGCGTGCCCGTAGAAGAGCGCCAGGACCGTGAAGACGGCGATGACGCCGGCTCCGTAGATCACGAAGAGTGCCGGGCACGTCCGTGCGCGTTCGATCATCGCCTCCGCGGCGCGGCCCGACGTGCTCGACGACGGGCTTCAGTCCCGCGACCGGTCCGAGCACGAGCTGAAAGAGGAACTTGAGAGGGTAGACGTAGAACAGGACGACGAAGATCAGCGCGGCGTTCAGGAAGATCGTCCAGCCGTCGTGAAGGCCGTAGGACCGGAAGAAGAGGTAGTGCTCGTACCAGATCCAGATGAGGATCCCGAAGCAGACGCCGAAGGGAAGGAACCCCCGCATCGCGGCGGAAAGCTCGCCGAAGGTCCGCGGGACCTCGAGCGAAACGACGAGCAGCGTGACCGCGAAGGCGAAGACGGCGTCGGTCAGGCCCTCGAGCCGCGTGACCTCGTGGCCGCGCCACCGAAAGGAGCCCGCGGCGCCCACTCCCTTCTCGCTCAGCGTCCCGCGCAGCGAGCGGGTCACGGCGTCGGCGTGTTCTTCGGAGGGGGAGCCGGAGCCTCGGGCAGCAGGGCCGACATCTGTGTCACCGCCTGCCACCGGCCGCCGCGCCTGGCGAACACCCGGATGTAGCGCACGCGGTTGGGGACGTCCTTGTCGCCCTCGCGCCGCATCCCCTTCGTCTTCGCGCTGACGACGGCCGTGTCCCCGAAGGCCTTCGCCTTCACGTCGAAGATCTCGAGGCCGGTGTAGTGCAGGGCTCCGGACCGGTACGACTTCAGGATCTCCGCCTTGGTGGTCTCCGGTCCGTTCGCCGGGAACACGATGTAGTCGTCCGCCACGATCCGGTCGTAGGTCGTGAGGTCCCCCCGCCCGATCGCCGCCACGAGCTCCCGCTCGAGGGCTTCGACCTCCCGGGCGGGGTCCTGCGATTGGGCGGCCGCAGACCGACCGGCGAAGAGGGCCAGCAGCAGAATCGGAACGAGAACCCGATTTGGCTTCATCTTCATCCGGCGGACGGTATCCCCGGCGCCCTCGCCGGTCAAATGGAGACGCCTCAGTGGCAGGAGGCGCTGCCCGAGTCGCGGAAGGTGCCGCCCTCGACCGGCACGAACTCCCAGTCGTAGGACGTCGGGTGGAGCGTCAGCTTCAGGACGCCGAAGGTGTTTCCGTTGCGGACTTCGCTCGTCGGGTGGATCTTTTCGAAGGTGTAGAACGACTTGCCGCCGGTCCCGACGACGAAGGAGCGCATCCCGCGCGCGGGATCGGCCTTTCCGTCCGCGTCCATCGGGGCAAAGCGCTCGTAGTCGTGGTCGTGGCCGGCGAGCGCGACGTCGACGCCCCCTTCGACGAGCGCGCGCCAGAGGTCGGCCATGGCCGGGATGTCGCCGTGCTCGGCCGAAGAGAAGCGCGGGTGGTGCCACATCGCGACGGTGCAGGGAGCGGCGTGGGACGCGAGGTCCTGGCGCAGCCACTTCTCCTGGGACGCGCCGGCCGCGCAGCCCACTTGCTTGCAGTTGCTGTTCAGCACGATGACGTGCCAGGTTCCGAGGTCGTAGCTGTAGTAGCCCTTCGACGGATCGCCGGCCGCGGCGCCGAAGTAGGCGAAGTAGCCCGGCCGCCCCGGCGCGTTCGGTAGTCGTGGTTTCCGGGCGCCGGCCGCGTGCGCCTGCGGTGCCGTCCCCAGGTCGGCTCGTAGCAGCGCGCGAACTCTTCGGGCGTGCCGGCCGGATAGACGTTGTCGCCGAGCGTGAAGACGGTCCCCTCGATCCGGTCGAGCAGGGCCGCGGTCTTCTCGTCGCCGTCGCTGTCGCACGCCGCGATGTCGCCGGCGCCGACGAGGACGGGATCGGCGGCGGGTGGCGGAGTCGGTGTCTTCGCGGGAGCTGGCTGAGCCGTGGACAGGATGGCGACGAGGAGAATCATCATGGCGGGACATCATGCCCCGCGGCGCCGGGATCCCCGGGCTCAGAGGTAGGTCTCGTCCACGTAGCACCACATCCAGTCCTCGCCCGGTTCGAAGGATCGGACGATCGGGTGCTTCGTCGCGCGCGCGTGGGCGCTGGCGTGCCTGTTCTTCGAGGAGTCGCAGCAGCCGACGTGCCCGCAGGACAGGCACAGGCGCAGATGAACCCAGCGGTCGCCGATCTTCAGGCAGTCCTCGCAGCCCTTCGCGCTCGGCTTGACGTCGCGGATTTGATCGGTGTGTGTGCAGACTTCCGGCATGGGACGCGCTTCCTCTATTGCCACACGCTCGCATGATCGCGGGCGAACTGATCGAAGGTGCCGGGCTTTCTTCCCGACGAGGCGCTCGAAATCGGGGGTGACCGGCGCCCCGGCGCCGGTGCGGTAGTAGCGGTTCAGGTCCACGATCGCGTCAGCATACGCCCCGGGCATCCCGAAGCCGACGAGCGCCTTCTTGTACTCGGCGTCGGGCAGGTCGACGTGCCGCACGGGCCGGCCGATGGCCCGCGAGATCTTCTCGGCGATCTCCGTGTTCGACAGCGCCTCCGGCCCCGAGAGCTTGTAGGCCTTGCCCTCGTGGCCCGGCTTCCGTGAGCGCCTTGGCGGCGACGACGCCGACGTCGCGCGCGTCGATCACGCTGTACCGCGCGTCGCGGGTGCTGTCGTAGATGACGCCCTGGGACTTGATGAGGCCGGCGCTCGACGTGCTGTAGTTCTGCATGAAGCCGTTGGGCCGAAGGAAGGTCCACGCCATCCCCGAGGCTTCGATCGCCTGCTCCACGGACCGGTGGAGGCGCCCGATGATGAACGCGTCCTCTTCGGCTCCCCAGACCGACAGCTTGACCACCTTCCGGACCCCGGCCTTCTTCGCCGCGTCCACGGCGCCGGCCTCGCGCTCGGTCCCGCCCGAGGTCAGGAGGAAGAGGGAGTCCACGCCCGCAAGGGCGCCGGCCGAACGTCTCGGGCCGGTCGAAGTCGAAGGCGACGGCGTCCATCCCCGTCACCTTCTGCGGGATTCCGCGCCCCGACCCGAAACGCGGCGCCCGCGGCCTTCGAGTTCCTTGACGAGCTCCTGCCCGACCTTCCCGGTCGCTCCGGTGACGAGGATCACGGCGCCTCCTTTCGGCGCCCGGCGCGTTTCGTTCTCGCGGCGGGCACTGCGGGATGGTATATGCGAGTGATGGCGCGGGGGATTCGGAATGTCCGGGCCGCCGGGATGCGGGGCTTCGGGGCGGCGCCGTGCTGAACATCGGCCGGATCCTCGCCGCCTCGGAGCTCCTGAAGGACCGGGTCATCCGGACGCCGATGGAGCCCTCGCGCAGGCTCTCGGAGATCGCGGGCGTCCCCGTCTGGCTGAAGCTCGAGTCGCTCCAGATCACCGGCTCGTTCAAGGTCCGGGGCGCGTTCGTTCGGATGAACGAGCTGTCCGCCGAGGAGCGGCGGCGCGGCATCGTCACCTGCTCGGCCGGCAATCACGGCAAGGGCGTCGCCTACGTCGCCCGACTCCTTTCGATCCCGGCGAGGATCTACGTTCCGAAGACCGTCGATGAATCGAAGTACCGCGGCATGCTCGCGATGGGGGCCGACGTCGTCCGCTCGGAGTTCCCGGGCTACGACGAGACGGAGGCGCTGGCGCGCGAGGAGGCCGCGAAGTCCGGCCGTCCCTTCCTCTCGGCCTTCGACGACGAGGCGATCATGGCGGGCAACGGCGGCACGCTCGCGGTCGAGGTGCTCCAGGACGCGCCGGCCGCGCGCACGTTCGTGCTGCCCGTCGGGGGAGGGGGGCTCGCGGCCGGGTTCGCGTTCTACGTCCGCGAAGAGATTCCCGAGGCCCGGATCGTCGGCTGCCAGCACGAGCGCTCGCCGGCGTTGAAGCTCTCGCTCGAGAAGGGCGAGGCCGTCCTGACGCTGCCTCCCATCGAGACCGCGGCGGCCGGGATCGAAGGCGGGATGGGACGCCTGCCCTTCGAGGTCCTGCGCACGCGGACCGACGCGGTCGCGCTGCTCTCCGAGGAGGAGATCTTCGAGGCCGTGCGCTGGATGCTGCACGAGCACCAGTACCTGGTCGAACCCTCGGCCGCCGTGACGGTCGCCGCCTGCCTGACGGGAAAGGCGGGCAAGCTCGACGGTCCGACCGTCGTCGTCCTCTCCGGGCGCAACGTGAGCCTCGAGACCCTCCGAAGGATCCTGAACTGATGCTCACCTTCGGGCTCGACGCGATCCGGAAGGCGGTCGTCTTCTCGGAGCTGATCGACGCCATGCGCGCGGCCGTCGTCGCGCAGTCGCGCGGGGAGTGCGACACCCCGATGCCGATGCACCTGTCGCTCGGCGAGAAGGACGCCGAGGTGCACATCAAGTCTTCGGCCCGCCGCGGCGGGGAGTTCTTCGCCCTGAAGGCCGCGGGCACCTTCCCGCGCCGGCCGCCCGAGGGCGGCCCTCCGAGCAACGGCATGATGCTCCTCTGCTCGGCCGTCACGGGCGACCCGGTCGCGTTCTTTCTGGACGGCGGATGGATGACCGACGTGCGGACGGCCGCGGTTTCGGCGATGGCGGCCCGGGAGTTGCGGCGCCAGGACACGACGCTCGGGATCCTGGGCACGGGCGTGCAGGCGCGGCTGCAGGCGGTGCTCCACGCCGAGGTGCTCCCGCTGAAACGGATCGCCGTCTGGGGGCGATCGGCCCAGCACGTCGCGGCCTATCGTCAGGACCTGGCGAAGCTGCTCCCGTCCGTCGAGGTCGCTGCCCGCACGTCGGCCGCCGAGGTCGCGGCGGAGGCGCGGCTCATCGTGACGACGACGCCGTCCCGGGCCCCGCTGCTCTCGGCCGGCGACATCCGGCCGGGGACGATGGTCTCGGCCGTCGGCTCCGACTCGCCCGGGAAGCAGGAGCTCGACCCCGAGATCCTCCGGAAGGCGACGTTTCTGCTCGTCGACTCGATCGCGCAGTGCGAACGGCTGGGGGAGCTGCAGCACGCCCCCAACGAAAAGGGCATGGCCGTCGAGCTCGGCGCCTTCTGCCAGTCGCCGCTGCCGATCGATGCGGCGCAGGACGTCATCGTCTGCGACTTCACGGGGCTCGGCGTCGAGGACCTCGCGATCGCCGAGTACGTCTACCGGAAACTCGCCCCCGGGGCGTGAGCCCCCGCCCCGGGCCGAGCCGCGCTACGGGTTGACGACGACCGTTCCCGTCATCATCGCTCCGTGCACGGAGCAGAAGTAGGGAAACGTCCCGGCCGAAGCGAATGTGTGTGTGAAGGTTCCCGACGATTTGGTACCGGAGTTCCAGATCCCATCCCCGGCGCAACAGTTGCCGGAGGTCGTCGAATGGATGCCGTTGACGAAGTTCCACGTGACGGTTTCGCCGGCGCGGACCGTCGTGGTGCTGTTGCCGCTCTGGGAGTCCCGGAAGACGTTGCCTCCGCCGCTTCCCACCTCGACGTTGTGGACGGCCGCCGGCGGTGTCGGCGTCGGCGTCGCGGCTACGGGCGGCGTCGGCGTCGCGGTCCCGGCGGGCGGTGTGACGGTTGCGGTCAGGGGCTGGGTCGGCCCGTTGCTGTCCGAGCAGGAGACGAGCGCGGACAGCGCTGCCGCGACCAAAGCGAAATGGAGAAACCTCATGGAACACCTCCTGGACAGAATGTGGACAGCGCGCGTGAGGCGCGCGCCGAGCGACCGGGCTCAGCCGCCGCGGAAAGACTAGTGTCCGCTCGGGGCGGGCCGCCGGAAATTCATCGCGCGCTAAGACGCGCGAACGATCTCGCGCTCATCGTCGAGCGCGAGCATACGCGCAGCCCGGCTGCAGCGGGCACGCCTCACACCGCGGGTGCGAGCGTTTGCAGAGCTCCTGGCCGTGCCGGCGCAGGAGCTGGTAAGCCTCGACCAGTCGCGGGCCTTCGCGCGGAAGCTCGGCCGCGAGGGCTTCCCGAACGGACCGGTAGGAAGCGGCGTAGCTCTTCTGCTCCGCGCCGTAGCCCAGGCGCAGGAGCACGCGCAGGACGTTGGAGTCCATGGAGAACACGGCGTGGGTGCCGGCGAAGAGCAGGATCTTCTCGGCCGCGGGCTCGCCGATCGACGGGAACTTCTGGAGCGCCTTCCTCGCCGCCTCGAGGGGCAGGCTCCGGAGTCCCCGCAGGCCCGCCGGGAACTCGTCGAGCGCGATGCGCGCGGCCTCGCGCAGCTTCTCCGCGCTCCCGGCCGGCAGGATCCCGCGCCGTGCGATCTCGTGGAGCTTCTGCCGCGGCGCGGCCAGGATCGCGCGCGGGTCGACGCCGACTTCGCCTTCCAGCGCCGCGAAGGCCTCTGCGCGCCGCGCGTCGTCGGCGAGGTAGGCGACGTTTTCCAGGAGGATCTGCGCGAAGGTGTCGGTGACGGCCGGCGGTTTCGGCTTTCCGTAGAGCTTACGCAGAGACGCGACGCGCGACCGGAACGAGGCTTTTCCCGAGTGGCGCACCGGGTCCCGCGGGCTCCTAGCGCGTCTCGATACCCGCGGGGACGGAGACCTGGAGCTTCTGCTTCGACTTCGTCTTTCCGTGCTTCAGCGTCACGGTGTACTCGCCCGGTCTCACGACGAGGGCGCCTTCGCCGCCGTACTCGGTCAGCAGCTCCTTGGTCGGCTTCAGATCCCAGACGATGCGCTGGAACCCGGGAGTGCCGGGCGCCTTCAGCTTCGCGACGGGCTGCTCGAGCGCGTTCTGGATCTCGATCTCGACTTCGTCGCCCGTGTATTCCCTGATCCAGAAGGTCAGCAGCGCCCCCTCCTTCGGGTTCTCGCCGCGGAAGACCGCGGCGCCGTTCCAGTCCGCAAATCCCGGCATGGGGACGAAGGCCGTCACCGGCCTCGGCGGAAAGAGGCGCGCGTCCTCGGCGAGGATCTCGGGCGTCGCCTCCTCGAGGGCCGAGATGTCGTCGACGACGTAGAGGCTGCGGCCGTGCGTCGCCACCACGAGGTCGCGGTCGCGCGGATGGATCGCGATGTCGTCGACGGCGACGGTCGGAAGCTCTCCGAACTTCGTCCAGTGCGCGCCGCGGTCGAGGCTCGCGAAGAGCCCGAACTCGGTTCCCGCGAAGAGGAGGTTGGGATTCTTCGGGTCCTCGCGCACGACCTTGACGGGGCCGGCAGGCGGAAGGTCGCCGGACGACGCTCTGCCAGGTGCGGCCCAGGTCGCCCGTGCGGTAGGCGAGCGGCGCGATCTTGCCGGAGCGGTGCGCTTCGACCGCGAGGTACGCGGCCTTCGGATCGTGCGCCGAGGCCTCGATCCGTCCCATCCAGAGTCCGCGGGCCTCGGCAGGGAGGTTGCCCGTCAGGTCCGTCCAGTGCGCGCCGTCGTCCTCGGTGACCCAGACCTTCCCGTCGTCGGTCCCCGCCCAGAGCAGTCCCTTCTGCGTCGGGCGACTCGGCCAGCGTGTAGACGACGCCGTAGATCTCCGCGCCGCTGCCGGTGGCGGTCGTGCGGGCGGGGTCCTGGGTCGAGAGGTCGGGGCTGATCGCGCGTCCACTTCTCCCCGCGGTCCGTCAGGCGGAAGACGCGGTTGCCCGCGAGGTAGAGCGCGCCCTTCTCGTGGCGGCTGCCGATCAGCGGCGAGTTCCAGTGGAAGCGGAAGCCGGGCTGGCCCTCGGGCGGCGACGGGCGCAGGCCCTTGGCGAAGCCGGTCGACAGGTCGAAGCGGAAGAGCTCGCCCTCCTGCGACTCGGAGTAGACGAGGTTGGAGTCGTTGGGGTCGAACACGCAGGAGAAGCCGTCGCCGCCGCCGATGTTGATCCAGTCGGAGTTCAGGATCCCTTCCTTCGAGCGCGTGCGGCTGGGCCCGACCCAGTTCAGGTTGTCCTGCAGCCCGCCGCAGATCCGGTACGGGTCGCTCGTGTCGAGGCTGATCCGGTAGAACTCGCCCGCGGCGAACCGGTTCAGGTGCTCCCAGCTCTTCCCGCCGTCGTAGCTCTGGTACGCGCCGCCGTCGGTCCCGAGCAGGAGGCGCTTCGGGCGCCGCGGATCGATCGCCAGGGCGTGGTTGTCCGGGTGGATCTTCTCGAAGCGGTCCTCGCGGAACGACTTGCCGCCGTCGTCCGAGACGTGGAGCGCGTAGCCGAGCACGTAGACGCGCTCGTCGTTCTCGGGGTCGACGCGGATCTGGCAGAAGTAGAACGGCCGCGGGTTGAGCGGGCTCGTGCGCGTCCAGGTCTCGCCGCCGTCGTCCGAGCGGAAGACGCCGCCGCTCTTGCTCCGGACCTCGTCGATGCTGTTCGTGCCGGCCTCGTCCGACTGCACGATCGCGTAGACGACTCTTCGGGTCTCTTCGTCGAAACGGCGAGGCCGATGCGGGCGGTGCGCGCCGGGAAGCCCTTTCTCGAGCTTCCTCCACGTCGCGCCGCCGTCGGTCGACTTGAAGATGCCGCCGAGGTCCTTGCCGTCGGTCGCCGCCGGGCCGGACGTGAACGACCAGGGCCGGCGCTGGCGCGCGTAGAGGACGGCGTAGAGCGTGTCGGGATCGGACGGGTCGAGGGCGACGTCGCCGCAGCCCACGCGATCGCCGTACGGCGCCGGGGCCTGCAGGGCGGCGCGCCAGGTCTTTCCGCCGTCGCTCGTCTTGTAGAGGCCGCGCTCGCCGCCCGGCGCCCAGAGGTTGCCCGACCGCGGCGACCCAGGCGGTCTTCGGATCCTTCGGGTGCACGACGATGCGCGCGATCGCCTTCGAGTCCTTCAGGCCCACGTTGGTCCAGGTCTCGCCGCCGTCGGTCGAGAGGTAGACGCCGTCGCCCCAGGCCGAGCTGTTGCGGTCGTTGGCCTCGCCGGTGCCGACCCAGACCGTCTTCGGGTCGGACGGCGCGACGGCGACGGCGCCGATCGAGGCGACGGCTTCCTTGTCGAAGACCGCCTGGAACGTGCCGCCGTTGTTCGACGTCTTCATGACGCCGCCCGTCGCGAGCCCGACGTAGAAGACGTAGGGGTTTTCGGGATCGAGCGCGATGTCCGAGACGCGCCCGCCCATGACCGCCGGGCCGATGGAGCGGGCCTTGAAGGCCTTCAACTTGGACAGGCGCCAGCAGCGGCGCCGCGGGCGGCGTGGGTGTCGCCTTCGGTTTCTCCGCCGCTGCCGCGAACGCGGTCAGAGCCAGGCCCAACAGAAGAAGTCCCATGCGTCGCTTCGTCACGTCATCCCTCCGGTTTGCGCGACGCACGATATCAGGGGGCCGGCCGGCCCCACAGCGGGCTACGGCGCGTACAGTTTCAGGTCGAACGTATTGGCGAGAAACTTGGCCATCGCGTCGCGGGTCACGAGGCCCGCGGGGCAGTAGGTGTCGGCGCCGCAGCCTCCGATGAATCCACGTGCCCAGAGGTAATGGATCGGCGCGCAGAAGGGGTGCGTTTGGGGGACATCCGTGAAGAAGACGTTCGCGGTCGCGGGCTGGCAATTGTAGGAACGTCCGGTCACGGGGTCGGCGTTGCGCACGGTCGGGACGACGCTGCCTCCGAGAAATCCCCGAACGAGGAAGGCGGCCATCGAGCCGCGGTCGATCTGCGCTGAGGGGCAGAACTGACTCGTGGTGCATCCCTTCGTCACGCCCCAGTACGCGAGGTAGTGGACGTGCTTGCAGAAGGGGTCGGTGGGTTGGACGTCGGTGAAGAGCGATGCTCCACCCGGGGAGCAGTCGTAGGAATTTCCGTCGATCTTGCCCCGCGTGGGAATGTTGGCGACGCCCTGCGCCACGACTTTCGCGAGGAAGATCGCCATCTGGTCGCGCGTCACGGTCTGCGACGGGCAATACGCGGTCGGGCTGCAGCCGCCGGTCACGCCGTTGTGGAGGAGGGTCTCGATCTTTGTGTAGAAGGGATGGGTCCGCAGGACGTCCGCGAAGCTGTTGCCCAGGTGCACGGACCAGACCTTCCCGTCGGCCGTGCTGAGCGATTCGTCGAGACTTGCGTCCCAGTGGGTGGAAGGCCGCGTCGTTGGCTGCGTGATCGAGGCCGCATAGCAGTCGAAGGCCGCGGCGCAGCCAGCCGTGCCGCCGGGCGACAGAGACCCGTAGGAGGCCAGGTCGTCGGTGAGGAAGTACGCGCCGGGTGCGGGCCCGGAAAGCGTCGCGACCTGTCCCGTTGCGCTGATTCCCGTGTGCGTGATGTTCTTCCAGGAGGTTTGCAGAGCGACGACCTCTCCCGGCTCGAAGACGCCGTTGCCGTTCGCGTAGAAGTTGACGGTAGGGTCCACCGCGAGGCCGATGGGAATCGCCGCCTGGGGCGATGCAACGCTGGTCAGGTCGGGAGTGATCCGGGCCACGAATCCGTCGGAGGGCCCGTAGAGACCCCGGAGCGCGCCGCCCGAGGCCTGGGGCAGGTCGGGCGAAGGCGTGGAGCCCGCCAGCAGGAGCGCCCCGGAGGTTGGATGCATGCGCGCCGCAACCGGGGAGTCGTCGCCGAGCCCTCCGTAGTAGGTGGACTGCAGCAGGCTCGTCAGCTCGGCGTTGAGCCGGCCCACGACCGCGTCCCCCCTGCCGCGAAGCGTCGGCTGCGCGCCGCCCGTCCGGCCCGGGAAGTCGTCGGACTGCGTGGAACCGACGACGAGCACGTCGCCGGAGGCCGGGTCGATGGCGACCGCGCAGGGGTTCTCGGTGCTGGATCCTCCCAGATACGTCGTCTGCTTGACCAGGACGAGTGAGGGTTCCAGCCTCGCGGCGAAGAAGTCGATGCTCCCGCCGTTGCGGCCGGGCTGAGCGCCCCCGATCCTCCCGACGAGGTTTCCGGAGTCGGTTCGCCCGGCGACGTAGAGGTCGCCCGAGGTCGGATGGATGGCCATCGCCGCAGCGAGATCCGAGCCGTCGCCCCCGAGGTAGATGGACCTTCGCAGCTGGGCGAGATCCGTGCGCAAGAGCGCGACGAACCCGTCGTTGATTCCTCCGGAATACGTCGGCTGTCCCCCGCCGAACGTGTCGGGCAGGTCCGTCGAGGACGTCGAGCCCGCGATGAGCACGCCGTCGTTTGCAGGGTCGAGAACGATGGCCAGGGGAATGTCGTTGGCTCCGCCGCCGTAGTACGTCGCCTGATAGGTGGATTGGAGCGAGGGTTCGAATTCGACGACGTAGGCGTCGAGGCCGCCCGCCAGGGTCGTCTGGGCGCCGCCGCTCAAGAAGAGCAGGCTCGTGGAGTTGGTCTCGCCCGTGACGAAGATCCTGCCGGTCGTCGGGTGGACGGCGACGGCGACGAAAGTCTGCTCGTCCTCGGTGCCGCCGTAGTAGCTCGACACGTTGATTCCGAGCAGGTTCGGCTCCAGGCGCGTGACGAAGGCGTCCCACTTCCCGGCGTTGAAGGATTGGGACCCGTTGGTGGAGGCCGGAAAGTCGGTCGAGAGCGTCGAGCCCGCGACGATCACCTGGCCCGTCGTCGGGCTCACGGCGACGGCCCGCGCGGTGTCGGTCGAGGACCCGCCGAGGTAGGTCATCTGGTAGAGAGAAGCCAGATCGCCCTGGAATCGCGCGACGAAACTGTCGTTCGGGATGGACTGGGCCGCATCGGTGATGAAGGGCAGGTCCGTCGAGAAGGTGGTCCCGACGACATAGACTTCGCCGGTGCCCGGATCGACCGCCATTCCACGAACGTAGTCGATCGAGGACCCGCCCACGTAGGTCGTATTCAGGATCGGATCGATGACGACGGGCAGGTCGGGGTCGCGAGGTCCGAGGCGAAAGCCGTAGCGATCTCCGGAGAGGGTGTAGGCGACCTCGACGTTTGTTCGGCCGGAGCGCGTCTGCTGATAGGCGACAGGCGCCGAGAGGGTGACCTCACCCAGGCCCGTCCCGGCGACGAGCGCGCCGCCGATGGTGAGGCGAAGGCTGCGGGCGCCCTCGAGACGCACGCGGATCGCCGCCTCCGAGACCCCGGACGCGAGGCGGAACAATTTCTCGACGCGCCCTTCGTTCAGGCGCAGCGAGACGTCGATTCCCTGCCAGGGCGAGCCGAGCTCGACCGAGCCGTACGTGGGCAGCGCCTCCCGCCAGCACGACGGATCGTTGCCGAGGAAGAAGCTCGCGAGCGCCGGAGTCTTCTCGGCTCCCCGCGGCCGCAGCGCCCGCCCAGAAACGTCTCCCGCAGGGCCCAATCCGTCGGCGAGGAAGCGCCGTCCCCGGGTTTCGCGAACCGGAGGGCGTACACGACGTTTCCGTCACGCGTGACGAAGACCCTCCCGGAGGGCGTGCCCGCCTGGAAGGCCACGCGCGGATCGAGCTGTCCCTCGTTCGCGACGAACGGCTCGTCGGGCAACCGCACTGCGAGACTTCCGCTCTCGGGCCGGACCGCTACCCCGCTGGCGGCGAGTGGAACGAGAAGGAGGAGCAGGGCGAGCAGTCTTCGGTCGGGACGCCGAGACGCGGTCGGTGCATCCATGTAACCTCCGGTCGGTTTGCACATAGGGTAGCCGAGCCGCCTCCGCCGTCAACGCGGGAGCCGGCGCCGTCCTCCCGCGGTTCGCCGCGATGCCTCATAATGCGCAACTTATGTCCGAAGTCCGCCCGCCGGACGGCGCTTCCCAGCGCGAGCGTGCCGAGGCCCTCCAGGAGGCCCTGGCCGAGCGTGTGCTCGTGCTCGACGGAGCCACGGGAACCTGGATCCAGGGCCAGGACCTGACCGCCGAGGACTTCGGCGGGGCGGATCTGGAGGGCTGCAACGAGAACCTCGTCTTCACGCGCCCGGACGTCATCCGGCGGATGCACGAGGAGTACCTGGCGGCCGGGGCCGATCTCGTCGAGACGGACACTTTCGGCAGCACGCCGCTGGTGCTGGCGGAGTACGGACTGGCCGACAAGGCCATCGCGCAGAACGCCACGCGCCGCGCGGATCGCGCGGGAAGCCGCGGCGAAGTTCTCGACGCCGTCGCGCCCGCGCTTCGTGGTCGGCTCGATGGGACCGACGACCAAGGCCATCACGGTGACCGGCGGCGCCACGTTCGACGAGATGATCGCGCACTACCGCGCGCAGGCGATCGGCCTCGTCACGGGCGGCGCGGACCTCCTGATCCTCGAGACGGTGCAGGACACGCGCAACCTGAAGGCGGGGCTGATCGGCGTCGAGCAGGCCTTCGCCGAGGTCGGCTGGCGCGTGCCCGTCTCCGTCTCGGTCACGATCGAGCCGATGGGCACGATGCTCGCCGGCCAGGCCGTCGACGCGGTGTGGGCGGCCGTCGCGCACGCGCCCCTGCTCTCGATCGGCCTGAACTGCGCCACGGGCCCGGAGTTCATGACCGACCACCTGCGCACGCTGTCCGGCCTCGCGAAGACGCCGGTCTCCTGCTACCCCAACGCGGGCCTGCCCGACGCCGACGGAAAGTACCCCGAGACGCCGGAGAAGCTCGCCGCGTCGCTGACCCGCTTCCTGGAGGAAGGCTGGCTGAACATCGTGGGCGGCTGCTGCGGAACGACGCCGCCGCACATCGCGCTGCTGGCGGCCGCCGCGGCGGGACGGAAGCCGCGCCGCGCGCCGATCCACAACCGCGTCTTCGTCTCGGGCATCGAGGCGCTCGAGATCACCGAGGACAACCGCCCCGTCCTGGTCGGCGAGCGGACCAACGTGCTCGGCAGCCGGAAGTTCAAGCGCCTGATCGCCGACGGGCAGCTCGACGCGGCGTCGGAGATCGCGCGCGCGCAGGTCAAGGGCGGCGCCCAGGTCATCGACGTCTGCCTCCAGGATCCGGACCGGGACGAGGCCGCCGACGTGAACGCCTTCCTGGACCGGGTCACGCGGATGGTCAAGGTTCCGCTCATGCTCGACTCGACCGACGCGAAGGTGATGGAGCTCGGGCTCAAGTGGAGCCAGGGCAAGTCCATCCTGAACTCGATCAACCTGGAGGACGGCGAGGCCCGATTCCAGTCGGTGGTTCCGCTCGCCCAGAAGTACGGCGCCGCGCTCGTCGTGGGGACGATCGACGAGGATCCCGAGCACGGCATGGGCGTGACGCGCGCGCGCAAGCTCGAGATCGCCCACCGCAGCTTCACGCTCCTGACGGAGAAGTACGGGGTCGCGCCCGAGGACATCATCTTCGATCCGCTCGTCTTTCCCTGCGGCACGGGCGACGAGAAGTACGTCGGGAGCGCCGTCGAGACGATCGAGGGGATCCGCGCGATCAAGGCGGAGCTGCCGGAGACGCGGACGATCCTCGGGATCTCCAACGTCAGCTTCGGCCTCCCCGAGGCCGGCCGCGAGGTCTTGAACTCCGTTTTTCTCTACCACGCCACGAAGGCGGGGCTCGACCTCGCGATCGTGAACACCGAGAAGATCGTCCGCTACGCCACGATCCCCGAAGAGGAGAGGCGCCTCTCGGAGGACCTCATCTGGAACCGCGGCGAGGATCCCGTCGGCGGCCTTCGCCGCCTACTTCAAGGCGAAGGGAGCCCTTCCGAAGGCAGAAGGTGGAGCGGGCCGGCACGCCGCGCGAGCGCCTGCCGCGCTACATCCTGGAGGGCTCGAAGGAGGGCCTGATCGAGGACCTCGAGGCCGTGCGGACCGCGGGCGCTTCGCCGCTCGACATCATCAACGGGCCCCTGATGGACGGGATGCGGGAGGTCGGGCGTCTCTTCAACGCCAACGAGCTGATCGTGGCCGAGGTGCTGCAGTCGGCCGAGGCGATGAAGGCCGCCGTGACGCACCTCGAGAAGTTCATGGAAAAGTCGACCGACTCGCGCAAGGGAAAGGTGATCCTCGCGACCGTCAAGGGCGACGTGCACGACATCGGGAAGAACCTGGTCGAGATCATCCTCTCCAACAACGGGTACGAGGTGATCAACCTCGGGATCAAGGTCCCGCCCGAGCGCCTGGTCGCCGCCTACGAGGAGCACCGGCCGGACCTGATCGGGCTCTCGGGCCTGCTCGTCAAGAGCGCGCAGCAGATGGTCACGACGGCGCAGGACCTGACGGCGCGGGGCGTCAAGGCGCCGATGCTCGTGGGCGGAGCGGCGCTCTCGCAGAAGTTCACGGACCATCGGATCGCTCCGGCCTACGGCGGCCTCGTGGTCTATGCCGTCGATGCCATGCGAGGGCTGGCCCTGGCCGACCGGATTCTCTCGGGCGAGGAGGCCAGGCGCGGGCTCGCGTCGGAGGCGGAAGCGCGGCGCGTGCAGGGACAGGGACCCGCGGAGGCGGCGGTCGAGAACCCGCTCGCGGCTCCCGCGGTTCGCAGCGCGGAGATCGAGGCGGGGCGGCCCCGACCGGCCCCGGATACGCAGGAGCACGTGCTGGCGGAGCTCGACCTCCCGGAGATCTGGCGCTATCTGAACCCGCACATGCTCTATGCGAAGCATCTCGGGCTGCGCGGAAGCTACTGGAAGCTGAAGGAGGCGGGCGACGAGCGCCTGGCCGATCTCGAGCGCGTCGTCGCCCGCGTGCAATCGGCCGGATGGATCCGCGCGCGCGCGATGTACCGGTACTTCGAGGCGTACGCGGAAGGCAACTCGGTGCACGTGCTCGATCAGGGCCGCGAAGTCGCCGTGTTCCACTTCCCGCGCCAGGTGGCCGGCGAACGGCTCAGCCTCGCGGATTTCGTCGCGCCGCGCGGGGAGCGCCTCGACTCGCTGGCGCTCTTCATCACGACCGCGGGGGAAGGCGTTCGCGCGCGCGCCGAGGAGCTCAAGGAGAAGGGCGAGTACCTCCTCTGCCACAGCCTCCAGGCCGTGGCCGTCGAGACGGCGGAGGCCGCGGCCGAGTGGCTGCACAGGAAGCTGCGCGCGGACTGGGGGCTCGCCGACCCGCCGGAGCTTTCGGCCATCGATCTCTTCCAGGCGCGGTACCAGGGCAAGCGATACAGCTTCGGCTATCCCGCCTGCCCCGAGCTCTCCGACCAGGCGCAGCTCTTCCGCCTGCTCGACGGCCGCAAGATCGGCGTCGAGCTGACCGAAGGCTTCATGATGGACCCCGAGGCCTCCGTCTCGGCGATCGTCGTCCACCACCCCCAGGCGCGCTACTTCGCGGTCTGACCCGCGGCCTCACCGGGCGCGACAGGAGGCCGGTTGCGCAACCTCGGCTTCCGGCTGCAACTTTCTGCGGCCATTCGGGTTACAGGATCATGCGGAATCGGTGAACCCTCTAGAGCTGATTCGTCGTAGTAATCTATTGAAATGAGAATAATCGACGGTATGGACGCCAATATCACGGCAATTCTTCAGGAGAACGCGAGAACGTCGAATGCCGAGATCGCTCGGCAGGTCGAACCTCGCGCCCTCGGCGGTGTTCGAGCGGATCCGGAAGCTCGAGGAGCGCGGCGTCCTGCGGGGCTTCCGCGCGGACGTCGATCCGCACGCCGCCGGACTGCCGCTGCTGGCGTTCGTCTTCGTGCGCTCGAACGAGCGGGCGGGAGGCGTCGGGACGGCGGAGAAGCTCTCGCGGATTCCCGAAGTCCTGGAAGTCCACCACGTCGCGGGGGAGGACTGCTTCCTCGTGAAGGTGCGGGCGGCCGACACGGAAGACCTCGGCCGGCTGCTGCGCGAGAAGTTCGGAACGATCTCGACGGTGACCTCGACGCGCACCACGATCGTTCTCGAGACCGTCAAGGAGTCCACGGTGCTGCCGCTCGGCGATTGCGGAGGGCGAGGAGAAGGAGGTCCGGCGTGCCTGAACGGGAGGCTCCGGCCGGACGGGTCCTGATCGCTTTCGCCGCGATCTACGTTCTGTGGGGCTCGACGTACCTCGCGATCCGCTTCGCCGTCGAGACGCTGCCGCCGTTCCTGATGGCCGGAACCCGCCATCTGATCGCAGGCCTTCTCCTGTACTGCGTGGAACCGTCTCCGCGGAGAGGCGCGTCCCAAGGCGAGCGACTGGCGCCTGGCGGCCGTCATCGGCGGCCTTCTCCTGCTCGGCGGCAACGGCCTCGTCTCCTGGGCCGAGCAGCGGGTCCCCTCGGGGCTGGCGGCGCTGATCGTCGCCTCCGTCCCGCTGTGGATGACGGTGCTCGAGGCGCTCCAGCGGCGAAAGGCGCCGCGGCTCGCCGTCGTCGCCGGGCTCGTGCTCGGGCTGGCTTCGCTTGCCTGGCTCGTCGCCCCCGGCCGCTTCGGCGGCAACGGGCACGTGGATGCCCTCGGCGCCGGAGCGCTCCTGCTCGCGTCGCTGTCCTGGGCCACGGGCTCGCTCTATTCGCGCACGGTGCGCTTCTCGGCTTCGACGTTTCTCGCGGTGGCCATGGAGATGATCGCGGGAGGCCTGATCCTCTGGGGCGCGGGCCTCGCCCTGGGAGAGGGCGCGCGCCTGAATCTGGCCGCGGTCTCGGGCCGTTCGGTCGCCGCGCTCGCCTACCTCGTCGTCTTCGGCTCGCTCGCCGGTTTCTCGGCCTACATGTGGCTGCTCAAGGTCACGACACCGGCGCGCGTCTCGACGTATGCCTACGTCAATCCCATCGTCGCCGTGTTTCTCGGATGGATCTTCGCCGGCGAAGCGGTCACGCTGCGCACGGGGCTGGCCGCCCTCGGAATCGTGGGGGCCGTCGCCATCATCATCCGGTTCGGCGGAAAGCGCGAACGCAAGGACATTGCCCGGGAAGTCGCCCCGGAAACGGTGGCGGAGCCGCTGCGGGCAGAGGAGGCATCATGATCGGACGCATCTGGCGGGGGACGACGCGGTCGGAGCACGCGGACACTTACCTCGAGTACGTCGAGAAGACGGGCCTGGAGGAGTACCAGGCGACACCGGGCAACCGGGGGGCGATGATCCTGCGCCGGGTCGACGGCGAGACCGCCGAGTTTCTCGTGCTTTCCTTCTGGGAAGACTTCGACGCGATCCGGCGCTTCGCCGGCCCGCATCCGGAGAAGGCGGTCTACTATCCCGAGGACGACCGCTTCCTCCTGGGAAAGGAACCCCACGTGACGCACTACGAAGTCGCGGCGCAGGTCCAGGCGGCGCCGGCGCAGGCCGAGCCGCGGCAGGGAGCCTCGGTCCGATGAGCCGCCGGAAAGGGGGAGAGATCACGCTCCTGCTTTCGATCCTCGACGAGGCGTTCGATCGCAGGGCCTGGCAGGGCACGAACCTGCGCGGGGCGTTGCGGGGCGTGACCGCCCGGGAGGCCGCCTGGCGTCCGGCGCCGGGACGCCACAACATCTGGGAGCTCGCGTTGCACGCGGCCTACTGGAAGTACGCGGTCCGGCGGAGGCTGACCGGGGAGGTGCGAGGCTCGTTTCCGCGAGAGGGGAGCAACTGGTTCACGCGCCCGTCCCCGGCCTCGAAAGCGACCGACAAGGCGTGGCGGGACGACGTGGCGCTTCTGTCGGCGGAGCACCGCCGCCTCCGCGAGACCGTCGCATCGCTCCCGGTCGCCGCGCTTTCGCGGCGGCCGCGCGGCAGCCGGTATCCGACGTCGACGATGGTCTACGGGATCGCCGCGCACGACGTGTACCACACGGGACAGATCCAGACGCTGAAGGTTCTCCAGAGGAAGAAGCGTGGACACTGATCCGACCTTCGCCTGCCGGCTCGACGCGTTGGCGCCCCGCGAACGGGAGCGGCACGCGGTTCTGACGCAGGAGCTCTTCTCGTCCGCCCGCTGGGTGCAGGAGATCCCGCGCGGATACGCGTTCCGATTTCCGAACGACCGAAACCTGTCGCAGCGTCTGGTGGAGTGGGTCGCTCTCGAGCGGCGCTGCTGCCCGTTTCTCGAGTTCGAGATCCTGCTCGGCCTGGAAGGCGAGCCCGTGATCCTTCGGCTGACCGGTTCGCCCGGCGTCCGGGAGTTCCTCGCCGCGGAGCTGTCGTTGGACACGGTGTCCCGGTGAGCGGGGAGGGCGCCGATCGAGATCGCGCCCCTCGCGCCGGAGGACGAGCCCGGACTCCTGGCGCTGCTCACGCGGTGCGGGCTTACCGCTCGACGGCGTGCGCGACCATCTCGCCAACGCCCTCGTCGCGCGCCAGGGGGACCGTCTCGTCGGCAGCGCCGTCCTCGAGGTCTACGACGGCGGGGCGCTGCTGCGCTCGGTCGCCGTGGAAGAGGACGCCCGAGGCCTCGGCCTGGGCATCCGCCTGACGGAGGGCGCCCTCGCGCTGGCGCCGCCGTGCTCGGAGTGCGCCGGGTGTTCCTCCTGACGGAGACGGCCGCGCACTTCTTCCCGCGCTTCGGATTCCGGGCGATCTCCCGCGGGGAAGTCCCGGAGTCGGTCCGCGCGTCTCTCGAGTTCACGACCGCGTGCCCCAAGAGCGCGCTCGTCATGGAGCGGGCCCTTTGACCCGATTCGTCGAGCTCTCTCATCCGATCGCGCCGGGAATGGAGACCTACCCGGGCCTTCCGGGGCCCGCCGTCTCCGACTTCCTGTCGCGGGACGCCTCGGCCGCGCGCTACGCCGCGGGCACGACGTTCCAGATCGGCCGCATCGACATGGTCGCCAACACCGGGACCTACGTCGACGCTCCCTTCCACCGATTCGCGGGAGGGACCGACATCGCGGCGCTGCCGCTCGCGCGCCTGGCGGACGTCGAAGGGATCGTTCTCGACGCCTCGGTCCGCGCCGGCCGGGCGATCGGGCCGGACGCTTTCGCGGGCCGTGCCCTCGAAGGAAAGGCCGTCCTCGTCCGCACGGACTGGGCGCGGCACTGGGGGACGCGGGCCTACTTCGAGGGGCACCCGTTTCTGACGCGAAGCGCGGCGGAGGTCCTCGTCGCCTCGGCACCGGCCCTCGTCGGGATCGACTCGATGAACATCGACGACGCGGACGACGGCGCAGCGGCCGGCCCACACGCTGCTGCTGTCGGCCGGGATCCCGATCCTCGAGCACCTCTGCAACCTCGACGCCCTGCCCGCCTCCTTCCGACTCCACGCGGTCCCGCCTCCGTTTCAAGGCGTGGGAAGCTATCCGGTGCGCGCCTACGCGGTCGTCGGCGCGGCCGGCCTGTGAAAGGAAGGAGCCCGATGGGACTGCTGACGCTCGCGATCGTGCTGACCGTGGCCTCGAACGTCCTGTACCACATCGCCCAGAAGTCGATCCCGGGCGGCCGCGCATCCGTTGACGTCGCTGATCGTGACCTACCTCGCCGCGCTCGTCGTGACCCTGCTGCTCTGGCCGCTCTACCCCGGCGGCGGCCCGACCTGGCGGTCCTTCTCGAAGCTCAACTGGGCGAGCCTCGCCGTCGGTGTCGCGATCGTCGGCGTGGAGATGGGGGTCCTGCTCGCGTATCGGGCCGGCTGGAGAGTCGGCGTGCTCTCGACCGTCATCAACGTCGCCCTCGTGGTCGTCCTGCTGCCGATCGGCCTGCTGTTCTTCGGGGAGCATCTCTCGATGGCCAACGCGGCGGGCCTCGTGCTCTGCGTCGCGGGCCTCTGGCTCCTGGTCTGATGCCGGCCCGACGGTTGCGCGTGTGCATCGCCGGGGTGACTGGCTGGGTCGGGCGCAGCCTCGTGCCGGCGATCGGCGCGTCCGATGACCTGGAGCTCGCCGCCGCCGTTTCGCGGGCGGGCGCCGGACGCCTTCTCTCGGAGGTCCTGGGCGCCGGCGCGCCGGATGTTCCGGTCCGCGGATCCGTCGCCGAGGCCCTCGCGGCGCCCTGCGACGTTCTGGTCGACTACACGTCGCCGGAAGCCGTGCGCGGCAACGTGCTCGAGGCGGTTGCCCGCGGCGTTCACGCCGTGATCGGCACCTCCGGGCTCACGGAGGAGGACTTCGCCGCGATCGACGCCGCGGCGGTGCAGCGGAAGGTCGGCGTCCTGGCGGCCGGCAATTTCGCGCTGACCGCGGTCCTGCTGCAGCGCTTCGCGGAGATCGCCGCGCAGGCACGTCCCGCAGTGGGAGATCGTGGAGTACCACAAGGCGGACAAGCCGGACGCTCCAGGAAGCACCGCGCGCGAGCTCGCGGCGAGGCTCGCGGCCGTGCGCGCGCCGGCGGTCGGGCACCCGATCGGGCAGACCCACGGCCACGCGGAGGCGCGCGGCAAGACGCTTTCGGGCACCCAGATCCATTCGGTGCGGCTTCCGGGATTCGTATCCTCGATCGAGATCCTCTTTGGAATGCCGGACGAGCGTCTGACGATCCGCCACGATTCGGGTTCCGGTGCGGGGCCCTACGTCTCCGGAACGCTGCTCGCCGTGCGCAAGGTCGGAAGCTTCACGGGGTTGCGGCGAGGCCTGGACCGGATCCTCGAGCTCTAGACAGGTTGCTGAAGATCAGGACTGCAGGTTGCCGTCGCGAGGCCCGCGGGGCCCGTCTGGCAGAAACGTTAGGCCGCCGTTCGCGAAGCGAACGCCTAGCGGCCCTGCCCGCCGGAATTGGCGGCCCGGCCGGCGTGTTTACGGCCTTGCCATGCCCCCCGCTTCACGCCGCGCCCTGCTCGCCTTTTTCGCCGGCGCCGTGATCGTTCTGGCTTCCGTGGTCGCCGCGCGCCGCGCGCCGGCCTGGCGGTGGAACGGACCGGAGCGGTCCGCGAGCGCGCCGATCGTCCAGCTGCGCCGGGTCGCCGCGGGGCTCGGCCAGATCACCGGCATCACGAATGCCGGTGATGCCCGGCTCTTCGTCACGATCCAGAACGGGCGCGTCCTGATCTTGAACGGCGGAGTCGCCGCGGCCACGCCCTTTCTCGACGTCAGCGCGAAGGTCTCGTGCTGCGGCGAGCGGGGGCTGCTCTCCGTGGCGTTTCATCCCAACTATTCGCAGAACCGCTTCTTCTTCGTCAACTACACCGACACCACCGGCGACACCGTGATCGCGCGCTACCAGACGCATCGGCGTCGGACCCGAACCATGCCGACCCGGCGAGCGGCGTGATCCTGCGGACGATCGCGCAGCCCTTTCCGCAATCACAACGGCGGCCAGCTCCAGTTCGGTCCGGACGGCTACCTCTACATCGGCATGGGGGACGGCGGGTCGGGCAACGACCCGATGTGCAACGCGCAGCGCGACGAGTCGCTGCTCGGCAAGATGCTGCGCATCGACGTCGACCAGAACGTCAACTCGCCGCCCTTCTACGGGATCCCGCCGGACAATCCCGTTCGCGGCGCCCGGGCGGCCCGCTCGACGAGATCTGGGCGAAGGGCCTGCGCAATCCCTGGCGCTTCTCCTTCGATCGCGCGACCGGCGACCTCTGGATCGGCGACGTGGGCCAGGGCGATCGGGAGGAGATCGACTTCCAGCCGCGCGCGAGCGCGGGCGGCGAGAACTACGGCTGGAAGATGATGGAGGGAACGCGGTGCGGCGACGGAGGAACCTCCGGCTGCCCGGCGGGCGTCCCGGCCTGCAACGCGGCCGGCCTCGTCCGCCCGACGTACCAGTACACCCACGCCGAGGGCTGCTCGGTGACGGGCGGCTACGTCTACCGCGGCACGCTCGTTCCGGCGCTCGCCGGGCGCTACGTCTACGGCGACTACTGCTCGGGACGACTCTGGGCCGACAACGACCGGCTCGACCCCGCAGCGCCGCAGCTTTCGACCTTCGGCGAGGATGCCGCCGGCGAGGTCTACCTCGGCACGCTCGGGGGCGAGCTGCTGCGCTTCTTCGACCCCAGCCGGCCCGTGGCCGACCGCCGACGCGCACCCCGACGCCGACCCCGATCCCCGAGCGGTCGATCATCCTGCCGCAGCGGCGCTCCGTGACGCCCCGCGTCGATCGAGCCGCAGCGCTGACCCGCGCTTCCCGTCACCCCCCGCCCGCCGACTCGGCGCCGCGGCCCCAGAGGAAGAACGCCGCCGCGGAAAGCGCCGCGAGCAGGATCCCGTAGGCCGCCGCCGCGCCCATCTCCTGCATGCGCAGGGAGGACAGGATCTCGATCGAGATCGGCCGCGTCTCGAACGTGTAGAGAACGATCGACACGACGAAGTCGCCGAGCGCGGTCAGAAAGGCCAGGGAGGCGCCGGCCGCGAGCGCGGGCCGCAGCAGGGGCAGCGTGATGCGCCAGAGCCGGCGCCAGGCCCCTGCCCCGAGCGACGCTCCCGCTTCCTCCAGCGCCGGATCGAGCTGCCGCAGGCCGGCGAAGGCCGCGCGTCCCGTCAGCGGAAGGCCGCGGATGAAATAGGCCAGCGGCAGGATGGCCGCGGTCCCGACCAGGACGAAGCGCCCCGCCCACGGAGCGTTTCGAGAGAAGGTCGCGGCGAGCGCGACTGCGAAGACCGTGCCGGGCAGCGCCCAGGGCACGCCGATCAGCGTCTCCAACGCGGCGCGCCAGCGCGACCGCCGTGTCACCGCGAGCCACGCGCACAGGAACCCCGCCGCGAGCGCGGCCGCCGTCGAGACGGTCGCCATCCAGAGGGAGTTGGCGATCGGGCGCAGCCGCTCGGGCTCGGCCAGGAGCGAACGGTAGTTGGAGAAATCGAGCACGGGAGGAAAGGCCTGATGCGTCCAGGTGCCCGTAGGAACGAGCGACACGAGCAGGAGCGTCGCATGGGGCAGCAGGAGGAAGACGGCCAGGATCCACCCGGCGCCGGCGACGAGAAAACGCGAGGAGCCCAGGCGCCGCCGCGACGGGGCGAGCCCGCGCACGCCCGCGGCGGCGCCCGGCCGCGAGCGGGCCTCGCTGCGCTGGAGCAGGAAGAGGCCGGCGAGCGCCGCCGCCGCGAGCACGGTCGTTTCGACCATGGCCATGGCGAGATCCCCGTTCAAGCGCGAGAAGAGGATCTGCGTCGTCAGGACGCGGAACGTGCCCCCGAAGATGTAGGGCGCCGAGAAGGAGGCGAGCGACGTCAGGAACGTCAGCAGCGCCGCGGCGAACAGCACGGGAGACAACAGGGGCAGCGTCACGCGGCGGAACGTGCGCACGCGCCCGGCGCCGAGCGATGCCGCCGCCTCGAGGTACGCCCCGTCGAGCCGGGCGAGACCCGCCCGCGTGAAGAGGTAGAAGTACACGTACATCGAGTACGCATGCACGAGCAGGATCGCGCCCGGGCCCGAGAGGCGCCAGGGCGGCGATTCCAGGCGCAGGACCGCCTGCACGGCGCGCGACACGAAGCCGCTCTCCCCGTAGAGGAACAGGAACGCCACGACACCGACCAGCGGCGGCAGGACGACGGGCAGCGCGACCAGGGCGCCCAGCGTCCGGCGGCCCGGAAACTCCGCGCGCTCGAACAGGAAGGCGAGGGGAACGCCGATCGCGGCGGCCAGGGCCACGGTCGCGAGCGAGATCCACAGGCTCGCCCAGAGCGCGTGCCATTCGTCCGGCCGTTGCGCGAACTCGACGAAATGGCGGAGGGTCCACTGAGGCGCCCCGAGCGCCTCGGAGACCGTGATGGCGATCGGATAGCAGACGAGCCAGAGGAGCAGGAACGTGAGCGCGGCGCCCACGGGGAGCCGCTTCATCCGCCGGCCTCCCGCCGGTACGCCCACGGCAACGGCGCGCCCGGCGCGGCCTGGACGAAGACCTTCTCGCCGATGGCGGCGGCCTCGGGCGGCGCGAGCACTTCCAGCGACCCGCCCGAAGCGAGAACGACTTCGAAGTACGCCGCCCGTCCCGCGAAGCGCCTCTCGGCGACCTGACCGGCGAGCGACCCCGGTCCGCCCGACGGCGGACACGGAGAGCCCCTCCGGCCGCACGACGAGGTCGATCTCCGCTCCGTCGGACAGCGGCTCGCCGGCGGCGGCGCGCCACGAGGTCGCCCTCCGCCAGCAAGCGCCTCGCCGCGGGCGGCCTGCCACCGCGCGGGCCGCACGCTCGCGCGGCCGATGAAAGTCGCCACGAAGCGCGTCGCCGGGCTGTCGTAGAGCGCCTCGGGAGTCGCGACCTGCTCGAGGCGGCCGCGGTTCAAGACCGCGACGCGGTCTCCCAGGTCGAAGGCTTCCTCCTGCTCGTGGGTGACGAAGAGCGTGGTGATCCCGGTGCGGCGGATCAGGCGCTTCAGTTCCCGGCGGGTCTTCTCGCGCAGGGTCGGATCGAGATTGGACAGGGGCTCGTCGAGCAGCAGGACGCGCGGCCGCGGCGCGAGCGCGCGCGCCAGCGCGACGCGCTGCTGCTGCCCGCCGGAAAGCTGTGTGACCGGCCGGGCCTCGAAACCGGAGAGGTCCACGGCCGCGAGCGCCTCGGCCGCGCGGCTCCGGCGTTCGGGCGCCGGAAGGCCCTGCGCCTCGAGGCCGAAGGCGACGTTCTCGCCGACCGTCATGTGCGGAAAGAGGGCGTAGTGCTGGAAGACCATTCCGAAGCGGCGGCTCTGAGGCGGTACGCGGGTCAGGTCCTCGTCTCCGATGCGGATCGCGCCCGCGTCGGGCGTTTCGAAGCCCGCCACCAGGCGCAGGATGGTGGTCTTGCCGCTGCCCGATGGGCCGAGCAGCGCCACGATCTCGCTCTTGCCGACGGCGAGCGAGACCCCCGGGTCACGGGAGTTCCCCCGAGCCGCTTCTCGAGGCCTTCGAGGATCAGGTCATCGGCCATGGGCGCGCCGGGATTATGGGTTCGAAAGCCGAGGATCGCCAGCCGATCCGATTGCCGATCGAAAACGGTGCGGAGACGGGTCGTCACTTCCCGGCGCGGCCGCGCACGGTCCGGTCCCAGGTGGCCATCCAGCCCGGGTCCCTCGCGCTCGAGCAGGTCCCAGTCCATCTTCGCGGGCACGAGCCTGGCCTCGACGTCCCGGGCCCAGGCGGGGAGCTGCGCCGGCGGGATGTCCGTGCGCGCCGGCAGCCGGTAGGCGCGCTCGGCCGCCAGGAGCTGCGCCTCGGTGCTTCCGAGCCACTCGATGAGCGCGCGCGCGGCCGCGGCATGTTTGGCGCCGGCGACCAGCCCGACGGCGTCGTCGATGACCGGCGTGCCCGACGGCGGAAAGACGCTCGCGATCGGAAGGCCCCGCTGCTGCTCGAGCAGGACGTCGGGCAGGTCCCAGAGCGTGACGAGGCCCTCCCGCCGGCCGAGTTTTTCGAGCAGGAGGGTGGCGTTGACGACGTACTCTTTGGTCTGCCCGTCGAGCCGGGCGAGCCACGCGAAGCCGCGTTCGGTGCTTCCGGTTTCGGCGAGGGAGCGCAGCAGGATCATGCCGAAGATCGCCCGCATGGTTCCGGAGGCGAGGGGATCGCGGATCAGGATCTTGTCCTTGAAGCGCGGCGCGAGGATGTCGTCCCACTCGCGCGGCGCGTCGCTCTCCGGAATGACGGCCGAGTTGTAGACGATCATGGCGGGCGTGCGGTAGAGCCCGAAGTAGAGGTCGCCCGACGCGCGGCTGTCCTCCGGGATGGCGCTCGCCCAGGAGGGGCGGTACGCCGCGAGCAGGCCGTCGCGGGCGCCGCGCGCGAAGATCGTGTTGGGCCCGCCGAACCAGACGTCGGCCTGAGGGTTCGCCTTCTCCGAGCGGATCCGGTCGTAGACCTCCTGGGAGCCCATGTCGAGCCACCGGACGTCCACGTCCGGATGCTGCGCCTCGTAGGTCTTCTCGACGAGCTGGAGCAGATCCCGTCCGTGCGGAGAGTAGAGGACGACGGGGGTGCGCGCATCCCGCCGGCAGGCGACGCCCGCGAGGCCGAAGGCCAGGATCGCGAGGGCCCTTGCGCGCGTCGTCACGGCCCGGGTCGGAAGGCCTTCAGAACCGCTGGTTCAGGAACAGGTAGACGGCCTGGTGCTGCGCGCCCGAGTTGCCGTACGCCAGGAACAACGGGCCGAGGAGCGTGTCCGCGGCGACGTAGATGCTGCCTGCCAGATGCATGTCGGAGATCGAGGCTTGATCGCGGAACTGCCAGGTGTTTCCACCCTCGATCGAGAAGCCCGCATAGAGTCCCTTGATGACCGCGCCCGGCGTCTGGGTCAGGCGATAGCGCGCCGAGAACGACCCGAACGCGAGGGTGCTGCCGTGGAGCTCTCCGGGCGAATACCCCGACAGATCCAGAAACCCTCCCAGCACGAACTGCTCGTAGAGGGGCAGGACCGAGCCGAACGCGTCGTCGTACCGCACGCGCGACACGGCCGTCCAGCGGCCACAGGTCTTTGCGCCGAGGCCGAACAACTGGCCGCGATTGAAAGAATCCGTGGCACCGAGCCCGGTGCGCGATCCCGCGAACTCCGCGTTGACGAAGTATCCCTTCGTCGGGAACCAGACGCTGTCGAGCTGGTCGAGGCGCAGCTGCGAGTGAAAGTCTCCGAGATCGACGTCGACGTCGGGAAACTCGGCGGTCCCGGTCCGCCTCGTGAGCGACGCCGCACCGCGCAGGATGCCGACCGAGAACTGGCCGAGCTGGAGCAGGTGCCCGAGCTCGACCCCGAAGTCCAGGCCGCCGCCGCCCTGGCGCACGCGGTACTGGGCGACCCGTTCTCCGTCGATGAAGAGATCGACGGGCTCCTGAGACCAGACCAGTTTCGGGGAGACGTAGAAGCGCCCCGCGTAGTCGAGCGGCTGATAAAAGGCGGAGCCGAGCGCGATCTGGGTGCCGAGCCGCAAGTTCGTCTTCCAGTCGGCGCCGAGACGGTTCATCTCCGTGGCGTCGAGGAGCAGACCGACGTCGAAGTCCGCCTCGGCGTCGGAGATTTCGAAGGACATCCCCGCGGAGAGGTACGTCGGCCCCCAGGGTTTGGGTGTGGCGATGATGTGGAGGACGTTCTTGCCATCCTCCCGCACGAACCGGAACTCCACGTCCTGAAAGAGCCCCATGGAGGCGATCCGTCGCATGTCGGCCTCCAGAACGTCCTGGTTGAAGGGGACGCCCGCCTTCGTGGCGATGACGCGCGAGATGCGGCGCGTGTCGAAGCGCGGGATCGGGTCGACCACGACCTGGTCGATGATCGGAAGGTTCGCCGGCAGCGGGACGCGGTGCGTCTTCTGCCAGGCGCGGTACTCCTCCTCGGACACCGAGTACTTCGAGAGCTTGTCGGCCGCGGCGTTTGCGGCCTCGAGTCCCTTGGGGACGATTTGCTTGGATTTCGCGAAATCCGCCGATGAGAATCCGGACAGGTCTGGCGTGATCACGACGTCGGCGAGCTTTCGCGACTCCATCGTGTTGCGCAGCAGCGGCAGGTCGATCAGCCTCCCGAGCATTTCCGAGATCGAGGACGGCGCCTCCTGGGGGACCTCGCTCGAAGAGGCGACGTCGACCGCGATGACGATGTCCGCGCCCATGGCCCGCACCGTCTGGACGGGCAGGTTCTCGGATTCGCCGCCGTCGATCAGAAGGTAATCGCCGATCCGGACCGGTGTGAAGACGATCGGAATCGCCATGCTCGCGCGGATGCTGCGCGACAGGACACCTTCCGACAGCACCACCGGCAAGCCGGTCCGCGCGTCCGTCGCCACGGCGCGGAAGGGAATCGAAAGATCGTCGAAGTTCGAGACGTTCGCGACGGGCAGCGTCAGGGTGTTGAGCAGGAAGGAGAGCTTCCGTCCGGCGATCAGGCCGGCGGGGAGAACCACGCCGTTCTTCTTGATGCCGAGGGTGATGCCGGGAGGAACGTAGTAGTCGTTCTCCTTCCGCCGGAACGCCGTATCCGCGCGGGGCGCGGCGTCGACGAAGAGATTCGCCCAGTCCACTTTGTCGACGACGTCGTTCAGCTTCTCGGGAGAGTAACCAACCGCGTACAGGCCGCCGACGACCGAGCCCATGCTGGTGCCGGCGATGTAGTCGATCGGGATCCGCAGCCTCTCGAGCACCTCGAGGACGCCGATGTGCGCGTCTCCGCGGGCGCCGCCCCCACCCAGGGCCAGACCGATCTTCGGCCGTCGCGGCGGGGCGGAGTCGGCGGACGTCGGGGCCTGCGCCCGTGCCGTGGCTCCCGCGGACAGGGCGACGAGGAAGGCAATCGCGATCTTCCGCAAGAGGGTCGTCTTCATTTGGCGAGGAAGCCTATCCCAATCCCCGCCGCCGACCGCCGGCGGCGGCCTACCGCTGCGGGTCGGGCGACTGCTGTTGTTTCATGTACTCCTCGAGCTGCTTGCGCTGCTCGGGAGTCATGTTCTCCATGGCGGCTTTGCGCGCGTCGTTCATCGCCTTTTCCTGCTCCGCGGACATCCAGGGCGACGTCCCGTCGGATTTCTTGTAGTCGGCCGGGATCTCGAAGAGGGAAGCGGGAAGCGACTTCTTCTCGAACGACACGAGCTCCATCGTCGAGGAGATCTCCTTGTTCTTCTGGCTGCGGAAGATCCAGCGGATGGGGAACCCCTCGAGCCCGTTCTCCTTGAGCGCCTTCAGGGGACCGCTCTGGTCCTCCCGGCGGCTCATCGCGCTCACCCAGGCGGCCGAGGGGATCAGCTCCTTGGAGACGCAGACCTCCATCTCGTTGCCGGCGTCCGACGTGAGCAGGGCCTTCTCGCAGCGCAGCCCGCCGACCGTGTCCGGGCCGAGTTTCTCGACCTTCCAGGTCCGGTCCGGGACCTTCGGGTTCGGTTTTTCCTTCGAGGCGTCCCGGACGGAGTAGGTCTTTCGCTCCGGGTTCAAGGTGTACGTGCGGCCCGGCTCGGACAGCAGCTGGAGGATCACCATCCGGAAGTGGTCGGGCATCGTGCCCGGGTCCTTTCGACCCGCCGCGACCTGCTTCAAGTCCGTCTCCCACTCGACGCGGCACGCCGCGCGCGAGACGAAGACCTTTCCCTGCGAAGGGATCGTCTGGCCCTTGTCGGTGTGGACGGTGCCCTTGAACGTGGCGACACCCTCGGACTGCGCGAGTCCCGCGGCGGTCAGAGCGAAGAAGGCGGCGGCGGCGAGTCGGATCGTTCTCACGATTCCTCCTTGAGCGCTCGGCTCGGCGCCGATTTTCGCACGATCGGAGGCGGCGGGCGTCACCGCCACGCGAGCAGGTTGGCGAAGAGGCGGTAGGCGCCGGGCACGCCGGCCGGGAGCTCGCGGAAGAAGGCGAGCCCCGTGTAGACGTAGCGGCCCTTCCCGACGCGGGCGACGAGCAGGCCGCCCCGCTGCGCCGGGCCGCCCGGGTCGGCCATTTCGAGCAGGGCCGTGTACGACGGGTCCCACGCGTGGGCGAAGTAGAGGCCGCGCTCCTGGACCCAGCCGGCCCAGTCGCTCTCCCCGATGCGGTTGGGCGTCGTCAGGACCGGATGCGCCGGCGTCGAGGGGGGTGACCTTCGCGGTCTCGTCGGTGACGCGGTCGTGGGGCTGTGCGATCTCGAGCTTGGCGGGCGCGAAGCCGCCCTCGATGAAGGGGTACTGCTGGTATTGCACGATCACGAGGCCGCCGTCGCGCGCGTAGTCGAGCAGGCGCGCGTTCGCCTTCGCCAGGGCGGGATCCGTCTCGTACGCGCGGCTGCCCACGACGATCGCGTCGTAGCGCGCGAGGTCGCCGTGGTCCAGGTCTTCCGCGGTCGAGCACGTGGATCGGGATCCCGATCGACGCGAGGGCTTCCGGCACGCGGTCGGAGGCGCCGCGCACGTAGCCGACGGCCGTCAGCTTCGGGAGCTTCAGGTCGAGCGCCGTCACGCCGACCAGGCTCGGCCGCGCGTAGCGCCGTGGGACGGATGTGCTCGTAGTCGATGAGCCGGATGCCCGTCGTGTAGCGTTCCCCGTCCGACGTGACGGCGGCCACGCCCACGTCGAAGCGCCCGACTTCCGGGCCGGCGCGGGGGCGCGAGCGGGACCTGGACGAGCGCGCGGTCTCCCTTCTTCGCGAGCGCGAAGGCGACCGGGGCCGCCGCCGGCCAGCCGGGCGGCAGGACGGCCTCGACGGTCCCGGTGACGGGCGCCGCGCAGTTGGAGGTCAGCGTGACGCGGAGCCGCCGCGGCGCGCTCTGGTCGAGGGGCCAGACGAGGAGCGTCGGATCGACGGCGACGTCGAGCCGCGGCACGACCCGCAGCGGGTGGCGGATCTCGCCCACCGCTTCGTCGCGGATGCGGAAGGTCACCTCGCGCGCGAGCCGGATCGACGCGTCCCCGACGCGCAGCCGCGCGACGGCCGTCAGCGGCGGCGGCTGGAACGGCTCTCCCGCGGACCTGCGCGGCCACGGCGCTCCAGTCGTAGAGGGCGCCCTGCATGGGTCGGGAGAGAAAGTAGGGGAGTGTCGGCGGCGCGTTGGCCGGGGCCGTCGCGGAGAGCTTCCACTCGGACAGCAGGCCCGGCTCGACGGCCTTGCCCGCCTCGGGCTGACCCGGGACGGCCCAGCCGTCCGCGCTCTCGAGCGTGACCGCCTCGACGGCGACGGGCCGCGTTCCCGCGTTCCAGACGCTGACGGTCGTGGCGAAGGCTTCTCCGGCGCACGCCGTCTCGCCTCTCCGCGATGGCGTCGAGGGTGACGCCCGCGGCGGCCGCCAGCGCCGCTTCGGCCGCGGCGATCTTTTCGCCGAGGATCATGAGCGCGCCGCCGTCCTCCGCTGGCACCAGAGCCCGCGCGCCGCGGAGGTCCGCCAGCATCGCGGCGATCGAAGGCACGGCGTCGCCGAGCGCGGCCGGGCTCAGCCGGCGCCGCGTCTCGATCGCCTTCGCCTCGACCCGGTCGAGGATCGCCTCGGCCTGCGCCCGGCGCGCCGGGTCGGCGAACGTCGGCGACGATCGAGCGAAGGCGCGTGTCGACGCCCGCAAAGAGCTCCGTGGCGTCCTTCCCGGCTCCCCCCTGCTCCCAGACCGCGCCGGTCTGCCCGGGGCCGGGGGGTTGCAGCATGCCCATGTCCTGGGATCGGTGGAGGCTGCGGCTGGCCATCGCGATCTGCTGGTAGGAGCGACCCGTGAGCGGCTCGACGTCGCCCGTCGGCAGCGGAAACCCGGAGCCGCGGTCGAACCAGTTCGAACGCACGAGCGTCGTGGGCTTCCACGGCGTCAGCCCTTCTCCGGTGAGTTGCGGCGCGACCGCCGGATCGCCGGCGGCCTGGAAGACTTCGCGCGCGATCACGCCCGACGCCTGATGCTGGCCGTGCCCGTCCCTTTCGGTGCCGGTGAACGTGGCGAAGACGACCTGCGGCCGGAAGCGGCGGACGACGCGGATCGCGTCCTCGAGCAGGACCTCCCGCGGCCACAGGCGGAACGTTTCGTCGAGGGACCGCGTGAAGCCGAAATCGTAGGCGCGCGTGAAGTACTGGCGCGCGCCGTCGAGCCGCCGCGCGGACATGAGCTCCTGGGTGCGGATGAGCCCGAGCCCGACGCCGAGCTCCTCGCCGATCAGATTCTGGCCTCCCTCGCCGCGCGAGAGCGAGAGGTAGGCGGCCTCGCCGCCCATCTTCCGCGACACCAGGGCGAGCAGGGCCGTGTTCTCGTCGTCCGGGTGGGCGCCGATGACGAGCAGCCGCCGGTTGTTCGTCAGCTTCTGGAGCAGCGGGTCGAGCACGGCGAGCCCGCCCGTCGAAGGGGGAGGCAGCTCCGTGCCGGGCGAAGCCGCGCAGAAGCCGGCCGGCCCGAGCCGACACAGACCGCGATCGCGACCGCCGAGAGGAGTCGTTTCAACGGTTCACCCCGGCGAAGTCTACGATGGGAGTGGCGCGAGGGTTTCGGGCGTCGGGACCGGTCGCGGCTATCTCTTCTTGAGCCCGCGCCGAACGATCGGCGCCGACGCCGCCGCGAGCGCGGTCAGCAGCGCGGCGACGAACTGCGCCTTGCGGGCCGAGTCCATTTCCTTCCATTCTGCCGCGAGGCGGTCGATCGTCTTGCGGGAGGCGCCCGAGACTTTCTTCCACGCCCGCCGCGTCGCGCGCGCGCCTTCGTCCGAGGCGGCCGCCAGACGCCCCCGAGCCGCGGAGGCCCTCTTGGCGAGGGTCTGCAGGAGGCCCTGCAGGTCGGCGCCGCGGCCGGCCCGCGAACGCGGAGCGAGGAAGCGGGCTTGCGCCGTGGCCCCGGCCGTCGGCCGTCCGCGGCGGCCTTCGACCGCGGGGCGGCCTTGCGCCGGGCGGGCGCGCGCCGCCGCGCCGCGGTGCCCGAATCGTTCGTCGCGATGGGAATGTCGGAATCGTTCATCTTGGTCTCCTTCCGGGATGGCAATTCGGCGCGCCACCGGGCCTCCGCGCGAGGCGGGACGGGCGCGCTCCGGTGCATTCAATCACGAAAGGCCGGCCCGCGGGGGCGCGGCGCGAAAACCTCCGGCCGGGACCTGGAATCTCGGGCTCGGCCCGCGGGCATAGATTTAGCATGACCATCCCGGCCATGGCCGTGGACCGCGAAGCGAGCCTCGACTGGTTTCGGCGCAACCGGCGCCGCTCGGCGGAGATCTTCGCAAGCCGTGCGCCCGGAGGCCTACTACGAGCGGCCGATCCCACTGCGCAACCCGATCTGCTTCTACGAGGGCCATCTGCCCGCCTTCGGCGTCAACACCCTGGTCAAGCGCGGACTCGGCCGGGACGGGATCGACCCGCGACTTCGAGCTCCTCTTCGAGCGCGGCATCGATCCCGAGGACGCGTCGCAGGTCTCCGGGCTCGCCTCCGGCGGCTGGCCCGACCGCGAGGCGATCCGCCGCTACGCCGCGAAGCCGCGGATCCGACTGGTCGAGGAGGCGATCCGGAGCGCGCGACATCGCGCGCGACGACAACCCGGTGCTCGCGGCGGGGCCTGGCGCTGTACGACCGTGCTCGAGCACGAGCCCATGCACCAGGAAACCCTGGCGTACATGTGGCACCGGCTGCCGTACGAGAAGAAGGTGCGCCCGAAAGGACAGCCGTCGCCGATCGCCCGGAGGCGCGCCGCCCGCGCCCGCGGCCGTTCGCGTCCCCGCGGGCCGCGCGACGCTCGGAGCCGACAGCGGACGCGATCCCCTTCGGGTGGGACAACGAGTTTCCCCGGACGGTCGTCGAGGTCCCGGCCTTCACGATCGACATCTACGACGTCACCAATCGCGACTACCTCGAGTTCGTCGAGGCCGGAGGCTACGACCGCGAGGAGCTCTGGAGCGCGGAGGACTGGCTCTGGCGCGTCGGCCAGGGCGTGACGCACCCGCTCTTCTGGGAAAAGGAAAACGGGGCGTGGCAGTGGCGGGGGATGTACGAGCGGATTCCCCTTCCTCCGGCGTGGCCGGTCTACGTCTCGCACGCCGAGGCGGCCGCCTTCGCCCGGTGGAAGAAGGCGCGCCTTCCGACGGAGGCCGAGTTCCACCGCGCGGCCTACGGAACGCCTGAGGGCGTCGAGCGGTCCTATCCGTGGGGCGAGGAAGCCCCGGACGCCACGCGCGGCAATTTCGACTTCCAGCGCCCGGACCCGGTTCCGGTCGGATCGCATCCGGCGGGGGCGAGCGCCTGGGGCGTGCAGGACCTGGTCGGCAACGGCTGGGAGTGGACGTCGAGCGTGTTCGAGGGCTTCCCGGGCTTCGAGCCGATGCCCTCCTATCCCGTCTACTCGTCGGACTTCTTCGACGGGAAGCACTTCGTCATGAAGGGGGCTTCGCCCGTGACGGCGAAGGAGCTGCTGCGCCGCAGCTTCCGCAATTGGTTTCGCGGCAACTACCCGTACGTCTACGCGACGTTTCGGTGCGTGCGGCCGTGACGCTGCTCGAGCGCGTCGCCGTTCCCGCCGAGGAGCTCGTCCGGGACTTCGCGAACGACGTTCGCCGCGACCTCCAGCTCTCTCCCCGGCAGCTCCAGTCGAAGTACCTCTACGACGCGCTGGGTTCCGCGCTCTTCGAGGCCATCTGCCAGCTTCCCTGGTACCGGATCACGCGCGCCGAGGGGCGCCTGCTCGCCCGATGCGGCGGCGAGATGGTCTCCGCCGTGGAAGGCCCGGTGTCGCTGGTGGAGCTCGGGTGCGGAAGCGGGGAGAAGATCTCCCTGATCGCCCGGGAGCTGCGCAAGCGGCAGCGTCCCATCTCCGTGCATCTGATCGACATCTCGCCGGCGGCACTCGAGCTGTCCGAGAAGAACCTCGGCGGCATCGAGCACGTTTCCGTCGTCGGCCACCGCGCGACCTACGAGGAAGGGCTGCGGCGGGCGGCGCGGGATCGGGCCCCCGGATCGACGCTGCTCGTCCTCTTCCTCGGATCGAACATCGGCAACTTCGATCCGCCGCAGTCCGAGGAATTCCTGAGGGAAATCCGGCGTGCGCTGCGGCCGGGAGACGCGCTGCTGCTCGGCGCCGACCTCGTCAAGCCCGAGGCGGAGCTGCTCCTGGCCTACGACGATCCCCTCGGCGTCACCGCCGCCTTCAACAAGAATCTCCTGCGCCGGATCAACACGGAGCTGCTCGCCGACTTCGACCTCGGCGCGTTCGATCACCGCGCCGTCTGGAACCGCCGCGAACGCCGCGTGGAGATGCACCTCGTGTCCCGGCGCGCCCAGGAGGTCGTCATCCCGCGCGCGGACTTCGTCCTCGAGCTCCGGGCCGGCGAGATCATCTGGACCGAGAGCTCCTACAAGTACGAGGCGGAAGAGGTCATTGGGCTCGGGACGGGCGCGGGCTTCCGCTCCGCGCAGCAGTGGATCGAGCCGGACGCGCGCTTCGCGCTGAGTCTTTTCGTCGCGCATTGAGCGGGCGCCGGCCCCTTTCCTCCCTCCGGTGTTGGCCCGGGCAGGCCCCCATGGTAGGTTGCCCGGGTTTGTCCGCACGAAGGAGGAAGCCTTGAAGCGTACGCCCGGCCTCGTGTTCGCCTCGCTCGCCCTGATCGCCGCGCCGGTCCCCGGACAGGAGCGCGTCGACCTCGACATGATCACGCGCATCCGCGACGAGGGGTTCCGCAATTCGCAGGTCATGGCGCTGGCGAGCGAGCTCGTGGACGGCATCGGCCCGCGCCTGACCGGCTCTCCCGGAATGAAGCGCGCCAACGACTGGGCGCAGGCGAAGTTCGCGTGCTGGGGGCTCGCGAACCCGCATCAGGAAAGCTGGGGTCCCTTCGGGCGCGGGTGGGAGTACGAGGTTTCGACCGTGCGGATGACGGCGCCGGACCAGGCGGAGCTGCTGGCCCTGCCCGAGGCGTGGACGCCGGGAACCGACGGTCCGGTGCGGGCGGCGGCGGTGCTCGTCGACGCCACCGCGAAGGACGACCTCGATGCGTACAAGGGAAAGCTCGCCGGGCGGATCGTCTTCTTCGGCGAGCTGCCCGAGATCAAGCCCCACGGAAAGGCCGAATCCGAGAGGTACGACGAGAAGTCCCTCGGGGAGCTCGCCCAGTACGAGATTCCGGGCGGGCCGGCGCGCTGGGACCGCGAGGCGTATCGCAAGCGCCGCGAGCTGCACCGGGCGGCGGCCCGGTTCTTCGCCGAGGAGAAGGCGCTGGCCGTCGTCGCGCCGAGCCGCCGCGAGAATTCCCTGGCGGTGCAGGGCAACGGCGAAGGCTGGAAGAAGGAGGAGACGGCGGCGCTGCCCGACGCTCGTCCTTTCCGTCGAGCACTTCGGCCGCATCGCGCGGCTGCTCGAGCGCAACGTCCCGGTCGAGCTCGAGCTCGACGTGCGCGTGCGCTTCTTCGACGGCGACCCGATGCAGTCCAACGTCCTGGCCGAGATCCCCGGGACCGACAAGAAGGGCGAGCTCGTGATGCTGGGGGCGCACCTGGACTCCTGGCACGCCGGCACCGGCGCGACCGACAACGCGGCCGGGAGCGTCGTCATGATGGAGGCGATGCGGATCCTGAAGGCGCTCGGCGTTTCGCCGCGCCGCACGATCCGGATCGCCCTCTGGAGCGGCGAGGAGCAGGGGCTCTTCGGCTCCGAGGCGTACGTCGCGGACCACTTCGCGACGCGCCCGCCGGTGACCGACCCGGAGCAGCTGAAGAAGCCCGACTACCTCCGGAAGAAGACCTGGCCGATCACGACGAAGCCGGACCACGCCCGGCTCGCGGCGTACTTCAACGTCGACAACGGGACCGGAAAGATCCGGGGCATCTACACGGAGGAGAACGCCGCCGTCGTGCCGATCTTCGAAAGCTGGATCGCCCCGCTCAAGGACCTCGGCGTGACGACCGTGACGATGAACGACACGACCGGGACCGACCACGAGTCCTTCGACGGCGTCGGCCTGCCGGGCTTCCAGTTCATCCAGGACGAGATCGAATACGAGACCCGCACGCACCACACGAACCTCGACACCTACGAGCGCCTGCAGCGCGACGACCTGATGCAGGCGGCCGTCGTCGTGGCCTGTTTCGCCTGGGACGCGGCGATGCGGCCGGAGATGCTGCCGCGCAAGCCCATGCCCCGGGAGCGCCCGGAGGCCTCGAAGTAGCGCGCTCTTCTTGAGGAGGACTTCCCGATGATCCCCTGGACGCCCGCTCGTCCTGCTTGGCCGCGCTCGCCACTGCCCCCGGCCGCGCCTCCGCTCGGACCCCGTCTCCGCCGGCGAGAGCGTGAGGCCGCGGCGGTGATCACGCCGGCGCTTCTGCGCGCGCACGTCCAGTTCCTGGCCTCCGACCTGCTCGAGGGCCGCGGCCCCGGCGTCCCGCGGCGAGGCGCTCGCGCGGGCGTACGTCGCGACGCAGTTCGAAGCGATGGGACTTCAGCCGGCGGCCGCGGAGGGAGGCTGGGTCCAGAAGGTGCCGATCGTCGGGATCACGCCGAAGGTTCCCGACACGATGACCGTGACCGCCGGCGCGCAGAAGCTCGACCTCGCGTACCGGCAGGACTTCATGGCGTTTCCGGGCGTTCCGAACCCGCAGACCCGCATCGACGACGCGGAGCTCGTCTTCGTCGGGCTACGGCATCGTCGCGCCGGAGTACCAGTGGGACGACTACAAGGACGTCGACGTTGCGCGGGAAGGTCATCGTGATGATGAACAACGACCCGGCGGACGATCCGAAGCTCTTCGCCGGCAAGACGCGGCTCTGGTACGGGCGCTGGGACTACAAGTTCCTGATGGCGGGCCGCAAGGGCGCCGCCGGCGCGATCATCATCCACACGACGCCGTCGGCGGCCTATCCCTGGCAGGTCATCCAGACGTCCTGGGCGGGGGAGAAGTACGAGCTGCCCTACGAGGGGGAGCCGCGCGTCCAGATCAAGCTCTGGGCGACCGAGGAGGCTTCGCGAAAGATGGCGGCCCTCGGCGGAAAGGATCTCGACAAGCTGCGCGCGGCGGCGGAAAAGCGCGACTTCCGGCCGGTTCCCCTCGGGGTGCGCCTCTCCCTGGCGCTCGAGAACGCGATCGTCCAGAAGGAGAGCGGCAACGTCCTCGCGAAGCTCCCGGGCTCGGATCCGAAGGTCGCCGACCAGGTCGTCCTCTACACGGCGCATCACGACCACTTCGGCGTCATCGTCGGCGCGCGCCCGGGCGCGGACACGATCTACAACGGCGCGGTCGACAACGCGTCGGGCGTGGCGGCGCTGCTCGCGGTCGCGAAGGCCTATGCCGCCCTTCCGAAGGCTCCCCGCCGGACGATCTATTTCGCCTCGATCACGGCGGAGGAGCAGGGCCTGCTGGGCTCGGAGTACCTGGCGAAGCATCCGCCGGTGCCGCCGGGCCGGATCGCGGCCGACATCAACATCGACGGGATCAACATCTTCGGCCGAACCCGCGACCTGACGATGATCGGCTTCGGGAAATCGAGCCTGGACGCCATCGTCGTCTCCCTCGCGAAGGCGCAGGGGCGCGTGGTCAAGCCGGACCAGTTCCCGGACCACGGGTCCTTCTACCGCTCCGACCAGTTCAACCTGGCCAGGGTCGGCGTGCCGGCCGCCTACTTCGCCGAGGGAACGGACGTGATCGGCAAGCCGGCCGGCTGGGGCAAGGAGCAGATCGAAAAGTGGGAGACGAACATCTACCACCAGCCCACCGACGAATACAGCCCGGACTGGGATCTGGCGGGAGCCATCGAGGACGTCCAGCTCGACTTCTGGCTCGGCTGCAAGATCGCCGACGCCGACGCGATGCCAGTCTGGAACGCCGGTGACGAGTTCGAAGCGGCCCGAAAGAAGGCGCTGGCGGAGGTTGCGCCGCGCTGACGGCCCCGGTCTTGAAAACTTTTGCCGGCCGGTCGCGAAGCGACCGCCGCCGGCCTGTTGCGCCGCGCTGACTAGTCCGATTTCAGTGCCACGCACCACATGTTGTCGCTCGTCGGAAGCCTGTCGAGGAATCCGAATCGGGCGATCCGGAACCCCGACTCTTCGAGCAGTCGCTCGAGCGAGGCGGGAGTGAAGTAGTTCACGTGATCGGGGAAGCGGTATCCGCTCCACGCGGCGCCGCGCGCGGACGCGCAGCCAGCTCGAGTAGTTCGGGACCTTGAGGATCAGGGTGCGCCGCTTCGGAGCACCCGCCGGAGGTCCCGCAGGACTTCCCGGGGGCGGATCTCGTGCTCGAGGTAGCTCTTGGCGATCGCGCCGCTGCAGGACGAGTCCTCCAGAGCTGGCGAGGCCCTTCAGGACGGAGGCCTGGATCACTCTTCCCCCGAAGGATCCGAACCGGGCTTGCGACTCCGCCGCGAGCGCAGGAGCGATCTCGATTCCGAGCGGGATGGCGCCCGGAGGGCAGGGCGAAGGCGTTGTAGCCTCGGCTGCAGCCGAGATCCAGCACCGAGCCCGGCCGCACGAAGTCCGCGCAAAGACGCTTCAGCTTGTCGCGCCGCGTCGCGGCCTGGACGAACGCCTTCGCGCGGGCGAGGCCGGCCCGCACCGACCTCTCGAAGCCTGACCGTCCGGTCCGGCGTCTCTCCGTCTCCTGCGTGAAGGTCTTGTCCCAGGAGAAATCCTGCGCGAGCGTTTCGTAGTCGGGAGGATTGCGGAGGTAGACGAACCGGCATCGCCGGCAGCGTCGCGAGGTTCCACGGAGGCGCGGCGATTCCCGCGCGGGGATGCGCCGCGTTCTCGCCGCAGATCGGGCAATCTCTCTCGACATTCATGCGCGGCGTCGATCCGGCGCGGCGCAACCTGCGCGGTATGCTCGCTCGCATGAAGACACGACGCGCATTCTTGACGGCGGCCGGCGTCGCCGCAAGCGGTTCGATGCTCGCCCTGCCCGAAAAGAAGACGCTGCCGATGACGGCGGCACACAGCCCCCGTGCTCAAACCGCGTGCCCTCAAGGAGGGCGACACGGTCGGCCTGATCACTCCCGCGTCCTACATCTTCGACCTGTGGGACCTCGAGGCCGTGCCGCCCCGGCTGGCCGCCCTCGGCCTGAAATGCAAGTTCGGCCGCAACGTGCGGGCCCGGCGCGGGTACCTCGCCGGGACGGACGACGAGCGGCTTGCGGATCTGCACGCCATGTTCGCGGATCCCGGAGGTGACGGCGGTGTTCTGCCTGGGCGGCGGCTACGGCACGGAACGGCTGCTCGGCCGGATCGACTACGCCTGATCCGCAAGAACCCGAAGATTTTCCTCGGGCTACTCCGACATCACCGCGCTGCACGTGGCGTTCGGGAAACTCGTCGGGCCTGGTCACGTTCCACGGCCCCGTCGCGATGTCGAAGCTGCCGCCGTGGACGCTCGGTTACCTTCAAAAGGCGCTGTTCGCACCCGAGCCGATCGGCGCGATCGACAATCCGCCCGAGACCGACCCGCTCTCGCCCGACTTCCCGCGCCACACGGTCGTCGCCCGGCCGCGCGCGCGGCCGGACCGTCGGCGGAAACCTGACGCTCCTCTCGACGACGATGGGAACGCCCTACGAGATCGACACGAAGGACAGGATCCTCCTGCTCGAGGACACCGGAGAGGCGCCGTACCGCGATCGACCGGATGCTCGTGCAGCTCGCGCTCGCCGGCAAGCTCGCCGACGCCGCCGGGATCGTCTGGGGCACGTGCACGGAGTGCGATCCTTCCCGCTCGGGCTACGAGATCAACCTCTCGATGTCGGAGCTGCTCGACGAGCTGCTCGGCGACCTCGGCAAGCCGGTCTTCGCCGGCCTGGTCTTCGGCCACACCGAAGGAGAAGGCCACGATCCCGCTCGGCGTCGATGCGGAGCTCGACGCGACCGCGAAGACGTTCACGATCGTCGAGGCCGCGACGACTGGTCGGCCTGAAGAGTGGGACGAGGGCGGGGTGCCGTTCCCCGCCCCCGAAGGCGTCAGAAGTCGTACCGCGCCCCGAGCTGGATGGTGCGGGGTGTGCCGACCCCGGCGGTTACGCCGAAGCCCGCCGCGGGAGTCTGGCCGGTGCCCCACGTCGTGTTGGTGACGAAGCGGTTGGAGGCATGGGTGCAGTTGAAGCAATCGACCGCGATGGAAAGCTGCCCGGGTCCGAGCGGAACGTTGCCTGCAATGCGGACGCCGTTCCGATGTGCATATTTTTGAAGGGGCTCGCCGTGCGCAGACGCGAGGCCTTACACTCCCGCCTCGTGCGGACTCCGAGGGCCATGGCGCCGGTTCTCGTGCTTCTCTCGGCCGCCTGCGCCACCGTCGCGGTCACGCCGGCGTCCCTGAGCCTCGACGAGAAGGTCGGCCAGCTCTTCGTGACCGCCGAGCGCGGCGTCTTCATGAACGTCGCGTCCGCCGGCTACCGAGACCTCCTCCACCGCGTGGCGGACCAGCGCGTCGGAGGCGTCCTCTGGTATCTGCTTTCCGACGTCTCCGAAGTTTCCCGGCTCAACCGACTCCTGCAGGGGCGCGCCCGGATCCCGCTCTTGATTTCCGCGGACCTCGAGGCGGGCCCGGGGATGCGTTTCGATGCCACCACCTACTGGCCCTGGCCGATGGCCGTGGCCGCCACGGGAGATCCGGATCTGGCCGAGCGCGAAGGCCGGGCCATTGCGGAGGAGGCCCTGGCCCTGGGGATCAACCAGATCGAAGCGCCCGTCGCCGACGTCAACCTCGATCCCGACAACCCGATCATCAACGTGCGCAGCTTCGGCGAGGATCCGCAGGACGTGGCGCGCTTCGTGGCCGCCTTCGTCCGCGGCGTCCAGTCGGCCGGCGTCATCGCGACGGTCAAGCACTTTCCCGGCCACGGCGACACGCACACCGACTCGCACCGATCGCTTCCCGTGCTCTCGGCTTCCCGCGAGCGGCTCGAGCGGATGGAGCTGGTGCCGTTTCGGGCGGCCATCGCGGCGGGTGTCCGGGCCGTCATGACGGCGCACATCGCCGTTCCGGCGCTGGACGCGACGCCGGCCCCGCCGCGGCCCGAGGGCCGCGCCGAGAACGCCTACGCCCGGAAGGGGACCGACGTGACGCGCGACGGCACGGTGCCGGCCTCGCTTTCGCCCGCGGCGACCGAAGGACTGCTCCGGCGCGATCTCGGTTTCGACGGGCTCGTGGTGACCGACGCCGCGGACATGGGGGCGCTCGTCGACCACTACGACGCGGGCGAGACCGCCGTTCGGGCGATCCTCGCCGGCGCGGACCAGATTCTCAAGCCGCCCGATCTGACCGCGTCGATCGCGGCCGTCAAGGCCGCCGTCGCGTCGGGGAGGATCACGCGCGAGAGGCTGGACCAGTCGGTCGGACGCATCCTGGCGGCCAAGCGCTGGGCGCACCGGCCTTCCCCGGACCCCGAGGACGTCTTTCGCGTCGTGGACAGCCCGGAGCATCGCGCCCTCGCCGAACAGATCGCGCGGCGCGCGGTGACGCTCGTGCGCGAGGAGCCGGGCGCGCTGCCGCTGCGCGCGGGCGCCCGCGTCGTCTCGGTCACGGTCGCCGACGGCTCCGACAAGATCGGGGGCGATTTCGCCAGGGAACTGACTCGCGGACTGCGCGGCGAGCCTGCGGCCTTCACGCTCGACGGCCGGACCACGGACGCCGACCTGGCGGCTGTCTGCGATGCGGCGAAGGACGCGGAAACGGTGCTGCTCGGCCTCTTCGTCCGTTTCCAGAGCGGCCGCGGGACGATCGCGCTTCCCCCCGTCGGCCAGAGGCTGGTCGAACGCCTCCTCCAGGCCGGAGCGCGCGTCATCGCCGTGTCCTTCGGAACACCGTACCTCCTGCGGGATCTCCCCGGCCTCCGGACCTACCTCGTCGCCTACGGCAGCCAGGCGGACGCCCAGGTCGCGGCGGCGCGGGCGCTGCTGGGCGAGGCGGCGATCACGGGCAGGCTCCCGGTCACGATTCCGGGGCAGGCGGCGCGCGGGACCGGAATCCAGAAACCGGCCGCCGCGGCGACCCCGTGACGATCCTTCCGTTCCTTCTGACGGCGCTGCTTCCGCTCGCCGGGGACGCCGGCCCGGCGGCGGCGCTCTCGACGCGGATCGACGCCGTCGTCGGCGAGGCAATCCAGAAGGGAGAGCTGCCGGGAGCGGTCGTGCTCATCGGCCGGCAGGACCGGGTCGTCTTCCGCCGGGCCTACGGAAACCGCGCGCTGGAGCCCGCGAGGGAGCCCATGACGACGGACACCGTCTTCGACGTCGCTTCCCTGACCAAGGCCGTCGCGACGGCGCCTGCGGTGATGATCCTGGTCGAGGAGGGGAGGATCCGTCTGGGCGACCCGGTCGTCCGGTACATCCCGGAGTTCGCGCCCGAGGGAGGGGACCGGTCGAAGATCACGGTCGAAGAATTGCTCACCCACCGCGCGGGGTTTCCGCCCGACGACCCGATCGCGCTGTACACGGGTTCTCCCGAGGAGATCTTCGCCCGCAAGTACCGGCAGCCGCTCGACCAGGCGCCGGGTGGCGACGTTCGTCTACTCGGACGTCGGCTACGAAGTGCTGGGGGAGCTCGTCCGGCGCGTCTCCGGCGAGCCCCTCGACGCGTTCGCCGGGCGGCGCATCTTCCGACCTCTCGGCATGAAGGACACGGGGTTCTTTCCGCTCGCGTCCGGAGTTCCCACCGCGCGCATCGCGCCGACGGAGCAGCGCGAAGGACGCTGGATGCGCGGGGAGGTTCACGACCCGCGCGCGTTCGCCCTGGGCGGCGTCGCCGGCCACGCCGGCGTGTTTTCGACGGCGGAGGATCTGTCGCGCTTCTGCCGCATGATCTTGGACGGCGGGCGGCTCGGAAAGGCGCGGGTCCTTTCGCCGCTCTCCGATCGAAGCGCTCACACGGCCGCGGTTCTACGGAGACGGCGACGTCCGGTCCCTCGGCTTCGACATGGCGACCGCCTATGCGCGCAATCGCGGCGACCTCTTTCCGCCGGGTTCGTTCGGCCACACGGGATTCACGGGCACCTCGGTCTGGATCGACCCTTCTTCGCGGAGCTTCGTGGTCTTTCTCTCCAACCGCGTCCATCCGGACGGAAAGGGAGACGTCGTCCGGCTGCGCGGGCTCGTCGCGACGATCGCGGCCGCCGCGCTGCCGGAGGACGTGCGGGTGCCGGCGCGCCGCCTCTCGGAGCGCGTCCCGGCCGTGCGCGAGGTGCGCGCGGGGGTCGACGTGCTCCTCGAAGAGTCTTTCCGTCCGATCGCGGGAAAGCGCGTGGGGCTGGTCACGAACGCGACGGGCCGGTCGCGGGATGGCCGGTCGACGGGCGCGGTCCTGATCTCCGAGGCCGCCCGGAAGGCCGGGGTCGTCCTCGTGCGGCTCTTTTCACCGGAGCACGGGATCGGGTCAAACGCGGACGACGCGGTCGGCGACGCGACGGACCCGGAGACGAAGCTCCCGATCGTCTCGCTCTACGGCGAGCGACGGCGCCCGCGGCCGGAGGACCTCGCGGATCTGGACGCCGTCGTCTTCGACATCCAGGACGTCGGGACGCGCTTCTACACCTACGTGACGACGCTCGGCTACGTCCTCGAGGAGGCGGCGAAAGCGAAGGTGACCGTCGTCGTGCTCGACCGGCCCGATCCCATCGGCGGGATCTCCATGGAAGGGCCTCTCGCCGACCGCGACAGGCTCTCCTTCACGGCATACGCTCCGATCCCCGTCCGCTACGGCCTCACGCCCGGAGAGCTCGCGCGCTTCTGGAACCGGGAGCGGCGGATCGGCGCTGACCTCCAGGTCGTCGCGATGCGCGGCTGGTCGCGCGGCCTCTGGTACGACCAGACGGGCCTCGAGTGGGTCGCCCCCTCGCCCAACATGCGGTCGCTCGCCGCGGCGACGCTCTATCCCGGCATCGGCCTGCTCGAGACGACGAACCTCTCGGTCGGCCGGGGCACCGACACGCCCTTCGAGGTGATCGGCGCGCCGTGGCTCGACGGCGGAAGGCTCGCCCGCGTGCTGGCGGCGCGCAGGCTCGCGGGCGTCGCGTTCACGCCGATCCACTTCACGCCGGCCTCCTCGACGTTTGCCGGAGAGCGTGTCGGCGGGTTGCGCCTGACGGTCACCGACCGCGACGCGCTCGCGCCGGTCGCGCTCGGCATCGAGATCGCCGTGGCGCTGCGCGATCTCTACCCGGCCGACTGGGACCTCTCGAAATTCGACGCGCTGCTGGCCGACGGGAAGGCCTTCGGGCTGCTGCGCGACGGAGCGGCCGCGGACCGGATCACGGCGTCCTGGGAGACGGAGCTGGCGGACTTCCGCGCGCGGGCGGCCGGCGATCTCCTCTACGAGGCCGGCTATCGCTCGAGGTAGGTGTACTTCGGAAAGACCCCTTCGAACTCCCGGTAGATCGCCTGGATCTCTTCCTTCTTCAGCGGCCTTCCGGCCACGCGCCGCAGCTGCCGCCCGATCGATCCCAGGATCTCCGTCTTGTCGTAGTTCATGTACTCGAGCACGCGCTCGCAGGACTCTCCGGGCAGGACGTTCTCGATGTGCGCCTTGCCCTCCGCGTCGACCGTGACGAGGGCCTCGTGGGCCTCGCCGAACAGGTTGTGCAGGTCGCCGAGGACGTCCTGGTAGGCCCCCATGAGGCAGACCCCGATGTAGTACGGGTCGCCGTTGCGCAGGGAGTGGAGCGGGAGCGTCTCCTTGATGTCGCGCAGGTCGATGAACTTCTCGATCTTGCCGTCGGAGTCGCACGTGATGTCCGCGAGCGTGCCGAATTCCGCGGGCCGCTCGTTCAAGCGGTGGATGGGGAGGATCGGGAAGAGCTGGTCGATCGCCCAGATGTCCGGCAGGGACTGGAAGACGGAGAAGTTCAGGACGTACTTGTCCGCGAGCATCGTCTCCATGTCCTCGAACTCTTCCGGCACTTCCTTCAGGTTCTTCAGGTCGCGGTGGATCTTTTCGCAGATCTGCCAGAAGAGGATCTCGCCCTTGGAGCGGTCCTCGAGCGACAGGTGCCCGAGGTTGAACAGCGTGAAGAGCTCCTCCTTGTACTGGAGCGCGTCGTGGTAGCTCTCGCGCAGGGTCTTGGCGTTGACGCTGTTGGAAATGCCGGCGAGCTCCTGCAGGACCGTCGGGTCGCCCGGGTGGACCTGGACGCGCCGCCCGTGCTCGATCCGGTCGGCGACGTCGAGGACGTTCGTCACGAAGACCGAGTGGTAGGCCGTGACGGCACGGCCCGACTCGGTGACGAGGATCGGCGCCGGCACCTTCTCTTCCTCGCAAATCTGCTGGATCGTGTACACGACGTCGTTGGCGTACTCCTGCACGGAATAGTTCATCGACGAGTCGAACGCCGTCTTGGAGCCGTCGTAATCGACGCCCAGGCCGCCGCCGAGGTTCAGGTACTGGATGGGCACTCCCAGCGCCCGAAGCTTCGCGTAGACGCGGCCGGCTTCGCGGATCGCGTCCTTGATCTTGCGGATGTCGGTGATCTGCGACCCGATGTGGAAGTGCAGCATCACCATGCAGTCGAGCATGCGCTTGGACTTCAGGATCTTGACCGCCTCGAGCATCTCCGGCGTCGTGAGGCCGAACTTCGCCGACTCACCGCCCGACTTGGCCCACTTCCCGGAACCGCGCGCGTAGAGCTTGGCGCGCATCCCGAGCAGCGGCCGCACGCCCCGCGCCCGCGCCACCGTGAGGATCCGCTCGAGCTCCGAGACCTTCTCGAGGATGAGGACGACCTTCTTCTTCATGCGGACGGCGTTCAAGGCCATGCGCACGAAGGTCTCGTCCTTGTATCCGTTGCAGGTGATCAGGCTGTCCGGCGCGAGGTCCGCGGAGATCGCGGCGAGCAGCTCCGGCTTCGATCCCGCCTCGAGCCCGTAACCGTAGCGCCGGCCGGCCTCGATGATGTGCTCGACGACGACCCGTTTCTGGTTGACCTTGATCGGGAAGACGCCGCGAAAGACGCTCTCGTACCCGTACTCCGCGATGGCGCGCCCGAAGGCTTCGTTCAGGTTGGCCACGGCGGCCGAAAGGATCTGCGGGAAGCGGATGACGAGCGGCGTCGAGATCCCGCGCAGCGCCACGTCGTCCACGATCTGCTTGAGCGAGATGCCGCGAGAGGACTCGCGGGTGGGCCGCACCAGAAGGTCGCCGTCCTCCGAGACGGCGAAGAAGCCCTTGCCCCAGTTCGGGATTCCGTACAGGGCCGCCGCGTCGGAGAACTTCTGGCCTTCGAGCCGCGGGCGCGCGGGCGCGCTCGCGCGGTGCCGTCGGAGGGGTCGGGCGGTGGCCATGGTGGAATCCTAAGTCAGATCCCGTCACGGCTTGCCGAGCAACTCGAGGGCTCCGAGCGTGAGCGCCGCCGCGCCGGCCTTGAGCGTCGGCTCTTTCTCCGGCGCCCAGAGGGAGGAGTGCAGCGACGGCAGCTTCGCGAGGTCCCCCTTGGCCTCGTCGTATTTTCCCTTCTCGGTGCCGCCCACCCAGAAGATCACCGACGGCGCCTTGGCCGCGCGCCCGAAGTCGCCGAAGTCCTCCGCGCCCATGATCGCGGGCGTCTCGATGACCCGGTCCGCTCCGAAGACCGCCACGAAAGCCGCCATGAGCCGCTTGGCCAGGGCGGGATCGTTGTACGTTGCCCCGTAGCCGCTTTCGCTGACGACGATCTTCGGCTCCCGCGTCGCGCCGGCGGCCGCGGCCTCGCCCTTCGCGATCCGGGCGATCGCCGCGAGCAGATGGTCGCGCACCTCCGACTTGTAGGAGCGCACCGTCAGCTCGAGCTTCACTTCGTCCGGAATGATGTTGTTGCGCGTGCCGCCGTGGATCGTGCCGACGGTGACGACGGCCGGATCCTGCGGGTTGATTTCGCGCGACACGATGGTCTGCAGCGCGAGCACGGTGCGCGCCGCGATGACGATGGGGTCGATCGTGCTCTGGGGTGCCGAGCCGTGGCCTCCCTTGCCGTAGATCGTGATGTCCACCCGGTCGGAGTTGGCCAGGGCATAGCCCGGCGTCACGCCGATGGCTCCCGCCGGCAGCCAGGAGGTGTCGTGCAGCGCGATGCAGAAGTCCGGCTTCGGGAACTTCGTGAAGAGGCCGTCCTGGATCATGGCGTTCGCGCCGCCGCCGCCTTCTTCGGCCGGCTGGCCGATCAGCAGGAGCGTTCCGCGCCAGCGGTTCTTCGCCTTGGCGAGGAGGGTCGCCGCGCCCAGAAGGGAAGTGACGTGCACGTCGTGTCCGCAGGCGTGCATGACGTGGACGTCGTCGCCGTTGTCGTCCTTCGTCATGACTTTGCTGGCATAGGAAAGGCCCGTCTTTTCTTCGACCGGCAGAGCGTCCATGTCCGCGCGGACGAGGACCGTCGGTCCGTTCCCGTTCTTCATCACCGCGACGACGCCCGTCTTCCCGAGCCCCGTCGTGACCTCGTACCCGAGGGCGCGCAGGCGCTGCGCGAGCTTGGCCGCCGTCTTCTCTTCGTGAAAGGAGAGCTCCGGGTTCTGGTGCAGGTCGATGTAGAAGGTTTCCAGATCCGGGTAGAGACCGTCGAGCGGCGCGAGCGCCGGGTTCTTCGGGGGCTCGGCTGCGACGACGAGCGCGGGCAGGAGCGAGGATGGCCAGGGCAGCGAGCGCGGCGGAATAACGGCGCATGAATTTCTCCTGTTCCGGGCAAACAGATCAGAGGGGCATTCCGCTGTCAAGAATCGTGTGCGACACTGCCCGCGATGACCGGCAAGGGCGAAGAGCGGCCCCGGCGCGTCGGCACGCTCGCCAGCCTGAAGGCGGCGGTCTCTTCTCGGCGCCTCGGCGCGGTCACGCTCCAGTCCTTCGCCTCGGGCCTTCCCCTCGGGCTCGTCTGGATCGCGCTGCCGGCATGGCTCACGTACCAGGGCGTGGACATCAAGACGGTAGGGCTCTTTTCCCTGGCGCAGGCTCCCTGGACCTTCAAGTTCCTCTGGGCCCCCTTGATGGACCGCTTCAGTCCGGGGTTTCTCGGGCGGAAACGTTCCTGGATGGCCGTGTCGCAGGTGTTTCTCCTGCTCGGAATCGGCGCGCTCGCCCTCGAGGCGAAGGCGCCCGAGGTCGGGGTCGTCGCCGCAATGGCCCTCTTCGTCGCGTTCTGGTCCGCTTCGCAAGACATCGCGATCGACGGGTACGCCGTGGAGGTGCTCGAGAGGTCGGAGCAGGGAACCGCCGTCGGGGCGCGCGTGGCGCTCTACCGCGCGGCGACGCTCTTGTCTGGCGCGGTCGCGATCACGCTCGGCCAGAGGCTCGGCTGGGGCAAGGTGTTCCTCGCCCTCGGACTCCTGTATGTCCCGCTGCTCGGCGTCGTGCTCTGGTCCCCGGAGCCTCCCGAGGTTTCGCGCGCGCCGCGCACGCTGCGCGAAGCGGTCTTCGAGCCTCTCGTCGGCATCTTCCGGAAGTCCCGGGCCCTCGAGATCGTCGCGTTTCTGCTGCTCTACAAGTTCGGGGAAAACCTCGCCACGGCGCTGACGCGGCCGTTCCTGATCCAGAAGTGCTTCTCGCCCGGTGACGTCGGCCTGGCGACGGCGACGATCGGCCTCGTCGCCATCATCGCGGGGACCTTCTTCGGGGGCTGGGCCTGCGACCGCCTCGGCCTCGGGCGGGCGCTCTGGATCTTCGGCATGATCCAGGCGATCGGGTTTCTCGGATACATCGTGGTGGATCGGATGACCCCGGGCGTTCCGTGCGCCGCGGCGCCGGACCTTCTGGTCCAACCGCTCGCCAACCGCCTCGCGATGTACGCGGCCGTCGGCATCGAAAACCTCTGCCAGGGGATGGCGACCGGCGCGTTCGGCGTGCTCCTCCTGCGGCTGACGCAGAAGCAGTTCTCGGCGACCCAGTACGCGCTCTTCTCGAGCATCTTCGCTCTGGGCCGCACTCTGGCGGGGCCGCCCGCCGGATTCCTGGTGGACGCGATCGGCTGGACGCCGTTTTTCATCGTGAGCGTGTTTGCCTCGATTCCAGGACTCGTCCTGCTGCAGCGCTTCGTTCCCTTCGGGGTTCGGGAGCCGGACTTCGACGTCGAAGAGGAGGCCGAGCGCCGGCCCGTGACGCGCGGGAGAATGGTGCTCGCGAGCCTCGTCGCGGGCGCCGCCGCGTTCCTTGCGAGCGCCGCAACCTCGGCTCTGCTCGCGGCGTTGAAGGGACTGCGGGCGCGTCCCGGCGAAGCGCTCGCCTTCGGTGCCGAGTTGTCCCGTCTTCTGACCCCCGCGACGGCCTCGGGATGGCTCCGGCTGTCCGGCCCGATCGTCCTCGCGATCGTCTCGATGCTCGCTGCGGCCGCGCTGATCGCGGCGCGACGGGGAATCGCACGCTGATCGCCGGTCTCCAGGTCCTCGGCATCGACGTGGAAGGAACTAAGGCGCCGGCTCTGCGGGCAAGGGCCTCGATGCGGGCGAGCTCGCTCGCACCCTTTCGACGAGCGCCGCGAACGCCTCCAGATCCAGGCTCTGCGGCCCGTCGGACAACGCGTGTTCCGGGTCCGGGTGGACTTCCACCAGGATGCCATGAGCGCCGGCCGCCAGGCCCGCCAGCGCGAGCGCGGGGACGATGGACCGCAGCCCGGCCGCGTGGCTCGGATCCACCACGACGGGCAGGTGCGTGCGCTCGCGCGCCAGCGCGACGCCGTTCAAGTCGAGCGTGTGACGCGATGCCCGTTCGAAAGTCCGGATCCCTCGTTCGCAGAGGATGACGTTCTCGTTGCCGTCGGCCAGGATGTATTCCGCGGCGAGGAGCCATTCGTCGAAATGAGCGCGCCCGGAGCGAGGGCGGCGGCCTGCGTCAGCAGCGCCGGCGTCTCCGGGGTCGGCACCGCGAGGAAGACGACTTCGGCTCGATCGAGCGCCTCCGCCAGAGAGTCGGCCGCGTCGATGCCGCGCCGGCGCGCCTCCTCCCTCCGTTCGGGGTCGCGGTCGTAGCCGCGCGCGCCGAGCGCGAGCGCGAGGGAGCCGCCGATCAGGCCGAGGCCGGCGACCGCGGAGCGGGTCAAGGCGTGGCGAGGGGAAGGCGGACGGGTTCCTCCTCTTCGTCGCCCGGCGTGCGCCACGCCCACTTCGGGCGAAGCCCGCGCGCGCCGCGCAGGAAGACGTGCCGGATTTCCTCGGGGGGACGCGGCGTGTTCCAGTGGAGGAGGATGCGCACGCAATGGCCGAGGGAGCCCGGCGCGGCGACTTCGGCTGCGCACAGGAGCGGCACGTCGCCCCAGCCCTCGAGGGCGCGGACGGCCACCGCTGGGAATTCCCCGTCGAGGTCGGGAGTCATCGTGAAGATGACGCTCGCCACGTCGTCGGGCCGGATCCCGTTCTCGGCGATCATTCGAGAGAGCAGCTCTCCCGTGCGCGAGACGATCTCGTCGGCGAGGTTGCGCGCCACGGTCGTCGCGCCCCGCACGCCCCTCATCATGCGCACACTCTATACGGCGGGGCCGAATCGGATCGCGCATAATCTCCGCCCGTGCGCCACGTCCTCGGCATCGACGCGGGGGGAACGAAGACCCGGGCGCTGCTCGCGACGGAGGGCGGGGAAGTCCTCGCGACGGCCTCGGCCGGAGGCGCGAACCTGCGCACGCACGGGGAGCTCGCGGTCGAAAAGGTCCTGCACGCCGTGGCCGAAGAGGCGACCTCTCGCGCGGGTGTCAGTCCCGAGGCCGTGGCCCTCGGCATCGCGGGGGCGGGGCGCCCGGACGACGCGCTCGTCCTGCGCGAGATCCTGCGACGCATCGGTTTTCGGGACCGCGTCGTCGTCACCAACGACGCGCATATTGCCTTCGTCGCCGGATCCGCGCGTCGGATCGGCGTGGCGGTCGTCTGCGGGACCGGTTCGATCGCGTGGGGACAGAACGCCGAAGGGACCACGGCCCGGGCCGGAGGGTGGGGCTGGCGCGTCGGCGACGAGGGCTCGGGCTTCTGGATCGGCGAGCGCGCGATCCGTCACGTCCTGAGGGCGCTGGACGGCCGGGGCCCCTCCACGGCGCTCGAGGCGGCGCTCCTGGAGCACTTCGCCATCGACCGTCCCGATCGGATCGTCAAGGCGATCTACGACGGCGAGTACCCGCGGCCCCGGGTGGCGCTCTTCGCCGTCGCCGTGGAAGCCGCGGCGGGAAACGGGGACGCGGTGGCCGCGCAAATCCTCTCGGACGCGGCCGGCGAGCTCGTCCTGGCGGCGAGCACCGTCATCGGCAGACTCGGTCTCTCGACCGCTCCGTACGACGTCGTGCTCTCGGGCGGGACGTTTCGCGCGCTCGGCAGTCTCGAACGGGCCGTGGGAGAGAAGCTCGCCAACGGGCAGGCCCGCGTGCAGCGGCTGGAGGAGGAGCCCGCGCGCGGTGCGGTCCAGCTCGCAATCGAGGAGCTCGAGCGTTGATGAAGAGGCTCATCGTCAATGCGGACGACTTCGGCCGGACGGAAGGTATCAACGCCGGCACGTTCGCGTCGCACGAGCGGGGCATCGTGACGTCGGCCACGGCGATGGTTCTGGAGCCGGGCGCCGAGGCCGGCTTCCGCGAGGCGCTCGCGCGGACTCCGCGTCTCGACCTCGGGATGCACGTCGTCCTGACGGGCGGTGGCGCCCCCGCCTCGCCGGCCGGCGACCTTCCGACGCTCGCGCCCGGCGGCCGCTTCGCGCGCAACGCCGAGGCGCTCCCGGCACGGCTGGACCGCGACGAGGTGCGCCGTGAGATCGAGGCGCAGCTCGCGCGGTTCCAGGGCCTCGCGGGCCGGCTGCCGTCGCATCTGGACTCTCACCACCATTGCGCGCTGCACCCGGACATCGAGCCCGTCTTCGCGGCCGCGGCGCGGGAGAAGGGCCTGCCGGTGCGCGCGTCGAGCGCCGCGGCGCGCGAGCGCCTGCGGGCCGCGGGCCTGCGGACGCCCGATGCGTTTCTGGACGGGTTCTACGGCGCCGGAGCGACGGCGGAGCGTCTCGTCGCGATCGTCGCTGAGCTGCCGGAGGGGACGAGCGAGCTCATGTGCCATCCGGGCTTCCCCGACGAGGCGCTGCTCTCGGGCAGCACGTACGCCCGGGAACGCGCGCGGGAGGTCGAGGCCCTGTGTGATCCGTCGGTTCGTGCCGCCCTCGCGCGGCACGGCGTGGCGCTTGTGGGATTTGGGAGCCTCTGAGGAGGAAGGGGAGGAGGAAACTCATGTTGACCGACCGATTGATCGAACGCGTCGCCGACCTGACGGATCCCGAGGCCAACCGCATCGAGAACATGAGCCTCGAAGAAGCCCGCCGGCGGGTCGCGCGCGGTGCGGCGGCCGGCGTGCAGGAGATCGAGGGCTCCTTCGCGCTGGTCGGCCGGGACGGCGAGGCGGTCCGCCTGGCCCGTTCGCTCGACCGGCCGCTGCGGTACTTCCTGGCCAAGGACGCTCGACGGGCCGGCGCTCATCGTCTCCGAGCGCATCGACGCGATCCGGGACCTGCTCGCGGCCGAGGGCCTGGCCGGGCAGTTTCACCCGAGCTACACGCGGATGGTGCCGGCGCACCACGTCGTCGAGCTCCGGCTGGTCGGCTGTCCCGATCCGGACGCGACCTACGAGCGCTTCTTCACCCCTGAGCGCAACGGCCTGCCGGCCGACCTCGACGAGATCGGCCGGCGCTACGTCGGCGCGCTCGCCGGCGAGGTCGCGCGGTGGCTCGATCGCGTGCCTGCCCGCGAGCCCCTCGGCGTGCTCTTCTCCGGCGGCGTCGACAGCGGCGCCGTCCTGCTGACGATCGAGCACGTGCTGCGCGCGCGCGGCGAGAGCCCGGCGCGCCTGAAGGCCTTCACGCTCGCGCTGGGCGACGGCCAGGACCTCGCCCAGGCGCGGGAGTTCCTCGAGCGGCTCGGCCGCGGGCTCTATCTCGAGCCGATCGCCGCTCGACGCCGATGCGGTCGACCCGCTCGGCGCCGTCGGCGTCATCGAGGACTACAAGCCGCTCGACGTCGAGTCCGCGGCGGCGGCCCTGGCCCTCTGCCGGGGCATCCGCGAGCGCTATCCGGACTGGAAGCATCTGGCCGACGGCGACGGCGGGGACGAGAACCTCAAGGACTACCCGATCGAGGAGAACCCGGAGCTCACGATCCGGAGCGTGCTCAACAACCCGCTCCTCTATCAGGAAGGCTGGGGTGTCGGAAAGCTGAAGCACTCGCGGACGTACTCGGGTGGCCAGAGCCGTTCCTGCGCGCGGTCCTACGCGCCGCTGCGGCGCTACGGGTTCGAGGGGTTCAGCCCGTTCATGCGGCCCGCGGTCATCGCCGTCGCCGAGGCCATCCCCTTCGTGGAGCTGACCCGCTGCGACGTCGAACGGCTGTATTCGCTGAAGGGAGAGATCGTCTCGCGCGGCATCCGCCAGCTGACGGGGCTCGCGATGCCGGTCTTCGCCAAGCGGCGATTCCAGCACGGCGCCTTCCCGGCGGGGCAGGCGCGGCGGCGCTTCCCCTTCGGGGAGGCGGACTACCGGAGGCACTTCCACTCCCTCTACACGTGAGCACCGCGCCTCCCGCCCGCTACCCCGAGACCGCGGCCGAACGCGACCGCTGGATCCTCGCGCGGCGGGGCCCCCGGCATCCCGTCGACCCGGAGCGCGCGGTCGCGGCGCTCGTCGAGACCGAGCCGGATGAAGCCGGGCGGCCCGTGTCCCGTCGCCACGATCTTTCTCGCCAACCGCGAATGTCCGTGGCGCTGCCTCATGTGCGACCTCTGGAAGAACACGACGACCGAAAGCGTGCCGCCGGGGGCGATCCCGGCGCAGATCCGGAGCGCTCTCGCCGGGCTTCCCGCGGCGCGCCGCGTGAAGCTCTACAACGCCGGCAGCTTCTTCGACCCGAAGGCCATCGACCCGGAGGACTACGGAGACATCGCGTCCGCCGTCGGCGGTTTCGATCGGGTGATCGTCGAGTCGCACCCGGCCCTCGTGGGTGACGCGTGCCTGAGGTTCCGCGACCTCGTTTCGGGAAGGCTCGAGGTCGCCATGGGCCTCGAGACCGTCCATCCGGAGATCCTGCCCCGCCTCAACAAGCGGATGACCCTCGACCAGTTCGAAGCGGCGGCGGCGCTGCTGGCGCGCGAGCGGATCGCCCTGCGCGTGTTCGTTCTCCTGGGCCTTCCTTTTCTCTCGCCGGAGGAGAGCCTCGCCTGGGCCGGCCGCTCGGTCGCTTTCGCGTTCCTCTGCGGGGCGACGGCCGTCTCGATCATCCCGACGCGCGGCGGCAACGGCGCGCTCGAGGCGCTCGGCCAGGCGGGGGAGTTCCGCGCGCCGCTTCTCGCGAACCTGGAGGCGGCGCTCGCGGCCGGGCTCGCGCTCGGCCGGGGCCGCGTCTTCGCCGACCTGTGGAACCTCGAGGAGTTCCGCGCCTGCGCGGCCTGCTTCGAGGACCGGCGGCGAAGGCTCGCCGCCATGAATCTCGGTCAGAAGAGTCGTCGCGCCCGTGGCCTGCGACGCCTGCGGGGGAGCCTCGTGAGGCGCGACTTCGACGTCGCCGTCGTCGGCTCGGGCTTCGCCGGCTCCCTCTTCGCGCTGATCTGCCGGCGGATCGGGCGATCGGTCGTGCTGATCGAGAAGGGGACGCACCCGCGTTTTGCCATCGGCGAGTCCTCCTCGCCCGTCGCCAACCTGCTGCTGGAGGAGCTCTGCCGGCGCTACGACCTGCCGCGGGTCGCTCCGCTGACGGCGTGGGGAACCTGGCAGGAGCGGTATCCCGAGATCGGCTGCGGCCTGAAGCGCGGCTTCACCTTCTACGGGCACCGCGCCGGGGAGCCCTTCTCGAAGGATCCCGATCGCCGCGACCAGCTGCTCGTCGCCGCGAGCCCGCGGGACGAAGTCGCGGACACGCACTGGTACCGCGCGGACTTCGACCACTTCCTGGCGCGCGAGGCCGAGCGCGAAGGCGTCGAATACCTCGACCGGACGAGCCTGGATCGCGCCGAGCCGAGCGCCGGCCGGTGTCCGCCTCGAGGGCAGCCGCCTCGGGCGGCCCGTCTCGATCGGCGCGCGGTTTGCGGTCGACGCTTCGGGTCCGCGGGGGTTTCTCCACCGCGCGCTCGCGCTTCCCGAAGCCGAATTCCCGCACCTGCCGAAGACGGAAGGTCTCTACACGCATTTCGAGGGAGTGCGTCGGGTGGCGGAGATGGGATTCTCTCCGGCCGGGCAGACCCCGCCGTACGCGCCCGACGACGCCGCGCTGCATCACGTTTTCGCGGGGGGCTGGATCTGGGTCCTGCGCTTCAACAACGGGATCGTCAGCGCCGGTGTCGCCGCCGAGCCCGAGCTCGCCCGCGAGCTCTCGCTCTCCGAGGGAGCGCCGGCCTGGGGCCGCCTCCTGGCGCGGCTGCCGAGTGTCGCCGAGCAGTTCGCCGGGGCGCGCGCCCTCCGGCCGTTCGTTCACTCCCGGCTGCTTCCGTTTCGCGCCGGCGCCGTTTCGGGCGCGCGATGGGCCCTCCTCCCGTCGGCGGCCGCCTTCGTCGATCCCCTCCTCTCGACGGGGTTCCCCCTGACGCTGCTCGGCATCGAGCGGCTGGCCGGGATCCTCGACCGGGAGTGGGAGCGGCCGGGGCTGGAGGGCGCCCTCGAGACCTATGAGGCGGCGACGCTTGCCGACGCGGACGCGGCGGCGCTTCTGGTCTCGGCCCTCTACGCGAGCTTCGGCGACTTCGAGCTCTTCGCGGCGCTTTCGCTCCTCTATTTCGCGGCGGCGAGCTTCGCGGAAGCCGCGCGCCGCCTCGGCCGCCCCGCGTTGGCCGGGTCGTTCCTCTCCCACGACCACCGGACGTTCGGCCCCGCGCTGCGCGAGGTCTGCGCGGCGACTCTGGCGGGCGCTGCCCCCGGCGCCCGCCGGGCCGACGAGCGGTCGCGACTCCTGGCGAGGATTCACGACGCGATCGCGCCGATGGACATCGCGGGGCTTGCCGAGGCGTCCCGGCGAAACTGGCATCCCGTCGAGGCGGAGCCGCTGCTCGCCGGGGCGTCGAAGCTCGGATCTACGCGCGGCCAGGTCGAGGCGATGCTGATCGCGTCCGGGTTCTTCCCGCGGGAGGCGGTCGCCACCCGATCTTGAGCGCGCGGCGCAGGTCGCCCAGCGCACGCTCGAGTTTCCGCCGCGCCTCTGCCGGCGCCACCTTCATCCGGCCCATCACGATCGCCGTCTTGACCTCTCCACCGGCCCTCGAGAGGAGGCCCCGCGCAAGCCGCGGCGAAACCTCGGCCGCGGCCGCCACGATGCGGATCGCACGGTCTTTCAGCTTCGCCGAGCCGGCGCGCAGGTCGACCATCCAGGGTCCGAAGACTTTTCCGGCCGACGCGAAGGCGGCCGTCGTGATCTGGTTCAGGGCGAGCTTGGTCGCCGTTCCGGCCTTCAGCCGCGTCGAACCGGCGAGCACCTCGGGACCGACCCCGAGCCGGACGACGAGGTCCGCGATTCGCGACAGCCCGGGCGGATTGCCGCAGGTCACGAGGATCGTCCGGGCTCCGCGGCGCCGGGCGCGCGCGAGCGCGCCTCGGACGAACGGGGTGACGGAGCTTGCCGAAATGCCGATGACGAGGTCTCCCGGCTTCGCCCTGTCGGCGGCGCGCGCCCCCTCGTCGGACCGATCCTCGGCGCCTTCGCGCGCCCGAAAGACCGCGCCTCGCCCTCCGGCGATGACCGCCTGCACGCGGCGGGGATCGGTTCCGAAGGTCGGCGGAAGCTCGGCCGCTTCGAGAACGGCCAGGCGGCCGCTCGTGCCGGCGCCGAAGAGGTAACAGTTTCGTCCCGCCAGGAAGGCCTCGCGGAGCATCTGCCGCCGCGCGCGCGATGCGGGCGCGCGCCTTACGCAGCGCGGAGAGCACGGCCCGATCTTCCGACTGCATCAGACCGACGACGCGGGCGGGGCCCAGCCGGTCGAGCGCGCGTGCGCGGGCGTTCACCGCGTTCCGTCGCCAGGCGTCGCCAGGGGCCCGCCGATGCTCTCTTCAACGGCGCCAGTCTAGCCGGGAGCGCAAGGTCGAACTTCCTACTTGGGCAGATCGATCGCCGCCGTGCCCCGGGTTCCGGTCTTCAGCTCCTCGACCGTCACGGCGACCTTTCGACCCTTGGCCGGCCACCGGATGGGGATGTCCGCGCCGAAGGTCGGCTGATTCTTCGCGACGTCGAATTCCTGGTTGGTCGTGAAGGGCTCGCGGGCGCCCTGCACCTCGACGGCGATGGTGACCCGGATCCGCCCGCCGTCCAGGTGGGCGAGCGTCGACACGAGGGAGGCGAGGTCCGCGTCCACGTGCAGCATCCCCGCAAACTCCTTGCCGGCCTTCTCGACGCCGTCGATCGCCAGGCGGACCGAAATGCCGGACGCCGCCGGCGGCTCGTGGAGAGCCCGCACGGCGAGGCCCTTCGCGACGGAGTCGGGAGTGCCTTCGGTCATGTACTGGGGGCTTCGGATCGTCAGGCCCGCGCGCTTGCTCGTGATGCGCAGGTCGTGGATCTTCCCGTCGGCCGAATGCTCGGAGCGAAAGGAGACGACGAAGGAATTGTCGAAGCCCGCGAGGGCTGAGGGAAGCTGCCCGACCGAGGTGACGACTTCGCCGCCGGTGGGCTCGGCCAGGGTGCGGAGCCCGTCGATCGGCTGGGCGAAGAGCGGAATCGAACCGAAGGCCGCCCGGAAGTTGTCCTGCCCGGGAATCGAGGCGTCGTTGCCGAAATCCTTGAGGTTGCCTCCCAGGGCGACCGGCACGGCCTCGATGTTGAGCGCGGCGAGTGCTGCGCGCGGCCTGTCCGACCAGCTCGGCGCCCTGCGGCGCGTATTCGCTCTGGAGCTCGATCGACACCTGGTTCAGATCGATCGGCGGGCAGAGCGCCGACCGGGGTTGCAAGGCAAGCTGTCGAATGATCTGGACATATGTCTGTGTGACGTTGGTGTCGAATCCGTCCGAGACGAAGTAGACGACGTCCGGCCGCTGGCCGCCGAGCGAGACGCCCCACTGGACGAGCCGGTTCAAGGCGTCCTGGATGATGCGAAGCTCCTGTTCCGCGGCGGAGCGGGCGGCGCTCTGGAGGGTGTTCGCGCAAACGGCGCTGCGCATCTGATCGATCGCCTGCCGGCGCTGCAGGACGAGGGTCTGCTTTCCCGCGACTCCGTTGCCGAGTTCTGCCAGAGCGCGGCGGATTGTCTGCGGGTCGCGTGTGGACTCGAGAAACTGGCGGGGCTGGGGATCGGCCACGACGATCTCGAGAGGCCCGTTGGCGAGGATGGAGTCGAGGTTCTTTTCGAAGTTCGCGGCCAGCCGCCGGACGGAGCTCGGCTCGAGCGTCGTCGTTTCCACGTAGAGGTGTTGGGGGATGCCGCGCCGCGTCGGAAGGCGGCGGCGGCCGCCGGAGGCGCCTGTGGTGCGGGGACGGCCGGGACGGAGGGGTGGTTTCAGGCCGCGGGGACGGCGCCCGCGCGGGATCGACGCCGAGGACCTGCATGACGGCGCCGTCCTCGACGACTTCGATGTCCTCGGGTCCCGGCGGAGGCGAGGGGGCGCGGCCGTCGCGGTCGGTGATCCGGACGAGGACCGTCCGAACGTTGACCTCGACCCGCTCGACGTAGGGCTTCTCGGGAGCGGTCTGGGCCGCGGCCCCCGCCGCGAGGAGGAGCAGGAGCGCGACGCGGAGGCGCCGGAACCGCGCGGTCCTGTTGGTCATCGAGGACCTCCTCGAGGGGAGTTCTCGGGTGTCGAAGCAAAGCGAGTGCCGGCGCGAAGACTAGCATTTCGGCGCGCCCCGCGACGGAATCGCGCCGTGGCACGGATCCGCCCGAGGACAGGCTGTCCTCTGCGGGCGGCGGCAGGCCTACGTCGTTTCGGCGCGGCTCCAGCCGCCTGCGAACTTTGGTCCCCGCACCGAGAGGTCCGGACGCCGGCTCTCGATGCGCAGCGCATGCGGCTTTCCGTCCGGCGGGCGGTCCGCGCGAAAGGACACGACGTAGGCGCTCTGGTAGGCGTCGACCGCGGCCGAGAAGGTGTTGACCGACGTCACGATGTCGCCCCCCGTCGTATCCGCCAGGACGCGCAGCGGATCCATCGGCCGTGCGAGCAGCGGAACCGTTCCGCTCGTCGAAGCGAACGCGTCCTGTCCGGGTGTGGAGGCGTCGCCTCCGAAGTTCCCGGAGTCGCCTGCGAGGGCGATGGGCACGGCTTCGATTCCCAGCGCCGCCAGCGACTGGGCCACCCTTCCGACCATCGCGTCGCCCTGCGGAGCGAACTCCTGCCGCAGCTGCGCCGAAAGCACCTCCGCCTGCTGCGGGTTGATTCCCTGGCAGAGAGTGGTCTGCGGTTGCGCCGACTTCTGGATCACCACTTTGGAGTAGGACTCGGAGGGATCCGAATCGAAGCCGTCCGAGACGAAGTACACGACATCCGGACGCTGGCCGCCCAGCGACGTTGCCCATCGGAGGAGCCGATCGAGAGAGCCCTGCGCGATTTGAAGCTCCTGTTCTGCCGCGCTGCGGATCGTCGACTGGGAAGACTCCGGGGTGGTGCAGAATCCGTTGCGCAGCGAGTCCATGGTTCCTTTCCGGGAGAACTGGAGCGTCTGCTTTCCCGAAACGGTGGACGCGAGCTCGGCAAGGGCCTTGCGGGCGAGCTGTTCGTCGCGGGTGGGAGCCAGGATCTGGCGGGGCTGCGGGTCGGCGGCGACGATCTCGAGGGTCCCGTTGGCGAGGATCTGCGGCAGGTTCTTGCCGAACGCCGCGGCCGTGCGCGAGACCGAACCCGCGTCGAGAAGGGCCACGTCGACGTAGAGGTGCTGGGGAATCCCGAGCGCCAACGGGGACGCCGGTGCGCCCTGTGTGGAGGCCGGCGCGGCAGCCGATTCGCCCGTCGCGTGTGAATCGGGCGGCGGCGGAGGGCCGGCGGACGCCGGATCCACGCCGAGGACCTTGACGGCGATGCCGTCCTCGAAGACCGCGAGGTCTGCCGGCTCCGGTGGCGGCGACGGCACACGGCCGCTCTTGTCGGTGATCCGGACGAGAACGGTCCGGACGTTGACCTCGACCCGCTCGACGTAGGGCTTCTCGGGAGCCGTCTGCGCCGCGGCACCCGACGCGAGGAGGAGCGCGACGCAGAGGCGCCGGACCCACGCGGGTCCGTTGGTCATTGAGAACCTCCTCGAAGGAGCGATCGGCTCGACGGGTGTCTGCGCGAAGCCTAGCACCTCGGAGCACGGCGCAAAGGGGGCTCGAAGAGCGCCCCCGAGTGCACGCGGCCGTCGCTACGTCGTTTCGGCGCGGCTCCAAAAGTTGCGGAGCACCGAGTCCACTTCGGCGTCGTGGTCGCGGACGGCACCCGGCGCCAGGGCGCGCGGGCGGGTCGGCGTCATGCGACGGCGGGCCTGTTCGGCGAGCGCGGCGGCCTCGGCGTGGTGGATGCTCTGCGGACCGAGCCGCTCGGCGAGAAGCTGCGACAGGGCGAAGCTCGACGGGGAGTAGCGCCCGGCGACGAGGACGCGGCCGAGCTCGCGGCGGAACGCGCCCATCGACGAGAAGCGGATCGAGGGCTTCGCGAGCGCCCCGCGCACGAGCTGCACGACGTCATCGGGCAACCCGTCTTCTTTCCGCACGGCCGCGGGAGGCATTTCGAGCGAGGGCGCCCGCTGCGTGAGCAGCTCGAGGAGGATCGCGCCGACCGAGTAGATGTCGGAAGCCGGAGCGACGCGCGGCCGCAGCCGCTCCTCGGGCGCGACGTAGGCGGCAAGCGCCCGAGCGAGGCCGGGTTCTTCGAGCGTCGGAAAGATGCCCGCGGCCAGGCCGAAGCCGGCCACGAAGATGTCCGCGTCGGCGCCGATCGAGACGAAGCCGGGCCAGACCAGGCCGTGGGCGATCGCCTTTCCTTCGAAGGACTTGTGGTGGGCCGAGTCGAGTGCGGCGGCGACCCTGTCCGCGATCAGGAGGGAGTGCTCGACGGGCAGGCGCACCCCGGCGGCGCGGAAACCGTTGACGAGCACGTCGAGCGTCCAGCCGTGTGTCTCCTTCCAGGCGATGTAGGGGAGGCGATCGACGGCCCCCGCGCGCTCGCCGCGCGCCGTGAAGGGGCCCGAGAGGAGCGGCCGCATGGCCGCCGCGGCCTCGATCGCGTCGATGAGCATCGGTCCATCGACGTGGCGCGTGTCGAAGATGCGCAGCCGGACGAACTCGCCGTTGCCGGAGACGTCGATGGCGCGAAAGACGCGGCCAAGCGCGTCACGCGAGAGCTCGGAGGTGACGAGGTAGTCGCCGAACCGGCGCGGCAGGTTCTGCGTCATCGGCGCCGGGATCGGAAGCAGGCCGTCGGAGGGGGCGGACGCGCGCGGTACCCGACGCTCGGGTCGCCCTGGCGGGACGGTCGTGCTCACCACCATCACCTCCATGCCGTCGGGGGAACTCCCCCTCCTTCGGAGACACTACAACAAGAACGAGGGACGCAAGGGGCGCGCGGCGACCTACCTCACACCTAGGGAGAAGGGCGCAGACACGGCGTTCCGGGCATAGAATCGACGGAGATTTCCTGCCTGCGGCCATGCGAATTGTGTTCGGCAACTGCGTGTGGGACGGCGACACCCGCGAGGTCTTCCGCGGTGGAAAGCCCGGTTGCCGTCTCGCCGAAGGCCTTCGAGCTGCTCGAGCTCCTGGTCCAGGAGCGGCCCCGCGCCGTCTCCAAGGAAACGATTCACGGCCGGCTCTGGCCGAAGACGTTCGTCTCCGACGCCAGCCTCTCGACCAATTAAGGCGAAGCGGGAGGCTCACGCGATCTCGTCGATCGCCGAGAGCGCTCGCGTGATCTCGTCGGCGTCGTTCCCGACGTGCGGCGAGAAGCGCACGGCGCCTTCGCGGGGCGCGACGATGATGCCGCGACGCTCGAGCTCCTTGGCCACGGCGCGCTCGTTTCGCGAGGGGGACGGCCGAGAGGATTCCCGATCCCAGCGGCTTCGGTGTCGTGATGCGCCAGCCGCGCGCCTCGAGCCCCTCGCGAAGCGCTCCGACGAGTGTGAGGATCCGGTCCCGCACCATCGACACGCCGATTTCTTGAAGCAGACCGATCGCGGCTTCGAGGCCGAAGATCTGGGCCGTCGGCAGAGCACCCGGCTCGTAGCCCCGTCCGCCGGGCTGTACCTTCCACCTCTCCGCGAGGAAGGTCTGTTCCTCCTCCGCCTCGATGTTCCACCAGCCGAGAAACGGCGGCGGAGTTTCTCGCGCGCCGCGTCGCTGACGTAGAAGACGGTGCAACACTCCTGCGCGAGCAGCCACTTGTGCGCGTCGGCGGCGAGCACGTCGATCTTCGTCTTCGAGACGTCCAGCGGGAGGGCGCCCAGTCCCTGGATCCCGTCAACGACGAAGAGGATGCCTTTCGAGCGGCAGAACTCGCCGATCGTTTCGATCGGGAAGACGAAGCCGTTGTGGAAGGCGACCCAGGAGACGGCGATGACGCGCGTTCGGCCGTCGACCTTCGCGGCGATGTCGTCGAAGGTGACACGGCCCGACCGGTTGTGCGCGACTCGGTATTCGACGCCTTCCCGCTCGAGCGATTTCCACGGAAGGGCATTCGACGGAAATTCCATGTCGTCGCCGACGACGTTGTCGCCGGCCTTCCACGCGAAGCTCCGCGCGACCAGGTTGAGCGCCCAGCTCGTCGACGGGAGAAACGCGACCTGCGAGCGGTCGGCCCCGAGGAAGCCCGCGGCGGTGCGGCGGGCGCGGTCGATGCCGCCGTACCACTTGCGCCAGTCGGCCGCGCCGCGATCCCGGATGTTCTCGACGTGCGCGACGATCGCGTCGGAGACGCGGCGGGGCAGGGGAGCCACCGCGGCGTGATTGAAGTAGACGAGGCTCTTGCGGACCGGGAACTCCCGGTCGAGGTTGGTTGCGGAGAAGTCGAAGGGCGCGGTCACTTCCAGGTGATGACCCGGGCGGTCGCGAGCAGGTTCAAATACTCCGCGATTTCGGAGAGCGGAACGGGATCGTAGCGCCCGGTGAGGGTGTCCCGGATCTCGGACACGCTCCGCTTTCCGTCGACGAGGTTGAGCGTCTCGTACGTCAGCACTTCGCCCCGCGTGCGTTTGGAGCAGCGCCGGTTCCGTTCGGACGCCCTTCGCGGTGAGCTCGTTGTAGTAGTAGACGTCGAGCGGCCCGCGCACCTCGGGGTTGCGGACCGGGACACGCGCGTCGCCGCCGGGGGCGGCCGGCGGCTTGACGAGCGAAGCCATCTCGCGCAGCCGCTCGTCCTCCTTCCCGACGGCCGCCGCGGTCGAGGGCCAGAGCGCGGCGACGGAGCGCAGCGTCTCCTGCGCCGTCGTGATCGCGGCGTAGGAAGCCAGCAGGCTGTCGCGGTCCTCGCCCTGGCGCGAAAGGGCGATTGCCGCCTCGCCCTGTGCGCGCGCGTAGCGCAGGAGGCGCGCCGCCTCGGCGTCCGGCAGCGCCGCGAGCGTCCAGGCGATCCCGGCTCCCATGTACGCCACGCGCCCGAGCTTCGTGGCGTCGAGGTTTTCGGGCTGGTCCTTGTTGGTGTGGATCGTGACGTCGGGGTAGTCGTGGAAGTAGACCATCGGCACGCCGAAGCTTGCCTCCTCGAACACCTCGTGGTCGCTGCCGATCTCGAAGGCGCGCAGGTCCGCGAGCAGAGGCTCGCGCGAACCCGGCAGCCAGGCGAAGCCTTCCAGCGGGTCGCCGCCCCGCTCCGCGTAGCGCTGCGAAGCCCCGGTCGACCTGATCGAGCCAGGCGCGGGCGATCTCGCTCGCGACGTGCGGATGCGATTCCACCGAACGCGAGACGTGGAGCGTGCCCTTCGTCGTCGAGAGCAGCCCGCCGACCATGTCCATGTGGATCCCGGCCGCGAGCTTCGCCACGACCTCGGGGTGCCGGACCAGGTAGGCCTGCGAGCCGGCGATCTCCGGAAGCCACAGGAAACGGATCGTGCGCCGCGGGGAGGGGAGGGACTGTTTCCGGATCGCGCTCTGGAGCGCGCGGGCCACCTCGAAGATCCCGGCGCTTCCGGAAGCGTTGTCGTTGGCGCCGGCCGACTCGTGGCAGAGGTGCGCCGTCAGGCACGATCTCGCCCGCGGCCGGATCGGTCCCCGGAATCGTCGCCACGACGACGTCGTAGGTGGCCGGAACCATCTTCGCCTGGACGCGCGCGCGCAGGACGATCTTCTCGCCCGAAGCCAGACGCGCTCGGTACGCCTGCGCCTGGCGCTTGGAGACCATGAAGGCGAAGCGGTTGGCGGTCTGATAGGGAGACAGGTGCCCCCAGCGCACGAGGTCGGAGTCGTCGCCCGACCAGGCGGAGGGCTGGTTGGGAAGTCCGACAGGAACCCCGCGGCCCCGCGCCCTTCGCAGCACGCCGCGTGAACGGCGGCGGGTTGCCGTCGGCGAGGAGGATCCGCCCGCGGACGTCCTTTCCGGCGTAGTCCGCCTCGGAGACGCCGGCCCCGACGTCGACCAGCTCCGCCGTGACATCCGCGTCCTGGCTGTAGTCGGCCAGCGCCACCGGCAGCTCGGGAAACGACGAGATCGGCCCGGCGCGCGGCGAGACCTCTTCGAGGGTCGCGGAGACCGGCGTCCAGCCGTAGTAGCTGACGAAGTGGGCGTAGCGCGTCTTGCCGTCGGCGGGGAAGCGCTCGATCGCGACGTTCGAGAGGCCCGCGGCGACGAGCTTCTGCCGCAGATGCTCGGCGGCCGCCGCGTAGCCCGGCGAGCCCTGTACGCGGTGGAAGCGTCCGAGCTCCCGCACGGTCTCGAGGGTCGCGTTGCCGTCGATCTCCGCGTGGATCGCGGCCGGGACCTCGTCCGGCCAGAACGGGATCGCGCGCTCGCTGCCGCGGACCGTGGCCGCCGCCAGGAACAGGCTCGCGATGGAGATCGACGAAGCCTTCTCATCTTGCCTTTCCTCCGGAAATCCGGCGCCTGCCTCGGGGAGACCGCGGGTCTCAGGCTGCCGCGCTCCGGCCCGTGTGAGCCAGTCCTTCATCTCCGCGCTGCCCGCGAGCCCGGCCTTCTGAAAGACAGTCCGTCCGTCCTTCAGCACGACGAAGTTCGGAATTCCCTGCACGCCGAAACGCGCGGCGAGCTCCGGGTAGCGGTCCGTGTCGACCTTGAGGACGAGGGCACGGCCCGCCATCTCCGCCGCCGTGCGCGCGACTTCCGGCGCGGCGGTCCGGCAGGGGCCGCACCATTCCGCCCAGAAGTCCACGAGGACGGGGAACCCGGCCGGCGTTCGTGATCTCGCCGAAAGATCTCGGGATCGGCTTCGATCGGCCGGGTCACCAGAGAGATCGGGGTCTTGCAGGCGCCGCAGGACGCCCCGCTCCGCGAGCCTCTCCGCTGGAGAGCGGCTTCCGGCCGCAGGACGGGCACACGAGAATCGACAGGCCAGTCTCATTCCTGCGGAGGAAACGAACGACGGCGCCGGGACCTCCCGGCGCCGTCGGAACATTGGCCTACTGAC
>CAVRXJ010000011.1:0-81801 GCA_963725095.1 uncultured Acidobacteriota bacterium
GCGGGGACTAGAAGACGTACGTCAGGCCCGCGGTGTAGGCGGGTTTGACGTCCTGGATGCCGTTCAAGTTCTCCCAGACGGGAATCTGGACGGCCGCGCGGGCGACGAGCCCGCGAAAGACGCCGATCCCCACGCGGGGCGTGAGGTACAGCGTCTGTCCTCCGGTGTCCGGATCCGGCACGCCGGCGGCGTCGATCTGGTCCTTCCGGGCATCGAGGAAGTTCACCTCCAGGACCCCGTCGAGCCAGTCGGTCAGCTTGCGCTCGTAGACGAGGTTGGCCTGGACGTTGTCGCCGTACTTGTAGCCGAAGGCGTTTCGTCCGGTTCCGGTGTAGGCCGCCGAAGCGTAGATCGACGACTTGTCGTCGAGGAGGTAGAGCCCCGAGAGTCCGCCCGAGAGATTCGTGGCGCCCGTCCCCGGCTGCACGTGCTCGTCGAGCCGCTCGCCGTCCTCGGTGACGTCGTTGCGCCCCCACGGCGTCTTCACGGCAACGACGGCCGAGATCCAGGCGCGTCTCCCGAGCCCTCCGGCGAAGTCCGAGGACCACAGGCGCGCATAGAGATAGAAGGCCGGATCGCCGAGCCCGTCCGCCGTCTGGACGCCGTCCTCTTCGGTCAGGTGGTTGAAGGTGTACGGCACCTGGGCGACGAAGGTCAGCCGTTCCTTCCACGCGTAGGAAAGCGTCGCCGTCAGGGAGTTGCGCACCTGTTCCTCGAGCTCGGGGCCCGCTCCCTGGCTCTGGTCGAGCCGGGTCCAGTCGAGCGCGGCGTGAAATCCGAACTCCGTGTAGAGACCCTGCCCGAGAGCGCTGAAGACGGGATCGCTGCAGCGGCACATCGAGCAGGCGCCGGCCCGGTCGGGCAGGGCCAGGAGGCCGAGAATCAGGAGGGCGAGCGCGGCGAAAAGCCGGCCGCCCCCGGTCGAGGGGGATCTCATGCTTCTTCTCCTCCTGTCGCGAAAGTGCGCGAGGACCGTCCCCGCGCGGTGGCGGCGTCAGGAGAGAAGCAGCGGCACGTGATCGGGAGGCGGGAGGGCGTATCGAGCGCGGGCGACGGCGAGCGGTGACGGGCGAGAGAGACCGGCGCCGGTCCGGGGAGTCGGCAGCCGGAGGATCGAAACGAGGATCAGCGGCTGGCCCGGGCCGGAGCCGGCGGAGCCGGACTCGGATCTCCGGAGCACTTCGGAGAGCGCAGCACTCCTCCGGGCGCCGGCTCGTCGAGCGGGCAGCAATCGGCGCCGACGCCGGCGTCCGCATGGTGCGCGCACTTGAGCGGACAGTGCGCTCGGCCGGCCCGGCAGTCGCCCGCCGCGGCGGCCAGCCGCAGGCTCGCCGGGAACGAAGAGGACGGCCAGCAGGAGAGTGGCGGCGCGGCGGCGCATCGGAATCGGATGCTATACCCTCGCGACCCGCCGGGATGCCGGTTTCTCAGGCACTCGTTATAGTCTCTGTGCCACCTTGACCCTCACAGCCGGGTCCCGACTGGGACCCTACGAGATCCAATCGCCGCTCGGCGCCGGCGGGATGGGCGAGGTCTACAAGGCGCGGGACACGCGGCTCGGGCGCGACGTGGCCGTCAAGGTGCTGCCGCAGCACATGTCCGCGTCGCCGGAGCTGCGCCAGCGGCTCGATCGCGAGGCCAAGACGATCTCGCAGCTCTCCCACCCCCACATCTGCATGCTCCACGACGTCGGCCACCAGGACGGGACCGACTACCTCGTCATGGAGTACCTCGAAGGGGAGACCCTCGCCGACCGGCTGGGCAAGGGCGCGGTGCCGGTCGACCAGGCGCTCAAGATCGGCATCGAGATCGCCGGGGCGCTCGACGCCGCGCACAAGAGCGGCATCGTCCATCGGGACTTGAAGCCCGGCAACATCATGCTGACGAAGTCGGGCGTGAAGCTGCTCGACTTCGGTCTCGCCAAGCTGCAGGCGGCGCCTTCGCCCGTCTCGGCCGTGACGAGCCTCCCCACGGCCCTCCAGGAGAGCCAGCCGCTGACGACGCGCGGCACGATCCTCGGGACCTTCCAGTACATGTCTCCGGAGCAGCTCGAAGGCCGGGAGGCCGACGCGCGCAGCGACCTCTTCGCCTTCGGCTGCGTGCTCTACGAGATGCTGACGGGCCAGAAGGCCTTCTCGGGCAAGAGCCAGGCGAGCCTCATCGGCTCGATCATGAACTCCGAGCCGGCGTCGATCTCGAGCATCCAGCCGATGGTGCCGCCGGCGCTCGACCGGGTCGTCAAGGGCTGCCTCGCCAAGGAGCCCGAGCACCGGTGGCACACGGCGCACGACGTGATGATGCAGCTGCAGTGGATCGCCGAGGGCGGCTCGCATGGCCGGAGTGCCGGCGCCGGTCGCCGCCCGCCGCAAGAGCCGCGAGAAGCTCGCCTGGGGAGTCGCGGCGGCGGCGATTCTGGCGGCCGGGGTGCTCGCCGTCGGCTTTGTCCGCCGCGCGCCGGCGCCGGCGCGGGCCGTGCGGTTCGAGATTGCGACGCCGGAGGAAATCACCTCGATCGACAGCACCCCGAATCTCGCCCGATGGGCGAAACCTGGCTTTCAACGCGACGGACGCCGCAGGCAAGACGCGCATCTGGGTCCGGCCGATGAGCGCGCTCGCGGCGCAGCCCCTGGCGGGGACCGAGGGCGCGACGCGGCCCTTCTGGTCGCCCGACAGCCGTTTCCTCGGGTTCGTCGCCGAGGGCAAGTTGAAGAAGATCGAGGTCACCGGCGGGCCGCCGCAGAAGGTCTGCGACGCGCCGTCAGGCTCCGACGGAACCTGGAGCTCCCAGGGCGTCATTCTCTTCGACGGCCAGGCCAACGATCCGATCTACCGCGTCTCGGCCGCCGGAGGCACAGCAACCGTGGCCATGAAGGCCGATCCGGCGCGAAAGGAAACCGGGGTCGCATGGCCCGAGTTCCTCCCGGACGGGCGGCACTTCCTTTACATGGTGAGCGGGCAGAAGGCCGAGGACAGCGTCTACCGGATCGGCTCGCTCGATTCGAAGGAGACCAAGGCGGTCGCGTCCGCGCAGACGCTCGTGACCTTCGCGCCGCCCGGCTACCTTCTCTTCGTTCGCGACAAGACGCTCGTCGCCCAGCCCTTCGACGCGAAGGCGGGCAAAACGACCGGCGAGCCGATTCCACTGGCCGAGCACATCGGGACCAACTCGGTCGGTCTGGCGCGGTTCTCCGTCTCTCGCGACGGGACGCTCGCGTATCGGACCGGGGAATCGGGAGACCGGATGGTTTGGGTCGACCGAAACGGGAAGGAACAGGAAACGGTTGGCGATCCGGGCGAGTACCACAATCCGGACATTTCCCCGGGCGTCGGCGACCGACTCGCCTTCGACCTTGCCGACCCGCGCACCGGGAAAAGCGACATCTGGATTCGGGACCTGACCCGCGGCGTCAGCTCCCGCTTCACCTTCGGAAAGGGAGACGCGTTCTGCCCCGTCTGGTCGCCCGACGGGAAGCGGATCGCCTTTTCGAACGACCGGGAAGGATCGACCGACATCTACGAAAAGACATCCGATGGCCAGGGAGAGGGAAAGCTCCTGCTGAAGTCGGACGAGGTCAAGATCGTCTGCGACTGGTCGCGCGACGGCCGGTACATCGCCTTCATGAGCCAGGGAAAGGACACGAGCTGGGACATCTGGACCCTGCCGACCTCCGAGGGAGCGAAACCCGCGCTGTTCGTGAGGACCCCCTTTACGGAGCTGGTGCCCGTCTTCTCTCCCGACGTCCGTTTTCTGGCGTACACATCGAACGAATCGGGCCGCCAGGAGGTCTATGTTCAGAGCTTCCCGGGTCCGGGAGGCAAGTGGCAGATTTCGACGGCCGGCGGTGTCGAGCCTCACTGGAGCGACAACGGCAAGGAGATCTACTACCGAGCCCCGGACCAGAAGGTCATGGCGGTCGAGATTCGAACGGACGGAGGCTTCCAGGCAGGCGTCCCGAAGCCGCTCTTCACGGGGCGCTTTGAAGCCGGAATCGCCCGGAACAAGTACCAGCCTGCGGCGAACGGCCAGCGTTTCCTGACGGTCTCCCCGCTCGGACGCGATGCGATGACGCCGACCACGGTCGTCCTGAACTGGTTCGCCGACCTCGCGCGCTGACGCCGGCAGGCCGAAAAGTGCCAGATCCCGGGCCTTCGGGAAGCCATAGAATCGAGGCGCTGACGGGAGGGACGCCATGTCCGAACAGCCGCTGACGCGCTGCGATTTCAACACCTCCGACCTGCTGGTGAAGCTCGACCTGACGCTTCCCGGAGACGTCAATGCCATCTCTCCCGTCGTCGAGAGCGTCATGCGCATCGTCACCGCCATGGGCTGCGCCGCGGGCAAGGAATTCGAGATCGAGCTCGCGCTGCGCGAGGCCCTCGCCAACGCCATCGAGCACGGCAGCGGCCACGATCCGTCCAAGGAAATCCAGTGCTGCGTCGCGTGCGACCACGAGCGCGGCATGCTGATCGTCGTGCGCGACCCCGGGCCGGGGTTCGATCCGGTGCAGATCCCGAGCCCGATCGCCGGGAAGAACCTCTTCTCGACGGGAGGCCGCGGCATCTACCTCATCAACCAGCTCATGGACGAGGTGCGTTTCGAGCGCGGCGGCACAGAGATCCACATGCGCACCAAGCCACCCGCCGCGGAGAAGGCCGCTTCCTAGTCGCCGGCGCCGTTTCGTTCTTCGGCATCGGGTTTCGCGTGGTTCGTCGGGCTCCCGGCCGGGAGCTCGGAAAGGAGCAGGACCGGTGAAGGAAACGAGGATCGGTGCGGCGACCGTGATGGCGCTGGCCCTGGCGATGGCCGCCGTCGCCCAGGAAAAACCGGCGGAAAAGGCGCCCGAGAAGCCCGCCGCGGAGACGGCGAAGAAGGAGGCGCCCAAGCCGGAGCAATCGTCGACACAGCGCACCGTCACGATCGCCGGCGTTCCGGTCAGCTACACCGCCACCGTGGGCACGCTGATCCTGCGCAACGACAAGGACGAGCCGTGGGCGAGCATGGGGTACACCGCCTACGTCCGGCGCGACGCCGGCGGCGCGAGCCGGCGGCCGATCACGTTCGCCTACAACGGCGGCCCCGGTTCCTCCTCCGTGTGGCTGCACCTCGGGGCGCTCGGTCCCCGGCGCATCGTGACGGCCGACGCCGCCTCGACACCGCCGCCGCCCTACCAGCTCGTCGACAACGCCTACAGCATCATCGACAAGACGGACCTCGTCATGATCGATCCGGTCGGCACCGGTTACTCCCGGGCGCGTCGGCGAGGCCAAGGACAAGGACTTCTGGGGCGTGGATCCGGACATCAAGTCGGTGTCGCGGTTCATCAAGCAGTACGTCAGCGACAACGGCCGCTGGAACTCGCCCAAGTACCTCCTCGGGGAGAGCTACGGATCGACGCGTTCGGGCGGCATCGTGGACCGGCTACAGACCGTCGAAGGCATGTCCTTCAACGGCGTGATCCTCGTCTCGGTGGCGCTCGACATCGAGGCGATCTTCGCCGTTCCGCGGAAACGACCGGCCGTATCCGCTCTTCCTGCCGACCTTCGCGGCGACCTCCTGGTATCACAAGGTTCTGCCGTCGCAGCCCAAGGATCTGGAGCCGTTCTTCGACGAGGTGCGCAAGTACGCGCTCGGACCCTACAGCGCAGCGCTCCTCCAAGGGCGACGCGCTGTCGGACACGGAGCGCAAGGCCGTGGCGGAGAAGGCTTCACCAGTACACGGGATTGTCGGTCGACTACATCCTGAAGGCGAACCTCCGGATCACCGGCGGGCAGTACAGCCAGGAGCTGCTGCGGGAGCACAGCGAGACCGTCGGGCGGCTCGACTCACGCTTCCTGGGCGTGAGCCTGGACCGGCTGGCCAAGGAAGCCGACTACGATCCGCAGGAGGCCGCGATCTCGGCCGCCTACACGGCGGGCCTGCTGTCCTACTTCAACGAGGAGTTGAAGTTCGGCCAGGGCAAGACCTATCGTGATCGGCAACGACGAGGCCTGGAAATTCTGGGAGTGGAAGCACCAGCCGCCGGGCTCACCGTTTCCCATCCCGGGATTCCCGAACACCGGGCTCGACCTGGCCCACGCGCTCACCGTCAATCCGGACCTGCAGGTCCTGGTCTTGAACGGTCTCTACGACCTCGCGACCCCGTTCTTCGCGACCGAGTACATGGTGTCGCACCTCGGCATCGAGAAGAAGCTCCAGCCCCACATCCAGATGAAGTACTACCCCGCGGGGCACATGATGTACGTCCAGGACCAGTCGCTGAAGGACTTCAAGAGGGACATCGCCGCGTTCATCGACGCGACCGACCGGCTCGCAAGCTGTGAAAGAGGCTGGAGACCCATAGGGGAGAGGCCTGCTGAGATACGGGAGCCAATGCCCGGGTAGGACAGACGTTTGGCCGCGTTCGCGAAGCGAATCGCGGCCTGTCGTCAGGACTTGGCGCCGCCCGCGGGGGGAACTTCTTGAGGATGTCGTCGACGGCGTGCCGGATGTCCCGCGCGATGCCCTCGGGACTGGTCCCGAGCAGGCGCGTGGCCCAGCCGCGCCAGATCAGCTTCTTCTGCGAGTCCCGGACGTCGAGGACGAGCGTGCCTTCCTTGTAGTACATGGCCGCGACGGGCGCCCAGCTGTAGATGCCGTACTTGTCCTTCTCCAGGACGCCGGCCATCCGCGTGTGGTACGTCGATGTAGAAGTCCGCCGGCGTCGCCGCCGGCGCCGCGAAAGCCCTTCTTCGTCAGGTTCGCCGCGACGTCGGCCTGGACGTGCTCGTAAATGAAGCGCGCGTCCACGATGGCGCCGCCGGGTTGTTTCTCCTCCTCGGGGTTCTCGTGCCAGCCGAAGGTCTTCAAGCTCGAGAAGTCGACCGAGTGGTCGTAGGAGGACTTGCGGCGGTGCGTTCCCCGTCGAGGAGCAGGCGAGCGCGGCCGCCGCGAACAAGGCGAGGAGCCGGATCGACACCCGTTTCATCGTGCGCGGAACACTACTACAGGCCCGCGGAGAGCCGGTCGGTTCCCGTCGGCGCGAGCATCTGCGCCTGCGACTCGTCGGACATCTGCGTCAGGTCGGCCGCGGCGCTCATCAGCTCCGAGTGCTCGACGGCCCGCGAGAGGACCTCCGCCTTCGTCTGGCCGCTCTTCTTTCCGAGGAACGGCTTGACCAGCATGTAGAGGATGTCGCGGGCGGGCATCGAGTGGGCCAGACGCCGCATCAGGCGGAACGCCTGACGCGGGTAGCGGACGAACTTGTAGAGGATCAGGCGCTTGCAGCTCCCGGGAGCGGATCGCGTGGATCGTCTCACCGGGCAGGACCGTCGGATCGATCGAGGAGCACTTGAAGTACTTGTACCAGTCGGTCTCGTCGTTGACGAGGCCGCGCTGCAGGTACTCCTGCCAGAGCGGCGTGCCGCGGTAGACGCAGAGGCGGTTGAAGGCGAAGGTGTCGAGCGGCAGGCGCGAGGCGAAGCGGAAAGTCGCGACGCATGTCCTCTTCGGTCTCGTCCGGGTTGCCGACGACGAAGAAGCCGTGGACGATCTCGATGCCGGCCTTCTTCGCGGCGGCGACCGCGGCCTCCGTCTGCGCCAGCGTCTGCTCCTTCTTGAGCCGGTCCAGGATCTTCTGGCTGCCGCTCTCGATCCCGAACATGAGCGTGCGGCAGTTCGCCCTGGCCATGGCCGGGAAGAGGTCCATGCAGACCGAGTCCACGCGTCCCTCGCAGCCCCACTGGATCGTGAGGCCTTCCTCCATGATCCCCTTGCAGATCGCCTCGATGCGCTTGGGCTGCAGCAGGAAGTGGTCGTCCACGAAATAGACGGAGCCGTAGCCGGCCTCCTCGAGCTGTTTGAGCTCCGCGACGACGTGCTCGGGGCTCCAGGAGCGCCACTTGCCCTCGTTGAAGATCGGGATGTCGCAGAAGACGCAGGGCCAGGGACACCCGCGCGAGGTCTGCATCGTGGTGAAGCGCTCGCGCGAGAGCACGACCGGCACGTCGAGCGGCATCGACTCGACGAAGTCGAGATCCAGGCTCTCCCGATCGGGGATCGGCCACTGGTCGAGGTTGCGGTCGAGCAGCGCGCGGCAGGTTGTGGCGCACGGTGCCGCCCGCATCCTGCCAGGTCACGCCGGCGACCCCCGACGGGTCGTCGAGGTGGCCGAGCAGGTCGAGGATCAACTGCTCGCCGTCGCCGCGGCAGACGAAGTCCACTTCGGGGACCTGCTTCTTGATCAGCTCGGCGTTCAACGTGGCGAACACGCCGCCGAAGGCGAGCTTCAGGTCCGGCTCCGCGGCCCGAAGCGCGCGGGCGAGGATCTTCGCGTACGGGTAGCTCGTCGTCGAGAGGAAGCTCAGCCCGACCAGGTCCGGCTGCCAGCGGCGGATCTCCGAGACGATGACGTCGTTGGGCGTGTCGGGGTTGGCCTGGTCGAACAGCCGCGTCTCGTGTCCCGCGCGCTTGAGCACGGAGGAGAGCGACATGATGCCGATCGGGGGGAAGCCCATCACCTGCAGGCGGCCGTTCTTGCCGCGCACGTTTCCGGGGATCGCATAGAACTGAGGGTCGCGGATGTGGACCAGGGCGACCCTCACGGCGTTCGAGTCCTTCCCGGCGGCCGGCCGGGCGGAGGGATCGAACGGAGGCGGGGCGTCGGCAGCATGCGAGCAGAAGCATACCGCGCTCTCCGGAAGAGCCGCCGCGGGGTGGTTGTATCCTCTTGCCCGTTTCCCCGGAGGTTCCATGAACCGGCGTCGGGTCCTGTGGGCGGCGGTGGCCGTTTTCTGGGCATTCCATCGCCCGGCGCGCGGCGAGGCCTGGTACCAGGCCGACTTCCCGCCCGCCGAGTTCCGGGCGCGCTGGGAGGCGGTCTTCGAGAAGATCGGCGGAAAGTCCGTCGCGCTGGTGGCCGGCGCGCCGCCGCCGGGAGGATTCGTCTTTCCCCGCCAGTCGAACGAGTTCTACTACCTCTGCGGCATCGAGACGCCGGGCTCCTACATCCTGCTGGACGGGCGGACCCGCCGGGCGACGCTTGTTCCTGCCCGCGCGAAACGCGAGGCTGGAAGCCGCGGAGGGACGGGTCCTCTCGGGCGACGACGCCGAAGAGGTCAAGCGGCTGACCGGCGCCGACGAGGTCCTCCGGACCGACGCGATGCGCGGCGATTGGCTCGGAGCCCCTCCGGGAGGCCTTCCCGAGGCGGTCTGGACGCCCTTCGCTCCCGCCGAGCAGGCGGCCGAGCAGCGCTGGGAGCTGCTCGCCCGCAACGCGGCGATCGCGGCCGACCCGTGGGATGGAAGGCTGTCGCGGGAAGCGCGTCTGATCGAGCTGCTGCGCGCGCGCGGCGCGAGGGGAAACGACCCCGGCCAGGTCCGGGACCTGACGCCGGTCTTGGACGAGCTGCGCAGCCGCAAGAGCCCGCGCGAGATCGCGCTGATCCGGCGCGCGTCGCAGCTGGCGGGAATGGGCCTGCTCGAGGCGATGAAGAGCACGCGGCCCGGCGTCTTCGAGTACGAGCTCGATGCCGCGGCCCGCTACGTCTTCCTCGTCAACGGCGCCCGCCTGGAGGCCTATCGCTCGATCACGGCCGCGGGCACCGAGAACATCGGAAACATGCACTACTACCGCAACGGCTCCCGGCTCGCAGTCCGGCGACCTCGTCCTCATGGACTACGCGCCGGACTACCATTCCTACACGAGCGACATCGCGCGGGTCTGGCCGGTCAGCGGGAAGTTTTCCCCGATGCAGCGGGAGCTTCTGGGATTCGTGCTCGCCTACCGCAACGCGATCCTCGCGCGGATCCGGCCGGGCGTGACGGCGCGGCAGATCCAGGAGGAGGCGAAGCAGGCGATGGAGGCCGTCTTCGCGCGGACGCGGTTTTCCCGTCCCGTCTACGAGCAGGCCGCGCGCAAGCTCGTCGAGACGGGAGGCGGCGTCTTCTCGCACCCCGTCGGCATGGCCGTGCACGACGACGGCGGCTACGTGGACCGCGAGCTCTCGCCGGGAGTCGTCTTCTCGGTCGACCCGCAGCTGCGCGTTCCCGAGGAGAACATCTACCTGCGCTATGAGGACGTCGTCGCCGTGACGCAGGCCGGCGTCGAGAATTTCACGGAGTTCCTCCCCGCCGAGCTCGACGCGATCGAGCGGGCCGTGCGGGGCGAGGGAATCGTTCAGAAGTTCCCCCCCGCTCCGGCGCCGGGCGGGAACCCGTCCGTTCGGCCGTAGGAGGAAAAAGATGCGCCAGAAGGCATGGAAGTCTCGGGCCGGCGCCGCGGCCCTCTGGGCCTGCGCGGTCGCGGCCGTCGCGGCCTCGTCCGCGCCCGATCCCTACGCGGAGCTGAAGTACCGGTTCATCGGCCCGCCGGGCAACCGGGTCAGCGCGGTGGTCGGCGTCCCCGGCGATCCGAACACCTACTACGTCGGCGCGGCCTCGGGGGGCGTCTGGAAGTCGACCGACGGCGGCATCGCACTGGAAGCCGATCTTCGACGATCAGCCGGCCCAGTCGATCGGCGCGATCGCGATCGCGCCTTCGGATCCGAACGTCGTCTGGGTGGGGACCGGGCGAGCCCTTCATCCGCAGCAACGTCTCGCTCGGAAACGGGATCTACAAGTCGACCGACGCCGGCAAGACGTTGACGCCACATGGGGCTCGAGAAGACCGGGCGCATCGCGCGCATCCTGATCGACCCGCGCAACCCGGACGTCGTTCTCGCCGCCGCGATCGGCACCGGCTACGGGCCGCAGCCCGAACGCGGCGTCTTTCGCACGGCCGACGGCGGAAAGACCTGGGAAAAGGTCCTGTTCGTCGACGAGAACACCGGGGTCTCCGACATCGCGATGGATCCGAACAACCCGCGCACCGTCTTCGCCGGAGCCTGGCCGATCGAGATCAAGACCTGGGGTCGCAAGAGCGGCGGGCCCGGCGGAGGGCTCTTCGTCTCGCGCGACGGCGGGGTGACCTGGAAGCGCATCACGGGGCACGGCCTGCCCGATCCGCCGCTCGGCAAGATCGCCCTCGCGATGCTCCGCAGCGAACTCCCAGCGCGTCTATGCGCTGATCGAGACCGGCGACCGGGGCTCCCTCTGGCGCTCGGACGACGGGGGAGAGAACTGGAAGCTCGTCAACCACAGCCGGCTCTTGAACGAGCGGCCCCACTACTACACCCGCATGCTCGTCATGCCGGACAACGCCAACGAGGTCTACTTTCCCGTCGAACGGCATGGGCGTGACGTACGACGGCGGGGAGACCGCCGAGGAGATCCGCTGGGGCGGCGACAATCACGACATGTGGGCCGACCCGAAGAACCCGAGCCGCATGATGATCGGCAACGACGTCGGCGTGATCATCTCGACGACCCGGGGCCGGCAGTGGACGACGACGCGCCTGCCGATCGGGCAGATCTACCACGTCACCACCGACAACCGGATTCCGTACTTCGTCTACGGGCAGATGCAGGACGACGGCTCGATGCGCGGCCCGAGCAACAGCCCGGGCGGCTACGGCATCCTCCCCGCGGAGTGGACCTCGACGGCCGGGTGCGAGACGGGTTGGGCCACGCCCGATCCCGTCGACCCCAACATCGTGTGGGGAGGCTGCTACGCCGGCGTCATCGAGCGCTTCGACGCGCGGACGGGCATGACGCGCAGCGTGAGCCCGTGGCCGGAGCGCACGATGGGCGCCAACGCCGGCCAGATCAAGCTGCGCATGAACTGGACCTTTCCGATCGCGATCTCGCCGCACGACCACAACGCCGTCTACGTCGGGAGCCAGTTCGTCCACAAGACGACCGACGGCGGACAGACCTGGACGGCGATCAGCCCCGACCTCACGACAAACGACCCGATGATGATGGGCGACTCGGGCGGTCTCACGGTCGACAACCTGTCGGTCGAGTACGCCGGCGTCGTCTATCTCGATCGCGGAGTCGCCGAAGGAGAAGGGCGTCATCTGGGCCGGCACCAACGACGGGCAGGTCCAGGTCACGCGCGACGGCGGCGCGCACTGGGAGAACGTCACGCGCGGCCTTCCGGGCCTGCCGCCCCGCGGAACGGTCGCCAGCGTCGAGCCTTCCCATTTCGACGGCGGCACCTGCTACGTCGCCGTCGACCTCCACCAGGTCGACAACCGCGACCCCTTCCTCTTCAAGACGGCCGACTACGGCAAGACCTGGAAGGCGATCGCCTCGAACATCCCGAAGAGCCCGCTCTCCTACGCGCACGTCGTGCGCGAGGACCCGTTCCGGCAGGGGCCTCCTCTACGCGGGCACGGAGAACGCCCTCTACGTGTCCTTCGACGACGGCGGGCGGTGGGAGCCGCTGCAGGCGAAGCTTCCGCACGCGCCGGTCTACTGGCTGACGGTGCAGGAGCATTTCCACGACCTGGTCGTCGGCACGTACGGGCGCGGCTTCTACATTCTCGACGACGTGACGCCGCTCGAGCAGATCACCGACGCCGTGCGCGGCGCTCCCGCGCACCTCTTCGAGCCGCGGCCGGCCTACCGCTTCCGCTCCATCTCGCGCCCGAACCTCGCGCCCGTCGGGCACCTCGCGCGGCCAGAATCCTCCCTACGGCGCGACGATCAACTACTGGCTCAAGGAGCCGGCGCCCGAGCCGCCGGCCGCGAAAGGCGAGAAGGAGGGCGAGGTCCGGAAGGGCCCGGTCGAGATCACGATCACCGACGCGGCGGGCGAGACGGTCCGGACGCTGACGGGCTCGAACAAGCCGGGCATCAACCGGGCCGTGTGGAACCTGCGCTACGAGCCCACGACGGAGGTTCGCCTGCGGACGACGCCTCCGGGCAACCCGCACGTCTGGGAAGAGAAACGGTTCCGCGGAAAGGATCGCCGCGACGTCTACTACTACGGCATCACCGAGTTGAAGAACGGCCCGCTCGTCGCGCCGGGCCGCTACACCGTCCGGCTCTCGGTCGCCGGGAAGCCGGTGGGGACGCAGACCCTCACCGTGAAAAAGGATCCCAATTCGGCCGGCACCGAGGCCGACATCGAGGCGGCGACCAAAATTTCCGTCGCGATCGCGCGCGACACCAGCGCCGCGGCCGTGATGATCAATCAGCTGGAATGGAGCCGCAAACAGCTCGAAGACTTCCGGAAGATGCTCGCGGCCGGAGCACCCGAGCCGGCCGACGTCGCGGCCGGCCGACGGCTCTCGAAAAGAAGATCCGCGCGGTCGAGGATCGGCTCCTGCAGCCCACACTCGCCGAGGCGGACCAGAAGTCCTTCCGGGGCCCGCTCGAGCTCTACCTGAAGCTGCTCTGGCTTCAGGCCGAAGTCGGACCGGGGGCGGCCGACGTCTCCGGCAATGCCGACTTCCCGCCCACCCAGCCCGAGCTCGACGTCTACGCCCTTCTGTCCGGGCAGCTCGCGCAGGTGCGCCGGGATTACGACGATCTCTATGGAAAAGACGTTCCGGCCTTCAACGACGCCATGACCGCCAAGGGTTACGTGCGGATCATGACCGTGCGGGAGGTCGAAAAGCCGCCGGCGGAGAAGGAGGAAGAGGAAGACGAAGACGCGGCCGCCGACGCACGCGACTGAGGTCGTTGTATCCTGACGGGTCGTTCCGGCGGTTTCGAAGCCGGTTTTTCGGAGTGGAGTGGAATGAAAGAGCACGCGACGCTTCTGGAGGAAGCCCTCGAGGCCTGGGAGTACACGCGCGAGGGCGTGGTCGAGGAGTTTCAGAGCCTGCCGGAAAAGGATCTGGGATTCCGGCCGGCGGAGAAGAGCCGGTCGATCATCGAGCTCGCCCAGCACATCGTCGAGTCCGGCACGCTGATGATCGGCGAGCTGACCCGGTCGGACGGGGACTTCCAGCGCAAGTCCTACGAGGGGTTCCTGCACGAGTACGGGCGGGGGATCTCGGCCAAGCGGACGAAGGCCCAGCTGCTCGACGCGCTGAAGAAGACCCACGCGGAAGGACAGCGCAAGTTTCGGGAAGTCGGTGAGCTGCACGTGCTGCAGCTCATCCGGCGGTTCGACGGGAAGATGGGCACGCGCCTGGCCTGGATGCACCACGGTATCTCCCACGAGGAATACCACCGCGGGCAGCTCGCGCTCTACGCCCGGCTGATTGGCCGTGTGCCCGCGCTGACGCGGAGGATCGAGGGAAAGTAGTGCGCCTGCGGCCGGCCATTTTCTTCGTGGTCGCTGTCGCGGCCTCGGCCGTCCTCGCGGCGCAGGATCCGGCCGGAGCTGGGGATCGAGTTCCCGACCTCCGGCTCGCCGGCGGCGCAGGCCCGCTTCCTGCGCGGCGCACTGCTGCTCCACAGCTTCGAGTACGACGACGCCGCGGCGGAGTTCCGGGAGGCGCAGAAGCTCGATCCCGACTTCGCCATGGCCTACTGGGGCGAGGCGATGACGTACAACCATCCGCTCTGGATGGAGCGCAACCGCGACGCTGCGATGCGAGGCGCTCGCGCGGCTGGCACCGACGGCCGAAGCGCGGCGGGAGAAGGCTCCTACCCGGCGCGAGAAGCTGTACCTGGACTCCGTCGAGATCCTCTACGCCGACGGCGAGAAACCGGCGCGGGACCTCGCCTATGCCGAGGCCATGCGGCGTCTCCACGGCGAGTTCCCGGAGGATCTCGACGCCGCGAGCTTCTTCGCGCTGGCGACCCTCGGGACGTGCGAGGACCATCGGGACGTCGCGACCTACATGCGGGCCGCGGCGATCGTGGAGGAGGTCTTCGCGAAGAACCCGAAGCACCCCGGCGCCGCCCACTACCTGATCCACTCCTACGACGACCCCGTGCACGCGCCGCTCGGGATGCGGGCGGCGCGGGTCTACGCCCAGATCGCGCCGGCGGCCACGCACGCCCTCCACATGCCGTCGCACATCTTCTTCGCCTCGGGAATGTGGCCGGAAGCCGTTTCTTCCAACGAGGCCTCCTGGAAGGCCTCCCTCGACCGCGCGCAACGCCTGAACCTTTCGGCGGACGCGCACAGTTTCCATGCGCTCTCCTGGCTCGCGTATGCGTATTTGCAGCAAGGCCGCTGGACCGACGCGCGCCGCGCGCTGGCCACGATGGAGGAGGACGCCCGAACTTCCGGTTCCCAGAAGGCGCGGACGCATCTGGTGGCGATGCGAGCCGCATACGTCGTGGGGACGGGACGGTGGAGCGAGGCGGCGCAAATTCCGGTCTCCGCCGACGACCTGTCCTCGCGGAATCAGAACATCTTCGTCGACGGGCTCGCGGCGCTCGAGACCGGCGACCGAAAGGGAGCCCGAAAGGCGCTCGAACAGATGAAGAAGGAGCGCGGCGGCGAGACGGGCTCTTCCGGCCATTCTCACGGCGGGGCGATGCCGTATCCCTCGAGCTGGAAGACGACGGACGCGGTGCTGTCCAGGCAACTCGAAGCGAAGATTCTTTTCTCGGAGGGCAAGACGGATCGGGCCCTGGCTCTGGTGACGGAAGCCGCCGCCCTGGAAGATGCGATGAGCTTCGACTACGGCCCCCCGGACATCGTAATTCCCAGTCATGAGCTGCATGGGAGAGATGCTCCTGGCCGCCGGCCGGCCTGCCGACGCACGCAAGCAATTCGAAATGTCGCTGGCGCGCGCGCCCCGGAGAGCGCTGTCGCTGCTCGGCCTCGCGCGCGCGGCGGCGAAGGCCGGCGACACGGCGGCCTCGAAGGAGGCCTATGCGGAGCTCGGCGCAAGTCTGGAGCGCGGCCGACGCCGACGTGAACGGACTCCGCGAGGCGCGCGAGGCCCTGAAGGCCGCGGCCTCCTAAGTTCGGGCCACCAGGAACTCCTCGATCGCCGCAGCGACGGCGTCCGGAGTTTCGAGGGGCGGGAAATGGGTTTTTCCGCCGAGCCGCCGAACGTGAAACCAGGGATGCCTCTTCGCGAAGGACTCCTGGGCCTCTCGGTAGGCCTCGTCTTTCGGCAGCGCATAGAGGTGCAGGGTCGGCGTCGGCGAGTCGAGCGCCGAAAGGGCCCGCAGGGGAGATCCTTCCCGGGCGTACGCCTCGGCGATCTCGCGGCCGGCGCGAGCCCACATTCCGGGTCCGTAGTCGCCCATCGTCCGGCGGACGTGCGCTGTGATCGACGGATCGGCGTCGGCGAGCCAGAGCGAGAAGAGCTCGGCGCGCGCCGACTTCCAGTGCTCCGGGTCCTGGAGCGCCTTGAGCGCTTCGAGAAAGGGCAGGGGCGGGTCGAGGACGATCCAGTCGATGAGTACGAGCTTCGGAATCCTCGCCGCCCCGAATCGCCGACGCAGCCCGATCGCCACCCAGCCCGAGTGCGCCATCGTCACCGGAACGACCTGCCGCGCTCCACTCGCCTCGATCACGGCCGCCGCGGCCGCGACGACCTCGCGCAAACCGAAATCGCCGCGGGGCGCCTGCGACGCGCCGTGGCCGGGCAGATCGGCGGCGAGGACCCGGCGCCTCTGCGCGCAGACGGGGATGAGCTGGTGGAACTGAGAGCGGCTGTCGCACCAGCCGGGCAGAAGGAGCAGCGCGGGCTCGCCCTCACCGGCGACGTCGTAGCGGAGCCGGAGGCCGTCGGCAATTGCTTGAGGCATGAGGGAATCTCGCTCCGATAGAATCTTAGCGAACCCGTCAAACGGCCAACAGATGAAGATGCAGGACCGGCTCCGCCGTGCGGTCATTGTGGCGAGCGCGCTCTTCCTCGCCGCCGCCGGATCCGTCGCGCAGGAGCCGTACGGCGTCGTCGTTTCTCGGGATGTCCTGGTTCCCATGCGCGACGGCGTGCGGCTCGCGGCGGACATCTATCGGCCGGCCCGCAACGGAGCCCCGGTGGAGGGGAGGTTCCCGGTCATCCTCGAGCGAACTCCCTACGGCAAGGGGAGCGACGGGGCCCCGGAGATGGCCGTCGACTTCGCCCGACACGGCTACGTGGCCGTCGCTCAGGACGTGCGCGGGCGGTACGGCTCGGAAGGAACGTGGCGGTTCACCCGCGACGATGTTTCCGATGGCTACGACACGGCGAAGTGGATCGGTGCACAACCCTGGTGCGATGGAGGCATCGGCACGGTCGGCACGTCCTACCCGGGCGGGACCCAGCACGCGCTGGCGATCTCGAACCCTCCCTATCTGAAGGCGATGATCCCCGTCGATGCGATGTCCGACTACGGCCGTTACGGCATCCGGCACAACGGGGCCTTCGAGCTGCGGTGGCTGAACTGGATGTTCGGCCTCGGCTTCGTCTTCGAGGACTCGGGCCCAGTCTCCTCTTTTCCCGGAGTCGCGCCGGAGGCACTGCCGGAGCTGCAGAAACTCTCCGGGCATGTGCGCGACTACGCGCGCGGGCTGCCGCTGCGGCCCGGGACGACGCCGCTCGCGCTCGCCCCGGACTACGAGGCCTGGCTCGTCGAGGCCATGCGGCACGGGGAGAACGACGATTTCTGGAAGGACGCCGGCGATTCGGTTGTCGACCATGTCGCGGAGTACAAGGACGTTCCCGTCTACCACGTCAGCGGGTGGTACGACTCGTGGGCCGGCCCGGTGGCCAACCTCAACTACGTCGCGCTCTCGAAGGCGAAAAGGAACCAGCGCCTCATCATGGGCCCGTGGACCCACGGCGGCCAGACGGAAAGCTTCGCGGGAGAGGCGGAGTTCGGCGCCGCCGCGGCGATCGATCTCGTCGCCTTCCAGCGGCGCTGGTTCGACCGGTGGCTCAAGGGCTTCGACAACGGAATCGATCGCGAACCACCCGTCCGCATCTTCGTGATGGGCGTGGGCGACGGGCACAAGACGCCCGAAGGGCGGGTCTTCGTCGGGGGGTTCTGGCGGGAGGAGCGGGAATGGCCGCTCGCGCGCGCTCGGGTCACGCCCTACTACGTGCATGCCGATGGCACGCTCTCCCCCGAAAAGCCCGGCGTGCAGGCCCCCACCCGGTATCTCTTCGATCCGAAGCACCCCGTACCCACGATCGGCGGCAACCTCTCGTCGCAGGGCGAGCTTGCGGCCCAGGGGGCGAAGGATCAGCGTTGCCGCGCCGGAGATCTGGACCTGCGACGACGCGCGGCCGCTCTCGGCGCGAAACGACGTCCTGGTCTACCGCACGCCGCCGCTCCAGAGGGACGTCGAAGTCACGGGCCGCCTGATCGTCGAGCTCTGGGCGTCCTCCTCGGCCCCCGACACGGACTTCACAGCCAAGCTCGTCGACGTCTACCCGCCGAGTAAAGACTTCCCCGCCGGGATCGACCTGAACGTCGCCGACAGCATCGTGCGGGCGCGGTATCGGAACTCTCTGGAGAAGGCGGAAATGATGAAGCCGGGCGAGGTCTATCCGATGACGATCGAGATGTATCCGACCGCGCTCCTTTTTCGGCGCGGGCACCGGATCCGCCTCGACATCTCGTCCAGCAATTTTCCGCGCTTCGACGTCAACCCCAATACGGGGGAGCCGTTGAACGACAACCGGAGCTGGCGCGTGGCGGAAAACACGCTCTACCACGACGCAACCCATCCTTCTCACGTCCTGCTGCCGATCATTCCGGCGGCGGGAGCGGCATCGCATTGACCGGACCGGTCGCGTTGGAGGTCGACGACAAATGAAGTCCTTTCTGGCTGTTCTCCTGACTTCTGTGTTTCTTGCGGCGGGTCCGGCGCCATCTCAGACCGCGGTCATGGTCGTCAAGGCGGCCCGGCTGATCGATGGCCGCGGGGGGCCGCCAATCGCCCCGGCGATGATCCGCGTCGAAGGCGACCGCATCGCGGAAGTGGGCGGGACCCTCGCGATTCCCGCCGGCGCGCGCGTCATCGACCTCGGCGGGGCGACGCTCCTCCCCGGCTTGATCGACCTGCACACGCACCTGACGGACCGTTTCGGGACGCACTGGGAGGACGTGCTCACGACGACCACACCCGCGGACGCGGCGCTGTGGGGCGCGAAGAACGCGCGCGACACCCTGATGGCCGGCTTCACGACGTGCCGGGAGATGGGGCCGACGTGGCCGTACGTCGACGTCGCCCTGCGCAACGCGATCGACCAGGGCGCGGTTCCCCGGCCCGCGCCTCTTCGTTCCGGGCAATTACGTGTCCTCGACCGGCGGCGCGGGAGACGCGCGGCAGTTCTCGATCTACGTGGACGTTCCGATCGTGAAGAACCTCGCCGATGGGCCGGAGGAAATCACGAAAGCCGTTCGAACGAACTTCAAGAACGGCGCGGATTTCATCAAGATCCTTGTGACGGGAGCGGTCCTTTCCAAGGGCATTTCGCCGGGCCAGCAGCAGTATTCCGACGTGGAGATCCTGGCGGCGGTGACGGAGGCCAGCCGCTGGGGGCGCCAGGTCGCCGCGCACGCGCACGGAGCGGAGGGAATCAAGGCAGCGATCCGGGCCGGCGTCCGAACGGTCGATCACGGCTCGTACCTGGACGACGAGGCGGTGGTCCTGCTCCAGAAGAGCGGGCGCCGAACCTTCTACGTCCCGACGCTCTACACGAACGACGCGATCCTCGGCGGCGAGGGGGCGCACATTCCCGACTCCGAAGTCGCCCGCGCCCGCCAGGTCCGCGAGGTCATGTTCGCCGGTTTCCGGCGCGCGCTCGCGGCGGGAATTCCGATCGGGTTCGCCACGGACGCAGGGGTCATCCCCCACGGCAGGAACGCGCATGAGATGACGATCCGTGTCGGCCTTGGCGAGTTGCCGCTCGCGGCCATCGTCTCCGCGACCAGCCTGAATGCCGAGATTCTGGGCTGGTCGGACCGGGTGGGGTCCGTCGAGAAGGGCAAGCTGGCGGACCTGGTGGCCGTCTCGGGCGACCCGCTCAAGGACATCGCCGAGATGGAGCGGGTCCGCTTCGTGATGAAGGGCGGGGTGGTCTACAGGGACGAGCTCTCGGGAGCCTGCCCGTGAGTCCGGGGTTGGCGGCACGGTGCGGCCGCGCGGGCCTGGCGCCGGCCCTCCTGCTCGGGCTCGCGTCGCTCGTGCGCCGGAGAGAATGCCGCGACCTTCGCCGTGGGATCGGCCGTGGCCGGTCCCGGACAGAAGGCCCTGGGTTCCCTCGACGTTCCCCCGGGAGTCGACGCCGGGCTCTCGATCCCGGTGGCGATCGTCCGCGGCGGACGGCCCGGCCCGGTGCTCGCGCTGGTCGCGGGGGCTCACGGGACCGAATACGCGTCGATCGTCGCGATCGAAAAGCTGATCGAGAAGCTCGATCCCGCGGAGGTCTCGGGCACGGTCATCCTCGTTCCCCTGATCAACACGCCCTCCTTCGAGCAGAAGGTCCCGCACGTCAATCCGGTCGACGGCAAGAGCATGAACCGCTTCTATCCGGGGAAGGCGGACGGGACGCAGACAGAGAGGGCGCTCTTCCTCATCACGCGGCAGATCGTCGAGCGGTGCGACTACCTGATCGATTTCCACGGCGGCGACCTGGACGAGGATCTGTCGCCCTATGCGTACTGGTTGAAGACGGGAAACGAGAGGCAGGACGCCGTTTCGCGGGAGATGGTGCTCGCGTTCGGCCTGCGCACGATCATCATCGCGACGGACCGGCCGAGGGATCCGGCGGCGTCGCGGTACCTCGACAGCACCGCCTCGACCCGCGGCAAGCCCTCGATCACGGTCGAGGCAGGCCGCGCGGGCACCGTGGAGGCGGGCGACGTCGCGGCCCTGGTCGACGGGAGCCTCTCGGTGATGCGCTCTCTGAAAATGCTGCCGGGCTCGCCGGCTCCGGTCGACCATCCGGTCTGGATCGAGAGCGTCAAGACGGTCGCGAGCGAAGCGACCGGGATCTTCTATCCCCTCGTCACCCGGGGGGCCTTCGTGGCGGAAGGCATGAAGTTGGGGTATGTGACTGACTACGTGGGACGAACGGTCTTCGAGGCCCGGGCCCCGGCGGCCGGGGTGGTCCTGTACGTGTGCTCGGTTCCGTCGATGCGTAAGAGCGAGACGATTGCCAACATCGGGGTGGTGGCCCCCTCGCCGCCGGAGCCGAAATGAGCGAAAATCGGGGCGGACGACGCTGAGCCGTGATCGCCTGCGTTCGGACCGTCAATGCCGCGCTCGAACAGGTCGGGCGGATGGAGGCGGTGCGGAAAGGCGACCTGCGCTCCGGAGACCGGCTTCTCGTGTCGACCGAAAACTCCGTCTATTCGATCCGCGTCCACGGCGACGCGACGTACTCGATCTCCGGCGGATGGTTCGACAACCAGGGCCTTTCGCCCGTGCGGATGTCGATCGCCGGGTGCACGTGGGGCGGGACGGTCATCAAGTGCGACATCGTCGCCGCGCGCGGCCTGCGCCTGGAGTTCGGAAACCGCGTCGTCACCTCGCCGATCAGGGAAGTCCGCGTCGTTCGGGATGAGGGGCTCGACCTCAAGAGATTCAACGCGATCGACTCCCGCGCGCTGTTCGCCGCCTGCTACGGGTCCGACACGGACCGGACGTAGCCGAGCCCTAGGGCTCCGTCGAAGGCGCGGTCGTCGGCAGCGGCACGGCGGCGCGCGCGGACGGGGTGAGCGGTCCCCTGAAGGCGCGCCATCATCGCCGCCGCGGCGAGTCCGAGGGCGAGCATGGGAAGCCAGAGGGCGCTTTCCGCCGAAGACGGCCAGGATCTGCAGGCCCGCCCAGGGCCCGACGCTGAAGGCGAGGCCCATCATCATCTGCGAGAGGCCCATGTACTCGCCGCGCCGCGACACGGGCGCGATGTCGGTCAGGTAGTCGGCCATCCCCGGGAAGATCAACATCTCGCCGAAGGTCCAGATGACGACCGTGACGGCCGACCTGCCAGAAGTTGGTCGACCAGGCGAGCGCGCCGAAGCCGATCCCGCAGAGGCGCGGATCCCAGGGACAGCGTGCGCCGGTGCGGCCAGTGCGCGGTCTTCGTGTTGATCCCGACCTCGAGGAACACGATGAGCAGGGTATTCACCGTGAAGAGGAGCCCGTACGCGGCCGCGGAAAGCCCGAGGTCCTGCACCATGTAGAGCGGCATCGACGAGATGTGCTGGAAGAACACGACGGCGATCGGAAACATCGCGGCGAGGAAGTACAGCAGCCGCGGATCGCGGTGCGCTCCGAGCGGCAGGCGCAGGTGCGGGGCGACGGCCTCCTCGACCTGCCGCAGCTCCGCCGTGCGGCGGTGGGGCGGGAACGCCGAGGCGGCCAGGATGATGCCCGCCACGACGGCCGTGGCGCCGTCGACGAGGAAGAGCCAGCGGAAGGAGACCGTCGCGAGAAGGCCTCCGAGCGCCGGCCCGACGCTCATGCCGAGGTTGATCGCGAGGCGGTTCAGGGCGAACGCGGTCTTGCGGCGCTCGGGCGAGACGAGATCGCCCATGATCGTCATGTTCGCCGGCCGGAACGCTTCGGACGTGACGGACAGGACGAGGGTCATCGCGACGATCGCGGGCAGGCCCCGCGCGAACGGAAAGGCGAGGAGCACGACGCCGGACAGGAGCAGCGAGGTCCTCATGATGAGGATCGGGCCGAGACGATCGGAGAGCCGTCCGGCAACCGGCGCCGCGACGAGCGCTCCGGCGCCGTAGAGCAGCACCATCAGGCTCGCCGTCTGGACCGACAGTCCCGCCTCGCGGGTCAGGTACAGGACGAAGAACGGCAGCACCATCGAGCCGGCCTTGTTGACCAGGCTCGCGGTGAAGAGCACCCAGAGCTCCCGAGGGAGTCCCGAGAGCCCCTGCCAGGGATTGACGCGGTTCCACCAGCGCGAGCGCATGCCTCGGGGGATAGTACGGGGATCGCGCGCCGGTGTTTTTCAGCGGCGCAGCAGCCACGCGAGCGGCGAACGCGAGCAGGCCGAGGATCAGCATGAAGCCGAGGACGTAGAGAAGGATCGAAAGGAACGGCGTGTTTCGGGGGTCCTCGCCGTCCGGTCCGTCAATGAATCCCCTGCGACGCGAGCCAGCGCTCGGCGTCGATGGCGGCCTTGCAGCCTTCGCCCGCCGCGGAGACCGCCTGGCGGTAGGTGGGGTCGGCGACGTCGCCGGCGGCGAAGACGCCCTCGACGGACGTCCGCGTCGAGGGGTGCTGCACCTTCAGGTACCCGACGTCGTTCATGTCGAGCTTGCCCTTGAAGAGGGCCGTGTTGGGCGAGTGCCCGATCGCGATGAAGACGCCCTGCGTCGCAAACGCCGAGCGCGTCCCGTCGCGCGTGTCCTCGAGCGTCAGGCTGGCGACGCCGCCGGCCGGATCGCCGTGGATTTCGGCGACGGCGGCGTTCAACTTCCAGACGATCTTCGGGTTCATCCGCGCCCGCTCGAGCATGATCTTCGACGCCCGGAACTCCTCGCGCCGGTGGACGATCGTGACCTTCGAGGCGAACTTCGTCAGGAACGTCGCCTCTTCCATGGCCGTGTCGCCGCCGCCCACGACCGCCGACTTCCTTGCCCTTGAAGAAGAAGCCGTCGCACGTGGCGCAGGCGGAGACGCCGTGGCCCATGAGCTTCGCCTCCGACGCGATCCCGAGCAGCTTCGCCGAGGCGCCCGAGGAAACGATCACCGCGTCGGCCGTGAGGACGCCCGCCGGCGTCGAGCGTCAGCCGGAAGGGCCGGGCGGAGAACTCGACGTCCGTGACCGTGTCGAGCACGACCTCGGTGCCGAAGCGCTTGGCCTGCTCGCGGAAGATCTCCATCAGCTCCGGGCCCTGGATGCCGTCGCGGAAGCCCGGGTAGTTCTCGACCTCGGTCGTGATCGTGAGCTGGCCGCCGGGCTGCGGGCCCTCGAAGACGACCGGCTCGAGCTCGGCGCGCGAGGCGTAGAGGGCGGCGGTCCAGCCGGCGGGGCCGGAACCGATGATGGCGACGCGGTAGTGGCGCTTGGCAGGCGGCATGGGTCTCTCCGTCGGTCGCGGAGGATATCAGCCGGTCCGGCGGATATCATCCGGAGGTGCGTCCCGCGCTCGCTCGGAAGCTTTCGGGCTTCGGCACGACGATCTTCACGGAGATGACGCGCCTGGCCAACGAGCGCGGCGCCGTCAACCTCGCGCAGGGCTTTCCGGACTTCGACGGGCCCGAGTTCGTCAAGGAAGCGGCGATCGCGGCGGTGCGGGCCGGGCGCGGCCAGTACGCGCGGATGAGCGGCATCCCGGAGATCCACGCCGCGCTCGCGGCCAAGTACCGGCGGGACTGGGGGCTCGACTACGCGGCCGACACGGAGCTGACGGTCACCTCGGGGGCGACCGAGGCGATCTTCGCCGCCATCCAGGGCACGTGCGGCGAGGGGGACGAGGTCGTGCTCTTCGACCCGTCCTACGACTCCTACAAGCCGAGCGTGCGGATGGCGGGGGCGGTCGCGAGGGTCGTGACGTTGCGCGCTCCGGACTGGAGCTTCGACCGCGAGGCGGTGCTCGCCGCCGTGACGCCGCGCACGCGCGCGATCCTCGTCAACACGCCGCACAACCCGACCGGGAAGGTCTTTTCCGCCGGAGGAGCTGGAGTTTCTGGCCGCGCTCTGCCGCGAGCGGGACCTGATCTGCATCACCGACGAGGTCTACGAGCACCTGGTCTACGAGGGCCGGCACATCCCGATGGCGACCCTTCCCGGCATGCGCGAGCGCACGATCACGATCTCGTCCTTCGGGAAGACGTTCTCCCTGACCGGATGGAAGATCGGCTGGGCCGCGGCGCCCCCGGAGCTGACCGCGGCGGTCCGCGCGGCGCACCAGTTCATCACGTTCGCCACGGCGACGCCGCTGCAGCACGGCGCCGCCGCCGCGCTCGCGGCCGGGCCCGAGTACTACGAGGCGCTCGCCGCCGGCTACCGGGGCAAGCGCGACTACCTCTCGGACGAGCTGTCCCGCGTGGGCTTTCGGGTGCAGAGGCCCGCGGGGACCTACTTCGTCTGCGCCGACTTCACGGGCCTGGGCGACTTCGCCGACGACGTCGCCTTCTGCCGGCACCTCCTCGAGGAGGCCGGCGTGGCCGCGATCCCGCCGTCCTTCTTCTACGACGACAAGGCAGCAGGCGCGGGGCTACGTCCGTTTCGCCTTCTGCAAACGGGACGAGACGCTGCGCGAAGCGGTCCGGCGGATGGAAAAGCTCAAGCGGTAGGAAACAGCCGACGATGGACTTCTTCGGAATCTCGCCCGCGACGATCGCCGTGGCCGTGTTCTTCGGCCTCGTGGGTTTCGCGGCCTTCCGCTACGGCAGGAAGGCCGGTGAGCCGCGCCCGCTCTTTCTGGGGATCGCGTTGATGGCGTACGGCTACTTCGTCTCGAACGCCTGGGTGTCTTTCGGGATCGGGGCCCTGCTGACGCTGCTGCTGTTCTTTCCGGCGTGACCGGGACCCGCGCCGCGCCGGGCGTCAGCGCGCCTGCAGCTCCTTGGAGGCGAAGGCGGCGAGGGCCTCGACGCCGCCGGCGATCACGTCCTCCGCCACGGAGAACGAGAAGCGCAGGTGTCCCTCTCCTTCGGGCCCGAAGACCAGTCCCGGCACCGTCGCGACCTTCGCCGCGTCGAGCAGGGTCTGCGCGGCGGCGCGCGAGTCGGCGCCGAGGAAGGCCGGGATCTTCGGAAAGAGGTAGAGCGCGGCGCGCGGCGCCTCGAGCTCGAACCCGGCGGAGCGCAGCCCCTCGACGAGGCGGTCGCGGCGCGTCCGGTAGCCCTTCCGGGCCTCGCGCAGGAACTCGTCGGGAAGCGCCAGCGCCTCGAGCGCCGCCCACTGGGTCGGAGTCGAGACGCCGTTGATCGTGTAGAGGACGACCGTGCGCATGGCGGCGCGGTACCGCTCGGGCACGATCACGTAGCCCGCGCGCCAGCCGGTCATCGAGTAGGTCTTCGACAGGGTGAAGACCGAGATCGTGCGCTCCTCCATGCCGGGCAGCGACGCGGGCGAGACGTGCGGCTCGCCGTCGTAGATCAGGTCTTCGTAGGCCTCGTCGGAAATCATGGCGAGGCCGTGCTCGAAGACGAAGCGCGAGATCTCCTCGACCTCGGCGCGGGTGAAGACCTCTCCGGTGGGATTGACGGGGGAGTTCCAGTAGAAGACCTTGGTCTTCGGCGTCACGGCCTTCTCGAGCATGCGGAAGAGGCCTTCCCGGCGGGCCTCGTCCGTGGCGACGAGGACGGGCACGCCCCCGTGGTACGCGATCACGTCCACGATGGGCGTCCAGTACGGCGAGAAGAGGAGGACCTCGTCGCCGGGGTTGACCAGGGTCGCGAAGGCCGCGAACAGGCCGTGCATCCCGCCGTTGGTGACGATCGGGCTGTCCTTGTCGGCCGGGATCCCGTTGCGGCGCGCGACCTTCGCGACGATGGCGGTGCGCAGCTCCGGAAGCCCCGAGGACGGCGCATAGCGCGTCTGGTCCCGCTGGAGCGCCCGCGTCATCGCGTCCTTGATCGGATGCGGTGTGGGCATGTACGGCTCGCCGCCCTCGAAGCGCCAGACCCGCTCGCCCGCCGCGAGGAGGTCGAGGACGCGGTTTCGGACCTTGACGATCTCCGAGAACCCGACCGAGTCGAAGCGGCTGGCGGGCATGGGAAACGAACCGCGGCTCATGCGCGTCTCAGACCGCCGCCCGGCGGCCCGGGCCCATCAGGAAGTAGAGGACCATGCCGAGAAACGGCAGCAGCACGATCAGCAGGACCCACAGGATCTTGGTCCCGGCGTCGGCGTTGCTCTTCAGGAGCGAAACGAGCGCCACGATGTCGAGGACCAGAACGACCAGACCGAGCAGTCGGAACATGGGACCCCCTTGCGCTCGCGCCGAACGCCGTCAGACCTTTTCCGAGATCAGCTTGCCCTGCGTGAACAGGTAGAGGTACTCGCGACCTCCCGCCTTGGAGTCGGTGCCCGACATGTTGAAGCCGCCAAACGGGTGGACGCCGACGAAGGCGCCCGTGCACTTGCGGTTCAGGTACAGGTTCCCGCAGAAGAGCTCGCGCTTGCCGCGCTCCAGCCGCGCGCGGTCGCGCGAATAGAGCGAGCCGGTCAGCCCGTAGTCGGTGCCGTTGGCGACGCGGATGCCCTCCTCGAAGTCCTTGACGGGGATCACGGCGAGCACCGGCCCGAAGATCTCCTCCTGGGCGAGCCGGTGGTTGGGCTTGATGCCGTCGACGACGGTCGGCATCACGAAGTATCCGGCCTTCGGCCCGGCCGTTCCTCCGGCGACGACCTTGCCTTCCTTGCGGCCGATGTCGACGTACTTCAGGATCTTCTTCTGCGCGGCCGCGTTGATGACGGCGCCGATCGTGTTCTTCGGGTCGCGCACGTCTCCGACGGCGAGCGCCCTGGTCTTCTCGACGACCTTCGCCAGCAGGTCCTTGTGGACCTTCTTGTGGACGATCAGCCGCGAGCAGGCCGAGCACTTCTGGCCCTGGAAGCCGAAGGCGGCGGCGACGACGCCCTTGGCCGCTTCCTCGAGGTCGGCGGTCTCGTCGACCAGGATGAAGTCCTTGCCGCCCATCTCGAGGACGGCGCGCTTGATCCAGATCTGCCCCTTGACGACCTTTCCGGCCTTCTCGGAGATCTCGACGCCGACGCCGCGCGACCCGGTGAACGCGATCAGGCGCGTCTTCGGACTCTCGACGAGCGCGTTGCCGACGGTCGAGCCGCCGCCCGTGACGACGTTCAGCACGCCGCTCGGAACGCCGGCCTCCTCGCACGCCTCGCGGAACATCGTCGCGATGCCGGCCGCGTCGGAGGAGGGTTTCAGGACGACGGTGTTTCCCGTGACCAGCGCCGCCGTCGTCATCCCGGTGAGGATTGCGAGCGGAAAGTTCCAGGGCGGGATCACGGCGCAAACACCCAGCGGAATGAAGTCGAACTCGTTGCGCTCGCCGGGGAAGGGCGTCAGGGGCTGCGGCGCCGCCAGGCGCTCGGCGTCGCGGGCGTAGAACTCGCAGAAGTCGATGGCCTCGGCCGTGTCCCCGTCCGCCTCGGCCCAGGACTTGGACTCCTCGAGGACCATCATCGCGGAGAACTCGTGCTTGCGCTGGCGCAGGATCGAGGAGATGCGCAGAACCAGGGCCACGCGCTCGGCGGCGGGCAGCGCGCTCCAGCCCGGAAAGGCCTTCGTGGCGGCGTCGAGGGCGCGCTCGGCGTCGGCTGTCGTGCCGGAGGGGAAATGGCCGATCACCTGCTTCGCGTCGCACGGGTTGACCGACTCGAAGGTCCGGGCGGAGCCGGTCTTCTTGCCTCCGATGAGGTTCTTTCCGACGATCGGGAGCCGGCGTTCGACCTTCCGCAGGGCTTCCGCGAAGGCCGTCCGGTTGGCTTCGATCGAGAAATCCGTCAGGGGCTCGTTTTGAAATTTTGGGAGCAAAAGGACCTCCGGCGGCCAAACTTACCAGAAACCGTCGGAATCGAAAATCGCGAGCGGGGAGGCTTCCGGGGCCGCGAACCGGCCGTTTACGATTTACGATGGGTCCACGCATGAACCTCAAAGGAGCCGAGCCCGAGCGGTTCGGATCGGTGGCGGCGTTCTTCTACCGCCGGTGGGCGGAGCCGACACTCTCGCCGCTCTACCGGCGCATCGGCGCCGAGATTCCGATCGAAGAGGGGCGACTGCTCGACGTCGGGTGCGGTCCGGGGAAGCTCGACCGCCTGCTCGCGGCGGCCAATCCGCAGCTGGAGATCGTCGCCCTGGACAGCTCCGAGGCGATGCTGCGCGAGGCCAGCCGCGGGCCCGTGCTGCCGAACCTGGAGTTTCGCGAGGGGAGCGTCGAGGAGGCGGGGTTCTCTCGCCTCTTCGATTTCGCCGTCTCGCTCCTGTCCTTCCACCACTGGGAAGAGCCGCAGCGCGGGCTCGAGGCGGTGTACGCGGCGCTCCACCCGGGCGGGCACTTCTGGATCTACGAGCCGGATTCGGAGGCCGCGGACGTCGAGATCCGGGCCGACTGCGCGCCCTTGTGGGGATGGCTGCGCCTGCCGGCGGGCCTCCGGCGCCTGATGGCGCGCGGCCACGGCTTCAACGAGCGGGAGATCGAAGAAGTCGTGCGCCCGCTGGTGGCGCAAACGTCCTTCGGGACCTGCGGCGTGTCGCGGCGCGGATCGACCTTCCGGATCGAGCTCGACAGGTAGGCGCGCGCGTGCCGAACCCGACCCTGGCCGCCGCCCCGGCCCATCTTTCCGACGCGGAATTGCGCCGGTACGCGCGGCACATCCTGCTCCCCGAGGTCGGGCTCGAAGGACAGAAGAAGCTCAAGGCCGCCCGCGTGCTCGCCGTCGGAGCGGGGGGCCTCGGCTCGCCGCTGTGCCTTTATCTTGCCGCCGCGGGGATCGGCACCCTGGGCATCGCCGACTTCGACGCCGTCGACGAGTCGAACCTCCAGCGGCAGGTCCTCTTCGGAGTCGCGGACGTCGGGCGCGCCAAGACGGATGCCGCGGCGGAGCGCCTGCGCGGCCTCAACCCGGAGCTTGCGGTTCTGCCATTTCGTGAGCGCCTCACGGCGTCCAACGCCCTCGGCATCCTGCGCGACTTCGACGTCGTGGCCGACGGGACCGACAACTTCCCGACGCGCTACCTCGTCAACGACGCCTGCGTGCTGCTCGGCAAGCCCAACGCCTACGCCGCCATCTATCGGTTCGAGGGACAGGCCTCGGTGTTCGGGGCCCCGGGCGGCCCCTGCTACCGGTGCCTGCACCCCGAGCCGCCTCCTCCGGGGCTCGTGCCGTCCTGCGCGGAGGCCGGGGTCCTGGGAGTTCTGCCCGGGCTTCTCGGCGTGATCCAGGCCTCCGAGGTGATCAAGCTCGTGCTCGGACAGGGCGAGACGCTCGCGGGGCGGCTGCTGCTCGTGGACGTCCTCGCGATGCGGTTCCGCGAGATCGCGGTGGCCCGCAATCCCGCCTGCGCCGTGTGCGGAGATCGGCCGACCGTGCGGCGCCTGATCGACTACGACGATTTCTGCGCCGGCCCGGACGCCCGTTCCGGCCCTGATATCGTTTCCGGCATGTTCGCGCGCGTGCCGCAGGTGACCGTGGAGCAGTTGAAGGAAATGCAGGACCGGGGAGAGCGCCCCGTGCTGCTCGACGTGCGCGAGCCGCACGAGTACGCGCTCGCCGACCTGCCGGGCTCGCTCAAGGTTCCGCTGGGAGCGCTGCCGGGGAAATTCGAGCAGGTTCCCCGGGACAAGGAGCTCGTCGTGTACTGCCGCTCCGGCGCGCGCAGCGGCAACGCCGTTCAGTTCCTCCGGCAGATGGGCTACGAGAAGGCGGTGAACCTGGCGGGAGGCATCAACGCCTGGGCGGAGCGCATCGATCCCTCGATGCGCAAGTATTGAAAGGGAACCCATGAGACGCATCGGAATGATCCTCCTCGCGCTCGGGATCGTGGGGTTCCTCCTCGCGAGCAGCCGCCGCGGCGGGTACGACAGCGTGGAGGGCGCCCTGAAGTCCACCTTCTCGAGCGAAGAGCGGAGCAAGAAAGAGGGCTGGGAGACCGCGCGCTGGCTCTCCCTCGGGATGGCCGTCATCGGCGTCGTGTTCGTCCTGCTGCCGGGGAAGAAGGCCTGACCCCTCCGCCCGCCGGTCGGCCCGTGACCGAGAAGCCGAAACCGGCGCGCGCCCGGCGCCGCGGCGCGGCCGCGACGGACGCAAGTGCGGGGCTCTTCTCCAAGGAAGACCTCTTCCTCTTCTCCGAGGGCAGCCACCTCAACCTGCAGGATCGGCTCGGCTCCCACCTGCGAACCGTCGACGGCGTCGAGGGCGCCACCTTCGGCGTCTGGGCTCCCAACGCGGCGGCCGTTTTCGTGATGGGGGAGTTCAACGGCTGGAGCAAGCAGAGCCATCCGCTCGCGCGCGTCGGGAGCTCCGGCATCTGGGAGGGATTCCTGCCCGGAATCGGCAAGGGCGCCGTCTACAAGTACCACGTCGTCTCGAAGCTGCGCGGCTACCGCGCCGACAAGGCGGACCCCTTCGCCGTTTCGAGCGAGGTGCCTCCCGACACGGGCTCGGTCGTCTGGGATCTCGACTACGCGTGGGAGGACGAAGAGTGGATGGAGGGGCGCGCGGCGAAGAACTCCCTGACTGCGCCGATGTCGATCTACGAGGTTCATCCCGGTTCCTGGCGCCGCAGGAGCGCGGGCAAGGACGACTTCCTGACGTACCGGGAGCTGGCGCCGGCGCTCGCCGACTACGTCGAGCAGATGGGCTTCACGCACGTCGAGCTGCTGCCGGTGATGGAGCATCCGTACTACGCCTCGTGGGGATACCAGACCACGGGGTTCTTCGCTCCGACGTCCCGCTACGGAACGCCGCAGGACCTGATGTTCTTCGTCGACTCCCTGCACCGCCGCGGCATCGGCGTGATCCTCGACTGGGTGCCTTCGCACTTTCCCTCCGACGAGCACGGCCTCGGCTACTTCGACGGGACCTACCTCTTCGAGCACGCGGACCCGCGGCAGGGCTACCACCCCGACTGGAAGACCCTGATCTTCAACTACGGCCGCGGCGAGGTCCGCAGCTTCCTCCTCTCTTCGGCGCTGTACTGGCTCGAGCGCTACCACGCCGACGGCCTGCGCGTCGACGCCGTCGCCTCGATGCTGCGCCTGGACTATTCGCGCAAGGACGGCGAGTGGGTCGCCAACCGCTTCGGCGGCCCGGAGAACCTGGACGCGATGGTCTTTCTGCGCCGCCTGAACGAAGAGGTCTACGCCCGCTGTCCGGGCGTGCAGACGATGGCGGAGGAATCGACGACCTGGCCCATGGTGTCGCGCCCGACCTACATCGGCGGCCTCGGGTTCGGGATGAAGTGGGACCTCGGGTGGATGCACGACACGCTCGACTACCTCGCCGCGGATCCCGATCTACCGCAAGTACGACCACAACAAGCTCACGTTCCGGATGGTCTATGCGGCGAGCGAGAACTACCTGCTGCCGCTCTCGCACGACGAGGTCGTGCACGGCAAGTACTCGCTGGCCGACAAGATGCCGGGCGACGCCTGGCAGAAGCTCGCCAACGTGAAGCTCCTGCTCGCCGACCTCTACGCGCAGCCGGGCAAGAAGCTGCTCTTCATGGGCGGCGAGTTCGGCCAGTGGCGCGAGTGGGCCCACGACCGCGAGCTCGACTGGAACCTCCTCGAGCATCCGCTGCACCGGGGCGTGCAGCGCTGCGTCGAGGACCTGAACCGGCTCTACCGCGCGGAGCCGGCCCTCCACGAGCTCGACGAGGAGGCGCTGGCGGGGTTCGAGTGGATCGACTGCCACGACGCCGACGCGAGCGTGCTCTCGTTTCTCCGGAAGGGAACGACGGTCCGCGACCCGGTCCTCGCCGTCTTCAACTTCACGCCGATCCCCCGGCCCGGCTACCGCATCGGCGCGCCGCGCGGGGGCACCTGGCGGCAGCTTCTCAACACGGACGCCGCGGAGTACGCCGGCAGCGGCCTTCCGACCGGCGACGCGCAGGAAGCGGTGCGCGGAGCCGTCCACGGACGGCCCTTCTCGCTCGCGCTGACGCTCCCGCCGCTCGCCGCCGTCTTCTGGAAGCCGGATCCCGAACCGCCGGCGGACCCGGCGGAGGAAGAGGCCGGAGCGGAGGCCGTCGACGCCGGGAAGGAGCCCGCGCCGGAGGACACCTCCGAATAGATGCCGCGGTACGTCTGCATCCACGGGCACTTCTACCAGCCGCCGCGGGAGAACCCCTGGCTCGAGGCGGTCGAGGTCCAGGACTCCGCCTACCCGTACCACGACTGGAACGAGCGCATCACCGCGGAGTGCTACGCGCCCAACGCCGCCTCGCGCATCCTCGACGACGAGAAACGCATCGCCGCGATCGTCAACAACTACGCGCGCATCAGCTTCGACTTCGGCCCGACGCTGCTGTCGTGGCTCGAAGAGAAGGCGCCCGACACGTACGCGGCCGTCCTCGACGCCGACCGCGAGAGCGCCGAGCGCTTCTCGGGCCACGGCTCGGCGATGGCGCACGTCTACAACCACGTCATCCTTCCGCTGGCCAACTCCCGCGACCGGCGCACGCAGGTGGCCTGGGGCATCGCGGACTTTCGCCGCCGCTTCGGGCGCGAGCCGGAAGGGATGTGGCTGCCGGAGACGGCGGTCGACGTCGAGAGCCTCGAAGTCCTGGCGGAGGCCGGCATCCGGTTCACGGTCCTCGCGCCCCACCAGGCCCTCCGGTACCGCAGGCCGGGGGAGACCGAGTGGACGGACGTCCCGCCGGCGCGGGATCGACCCGACGCGGGCCGTACCGGATGACGCTTCCCTCCGGCCGCACGATCGCTCTCTTCTTCTACGACGGCGCGATCTCGCGCGACGTCGCCTTCGGGGGACTGCTCCACAGCGGCGCAGCAGTTCGCCGCGCGACTGCTCTCGCCGGCAATCGGAGGACGGCGGAGGCCGGCCTCGTCCACATCGCCACCGACGGCGAGACCTACGGCCACCACCACCCGCACGGCGACATGGCGCTCGCCTTCGCCCTGCGCGCGATCGGCGCGGCGGAAGGCGTGCGCCTGACCAACTACGGCGAGTTTCTCGAGAAGCATCCTCCCGCCGTGGAGGTCGAGATCCGCGAGAACACGTCCTGGAGCTGCGCGCACGGCATCGAGCGCTGGGGCAGCGACTGCGGCTGCGCGTCGGGCGCGCACCCTCTCTGGAACCAGGCCTGGCGCGCGCCGCTGCGCGAGGCGCTCGATGCGCTGCGGGATCGCGTCGCCGGCCCGTTCGAGCAGGAAGCCGGCGAGCTCCTGCGGGATCCCTGGGAGGCCCGGGACGCCTACGTCGACGTGGTGCTCGACCGGTCGCCGGCGAACGTCGCGCGGTTCTTCGACGCGCACGCCCGGCGGCCGCTCTCGGACGGCGAGCGCACGGTCGCGCTGAAGCTGCTGGAGCTGCAGCGCCACGCGATGCTCATGTACACGAGCTGCGGCTGGTTCTTCGACGACCTCGCGGGCATCGAGGCGGTGCAGGTCCTCCAGTACGCCGGACGCGTCGTGCAGCTCGCCGAGGAGCTCTTCGGCGGCTCGTTCGAGGAGCCCTTCCGGGAGTCCCTCGCGAAGGCGCAGAGCAACCGCCCGGACGAGGGCGACGGCGGCCAGGTCTACGACCGCCACGTCCTGCCGGCTCGGGTCGATCTGCCGAAGCTGGGCGGCCACTACGCGGTGCGCTCGCTCTTCGAGCCCTACGCGCCCGAGGCGCGGATCTACTGCTACGAGGTCGAGCGGGAGGATTTCCGGATCGCCGAAACGGGCAAGATGAAGCTCGGCCTCGGGCGCGCGCGGTTTACCTCGGAGATCACCGGCGAGTCGCAGCGCCTGGCCTTCGGCGCCCTGCACCTGGGCGACCACAACGTCCACGGCGGGGTCGAGCCCGCTCCGGAGGACGCGGCCTACCTGGCCGCCACGGCCGCCGTGGAGCATGCCTTCGCCCGCGCCGACGTCCCGGAAGTGCTGCGGCTGCTCGATGCGGGCCTGGGCCGCCACGCCGTGTCCTTGAAGCTCCTCTTCCGGGAGGAGCAACGGCGCATCCTGCGGATCATCCTGGAGTCCTCGCGCGAGGAGGCGGAGGAGGCCCTGCGCCAGATCCACGAGCGCCATCTGCCGCTCATGCGTTTCCTCGCGGACCTGGGCTCGCCCCTGCCGCGCGTGTTCCGCGCGACGGCGGAATTCGTCATCAACGCCGGGTTGCGCCGCGCGCTCGGCGCCGAGACGCTCGACGCCTCGGGAGTCGGCGCGCTGCTCGACGAGGCGGCGCGGGAGAAAGTGCCGCTCGACGCGGAGACGCTCGAGTATCTCTTCGTCCAGCGCCTCGAGCGCTTCGCCCGGGAGTTCGCGGAGCGGCCCGAGGATCCCGAGCGCCTCGAGACCCTGCGCCGCGCCGTCGAGCTTTCGGTCCGGCTCCCGTTTCCGGTCCGACTCTGGCAGGCGCAGAACGCGTTCTGGCGTGCGCTCCAGGAGGCGTACCCGTCGGTGCACGCCCGCGCGACGGCCGGAGACGCGGCGGCGCGCGCCTGGATCGAAGGGGCGACGGCCCTGGCCGAGAGGCTCGCGGTTCGGATGCCCGGCGAAGTCGGGCGATCCTGGCCTAGCCCGCCGGCGCTCCCGCTCCGCCTTGCTCGGTCAAGCAGGCGGTCGATCTTCGCGGCGACGATGAAGTCGTTCTCGTGCAGGCCGCCGATCGCAGTGCGTCCAGAGCACGAGGTCGACCTTGTTCCAGTGGATCGCGATGTCCGGGATGGTGTCCCTCGGCTTCGGCGATTCCGGCCACCCGGTTGACGAACTCCATCGCCTGAACGAAGTCCTTGAACTCGAATCGCCGCTCGAGCCGCGTGCCGCCCTCCGCGAGCGACCACAGCGGAACGCCGGCGAGCATCCTGCGGGCCTCCGTCTCGGAAAGCGGCGACGTTCCGCCGCGGCAGGCCGACGCAGTGACGGGAGGCGAGGTCTTCGGGTTTCATGGGGGGATTCTATGGGGATTGCGCGGTCAGGGGCCGCGCCAGAAGAAGCGCACCGGACCGATCCGCCGCACGCTCCCTCCGGGTCCCCGAAGCTCGACGACGATCAGCTGCTCCTGAGAGGGCGCGTCGGGCGGAGACAGGGTCGCGAAGAAGCCGATTCTCGAGCAGTCGCGCAGGTCGGGAACGCCCGAGCAGACGTCCAGGCGCGGCCCCCGCTCGACCGGGAGGACCCGGTCTCCCGGCGACAGCAGGATCTGGACCTCGACGGGACCGGCCGCGGAACCGGCCCAGCCGGACACGCGGAGGGGACCGCGCACGGCGGCGTCGGCGCGCGGCCAGTCCAGAGAGGCCAGCAGCGCGTCGTTGTTCGCGGCCGCGGTCCACCAGCGGGGCGCGGGCGTCGGCACGCGGGAGGATGGCGAGCCCGCGGCCGGCGTGCCCGCCGCAATAGGGGAGCCGGCCGGGACGAAGAGCGCGCAAACCAGGCGGTGGATCTCCGAGTCGCGCACCTGCCAGAGGCGCTCGGGCTCCTGGTCGATGGTCTCGTTGAAGCCGCTCGGGTATCCCGCGACCCCGAGGAACTGGATGAAGATCGAGACGGCGGCGAGAAATCCGAAGGCCGCTCTGGCCGCGGGGCGGCGGGCGATCTCCGGCCAGTACGCGGCGATGAGCAGCACGAGGACGGGAACCAACTCGATCAGGAGGCGGTAGCCGAAGGAGTGCCCGCCCCACCAGACCCGCCAGCGCGAATAGACCGCGAGCGTGAGAAGAACCGCGACGACGAGGCAGCGGTCGAAGAGCGCGCCGGAACGCCGCCAGGCGGCGACCCCTGCCGGGATCGCACCGGCGGGATCGCGAAGAGAAGGAACGGGCTGAAGACGAAGAGGCCGCGCGAGAGGAGACACGAGCAGACCCGCGCGAGGCCCTGCGCGGCGGTTTCCGGAGAACGGCGCGAGGGCACGAGGTCCGGGCGAGCGAGAAAGGACTGCCCCAGAAGCGGCGCGTAGGCCGCATGCGCGATCAGCCGGCAAGAACAGCGAGCGCCGCGAATCCTCCGAGCCCCGGTCGCCGGCGGCGCAGCGCGTAGAAAGCGAGCGGCGCCGCGATCAGCAGCGTTCGTCGGCCGGATTCGCGATGGCCAAGCCGAGCGCCAGCCCCGCGACGCCGTCGCCCACGGCCGATCGTCGAGGAGCAGCCAGAGCGCGAGCGTCAGGAAGAAGAGCGAGGGTCCGTGCTGGAACAGGCCCTTGCCCGCGACGCTCCAGACCTCCGTGCCCGGCGGCGTAGAGGAGCGCGAACCCGAAAGCTTCGATCTCTGAGCGGCAGACGCGTCGCAGCGCGAAGAAAAGAAAGAGGACGGAGAACGACGCGAGCGCCGCCGCCGTCAGGAGGGACAAGTGGAAGCGATTCTCGTAGAGGGGCACGCCGGCGGCCTTCGCGGCGGCGAAGACGGGCACGTTGAGCAGGCCCGGCAGGATCGGATAGTCCGAGACGACGCGCCCGTTCTTGACGCGGAACCAGTACGGCAGCGGCTCGCCGGGCCGGACGAACGCATCGAAGGTGAGCGCCCGATGTTCGATGATGGCAATCGGGAGAAGCTCGGACGGGATGGTGTCCCCGCTGCCGATGTAGCGGCCGCCCCAGAGGTCGAGCGCGAGCGGCACCAGAAACACGGCCGCAGCGAGAAGCGCCGCCCGGCCCGTCCAGGGCAGCGCCTGCGACGTTCGGAGCACGAGGCCGGACTCTAGCGGAGTCTGAATGGGCCGGAGCGCAAATGATGAAACCTCATCATGCCCGTTGCGACCATCCTTTCTATCGTGAAGGCGAATTGGAGGGCTGGTGAGGCAAGGTCGGTTGCGCCTCGCGGTGTTGGGGTGGGCGTCGTTTTCGGCGTGCTCTGTTCGTCGAGGCGTGGGCCGGCGAATCCGCGCGTTCACTGCCGACGGGCCTTCCAGCCGATCTGTGGGAGATCCTCATTCCGCCCGATAACCCCGTCACTCCCGAGAAGGTGGCTCTCGGCCGCCAGCTCTTCTACGACAAGCGGCTCTCGAAGGACGGCACGGTGTCCTGCGCGACCTGCCACGACCCGGCGAAGGGCTTCTCCGACGGAGAAAGATCGCCGAAGGAATCGCGCGAGAAGGAAGGGACGCGAAACAGCGCCGACGGTGCTTGAACTCCGTCTTCAACGAGTTCCAGTTCTGGGATGGCCGAGCCCGAGCTCTTCGAAGAGCAGGCGAAGGGGCCGATCGACGAATGCCGTCGAGATGGGAATGGAGACGCACGAGGTCGTGGTAGGAAGCCGTGCGCGGCGAGTCCCGGAGTACGCGGCCGGCCTTCCAGAAGGTCTTCGGCCGTGAGGCTCGACCATCGACGACATCGCGGCCGCGATCGCCACCTTCGAGCGCACGGTGGTCAGCGGGGACTCGGCATTCGACCGCTTTCAGGCCGGAAGAGCAGAGCGCGCTCTCCGCTTCCGCCCAGCGCGGCTGGGAGCTGTGGAACGGCAAGGCGCGCTGCAACATCTGCCACCCGTTCGGCAACGCCAGCGCCAAACTTTTCCGGACAACAAGTTCCACAACATCGGCGTGGCCGCGAAGCAGCCGAGACTTCGCCGGCCTCGCGCGCAAGGCGGCCGACGCATCCACGACGACTCGAAGATCGAGCCTGCGCTTTCAGCCCGACTTCACCGAGCTCGGTCGGTTCGTCGTCACCAAGCAGCCGCAAGGACATCGGGGCCGTTCAAGACCCCGGCCTTCGCGACATCGCCGGTTATCCGTCCCTACATGCACGACGGCAGCGAGGGCCACGCTCGCCGACGTGGTGGTTTTTCTACGACAAGGGCGGCGAGCCCAACCCATACCTCGACGAGGGGCATCGATCCGCCTGAAGCTGACGGATCAGGAGAAGCAGGACATCTACGTGGTACGTCACCGGCGAGTCGTCTGACCGGGCAGGGCGCCGGGCGCGCCAGACGCACGCGGCGCCAGGCCTGTTCCAGGCTACCCGCGCCAAGAAGGAGGGACCGCGATGGAAGGAATCGTTCTCGAGAAGGTACTGGAGAGCGCGCAAGGCCTACTTCGACCGCGCCTCTCGCTTGAGCCGCCGCGACTTCTCCGAAGCGTCTCAGGGCATGGCCGCGGCTACGGCGATGGCGATCTGGAAAGATCCTGGCTGCACTCTTCAGCCGCTGGATGTCGTGAATGCGGACGCGCCTGAGAAGAGCTTCCGTTTCGCCTACATCTCCGACAGCCACCTGTACGAGAAGGCCGAACGACCGTTTCGTCCGCTGATGCTGAAGGGCGGTGGACGACGTCAACGCCATGGACCCGCAGCCGGACTTCGTGCTCTACGGCGGCGACCTGGCCCAGCTCGGCCAGCGCCGCGAGATCGCCGAGCGGCGCGGAGGTCCTGAAGAGCGCTCAAGGCGCCGGTCAAGATGATGGTGGGCGAGCACGACTGGTACTTCGACATGGGCGACGAAGTGGCGCTCGCTGCTTCGGCAAGGCCCACCGACTCGTGCGACCACAAGGGCGTCCACCTCGTCGAGCGTTCTGAGCGGTGATCGAGGAGGACTTCTGGACCGCGCGCGAAGCTTGACGCCGATGGAGCGGATGCACGACGATGGCCGACCTCGACAACGACGGGCAGCAGTCCTTCACGGTCGGCGCCGAGCGGACGGGAGCGGCTCAAGAACGACCTGGCGAAGCTCAACGATGATGCGCCGATCGTCGTCTTCTCGCACTCGCCGCTCGACAAGCTCTACAGGCACTGGAACTTCTGGACGGACGACGCCGAGGAGGTCCAGGCAGATCCTCGAGCCGGTTCAAGACCGTGACGCGTCATCCACGGCCACACCCACCAGGTGCTCGACGAACCGCATCGGCAACATCCAGTTCCACGGCATGCTCTCGACGGCATGGCCCTGGCCCTACGCGCCGGAAGGTCTGCCGAAGCTGACCGTGAGGATGACTCGGGCAGACCCCTTCGACGACTCGATGGCTGCGGCGACGGTCGATCGACGCCCTCCGCGACGGACGCGTCAACGCCGTCGACAACCTCTGGAGCCGCAATCCTCCACGGTGACGGCCGCCTACTCTGCGATTCGGACGGGGCCATCGGTGCGCCGTCCCGCGACTGACGTCGACTATTAGGGAGGCGACGATGGCAATGACGCGCTCGACGACTTTGGATCTCGCGGCTGGCTCGCTGGCCGGGCTGGCCTGGCCGGCTCTGGTGGACAATATTTCCGCGTCGTCGCCTCGGACGCGACCGGGGTCATCTCTTCCCGACGGCCGGCGCGAATACGCTGCAGATCGTCGGCCAGTTCAGGAGTGATGCGATTGGCCGCTTCGGCCCGCCCGTTGTTCTTCATGAGCAGGAAGCGTTGGCCGTCGCGCGACACGTCGAAGGAGGAGAGCGTGGTCCGGCGCGCTCATCGAACGGGACCCAGATCGGAGCCCCGTGACTCCGTCTGGCAGAAGCCGCCCACGCGGATCAGCGCGCCTCGACCGTCCGGCGCCAGGAAGGACCGGTAGGCGTCCTCGAAGACGGTCTCCGGCTCGGCACCTGGATCAGCGCGGATGCGGCGGAAACGGGACGCGTCGCCGACGGTGTAGTAGAGCAGACGGCCATCGGGCGACCGCTGCGGATCTTCGATCTGCGCTGCTTCACGAACCAGACGGGTCAGCGTATCGCGGCCGAGGTCGTGCACCCAGAGCTCGACGGAGTCGATCACCAGCGGCGAGTCGCGACCCGTCGGGCGAAAGCGCCGGGCTGCCGAGCCTGGGCCGAGGCTTGCCGAGCGGACCGAGCTCGGCTCCCTTTCGGTCCAGCCGGATGACGACCGAGGGGTTGTCGCGCTGCGCGACGTAGGCCAGGGTTCCATCGGCGGCGGCCACGGCGTATTCGGCCCTCTGAACGAGGATCGTCGGCTTGCCAAGGATCCTCCCGAGCTTCGGGTCGAACGGGAACGCCCGCACCGGCTTGATCGATCGCGTCGCACCGGGATCGTCAACAGCCGCCCCTGCGAGTAGCCCACGGGCGCCATCTCGCCGAACTCCTTCCCGAGAACGACGGCGGTCCTCCGGCCCTTGCGATCGAGCTCGATCGAAAAGGTCCCGGCGAGATCCGAAGGGCTGTTGAGCCGGTGCACTCCCAGGAGTAGCGGACTCGCCGTCCGGCAGGGCCTGGACGAAGTGAAAATCGACCTCGACCTTGGGATCAATCGGAATCGAGATCTCCGGTCTCCCGCCCCTCGCCGCGACCTTGTAGATCCCGCCGCGCCACGCGGCGAACAGGAGCGTGTCGTTCCGCAGCCAGGTTCCTGCGATTGCCGCCGCGCGAGGAACACCGGCCTGCTTTGGCAGCTCGCAGATCGGTCGGCGCTGCGCCCCCGCCGATCGGGACGCGCCATAGCCGCTCGCCGATCTCGACCGCCAGCTCGTCGCCGGCGGGCGACCAGACGGCCGCGCGAACCCCTGGATCGTCCAGGATCTCGCGCGGCACCCGGTCGGCCAGGTCGCGGACGAAGAGCTTCTGACCGTCGACGTAAGCGAGCCGCCGGCCATCGGACGGCAAGCGTCAAGGTTGCTTGAGGTTGCCGGCCCAGATCGAGAACTCGGTCACCGGGCAGGCGAGGCGGCCGACCGGGCGGGCGCCCGCCAGGCGAGCCACCAGACGGCCGCGGCGCGCGATGGCAAGTGCTGCGGCGATTGCGGCGGGTGCGACGGCGCGTCGGCGAGGACGAGTGGCCTCGTCTCCGATCACCTCCGGTGCACCGGCGGCGATCGCGTCGATCTCGATCCGGGCTTCTCCGATGTCGCGCAGGCGACGGTTTGGATCGCGGTCGAGGCAGCGGCGCAGAAGGTGGCGCAGCGAGGAGCGGCGCCTCTTGCGGCAGAGCCGACCAGTCGATGTCGGCGCGCAGCACCGCGGCGAGCGTATCCGACACGGTCTCGCCCTCGAAGGCCTTGCGCCCGGCGAGCATCTCGTAGAGCACGACGCCGAACGACCAGATGTCCGCGGCTTGTCACGGCCTGCCGGCGCGCGCCTGCTCGGCGACATGTAGGCCGCCGTGCCGGATCACGACGCCGGCCCGTGGCGCCTGCGCGGTGAGCGTCGGCGAACAGCGAGGCGTCCGGCGAGCGAGGCGTCTCGCGTCGAGCGCCTTCGCCAGGCCGAAGTCGAGCACCTTGACCTCGCCTGCGGGCGTGGACCTTGACGTTGGCGGGCTTCAGGTCCGGAGGCACGATGCCCTTCTCGTGCGCGGCCTCGAGCGCCTCCGCGATCTGCCGCGCGATCGCGAGCGCCTCGTCCACCGGCATCAGGTCCCTGCGCGATCCGTCCGGGCCAGGCGTCTCGCCCTCGACCAGCTCCAGCACGAGCGCCTCGAGAGTCGCCGACTTCTCCAGCCCGTAGATCGCTGCGATGTGCGGGTGATTAGCGAAGCGAGGGCCTGTCTCGATGTCCACGGCCCAGACATCGCCCCCTTCGCGAACGAAGAAGATCTCGTTGCCGGCCCAGACCGGCCACGCGCCTCCGTCGGTCGTGATCTGCCACTTTCCGGGGGAGCCGTCGGCCGCCTGAACGAAGATCTCCGCCACGGCCCCGGCGACCGCGGACGCGTACGCGATCCAGCGGTCGTCCGGCGAGAAGACGCCTCCGAAGGCGCTCGGCTCGAGGACGTTGGAGTCGTTCCGCGCCGACGGCAGTCCGAGCCTCAGCGTCGCGACCCACACCTGGTTGGAGGGAGGCGTGAAGAGCAGCGTCTGCCGTCGACCGACCAGTCGGAGGGCAGACGGGCCGTGAAGTCGCCGTAGAGCCACTCCTCGCGCGCCGCTGCCGTCGGCCGGCCGCGCGTAGATGCCCTCGTTCCGCCGCGCACCGAGCACGTAGGCGATCCGTTGGCCGTCGGCGGACCAGATCGGGCGAAGTTGTCCGTCCGAAGGTCAGGCGCGTCAGGTCGCCGCCGGCGAACTCGTAGATCCAGACGTCGTCGTCGGCCCCCGCCCGATCCGATCGAGAACGCGATCCGTTTGCCGTCCGGCGAGAAGCGCGCAACCTGAAAAACGCGGGGCAAGCGGCACGTCCGTCGCCTCGCCCTTGCGATCCGTACGACGAGCTTGCTCTCGGCCGAGCGGCGCCGCCCGGGACGAAGGCGAGCGAGCCATCCGGTCCCGTCGCGACGTAGCCGATCCCGCTCGAAGGATCGCCGCGATCCTCTCCGGCACCGGAAAAGGCTCCCCGTGACCTCCCGGCGGCCGAGGTCGAACGGCACGGCGAGCAACGAATTGCGCGCGAACGAAGAGCGAGGCGACCCGGCGGCACGTACCGGGCCATGCTTCCGCCCTCGAACAGGATGTGGACCGCCCGGCTTCGGGTCGACGACCGCGATCTTCGCGTCGTCGTAGTTGCCGGGATTCTTTCGGAGCCGATCGTGAAGAGCACGTCCTCGTCTGCCCGGCAGGACGTCGGGCCAGCGATGCGTTCGTCTCCCCTTGCCGGCGTCGGGCTTCGTCAGCGGCTCGGCCTTCCCTCCGCCCGCGGGGATGCGGCAGAGACCGGCGGTGTACTCCGGACGTGAAGATGATGGAGTCATCCTCGGGCCAGACCGCTCCGCGTGGGTGTTACGCCCTCGCAGAGCGTCTTCGGCAGGCCGCCGCCGACCGGCGCCTTCTTCAGCTTGCTGTCGGCGAAGAATCCGATCCAGCGGCCGTCCGCGGAGAAGAAGGGACCCTCGGCGCCCGCCGTGCCCTCGATGGGCCTGGCCTCCGCGTCGTCGAATGGGCGAAGAAAGAGCCCCCGGGCGCCTGCACGTTCGGCGACGTACACGAGCTGACGGCCATCCTTCGACAACGCAAACGACCGGCTGTCGATGTAGGGAAGATGGTCTCCGCCGGAACGCAGGAGGGAGAGCCGCGTGGCTGCGGGCGGCGGCGGGGATGCCGAGCAAGCGCCCTCCACCAGCCTGCGGCGGCCGCGACGAGCAGAACCGCGGCGGCTGACGGCCAGAGCCGCGAGCGCCTCGACGCCCGAGCGGGCGATGGCATGGGAGCCTGCGGCTCGGAGACCTCGTCCATTTCGATGCGCGCGTCGGCGATGTCGTGGAAGCGCGTCTTGGTGTCCCGCTCGAGGCAGCGGCGCAGGACACGTCGGACCGACGAGGGCGTTTCCCGCGGCAGGGCCGCCCAATCGATGTCGGCGCGCAGCACCGCGGCGAGCGTGTCCGAGACCGTCTCGCCCTCGAACGCCTTGCGTCCGCAGAGCATCTCGTACAAGACCGCGCCGAAAGCCCAGATGTCGGCCCGCTTGTCCACGGACTTGCCGCGCGCCTGCTCGGGCGACATGTACGCCGCCGTCCCGATGACGACGCCTGCCTGCGTGGCCGCGGCGGTCAGCGTCGGCGAGTGCGTCTGGTCGGGCGACGACCGGTCTCCCGTCAGCGCCTTGGCGAGGCCGAAGTCGAGCACCTTGACCTTGCCCTCCGGCGTGATCTTCACGTTGGCGGGTTTCAGGTCCCGATGGACGATCCCCTTATCGTGCGCGGCCTCGAGCGCGTCGGCGATCTGGCGCGCGATGCCGAGGGCTTCGTCCATCGGGATCGGGCCCGCGGTGATCTTCTCCGCCAGCGTCTCGCCTTCGACGAGCTCGAGCACCAGCGCCTCGACGCCGGCGGACTCCTCCAGCCCGTAGATCGCCGCGATGTGGGGATGGTTCAGGGCCGCGAGCACCTGCGCTTCGCGCCGGAAGCGCGCCAGCCGCTCGGCATCCTCCGCGACCGCCGCGGGCAGCACCTTGACGGCGACGTCGCGGTTGAGTTTCCCGTCCCGCGCCCGGTACACCTCTCCCATCCCGCCCGCGCCGAGGGGCGACAGGATTTCGTAGGGACCGAGCCGGGTCCCGGCTGTCAGTGTCATCGGATGGCCGCGGCGGGCATTCTAAACGAGGGGTGTTCGTCGTGAGGTGGACGGCCAGTGCGGCGATGTCGGCCGGGCCGACGGCGCGCCGCATCGGCAGCGTCGCGCGGAGCTCCTCGCGGCGTGTGTCCAGCTGGTCAGCGATCCGCGTCGGGCGCGGCAAGGATCACCCCGTCTCCCTCGCCGCGCGCGAGGTGCTGTCTCGAGCCCCGATGCCGGAGCTCGACGACCGACGGGCTGCCCCGGAATCGCTTATTCCGGCAGTTTCCCTCCGGCCTGCTCAGCCACCATGTAGGCGGCGTACCAGGTGGGCCAGTCCGCGTCTCGCTGCCCGGTGCGCTTCTCGTGCTCGCCGTGGGCGGCCTCCGCACGCCGAAACGCGCTCGCCAGATCGCTCGCCGAACCGAATTTCACCCCGGTCCCGTCGATCCGGCCGGGCAGTCGCGTCGTGACCTCCTGCAGCAGCCAGCCGTTGCCGTCCGGGTCGTTGAACGACACGAACGACGCGTAGCTCTGCCGGTTCGGAGCGGGGCCGCTCACCCGCGCGTTGGGGCCGATGCGTTTCCAGCCGGCGAAGTGGAACACCTCGCTCACCTTGGCGCCGCGCCGCGCGAGCTCCTCGCGCGCCGCGGGGAGGTCGGAAACGACGAGGAGCAAGCCCTGAGCGGATCCGGGCGCGGCGGTCGTCAGGTTCGTGCCGAAATGAATCGAGCACGCGGAGCCTGGCGGCGTGAACTGGACAACGTGGTCGTCGCCCTGCCGGAAGTCGGCGTCGAGCCTCCACCCGAGACCTTCATAGAACGCTTTCGCGCGGTCGACATCCGAGACGGGGATGAGTACGACCTCGAGCTTCAAGTCGGTGGTGCCCATGGCTGCCTCCTGGTTTGTTGAGGTCCGCAGAAATTTCCGGACCGTGTTTCCCATGCCCGAGAGATCAGACGAGGACGAGGCGACCGCCGCCGGTCGTCAGGATCACCAGACTGGCGACCAGAAGCAGCAGATCGTAGTGCCACCCGTACGTCTTGTCACCCCAGAAACCGATGTGCCATACGAACAGCTTCTTCTGGATGGCGCCCAGCATGATCACGATGAGGCCGAGCGCCGCTATCTGCGCGAAAACGCCGAGCGCGACACCGAGCGCGGCGGCCATCTCCGCCAACCCCAGCATCCGGGTGACTCCGGGGCTCAGGCCGACGCTGGCGGCCCGGCCGGCCGGATCTCCGGCATGTCGCCGTCCGCTCTCGAAGAACACCGCGGCCACGATGAGTCGCAGGCACAGCAGGGCCGCGTCGCTGAATGAGAGCAGCTGAGGGAACAAGGGGTTCATCTGGTCCTCCTTGGAGGGATCCGATCGACTTCATTTTGCCGGCACGACGAGCGGCTTCCCCTTTTCGACGACGTACGTGGCGAGCTCCGCCGCGTTGCCGCTGCCGACGTTCCTGACCGCATGGATCGTTCCGGCGGGGATGAACAGGACCTCACCGGCCTTGAGCGTGACCGGCGGCTGGCCGTCCAACTGGTACTGGAGCAAGCCTTCGATGGAATAGACGATTTCGTCGCCGGGATGGCTGTGCCTCGGAGCGAGCACCCCGGGAGCGATATCGACGCGCACCTGGACGACCTCGCGTCCGGGGACGCTCAAATCGTGCCGCTGGAGATCGGTGCGCGTGACCCCCGGAGCCTGCGCCTGCGCGTGGTGCGCCACGTCCACCGCCAGAGCGCTTCCCAACGTCATCACCGCGACCATCGCCAATCGGATGATCTTCATGGGGACCTCCTCTCGGTCTCAGCCGAACGTATAGGACGAGCACTAGCACGCCCGGTTCGAAAAACTCGAGGATCGCGGCAAGCGAGATCCTTGGACCCTCTTCAGGAGCTCCTCCGGTCTCGCCCTCGAGATCACCGCAGCGACTTGAATCCCGCGCGAACGTCCGTCACCCACGCCTGCGGCTGTTCCCACGCCATGAAGTGCCCGCCCTTGGCGTTCTTGTTGTAGTAGATCAGCTTCGGATACGCGCGCTCGACCCAGCTCCGCGGAGCGAAATAGAGCTCGTCCGGATTGGCACTCACGGCGACGGGAATGGTGACGTTCTTGGGGGCGAAAAAGGCAAGCTGGTTTTCCGCATACAGACGAGCCGAAGAGACCCCCGTGTTCGTCAGCCAGTAGTAGGTGATGTTGTCGAGGATGTCGTCCCGCGTGAGCCCCTCCGACTGACCGGCGAAGACACGGGCGATGAGTGCATAACTGACTGCGTCGTGGTCGATCATCCAGGCGGCCAGGCCGACAGGGGAATCTGCCAGCGCGTACAGCGTCTGCGGGCGGAACTTCATCTCCAGGGCGTAGCCCAGGCCTTGCTTGTAGAAAAAGACGAGCTGTTCGTAGGCGTGCTTCTCGTCGGCCGAGAGACCCGCCGGCGCGGGCGCACCGGCAAACGCCGCCTTGTCGACGTCGGGTGGAACCGCTCCAGGCATGCTGGTGTGAATTCCGAGCAGCTCCGGAGGTGCCTGCGCGCCCATGAGATCGGTGATGAGCGCACCCCAATCACCGCCCTTGCGCCACAAATCTCTTGTATCCCAGGCGCTTCATCAGCACGATGTTGGCGCGCGCGATGTGAGCGGGGTCCCAGCCGGTCGTGGTCGGCTTGCCGGACGACCCGTAGCCCGGCATCGACGGAATCACGACATCGAAAGCGTCCGATGCGCTCCCGCCATACGCGGTGGGATTGGTCAGCGGGTCGATGATCTTGATCTGCTCGAGCACCGAGCCGGGCCAGCCATGCGTGATGATCAGCGGGAGCGCATTGGGCAGCTTCGAACGAACATGGATGAAATGAATGTCCAGCCCATCGATGGTCGTCACGAATTGCGGATAGGCGTTCAGCCTCGCTTCGACCTTGCGCCAGTCGTGTTCCTTCTCCCAGTAGCGCGCGAGCTCCTGCATCGTCCTGAGCTGCACGCCCTGCGTTGCATCCGTGACGGTCTCCTTTTCGGGCCACCGTGTCGCCGCGATGCGGCGCTTCATGTCGGCGAGCGCCTCGTCCGAAAAGTGGACGCGGAAGGGGCGGATGGCGTCGGCGCCGCCCTGCGTCTTTGCTTGCGCTTGCACCGCCGGCGCCCCGCCGACGGCGTCACCGGACCTGGCCTCCATCGAAGCCTGAGTCATGGCGATCGTTCCCCCCAGGAGAAGTGCGACCCGTGTCCAAGAGCACCTCATGGCTTTCCTCCTTTCGATTCGGGCGAGATCAGCGGCTTTCACCGGACGGAACGGTAATATGCAAAGCTCCGGCCCAGGATGTAAGAAACACCGGCGGTGATGTAAAAACGAATCGAGTATTGAGCCTGCGGAAGCCCTGGGGGGGGTCTTTCCGTGCGGCGACCGGTTGGAGCGGGAAAGGGGGTCGAGCCCGCCTTACTCCGCCAGCACCTTGTGGACGAGCTGGATGCAGACCGAGCCTTCGCCCACGGCGGCGGCAACGCGTTTGACGCTTCCCGCACGCACGTCTCCAACAGCGAAGACCCCGGGCTGGCTCGTCTCGAAGAGAAGGGGCGGGCGATGGAGAGGCCACCGTGAGGCCGCGAGATCGGACGGCGAGAGGTCCGGCCCCGCCTTCACGAACCCCTTCTCGTCCAGCGCGACGCAGTCCTGCAGCCACCCGGTGTTCGGGTTGGCGCCGGTCATCATGAAGACGTGGCGAATGGGGACCGTTGTGACCTTCCCCGCGGCGTCCTTCCAGGTCACCCGCTCCAGGCCGTTCGTGCCCTCGAGGCCGACGATCCGCGTTTGCGTCTGGAGTTCGATGTTTGGCGTCTCCTCGATCCGGCGGATCAGGTAGCGCGACATCGTGTCGGAGAGTCCGGGTCCCCGGACAAGCATGGTGACGCGCCGCCTGGCCTCCGAAAGAAAGATCGCGGCCTGACCGGCGGAGTTCGCTCCCCCGACCACGACGACGTCTTCGTCCCCGCAGAGGATCGCCTCCACCGGCGTGGCGCCGTAGTAGACGCCGACACCCTCGAAGCGTGCGAGGTTCGGAATGTCGGGCTTGCGGTACGCGACACCCGTTGCGATCACGACCGTCTTCGCCCTTACGCCGACCCCGGGGCCGAGGCCGATGCGGTAGGGCCTGCGGCCGCATTGCAGCGCCACCGCCGTCCGCGCCACGACGAGCTCCGCTCCGAATTTCTGGGCCTGCAGGAGGGCGCCGCTCGCAAGATCCTGGCCCGAGACGCCCGTGGGGAATCCAAGATAGTTCTCGATGCGCGAGCTCGAGCCCGCCTGCCCGCCCGGCGCGGTCGCCTCCAGAACGAGCACGTCCAGACCCTCCGATGCCCCGTAGACGGCGGCCGCCAGCCCCGCGGGACCCGCCCCGATGACGACGACGTCGCGCACGACATCCAAGCTCAGGCGGCTGATGCCCAGGCGGTCCGCAACCTCTTCGATCGTCGGCTTCTTCAAGACCTGGCTGCTGCTGCTGATCAGAACCGGCACGTCGTCCACGCCCATGCCGAAACCCTCGAGCGTCTTCTGCACTCCGGCATCGTGGTCGGCGTCGAGATACGCGTACGGCTGGTTGTTGCGCGTCAGGAACTCCTGCAACGTCAGGGTGGCCGCGGAGTGTCTGGATCCGATGAGAACGATGCTTCCCGCGGCCCGCGTCATGAGCAGGGCGCGCCGGCGGATGAAGGCTCCCAGGAAGATCTGGCTCAACTCCGGGTCGGTCAGAACGAGGCTGCGAACGCGCACCGCGGGTACCTCGAGGACGCGGCCCGCGCGGCGGCGCTCGCGCCCGGACGACGGCGGGATGTCCGGCGATCACATCGACGTCGCCGGGAAAAGTTGCCGGGATAGTGGACCGTGACGAGCGTATCCCGGTCGGCAAGGATCTCGATCTCGCCCTCGAGCACGACCATGAGCGGACGATTCGTGCCGCCCGCCTCGAACAGGATTTCGCCGGCCGCGAAGGGTCGCTCGCGCCCGAGCGGCGCGAGCCGCTCGATCTGCGCGGCCGTCAACGTCGGGAAAGTGTCCTTCTCCGGTGCGCCCGGAGCCGGGCCTTCGGTACTCACGTCTCGAATCCAACCTCGAAAACCCGTCGCGTTGCAACCGGCGCGGACGTCCCGCCCACATCCATGGCCACGGCATTCGCCCTGAAATGATTCACTCCGGCGTAAGATCCGCGCGGAGACAGGCCATGAGGGGAACGACGCATTGACCGACTTCGTCCGCGGGTGGCGCGGCATCGAAGGGCGATCGGCGCCGCTGCCATGAACATCGTCATCTATCAGAAGCCCACGTGCACGACGTGCCGGCAGGTTCACGCGGCCTTGAAGGAGAGCGGCGTCGACTTCGAGGCGGTGAACTACTACCTGGACCCGATTCCAAGGCCGAAGCTCCTGGAGCTACTCCGCAAGATGCGAATGAAACCGCGCGATCTGCTGCGCAAGAACGAATCGATCTACAAGTCGCTGAATCTTGGCGAGCGGGAGCTGTCCGACGCGGAAATCGTCGACCTGATGGTCGAGCATCCCGACCTCATTCAACGTCCCATCGTGGAAAAGGGCGCCCGCGCCATTCTGGCCCGCCCGCCGGAGCGCCTGAAAGAGATTCTGTAGCCGTCGCCGGAAGAAGGGCTAGGGTGAGGCCGTTTGGCCAGTTCCTTTTGGGATTCTGCCGAGAACGTTGAGCGCTTTGCGGCACGCGAACCCGACGCGCGCTTGACGAAGCTCGCGGGCGAATACCCGGATCCCGCGAGGATCCGCGTCCTCGATCTCGGCTGCGCGGCCGGCCGCAACACCCTGCTGCTCGCAGAGAAGGGATTCGACGTCGAGGCGATCGACGCGTCGCCGGCCATGGTCGCGAAGACGCGCCAGCGCCTGGCCGCGATCCTGGGCGCCGCGGAAGCGGAGAGGCGTGTGCGCGTCGGGCGCATGGATGATCTCTCTCCGGCCGCCGACGCGACGTCTGATCTCGTCGTCGCGCTCGGTCTCTACCACTGCGCACAGAGCCGCGCCGAGTGGGAACGCGCGCTTTCGGAGACCGCGCGCGTGCTCAAGCCGGAAGCGCGGCTGCTCGTCTCCGTGTTCACCCCCGAGACCGACCTGACCGGCCGCGGAATCCGTGCCGTCGAAGGTGAACCCGATGTCTATGAGGGCTTCGACAGCGGCGGCCGCCACGTTCTCGTGGACGCGCCGGGGCTGGACCGCGACATGGCGCGGTTTGGCCTCCTGCCTCTCGAGCCCACCCGCACCGCGCGGCCCAAGGTCGAGACGGGCCGCCGCGTCTCGGCCAACGGGCTGTACCGGAAGACTGCCGTCTAAGTCGGGGCGCGGTCACGCGTCCGTGCCGGGCCCATTTCGACCAACGTCGCCACGGCGACGTCGCCGTCGGTGATGTAGCGATTGACGTGCTCGGTGACCAGTTGGTCGCCGGTTCGATACGACGTCACGTCGCCGATGACCTCGCCCTTCTTCAACTCATCCATGATGTGGGCCCGTTCGGTGTTGGTATCCGAATCGGTGGCGTGGGTAATCTGGAAAGTCATCTTGGTGAGGGCGAAGCCCGTATCCTTGGTGCCGGCACCCACCCAGAGCACTCGCTCGTCGTCGGGCGGTCGGTCCGTGTTGAGCCAGAAGCCGGGAGTCCCGACGGTGGTCCTGGCGTACGCAAGACTCAGCGCCCAGAAGCGAACGTGGTGGCGCTTGCGCGGGCTGTCGTCGATCGCCTTCTGGAAACCGATGTCCTGGCCGCGCCCAAAAAGGTAGAGCGTGCTGAACGGCGCGGTCGGGTAGGGCGTATTCAAGACGAAGGACCGGGCCATCCCGATTGAGCTCTTCAGGCTCAGGCGGTCCGCCTCCGACCAACCAACGGTCGCAAAGGCGGCGCGAAGCTGCTCGAGGGTGCCGATGAGCACCAGGTTGACGGGATCGCCGGGCAGTCCGTCCCCGGTGATCGTGTAGCGGGGCACGCGCCTGCGCTTCGCGATCTTCAGGCCCATCCGAACGACTCGGGGGAGGATGACGTAGGCGCCGATTCCGTAGGTCGCGCTCACGGCGAGAATCCAGGGCAGCCGTTGTCCGCGAATCCGGAAAACCACGAAGACGATCAGCCAGACGCTCAGCGCTCCGAGCCCCAGGATCACCAGGCGCCGCAACAGACGAATCAGCATGCTTCGAGTCTAGAGCAAGCAAGGCAGACCCTGAATTCGGGAAATGAAGCCTGGCTCCGCCCCCCGCGTTAGGGCCGAGCTTCTTCGGCCCGTAGAGCTGGAGTTCGAATGGCTTGACGAGAAAAACGGCCATCCGCCCGCGTTTGCGAGGCACCGTGACGACGTCGCGTCCGTCTTGTGAGGACGCGCTGATCGCCTTCGACATCGGGGCGCCGGGGCGACTTGCTCAGAGAGGCGGGAGCATCCGTTCGCAACGCGACCAAGTTTCGCGAGCTAACGAGCGAAACGACTCGCGTTGCGGGAGCCGGAGCGGAGCGAGGGATCAGGCGAGCGGTCGAGCCGCATCCGGGCGAGCCAGGCGCCGGTGCGCCGACGGCGCAGATCCCGAGCGAGCGAAGGCGACGGTATTGGCTGGGAGGCAGGGACTCGAACCCCGATTCACTGGTCCAGAGCCAGTTGTCCTACCATTGAACGACCTCCCAGTCGTTCGGGGAGGCGGATTATCGGGGAAGAGCGGGTGGCCGTCAAATCGCCCGCCGGGCCCGCCGGTGGCGATTCCGGAGCCGGCGCGGGTAGCATGGGGACGGCGACAAAACCATGATCCCCGAAGTCTTCGAATGCCCGCGCTGCGAACGCCAGTTCGTGATCGACGGAATCCCCGAGACCGGCAGCGAAGAGGTCCACTGCCCGCAGTGCAGCCGCTTCCTCGGCGTCCGCGACATCGCCTTCGTTCTGCGCACGGAGCTCGATGAGCTGATCGAGCGGCTGACCTACGAGAAGGATCGCCTGGAGAAGGACGAAGCGGTGTACGGGATGACCGACTGCGACGCGGAGATGAAGTTCTACGGGCGCGAGGTCAGCCGGGTCATCACGGTGCTGCGGGGGAGCCTGAAGCAGCTGCGCACGCTGCGCGAGGACTACCGGCTGAAGAGCTGAGGGCGGCCTTCCCGGGAGGCGAGGGGGCGTCTTCGGCGCGAGCTCGCGTCCACGAACTTCCTCAGCCTCCGCACCGCGGTCTCTTTTCCGAGCAGCGCCATGACGTCGAAGAGCGGCGCGCCGACGGTGATGCCGGTCAGGGCGAGGCGCACCGGGTGGATCAGCTTGCCGGCGGAGACGCCGAGGGACTCGGCGGTCTCGCGCAGCGCCGTCTCGAGGGCCGCGACGGACCAGTCCTCCTGAGCCTCGAGGCGGGCGATCAGGCGCTCGAGCTGCGCCGGCGTGTCGGGCTTGACCTGTTTCTTCATCCCGTCCGCGTCGTAGTCGGCGGGATCGCGCGCGTAGGCGGAGAGGGCGCGCCCCATCTCGATGGTCGTGCGCGCGCGCGTGCGGTGGAGCTCGATCGCCTTCAACGCGGTCTCGCGGTCGGGAACCCCGGCCGGCGCGTAGGGCGCCGCGCGGCGCCACGAGCTCCTCCGCCGGCATCCGCGCGATGTACTGCGCGTTCATCCAGAGGAGCTTCTCGGGATCGAAGACGGAAGGCGAGGCGCCGACGCGGTCGAGCGTGAAGTCGCGCTCCATCTCCTCGCGCGTCAGGATCTCGCGGTCCTCGCCGGGCGACCAGCCGAGCAGGGCCAGGAAGTTGAAGAGCGCCTCGGGCATGATCCCCTCGTCGCGCCACTCCTCGACGGCGGCGGCGCCGTGGCGCTTGGAGAGCTTCTTGCGGTCGGTGCCGAGGATCATGCCGAGGTGCGCGAACCGCGGGACGGGCGCGCCGAGCGCCCGGAAGAGCGCCACGTGCTTGGGCGTGTTGGCGAGGTGGTCGTCGCCGCGGATCACGTGCGTGATCCGCATCTCGGCGTCGTCGACGCAGACGCAGAAGTGGTAGAGCGGATGGCCGTCGGAGCGCACGAGGACGAAGTCGTCCAGGGCGTCGGGCGGGAACTCGACGCGGCCCCGGATCATGTCCTCGACGACGATGGTTTCCGCAGGCATCGCGAGCCGCACGACGTGCCGCTCGCCCGCGCGCGCGCGTCGATCGCTCTCCTCGGGTGAGATCGACGCGGGCGGCGCCGGAGTAGCGGTAGGCGCGGCCGGCGGCGTCCGCCTTCTTTCGCTCCGCCTCCAGCTCCTCCGGCGTTTCGAAGGCGCGGTAGGCCTTGCCCTCGGCGATGAGCTTCTCGGCCGCGGCCCGGTAGAGGTCGTAGCGGCGGGACTGGTAGAAGGGGCCCTCGTCGTACTCGAGGCCGAGCCACTCCATCGCCGAGAGGATCTGCCCCGAGAGCTCCTCGCGCGAGCGCTCGACGTCGGTGTCCTCGATGCGCAGGATGAACGTGCCCTTCTCGTGGCGCGCGAAGAGGAGGTTGTAGAGGGCCGTCCGCGCGCCGCCGACGTGCAGCGAGCCGGTCGGCGAAGGGGCGAAACGGACGCGGGGGACCGGGTTGAGATCGCTCAAGGCGCCCGATGCTAGCCTAGCGGCAGCGACGCGACAAACCAGACGATGCATCCAGCAGAAGAAGCGCAGCCCCCCTCGACGAAGTTCCGCGCCGACGCCGTTCTGCTCGCGGTGACGATCGTCTGGGGCTCGTCGTTCGTGGTGGTCCGCCACGCGCTCGACACGGCGCCGCCGATGGCGCTGCTCTTCTGGCGATTCGCTCTCGCGACGGCGCTGGCGGGAGGGATCCTCCTTCTCAAGCGGGGACCGCGGCCGCGGGGGTTCGGCCGCGACGCCGTGGTGCTCGGTTCCCTCCTCGCTCTCGGGCAGTCGCTCCAGTTCTTCGGCCAGGCGGGAACGACGGCGTCGAAGGCCGCATTCCTGACGGGACTGGCGGTCGTCCTGACGCCGTTCGTCGCCGTTGTCCGCACGCGCCACCTGCCGACGCGTCGAAAACGGCATCGGGATCACCCTGGCGTCGATCGGACTTCTTCCTGCTGACCTTTCCGGGCACGGGGCAACCGTGGCAGCGGGGAGATCTGTGGGTGGGCGCGGGCGCCGTCGTCTTCGCGTTCTACGGCGTCGAGCTCGCGCAGCGCGCCGGCCGGCGCGACACCCTCTGGCTGACGGCGGCGATGCTCGCGATCGTCACGGGGGTGGCGGGCGGGACTGTCGCTCGTCCTGCGCAGCCCGATTCTTGCCGGCCTCGACGCCGCACAGCTCGAGTCGCGTCCGATCTCCTGGTCGGGGTCGTTTCCCGGAAGCGTCCTCTATCTGGGCTCCGTCTGCACGCTGGCGGGTTTTCTCGGGCTGGACGTGGGCGCAGGGACGGATGTCCGCGATCCACGGCGCGATCATCCTGGCGCTCGAGCCGGTCTGGGCGACGCTGCTCGCGACCTGGCTCTTGAAAGAGAAGCTCGGCGCGCGAGGAATCGCCGGCGCGGTCTTGGTGCTCGTCGGGATCGTCGTCTCGGAGCTGCGCCTGTCGAAGAGAGTCGCGTAGCTGCCCCTTCTCTCCCGACGGGAGCGGGGGAGCGCGAGGGGTCTCCCCTCGCTTCACTTCAGCGCCGGCCGCGGCCGAAGGCCGCTCCTCCGCGAAGCGAGCGGCCGTTGGGGTGAGGGGGACTAGCTCAGCGGGAACGTCAGCGTGTACTGCCAGGAGCCGCGGCCGGCGACCATCCACAGCGTCGTGCGGCTGTGGTCGCGCTGGAGGATCTTGTTGACGTCCTCGACGTCGTTGACCTCCGTGCCGTTCAACGCGAGCATGGCGTCGCCCGTCTCGAGGCCGGCGCGCGCGGCGGCGCCCTTGGAGTCGACGATGGTGATCTGCAGCCCGCGGCGGCCCGGGCGGACCGTGATGCCGAGCTCCTCGCGCAGGAGGCGGATTCCGTAGTCGGCTGGCGGCGCCTGGCCGGTCAGGGTCACGACGCGCTGCTGGCCCGCGCCGTTCTTCAGCGCGATCTTCATCGGGCGGCCCGGGCCGCGCGTCGAGAGGGCCGTCTCGAAGGCCTCCTCGGAGTCGACCGGTTTGTCGTCCACCGAGACGATCTGGTCGCCGGCCTCGACGCCGGCGCGGTCTGCGGGGGAGCCGGGCTCGACGCTGCGGACCTTGAAACCGCGCGGGCGCTCCCCGTCGCGCCCCGAGAGCGTGCGCCCGCGCACGCCGATCCAGACGGCCTGGACGTGGCCGAAGCGCACGAGGTCGCCCACGATCCTCTTGGCGCGGTCGACCGGAATCGCGAAGCCGATGCCCTGCGCGCCTCCGATGATCGCGGTGGCGACGCCGATCATGTCTCCCTGGATGTTGACGACGGGACCGCCGGAGTTTCCGGGATTGATGGGGGCGTCGATCTGGAGAAAGTCGCTGTAGACGCGCTGGTTCTCCCCCGGCACGCTGCGGCCGAGGGCGGAGAGCACGCCGGCGGTCACGGTGTTGGTCAGGCCGAAGGGATTGCCGATGGCGACCACGGTCTCGCCGATCAGGAGGTCGGCGGAGGTTCCCATCTTGATCGTCGGGAGGTTCGCGACGGCGCCGCGCGCCTTCAGCACCGCCAGGTCGTTGTCGGCGTCGGAGCCGATGACGTCGCACTCGAGCTCCTTGCCGTCCTTGGTCGTCGCGATGATCTTGGAGGCGCCGGAGATGACGTGGTCGTTGGTCAGGATGATCCCCTTGGAGTCGATGATCACGCCCGAGCCGAGCGACTTGGCGGGACGCTGGTCCATGCCGAAGAAGAAGTCGTCGAACACGGAGCGGTTCCGGCGGACGGTCTGCTGTGCCGCGATGTTGACGACGGCCGGCGAGATCCGGTCGACGACCTCGACGATGTCGCTGCGGCGGGAGGGCAGCGGCGCGCCCGAAAGGAGCCCGGCGGGCAGCAGCAGGAGCGCGGCAGCGCGGTAGGGGAGGTTTCTCACGCGACGGAAAACGGGAGAAGTCCCGCCGCCATTCCGAAAGAAGCGCCCAACAAAAAGCCCCGCCGGGGCGGGGCCAGGAAAGAAGCGAGGCAAGGGTCGGTTCACAGGGTCTTGACGTCGACCGCCTTGCCCTCGCCCGTGATCTTGATGTTCCGGGGCTTGGCTTCCTCGCGCTTGGGCAGCGCGATCTCGAGCAGGCCGCTGTGGAAACTGGCCTTGATGTTCTCGCGGTCCACGTTGTTGGGCAGCGTGAAGGAGCGCAGGAACTGCCCGTAGGAGCGCTCCACCCGGTGGAAATTGCGGCCTTCCTTCTCGTCCTCGAACTTGCGCTCGCCGCGCAGCGTCAGGACGCCGCCCTCCATCTGGATCTGGATCTGATCCTCGCTGAAGCCGGGAAGCTCGGCCGTCAGGACGATCCGATCCTTGTCTTCGGCGATGTCGACGGGGGGCAGCCACGCGCCGAGGCTCATCTCCTCGTCGCGGCGCGACGGCCGTTCCCTCGAAAGCGCGGTTGAACCGCTGTGCCAGGCCTCGAAACTCGCGATAGGGATCCCACGAAACCAACTCAACCATGATGCACCTCCATTGAGGTGCTAAAGCTATTATCTTAGTAATTTAAAGTCAAGTTCTAAAATGAATAAATCTGAGCGTTAAACACTAAGATATCTTATCGATGGTCAGAGACTCTCCGTCCTTCGCCGGCGTTCAACGATAGTCTTGTCCCCTGCAACTACTTCATTTCCAAGAATTTTCATCGCGAGGGCATCCGAAACCAGCTTCTGGATGAGCCTCTTGAGGGGACGGGCGCCGAAGGCGGGGTCATAGCCACGGCCGGCCAGGAACCGAACGGCCTCGGGAGCTCCACTGGAGAGCCATCCCCCGGTCGGCGACGGTCTTCGCCACCGACTGCAGCTGGATCTCGACGATCTTCTCGATCTCCTCGCGGCTCAAGCGGTGGAAGACGATGACGTCGTCGATCCGGTTGAAGAACTCCGGCCGGAAGTGGCGTCGCAGCTCCTCTTCGATCTTCGTCTGGATCTCCTCCTCGTCCTTGCCGGTCGATTCGGCGATCCATTGCGACCCGAGGTTGGAGGTCATGATGATGACGGTGTTCTTGAAGGAGACGACGCGGCCCTTCCCGTCGGTCAGGCGGCCGTCGTCCAGGACCTGGAGCAGGACGTTGAAGACGTCCGGGTGCGCCTTCTCGATCTCGTCGAACAGGACGACCGAGTAGGGCCGGCGCCGGACGGCTTCGGTCAGGCGGCCTCCCTCTTCGTAGCCGACGTATCCCGGCGGCGCGCCGATGAGCCTCGCCACCGAGTGCTTCTCCATGTACTCGGACATGTCGACGCGCACCATCGCGTGCTCGTCGTCGAAGAGGAACTCGGCGAGCGCCCGCGCGAGCTCCGTCTTGCCGACGCCGGTCGGCCCCACGAAGATGAACGAGCCGATCGGGCGCCGCGGATCGGAGAGGCCCGCGCGCGAGCGGCGGACGGCGTCGGAGATGGCCGTCGACGGCCTCTTTCTGCCCGACGACACGCTGGCCCAGGCGCTCTTCCATCTTGAGGAGCTTCTGCGACTCCGCCTCGATCAGCCGCGTGACCGGGACGCCGGTCCACTTGGAGACCACCTTCGCGATGTCCTCTTCGCCGACCTCCTCCTGGAGCATCGGCTGGCCCTTCTGCAGGTCCGCCAGGCGCGCGTTCTGCGCGGTGAGCTCCTTCTCGAGCTCGGCCAGGCGCCCGTAGCGCAGCTCCGCGACCCGCTGCAGGTTGCCCTGCCGCTCGGCCTCGGTGGCCTCCTGCTTCGTGCGCTCGATCGCCTCCTTGGTCTCGCGGATCTTCTGGATCGCTTCCTTCTCGGCCGACCACTTGGCGCGCAGGCGGCGTCGAGGTCTCCTGCTGCTCGGCGAGCTCGCGCTCGATCTCCTCCAGGCGCTCCCTGGCTTCCTTGGTCTTCTCCTTGGAGAGCGCGCGCTTCTCGATCTCGAGCGAGATGATCCGGCGCTCGACCTCCTCGATCGGAGCGGGCAGCGAGTCGATCTCGGTGCGCAGGCGCGCGGCGGCTTCGTCCACGAGGTCGATCGCCTTGTCCGGCAGGAAGCGGTCGGTGATGTAGCGGGCGGAGAGGCGCGCCGCCGCGACGAGTGCGGCGTCCGTGATGCGGACGCCATGGTGCACCTCGTAGCGCTCCTGAAGCCCCCGCAGGATCGCGATCGTGTCCTCGACGGTCGGTTCCTCGACGTAGACCGGCTGGAAGCGACGCTCGAGCGCGGCGTCCTTCTCGATGTACTTCTGGTACTCGGAAAGCGTCGTCGCGCCGATCGCCCGCAGCTCCCCGCGGGCGAGGGCCGGCTTCAGCATGTTCGACGCGTCCATGGAACCCTCGGCGGCGCCGGCGCCGACGAGCGTGTGGAGCTCGTCGATGAACAGGACGACGGTGCCCTGGGCCTCCTCGATCTCCTTCAGGACCGCCTTCAGGCGGTCTTCGAACTCGCCGCGGTACTTCGCCCCGGCGATCATGGCCCCGAGGTCGAGGGAGACGACGCGCTTGTTCTTCAGGCCCTCGGGGACGTCGCCCATGTGGATGCGCCGCGCGAGCCCCTCGACGATCGCCGTCTTGCCGACGCCGGGCTCGCCGATCAGGACCGGGTTGTTCTTCGTGCGCCGCGAGAGCACCTGGATGACGCGGCGGATTTCCTCGTCGCGGCCGATGACCGGATCGATCTTGCCCTGCCGGGCGAGCTCCGTCAGGTCGCGCGTGTAGCGCTTCAACGCCTGGTACTTGTCCTCGGGATTCTGGTCGGTGATGCGCGCCGAGCCGCGAACCTCCTTCAAGGCCTTGAGCAGCGCGTCCTTCTTCGCGCCCTTTCCCGAGAGAAGCTTCGAGGCGGCTCCGGCCGCTGGCTCCGCAAGGGCGATCAGGAGGTGCTCGGTCGAGACGTACTCGTCGCCGAACTCCTTGGCGATCTCGAAGGCGCGGTCGAAGACCTTCGTCAGCTCGCGCGAGGGGACGGCCTCCGCGGAAGCGCCGGAGACCCGGGGCCGGCGGTCGAGCTCCTGCTCGGTCTCGCGCGCCAGCGCATCGGGATCGACGCCGAGCTTCTGCAGGATCGGCACGACGACGCCTTCGCTCTGGCGCAGAAGGGCGAGCAGAAGCTGGTCCGGCGTGAGCTCGGCGCTGCCGCGGGCGCGGGCATCGCGCTGGGCCTCCTGGATGGCTTCCTGGGCCTTGATGGTCAGCTGATCGAATCGCATCGTACTCCTCCGCGGGCCGGGCGGCCCTCCGGGTGTCGACCTATATCACTGCCCTTATGAAAAACCGGGGAATTCCCCATGTTCCCTTGACGACTTCCCGCTGCGGGTCGGGCGATGCTGGCCGCAAAAGGAGGAGGCCATGAAGAGACTCGCTCGGCTCGTCGTCCTGTTCGTTTGTGCGTGTCTGAGTTGGGCCGGAACGGCTCGTGGGGACGCGGTGGTCGACTGGAACGAGATCGCCTCCCTGGCGATCACGACGGCGGCCCCTCCGCGTCCGGGACCCGCCGCGATGCTCGACTTTGCGATGGTGCACGCCGCCGTCTACGACGCCGTGGAGGCCATCGATCGAAGGTTCCAGCCCTATGCCACGAAGATTCCCGGCGCGTCCGGTTCGCCGGCCGTGGCGGCAGCCCGCGCCGCGCACGATGTTCTCGTCAACCGGTTCCCATCGCAGGCCGCTGCTCTCGATCTGACCTACATGAACTATCTGGCGAACAATGGCCTGGCAGGCAACGACCCCGGTGCCGCCGTCGGACAGAAGGCCGCCGCCGGAATCATCGCCCTGCGGGCGAACGACGGAAGCTACCCGCTCAACCCGCCGCCCTTCACCGGCGGCACCGATCCCGGCGACTGGCGGCCGACGCCCTCCTATCTGCCCGGGCCGCCCGCCAGCGAGTCCCCGATGCTGATTCCCTGGCTCGGCAGCGTCACGCCTTTCACCCTCGAATGTCCGACACAGTTTCGCGCCGAGCCGCCGCCCTCATTGACCAGCCGGCGCTACGCCCGGGACTACAACGAGGTCAAGGAAATGGGCGCGGACGTGAACAGCGGCCGCACCTTCGAGCAGACCGACCTCGCCTACTTCTGGAGCGAGAACTTTTTCGCGCAATGGAATCGAGCCCTCCGGGCCATCGCCACCGCGCACCTCGACAGGATCGGCGACACCGCCCGGCTGTTTGCCCTGGCCAACATGGCGGCCGCCGATGCCGCCATCACGTGCTGGGACAGCAAGCTTTACTACGCGTTCTGGCGGCCCCTCACGGCCATTCAGGAGGGGGACGACGACGGCAACCCCCGGACGGACGGCGACACGTCGTGGCACCCGCTGATCAACAATCCAAACTACCCGGACTACACATCGGGCGCCAACAACATCACGGGAGCCATGACCCGCAGCCTCAGACTGTTCTTCGGGACGGACGAGTTCACCTTCGTCGTCACGAGCAACAGCCCCTTCGCCGTGCAGAAATCGCGCACGTACAACCGTTTCTCGGACGCGGCCCGGGACGTGGTCGAAGCCCGTATCCTTCTGGGCATCCACTTCCGTTTCGCCGACACCGTGGCGCGAAGGCAGGGACAGCAGGTGGCCAAGTGGGCTTTCCGGCACTTCCTGCGGCCCGTCCACGAGCGCGGCCATCACGATCAGGACGATTGCGACGAGGATGACGATTGAACCTCGCCCGTGCAGCCGGCCCGCCGCCGCGAGGGCGGCGGGCGGCTGATGCCCGGGCAGCGACCGGGGCGTCGTCCGATCTATCGCCGGAGCGGGTCGATCAGGCCGGCGTCCCGAAAGCCCTTTTCCCGGAGCAGGCAGGAGTCGCAGGCGCCGCAGGGCGCGCCCTCGGGCGAGGGGTCGTAGCAGGAAGTCGTCAGCGCGAAGTCGAGCCCGAGCGCGGCCCCGCGCGCGACGATCTCTCCTTTGGTCATCGCGAGAAGCGGCGCGCGGATGCGAAAGCGGACCGATCCCTCGACGCCGGCCTTCGTCGCGAGATTGGCCGTGCGCTCGAAGGCCTCGAGAAATTCCGGACGGCAGTCCGGATAGCCCGAGTAGTCCAGGGCGTTGGCGCCCAGAAAGATGTCCGTCGCCGAAAGCGGCTCGGCCCAGGCCAGCGCATAGGCCAGAAAGAGCGTGTTGCGCGCCGGGACGTAGGTCGTCGGGATCGCCTCCTCACCCAGGCGGTTGTGCGGAACCTCCCGGGACGGATCCGTCAGGGCGGAGGCGTCCGCGGCCCGGCAGATCGAGGCGCAGCACGCGATGCTCGGCGGCGCCATAGCGCTCGCGCGAGCGCGCGGGCGCGTTCGAGCTCGACGCGGTGGCGCTGCCCGTAGTCGAAGGAGAGCGCGAAGACTTCGAAGCCTTCTTCGCAGGCGATCAGCAGGCAGGTCGCCGAATCGAGCCCGCCCGACAGGAGAACGACCGCTCGTGTCATCTCCCCGGCACGTCTCCCCAGAGGATCTTGTGGAGCTGGAGGCCCAGGCGGATCCGCCGGCCGCTGTCGCGGATCCACTCGCCGAGCGAGGCGGCGAGGGCTCCTTCCCAGACCGGCGAAAACGTGACGGTGTGGCGCCGGTCGAGGTCCCGCTGCTTGACGGCCGCGAGGGCCCAATCGAAGTCCGACCGGTCCGCGAGGACGAACTTCAGCTCGTCGCGCGGGCCGAGCAGCTCGAGGTTCTCGGGCAGGTTGGCCTGCACCATGCCGCTGCCCGGCGCCTTGACGTCCACGATCTTGACCACGCGAGGGTCGACGCGGTCGAGCGCGACGTGTCCGCCGGTCTCGAGCATCACGGTCTTGCCCTGCGCGAGCAAACGCTCCATGAGCGGGTAGACGCCTTCCTGCTCGAGGGGTTCCCCTCCGGTCACTTCGACGAGCTCCGTCCCGAGCGCCGCGACGCGATCGGCGGCCTCGGACACGGGCATGTCGGAGCCTCCGTGGAAGGCGTAGGCCGAATCGCACCAGACGCAGCGCAGGGAGCAGCCGGTCAGGCGGATGAACGCGCACGGAAATCCGGCCAGCGTCGACTCGCCCTGAAGCGATCGGAAGATCTCGGTGACGCGGACCGTGGGCTCCACGGGACGATTCTATGGGGGCGGGAGGGGCGGCGGAGCCGCGCCAACTCTGCGCGCGATGTGGGAGAGTCTTCGTGTGCGATACCGGGCGGACGTGGCCTACGTCGGGACCTTCTTCCACGGCTGGCAGCTGCAGAGGAACGCCCCGCGCACCGTCCAGGCCGTTCTCGAAAAGGCCCTCTCCCGGGTGGACGGAGGCCGCGTGGTCGCGCACGCCGCGGGGCGCACGGATGCCGGCGTCCACGCCGACGGGCAGGTGTCCCACTTCGACTTCTCGAGGCCGTTCGAGCCCGATCGGCTCCTTCTCGCCGCCAATGCCCTGCTTCCCTGGGACGTGCGCCTGATCGACGTGCGCGCGGCGGCTCCCGACTTTCACTCGCGCCGCGACGCTTCCTGGAAGGAGTACCTGTACCGGTGGAGCCGCGCCCGGGTCATCGCGCCGCGTGACGCGCTCTTCGTCGCTCCGTTGTCGCCGCGCGCCGATGCGTCGCGGATGCGGGCGGCGGCGCGGGAGATCCCGGGAGCAGCGGGACTTCGGGGTCTTCGGCGTGAGGTTGAAGCGCGGCGAGCCTTCGGTGCGGCGCATCGACTTCGTCCGCATCGAAGAGGAGGGTGACGAGATCCGCGCGCTCTTTCGCGGGGACGCGTTCCTGCGGGGAATGGTGCGGTCCCTCTGCGGCGTGCTCGCGGACGTGGCGCGCGGGAAGGCGCCGGCCGGCCGCGTCGCGGCCCTGCTCGAGACACAGGACCGCCGGCTGCTCGCCCCCAAGGCGCCGGCCTGCGGCCTGACCCTGCGCCGCGTCCACTACGGCCGGGAGCGGACCGAGGAATGACACACTCGTTCACGCCTGTTTTGCGGCCGGTGAGCGACCGCGGGGATCGAAGACGGCGGGGGAAGCTCCGGACAGCGCGTGCGCTCCTCCTGCTGGCCGCCTTCGCGGCCTGCCGCCGTGAGCCCTCGGTGGCGCGGGTGCCCCTGCGCCCGGCCGTGCCGGCCGCCTGGTCGCAGACGCTCATCGACGGCGAGCGCGTGGCGCGGGCGGGGGCCCTCGTTCCCGGCAGACGCCTTCTTCGAGTGGGAGCTGCCCGAGGGCGCCGACGGGCGCCTGCGTCTGGCGTGGTCCTCGCCGGAGAAAAACGGAAACGTCTCGCTGATCGTCGAAACACTTTCAGGTGACGCGCCGTCCTCGGCGGCCACCGAGCGGGCCCGCCGCACACGTTCCTTCGCGGCCGCACCGTCCGGCGTCTACGACGAGGAGGTCGCGCTCCGCACGCGCGGCCGCCGGACCCGGCTGCGCCTGCGGCTGGAACCGGCCGCGCCCCTCTTTCTCTCGGACGTGCGGCTGATCCTCCCGGGCCCGGCTCCCGATCCGGTGGTCCTGCTCCTCTTCGACACGACGCGGCACGATGCGGTGGGATTCGGCGGCTGCAAGGACCCCTCGACGCCCCATCTCGACGCGATCCTGCGTGACGCGTGGAAGGCACGGCGCGCGTACGCGGCGGCCTCCTGGACGATCCCGTCGGTCGCGTCGCTTCTGACCGGGCGCGTGCCGGCGGTCAACGAAGACTCCACCGGATCTCCGCTCGGGATCGCGCCGGGTGTTGCGACCGCCGCCGAGGACTTCGCCCGCGCCGGATGGTCGACGGCCGCCTACATGGCGAACCCGACGCTGCGCGCGGCGAATGGGTTCGCCGCGGGATTTTCGACCTTCTTCGTCACGCCGTACGACGGCGCCTCGATCGTGCTGCCGGGCCGCGAGACCCTGAAGCACGTTCCGTCGTGGCTCGCGGCCCACCGCGGGGAGCCGTTCTTCCTCCTGATCAACCTGCTCGACCCGCACGACCCGTATCAGCCGTACGACCGGCCGCGCGGAAAGACGCCCTTCGACCCGGGTTACGTGGGGCCGATCGTCGGCGACGAGGTGAACCGCCTCCAGCTCCACGAGATGCCGACCCCGCCGCCGCCGGGCGTGCGCCACCTCGAGGCCCTCTACCACGACGAGGTGCGCCTGGCCGATGCGGAGTTCGGAGCGCTGTGGAACGGCGTTCCCGAAAGCGAGCGCGCGCGCTGGACGTTCGCCTTCACGGCGGACCACGGCGAGGAGTTTCACGAGCATGGCGGATGGAAGCACGGGCCCGCGCTCTTCGACGAAGTGCTGCGCGTTCCCCTGGCGATCCGCCCGGGAGTCGGGCGGAAGCTGCCCGCCGCCTCCGCGGAGGGCCTGGTGTCGCTGCTCGACCTGCTCCCGACGCTCGAAGGGCTCGCGGGCCTGCCGCCGCCGCAGCGCCCGCTCGACGGCGTGAGCCTGCTCGATCCGTCTGCCGGGAAGCGCGCGTCGTTGCCCGCGGTGACGATGCTGACGGGCGGCGCGCCGCGCGCGGCGGTCGTGCGCCCCGCGGGAAAGCTCGTCTTCTTCGACCGGCTGGGAACGCGCGGCATCCCGGATCCCGTGAAGGACCCTCCCGGCTATCGCCTCGCGCGGCTTCTGCCGGGGATCTTGCCGGCTCTGGGAAGCTTCGATCTTGCCCGTGATCCCGGGGAGACGCGCCTGCTCCCGATCGACCACGCGACCTTCGGCGCCGACTGGCAGGCGATCGAGCGGGCGATGGCGCACACGCGCCGCGGCCTCGAGCTGCGCGCCGTCGGCCCGGGACCGGGAGCCGGGCTCGACCTGACCGTGGAAGGGTTCGGGGCCGCGGCGTCGGTAGAGCCCTTTGCGCTCGAAGAGGACGACGAGTTCTCATGGACGCGCTCTGCGTCCGGGCCACAGGCTCGCCGCGCCGCCTCGACCTCTCCAACGACGTCGACGGGTTTCTCTTCGGCGACGCGGCGGCCGGAGGCGATCTGCGCGTCACCGTGCGGGGCGGCGCCAGCTGCGCGCAGCTCGTCCTCGCGGGGGTGCGCCCGGTTCCGTTGGTGGTCGGCGTCCCGCAGCCGGTGCCGCGGGCCGCGATCCCCGAAGCCATCCCCGCGTTTGCGGCGCCCGGCGGCTGCGCGGGCCTCTTTCTCTGGAAGGCGCCCGGGAGCCCCGTCTCCCGCACCCCAGCGGAAGAGGACGAGGCCGTCAAGAGGCTGCGCGCGCTCGGATACCTCCACTAGGTCCGGCTCGGCCGATGCGCCGGGCGGGTTACACTGAATGCATGATCGACGTCGACGTGCTCGCCGCCGCCGGCACGCCCGAGCGGCGCCTGCTCGAGGAGATCGATCTCGCGCGCCTTCCGCGGCACATCGCGATCATCATGGACGGCAACGGCCGCTGGGCGAAGCAGCGCGGGTTTCCGCGCGTCGAAGGCCACCGCGCGGGCATCGCCTCGGTGCGCGAGGCGGTGGAGACGTGCGCGCGCCTGGAGCTCGACGCCCTGACGCTCTACGCCTTCTCGGTGGAGAACTGGAAACGCCCGCGCTTCGAGATCGTGACGTTGATGTCGCTGCTCAAGGAGTACTTGAACCGGGAGCTCTCGAACCTGCTCAAGAACGACATCCGGTTCCGCGTCGTCGGCCGCATGAACGAGCTCGACGCGTCGGTGCAGAAGGAGCTCTCGAAGGGACTCGCGGGAACCTCCTCCTGCCGGGGAATGACGTTCAACATCGCGTTGAACTACGGCGGCCGCACGGAGATCGTGGACGCCTGCCGGTCGCTCGCGCACGACGTGGAGGCCGGACGGCTGACCCCCGAGCAGATCGACGAGGAGACGCTGGGCTCGCGGCTGGGCACGGCCGGGCTGCCCGACCCGGACCTCCTGATCCGCACGAGCGGCGAGATGCGCGTCTCCAATTTCCTCCTTTGGCAGATCGCCTACAGCGAGATCTGGGTGACGCCCACGTTCTGGCCCGACTTCCGCAAGCGCCACCTCTTCGAGGCGATCCTCGACTTCCAGAAGCGGGAGCGCCGCTACGGCGGCGTCATCGCGCGAAGGCCGCGCGCCGGAAACGCCGTTCGCGAAAGCCGAGTAGCTTGAAGCGCGAGCTCGCCGCCGGGATCTCCATCCCGATCGTCCTCGGAATCCTCTTTTACCTGCCGGCCATCGCGTTCAACGTGCTCGTCGCCGCCGTGACGCTGGCGGCCCTCTACGAGTTCTACCGGCTGGCGGAGAAGAGCGGCCACGCCGTCTCCAAGACCGTCGGCCTCGGGGGCGGGGCGGCGGTGCTTCTGGGCTGGGTGGCGTTCTGGGGATACGGCGGCGCTGCCGACCGCAGGGGCCTCACGATCGTCGTCGTGCTCGTGCTCGCCGTCGTCGTGCTGGCGTCCGTCGCGCCGCTCTTCTCGCGCGTCGATCCGCCGGCGGCGCTCGCCAGCGCCTCGTCGACCTTCTACGGCGTCTTCGCGATCGCCCTCCCCGCGACGGCCATGTGCGCGCTGCGGGAGTTCTCGCCGCGCGCGGTGCTCTTCCTCTTCCTCATCGTCTGGGGCTGCGATTCGTTCGCGTACTACACGGGGCGCCTGATCGGGCGGCGCCCGCTCGCCCCGGTCGCGTCGCCCAAGAAGACCTGGGAAGGCACGATCGGCGGTTTCGTCGGCGCGACGCTGATCGGGGCCGCGGCGGGGACCTGGTGGGTTCTGCCGGAGCTCGGGCCCGGCCGCGCCGCCCTGGCCGGCGCCGTCGCGTCCTCGGCCGGCCAGGTCGGCGACCTCGTCGAGTCCCTCTGGAAACGCGGCGCGGGCGTCAAGGACTCCGGCGTCTTCCTGCCGGGGCACGGCGGCTTCTACGACCGGATCGACTCGCTCTTGTACGCCGGCCCCGTGCTGGCGGCGTTCGTTGCGACGATCTAGCTCCTCTCTCCTCCTCACAGCGGCGTGGCTCCTGGTGATCGGGATCCGCCTGTCCCTGCTCTGGCGCGTCGCCGAGAATCCCGACATCCAGGGCTGGCACACCGTCTTCGGAATCCTGGACCGGCACGGTGTCGCCCTATGACTATGCGCGCTACAACCACGCCCCGCTCTGGGCCGGCCTGTCGTACGCCGTCGGGCGCGTCGCGCGCGCCATGGCGTGGCCGTTCGCCTCGACGCTGTGCGGGTTCCTGAATCTCGTCGACGTCGCGATCGCCGGGCTCGTCTGGAAGATCGCCCGCGCTCGCCGGGACGCGCGCTTCGCCGCGGCGGCGGCGTTGGTCGCCTTCGCGAACCCGCTTTCGGTCGTCGCGTCGAGCGCGCTCGGGCAGTTCGACAACACCGCGATCGTGTTCCTTCTGGCGGCGCTCGCGCTCGCCCTGCGCCGCGGGCCGACGGCTCTTGGCGTCTCCGGCCTGCTCGGCGCGTCCCTGATCGCCAAGCACGTGGCGTGGTTTCATCCGCTGCTGTTCTTCCGGGGTCCGGAAAAGCGGGCCTGGCGGACCGTCCTGCCTTACGCGATCTTCCTCGCCTCGTTCGTTCCGTTCTGGCGCTCCTGGCCATCCATCCGGGAGCACGTGTTCCTCTACCGCTCGGGAGCCGAGACCTACGGACTCGAAGCGTTGAAGGAGTCGGGCTGGCTTCCCGGCGAGAGCGCGACGGTCGTCTTTGCCGCCGTCATGCTCGCGGCGGTCTGGATGCTCCGGCGCGTGGAGCTCGTTCGGGCGGCCCTGCTGCTCTTCCTGGTCCAGTTGATCGTGATGCCCGGAGTCTGGGCCTACTACTTCGTCTGGCCGGTCGCCCTCGGCGCGATGTTCCCGAGCCTCGGGTACCTGGTGTACACGCTCACGGTCGCGGCCTTCTTCTTCAAGTCTCCCGACGTCGTGGGCCTCGATTGGCCGCATCTGCCGGGATGGTGGGGCTGCTGGTGGGCGACCGTCTTCTGGCTCCTCTGGGAGGTGCGGGCCCTCCGCTCCGGCCAGCCGGACGGCGAGCCCGGGCAGGCCGGGCGCGAGCCGCCATTTCGGCCGATATAATCGTCGTTTCGTCATGAAAAGCCTCTCCGTCCTGGGCTCCACGGGCTCGATCGGCTGCTCGGCGCTCGACGTGGCGGCCGCGCTGCCGGACCGCTTCCGCGTCGTGGCGCTGGCGGCGGGCCGGTCGGTCGAGCGGCTGGCGGAGCAGGTCGTCCGGCACCGGCCGGAGCTCGTGTCGGTGGCGGAGGCGTCCGACGCCGCGCGCCTCCGGTCGCTGCTGCCGGCGGGCGCCGCGCCCCGGATCGTCTGCGGCGCGGAAGGGCTCGAAGAAGTCGCCTCGCATCCGAGCGCCGACGTCGTGGTGGGCGGCCTGGTCGGAGCGCTCGGCCTGCGTTCGGCCTACGCCGCGGCGGTCGCGGGCAAGCGGCTGGCGCTCGCCAACAAGGAGACGCTCGTCGTGGCCGGGGAGCTGATGATGCGCACCGCGCGCGCGAGCGGCGCCGAGGTCGTGCCGGTCGACTCCGAGCACTGCGCCATCCACCAGGCGCTGCGGTGCGGCGCGCCCGACGAGGTCGCGCGCCTCGTGCTCACGGCGTCCGGAGGCCCGTTCCGGCAGCGACCGCTCGAGAGCTTCGGGGCGATCACGATCGAGGACGCGCTGGCGCACCCGACCTGGAAGATGGGGCCGAAGATCACGATCGACTCGGCGACCATGATGAACAAGGGCCTCGAGATCATCGAGGCGCATTTCCTCTTCGACGTGCCCGTCGACCGGATCGACGTCGTCATCCACCCGCAGTCGGCCGTCCACTCCTTCGTCGAGTACGTCGACGGCTCGCTCATCGCGCAGCTTTCCCGAAACGACATGAAGTTCCCGATCCTCTACGCCCTGACCTATCCCGACCGGATCCCGAGCCCGTTCGGGAGGCTCGAGCTCTCGGAGCTCTCGCGCCTGGACTTTCACGAGGTCGACCCGCGGCGCTACCCGGCCGTCGGGCTGGCGCGCGAGGCGCTGCGGTCGGGGGGAGGCATGCCGGCCGTGCTCAACGCCGCCAACGAGGTGGCCGTCGAGGCCTTCCTGCAGGGGAAGATTTCCTTCCCGGACATCGTTGCGGTGGTCGCGGAGACCGGCGCCGCCGTCGGTTCGGTCCCGTCCCCCTCTTCGGTGGAGGAGGCGGAATCGATCGACCAGTCGGCGCGGCGCAAGGCGTCGGGGCTCGTCCGAAACGTCCCCGCCGCGGGCGCCTGGGCCTCCGGATAACGTTCCAAGGAGTCTTTGAGTGACGATTCTCGGCAACACCCTGGCGTTCGTTCTCGTCCTGTCGGTGCTCGTCGTGGCCCACGAATTCGGGCACTTCGCCCTCGCCAAGGCCTTCGGCTTTCCCGTCGAGGTGTTCTCGGTGGGCTTCGGAAAGCGCCTGTTCGGCCGCAAGTGGCGCGGCACCGACTACCGCGTCTCGGCCGTTCCACTGGGAGGCTACGTCCGCGTCGTGGGCCTCGGCCCCGACGAGTCGACGATCGCGGAGGGCACCTCGACCGAGGCGCCGCCGGTCGGGAAGCGCTGGCAGCGGGCGCTGATCCTGCTGGCCGGCCCGGCGATGAACGTGCTGATCGCCTGGGTTCTCTACTCCGCCGTCTTTGCGCTGGGAACGCGGGTCCCGGCATACCAGCTCGAGCCCCCGGTCATCCGCGTCGTCGAGCCGGGCTCGCCGGGCGAAACCGCGGGCTTTCTGCCGGGCGACCGCATCGTCTCCGTCGACGGGCAGGAGACCCCCCGGTGGAGCGACGCGGAGTTCCTGTTCGCGATGAACGCGCGCCAGAAGCTTTCCGTCGAGGTGGACCGCAACGGCTCCGGCGTCTTCCTCGACGTCACGCCGCGGGCGGTCACCAAGTACGACTTCGGCGAAGTCGGGATCTATCCGGCCGCGCCGAGCGAGCCGCGGATCATGCTCGTCGTCTCGGGCGATCCCGCCGACCGCGCGGGCTTGAAGAAGGGGGACATCGTCGTCTCGGTCGCGGGCAAGGAAGTCCGCGGCTCCCAGATGGACATCCTCGGCAAGTTCATGGCCGCCGTCAACGAGTCCGCCCCGGGACCGTTCGAGGTGCGGTACCGGCGGGACGGCCAGACCGGCGTCGCGTCGGTCTCGCCGCGGCGCGACCCCGACGGCACGTGGAAGGTCGGCGTCCAGGTGACCGTGGACCTGAAGGAGATCACGCAGCGTTTTCCCGTCGATCAGGCGTTCCTCGAGGGGTGGCGGCGCGTGCGCAAGGAGTTCCGCACGACGGTCGCGCTGCTCGGCCGGCTCTTCGTCGGGCGCGCCAGCGTCAAGACGATGTCGGGGCCGCTCGACATCGCGAAGTTCTCCGGCGAGGCCGCGCGCACCGGCGCGATCCCGCTGGTGGCGCTGATGGCGGGGATCTCGCTGCAGCTCGGGATCTTCAACCTGCTCCCGATCCCCGTTCTCGACGGCGGGCACCTCTTCCTGATCACGCTCGAGGGCCTGGTGCGGCGCGACTTCTCGCTGCGCGTCAAGGAGCGCATCCTCCAGGTCGGGTTCCTGATGATCCTCGCGCTCCTGACCGTCGTCCTGTACAACGACATCGCCAAGAACCTCCCCACCCGGTGGTGGCCCTTCTAGCCTCCGAAAGTCCCATGTCATGACGGACGCCGCTCCCGACCGCCGGCTTTCTCCCCGCGTGGCCGCGGGCGTCCTCGCCCTGGTCCTCCTCCTCGTTCTGGCGGTCGCGGCGTTGCGGCGACCGGAAGCCGTCGCGGCGGCCGCGGCGAAGGCCGCGCGGGCCGGGCTGCTCGTGCCGATCCTTTCGGACGGAACGCTCGAGCCGCCGCCGGGAGGCGAGCTGCGCGCTCCCGACCGCGCCCGGGTCGTCGCGATCCGCGCGCGGGAGGGCGAGCGGGTGCGCCAGGGCGCCCTGCTGCTCGAGCTCGAGAACTCCGATCTCTCGACGCGGTCGCGCGACGCGCGCGCCTCGGCTTCGGAGCTCCAGGCGGAGCGGGTGAAGGCCGCGGGCGAGCTCGAGGCCGAGCAGGCCCGGGCCGCGCTCGCCCGGAAGACGTTCGAGGCCGACAAGCGCCTGATCGCCGAAGGGGCGATCACGCGGGAGACGTTGGAAGCGGACCAGGCGGCTTTCGAGGCCGCCCGCCAGCGAGCGTCAGCGGCCCGGGCGCGGCTCGCGTCGCTGACGGAGACCCGGCTCGGCCTCTCGGAGGAATCGGCGCGGGAGCTCGCCCGGCGCGCGGAGGCCCTGACGCTCCGCGCCCCCGCCGACGGCGTCGTCTACAACCTCCCGCGCAAGGTCGGGGAGAGCGTCGAGGAAGGCCAGGTCGTCGCGAGCGTCTCCGACCCGGACCACCTGCGCGTGCGCGTGCGCGTCGACCAGCCCGACCTGCCCCGCGTCGCGGCGGGGCAGCGGCTCGTCGTGACCTTCGACGGGCTTCCGGAGCGCCGGTGGGGCGGCAAGGTCACGCTGGTCGCGCCGGGGTTGCGCGAGGTGGGCGGCCGCCAGGTCGGAGAAGTGATGGGGGAGATCTCGGACCCGACCGCGCAGCTCCCGCCCAACGCCTCTGTCAACGTGCAGATCGTCGTGGCCGAGAAGACGTCCGCGCTCGTCGTGCCGCGCGCCGCGCTGCTGCGCGACGGGGACCGCCGCTACGTCTGGGTCCGGCGCGACGGGCGCGCGCGGCGGCAGGACGTGACCGTGGGCCTGGTCGGCCTGACCGAAGTGGAGATTTCGAGCGGCCTCTCCGAGGGCGACACGCGTTCTGATGTCCGGGGCGATTCCCCTCTCCGAGGGGCTGCGGGTCGCGGCCAGGTAGCGCGGGGCGAGAGTCCGGAAGATGTTCAGCCGCGAGACGCTCGAGACCGCCCTCCACCGGTTCCGCACGCACCCGGTGCAGATGGGGCTCACCCTGGCGGGCCTCGTCGTCGGGACGGCGGCGATCATCCTGATCGTCGCGCTCGGGTTGACGGGCCGGGCGTTCGTCATGGCGCAGATCGAGGGCGTCGGATCGCACCTGATCTGGGGGGCGTACGAGGGGACCGTGACGTCCGGCGTGTCGCGCACGCTGGACGACCAGATCACCGACGCCGACGCGAAGGCGATCGCGGCGCGCGAGGACCTCTTCACGGGCGTGACGCCGCTCGTCGAGCTGCAGGGCACCGTCTCGGTGCTCTCCCATGCGGCCAACGTCGCGATCCTCGGGACGACGCCCAACTACCGGACGGTCCGCAAGAACGTGTCGATCCTGCGCGGGCGCTTCCTCGACGAGGAGGACGTCGCCGGCCGCGCCGAAGGTCTGCGTCGTCAGCCGGACGCTCTACGAGGAGCTCTTCGGCAACGACGCCTCGTCGGAAAAGGTGATCCGCACGCTCGGCATGAACTTCGTCGTCGTCGGCGAGTTCGAGAAGCCCGTGGACACGATGGGGCAGGGGGAGGTGACGCCCCGCTCGATCTTCATCCCGATCACGGTCGCCTGGTTCTTCACGCCGACGCGGCGCGTGGACACCCTGTTCGCCGAGGTCCGGGACTTCTCCGCGATCCCGCGCGCCGCGGCGACGATGGAGGAGATCCTCCGGGACCGCCACCACCAGGGCTCGGTCTTCCGGGTCAAGACGATGACGACCGTGATCAAGGTCGCCCGCGCGATCTCCTTCGGGCTGATCGTCGCCTTCATCCTGGCGGCGGCCGTCTCGGTCATCGTCGGGGGCGTCGGGATCATGAACATCCTGCTCGCGTCGGTCGAGCAGCGCACGCGCGAGATCGGCCTGCGCATGTCGGTCGGCGCCCGCCGCCGCGACATCCTCCAGCAGTTTCTGCTCGAGGCGCTGATGCTCGGGTTCCTGGGCTCGTCGGTCGGGGTGCTGCGTCGGGCTCGGGATCCCGCTGCTCGCCCGGCTCTTCTTCCCGAGCATTCGGATCGAGATCTCGCTCGCGTCCGCCGCCGTGGCCTTCGCCTTCTCCTGCGCCGTCGGCCCTGCTCTTCGGCGTCGTTCCGGCGTACCGCGCCGCCAACCTGAACCCAACGGAGGCCCTGCACCATGAATGAAGGTCTGCTCGCTCGCCGTCCTGCTCGCCGTTTCGCCCGCGGGCCGGCTCGGCGCCCGGAACCTCGGCGCTGACGGTGCGCGAGGCGGTCGCGCGCGCGCTCGCCCACGCTCCCGAGATCGCGATCGCCCGGGCTGCCGCCGACGAGACCGTCGCGAGCGCGCGGGTGGTCAAGAGCCAGCTGAACCCGCAGTTCTACGTGAACACGACGCCCGGCTGGTCGACCGGGGCGCCGCTCTCGGTCGCCGGCGAGGTGCCCGCGGCCGGCCGGCGCCCGGATCCGGATGACGTTCTACGATCCGATCGAGCGCGGCGACGAGCTCCAGGCGCGGGCGCGCATGGCGGTCGTCGGAGGCGGCCCTCGAGGACGCGCGGTCCGACGTGGCCCGGCGCACGGCGGCCGCCTGCGCGAAGCTCGTCGCCGACGAGGCCCGTGTCGGCAGCGCCCGGCGGCGCCTCTCCGCCGAGGAGGCTCTCGTGCGGGCGGGAGCGGGCCCTGGCGCGGGAGGGCCGCCGCACGGAGCTCGACGTCGAGCGGGCGGCGCTCGAGGAGGCGCGGGCGCGGCAGAAGCTGTATGCGGCGGAGTCGGATCGCGACCTCGACCGGCACGAGCTCGCGAGCCTCGTCGGGCTGCCGGCGGGCACGCCGCTCGCGGTGGCCGACGATCCGGAGCTCGCCGTCCCGGAGCCGGAGCCGGGCGACGCCGTGGCGCAGGCCCTCGCCTCGCGACCGCCAGCTGCGCGCGCTCGCCGAACAGGCCGACGCGCTCGCGCAGTCGGCGAAGCTGATGGCGCGGCTCTTCAAACCGTCGGTCAGGCCGAGGCGCGGTACGCCTACGTGCCGGACGCCTTCGGGTACGACAAGTACTACCTGAACTTCCAGGAGAACGTCGCGAGCATCGGCGTGTCGGTCGTTCTTCCCGTGCTGACGGGCGGCCGGGACTCGGCGCAGGCCGCGCAGTCGCGCGCGCGCCTGGAGCAGGTGGAGGCGGAGCGCCGCCTGCGCGAAAACGATCTGACGCAGCAGGTCGGGCAGGCGCAGGCCCGGCTGGCCCGCACGCGGCTCGAGGTCGGCGTCGCCCGCCGCGCCGTGGCGCTCGCCGGCGGGAGCCTCTCGGAGGCCCAGTCGATCGCGCGGGAAGGGCGGGGGGAGGTCGACGCGGTCGACCGGGCGCAGCTCTCCCTCTCGGAGGCCGAGGACGAGCTGGCGATCGCCGCGCCGGGACCAGGTGGATGCCCGGCTGCAGCTGCTGGAGATCCAGGGGACCGTCCTTGCGGCGCTGGGCGCCGAGGCTCCGGCGGCTGCGGAACCCTAGACGGACCCCGGAGGGCGGTAACCCGGGAGAACCCGCCCCCGGGATCGCGCATAATTGTAAATATTGCATGGAGTGCCGTTCTCCTCTAAGCTACCCGGCTTCATGATCGAACGGGCCGCGAGCGCGGGCGCGCCGGGGGCGTCGCCGGAAGGGGTGCGCAACGCCGTCTCGGCGGCGCAGCGGTACCTCCTCTCCATCCAGCACGCCGACGGTCACTGGTGCGGCGAGCTCGAGGGCGACACGATCCTCGAGTCCGAGTACATCCTGACGCTCCATTTTCTGGGCCGCACCGGCGAGCCGAGGGTCCGGAAGGCCGCCGAGTACCTGCGGCGCAAGCAGCTGCCGGGGGGCGGCTGGCCCAACTACGAGGGCGGGCCCGCCGACGTCAGCGTTTCGGTCAAGGCGTACTTCGCGCTTGAAGCTCGTCGGCGACGACGCCGAACGCGCCGCACATGGTTCGCGCGCGCGAGGTGATCCGCCGCCTGGGCGGGATCGAGGCGACCAATTCCTTCACGCGCATCTACCTCGCGGTCTTCGGCCAGTGGGACTGGGACGACTGCCCGGCGGTGCCGCCGGAGCTCGTGCTGCTGCCCGACTGGTTCCCGTTCACGCTCTACAAGATTTCGTCCTGGTCGCGCACGATCGTCGTGCCGCTGGCGGATCGTCTGGGCGCAGCAAGCCGTTCTGTCCCGTGCCGAAGCACGCGCAGATCTCGGAGCTGCGCACCGGGTTCGTTCCGGAGCGTCAGACGCCGCGCACCCTGCGCGAGGCCTTCTGGTACGTGTTCTTCACGGCCATCGACAATGTCCTGAAGTCCATCGAGGCGGCCAAGCTGCTTCCCTTCCGCCAGCGCGCGCTCGAGGCCTCGCGAGAAGTGGATCCACGAGCGGCTCGTCAAGAGCGACGGCCTCGGCGCGATCTTTCCGCCGATCATCAACACCATCATGGCGTTCCGCTGCCTCGGCTATGCCTCCGACGACCCGCGCCTGAACGCCCAGGAGCGGGAGCTCGAGAAGCTCGAGATCGAGGACGAGGAGACCCTGCGCGTCCAGCCCTGCTTCTCGCCCGTCTGGGACACGGCCATCGCCTCGCCGGCGCTCGTCGGCCTCGGGTCTGGCCCCCGACGACTCGGTGCTGCGCAAGGCCGCGCGGTGGCTGCTCGACCGCGAGGTGACGCAGGCCGGCGACTGGACGCGCCGCGCGCCCGAGGCGCCGGTGGGCGGCTGGTACTTCGAGTACGCCAACGAGTGCTACCCCGACACCGACGACACGGCCGAGGTCCTGACGTCGCTCTCCTACGTCCGCTTTCCGGCGGAAGAGGAAGACCGCGCGCGGCGCGAGGCGATCGAGCGGGGCCGCCGGTGGCTGCTCGGCATGCAGAACGACGACGGCGGCTGGGGCGCCTTCGACAAGGGATGCGACAACAAGGTCTGGACCTACATCCCGTTCGCCGACCACAACGCGATGATCGACCCGAGCTGCGAGGACATCACCGGGCGCGCGCTCGAGGCCCTCTACAACCTCGGCGACCGTCCCGACCATCCGGCGATGCGCCGGGCCGTCGCCTTCCTCCAGTCGAAGCAGGAAGAGGACGGCACCTGGTACGGCCGGTGGGGCAGCAACTACATCTACGGAACGTGGCTCGCGCTGCGCGGGCTCATGCACGCCGGCGAAGACCTTTCCGCTCCCCGCTACCAGCGGGCCGCCCGGTGGCTGCGCGCGACGCAGAACGCCGACGGCGGATGGGGAGAGCTGCAGCACTCCTACGAGGACCCCTCGTCCAAGGGGGTCGGTCCGAGCACCCCGTCGCAGACGTCCTGGGCCCTGATGGCGCTTTTCGCCTTCGAAGACACGGGCTCCGACTGCGTGCGCCGGGGCGTCGACTACCTCCTGCGCACCCAGCAGTACGACGGTTCCTGGCGGGACGAGCACTGGACGGCCACGGGGTTTCCGAAGGTCTTCTACCTCCGGTATCATCTGTATGCGACATACTTTCCGCTCTGGGCGTTGTCGCTCTACCGCCGGGCCGTCGGGGCCCCGGCGGGGGGCGCGCGGTCGGAAGTCCCGGCTGCCATCGCCGTTGCGGTGCCGCCCGTGAAGAAGCAAGTGGAGTAGCGACAAATGCGATTTCCGGTCCACATCATGGCGGACACGATCCAGAACTCGGTCCGCAACGCCATCCGGGGGAACAAGCGCTTCCCGTTCGTCCTGATGCTCGAGCCGCTCTACACGTGCAACCTCGCCTGCCTCGGATGCGCGATCGAGCGGCACACGGGCAAGCTGAAGGACCGCCTCTCGGTCGCCCAGTGCCTGGAGGCCGTCGACCGGTCGGAGGCGCCCATCGTGTCGATCTGCGGCGGCGAGCCGACGATCTACCCGGAGCTGCCGGAGCTCGTCTCGGAGATCATCAAGCGCAAGCGCCACATCTACCTGTGCACCAACGGCCTGCTGCTCGACGAGAAGGTCTACGGCGTCATCCCGCCGGACAAGCGCCTGATGATCAACGTGCACCTAGACGGCCTGCGCGAGACGCACGACAAGGTCTGCGACCGCGAAGGCGTCTACGACAAGGCGATCGCCATGATCCAGCAGGGACTGGATCTGGGCCACCACGTCATGGCCAACACGACGGTCTTCAAGGAAACGCAGCGTCGAGGAGGTCGAGGAGCTCTGCGACATCCTGACGGGGATGGGTGTCGACGGGATGCTCGTCTCGCCGGGCTATCACTACGAATCGGTCGATTCGGACATCTTCCTGACCAAGTCGGAGATCCACCAGAAGTTCCGCCGCGTGCTGGAGATCTCCAAGAAGCACAAGCTCACGTCCACGCCGATGTTCCTGGAGTTCGCCGCGGGCCTGCGCGAGTACAAGTGCTCTCCCTGGAGCACGGTGACCTACACGCCCAACGGCTGGAAGGGCCCCTGCTACCTGATCGGAAAGACGTGGTCGCAGACTTTCGACGAGTTCTGGAACGGCACCGACTGGGCGTACTGGGAGTCGCGGCAGGATCCGATGTGCAAGAACTGCGCGATGCACTCGGGCTTCGAGGCGTCGGTCGTCATGGAGCTTCCCAAGAACCCGGGCGACATCGTCCGGATGATCGCCTGGAACCTCGCGGCGTAAAGCCGCGCGGCGATGGATCTCGTCACCGGCGCCACGGGGTTCGTCGGTGCCCACGTGGTGCGGGCCCTGCTCGCGCGGGGCGGCGCCGTGCGGTGCCTCGTCGCGGCCGGGCAGCCGGCGCGACAACCTCGAAGGCCTTCCGGTCGAAGTCGCCGAGGGCGATCTGACGGACGCGGCCTCGCTCCCGCGCGCGCTGTCGGGCGTGACCCGGCTCTTCCACTGCGCCGCCGACTACCGGCTCTGGGCCCGGGATCCCCGGGAGCTCTCCCGGGTCAACGTCGGCGGCACGGAGAACGTCCTGCGGGCGGCGGCGGAGGCGGGCGTTTCGCGGGTGGTGTACACGAGCTCGGTCGGCGCGCTCGGGCTGACGGCCGACGGATCGCCGGCCGACGAGCGGACGCCGGTGCGCCGCGAGGAGATCGTCGGGAACTACAAGAAGAGCAAGTACGACGCCGAGCGCGTGGCCGAGCAGTGGGCCGGGCGCGGACTGCCGGTGGTCATCGTGAACCCTTCGACGCCCGTGGGCGAGCTCGACATCCGGCCGACGCCGACGGGGCAGATGATCGTCGACTTCTTGAACGGCCGGATCCCGGCCTACGTGGACACGGGCCTGAACCTCGTGGACGCGCGCGACGTGGCGCAGGGCCACGTGCTGGCGGCCGAGAAGGGCCGCGTCGGCGAGAAGTACATCCTCGCCAACCGCAACATGACGCTCGAGGAGATTCTGCGGACGCTGGCGCGGCTGACCGGCCGCCGGGCGCCTTCCTTGCGGCTGCCGCACGCGATTCCGCTCGCGGCCGCCGCCGTCGGGACCTTCGTGGCGGGCCTGACCGGAAGGCCGCCCCGCGTCTCGCTCGAGAGCGTGCGGATGTCCCGGCACCGGATGTTCTTCGACGGCGGCAAGGCCGTGCGGGAGCTCGGGCTGCCGCAGACGCCCGTCGAGGAGGCCCTCGGACGGGCCGTCGGCGTGGTTCCGGAGCAAGGGCTATGTCCGAGCCTGAGCGCCCGACTCTGGTCGTGACGGCCCTCCCCGAGGAGCTGGCGCCGATCCTGCGCCGGCTTTCGTCGACGGCCGATTTCCTGGACGGGCGCCGGATCTACCGGGCCCGCGCGGGCGGACGGCCGCTGATCCTGGCCGTGACGGGCGACGGCTCGCGGAGGCGGCGCGCCGGGCGTCGCGGCCTTTGCGAGGCCCATCGCCCCGCGGCCCTCGTCGGCCTGGGGGTCGCGGGGGCTCTGTCGCCTCTCCTCGCGCCGCTCGAGCTCGTGGCTTCCGCCCGCTTGCGCAACGGATCCGGCGATGCTCCGCCGGCGGATCCGAGCCTCCTCGCTTCCGCCACGGCGGCCGGGGCGCGGCCGGCGACGCTGCTGACCGTCGCCTCGCCCGTCGTCTCCGCCGCGGGCAAGAAGGCGCTGGCGGCGACACTTCCCGGGGAGATCGCCGCCGTGGACATGGAGTCGGCCGCGTGGGCGCGGGCGGCCGCAGGCGCGCAAGTTCCCTTCGTCGTCGTGCGGGCGATCTCCGACGGCGCCGCCGAGGAGCTGCCGGCCTACCTCGCCGAATGCGTCGGGGTGGATGGCGGGATCCGGCGGAGCGAGGTGGCCCGGAGGGCCGTTTTCGCGCCGCGCTCGATCCCGGTTCTCCTGCGAATGAGGAGCCGCGTCGCGCGCTGCGCCGAGAAGCTCTCGGACTTTCTCGTCGACGGGCTCCTGCGATCATGACCCGAAAGGCGACCCTCGAAGAGCTGCTCGAGCGGACGAGCCGGACGTTCGCCCTCTCGATCCCGGTTCTGCCCGAGCCGACGCGGCGCGAGGTGATGATCGCGTACCTGCTCTTCCGCATCGCCGACACCTTCGAGGACGCCGCGCACTGGGAGCCCGAGCGCCGGATCGGGGCGCTGCAGGACTTCAACGCGCTGCTTCGGAAATACTCGCGGGAAGAGGCGGCGCGCCTCTCCGCGGCGTGGTCGGCGGCCGGCCCGTCCGCGCACGCGGGGTATCGCGAGCTGATCGCCGAGGTTCCCTCCGTGCTGGACGCGTTCTTCGCGCTCGGTCCCGGAGCCGTCGACCCGGTGCGGACGCACGTCATCCGGTCCGCCGAGGGGATGGCCCGCTACGTGGCGCGCACGCAGGGGGGAGCGCTCGTGCTCTCGGACGTCCCCGACCTGCAGGCCTACTGCTACGTCGTGGCGGGGATCGTCGGCGAAATGTTGACGGAGCTCTTTCTGCTCGGCCGGCCGGAGCCTCGAACCGATCGCCGGATTCCTGCGGGAGCGCGCGGCGACCTTCGGCGAGGCGCTGCAGCTGGTCAACATCCTCAAGGACTCCGCGGCGACGCCTCCGAGGGACGCAGCTACCTGCCGCCCGGTGTGGCGCTCGGGGACGTCTTCGCGCCTGGCGCGGGAGGATCTCGGCACGGCGGCGGACTACATCCACGCGCTGCAGTCGGCCGGCGCGGCCCGGGGGCTCGTCGAGTTCACGGCCCTTCCGGTTCTTCTGGCGCGGGCCACGCTCGATCGGATCGAGAAGCACGGGCCGGGCTCGAAGGTCAGCCGGCTGGACGTCTTTCTCCTGACGCAGCAGTTGAAGCGCGCCCTCGATCGGGGCGAGCCGGCGGTGCCTGCCGGCCCCTAGGCGGTCCTACACAGCGATGCGATCCCGACGGACCGGCCGAGCGTCATCGGCCGGCGACCTCAGAAAGCAATCGGAAGGTCCAGCTGAACGATGTCGTACCCCTTCCGCGCCATGGGATCGTCGAGGGCGCGCGAGTAGGACACACCGGGACGGAACCAGGACTTGCCGACCTTGAAATGAAACCGCGGACCGATCCCGAAGGTGAGCTGCTGCCTCGCCGCCGGGTCGGCGCGCACCGGAGCGAGGGGTGGACAGCCAGCGTTGGATCCGGAACTCGGCTCCCGAAAGAGAAGGCCGGCGAGAAGAAGTGACCGGCGTGCACCCCGCCGGTGAAGTTGGTCCTCGAGGAGTCCTCGGTGTCGGGTCCGCGCACGTGCGTCAGCTGAAAGAACGTCGCCTCGAACTGAAGGGACACGGCCGGCGACACGTAGGTCAGGTCGCCCCCCGCGATCACGGTCCAGTAGTTGACGGCGAAGAGCGAGCCCTCCATCTGCGACCGCGCGGCGTTGCCCGCCAGGAGGGCCGCAGCGTCTCCGGGTTTGTGGAGAGTCGCCGCCGCCGCTGCCCCAGGGGATGTTCGACCCCAGGAATCCCGTCCAGCGCCAGCACGTTCCGAAGGTACGCGAATAGTTGGCGCCGATGACCCCGTTGGACCATGCGCTTCCCCGCGGGTCCGGTCCGCCTTCCGGCGCCGAGTTCTTCACCCAGGCTCCACGCAGGATCAGCGCGAGGTTGTCGGAGACCTTGTAGCTCGTGATGAGAGTCGTCACGTAGGTGGCGCCGGACGTGCCGGAAGCCGGGTCCTCGAAATAGGCGACCGTCTCGTCCATGCGCACGACCGTCCCGGGAACGGCCGGGCGCAGGAGCCAGGGCAGCGAGTAGAGCGCAGGTTTCGTCCGGCGCGGCCGCGTCCTGGCCGGGTGAGGCGCCCGCCAGAAGCAGGCAGGCGAAGACGAGGCACAGGGAGCGGAGAGGTCGGGATTCGAGCCCGTGATGGGAACTGCTGGTTTCAGCCACTCGCCCCCCCTTCGGCCGGCGGGCCGGCCTCGAACTCGTAGAGCGACGCCGCCAGCCTCTTCAGTCCGCGATCTCGAGCGATGAGGTCGAGATGGAGCGAAGACCAGTCCGACAGCAGGAGGGTCTCGTCGCCCTGGCCGGCGTAGGTCTTGAGGTAGCCGCCGCAGGCCTCGCAGTAGTCGATGCGCAGGCCGGCTTCGCCCTCGACGGCCACGGTCGCCAGCCGCTGGGAGTCGCCTTCACAGAACGGGCAGCCGGTTCGCTTGTACTGCCAGCGTGTGCCGCAACGGCCGCAGGCGAGAAAACGTTTGCGGCCGGGGTCCAATCCGACCAGTTGACCCATGGCGGGTGCGGATCCGCAGGTCGGGCAGTAGTGGCGAAGCCAGCGCTCCTCATCCCTCCAGCGGGCGAACGCCTCCACGACCGGCGACAGATAGCGTGCCATCACGGTCCATCCGACGTGTCGCAGCAGGCCGGGGGACGCCGGCTGGATCGAATCGTCGCCGAGCAGCCAGGACACGACGCGGCGCGAGACATCGGCCTGGCCCCGCAGGTCCGCGTCCAGTGTCGAGGCTTCCTTCGCCAGGCCTCC
>CAVRXJ010000012.1:0-12578 GCA_963725095.1 uncultured Acidobacteriota bacterium
GCCTAGGGTCGCGGCGCGCCGCCGAAGCGGGCGTCGAGAGCGAGGTTGGCGGGCGCGAAGTCGAGCGCCCGGTACGCCTCGTAGAAGCGGATCGCCTGTCGGCGCCGCCCGCCGTCGAGCTCCTGGGTGGCGAGACGCCGGAAGGTTTCCGGAAGCTTCTGGCGCAGCTCCGCCGAGAGCGGGTCGTCGGGATAGGTGGCGACGAACAGGTTCGCAAACCGCGCCAGGGCCATCGCCTGCGCGGCCTGGCGCTGGGAGGGGAGGGTGGACCAGTGACGGAAGAACCTCCGGAACCGCTGGGTCGCCTCGCCGTCCATCTGGGCCGGCACCTCCGGCGGCGCCTCCTCGGGCTCGACGCTGGCGGCCTCCGGTTCGGGAACGGTTGCGGAGCGCGTGGGAGGCGGCCGTAAGGCGCCGGCCTCCGACGGGTCATCCACCCTGCGGCTGGAGGCGCGGGCGGGACCGGACGAGTCGGCGATCCGCTCATCGTTTCCGGCGTCGCGTCCGCGGGCCGGCGCGGGCGTGGGTGACGCCGCGGGCGATGCGGCCGGCGACGGAACGCCCGCCCGGGAGCGCCCGCCCGTCCGGTGGACGAGCAGGTAACCGCCGACGCCGGCGGCGATCACCAGCAGCGCGGCGATGGTTCCCGTGGACCAGAGACCGCCGGACGTTCGCGGAGCGGGCCCCGCGGCGACGGACTCGCTCGAGGCCGCCACGGCCGGCTCGAGGCGCGCCACGGCCTGCCGGAATTCCTCCGCGTCGCGGAACCGGCGATCGCGGTTCTTCTCGAGGGCGCGCTTGAGCATTGCGGCCAGGGGCCTGCCCACGTCGGGAGGCAGCCCCGACGTGTCGAGCGGCGGGGCCGCTGTGTGGAGGTGCTTGCCGATGTAACCCTCCGGCGTGTCCGACTCGAAGGGAGGATGGCCGGTGAGCATCTCGTACAGCACGGCGCCGAAGGAGTAGAGGTCGCTGCGGGCGTCCAGCGTCTCGCCGCGCGAGAGGGCGCCGGCCTGCTCGGGGGAGCAGTACTTGAGCTTTCCGACGAACATGCCCGTGCTCGTCATCTGCATGGCGTCGGTGGCGACGCGCTTGGCGATGCCGAGGTCGATGATCTTGGCCTGCAGGCGCCCGCCGGGACCCTCCCGCAGCATGATGTTGTCGGGGGCGAGGTCGCGGTGGACGATCCCCTGCGCGTGGATCTCCGAAAGGCCGGCGAGCACCTGCCGCGCCACCTCGAGCGCCTGCCGTGCCGGCATCGGCCCTTTGCGTCGCAGCCATTCCTCGAGCGTCACGCCGTCGATGAACTCCCAGACCATGTAGAAGGAGCCATCGGGCAGGCGCGAGAAGTCGTAGAGGCCCGCGACGTTGGGGTGCCGCACGAGGGTCGCCAGGCGCGCCTCCCCCTGGAAGCGCGCCGACTCGGACCCGTCCCCGATGGGGTCGGGCTTGGTGACCTTGATGATGCGGATCTCGTCTAAGTGGATGTGGCGCGCGCGGTAGACGTGTCCCATGCCGCCTTCGGCGAGCTTGTCGAGGATCTCGTACTTGCCGTCGAGCACCTGTCCCGGGGTCAGGCGCGCCGTCGCATAGCCGCAATCGGGGCAGAAGCGGGCGCTTCCGGGCACCTCGGTGCCGCAGCGCGGGCAGCGAGATTCGCCGGAGCCCATCGGCGCATTGTAGCCGCGGGGGGCGATGCCTCGGCGCGTGTCAGAATCGTGCCGTGGCCCAACCGCTCCTGCTCGTCACGTCGCGCGCGGAAAAGGTCGAGGAGGCCCGCCGGATGGGATTTGACGTCGCGCAGCGGGCGATCGATCTTCCGGAGCCTCAGGCCGTCGATCCGGGAGAGGTCGTCGAGGCGAAAGCGCGAGCGGCCTTCGAGCGCCTCGGGACGCCGGTGCTGGTCGAGGACTCCGGCCTCGCGGTCGCCGCCTGGGGAGGATTTCCGGGAGCGCTGGTCAAGTGGATGGAGAAGACGGTCGGCCTCGAGGGGATGGCGCGCATGCTCGATCCCTTTCCCGACCGGCGTGCCACGGCGATCTGCGTCGTCGCCTGTTTCGACGGTCAGGACCTCGTCATCGGGAGAGGGGAGGCGGCAGGCACGATCGCCCGGGCTCCCGCGGGCGCTGGCGGATTCGGCTGGGATTCCATTTTCGTGCCCGAGTCGGAAACACGCACATTTGCCCAGATGACCGCGGCGGAAAAGGACCGGGTCTCCCACCGCCGGCGCGCCTGGGAGGCGCTGGCGGCCCGGTGCCCGCGCCTGCACGCATCTTGACCTTATTTAATTCGGATTCATCCGTCGACAAACGAACGAAATTCGGACTAGAATGATACTGTCTTGATGATGTTCGGCTGATGGAGCTCGCGGAGGTCGTCGGCCAGCTGGTCGGGTTGCGGCGCTTTCCCATCGAGCCGCTTTCCGGCGAAGCCCCCAACGAGATCGCCGTGCGTGCGGACGGGGCCGTCGGCGATCGGGTCTACGAGGTGGCCGACGAGCGCGACGGCCAGGCGCTGACCTGGCAGTCGACGCCGGACGCGCTGCTCTACGCGGCGCGCTTTCTCGAAGACCTCGTGGTCGACGATCTGGAGGCCTGGACGCGGGTGCGCGTGCCCGACGGACGGGAGTTCGAGATGCGCGACCCGGAGTGGCTGGCGGATCTCGGCCGCCGGCTGGGGCGTCCGGTGAGCCTGCGCCGCGCCGCCGAGAGCGGCCCGGAGCGCGGGCTGATGCACCTGATCTCACGCCCGACGATCCGCTTCGTCGAACGCGTCTACGGAGCCGCGATCGAGCCGGCCTGGCTGCGCGCCAACTTCGTCATCGATCTTTCGGGAGGCAAGGCCTTCGAGGAAGACGAGTGGATCGGGCGCCAGATCCGGATCGGCGACACGCTGTGCGAGGTCGTCGGAGGCAGCACCGAGTGCCTGGCCGTGTCGTTCCGGCCGCCCAATGCCGCCGGCGACGCGTCGATGGTCGAGGGGCTGCTGAAGGTGCGGGCCGGCGTGATGGGGCTCAAGGTGCGCGCCACGAAGGGCCAGCGCATCCGCGTCGCGGATCCCATCTCGCTGGTGGATTGATAGACTCCGCGTGATGCCGAGGCCAATCCGGGTCCTGATCGCCAAGCCCGGGCTCGACGGCCACGACCGGGGCGCCAAGGTCATCGCGCGCGCCCTCCGAGACGCCGGCATGGAAGTGATCTACTCGGGCCTTCGCCAGACTCCGGCCCAGATCGCCGCGGCCGCGATCCAGGAGGACGTCGACGTCGTCGGGCTGTCGATCCTCTCGGGCGCCCACAACGTCCTCTTCCCCGAGATCCTCAAGCTCCTGAAGGAAAAGGGAGGCGAGGACATCCTGGTGCTCGCGGGCGGAATCATCCCCGACAAGGACATCGCAAGCCTGAAGGCGCTCGGGATCCGGGAGATCTTCCTGCCCGGCACCGCGACGCAGACGCTCGTCGACTTCATCCAGCGGGAGGCCGGGTCGAGGGTCGCGGGCTGAGTCGTCCCTTCATGGAGCGCCTGGAAACCCACGTCGACGCCTCCTCCGAGGAATTCCGTGCTCCGCCGCGAAGCGATGGAGTCGCTGGTGGCGCACCTGAAGGAGGAGCTCGCGCGGGCGCGGGAGGGCGGCTCCGGGCGGGAGCGGCACGCGGAGCAGAAGAAGATGTTCGTGCGCGACCGGGTCGACGCCCTGCTCGACCCGGGCTCGCCGTTTCTGGAGCTTTCGCCGCTCGCCGCCCACGGGATGTACGACGGGGAGGCTCCGGGGGCGGGTCTGGTGACCGGCATCGGGCGCGTCGAGGGCCGCGAAGTCATGGTCATCGCCAACGACGCGACGGTCAAGGGCGGGACGTACTTTCCGATCACCGTGAAGAAGCACCTGCGGGCGCAGGAAGTCGCCGAGCAGAATCGCCTCGCCTGCGTGTACCTGGTCGACTCCGGCGGCGCCTTCCTGCCCCTCCAGGCCGAGGTCTTCCCGGACCGCGAGCACTTCGGGCGCATCTTCTACAACCAGGCGCGCATGTCCGCCGAGCGCATCGCGCAGATCGCCGTCGTGATGGGATCGTGCACGGCCGGCGGCGCCTACGTTCCGGCGATGTCGGACGAGGCCGTGATCGTCAAGGGCACGGGAACGATCTTTCTCGCGGGTCCTCCGCTGGTCAAGGCCGCGACGGGCGAGGAGGTGAGCGGCCGAGGACCTGGGCGGGGGAGACGTCCACACGCGCATCTCCGGCGTCGCGGATCATCTCGCCGAGGACGACGCCCACGCCCTCGAGATCGCCCGGTCGCTGGTGGGCTCGATCGGCGGCGCCAAGGCGCTTCCGCCGGACCGGACGGCACCCGAAGACCCGGCCTACGACCCGAAGGAGATCTACGGCGTGCTCCCGCGGGACCTGCGCAAGCCCTACGACGTCCGCGAGGTCATCGCGCGCCTGACGGACGGATCGCGTTTTCAGGAGTTCAAGGCGCGCTACGGGACGACGATCGTCTGCGGGTTCGCGCGCCTCTCGGGGTTCCTCGTCGGCATCGTGGCCAACAACGGGATCCTCTTCTCCGAGTCCGCGTTGAAGGCGACGCACTTCATCCAGATGTGCGCGCGCCGGAAGATCCCGCTCGTGTTCCTCCAGAACATCACGGGCTTCATGGTGGGCAAGGAGTACGAGCGGGGCGGGATCGCCAAGGACGGGGCCAAGATGGTGCATGCCGTGGCCAACGCGGCGGTGCCGAAGTTCACCGTGATCATCGGGGGGTCGTTCGGCGCGGGCAACTACGGGATGTGCGGGCGCGCCTACTCGCCGCGCTTCCTCTGGACGTGGCCCAACGCGCGGATCTCCGTGATGGGCGGCGAGCAGGCGGCGTCGGTCCTCTCGACCGTCAAGCAGGAGCAGATCCAGCGCGCCGGCAAATCCGCGATGACGCCCGAGGAAGTCGCCGAGTTCGAGCGGCCCGACCCGCGAGAAGTACGAGAGTCGAAGGGAGCCCCTATTACTCGACGGCGCGGCTGTGGGACGACGGCGTTCTGGATCCGGCGGAGACCCGGACGGCGCTCGCGCTCGGAATCTCCGCCGCGTACAACGCCCCGGTCCCGGAGACCCACTTCGGCGTCTTCCGGATGTGACCGCCGAGGCGCCGTCTCCCTGCTAACATCTCCGGGTGCTCCGGGTTTTCTCGATCCTGACGCTCCTCGCTTCGGTCGCGGCGCCGCCGATCGGCCTCGCGGTGCGCCCCGGCCCAGCGGACACGTTCCACGCGACGCTCACGGGCGAGGCTCCCGGGGCAATCGGCCGGCGCCTTTTCCGGAACGGTCTCTCTGAACGGATCGCCTTCGACCCTTGCCTTCAGCGGCCGGCGGAGCGCACGGGCGGCAGTCTGCGAGTGCCCCTGACCCTGCGCTACGCGGACGTCCCGGCCGACTGGGCGAACCGCATGCGCCTGGGCACGCTCGATTATCGGGTCCTCGGGACCATTGCAGGGCGGGAGCGGGTGGAGTGGTCGGGCTCGATCCCGTGGAGCGCGGTGTCCGTCGAAGGCGAGCAGGAGACCGCGTCCGCCTTCGTCCGCCTGTCCTCTCTCGAGCTGACGAGCTTCACCCTCTTCGAGAGCGAGGCCCGGGCCGTGGTCTCCGTGCGGAATCCGTTTTCCTTTCCGCTGAAGATCGCCGGCGCGACCTACCGGCTCTTCGCCAACGGACAAGAGGTCGGCACCGGGCAGGTCCAGGGCCTTCTCCTCCATGCGAAGCAGGACAACGCGCTCGATTTTCCGATCGAGATCGACCACGGTCCGATGCTTGCGGCCGCCGGAGGGGCCATCGCCTCGGGCGGCGAAATCGACGGGAAGCTGCGGGGCGAGCTGCAGGTGCGGCTGCCGGGCGGCGACATCGCCGTGCCCCTGGACCTGTCGGGGAAAGTCTCCCTCACGCAATGAGCGCCGAGAAAGGGAGCCCGACGCGCCTGCGCCTCGAGCGTGAGGGCCCGGTCTGCCGCGTCATCCTGGCCCGCCCGGAGGTCCGCAACGCCTTCGACGACGTCCTGATCGCGGAGCTGACGGATGCCTTCGCCGGCCTGTCGGAGGACCCGGCAATCCGTGTCGTGATCCTCTCCGGCGACGGCCCATCGTTCTGCGCGGGGGCGGACGTGGCGTGGATGCGCAAGGCCGGAACCTACTCGCGGGAGGAAAACGAGGCGGATGCGCGGCGCATGGCCTGGATGCTGCGCACGATCGACGCGTGCCGCAAGCCCGTCGTCGTCGCCGTGCACGGGCATGCGATCGGGGGCGGCGTCGGCCTCGTGGCGGCCGGCGACATCGCGATCGCGGCGGAGGGCACGGTCTTCTCGCTGGCCGAGGCCAAGCTCGGGATCCTCCCCTCGGTGATCTCGCCCTACGTCCTGCGCGCGATCGGCCCGCGCAACGCGCGCGACCTGTTCCTGACGGGCGACCGATTCGACGCGAAGGAAGCGCTGCGGATCGGCCTCGTTCACCAGGTCGTTCCCGCGGCGGAGCTCGAGGCCGCCTGCCGGCGCAAGGTCGACTCGCTGCTGACCTCGGGGCCCGAGGCGGTCGGCGTCGCCAAGCGCCTGATCGAGCAGGTCACGGGCCTCGGCCCCGAGGAGGCGATGCCGCTGACGGTGCAGACGATCGCCGAGCGGCGCGCCTCGGAGGAGGCGAAGGAGGGTCTCTCGGCCTTTCTGGAGAAGCGGCCGCCGAAGTGGGCGGCTAGGAAGTCGTAGCGGGCGGGGCCGGCGGGGGAGGCGGGCGCGACGCGCTTGGCGGCCTCGTCCTCGAACTCGTTCTTGCAGAAATAGCACTTCACCTTGGCGCCGGGAGCCGTGTCGGGCCGCCAGGCGAAGAAGACCTTGCCGCACTTGGGGCAGGTCAGCCGCTGCTGCATTCCCGGGATTCCGCCTTCGATCGACATGCCGAGAGTCTAAGCCGGGCTCCCGCGAGTCCCAAGCGAAAACGCCCGACCCCGTACAATCTCGCACCAGGATGCCAACCCGGGACGATCCGGACTCTGCTCGTCGCCAACCGCGGCGAGATCGCCGTGCGCATCGCGCGGACCGCGCGCGAGATGGGCATCGAGGCGGTGGCCGTCTTCTCCGAGGCCGACGCCGGGGCGTTTCACGTGGGGCAGATGCCGCGGGCCGTCAGCCTCGGGGCCGGCCCTCCCCGCGAGACGTACCTCTCGATCCCGCGCCTGATCGATGCCGCGCGCAAGGCCGGCGCCGACGCCGTGCACCCGGGCTACGGCTTCCTGTCGGAGAACGCCGGGTTCGCGCGGGCCGTCGAGGCGGCGGGCCTGACCTGGGTCGGACCGCCCGCCGACGCGATCGAGCAGATGGGCGACAAGGTGCGCGCGCGCGCGCGCATGCGCGAAGCCGGCGTGCCGGTCGTGCCGGGCTCGGACCCCGCGGCGAAAACCGACGAGGCCCTGGCCGCGGAAGCGGGGAAGGTGGGATTCCCGCTGCTCGTCAAGGCCTCGGCCGGCGGGGGCGGCAAGGGAATGTCGCGCGTCGACCGCGCCGAGGACCTGCCGGCCGCCCTCGCCGAGGCGCGGCGGCTGGCGGCGTCGGCGTTCGGCGACGAGACGGTCTATCTGGAGAGGTTCCTCGAGCGGCCGCACCACGTCGAGTTCCAGATCTTCGGAGACGAGGCCGGGCACGTGATGCACCTCTTCGAGCGGGAGTGCAGCGTCCAGCGCCGCCACCAGAAGATCCTCGAGGAGACCCCGAGCCCCGCGATCGACGCCGCGCTGCGCAGCCGCATGGCGGAGGCCGCCGTCGAAGCCGGCCGCGCGGTCGGCTACGTCGGAGCCGGAACCGTCGAGCTGCTCCTCGACGAAAAGCGCAACTTCTATTTCCTGGAGATGAACACGCGCCTGCAGGTCGAGCACCCGATCACGGAGGCGACCCTCGGCATCGACCTCGTGCGCGCGCAGATCGAGATCGCCGCCGGCGGCCGGCTGCCCGACGGGTGGGCGCGCCTGCAGCCGAGAGGGCACGCGATCGAGCTGCGGCTCTACGCCGAGGATCCCGCGACGTTTCTGCCGCGCTCGGGCGACGTCCTCGTGTACGAGGAGCCCTCGGGCCCGGGCGTCCGCGTCGACTCCGGGATCACCCGGGGCTCGAAGGTCGGGCTCGACTTCGATCCGCTGCTCGCCAAGCTCGTCGTTTCCGGCACGGACCGCCAGACGGCGATCGTGCGTGCGCGGCGGGCGCTCGAGGACTGGGTCGTGCTCGGCGTCGAGACGAACCGGCCGCTGCTGTCGGCCATCCTCGCGAGCGAAGAATTTACGTCGGGGCGCTACACGACCGATCTCGTCTCCCGCCTGCCGCCGCGCCAGGCCGCGGCCCCTCCGGCCGCCGCCTGGATCGCCGCCGCGAGGATGTTCGGGCGCTCCGCGTCGTCGGCCGGTTCCGGCGAAGGCCTCGAAGGGCCGGCTTCCCCGACGGATCCCTGGAGCGAGGGGTCGGGCTGGCGGATGGGCGCATGAAGATCCGCACACGGCGAGCAGGTCCGCGACGTGCGGCTGGAGCGCGACGCGGCCGTCCTCGACGGCGAGCGCCTTCCCTTCGCGATCCACGATGACGGCGCGGCCGGTCGATCCTGGACACCGAGGGTCGCCGTCATCGGGTCCGATCGGCGCGGCAGGGGGATCGGGTGTTCGTGTGGTGCGACGGCGAGGTGTTCGAGTTCCAGCAGGCCCGGCGGACCGGCCGCGCCGGCGCGGAGGACGGAGACCTGCTCGCTCCCATGCCCGGCCGCATCCGCCAGACTCTCGTCGCCGAGGGGGAGTCCGTGCAGCGCGGGCAGGTCCTGCTGATCCTGGAAGCCATGAAGATGGAGCACGCGATCCGCGCCCCGCGGGACGGCACGGTCAGCCGGCTCCCGCACCGCGCCGGCGACCTGGTCGACACCGGGACCCCGCTGGTCGTTCTGGCCTAGGTCTCCGAAGTGATTCCCTCTCCCCCCGACGGGGGGAGAGGGGTAGGGTGAGGGGGGGCCTCCGTTCCGCGTCATAATCGCCACAATGGACTCCTGGGAAGAGCACGCGATCCGGCGGCCGCACCTGCCCGACCGCGCCACCGTCTACGAGGTGGGACCGCGCGACGGGCTGCAGAACGAGCCGGAGACCGTCCCGGTCGACGCGCGCGTCCGCTTCGTGGACCTGCTGACGGAGGCGGGACTGCCCGCCATCGAAGTGGGCTCGTTCGTCTCGCCCCGCGCCGTGCCGCAGCTCTCCGACACGGAGGAGGTCTTCCGCCGGATCCGGAAGGCGTCGGGCGTGCGCTACCCCGTGCTCGTGCCCAACGAGAAAGGGCTCGACCGCGCGATCGCGGCGGGCGCCCGGGAGATCGCCGTCTTCACGGCGGCGTCCGAGTCCTTCAACCGGCACAACATCAACGCGGGCGTCGACGAGTCGATCGAGCGCTTCCGGCCGGTCGCGGCGCGGGCCCGCGCCGAGAAGATCCGCGTGCGGGGCTACGTGTCGACGGCGTTCGGGTGCCCGTACGAGGGCGAGGTCTCGCCGGAAGCCGTCCGGGAAGTCACCCACAAGCTGCTCGACCTCGGCGTCGACGAGATTTCGATCGGCGACACGATCGGTGTCGCGACACCGGCCGACGTCTACGAGGTCATCGAGGCGCTCTACGACTCCGGCCTCTCCCGCGGCATCCTGGCTCTGCACTTCCACGACACGCGGGGCACGGCGCTCGCCAACGTGTTCGCGGGCCTGCAGTGCGGCGTCACGACTTTCGACGCCTCGGCGGGGGGGCTGGGGGGCTGCCCGTACGCTCCGGGAGCCTCGGGAAACCTGGCGACGGAAGACCTGCTCTACATGCTCGAGGGACTGGGTGTCGCGACGGGTGTCTCGCTGCCGAAGGTCGTCGAGGCGTCGCGCGAGCTCGCCGGGCACCTCGGCCACCGTCCTCCGGGACGGTACCTCGCGGCCGTCTGGGCGCCGTAACCGACCCCGGAATCCTCTTCTCCATTGACAGACCGGGCAAGCAAGTGTAACGTTTTGAAGCACTCACGCGTACATCCTGATGCCAAAAAAGATCCTGCTGGCCGACGACAGCCTGACGATCCAGAAAGTCGTTGAGCTGACGTTTTCCGACAGCGACTTCACCCTGATCTGTGTGGGCAACGGGCAGCGCGCCCTGGAGAAGGTCCGGGAGGATCGGCCCGACCTGATCCTCGCCGACGCCGTGATGCCCGAGAAGAACGGGTACGAGGTGTGCGAGGCGATCAAGGGCGACCCGGCGACCTCCCGCATCCCGGTCATCCTGCTCACGGGCACCTTCGAACCGTTCGATCGGACACGGGCGGAGCGCATCGGAGCAGACGCGATCGTCTCGAAACCCTTCGACTCGCAGCAGCTGCTGCGGCAGGTCGAGGCGCTGCTCGCGCGCGCGGGCGCCGCGCCCTCCGCCGCCACCGTGGCGATGCGGATTCCGGAAGAAATCTCGCTCGGCGCCGGAGCGCCTCCCGGGCGCGGCGTCGAGGCTGAGCCGTTCGACACGGGATTCTCGCCGGACGACTTCACCGGCAGCATCCGCGTGCCGACGGGCGACCCCTTCGAGGAAGAGTTCGGCCGCGGCGACGTCGATTCCGCGATCGAGGCCTTCGAGAAGGCGGAAAGCGTCCCGACCGCCGTCGCGCCGCCGCCGGCCCCGCCGGCCGCGTTCGAGGAGGAGATCGAAGAGTCTTCCTGGCTCGCCGAAGAGCCGGAGCGTCAGGCCGGACCGGAAAGGCCGCACTGGGTGACGGCCGAGATGCCCCCGGCGCCGGCGCTCTTCGGAAAGGAGGCGCCCCCGATGCGTGCCGACGAAGCGCCGACCGCCGAGATCGTCGCGGGCCGTTTCGACCTGCGCCCGACCGACCAGCTTCCCGCGCCGGTGGAGGAGATCACCGCGGACGCCGCCGAGGTCCTCTTCGACGTGCCCTCCCCTGCGGCGAAGTCCGACGAGCGCACGCCCGCCCCGGACGAACCTCACCCGGTCGCCGCGCCCGAAGCCGCCGCCCCCCAGGAGCTCGAGGCCCTGGCCCAGACGTCCTCCATACCGGAGCTTGCTCAAATGCTCTCTTCCGTGTCGCGGGGCGGGGACCTCTCCGAGGCCGACATCGACCGGCTGGCCGCGCGGATCGTCGAGAAGCTCTCCGACCGCGTGATCCGCGAGATCGCCTGGGAAGTCATTCCGGACATGGCCGAGATCGTCATCAAGCAGCGCATCAAGGAGCTCGAAGCCGGCCTGGAGTGAGGCGGGCGGGTCGGGCACGGCCCCTGAGCGGGTCCGGTCGCCCGGGTCGAGTCGCCTGCGTTTTCCCCCCCGATTAGCCTCTCGAAAGCGATAGGATTCGCGCTGTCTTCACGCGGCCTTCACGCCCGTGACGGATCGTGGCCCCGGACTGCAGACACTTTCCGGGCGGCCGGAATCTCTCGGCCTCCCGTTCCTCGAGTGAGTGGGTAAAGGAGGAGTCATGCGTCGTCGGTGGATTGCGTCGATCGTTCTCGGAGCCGTGCTCGCGGTGCTTGCCGCGCCCGCGCGGGCCGAGGACAAGAAGCCGGATGCCACGTTGAAACTGACCGAGGGCACGATGGCGGTCGGCATCGGCTGGAGCTGGGGCAAGGGCGAGCTGAGCTACATGGGGAAGACCTACAAGTTCAAGGTCGAAGGCGCGACCATCGGGGAGGTCGGCAAGACCGAGGCGAAGGCCACGGGCAAGGTCTTCAACCTGAAGAAGCTCGATGACTTCGACGGTGTCTACGCGGCCGCGGGTGCCGGGGCCGCGGGGGGCACGGGCGCCGGCGCCTCGGCGCTCGTCAACTCCAAGGGCGTCCAGGTCGTTCTCACGAGCGAGACCAAGGGCGCGAACATCAAGGTGGCCGCCGAGGGCCTGAAGCTCAAGCTCGAGAAGTAGCGGTCGAGCGAGGGCGGCGGCCCTAGCCGCCCCCTCGCGATCCGTTTTCTTGACTTCCCTCTCCGGAGCGAAGCACGCCGAGTGATTCATTTTCATCACGTGGGTTGATATCGTTCGATAAGGAGGATCAGGGTATGCGAAAGGTCATGCGTCGAGTGCTCTGGGCGCCTTCTTCGGAGGGGCCATGAGCACATTGGCCCTCGGGCAAGCGGCGGCCAATAAACCCAACATCGTGTTCATCATGGGCGACGACATCGGCATCATGCAGCCGGGCATCTATCACCGCGGACTCATGGTCGGCGAGACGCCCAACATCGACCGCATCGGCCACGAAGGCGCCCTCTTTCAGACGTACTACGCCGAGGAGAGCTGCACCGCCGGTCGAAAACGCCTTCTTCACCGGCATGCATCCATTGCGCACCGGCATGATCCCGCCGCAGCTGCCGGGCAGCCCGTCCTACCTGCGGCCCGGCACCCCGGCGCTCGCGTGGTTCCTGCGGGACCTCGGCTACAACACCGGCGAGTTCGGCAAGAACCATCTCGGCGACCACACCGACGCGCTGCCGACCGCGCACGGCTTCCACGAGTTCTGGGGCTACCTCTATCACCTCGACGCGATGCAAGGCGTCAGCTTCCCCGACATCAACAAGACACCGGCCGTG
>CAVRXJ010000013.1:0-149951 GCA_963725095.1 uncultured Acidobacteriota bacterium
GCAATCCGCGCTCGCTCCTCGGTCTGGCCGAGAGCCTGAAAGTCCAGGGCAAGACGGCCGACGCCGCCTGGGTGCAGGCGCAGTTCGAAGTCGCGTGGAAGGACGCCGACACGAAGATCTCGGTCGGAGACCTCTGATTCCGATGCGCTCGCTTCCGAGATTGCCGAGCTCTACGCCTACAACCGATGGGCGAACGCGCGCGCGCTCCAAGGCGCGTCGGAGCTCTCGTCGGAGGAGCTGTCCCGCGCGGTCGGCGGCAGTTTCTCGACGGTCCTCGGAACCCTTGCCCATCTGATCGGCGCCGAATGGGTCTGGCTCGAGCGGTGGCGCGGCGGCTCGCCGCGGGCGTTGCCGGGCGGCTTCACGAGCACCGTCGACCTTCGCGCGCGGCTGGCGGAGATCGAGGCCGGACGGAAGTCGATTCTCGGAGAGCTGACGCCCGCTCGCCTCGAAACGAAGATCACTTACGTCAACTTCGCCGGGGAAACCTGGACCTATGCGCTGGGCGACATGCTCGTCCACGTCGTCAATCACGGCACCTACCACCGCGGCCAGGTCGCGACCCTCCTGCGCCAGCTCGGCAAGAAGCCGCTGTCGACGGACTACCTGCTGTACCTCGACGGGAAGGGAAGGTCGGCCGAGGCCCGCTCGGCTATTCGGCTTCCAGAGTCTGGATGCGCCGGTCGAGCTCGGCGTAGGACAGCCGGATCATGGCGCGCGTCTCCGCAAACTCTCCGTGCATTTCCTGCCGGAGGGAGCCGACTTCCCGATCGATCTTCGCGTCGACAGCGCCCACGCCCTCCGCCACGAGTCGGATCTCGCCACGAAGCGAGTCGGCGACGACGCCCAAGTGCCGCTTCAGGTCGGAGCCCTGTGTTTCGACTTGCGTTCTCAAGTCCGAGATCTCCGTCCCCGTCTGCGTTCTCAAGCCGGAGAAGTCCGTTTTCAGGTCGGAGAAGCCCGTTCTCAGCTCGGCCAGCTCCGTACCGAAGCGTCGCTCCAGCCGGGAGATTTCCGACGAAAGGTGCTCCTTGATCTCGGTGACTTGCTCCGAATCCATGCCTTCTCCTCCGAGACGGGGACTCTACACCGGCGCCCCGACCCGTCCCTTCCTCGTACTCTAGTTGTCGCGAGCAACGGCAACTGGCTTCAACACCGGGAGAGCTTCTGACGCCATCCCACCGGGATCGGACGTGGCCGACAATTGCGGGCCTGCCCGTAGCTCAGGCCCGGATGGAGCGCACGGAGGATCTGCCGCGGCTAACACACGGCCTTCCGAGCCGAGCCGGTGCTGCCGGGCCCTCGTTCGATTTGCCCGATAATCAGGAGACCTGCCCGTAGCTCAGCCCGGACAGAGCAACGGCCTTCTAAGGCTACCAGGACGCTTCGCTCGTTTCTTCTCGATCGGACTCAGGCCCTGTTTCGTGGCCTCGTTTAGGCTTCAACGGCCTGCGATCCGGTAGCGAGAGGGAGCGACAGGAATCCAAACTCGGCGCTAATCTGGCACCGCCAATTCCGGCGGGCCAATCTCGAAGGGAAACGCCATGCGTAAAGTTCGTCTCACGGTTTGCGTCCCGCCCGAGATTCGCGAAATGGTCGAGTCAATTGCTGACCGCGACAATAGGACCCTTTCCAACGTCCTTCGTTGTTTGATGGGGCCTCTAGTGCCCTGCCTCGCCGCTTCGGCTTATGGAACGGACACCGCGCAGTGGGCTCAGCGGGCCGCGTCAAGGATGGGGGCGCGGTGGAGCAGTGACAAGGGGAGGAAGGAGTCGCGCCGCCGGTCGAGCGGTCTCCGGCTCGTCTGACTGAAGAAGGTCAGCGTCTCCCCGCTCGCTCCCCCTCTCCTGTCGGTTCGCACGGCCCGCGAGGCGGTTTCTCCGCGCTGGGAGCGACCGAGGCGGGGCTCGCGCCGCGCCTGATTGCAGGAGGGATACCCGGGGTGTCCGTGAGACGGGACCCGAATGGGGGAGTGGGGCGGGAGCCCGCTCGCTCCCCGATTCACTAGCTTATCGCGTTTCACATCAGCCACTTGCGATCGGAACGCGACGTAGATCAAGACATGGCGCAAATACTAGCTTTCCAGCGCGCTTTGGGCGCTTTTTAGCGCCTTCTCCGGGCGCTGATCCTCCCGAGATGGCTCCGCAGTTGTCGCTTTTTGGGAGATGATCTCGGTACATCTCCCCGAAAAACATTGGAGGCCGCTCTGAGGAAGCTATCGCTAGCCCTCTTCTCGTCCTTGAAGCCGTGACAGCGTTTGGGGCTGCAGCAAGTGGACAGGCAACGCCGCCACCGACCCCAACCCCTCTGGGAGGGGTACCGCTCGGTTCCGAATTCCCTGTCAACACGTACACGGTCGGGGATCAGAGGAACAATCAGGTCGCAATCGCCGCAAACGGCAACTTCACCGTCGTCTGGGACAGCGAGGGTCAAGACGGCTCCGGACGGGGCGTTTTCGGTCGGCGTTACGACTCCTCCGGCACTCCCCTGGGGACGGCTTTTCCAGGTGAACACGTATACAACTGGAAACCAGGACCATCCCAGCGTCGCATCCGACGGAGCAGGTGACTTCGTCGTTGTTTGGCAGAGCAGCGGCCAGGACGGCTACGCGCTCGGAGTCTTCGGACAACGCTACAACGGCTCAGGAACGCCTCAGGGTACAGAGTTCCCAATCAACGAGGCGACGCTCTCCTATGAAGGCTATCCACACGTTGCCATGGATTCGGCAGGCCAATTCAATGTCGTCTGGAGTGACGGGACGATCTTCGGCCGGCGCTTCGATGCTTCGGGAGTTCCGCTTGGAGGCCAGTTCCAGGTGAACACCGAAACTGCCTTTCTCCAGGGCTTCCCCTCACTCGGGCTTTCTTCATCGGGGAATTTCGTCGTCGTGTGGACGAGCTTTGGTCAGGACGGCTCTGGCACTGCCGTTTTTGGTAGACGATTCGACAGCGCCGGCACACCGCTTGGAGGCGAATTCCAGGTCAATACGTTCACGACGGACCATCAGGGGCATCCCGCCGTTGGTGCGGATTCGACAGACCGTCTTGTCGTCGTCTGGGATTCCTTCGGCCAGGACGGCAATAGCTTTGGCATCTTCGCGCGGCGTTTCGACGACTCGGGCGTACCGGAAGGAAGCGAATTCCAGGTCAATACGTACACCACATACGAACAGAGGTACCCCGCTCTCGCGATGGACTCTTCGGGGAACTTCGTCGTGGTCTGGAGCGGCTTCTCCCAGATCGGGGATCTCGACGCGAAGATTTTCGGGCAGCGGTTTGACGGCTCCGGCAAGAGAGTGGGTTCGGAGTTCCTCGTAAATGCGTACACAACAAATCGGCAGACGAATGGGTCTGTGGCACTCAATTCCGCAGGGAACTTCGTCGTCGCGTGGGATAGCTATCTGCAGGATGGATCGAAGTATGGCGTCTTCGCCCGACGTGCAGAGTTTTCGGCGGCGCGCGGTCTGGCCGTTGACGCGCACAGCGGAAGTGTTACCTCAGGCAACCTGAATGGCGTTCTCGAATCGGGCGAAACTGCTCTCGTTGAGACTTCGTGGCGGAACACAACCGGCGGTACGCAAGCGTTGTCCGGCGCGGCATCAGAACTGGGCGGTCCTGCGGGACCAAGTTACTCGCTGGCGCAGAACGTCGCCGACTACGGTTCGGTTGCAGACGGGGCGACCAGCAGCTGCTTCGATGCGACCGGGGACTGCTATCGAGTCTCCGTCACCGGCCAGAGGCCTCTCACCCACTGGGATGCGCAATTTAGCGAGGCTCTCAACATCTCGCTCAGGAAGGGCTGGACTCTGCACGTTGGTGGCAGCTTTGGCGATGTCCCGACCACTCACCCTTTCTACGCCAAGATCGAGACGCTTCTGCACAACGGCATCACCGGCGGGTGCACGACGACGACGTACTGCCCAGGTGATTCGGTGTCGCGGGCGCAGATGGCGATCTTCATCGCGAAGGCGATCGCTGGCAACGCGGTTTTTGTGCCCGTGGCCGGCCAGGTGGGTTCCAGCGCCTACAACTGCACCGCGGGTGGCGTGTCTCTATTCACGGATGTCTCTCCTACGGACATCTTCTGCAAGCACGTTCACTACATCGCAGCGCAGAACGTAACTCTCGGTTGTTCTACGGGGAAATACTGCCCTGGGGACACCGTCACCCGCCTCCAGATGGCGGGTTTCATGGCCAAGGCGATCGTCGCCCCCGACGGCGGGGCTGGGATTCCAGACACCTATGGTCCCGATCCTGTAACCGGGCTCTCCTACTCGTGCTATCCCGCAGTTACTTTTGAAACCCACTTCACCGACGTCTCGGCGACAGATCAGTTCTGCAAGCACGTCCATTACCTTTGGGCAAAGGGCATCATCGCCGGATGCGGGGGAACGCTTTACTGTCCGACCAATCCGGTCACACGCGACGCGATGGCAAAGTTTCTGGTGAATGCTTTCAGTCTCAGCCTCTACGGGCCATGACCCGCTCGCTCCTTGCGCGCTCTCCTCTTGAGCCAGAGCAACGTGCACGCAGAAGTAGGCAGTAACTAGCAGACCTGGAGCGGGTTACGGCGGGGGGGCGAAGATCTATGGGACCCTTTCTTGGCGGGGGGCGGGCGGCAGCCAACACGCTCTCCTTACGGCACTTATTGGACCAGCTAGGTCCACTTTGTCGTTTTAGCGACGCACGAAAGCGCACGCATTTGCACGCCAGAGCGCAGGATTGCAACCGAAAGCGACGCGAACTCGACCGAACTCCGCCACTTGTTCGCGCGGGAGCCCGGCGGTTGGAAAAAAAATAAGGAGGTATTCGTGGCGGCTGCTCCGGTTGGAACGCCATGCCGTCGAGCATAGCGCGCTGGGTGGTGTTACCCTCCTTGAAGCTCTCTGATTCGCCTTCCCCGTAACGTGACCTGCCAAGATTTTTTACGAATTTGAAGACAGGGTGTGTGGACGGTCGGCAGGATGAGCATTGATAGGTAGAGAGACCAAACAAGCAAGCGATGACGATCGAGATCCTCGAGGCGGCTCGAGACCTGGTAAAAAAAAGTCCACACTTGTTCAAAGGATCAAGTCGGTGACGGGTCGCCCGATGGCTGCCGTCTGCCGGACGCTGAAGGTGGCCCGTAGCACGGCGTACTTGCGTACTCGGCTCCGGCAGGGGCACTTCTACCGGCGCGCCGAGGACACGGAGGTCCTCTACGAGATCCTCGCGGTCACTCGGGAGCGAGCCAGCTACGGAGTTCGGCGCACTTGGGCGATGGTCAACCGGACCAGGTGCGAGAGCGGCCAAAAGCCCTATAACCGCAAGCGGATCCGACGGGTGATGCGGATGACGGGGTTGACCTTGCCCGGCAAATTGCGGCGCAGAATGGGACGTCCTCACACCGGCAAGGTCTCCATGCCGGCCTCCAACCAGCGCTGGTGCTCCGACGGGTTCAACATCCCATGCTGGAACGGAGACACCGTGCGGGTGGCCTTCGCCCTGGACTGCCACGATCGCGAGGCGATCGATCATGTGGCCCAACCTCGCGATCTCAACGGCCACGACATTCGACTCTTGCTCGATCGAGCCCTCTGGTCCCGATTCGGCGAAAGCACTCTCAGGTCTCCCATCGAGATCCAGTGGCTCTCCGACAACGGCGGCCCCTACGTCTCGACCGAAACCGTCCTCTACGCCGAGGCGCTCGGCTTCAAGCCCATCACTACGCCCGCTTATAGCCCGGAGTCCAACGGCATGGCCGAAGCCTTCGTCAACACGATCAAGCGGGACTACGTCGGGGGCGCAGACCTCTCCGACGCCGATACCGTCATCCGGCAACTGCCTGACTGGATCCAGGATTACAACCGGCTCGCTCCTCACTCGGCCCTCGGTTTCCTTTCGCCAAAGGAATTTCGCGCCCAGCAATACGTAAAACTATGTGTCTAGAAAATCGGGGGTCAGACCAAGGGCGCGGCGGAAGGCGGGCGTTCCCACTGCTAGGGTTCACGATCTCCGGCATCCTGCGCCACGGAGTTGGAGCAGGCCGTCGGTCGTACTGAGATGGGGATCGCTCTCGGCATGTCGGCAGTCACAGCGGCTCGCTACGGCGGTCATCGGAAGCTAGAGCGGGGACGCGCCGCCTTCGCGAAAATCGCGGAAAACCGGCGCAAATCCGGCAGCGACGTTTCCCAGCCAGTCTCGAAGTGATCACCAATCCGATGTATCTTCTTTCCCTCCAACTATCTGCCCGTAGCTCAGCCCGGACAGAGCAACGGCCTTCTAAGCCGTAGGTCGGCGGTTCGAATCCGCCCGGGCAGGCCAACTCCCCCACCACCGCCGAGGCGTTGCTGGGGACCACCCAACAACATCTCCAGTCCTTCTCCTGCGCCGGCTCTTCGGTGATCATGGCGCGAGACCCGTTCATCGCGGCTACCAGGTCCGCCGCAGCGGGTGGGCCTCCGTGTTGAAGACCACATGCTCCAGATCCAGCACGTCGTCCGGAGCAAAGAGAAGGTAGAGGTACTTGAAAGTCTCGGCGAGCATGTAGCTCGGCATCAGGTCGCCCTTCTCTTTCGTGGCGACGCTGGTCAGAACGGTATACCCGTCGTCGGTGCGGCAATACTTCACGAGATCCTCCAAGAACGACCTTCCCATCTCCAGATAGCGGGGGTCCTTCGTGAGCCGGTGGAGGTAGTAGGCCGACTCGATGATCTCCGGGCGCAGAGGGTATCCAGGGTGGACGACCTGCATTGTCCGGTAGTCAAGCACCTCTGGCTCGATCCCGTGCAGTGACCACATCTTGAAACACGAGTCCTGCAGGCGCCGCGCGTGGGGGAGGTCGCCGCCCAGGGCGAGCACTCCCGGTAGGAAGGCGTGGAGCGCCCCGAACTCCCGCGCCGTGCGCTCGCCCGTGACCATGTCCACCTGTCCGTACCAGAGTCCCGTCGGAGCGTCGTCCGCCAAGTAGGTGTTCAAGGCCTGCAGACTCTCCTGCCACATGCTCCGACAGGGTGCGTCGTCGAAGAGCCGGCCGCACTTGAGCAGGTACTCGTAGTAGGAATCGATCCCTCCGCCGACGTGGCTCGCCGGGCTCAACCACTCTCCCGTCCGCACGTCAATTTCCTCGCCGACGAGGCCGAGGGTCGAGCGCCGCGCGTAGAGGTGTGTGAGTGCATCGTGCGCGCGGTCGAAAAAGACGGGCTTGCCGGTGAGCCGCGCGAGCGTGCCGAACTCGAGAATGAGGGTCCCGATCTCCGCCGGATTCGAGCGGGGTTCTCGCACCGCGCCCGTCTTCAGGTTGACGTACATGAACGGCATGCCCGTCGGGGAGTCGAAGGCCGGAAGCAGGCGCGTCCCGAGGTCTTCGGCCAGCCGCAGCAGGCGAGGGTCCCCGGTCAGCTGATGACCCGACAACAGACCGCCGAGCAATCGGATCGTGACTTCGAAGTTCTTGACCGACAGGTCCTTGTCGAACGAGAGCTTCTCGATGATGAGCTGTTTCGCTTTCTCGGCTTCTTCCGTCAGCCCCATCAGGATCAACGTGTCGAGCGCGTCCACCGGGGTCATGCAGAGCGACTCGCCGTACCAGTCGCGGGCGGTCCGGCTCACGGGCTTCAGCTCGTCGTGGCCCCAGGCGTACCGTTCGTAGCCCTTCCACGCGTGGAGGAACTCCTCGCGGACGCGGGCGGCCAGTCGGGCGCGGTCAACGCCAGGGGCCGGCTCAGCGGCTCGGCCTGGCGACCTCCGGCAGGACGGTCCCAGAGACGCCGCCACGCCGAGAGCCAGAGCGAGGAGGGAGCGACGGACCTTCATGGAGGTGGCCCGAGACACTAGGATGGAGGGCCCGGTGAATCAAGGGAGTGTCCGCATCCATTTGAATCCAAAGGGCAACATCAGGATCGGCGATAAGGCTTGACTTCTGAAACGATAGTTCTATATTTATCGATGTATGAGCGACCGCGACCTGGCTGAGGTCTTCAAGGCCTTGTCCGACCCGACGCGCGTCCGAATCCTCGGCCTGCTCAAGGCGAAGGGGCGTTCGTGCTGCGATCTCATCGGGCGGAGCGAACCAGGCCTCTGCGCGTGCGACGTCGAAAAGGAGGTCGGCCTTTCCCAGGCCGCGGTCTCGCACCACATGGGACTCCTGCGGCGGGCGGGTCTCGTCGAGGCGGAGAAGCGGGGCCGGTGGATCTACTACCGGCGAAACGAAGCGGCGATCGCTCAGCTGGCGGATCAAATCGCGAAGGCGGTGTAGGGGTTTTTTTGAGTCAATCGTTCGATTGTTTTCGATGTATCAATGAAAGGAGGACGTCATGGCTTCCTCGGTGCACATCTCGCTGAACGTCACGGATCTCGATCGGTCGGTGGATTTCTACCGGCGCTTCTTTGGGGAGCCGAAGAAGCTCAAGTCGGACTATGCCAAGTTCGTCCCCGAAGAGCCGGAAATCCATCTGGCTCTTCAGCCCGGAGCGGTGAGCGGCTCGGGCGCGGTCTCGCACTTCGGTATTCGGGTCGACTCGACCGAAAAGGTCGGGCTCTGGAAGAAAGCCCTGGGCGAGCGCGGCGTTCCAATGACCGAAGAGAAGAAGGAGGCGTGCTGCTATGCCCTTCAGGAAAAGTTCTGGGTGGCCGATCCCGACGGCAACCGATGGGAGGTCTATACGGTGCTCGAGGACATCGAGAGGAAGGCCGACGCCGAGATGACCTGCTGCCAGCCGAAAGCGGGAAGCGGCCGGCCGGGGCGCCGACGAAGAGAGCCGTAGCGCCGCGGCTTGCTGCTGAAGGGCGTGACTTCTCGGCCGATGAGGTGCGGTCATGTCCTCTGACCGAACGCTCGAGAAGGGGGACGCGATCGTGGCACAGCCGAAGAGGCTGAACGCCTTCGAACGCTATCTCTCCGTCTGGGTGGCGGCCAGTATGGTCGTCGGCCTGCTCATCGGTCGGGTCTTTCCGGGCGTGAGCGCCGCGCTTCGCGGACTCGAGTTGGGCGAGGGCTCGCACATCAACATCCCGATCGCGGCGCTCATCTGGCTGATGATCTATCCGATGATGCTGAAGATCGACCTTCGGTCGATCGTCCGCGTCGGCCGACGGCCCCGCGGCCTGTTCGTCACACTGTTCGTCAATTGGCTGGTCAAACCGTTCTCGATGGCGTTCCTGGGTTGGCTGTTCTTCCGGCATGTCTTCTCGCCCTGGATCGGGCCCGAGCTGGCCGGTCAATACATTGCCGGCGTCATCATCCTGGCGGCCGCCCCCTGCACCGCGATGGTCTTCGTCTGGTCGTACCTGGCGGACGGAGATCCCGCATACACGCTCGTTCAGGTGTCGGTCAACGATCTCGTGATGCTGGTCGCCTTCGCGCCGATCGTGAAGCTGCTGGTGACCGGCGCCGCAGGCCTCGAAGTGCCCTTCCGGGTCCTGGTCGTATCGGTCCTCGTCTTCGTGGTCATTCCACTCAGCCTGGGCGCGGCGAGCCGGGCGGTGCTGGTCGCCCGCCGCGGTGCCACGTGGTTCGAGGAACGGTTCGTGCGGGCGTTTGCTCCCGTGACGACGACGGCGCTGCTGGCAACCCTGGCGCTGATCTTCGCGTTCCAGGCCGACAACATCACCGGTCGTTGGCTGCACGTGCTGCTCATTGCCGTGCCGATCCTGATTCAGGTCTACTTCAATTCATCGCTGACCTACGGCCTCATGAGGCTCGCCGGCGTCGAGTATTCCGTGGCCGCGCCGGGTGCCTTGATCGGAGCTTCGAACTTCTTCGAGCTCGCGGTGGCGACGGCCATCGCGCTCTATGGCCCCGGTTCAGGCGCGGCCCTCGCGACGGTCGTCGGCGTCCTCGTCGAGGTGCCGGTCATGCTGTCGGTGTGTCGGGCTTGCACGGCCACCCGCCGGTGGTTCCCGGTCACTGACGCTCGGGCGGCATGAGGAACAGGGAGTCTGAAAGGGGGAATCCGTGACAGACCATTCCCAGAGGAAGAAATTCAAGATCCTGTTTCTCTGCACCGGGAACTCCGCGCGCAGCATCCTGGCGGAATTCTTCCTGAGGAGGCTCGACCCCCTGCATTTCGACGCGTACAGCGCCGGAGCCCGGCCGAAAGGTCGCGTGAACCCCTACGTGCTCGAGCTCCTGAAGGACGGCTACCACATCGACGCGAGCGCAGCGCGAAGCAAGTCGTGGGAGGAGTTCAAGGACGTGAAGTTCGATTTCGTCATCACCGTCTGTGACAAGGCGCGGGAGTCGTGCCCGATCTGGCCCGGTCAGCCCGTGATCGCGCATTGGGGATCGGAAGACCCGGACGCGGCCGAGGGTGAAGAAGAACGGCGGAAGGCCGTGAAAAAGGTGGGCGTCGAGATCTACCGGCGCCTCGGCCTCTTCACATCGCTGCCGATCGCGAGCCTCGACCGCCTGCGTCTGGAAGAGATGACGAAGGCGATCGGCACGAAATAGGGCTCTACGCCGTGACCCGCGCGGCCTCGTCCCTGAAGCTGAGCAGGGCCTTTCGAAATCCACCGACGAGTTCGGCGATCTGCGCCTCATCGATGATGAGAGGCGGGCAGACCATCAGCCACTCGCCGTAGCGTCCGCCGGCGACCCTTCGGGCGAGCAGGATCAGGCCGTTCTCCATGCAGCGCTCGCGGATGCGGGCGATCGCGTCGGCCTCGGGCGGGAACATCTTCTTGGTCGCCGGGTCGGCCACGATCTCGACGGCGAGCAGGAGCCCGCGTCCGCGCACGTCGCCGATGATCTCGGTCTCTCCCGCGAGGTCGGCGAGCCGTTGTTTCAACAGCGGGCCCATTGCGGCGGCGTTCTCGACCAGGCGGCGGTCCTGGAGCTCGTCGAGCACGGCGCACGCGGCGGCACAGGCCTGGGGATTGGCGGCGTAGGTGTGCCCGTGAAAGAAGCCCCCCATCCCGCGCAGGTCGCGCACCATGTCATCGGTCGTCAACGCGGCGCCCAGGGGGGCGTAGCCGCCGCTGACGCCCTTGGCGAGCGCGACGATGTCCGGGCGGCAGTCCTTCCAGTGGTGCGCGGCGAGGAACTTGCCGGTGCGGCCGGCTCCGCTCATCACCTCGTCGTAGATCAGGAAGACGCCGTACCGATCGCAGATCTGCCGGATCATCGTGTAGTAGACGTCCGGCGCGACGAGCGCGCCCGTGGCGACGCCGCCGACGGGCTCCAGGATGAAGGCGAGGACGGTTTCCGGCCCCTCGGCGAGGATCTGGTCCTCCAGGGCCTGCGCGCACTGGCGGGCATGGTCCTCCGCGCTGACGCCTGGCGGGAGGCGGTAGGTCAGGGGAGCGGGAACCTTCGGCATCGGAACGAACATTCCCCCGAACGGTTCGGCGAAGTCCGGATCGCCGGTGACGCCCAGAATCGCGAGCGTGCTGCCATGGTAGGAGGGGGTCCGACTGATCACCTTGTACCGCGAGCGCGCGCCGCGGGCCCAGGCCGTCTGTTTGGCGATCTTCAGCGACGCTTCGACCGCCTCGGTGCCTCCGGAAACCAGGAACACGCTGTCGAAACCGAGGCCGGCCATCGCCGTGAGTTTCTGCGCGAGCTCGCGGTGCGCGGCGCTGTCCCACACCTTCGCGTAGGCGAACGTCACGCGGTCCGCCTGGGCGCGCATCGCCGCCTTGACGCGCGCGTTGTTGTGCCCGATGTTCGAGACGATCGCGCCCGAAGAGCCGTCGAGGTAGCGGCGGCCCTGCGTGTCCCACAGGTAGATTCCGTCACCGCGGGCGACCTCGGGGATCGGCTTCGCGCGTGATTCGGAAACGAAATCCTGCAGCCGATTCATCGCGATTCGAGTCTACCGCAGGGGGTTTCGAGCGCACGACCGGCGGAGGGCCAGCCGCGTTACGGCGACGGCGGGAGCTCTGCCTTCCCGGTCGAGGGATCGTAGACGCTGCCGGCGGGCAGGACGGACATTTTCACGTCGGCCGCTCCGAGCGGGGCCTGGGCTTGCGGCGTGATGCGCGCCTGCCGGGCGTCGTAAACGACGGCCACGCTCTCGCCGAGCACTTTCCAGAGGCCGTCGGGGCCGACCTCGAGGGCCGTCGACTCGTCGATGCCGACGCCCACGCGGTCGGGGTGTTCGAGCACGAGGCTGATCAGGCGGTTGAGGCGCCGGCGGCGGACGAAGTGCTGGTCCACGATGGCGCCGGGCAGCAGGTCGAAACCTTCTTTCGTCACGATGTTGTCGCGTGCGATCGTCATGAACATGGTCGAGGAATCGGTCGGATCTTTCGGAGGACGGCTTCCGCCGGGATGCTTCTCGTCGCCCGTGATCATGGGCGTCGACATCACGGCGGCGCCGGCCGACGTTCCGCCGACGGCGGCGCCGGCGCGGTAGCGCTCCCGGATGGCGCGCTCGACCGGCGTTCCGCCGATCGCGGCCGTGAGGCGGGCCTGGTCCCCTCCGCCGAACCAGATGCCCGTGACGCCGTCGAGCTTCCGCGCGGCCCCTTCGCTCGAGGCGGCGGCGCGATCGAGCACGACGCGCTCGGCCTTCGCCCCGAGCTTCTCGAACTCCTTGACCATCTCGATCCCGGCCTCCGGGTCTTCGCTCGCCATCGGAAAATCCACGATCCGCGCCTTGCCGGCCCCGCCGGCGAGCTCGACGAAACGCCGGATGAGCGGATCGGGTATCGGCCCTCCGCCCACGATCAGGAGCGTTCCGGCGGCGGCTCCGGGGCCCGGGATCACCCGGCCCGGCCGCGCTCCCGGCGTCTTGCCGTTGTCCCAGACGGCCTCGCCGTTGACGAAGACCGTGCGGATCCCGACCGACAGCTCGTGGGGCTTCTCGAAGGTCGACCGGTCGGCCACCGTCTTCGGATCGAAGAGGACGAGATCCGCCTTCATGCCGGAGCGGATCGTGCCGCGGTCGGCGAGCTTCAACCGCTGTGCGGGAAGCGACGTCATCTTCCGGATCGCTTCGGGCAGCGTCAGCCAGTGCTTCTCGCGGACGTAGCGGCCGAGCACCTTCGGGAACGTCCCCGCGCCGCGCGGGTGGGCGGTGTCGATGCCGCCGTCGCTGCCCACCATGACCCACGGCTGCGTGTAGAAGACCTTGACGTCCTTCTCGGTCATGGTGTGGCCGATGATGTCGGGGTCCTCGACCTTTGCGATCTGGATAAAGAGGTCGACAGGGGAGATTCCCTGAGAGCTCGCGATCTCCTCGAGCGTTCGCCCGCACGTACTCCGGGTGCTTTTCGGAGCCGGTGATCGTGATCCGGTCGGCGCCTCCCGTGTCGGCGATGGCCTCGCGAACGCTCTCGGGGTCGTCGTACTTCTTGTTCGGAACGAGGACCTTCAGGTCCGCGTGCCAGGCCTCGTAGGGGTAGCAGTCGGCCGTGACGTCGAGGCCGCCCTTGCGCGCGGCGTCGAAGAGGGCGACTGCCTCGGGCGCGCGCCCCCACATGCCGACGACACCCATCTTGATGTGGGAGATCTGCACGGGCAGGCCGGCCTTCTGCCCGATCTCGATCGACTCCCGGAAAGCCTCGAGACCCCGATTCGCCTCGTCGCGCGTGTGCGTCATGTAGAAGCCGCCGTGGCGGGCGGCCGCGGCGGACATCGTGATGAGCTCCCGCGTGTCGCTGTAGCTTCCGACCTCGTACTCGAGGCCCGAGGAGAGGCCGGCCGCGCCCTCGCGCATCCCCTGCTCGACGAGGGCGGCCATTTTCGCGGCCTCTTCGTCGGTCGCAACGCGCTTGAAGTCCTTTCCCATCACGAGCTCGCGGATCGTGGCGTGGCCGACCATCGTCATGACGTTGATGGCCGGCGGCGCCGCGCGCAGCTTCCGGAGGTAGTCGCCGATCGGCCAGGGGGATCCGCCGTCCGGACCCTGGACGACGGTCGTGATTCCCTGCGAGACCTGCGTCTCGGCAAGCGGCATCGTCAGCAGCTCGTCGGTCGAGTGGTTGTGGATGTCGATGAATCCCGGCGCGAGCACGAGGCCCCGGCCGTCGACGACGCGCTCGCCCTTCTGCGGCTGGATGTTGCCGACGGCCGTGATCGTGTCGCCTTCCACGCGAACGTTCGCCGTCTGAAGCGGCCTTCCGGTCCCGTCCGCCACGCGGGCTCCCGTGATCACGAACGTCTCGGCGCGCAACGCCGAGCAGAGAAAAACGGCGAGAAGTGAAACGGCCAGACGACGGGTCATCAATTCTCCTTCGGCGGAGCGGCGCCGCGATCGAGCGTTGCCAGGGCGGCGCGCACCTGGGCGATGTCCTGGCGGTATTCGGCGGGCGGTGCGGTCGAGACGAATTTCTCCATCGCCTCCCGGGCCCTCGCGCGGTCACCCACGCGGGCCGCGACGAGGCCGGTGTTGAAGAGCGCGTCGTACTGTTTGGGGTTCAAGGCGATGCACCGCGCCCAGGCGTCGAGCGCCTTGGCTGGCTGGTCGAGGCGCATCCAGGCCACGCCGAGCGCGTTCCAGGCCCGCGGATTCCGATCGTTGATCTCGAGCGCTTTCTCGAGGCTCGAGCGCGCGTCGGCCGCCCGGTCCATCTTGAGGAGCGCGATGCCCGTGTTCTGGTAGGCGAGGGAGTTGTTCGGGTCGATCTCGAGGACGCGACGGAAGATCGGCAGGCCCTGCGCCGGCTGCCCCGCGTCAGCCAGCGCGATGCCGAGGGCATTCAGGGTCTCGGCGTCCTCGGTGTTCTCTCGATACGGCAGGAGCAGGACGACGGCTTCTCGAGGCCGTCCCGCCTCGGAGAGCAGCAGGGCGTGCCCGCGATCGATGCTCTCGCCGCCGGCGCCACTGGCGGTGGCCTTCTCGTACACCTTGATCGCGCCCGCCAGATCGCCGTCCTCCTGGAGCAGGAAAGAGAGCTGCTCGTAGCCGACCTTCATGCGGGGGTTGGACGCGACGACCTCGCGCGCGACGGTGATCGCTTCCTTCAGCCGCTTCGTCTCGAACAGGGCCATGACCTGGTGCAGTTTTTCGTCCACGGCAATCAGGTTTTTCGGATCGTCTTCCGGACCGTACTGGGCCTTCGATTCCGAACGCCCGGAAAGGTATCCGAGGCTGCGAAGGCGAGCGGCCTCGTCCGAACCGACGCTGCTCCGGTCGGTCGGTCCGGCGGGAATCTCGCGGAAGGCGTTCAGGAGCATCCGCAGGGCCGGAGGCCGGGAGTCGACGAGGTTGGCGCGCTCTCCGGGGTCGTCCTGGAGGTTGTACAGCTCGGGAAGAGGCAGTTCGATGTACTTGTCGCGGTCGCGGATCAGGCCGCGCAGGGGAGCCCACCCGCGGTTGAAGCTCGCCGACAGCGACTCGAAGTAGGACTCCGGCGACGCGGCGGCGGGCGAGAGCAGAGACGAGCCGGGAAGGCTCGGATCCGCGGCGGCGCCCGCGGCAGCCAGGATCGTCGGGAGGATGTCGACGTGCCGGGCCGACCGCTCGTCCTTCCCGGGCGGCACGAGGCCGGGCGACCAGACGAAGAGGGGGACGTGCAGCGTCGACTCGTAGGCGAAGAGACCGTGCGTGAGCTCGCCGTGATCCCCGCGCGCCTCGCCGTGGTCGCCGGTCACGACCAGCAGCGGCGCCGGATGCGTTTCCCGGATCGCCGCGAGCAAGGGCGCGAGCGCGGCGTCGGCAAACGCGACCTCCCCCAGGTACAGGTCGTCGGCGAAACGTTTGGCGTAGTCCGCCGGCGGATCGTAGGGAGCGTGGGGGTCGTAGACATGGACCCAGAGGAAACGGGGCTTTCCCGCCTGCGCCCGGTACCAGGCGAGGGCCGCCTGCGCGACGGCATCGCCCCGGCTCTGCGGGATGTCGAACTCCTTGGGCTCGTCGAGGTGCCTGTAGAGCTCCGTGTACGTCTGGAAGCCCCGGGAGAGGCCATAGCGCGAGTCGAGGGGAAAGGCGGCGACGAACGCGCCGCTTGAAAACCCGCTCCCGGAGAGCCGCGTCGCGGCCGTCTCGAACTTTCGGTCCAGGCGGAAACCGGCGTTGTCCCGCACGCCGTGCTGGTAGGGATAGAGCCCCGTGAGGATGTTGGTGTGGGAGGGGAGGGTCAAGACGTTGTGCGCGTGGGCAAACGGAAAGACGCGGCCCTCCGAGGCGAACCGGTCGAGGTTCGGCGTGGTGCCGCGCGCATTTCCGTCGAAGCCCGGCGGCGTCGGCACGCAGTGTGTCGATCGTGATGAGGACGACGTCGCGCACGGCCCGGGCCGGAGGGGCGGTCGCCGCAGGCGTCCCGCGGCCCTTGCAGGACAGCGCCAGCGACACCGCGGCGAGAACGAGGAGGGACCGGGCGCGCATTTTCGGGAGTCTACAAAACAAGACGGGCCGCCCGGAATTCCAGGCGGCCCGTCGGTATCCGCCGAAAACGGCTAGAAGGCGACGCGGATCCCGAGGCGCATGATCCGCGGGCTCATGCGTCTCGACGATCTGGTTGAAGTTCGAATTCTGGAAGAAGGTCAGGACATCGGTCGTCGTCCGTCCTGTGTAGTCGCCCACCCGGTTCTCCCGCTGGAGCACGGCCCCCGAATTCGTGGCGTTGAAGAGGTCCACCATCGGCACGACGGTCACGCCGCCGAACTGGAAGGTCTTCTCGAGCCGGAGATCGAGCTGGTAGACGTTCGGCAGCCGGTAGGCGTCCAGGGTGCCGATCGTCGGGCGCTGCGTGCCCGGCGAGTGTACCGTTGCCGGTCTGATTGTTGGTGATCGTCCGAACGTAGTAGCTCTGCGGGTAGCCCTCGCGGCCGAAGAAGTTCGCCGCGAACGCGAAGCCGGCGGGGAGCTGGTAGAGGCCGGTGAGGTTGAATTGCCAGCTCGCGTTGAACCAGATCGTGTCGCGTCCATACCCGACGGCGATTCCACCGTCGATGTTGGGCGCGCCGAGCAGCCAGTTGTTGTTGGGATTCAGGATCGACTCGGGCGTGATCTGGTTGCGCCAGTTCTGCCAGGCGAATGTCCCCCGCATCATCCACTTGTTCGGACAGGCGCTTGGTCGCCGAGAACTCCACGCCGTAGAAGTTCGTGGTCGCTCCGGGTCGGTTGAGGTAGAGGTTGCCGTCGGGTTGGTTCTCGAGCGTGAGTCCGTAGAACGGCTCGCTGAAGGGGAGGGTGAAACCGTTGGCGGCGACGGCGGTGCCGCTGGCATTTGCCGACGAGGGCCCAGGTGTTGGGGCCCGAGCCGGTCGGGATTCTGTAGATGAGATTCGTCTGGTGCCGGTAGGTGCCCGCGACCGAAATGGCGAAGTCGTCCATGAGCTGATGATCGACGCCCAGAACGAACTCGTCGGTCGTAGGGGTTTTCAAGCCCGGTTGGACCTGGTTCGGGACGTTCGGAAATGCGAAGGGATTGGTGTAGTAGTAGAAGATCGAGCCGGAAGCGATATCGACTTCGTCCGGCTGGACGAAGCCGTCGCCGCTGGAGTCGACCCAGTAGTAGTAGCCGCCGGCTGTGTATGGCACGCCGTTGAGTTGCAGGACGACGCTGCCCAGCTGGTCGGCGAAACGGGCGTACGAGGCTCGCGCGAGCGTCTTCTTCTCCTTGCCGAGGGCGTAGGTCACGGAAACGCGCGGCTCCCAGTTCTTGAACGAGAAGGGGTTTCCGGTGTCGCCCGGCCACGTGACGTCCGGCAGGAGCTCGGGAAACATCTGGTTGCCGAAGCCGAAGGACTCCAGGTTCTTGCCCGTCTGGTAGTCGTAGCGCACGCCGGCCGCGATCGTGAAGTTTCCCGCGGTCAGCGTGTCGCCGAGGTACCCGTAGAGGTAGTTCTGCTCGTACCGGTAGTTGGCGCCCCGCGTGATGATCGCGTACCCCGAGCCCCCCGCTACCCCGGAGGCGATCACCTGCTGTCCCGGACAGGCCGAGGCCGAGTCGTTCAACTGGTGGCGGTAGCCGAACCCGAACTTCAGCTCGTGCGACACGCTGCCCGTGTTGAAGAACTTCGTCGCGTTCGTATTGATCTGATGCTGGGGGTTCTTGGTCACGAGGTAGTAGTAGTTGCTGTGCCAGCTTCCGTCGTAGTACTGGGCCTGCACGTCCGGCGGGCTGACCGGCAGGGCCGAGTAGTCCGCCTGCATGTAGGCGCCGTTGATCGCGGCGAAGAGACTCGGCGAGAAGACCTGGGAATCCGAGAGCCGGTAGAGGTTCGTCGGGATGTCGTAGTCGCGCAGAGTCTCCGGGGGCCGGGAGGCGGAAGCGCCCACGCCGTCCTCGACCCGGTCGCTGCGGGAGAAGAGGAAGCTCAAGGAGTTCGACGTGCCGATCTGCGCGTCGAGCTTGGCGTTGATGGGCACGAGCTTGATGTCGGACTGCGAGCGGGTTGCCCGTCGAAGTCGACTCCCGTGTAGCTCAGCCCGTAGTCCTGCCGCGATGCGGCTCCCCAGAGCCAGAGGTGGTCCTTGATGACGGGGGCCCCGAGCTCGATGCCGTAGTCGCGCACGAAGCGGATCTCGTCGGTCTGCAGGCCCTGCGCGATGGCCTCTTCGGAGATGTTGGACGACTCCCAGTTGGCGGACGTGTAGTAGTAGCGGGCCGAGCCCTTGATCTGGTTGGTGCCCTTCTTCGTCACGACGTTGACCGTGGCCCCGGGGGTCTGCAGCTCCAGGTTCGATCCGCCCGTCGAGATGGCGAGCTCGTCGAAGGTCTGGAAGTCGAAGTAGAGGGGGCTCGCCCCGTTCTGCGCCGCCGTCGACGGTTCCGTAGGAGTTGTCCGTGATCGTGACGCCGTCGATGACGTAGGCGGACTGGCCGGACCCCTTGCTGACGAACGCGGGGCCGCCGATGTCGGCGCTGTGAATCCCGGCCGTGTTCGGAACGTCGGTCTGGATGCCCGGAACCTGCTGCATCATCGCGTAGATGTCGCGGGTCGTCGGGATGTTCTCGAGCTCCGTCGTTGGCTGAAGTTCGTGCCGGTCTCGGTCTTGCGCGTGTCGAGCAGCGGCGTGGCGCTGGTCACCGTGACCGATCTCCTGGACGGCGGACAGCTTCAGGGCGACGTCGACGTCGGTGTTCTTTCCGAGGGTGACGACGACGTTCTCACGGGTCACCGTCGTGAAGCCGGCCATCGTGACGACGATCGTGTAGCGCCCCGGCGGTACCGAGAGGAAACGGAACCGCCCGTTGGCGTCGGTCACCGTCGAGCTCGGAGCGCCCGGTCCGGTCAGAGTCACCGTGGCGCCCGGAACCCCGTTGCCCTGCTCGTCGATCGCGTGGCCGAAGATGTTGCCGGCGCTTTCCTGCGCGGCCGCGGAGAGTCCAAGCCCGGCAAGCGCGACGAACCAGACCAGACATCTTGCCAAGGCTGACCTCCACATAGCTGACCTCCTCAAGAAGTTTGTGTTGCGCGTATCGTAACCCCTCCTGCGCGCGGATGCCGCAAGAGAAAACGCGCACTCGCGCGAGACTGCCTCGGCTGCTCGCGGCGTCCGATTCAGTTTTCTGAACCCGTCGACGCGAATCCGTTCCCGGCCGAGCGGTGGAATATGATTGCCGGACGTCAAGGCTCGTGAAATGAAACTCGCTCCGATGGCTCGGAATGAGACGGCCAGGCTCGCGGCGCTCGCGCGCTACGAGATTCTGGACACCGCTCCGGAGCAGGAGTTCGACGATCTGACGAGGCTCGCCGCACACGTGTGCGGCACGCCGCTGGCGCAGGTCACCTTCGTCGACCGGGACCGCCAGTGGTTCAAGTCGCGGATCGGCGTCGAGGCGTCGGAGACGCCCCGCGACATCTCCTTCTGCGGGCACGCGATCCTGGGGTCCGACGTGATGGTCGTTTCCGACGCGGCGGCCGACGAGCGGTTCTCCGACAACCCGATGGTCCTGGGGCCGCCGGGCATCCGCTTCTACGCCGGCGCGCCCCTGGTGACGCCCGACGGGCAGGCTCTGGGCACCCTCTGCGTGATGGACCGCGAGCCGCACAAGCTCGATACCGTCGCCGCTCGACGCCCTCCGGGCGCTGGCGCGCCAGGCGGCCGCTCAACTGGAGCTGCGCCGGCACCTGCTCGAGGAGAGGCAGTCGTCGCAGGAGACCTTGCGGGAAAAGGAAGTCAATCTCGAGCTCGTCGCCTCGCAGATGCCGGCGGTCCTGTGGTCGACGGACCCCGACCTGGTGATCGTGACCTCGCGGGGCGCCGCGCTGCGCGAGGAGAACCGCGCGCCGGACAAGCTGGCCGGGGTTTCGCTGTCTCAGTTTTTCCACACCAGCGACCCGGAGTTTCCGGCCCTCCTCGCCCACCGGAAGGCGCTGCTCGGCGAGGACGTGACGTTCGAGCTCGAATGGCAGGGCCGCACCTTTCTGTCGCACGTCCAGCCCCTGCGCCATGCCGATCGGACGATCAAGGGGGTCATCGGCGTCGCCCTGGACGTCACCGCGGAACGCCACGCCCAGCGGGAGCTCTCCGAGTCGGTCTCGCTGCTGAAGGCGACGCTCGACGCCACCGCCGACGGCATCCTGGTCGTCGACGGAGAGGGCAAGGTGGTTTCGGCCAACCGCCGCTTCCACGAAATGTGGCGACGTTCCGGACCAGATGGCCGAGGAGGAAGACCCCAACCGGCTTCTCGCGCACGTCGCCGAACAGCTGAAGGACCAAACGGGCTTTCTCAAGAAGGTCATGGGGGTCTCTTCGACGCGCGACGCCGAGCCGCCCGCGCAGCTCGAGCTCAAGGATGGCCGGGTCTTCGAGCGCACGTCGCGGCCGCAGCAGATCGGGGAGGAGACGCTCGGGCGGGTCTGGAGCTTCCGGGACGTCACCGAGCAGAGCGAGGTCGAGAAGGAGCTGGAACACTCTCTGTCGCTGCTGAAGGCCACCCTCGACGCGACGGCGGACGGCGTCCTCGTGGTCGACCGGGACGGCAAGGTGACCAGCTCGAACCGCCGCTTCGTCGAGATGTGGCGGATTCCCGAAGGCGTGGTCCTTTCGCGCGACGACAACCAGCTGCTCGCCTTCGTTCTCGACCAGCTGAAGGACCCCGACCGGTTCCTGAAGAAGGTTCGGGAGCTCTACAGCCAGCCGGAATCCCAGAGCTACGACTGGCTCGAGTTCAAGGACGGCCGCGTCTTCGAGCGCTATTCGGCGCCGCACCGCGTGTCGGGCAAGACCGTCGGGCGGGTCTGGAGCTTTCGGGACGTCTCGGACCGCTCCCGCATGGAGGAGATCCTGCGGCGCCACACGCGCACCTTCGAGCACCTCTTCGACGGCGTGATCGTCATGGACCTGACCGGAAAGGTGCTCGACTGCAACCCCGGCGCCGAGAAGATGTTCGGCTACGCCAAGGCGGAGCTGCTCGGCCGGGTGGCGCCGATCCACGCGGGCGCGGAGGGCGGCAAGCAGACGGCCGCGATGCTCGCCGAGATGCGCCGCGAGGGGCGCTGGTCGGGCGAGATTGCCTTCCGGCGCAAGGACGGCACGGCCGGCGCCTGCGAGAGCGTGGTCGTTCCTCTCTGGGACGACTTCGGCCGCACCGTCGCGGCCCTCCAGATCATCCGCGACGTCACCGAGTTGCGCCGCCTCCAGGAGGCGGGGGCCAAGGTTCCCTAGCCCGGGTTCGCCTTCGCGCGGCTTTCCAGAAACGACGTCCTCTAGCTTGCTCGTGATCCGGTAGTGTGAGACGGTTTGTCCGATCATCTGGCGGGCCACGCCTCGGATCTTGATCGGCCTGCCCGGCGTCTTTCAGAGGAGGAACCATGAGACGGGCGTTCGCCGGTGCCTTGCTCCTCGCGGCGTTGATGGTTTCGGTGCCCGCTCCGGCGCAGCCGGCGCCCGCCCCGGCGGCGACGCCCGGCGTCTCGGCCCCGTCCGGCGCGCTGACCTCCTTCACGCTCACGCCCGAGAAGCGCGAGAAGGCCGTCGCCTATGCGCGCGCGCGCTACGGGCTCCACTTCGCGTCGTTCTTCTGGAGCGTCGTGGTCCTCCTCGTCATCATCGGGCTGCGCCTGGCGCCGCGCTTTCGCGATCGCGCGGAGGCGTTCTCGAAGCGCCGGTTCTGGCAGGCGGCGGTCTTCGTGCCGCTGCTGCTGCTCACGCAATCGGTGCTCGAGCTTCCGACGGGCATCTACGGCCAGCGGCTCGCCCTCCGGTACGACCAGTCCGTTCAGGGCTGGGGATCCTGGTTCTGGGACTGGGCCAAGGGGAACTTCGTCGGCCTGGTGATCTCGATCCCGCTCGTGTGGCTGCTCTACGCCATCCTGCGCAAGACGCTCGCGGCGCTGGTGGCTCTGGTTCTGGCTCGCGCTGCTGCCGATCCTCGTCTTCCTGATCTTCGTGGCGCCGCTCGCGATCGATCCGCTCTTCAACAAGTTCGATCCGCTCGCGCCCGAAACACCCGGAGCTCGCCAGCCGGATCGAGGAGGTGACGACGCGGGCCGGCCGCCACATCCCGCAGGAAAAGATGTTCGTGATGGACGCGAGCACGAAACAGAAGTCGGTCAACGCCTACGTGACGGGGCTCGGCGCTTCCAAGCGCGTGGTCGTCTGGGACACGACGATCGCGAAGGCGACGATCCCGCAGACGCTCTTCGTCTTCGGCCACGAGATGGGGCACTACGTCCTGTTGCACATCCCGAAGTTCATCGCGTTTCTGTGGGCGTGCGCCTTCGTGTTGCTCGCCGTCTGCGCCGCGGTCCTGGCGCGGCTGCTCAGCCGGCCGGGCGGCCGCTGGGGAGTCCGAGGGGTCGCGGACTGGGCGTCCCTGCCGGTCCTGCTGCTCGTCGTGACGGTCGCGGGGGAGCTCGCGCAGCCCGTCGTCAACGGGTATATCCGCTATCAGGAACACGACGCCGACATCTTCGGCCTCGAGGCGATCCACGGGATCGTGCCGGAGTCGCAGCAGGCGGCCGCCGAAGCGTTTCAGCTCCTGGGAGAGATCAACCTCGCCGATCCGGACCCGAGCCCGTTCATCCGCTTCTGGCTGTACAGCCACCCGCCGCTGGCGGAGCGCCTCAAGTTCGCGGCGGAGTACGACCCGTGGGGCAAGGGCGAGCCGCCTCAATTTCTTCGCTGAGGCGGCGAGCGGGTCAGCGCTTGCGGACGAGCGTGATCCCGTCGCGAACGGTCAGCATGACCTTCTCGACACGGGGGTCGTGCAGCACACGCTCGTTGAAGGAAACGATCGCCCGGTCGCTGGCGTCCCTGGGGTCCAGAACCTTGCCGCTCCAGAGCACGTTGTCCGCGACGAGGAGGCCTCCCGAGGGCATCAGAGGCAAGACGGCGTCGTAGTAGCGAGGGTAGTTTTCCTTGTCCGCGTCCACGAAGACGAAGTCGATCGGCGGTGAGAGCGTGGCGATGGTCTCGAGCGCCGGCCCCATGCGGACCGTGATCTTGCGGCCGTGGGGGCTGCGGGCGAAGTAGCGGCGCGCGACGGCTTCCGCCTTGGGGTCGATGTCGCAGGTCGTGAGCTCTCCGTCCTCTGGCAGCCCGGACGCGATCATCAGGCCCGAGTAACCCGTGAACATGCCGATCTCGAGAGCCCGGCGGGCTCCGGACAGCCGTACGAGGAGCTTCAGGAAGGTGCCCTCGATCCGGCCGACCTGCATCTGCGGGTCCTTCACGGACCGGAGGGTTTCCTCGCGGAGCTCGTCGAACAGCGAGTCGACCGGCTCGGTGTGCGCCTGCGCATAGAGCTCGATCTCCTCGGGGACGAAGCGGATCAGGCGGCGCCGAAACCTTCCGAACATGCGGCGCTCAGTTGGCGCAGGAGCCCGGACCGCGCGGATCCCCGCACGATCCACATCCCCCGCCGGCGGGGGCCTCGCCTGCGGACCGGGATCCTCCGCTCGACACGGCAAACGTCGAGAGGAGCTTCGACACGTCGCGGCTCTCGCACGAACGGGCAAGCCGGTTTCGCGTTGCCCAGCACCACCCGTTCGAACCGCGTCCCGCAGCGGCGACAGGCGTACTCGAAAAGCGGCATGGCGTTGGAAGAATATCCGATCCCTCGGGCTCCGCCCGGGGTGTACGATTCGGGGCCGTCCGAGAGAAGGAGGAGAACGCCCATGCGCCGTCATCGATTTCTGGGAGCCCTGTCCGTTTGCCTCTGCCTGGCCGGGGTGACCGTGGCCGTCGCCGAGAAAGCGAAGCCCGTCGCCACGTTCACGACTTTCGCCGCGAGCCTCGGGACGGGAAGGTCGAGCGTCATCAACATCACCGTCAACCGCTGGTCGACGGACGAGGAGCGGGAGAAGCTTCTGACGACTCTCCAGGAGTTCGGTACCGACAGGCTGGTCGATGCCCTGCAGAAAATTCGTCCGACCGTCGGCTTCATGCGCACGCCCAATTCCCGCGGGTACACGCTCTACTACGCCCGCAACATCGTCAACCCCGATGGCTCCCGCCGGGTCATCATCGCGACCGACCGGCCGGTCGCCTTCGGCGAGGCCGCCAACAGCACACGCTCGATGCAGTATCGGGTCACGCTGATCGAGATGCACCTCGGCGCCGATGGCAAAGGGGAGGGCAAGATGGTGCCCGCGGCCCGCATCAGCTGGGACAAGGACGCCAAGAGGCTCGAGATCGAGAACTACGGCGCACTGCCGGTCGACCTGATCCAGGTCACCGAGAAGACGCCTTCCTGACCGGCCCGGTCAGGGCCTGACAGGGTCGGCGTAGGCCCGATACCGATCGAGCTGCGCGCGCAGCACCGCCTCGACGCCGGCGGAGATCTCCTGGAAGCCGCCGGCGTTGTGGCCGCCGACGACGTAGCGCAGCGTCACGCTGGTTCCCTTCTCGACGGGAGCGAACGTGAGCGACATGATTCCGGTGACGCCCATGCTCTGAAGGGGGCCAAGGCCTCCCTCGAGCGAAAGGCGCTTGCCCGGCGAGGCGAAGACGACCGTCAGGTGCCGGACGCCGCCCCCGTCGGCGAGACGCTCGCAGAAGCAGCCCTGGGGCCGGGGATCGATCGACAGGTTGGCGGCGTCGCCGGAGTACGTGTGGGCCGAGTCCCACCACTTTCCGACGGCAACGAAGGCCGCGTAGGCCTTCTCCGGCGGCACGGACACGGTGACGGCCTCCTTGACGGTGAAGCCGGTCTCGGACACCTCGACCACTTCGGCGCGCGCCGGGGCCGCGGCGAGGGCGGCGAAGAGGGTGGCGAAGGCGATGGCGCGGTTGGGGCTCACGGGCGTTCCTCCTGTCTGCCTCATTAAACAACGGCGGCGCTTCCTTGAGGTGGCAGGTCCGGACGTAGACATCGGGCTCGGCGTCATGGGAGAGTGCCCGCCATGATTTCCGTTCGAACCTGGCGCCGGATCGCGGCGTTCCTGCTGGCGGCGGGTTTTGCGCCCCGCGCTCAGGCGCAGCGCCAGCCGGTCCTCAAGCAGATCGACGTCCCGCACCCCTACTACTACCGGGAGATGTACCTGCCGCAGGTGACGAGCGGGCCGAGCGGAGCGGCGTGGTCGCCCGACGGGCAGGAGCTCGTCTACGCCATGCAGGGCACGCTGTGGCGCCAGAAGATCGGCTCGGCGGAGGCGGTGCAGCTGACCGACGGGCCGGGATACGACTCCGAGCCCGATTGGTCGCCCGACGGGCGGCGCATCCTTTACACCTCGTACCGCAACGACGCGCTCGAGTTGTGGGCGCTCGATCTCTCCGACGGAAGCACGCACGCGCTCGTCGCCAACGGCGCGGTGAATCTCGATGCGCGGTGGTCGCCGGACGGGGCGCGCATCGCGTACGTTTCGACGGCCTATCAGGGCCGCTGGCACATCTACCTGCTGGAGATCTCCGACGGGAAGGCGGCGGGAGAGTCCGTCCGCATCACCGAGGATCACGACAGCCGGCTTCCGCGGTACTACTACTCGCGCTTCGACCACTACATTTCGCCGGCCTGGTCGCCCGACGGGAAGGAGCTCGTCCTGGTCTCGAACCGCGGGTCCGTCTGGGGCTCCGGCGGGATCTGGCGCATGGAGGCGCGGCCGGGCGCCGCGATGCGGCAGGTTCGAAACGAAGAGACCAACTGGAAGGCGCGGCCCGACTGGGCGCGCGACGGCCGGCGCGTCGTCTACAGCTCCTACCTCGGCCGCCAGCGCAACCAGCTCTGGCTCACGACCGCCGACGGCGGCGATCCCTTCGAGCTGACCTACTGCGAGTGCGACCACACGCGGCCCCGCTGGTCTCCGGACGGCCGCCGCATCGCCTTCGTGAGCAACGAGGGAGGAAACGTCTCGCTGCGCGTCGTCGCGGTTCCCGGCGGGCTGGTCCAGGAAGTCCTCGCCGCGACGCGGCGCTACCTCCACCCGACCGGCACGCTGTCGCTGACGGTCACCGACGCGGCGGGAAAGCCGACGCCGGCGCGGCTCTCCGTGACCGGGGCCGACGGCCGGGGCTTCGCGCCGGACACGGCGTGGCGCCACGCCGACGACGGCTTCGACCGGAAGGTGCGGCCCTACGAGCTGACGTACTTCCACACGCGCGGCGCGGCGACGCTCACGCTGCCCGCCGGGAAGTACACGGTGCTCGCGACCCGCGGGCTCGAGTACGCGCCGGTCACGCGCACCGTGGAGATCCCGGCCGGCGCCAGGACGACGGCCCGGCTCCAACTCGATCGCCTCGCGGACCTGCCGGCACGCGGCTGGTGGAGCGGCGACCTGCACGTCCACATGAACTATGGCGGGCGCGTACCGCAACGACGCGGCGCAGCTGCGCGCGCAGGCCGAGGCGGAGGACCTCCACGTCGTCGAGAACCTGATCGTCAACAAGGAACAACGGATCCCGGACATCGCCGTGTTTCGCGGCGGCCCCGATCCGGTCTCGACCGCGGCGACCATCGTCACGCACGACGAGGAGTACCACACGAGCTGGTGGGGCCACACGGGACACCTCGGTCTGACGCGGTCCCTGATCCTGCCCAACTACGCGGGATACGCCAACACCGCGGCGTGGAGCCTCTTTCCCGACAACGCGACGATCGCCGACTTCTCGCACGCGCAGGGCGGTGTGTCCGGCTACGTCCACCCGTTCGACCCGCCGGCCCCCGACCCGGGCGGTGCCGACCCGATCACCAACGCGCTGCCCGTGGACGTGGCGCTCGGCAAGGTGGACTACGTCGAGATCGTCGGGTTCAGCGATCACCGCACGACGGCCGAGGTCTGGTACCGGCTCTTGAACACCGGCTTCCGCATCCCGGCGGGCGCCGGCACCGACGCCATGGCGAACTTCGCCTCGCTGCGGGGCCCCGTCGGCATGAACCGCGTCTTCGTCCATGCGGGGCCGAAGCTCGACTACCGCGCCTGGCTTGGGGCGTTGAAGGCCGGGCGGACGTTTGCGTCCAACGGCCCCATCCTCTCCTTCACGCTGAACGGTCACGAGGTCGGCGACGAGATCGTCCTGCCGGCCGGTTCCCATCGGCTCGTGGCGCGCGTGAGCCTTCGCTCGATCGTGCCGGTGGAGAGACTCGAGATCGTGGCCAACGGGGCCGTCTCCGCGACCGTGCCCCTCGAGGCCGGCGGTACCCGCGCCGATGCCACGATCACCCTGCCCGTCGCGCAGAGCGGCTGGTTCACCCTTCGCGCCTGGTCGTCGGGAGCTGCGGAGCCGGTGCTCGACATCTACCCCTTCGCCACGACGAGCCCGGTCTACGTGACGGTCGATGGCCGTCCGATGCGCAATGCGGAGGATGCGCGGTACTTCGTCCGCTGGATCGAGCGCGTCGAAGCCGCCGCCGCGGCGCACGCCGGATGGAATGACGAGGCGGAAAAAAAGGAAGTCTTCGGGCGCCTCGCCGCGGCGAAGGAGGTTTTTCGGCGCCGCGCCGAGGAGGCGCGATAGAGGGCTACTTGTTGCGTTCCTTCAGGTCGTCGCTGAACAGCTCGGCCTCTGGGAGTCTGGCCCCACTTCCCGCACCTAGGGGCTCGACGCCCCCGAACCCGCGCCCGATGTGGACGGTGCCGGTCGCTCCCTTGGAGAAACCCGAACCGTAGCCCCGGTATCCGTGCTTGCGGGGCTTGCGGGCCACCTTCGGCTGTGAACTGGACGTTTTCTTCTCCGTCATGACTTACCCTCCCTCTGGTCAGCGATTGACGCGGCCCCGGAGGCTTGTCGCCAGGCAGCAGCCGCTTTTCTCTACCACGGCCGTCCTCGCGGGGTCGCCTCCGAGAAGTGTACGCGCGTCAGCAAACAAAGGTTTCCGGAACGCTCTTTGCATAAGCCCGGGCCACTTCCTATCTACCAGAGTCGTCGAGCGATGCCATGATGCAAGCGCATCCCCGACCCAACGCCGCGAGGATGCGACAGGATGTCCCGCGACAGTTGCGGCGTGCCTTGGCGCACATCTCACAGGGCCATGACTTCCTGAGAGTGCTGGTCGGGGCGGCAACTGGCGACCACCTGCTCCCAAAGACGCTACCTCTATACCGGACAACCCCGGATGGCCGTGGATCCACGGAAATTGCCCAAGTATCTCGGGGCGATCCGTCAACTCTCGAAGGCGAACCGGGCGAAGGTCAAGGCGATCAGGGTGGTGCAGCGGACTCGCTCCTCGCCTTCGGCATCGGGAGTCGCTACCTGTTTACGCCGCGGCCGCCTTCGGCGTCGGGGCGACGCGTTGCTCTTTCGAGGGCTTCCCCTCGACGGGTTTCGGCGTCGGTGTCGGAGCGAGGCGATCAGAGGAGTTCGATTTCGAGCTCTTGACCGTTGTCGCGCCTACCGGCTTCGGGGTCGGGGTTGGGGTCGGGGCTGCCGCGAAAGCGGCGGAGCTGAGCCCGAAGGCGAACGCGAGAGCCGCGAGCGCCAGGAGCCGTTTGTTCTTCATGGGCACAGGATACGTCCTCCTTTTAGCAGGGAAGAGCCTTGGGTCACGCCTCGGCAAGCACGGCGGAGCGATATTCAAGACCCGATGAGCATTCTCTTCAGAGCATCAGGGATGCGCTCGACTCAGCTACGAACGAGAGCCAATCCGATGCCGCGCATGTGGGAAGACCCGGGTGAACCATGAATTGAAAATTGGTTTCGCGAAACTCGCCAGCGCGTCGGTCCCCAGATCGCTCCCGCAATCGGCGTAGCCGGTTGCTTTCACAGATAAAAAAGAGGCTCCTTTCGGAGCCTCGGTGAATCGGATGCGCTTGCGCGCCACCTGAAGCGCGCTTACGCGCGAGCGTAGCTGGTCGCGCTCTCGTAGGTCTCCACCTTGGGGGTTCCGTCGATGACCGGTGAGAGCTTCGCGAGGATCTGCGGATACGTGGCGGTGCCGTAGGTCTCGGCGTTCTTGCGGTTATCCCAGAGGCTGATGCAGTCCGCGCCTTTCAGTGCCGACGAGCGTCACTTCCTCTTGGAAACCATTCTGCTTACGCAGGATCGGAAGAACTTCCTTTTCGAAGAGGTTGTTGAATTCCGTCTCTTTGCCACCCTTGATCTGGAAGTGAACGTTACGTGCGAATCTCATAATGCTGACTCCTTTCCTTGAGCCCCTACGATGAACCCGAATAGCCTTTCGGTCATGATTCACCGGCATCATTTCTGCCGCGCATGAGTCCTTTCTCCTGCAAGAGCTTCCGGCGTGACGAAAGTTCATGTGCGGTCATCAAATGGGGCCAAGGCTCAGATATCCACGAGCGAAATCGCTTTCGAGAAATCAAGCGCGGGTCCGTTCATGGACGCCAATTTCGCAATTCTTTTTACGATTGGAAATATTGGTCGGGGCGGCCAGGATCGAACTGGCGACCACCTGCTCCCAAAGCAGGTACGCTACCGCTGCGCTACGCCCCGGGTTCGTGCGATTATCCCACGCGAAAACTGACGCTCGAAAGGACAACCGATGCATCGCGAATACATCGCCTGGGACTCCCCGACGCTGGGCCGCAAGATGGAGCTGCTCTGGTTCGGCCACGCCGGCCGGCCGATGATCTGGTTCCCGACCTCGGTCGGGCGCTTCTACCAGAACGAGGACTTCGGGCTGATCGGCGCGGTCGCCGACCTGATCGAGGCAGGAGCGATCCAGGTTGCCTGTGTGGACAGCGTCGACGCCGAGAGCTTCTACGCCAAAGGCCGCCCGCCGGCGGAGCGGATCCGCCGGCACGACGCCTACGACCGCTACGTCTACTACGGAGGTCGTTCCCTTCGTGCGGAGCAAGGGCAAGACCGGCGCGCGCGTCGCGACGCTCGGCTGCTCCTTCGGCGCGTACCACGCCGTCAACTTCGGATTTCGCCATCCGGATGTCTGCGACCAGGTCATCGGTTTCTCCGGCAAGTACGACATCCATTCGTTTCTCGACGGATACTGGGACGACGTGTGCTACTTCCATTGTCCGACGGCCTACGTGCCGAACATGGACGGCGAGTGGGTCGGCAAGCTCTCGGCGATGGACATCTGCGTCGTGACGGGCGAGACCGACAACATCCTCGCCGGCACGACGGACATGCTCCGGATCCTGAACGAGAAGGGCATCCGCCACCGCGGCAGCGTCTGGCCCGCGCCCTACGGGCACGACTGGCCCTGGTGGAAGGAGCAGATCCGAAGATACGTACCCTGAAGGCGCATCTCGTTGCGCGCTCCCTCCCGCAACGCGAGCAAGCGGGAGCCTCCGCCGACCTGGATCAATCCGCTCGCGGCGCGCGGTATCTCCCGAAGTAACCGAGGGAGGAGGCCGCGCGCCGCGGGAGCGGAGGCGAGCGAGGGAGCAGGCGAACGATCGAGGCCGCATCCGGCCGAGTCGTTCGCCGGTGGCGGCCGCGGATCTTAGGAGCGGCCGCCAGCTCCCGAGCGAGCCGGAGCGACGGTTGGCCAGAGGCAGCCGCTCGATCCGACCCAGGTCTTGTCCTTGTTGTAGTTGACGCCCATCATCTTTCCCTGCGACAGGCGCGCGAGCGTCGTGACGGGCAGAGGCCGGCCGTCCTTCCAGACGAACATGACGCGCACCTCGACCTTGGAGAAATTGCCGTCGGTCGTCTCGATCGCGGGCGCGTACTCGACCTTGCGCATCAGGAGCGTGTGCGGCCGCTGCTCTTGCGGGACGGCGGCCAGATCCGCCGCCGTGACGTCGACCTTGACGCCGGAACCGGCGAAGGAGAAGAGGGGCTTCAGGACCCAGTGCTCGAGGTCGGCAGGCGGCGCCTTCAGATCCGAGAGGAAGACCGCCTCGGGCACGGTCGTGTGCCGAAGCTCGGGCAGGCAGTGCTTGCTCCAGCGGAAGTACCAGTTGGGATGCCCGGCCCAGGTCACGTCGAGCGGCTCCGTCAGATCGAAGGGCAGCGTTCTTCCGGTCGCCTCGAGCTCGTCGAAGATCAGCCGGTTGTAGATGCGCAGGATCCGGGTCCGCCGGCCCTCGCAGTCGTACCAGAGCTCCCGGCCGCGCTTCTCGATCTCGCCCGGATCGACCGCGCGCACGCCCCAGAACTGCTGCGTGAAGGCGAAGTCGATCGCCGTCTTCTGGTGCGGCGGATCGAGGTCGAGCAGCACGACGTTTTCCGACGGCAGGCCGGCCAGGATCGTGTCGCCGACGGCCTTCCAGTAGGAAACGGTGTTCAGGCCGGACAGGCACCAGTCGAGCGACTCGCCGTCCGGGCAGAGGCGCGCGAGCTCCTCGCTCTGGGCGACCTGGAAGGCGTAGAGCGTCGGAAAGGCCTGCAGCTCGATCAGCTTCGGCTCGAGGCGCCCGCCGTCGCCGGCGGCAACGGCGAAGTCCGTCACCGCGAAGGCCGGCAGGGGATCGCAGCCGGGCACGTCGAAGCGCTTCGGCACGGCGGCCTTCGAGCGCTCGAGGGCCTCGGGCGTCGAGAGCTGCCGGAAAATCTCGAGGGACGCCGCCACCATCTCGTCGCGCAGCTCCGGCGGCAGGAAGACGGGCGACTCCGCCAGGCGAAACGGGATCGGCGCGCGACCGCGGGCTTCGAGGCGCCGCCGGTACTCCTGGTACTTGTCGTCGGTGTAGGCGGCGTTGTAGGCGGAGCGAAGCGATCGGATCATCGGGGATCGGGTGATCGGGTGATCTGATGGCCCGATGACCCGATGGCCCGATCACCCGATTCAGATCAGGAATTTCCCGTCGGCCATCACCTGCTCGGAGTCGAACCAGATGTCGAAGCGGCGGCCGACGATGTCGATGTGGGTGCTGCTGCGCCAGTTCGCCCCGGTGTGCTCGGAGTAGGGGTGGCCGAAGGCGAGGTGCAGGGTCGGCAGCTTCTCGTCCTGCAGGATGTTGCCGATCACGTCCTGGACCGCGATGTTCGTCCCGATCGCGAACTCGCCGACGCGGTCGGAGTTCTCGTCGGTCGCCGTGTACGCGCGAAAGTCCCGGACGAGGTCGGCCCGGTCGCACTGCACGTCCACGATGCGGCTGTTCTCGATCGTGACGCTCAAGGGATTGGCCTGCAGATCGCCGTAACGGGCGCAGAGGTATTCGCCGACGACGCCGTCGGCCACGTAGACGCCGTCGACGCGCGCCGGCGCGGTCAGCACCTCGCCGCCCGGAAGGTTGCCCCACTTCGACGTCGAGATCAGGCCGGAGGTCTTCAACCACTTGATCGCGGGATCGAAGGTCGCCTCGATCCGCGAGCCGGCCGGCGACGTCGCGACGATGCTCTTCGCCTTCTCGGCGCGGTCGCGCAGGCGGCAGGAGATGGCGTCGACCTCGTCGAAGTTCGCCCGCATCGCTTCGACCATGATGCGGTGCGAGATCGCGACCATGTGCGCGTGGCGGATCTGGCGGCGGTCGATGATCGCCGTAAGAGCGCGCCGGAAGGCCAGCTCGCCCTCCTTGGGCTGCCCGGCGTAGATCGAGACGTCGGCGCGCTCGAGGGCGGCCTGGATCGACGGCGGGAGCGTCAGCATGGGTCTCGGTCCGTAGTCGTCCATGATGTGGGTCTCGCTCGGCGCCCCCACCTCGCGCGCCTGATCGGCCAGGCTCGCGGCGATCTCCTCGGTCTCGCGGTCGGTGACGATGACGACCCGCTCCCCCGGGCGCACCCGCAGGCAGGTCTGGATCGCGTTGCGCGCGCCGGGGACGAGCTCCTCGGCGTAGGTGGTCTGCAGTCCGGGCGTGTTCGGCATCGTGATGCTTGCTCCTCGTACGGGGATGTTCGGTCAGTGGGAAGCGGTGCGCTGAAACGGCGATTCGACGGTCAGCCCGTGGGCGGTCTCCTCACAAATGTAGTCGACGACCTTCTTCAGGTCGCCCCCGGTCGCCTCGTAGACCCGAAGCTGCCGGTCGGCGCCCGTCCCGTTTTCGAGGATCCAGTTTACCGCGTTGACTTCCTTCCGGGAACCCAGTTCGTCGACGACGTCGTCGACGAACTCGAGCATCTCCGCGACGAGGCTCCGGAACGGCACCTCGATTTCCTTGCCGAAATCGATCAGCTTCCCGTCGATTCCGTAGCGGCTCGCGCGCCACTTGTTCTCGAGGATCAGCGCCCGCCGGTAGCGCCGAAAACCGAGATTCTGGATTCGCAGCTTGTAGAGCTTCGCGCAGATGGCCTGGACGAGGGCGGCGATCGTCACGGTTTCGTCGAGGCGCATGGGGATGTCGCAGACTCGGAACTCGATCGTCTCGAAGAAGGGATGCGGGCGGACGTCCCACCAGATCTTCTTGCCGTTGTCGATCGATTTGGTCGAGACGAGGATGCGGACGAACTCGTCGAACTCGGCTGGGGACTCGAAGTATTCGGGGATGCTCGTGCGGGGGAACCGGTCGAAGACCTTCGTGCGGAAGCTCTTCAACCCCGAGTTGCGGCCGAGCCAGAACGGGGAATTGGTCGAGAGCGCCAGCAGGTGCGGCAGGAAGTAGCACGCCTCGTTCATGATCTGGATGGCCAGGGCGCGGTCGGAGATGCCGACGTGCACGTGGAGGCCGAAGATCAGGTTGGCGCGCGCGAGCAGCTGCATCTCCTCGACGACCTGGTGGTAGCGCTCGTCGGGGAAGATCAGCTGGTCCGCCCAGTTGGAGAAGGGGTGCGTGCCGGCCGCCGCCACGCGCATCCCGGTGCGGGCCGCGAGCGCGATGATCTCGGTGCGCATCTCGCCGATGTCGCGGCGGACTTCGCTCGATGTCCTTGCAGATCCCGGTGCCGAGCTCGATGACCGACTGGTGCATCTCGGGCTTGACGCGTTCCTTGAGGACGCGCTTGCCCTCTTCGAGCAGCTCCTGAACGTGGGAGCGCAGCTCCCGCGTCTCCGGGTCGATGATCTGAAACTCTTCCTCCACCCCGAGGGTGAAGGCCGGGCGCTCCGACATCCGGGATCCTAGGCTCCCGCGCGGGGCCGCGGACGCCGCGTCGTCCCGCCGGCCGGGGCCGGACGGGCCGAGGGCGCCTTCGGGCGCTTGCCGCCGCCCGCGAGGAACTCCTGCCAGTGGTAGCGGGCCACAGGCTCGACGCCCTGCCGGACCCGCTCGATGAGCCACTTGCTCGCGTGCTCGAGGACCCACTGGAAGTTCTCCTCGCCGACGGACGCGGGGTCCGCGTCGGGGGCCGGGTTCAGGAAGTCGATCGCGTACGGAATGCCGTCCCGCACGGCGAACTCCAGCGTGTCGAAGTCGTAGCCGAGCGCCTCGGTCAGCTTCAGGCAATCGCCGCGCAGGCGCTCGTACATGGCCGGATCGATCGGCTGCGGGCTCTTGACGTAGCGGTCCTGGTGCGGCTCCCGCGGGTCGTAGCGCATGATGTGGACGTACTGGCGCCCGATGGCGTAGCAGCGGAAGTACTCGTCGAAGACGATCTCCTCCTGCAGCGTCATGACGTTCTGCCCGGAGTCCTTGTAGGCCGCGAAGAACTCGTCGGGGTTGGTCACGCGGTAGACGCTCTTCCATCCCCCGCCCGAGTAGGGCTTGAAGTACGCCGGGAAGCCGATGTGCGAGAAGATCTCGTCCCATTCGAGCGGGAAGACGAGGTTCGACATCGACTCGGAGCTCGTGTCGGGCGGGTGCTGGTTGGACGGGAGGATCACGGTCTTCGGCACCGCGACGCCGATCGCCCGGGCCAGCACGTTGTTGAAGAACTTGTCGTCGGCCGTCCACCAGAAGGGGTTGTTGACGACGATCGTGCCGTCGGCGACGAATTTCTTGAGGATCGCCCGGTAGAACGGGATGTCCTGGCTGATCCGGTCGAGGATCAGGTCATACCGTCTCGGGGATTCGAGCGCGATCCCGCCGACCTTGACCGGTTCGGCCTGGACGTCTTCCGCCCCGGAGCGGTTGATCCGGTCCACCAGCGCCAGCGGGAAGGCCCGCTCCTTGCCGAAGAGAACTCCAATGCGTTTCATGGGGGTACCGCAGGCCTTTCTCGCCGCGGGGGGAGCCCGCGGGGGGGCCGATTATGTCGGAAGGGCCGCCCAAAGTCTAAAGGCGGGGATCCAAAGCCCGCCGTGTCAGCGCTTTGAGTCTTCGGCGCCGCGCGCCCGGGCGGCTCAGATCCAGCCGCGCCTGCGGAACCAGACGACCATCCCCGCCGCCGTGACGACGCAGACGCCCCAGAACGCCGGGTAGGCCCAGGTCTTCGAGTTCTCCGGGATCGGCATGTTCATGCCGTAGACGCCCGCGAGAAACGTCAGGGGAATGAAGATCGTGCCGATGATCGTCAGGACCTTCATGACCTCGCTCATGCGGTTGCTCATCGAGGTCATGTAGTTCTCGACGAGGCTCGAGGCGACCTCGCGGTAGGTCTCGATGATGTCCATGATCTGGATGGCGTGGTCGTAGACGTCGCGCAGGTAGGTGCGCGTCGACGTCGCTCACGCACTCGTGCGGCTCGCGCATCAGGCCGTTGATCACCTCGCGCACCGGCCAGACCGCGCGCCGCAGCAGGAGCAGGTCGCGCTTCAACTGATGGATTTCCTGAATCGTCTTGCCGGTCCGGGCGGTCGATGACCTGATCCTCGAGGTCTTCGAGCCGGTCGCCGTAGTGCTCGAGCACCGGATAGCAGTGGTCGACGATCGCGTCGATCAGGGCGTAGAGCAGGTAGCTCGCGTCGAGCTCGCGAAACCGCGAGCCGGGCTTGGCGAGGCGGTTGCGGATGGGATCCCAGATGTCGCCCGGCGCCTCCTGAAAGGTCAGGACGGTGTTGTGCCCGACGAAGATGCTGATCTGCTCGGCTCTCGAGCCGCTCCGTCGACGAGCTGGATCATCCGGACGACGACGAAGATGCGGGCGTCGCCGGTCGCCGTCCTGTTCGAAGGTCTCGACCTTGGGCCGCTGATCGATGTTGAACAGGTCTTCGATCGCGAGCGGGTGGAGGCCGTACTTGATCGCGAGGGCGCGGATCACGGCGGGATCGAGGCCGTCCACGTTGATCCAGCGCACCTTGACCCAGTCGGGCCGGCGGCTCTCGACGAAGGCGTCGAGGTTCTCGACCGTGTGCGTCTCGAAGCGCTCCGGGCCGTAGTCGATGCAGGTGACGGGCGCCTGGACTTTCCAGCGCGGCATCGCCGCGAGCTCCGCCAGCTCGATGCCGGGCTGCGCGCCGGGCTCACCCTTCTGGAACCGGGTCGGAAGCTCGATCCCCTCCGGCGGCGCTTCGTCGCTCGGGTCCGCTGTCGCCGGCGCGGCCGGGTCCGGCGCCGTCCGCTTGCGGCGGCGACGCCGCGGCCGCGGAGCATCCGGCTCCGGGCGCGCGTCTGCTTCGGCCGGCGGCTCCATACTTCAGCCCTCCCGGTCGATCCCGGCCAGATGGGGCTCGAGGGCTTCTTCCTGGGCCTCGCGCAGTCTCTTCAGTCCCTTGTGGGCCAGGGCCAGCAGCTCCGTGAGCTGCTCCTCCGAGAAGGGACGGCGCTCGGCCGTGCCCTGGATCTCGACGAAGGCGCCCGAGGCCGTGCCCACGACGTTGACGTCCACGTCGGCCTCGGAGTCCTCCTCGTAGGCGAGGTCGAGGACCGGCTGGCCCGGCGCAGATGCCGACCGAGACCGCCGCCACCGTCTCGCGCAGCGGCCAGCGCGCGACGGCTCCCTGGCGCACGAGCTTGGACAGGGCGATCGACAGCGCCACGCAGGCTCCGGTGATCGCCGCGCAGCGCGTGCCGCCGTCGGCCTGCAGCACGTCGCAGTCGAGGGTGAAGGTGCGCTCTCCGAGGCCGCGGAGCTCGACGACGCTGCGCAGCGCCCGGCCGATCAGGCGCTGGATCTCCTGCGTGCGCCCGCCCTGCTTTCCGGTGGCCGCCTCGCGGGCCGAGCGCGTGTGCGTCGCGCGGGGGAGCATTCCGTACTCCGCCGTGACCCAGCCGCTGCCGCTGCCCTTGAGAAACGGCGGCACGCGGTCCTCGATCGACGCGGTGCAGAGCACGCGCGTGAAGCCGAGCGAGATGAGCGCGGAGCCCTCGGCGTAGCGCGTGGCGCCCGTCTCGATCGACGACGGACCGCATCTCGGCGGCCTTGCGGCCGTCGGGCCGCGGCGCGCGCGTCACGAGGCGAGCTCCCCGCGCAGGTAGAGCAGGGGCCGCGTCAGGTCGACGTGCCCTCCCAGGCTCTCCGCCGGCTCGCCGTTGACCAGGATGCGCACGCTGCGCGTGTCCGCCACGTTCTGGAGGACGGTGTCCACGAGCGAGGCGACGATCGTCAACTCCTCGTCGGAGCCGAACGCGAGCCCCGAGTCGACCGCGAGGTCGAGCACGACTTCGCCTTCCGGAAGAAGAAAGGCGTTTCGCAGCTGGAGCTTCGGCGGCAGCGGCGCGACGAGGTCCGGCCGCGTCGGGCCCCGTTGCAGCTCGTTGAAGATCGCCTTGAGCGCGGCGCCGGCGCCGTTGGGTTTGGGAATGTCGCGTTCCTCCGGGCGTAGCTTCGCATCCTCCTGGCCCGGAAAGAAGAGGGTCAGCCGGACCGTCTCGCCCGGGGTCACGGGGGCGGCGCCGGGAGAGAGGGCCGGCGGCACGGCCGGAGCCGGGGTGACGCGCAGGAAGAGGCGCGGCCGGCGCCGGCCCGAGAGCACGGGCCGCCGCGCGTCCAGAGAATCAGCGCGCCGACCGCCAGGGCCAGGACGAGCAGCAGCAGCGCCGCGGCCCGGCGCGTCATCGGGGAGGGGCGGGCGTGGGGGCGGGCGAGGGCGCCGGAACGGCCGCCGGAGAGCTTGCCGAGCCGGAGCGCCGGCGCGCAAAGTACCGCGCGACGGCCTTCGCGACGGCCTCGGCCACGCTCTGCTGGAACTCGGGCGAGGCGAGCTTCTTCTCTTCCTCGGGGTTCGAGATGAAGGCGGTCTCGATCAGGACGGCCGGCATCGTGGCGCCGACGAGCACCCGGAAGGGCGCCTGCTTGATGCCGCGGTTCTGCGTGCCCGAGAGGGCGTTCAGCTCCTCCTGGATGGCCTCGGCGAGCTCGCTCGAATCCTTCAGGTGCGCGCTCTGGGCCAGATCCCAGAGGATGAAATCGAGGTCGCGGTTGGTCGAGGAGCCGGGCACCGGCGTCGCGTCGGGAGCGGGGACCTCGTTTTCACGGTTGGCCGCTTCCTGAGCCAGCTTGTCGGAGGCCTCGAGCGAAAGGTAGTACGTCTCGGATCCGTGCGCGCCGTTGATCCGCGAGGAGTTCGCGTGGATCGAGAGGAAGAGATCCGCCTTCTCGTGGTTGGCGACGGCGGTTCGGTCGTCGAACGAGACCAGGCTGTCGGAGTCGCGCGTCAGCACGACACGGCAGGGAAGGGAGCGCGGAAGGGTCGCGGCGACGCGCTGCGCGATCTCGAGCGTGGCCTGTTTCTCCTGAAGGCCGCCGGTTCCGATCGCGCCCGTTTCGACCCCGCCGTGGCCCGGGTCGATCACGATCACCGGCACGCCCTCGGCGGCGGGAGGCGGCGGGGCGGACGCCTGACGGGCCGCGCCGGCGCGGGCCACCTCGACGACGACGCGGTCGGGCGAGCCGAGGCCGTAGGCGCGCGCGGTCAGGCCGGCGTCCCGGAGTTCGATCGTCGCGGCATCGGCCGTGAACCGGATCGCCGACACGAACGGGTCCTCGTACCGGCGGTCGGAAAACGGCGCGACGAGCGTCTGTCCGGGCCAGCGGATCACGATCGCCGAGGCGCCCGGCGCCGACGTGAACCTGGCCGGGATCGACTGCTTCAGGACCACCTGCGTGATCGGGGCGATGTGCACGACGGCGGCGTCGATCGCCAGGGCGCTGCCCTCCGTGAGCGTCCAGACGCGCCGGGCGGCGTCGTAGGCGCCGGTCGCCCCCACCAGGGGAAAGAGGACCTTCTCGAAGAAGTCGGCGGGAGCGTAGAGGGCGCCGCCGACCGTCTGCGCCGGCCTCGAGATCGAAACCAGCTGCTGGTCGACGGGGACCTGGGCCGTGCCGGCGCCGACGAGCACCTTGTGGCCCCGTCCGATCAGGGTCAGGACACCGGTGTTCGCGTCAGAGGAGATGTCGAATCCCAGGGCGCGCGCCGCGTCGACGATGCGGAAGTCGCCGGCGGCGCTGACGGCGATCGGGTGCGTCTGGCCGCGATAGTGGAGACTCGCGTCCTCGGCCTCCGCGCCCCGGGCGCCGAACGCCAGGAAGACCGCCGCCGCGAGCAGAGCCGGGGCGGGCAGAAAGCGGTGTCTCAGGGGGCGGCTTCCTCGGGGCCGGCGCTCGTCCATGTCACTAAGGTACACGGCGACGCTCCCTGCGCGAAATCCCTCGAGCCGGCCGCCGCGCCGTCTCGGAGGGGCAGGAACAGGTTCAGTTGCCGGACTGTCGCGCGCCGGGCAGCGTCGGAGGGACGACGCGCCGGTCGGCCCGAGGCCCTCCTCGTCCGCCCGTCAGGGCTGGTTGACCACGACGTAGGTCACCGAGGACCCGGAATACTGGGGCTGATACCAGGTCGAGCCGCACTGCTGGTACGTAATCCCGTTCACGTCCGCCGGGACGCAACTGGGCGGCATCTGGGCAGGCGTGAAGATCGCCCCGACGACCGCCGCCGTGGTGGCTACCGCCGCCGTGACGACCGCGGCCTTGGCGACCGGGTTGTTGTAGCAGCAGCCGCCGACCCCGCCATAGCCGCCGTGCACGTCGACGTCGACGTCGCGGTCGATGTTGACGTTCGTGTTCTGGTTGATGTTCGTGTTCCGGTTGACGTTCTGGTTGACGTTCGTGTTGCGGTTCTGATTCGCGTTGCTGCTGCGGCTGGAGCCGGCGTTCGCGCTGTGACTGCCGCCCCCGCCTCCGCCCCCGCGCGTCACGCTACTCTGCGCGCCACCGCGGGCCGCGCCGCCGCCACGAGGCCCGGCTTCGATCGTTCCGCAGAGCAGAAAGGCGACACCGGCCGCAAGAATCCGACGCATCGAGCTCATCATGATGATCTCCCTCCTCCCCTCGTCACTCGGAACCTTGAGATTTCGCGAAGACGATCTTCTGGGAGCCCTTCGGCGGGCTGAAGACGAAAGCCTGGTCGTTGTACGCCGGCGCAAGATCCCAGGTCATGACGGCGGAGTACTGCGGCCGCGCGTCGTCGGTCAGCGTCGTCAGCACGAGCTTGCGCGGCAGTGGGTTGGGACCCTGCTGGATCCAGATCTGCCAGTCGAGACCCTCCTGCCGGAAGGCATAGTGCTCGCAGTCCGTTCCCTCGACGGCGCTCGGCCCGATGTCCGTCGCGGACTTGATCGCGCCGATGTCCGCCTTGTCGGTCCCCCAGTCGAAGAGGTCGACGAGCGGCATCGGAAGACCGTACTTTTCCTGAAGAGTCGTCGGCGAGCTGGCCGATCGTGGCCGGCGCGGAAACCGTCGCGTAGTAGCCGCTGCGCGGCGAGTAAAGCGTGAACGACTTTCCGTCGTAGAACCACATTCGCGCCTTCCGATCGCTCTTGACGTCGAGGCGCAGGCGATTCGGCCTCTGGGCGAGCATGTCGGTAGTCCCCGCGTATTGGATGTTCTCCCCGGTCTCGAGGACCTCGTCCCGCGTCGTCGCCGACTGGACGCGGAACGCTTTGAGGCTGTTGAGATATGCCCCCATTTTCTTCAGGGCCTCGATCGCGTCCGGATCGATGGCCGGCGCGGCGGCGGCTACCTGCGCCGCGACCGAAACCGGCATCAACGCGAGCAGCGCAATCCCGATGACGACCGCCCCATGATTCCTTCGCCTCATCGGATCCTCCTTTCTTCGTCGCAAGCCGCGAGATCGACACTTCAAACGGGAGCTGCCGTTGGCGCGGAGGGCATCACAGGCAGGCCCATGCAGAAATCGAATTCCCACTTTCCAAGGAGCGGACCACCTTACGGCCGAAGCATATGTCAGGCTCCCGAGCTGGGGATCCCCGTCGATCCGCCCCGATCCTCGGCGAGAGCTTCCGCATCGCGTCGTCACGGTTGGTGGCGCGGCGCCGCCGCCGGCTCGGGTGCCCGGGCGTCGCGCTCAGCGCGGGGGCTCTCCTTCGAGGATGGGCCGGTTGGCGGCGCGCCCGGAGGCCGCGGACCAGGGCAGCCGATTGCGGTTCATCGATCTCCTTCTCGAGGGCAACGGCGCCACATCGTCCGCCGAAGATGATACTTCCTCGGGGCTTCGCGCGCTGCTTCTCCGATGGGACGGGATAGCATCGCCGGTGAGGAGATGCCCATGCAAAGAACGCTTCGGAAAGCCCTCTTCTGTGCGCTCGCAACGATTCTGCTCGCTTCCACTTTCCTGGCTGCCCAGGCGGCCCCCAAGAAGCCCAACATCCTGATCCTCTGGGGTGACGACATCGGCTACTGGAACGTCAGCGCCTACAACCAGGGAATGATGGGCTACAAGACGCCGAACATCGACCGCATCGCGCGGGAAGGCGTGCTGTTCACGGATTGGTACGGCCAGCAGAGCTGCACAGCGGGCCGGGCCGCGTTCATCACCGGCCAATCCGGCTTTCGCACGGGGCTGCTCAAGGTCGGATTGCCGGGCGCCAAGGAAGGGCTTCAGGCGCGCGACGTAACCCTGGCGCAGCTTCTCCGGGCGCAGGGCTACATGACGGCCCAGTTCGGCAAGAACCATCTCGGCGACCTCGACGAGCACCTGCCCACCGCGCACGGTTTCGACGAGTTCATGGGCTCGCTCTACCACTTGAACGCCGAGGAAGAGTTCGAGAACGAGGACTACTTCGTCGACCCCGCGTTGATCAAGAAGTACCAGACGCGGGGCGTCATCCACACCTGGGCGATGCCCGACGGCACGCAGAAAATCGAATCCACCGGCGCGCTCGGCAAGAAACGGATGGAGACGATCGACGAGGAAATCACCAGGGCCTCGCTCGAGTATCTCGAGAAAGCGAAGAAGGCCAACAAGCCGTTCTTTCTCTGGTGGAACTCCACCCGCATGCACATCTGGACGCACCTGAAGAAGGAGAGCCAGGGCAAGACCGGTCTCGGCGTCTATCCCGACGGCATGGTCGAGCACGATGCAATGGTCGGCCAACTCCTCGACAAGCTGAAGGAGCTCGGCCTCGAAGACAACACCATCGTGATGTACTCGACCGACAACGGAGCGGAGTCGTTCAGCTGGCCCGATGGCGGCACGACGCCGTTCCGCAACGAGAAGGCCACCAACTGGGAAGGCGGCTTCCGCGTGCCGTGCGCGATCCGCTGGCCCGGCGTCATCAAGCCCGGCACGGTCAGCAACGACCTCTTCGCCCATGAAGACATGATCCCGACGCTCCTGGCCGCCGCGGGCGTGCCCGATTTGAAGGAGCAGCTGCTCAAGGGCATGAAGATCGGCGACAAGACCTTCAAAGTGCACCTCGACGGCTACAACATCACCGACGCCCTGGCCGGAAAGGGCCCCGATCCGCGCAAGGAGTTCTTCTACTTCAACGACGACGGCTCGCTCGTCGCGCTGCGCTACAACCAGTGGAAGCTGGTCTTCCAGGAGCAGCGCGCTCACGGCTTCGATGTCTGGCAGGAGCCGTTTACGCCTCTGCGCCTGCCGAAGCTCTTCAACCTGCGCTCCGATCCGTTCGAGCTGGCCGACCACGACGCCATCGGCTACCCGAAGTGGCGGATCGATCGCGTCTTCCTCCTCGTGCCGGCGCAGGAGTTTGTCGCTCGGTTCCTGGCGAGCTTCAAGGAATTTCCCCCGAGTCAGAAGGCCGGCAGCTTCTCGCTCGACGACGTGTTGGTCACGCTCCAGCAGGGCAGCAAGGCGACCAACTGACGCCGGGAGGATCAACCGCTGACCTCCGGGCCGCAACCGTCCCAAGCGGTTGCGGCCCCCGGGTCAACGCTCCTTCGGCCGGTTCTGGACGAACTGCCAGCCGAAGCGCCCTTTGATGCAGAGGTGGCCGCTGGCGACCGAGTGGTCGAGCGGCGAGGTGACGCGCACGATCTCGTTGTCCTGAACGCGCAGCTCCAGGGTGCAGCCGACGCCGCAGTACGGACAGATCGTGTCGGTGACCTTCTGGCGCGACTCGTCCCAGGTCCCGGCCTTGCGCATGTCGTGCTCGCTCTTGAACATCAGCGCGCCCGTCGGGCAGACGCCGATGCAGTTGCCGCAGTAAACGCACGCCGACTCCGGCAGCGGTGTGGCGAGCTCGGTCGAGATGCGCGCGTCGAAGCCGCGGCCCGCGACGGCGATCGCGAAAGTGTTCTGGGCTTCGACGCCGCAGGCCTGGACGCACTTGTAACAGAGGATGCAGCGCGCGTAGTCGCGGACGTAGAGGTCGTTGTCGACCTTGACGGGCTGGGCAACCGTTGCCGCTCCGTCGGCGGATGTGTGGTGATGGCCCGCCCGCGCCGCGTCGCGCTGGCCCTCCGTGGCGGGCGGAGCCGCCGGCCCGTAGCGTGCCGGGTCGGCGCCATACCGTGCCAACCACCGCCGCACGTCGCCGGAGGCGCACGAGAGGTCGACCGATGAGGCCAGGAACTCCAGGACGAGTTTGCGCGACAGGCGCACGCGCTCGCTGTCGGTCTGGACCTTCATCTTCGGCTCGACGGGCCGCGAGCACGCCGGCACGAGCACCCGCGAGCCCTCGACCTCGACGACGCAGACCCGGCAGACGTTGACCGGCGTGAGGTTCTCGAGGTAGCAGAGTGTCGGCGTATCGATGCCCTCGCCGCGGCAGGCTTCGAGGATCGTCGATCCCTCGGGCACCATGACGGTCCGGCCGTCGATCGTCAGCTCGACGGGGTGGTCCGGATGGAGCCTTTTGTCGGCCGGGATCACGCCTTGGCTCCGAAGACGCCGAGCTTGCGGATCGCGGATTGGATCGCGCCGGAGGCCGTCTGTCCGAGGCCGCAGATCGACGCGTCGCGCATCGCCTGCGCCATCTCGTCCAGGAGCGCAATCTCCTGTGGCATCGAGCCGAGCGGCTTGCCCGACGCGAGGCGCGTGACCAGCTCCTCCTGGCGCTGCGCGCCGACGCGGCAGGGCACGCACTGGCCGCAGGACTCGTCGCGGAAGAAGGCCGCGATGCGTTGAACGGCGTCGGCGAGGTTCGCGCGTTCGTCGAAGACCATGACCACGCCCGGAGCCGAGCGAGGCGCCGATCGCCCGCGTGCCTTCGAAGGTCAGCGGCACGTCGAGCTCCTCCGGCCCGACGAAGGAACCGGCCGCACCGCCGAGCAGGACGGCCTTCACCGCGCGCCCGTCGGGAACACCGCCGGCCAGGGCGATGAGTTGGCGGAGCGTCGCGCCAAACGCCACCTCGTAGACGCCGGGGCGCGCGACGTGGCCCGAGAGGCAGAAGAGCTTCGGGCCGGTCGACTGTCCCGTGCCGATCGCGGCGAACGCGTCTCCGCCCTCGCGCACGATCTGGAGGACGTTGACGAGGGTCTCCACGTTGTTGATCACCGTGGGCTTCTGGAAGAGGCCCTTCTCGACGGGGAAGGGCGGCTTGTTGCGCGGCTCGCCGCGGAAACCCTCGATCGAGTTGAAAAGGGCGGTCTCTTCGCCGCAGATGTAAGCGCCCGCGCCGCGCCGCACCTCGAGGTCGAAGCGCAGCTTGCCGCCTCCGATCGCCGAACCGAGGAGGCCCGCCTCCCGCGCCGCCACGATCGCGCCTTCGACCCGCTCGAGCGCGAGCGGATACTCGCCGCGGATGTAGACGTAGCCGTGCGCGCAGCCGGTCGCGTAGGCCACGATCGTCATCGCCTCGACCAGGGCGAACGGGTCTTCTTCCATCAGGACGCGGTCCTTGAAGGTGCCCGGTTCCGACTCGTCGGCGTTGCAGACGAGGTAGTGAGGCTGCGCCGGCTGGCGGGCGACCGCCTCCCACTTGCGGCCGGCGGGAAAGGCCGCGCCGCCGCGGCCCTGGAGCCTGGAAGCCAGGGCCTCGCGCAGGATCGCCTCGGGCCCGAGGTCGAACGCGCGGCGGAGGAACTCGTAGCCACCATGAGCACGGTAGTCGTCGAGGCTCGTCGGGTCGACGCGGCCGACGCGCGCGAGAAGAACGAGTCCATCGCGGCGGGCGTCCAGGGTCTGCGGTGCGGAAGGGGAGCCGGACGCCCCCCTCACTGGAACCCTCTCCCCCCGTCGGGGGGCGAGGGAGGTGGTCACCGCCGGCGCTTCGACCTCGTCCTTCGCGCCCCTTCCCGCGCGCTGGTACAGGATCGCCGGAGCCCGCTCGCAGAGGCCGAGGCACGGCGCCGGACGCAGCGCGTCCGCGGGGAGCCGTTGGGAGAGTTCCGCCATCAGGTTCCCGGATCCCGCGAGACGGCAGGCGAGGTCTTCGCAGACATGCGCGATCGTTGGCGGCTGGGGCTCAACGGAGAACATCGCGTAGAAGGTCGCGACTCCGTAGGCCTCCGCCGGAGCCACCGAGAGCCGCTCGCAGATGTAGTTCAGCGCCCCCGCCGAGATCCAGCCTGCGCGCGCCTGCGCGGCCCAGAGCGCCGGCAGGAGCATGTGCCGCCGCGCGCGGATGGCATCGCCGCCGACGGCGACGTGCCCCTCGGTCTCCGGCCGCCGGTGACCGCCTTCCCATCCCGACGCCGGCGCGCCGAGCACCGCATCGATGGCCTCGCGTTCGTCTTCCGAAGCTTGCGCGCCGGGGATGAGGTGGAGATCCACTCTGCCTAGTCTAGCGGTTCCCCTCCGTCCCGGGCGTCGGAAGGAGGAAGGGGTGTGAAGGCGTCAGTTGACGGCCGACGACTTCGCCGCGGCGATCTTCTCGATCCGGATCGCCGCCGCCTTGAACTCCGCCGTGCCGGACTTGGGGTCCGTCGCGTCGATCGTCAGCACGTTGACCGGAACGTCGTCCTGGAAGTGGAGCGTCATGAACGCGAGGCCCGGCCGCAGTGTGGTGTCGTACCGGACCGGGACAGCGATCGATCCCCGCCGCGAAACGGCCCGGACCAACTCGCCGTCGTCGACCGAAAGCCGCGCGCCGTCTTCCGGAGCGATGTCGAGCGTTTCGCCCCGCCGCAGCGGCGAGGTGTAGCCGGCCGTCTGAACTCCCGTGTTGTAGGAGTCGAGGCGGCGGCCCGTCGTCAGCCGAATCGGAAAATCCACCGTCAGCTTGTCGACGGGCGGATCATGCTCCACGGCATGGAACGGCGCGGGCGGCCCGCCGCGAGGCTCTTCCCAGAGGCGTCCATGCAGGAAGGGGCTCCCCGGGTGAGACTCGTCCGGGCAGGGCCACTGCAGGCCGCCAAGCTCCTCGAGCCTGCGGTAGCTCATACCGCCGTGCCACGGCGAGAGAGCGCGCAGCTCGTCCCACACCTTTTCGGCGACGGGCTCGCCGAGCGAAACGCCGAGCCGCTTCCCGAGGTCCGCCAGGATCTGCAGGTCCGGCCGCGCTTCCCCCGGGGGTTCCAGAGCCTTGCGCACGCGCTGGACGCGGCGCTCGCTCGAGGTCACCGTTCCATCGTCTTCGCACCAGGAGGCCGCCGCGGGCAGCACGACGTGCGCGATCTCGGCGGTCTTCGTCAGGAACATGTCCTGCACCACGATGTGGTCGAGCCGCTCGAGCAGCCCCATCGCCCGCTTCTGGTCCGCCTCGGACTGGGCCGGGTTCTCACCGAGAACGAAGAGGGACTTGAGCTTGCCGTGCTCCATGGCCTCGAACATCTGTGTGAGGTGCCAGCCGCGCTTGCCCGGGATGCGGACGCCCGCGCCCCAGACGCGCTCGAACTTCGCGCGCAGCGCGGGGTCTTCGACGTCCTGGCCGCCCGGAAGCTTGTTGGGCAGCGCGCCCATGTCCCCGCCTCCCTGCACGTTGTTCTGGCCGCGCAGCGGGCAGACGCCCGAGCCCCAGCGCCCGACGTGCCCGGTTAGAAGCGCGAGGTTGATCAACGCCAAGACGTTGTCGACGGCGTTGTGGTGCTCGGTGATCCCGAGGGTCCAGCAGATCTGCGCGGTCTTCGCCCTGGCGAAGGCCTGCGCGACGTCGCGGATCGCCGCCGCGGGAACGCCGGTCTCTTTCTCGGCGTAGTCGAGCGTGTATTTGTCGAGGCCCTTGCGGTAGTCGTCGAAGCCGGAGGTCGCGCGCGCGATGAACTCCCGGTTTTCCAGCCCCGCCGCGAGGATTTCTCTCGCCATGGCGTTGGCGAGCGCGATGTCGGAGCCGACGTCGAGGCCGAGCCAGGTGTCCGCCCACTGCGCGGAGACGGTGCGGCGCGGGTCCACCACGACCAGGCGCGCGCCGTTGCGCACGCCCTTCAGGACGTGATGAAAGTAGATCGGGTGCGCTTCCCGCGCGTTCGAGCCCCAGAGGAGGATGAATTCCGTCTCCTCAACCTCCCGGTACGAGCTCGTCCCGCCTCCCGCTCCGAAAACCGTCGTCAGACCGACGACGCTGGGAGCGTGTCAGGTGCGGTTGCAGCTGTCGATGTTGTTCGAGCCGAGGGCGACGCGGGCGAACTTCTGCGCGAGGTAGTTCACCTCGTTGGTCGCCTTGGAGCACGAAAACATCCCGAAGGACTCCGGCCCGTGCTCGTCGCGCGAACGCCGGAACCCCTCGGCCGCGGCGTCGAGCGCCTCGTCCCAGGTTGCCTTCCGCAGTTTCCCGCCCGCGCGCACCAACGGCTCGGTCAGTCTGACGTACGGCTTCATGCCGCCTCCCTGCCCGGGGCGAACGGCCCCGGCTCGCAAACAGCGTAGCACTCCGGACGAGACGACTACGCCTCCGCCCACCGCCGCAGGAGGTTGTGGTACACGCCGGTCAGGGCGACCGCGGCGGGATGGTCGGGCCGGTCGCGGTTGACCTGCTGGATGGCCATGTCGAGCTCGAGCAGCAGCGTGCGCTCGCCGTCGTCGCGCACCATGCTCTGGATCCAGAAGAAGGACGCCAGGCGGGTCCCCCGCGTCACGGGCCGGACGTGGTGCCGGCTCGTCGCGGGGTAGAGGATCAGGTCGCCGGCGCGGAGCTTGATCGTGTGAACGCCGTAGGTATCCTCGACGACGAGCTCGCCGCCGTCGTATTCGTCCGGATTCGAGAAGAAGAGGGTCGCCGAGAGGTCGGTCCGCACGCGGTGGGGCGTGCCCGGCACCTGCCGGATCGCGTTGTCGATGTGGGTGCCGAACGACTGGCCGCCGGTGTAGCGGTTGAAGAGCGGCGGAAAGACGCGGGCCGGCAGTGCGGCGGCGATGAAGAGCGGGTTGCGGCCCAGGGCCTCGACGATCGTTTCGCCGAGCTCCCGCGCGGCCGGGTGGCCCTCGGGAAGCTGCTGGTTGTCCTTGGCGCGGGCCGACTGGTGCCCGGCCGTCGCGCGGCCGTCGACCCACTCGGCTTCGGTGAGCAGACGCCGGGCGCGGGCGACCGCCTCCGCTCCGAGCACGGCGGGAACCTCGAGCAGCATGCTAGAGCTTCACGCCCAGGCCGAACAGCGCCGAGCGGCCGGGCCCCGGCACGATGTGGCCGGGGTGGATCTGGTCGAAGTAGTACTCGTTGGCGATGTTGTAGATGTTCACCTGCAGCGAGAGCTGTTGCGTGAAGGGGTAGCTGAGCATGGCGTCGAAGACCCAGTAGCCCGGCAGCTCCTTGAGAAGCCCCGTCGTTGGATCGAGCGGGACGGTGGTGCTCGCCGTGCGCGACCCGACGTAGCGTGCACCGCCGCCGACCTGGAGCTTCCAGGGCAGCGTGACGACGCTCCAGAGGCTGAAGGTGTCGGACGGGACGTTGGCCAGCCGAGCCCCCACGGAGTTGGGAAACGCCTCGGAACGCGTGAGCTCGCCGTTCAAGTGCGAGTAGCTGACGACGAGCTGCCAGTCGCGCGTGACGCGCCCGCTGCCCTCGATCTCGATGCCGTCCACGCGCTGGCTGCCGGAGTTGACGTTCAGAAGAGGATTGTTCGGGTCCGGCTCGCGCGCGTTGGTCTTCTCGGTGCGGTAGAGCGCGAGGCGCGCCGAGAAGCGGCCGTCGGCGAAGTCCCACTTCGAGCCGAGCTCGAAGGTGCGGTTCTCTTCCGGATCGGTGTTGACAGTCGCGGCGGACAGGGCCAGCGCCTCGGCGGAGGGATTGAAGGAGGTCCCGGCGTTGAAGTAGATCGAGCCGGTGGGCTTCGGCTTGTACACGATGGCGCCCCGCCAGCTCGGCATGTCGTCCACGCGCGAGAAGGACGCCGCGGGCGCGACCGACTGCTCGTAGTCCACGTCGAAGCGGTCCCACCGGAACCCGGCCACCACGTCCCACTGCTGTCCAATGCTCATCGTGTCGAGCACGTAGGCCGCGAGCGTGTCGGCGACGGCTTCGACCCGCGAGGTCACCGCCCGGGTGCCGGTGAACGCCTGGTTCGGGTCCGGATCGAGCAGGCTCGTCGTCGGAACCCCCGTGAAGGTGCTGCGGACAGGGTTGGACGTCTCGCGTCCGGCCTCGAATCCCGTGACGATGCGGTGCTGGATGGGGCCCGTCGCGACGTTGGTCACGAGATCGAGCTGGTCCTGCAGGAAGCCCTCGTCGCTCTGCGCGGTGATCTGGTTGCGCGTGACCTGGATCTGGTCGAGCGGCGTCTGCGGCGTCACGCTGGTCGGGATCCGCGCCTCGGTGACCTGCACGTCGCGGGTGTACTTGGCGTAGCGGATCTGGTTCGAGAGGAGGAAGGTCTTGTTGAACTCGTGCTCCACGCGCGCCGTTCCGATGTCGGCCTGCGTGTTGATGTGGTTGTCGTCCGGGAACCCGTAGTAGTTGGAGCGGTCCACGGGCGCGGGGCGGTCGTAGTACCAGGGAATGCCGTAGTCGGGGATGTCCTTGGCGGTCTGGTGGAAGTACGAGAGGCCGACGCGCGTGTCGGTGCCGAGGCCGAAGGCGAGGCCGGGCGCCACGCCGAAGCGCTGGTTCTCCGCGAAATCGCGGCCCGCGACCTGCGAGTCGTTTCCCATGAGATTGAGGCGGAAGGCGGCGCCCTCGATTCCCGGGATGTTGTCCTGGATGTCGGCGGTGCCGCGGTACGTCGCGTCGGTGCCGAGCGAGAGCGTGCCCGCGACCGACGGCGTCATGTGCGGCATCTTGCTCGCCTGGTTCACGACGCCGCCCGTCGAGCCGCGGCCGAACGACGCCGACGACGGTCCCTTCAAGACCTCGACCTGCTCGAGGTTGAAGGAGTCGCGGTAGTAGCTGCCGAAGTCGCGCATCCCGTCGATGAACAGGTCGTTGCGCGCGGCAAAGCCGCGGATCGTGAGATTGTCGCCCTGGGCGCCGCCCTCGCCGGCGGCGAGGCTGATCCCGGCGACGTTTCGCAGCGCGTCGCGCAGGGTCGTCGTCCCCTGCTGCTGGATCGTCTCCTCGGACACGACGCTGATCGACTGCGGCGTGTCGCGCAGCGGCTCCGAGAACTTGGGTGAGGCGATCCGGGGCGCATCCGCGCTCACGTCCACGGATTCGGAAGTGGCCTCGAGGGTAATGGTCACGCGGTCCGAGGCGGTGAAGCGGTAAGTCAGGGTCGTCCCCTGGAGGATCTGACGCAGGGCGATCTCGACGGACACGACGCCGCGCACGCCCGGCGAAGGAATCTGGAGCAGGCCCGGGTCCGTCACGTCCACGGTGACCTGCGCGGCCGCGCGGTAGGCGTCGAGCACGGTTCCGAGCGGTCCCGGCGGGATGTCGAAGTGGCGCACGGGCAGCGAGGCCCCGGTGCCGGCGCCGCCGGCCGTGCCGGGAGCCGCGGAGATTTCCGCGGGGTAGGCGTACGCCGGCCGGGATCCGAAGGCGGCGTAGGCGGCGAGCGTTCCGGTGGCGACCAGGCCCATGCGGAGGGCTCGGCGCTTCCGGTTCCTCACTCCCTTCTTCTCGCGACGTTTCATGGAGCTCCTCCCTTTCGGTAACGAGGCGGCGCGACGGCGCCGGCTCGGTGCGTTCCGTCGTCTCAGCTCGCGGCGCGCTCCAGGACGACCGCGGGGCCCGATGCGTTTCGGTCGGCCCGTCGCTTCGCGCGCCAGGCGCGCCACCGTCGCCAGGCCATGGCGATCCCGGTCCAGACCAGGACCGTGCCGCCGAGCGACGCCAACCCTGCCGCCGCCTGACCCGGCACGCCGCCCGGTTCCCCGGTGTGAAGCCCGCGGGCCCAGATCCGCAGCTTCCGGCCGGCGCTCGCGGAGGCGTAGGGCTCCCAGCGGACGACGGCGGCCGTCGTCGGTTCCAGCGACAACTGCGTCCGCGCGTATGGGTTCCACGACTCGCCCCGGTCGATCGTGAACGTCACCGGTCCCTGCTTCTGCGGCAGGCGCATCGTGATCGACCGCCACCCGTCGCCGCTCTGGCGCAGGGCCGCCGCGAAGAGCCGGTCGAGGTCGGGCCGGGGTGCTTCGTCGGCGTGATCCGTCCCGCGCGCCCGACGCGCGCCGGAATTTCGGGCGTCGGGGGCGGCCGGGGGCGGCGGCGGCTCGCTTCCCGTCACGGTGTACAAGAGGTTGTTCGCCCAGCGGTAGGACATGACCATGCCGGTCGACGTGAGAACGAGCAGGACCGCCGACGACCAGAACCCGATGACGTTGTGCCAGTTGAAGTCGCGCGCCCGGCCGGACAGGCCGCGCTGGAAGACGGTGACGTTGCGGACGGAGCGCGCGGTCCACTTCCGCGGCCACCAGAGGAAGACCCCCGACGCGGCCAGGACGAAGAACGCCGTGTTCGCCGCTCCGGTGACGGCGCGGCCGGCGGAGCGGTTTTCCTCGCCCGTCGCCAGCCAGCGGTGCCAGTCGGTCACCTTCCGGAAAAACCCCCGAACGCCCGGCGAGCCTTCGCCCAGGACGCGGGCCCCGTAGGGATCGACGTAGAGAACCTTCTCGCGCCCGAAGGCAACGGAGGCGGCCTCCGTGGGATCGGCGGACACGGTCATCGCCGTCGCGCGCTCGCCCGGGAGAATCTCCTCGGCGGCGGCGAGGAGCCGCGAAACGGAAAGCCGGGAAGCGCCGGGCTCGGGGCTGACGGTGCGCACCGCCCTTTCGGCCCGGCGCACGATCTGCGGCTCGAAGGCCAGCAGCGCGCCCGTCACCGACATGAGGAGGATGACGGCCCCGGCGGAGAGTCCCGCCGACAGGTGCAGCCAGAAGACCGCCTTGCGCAGGGCGTTCATCGGCCCGAGGGCTCCGAATCTGTACTGAGACTCAGTCTCATTATCATCCGGACCGGGAAGATAGCTCCGGTCCGCAGGGGGTGTCAAGGGGGGGTCGGGAGCCCGGCCCGGCGTGATTCTAGGGAACGAAGTACTTCTTCTTCGCCCGCACGACGGCGCCCGGACGGCTGACGCGGACGTCGACGGTGTGCCAGGAGCGCGGCTTGCGGTTGGTCGGCGTGTAGGTCAGGAAGTACTGGCTGCGCAGCTCGGTCACGATCGCGGCAAACGTGCCGGGCAGCTTCTGGATGTGAGAGATGGGGTAGGACCGGCCTCCCGTCTCGTTGGCGAGGCGGTGCAGGAACTGGTAGAGGACGCTCGCCTCGGCGGCTTCGGCGACGGCGTACACGGAGACCTCGGAGGCCTGTGCCATCTCGATGACCTGTTTGAGCGAAAAGCGGCTGCGGTTGTCCTCGCCGTCGGTGAAGACGACGACGGCCTTGCGCTGCTTGACCGGTTTCAGGCGGCGCAGCGCCGAGGCGATGGCGTCGTACAGCGCGGTCTCGCCGTCGGGCCTTGCCGCTTCGATCCCCGCGAGCACCGGCTTTCGATCCAGGGTCGGTGCGACCGATCCCACCAGGCTCGAATTGAAAGTGAACAGGCCCACGCTGGTCGTCGGGCTTCAGGGCCTTCACGAACTCGCGCGCGGCGCGTGTGGCGTCGTCGAATTTGGGCTGCATGGAAGCGGAAATGTCGAGCACGAGGATGGCCGCCAGCGGGGAATCGACCGTCTCGAACGTCTCGATCCTCTGCGGCCGTCCATCGTCGATGATGGTGAAGTCGCTGTCCTTCAGGCCGAGAAGGTAGTGGCCGGAACGGTCCGTCACGATGGGCGCGAGCCCCACGGCCTGGGCGGCGGCGCGGGCGGTGAAGCCGGCGTCGCGCGTGTTCACGCGGGCCGTCGCCACCTCCCGGCCGTCGCGCAGGAGCGCGACCGTGATGACGTGCCTTCGCAGCGTCTCGTCGGCCTTCCAGAGGACCTCCCAGGGCGGTTGCGCCACGGCTCCCACCTTGCGGCCGTCCACGAAAAAATCCAGGATGTCGCCCGGCCGGACGTTCCTGACGAGAACGCGGATCATCGTGTCGCCCGTCGGGATGTCGATGGAGGCCGGGGCGAGGATCTCGAGGGCCGGCGCCTGAGCGGGATCCTCATTCCCGGGGACACCTTGCCCGAGCGCGGCGCCGGACAGAGCCAGCCACACGGCCGCGATCGCGGCCCGACGGCGTCGGGACCTCATGATCCGGTTGCGGCCGCCGGCACGGTGTCGTCGTCCCGGACGAGGACTCCGGCCTGCACGGCGCCGTCGAGGATGCGATCGAGATCGCCGCGGGAGAAAGCAAACGCGGCTCGGGTCGTCGCGCTCCAGTCGTAGGGGTACGCCATCGTCAGCTCCACGAGCATCGCATCGAGGGCCGCGGGAAGGACGACGGGCAGAACCGCTGCAGGCAACTGCGCCTCGGCCACCCGGCACGCCACGCTGATCTTCAGGTCGTACAGCCGCTCGCTCAACATCTCGGGGCGCCGATAGGCCGCGAGCCGCTCGTAGGGCGGCATCTCCATGTCCGCCAGACGCGGGCAGCCCGCGTAGGCGGTCGCGCGGGGGCCGAACTCCGCGAGCCGCTCGCGCGACCCTGCCGGGCCGTATTTCTTTTCCAGACGAGCCATGGCCTCGCGCCCCCGGGATACCGCCGGCAGGGAAGCCGTTTCCGGGGAGGGCGGCCGGCGCAGCAGCCGTCTCCCGATCCGGTAGAGGTCCGAGGGAGAGAGGTATGGCGAGAGCGCCTTCTCGCTCGGCGGCGGCGTCGAGCGCGGCGAGCTCCGTGAGGCGCGAGCGCGGCACGAGATCGCGCGCGAGCGCATCCCATGCCAGAAACCTGTCCGGCGGCGGCGCGGCCGCGAGCTCCCCGGCGAACTCGACGGTCGCCCGACAGGACGCGGCGACGACTTCGAGGCTGTCATCGTCGAGTCGCGAGACGCTCATCCGCCAGATCGGGGCGACCAGGCCGGCACGGATCGTTTCACTCGGAATCCTCGCGCCGCCGCGGTAGGCGAGCTGGTCCGCGTGCAGCAGCCCCAGGACATCCGCCAGGCCGAAGAGCGATCCCGAGATCCGGGATCCTCCGCCCTCCTGTTGCTCGACGAGTTCGGTCGCGGTGAAAGCCGTTCGGACGGGCACGCCGCCGCTCTCGACGGCGCGGAAGGAGTGGCGCCGGACGAAGGAGGGGTCCTGGTAGTAGAGGCTGTCGGGATTTCCGGCGCTGGCGGCGTAGACGTGCCCGAGCAGAGCCTCGAGGTGCCGCTCCGCCAGGACCGCGTCCAGAGCCTCGAGGTGACCGGGGACGGAGGAGAGGCCCGCGGCGTCGCGCGCTGCCGCGATGTCTGCGGCGGCTTCGCTCGCGCGCTTCTCCGTCTTGTCGATGCGCTCGTCGCCCGTCCCCCCCCGCAGACCTTCAAAGTTGGGGCCGACGCCGAGACCCTCGCTGAGCTCCGCGGCCGCGGCCTTCGCGCCGGCGAGATCGCGCCTGCCGGCGGCGGCGAGGACCTCTTCCCGTTGGAGGTGCCAGGTCTCGAGATCGGCGACCGAGGCCAGCCTTTGGGTCTCGCGAAAGGCCCGCCGCCGGGCGACTTCCTCGGCCGCCGGATCGACGCGGTAGCGGCCTCCCCGCCACGTCATCCAGGAGGGATGGGTCCGGCCCACGAGGGCGCGCTCGATCAAGTCGTCCGGGTCGCGGCTTTCTTCGCTCCCGGTTCGTTCGGCCCGCCGCGCGTTCTCCCGGAGAACCGGCAGGAGCCTTCCCGAGAGCCATTGGAAGAGCTTCGCTTCGTCGCGCGCGGGCGAGGCATCTTCGCTCGCAAAGAGCGGGACGTCGAGAAGCTCCGCGAAGAGGGCCTCCGCCTGGGCCGGTTCGAGCGAGCCCGTCCGGGTGAGCAGGGCGAGCAGAACCGCGTCGGCCTGAAAGAGACCGGCCGCGACCTCGCCTTCGCGGGAAGCGCCCCGGCGCTCGAGCCGGTCGAGCGTGAAGAGGTACCGACGCACGAGCTCCGGGCGTGAGAAGGGGAGGTCCTCGAGCAGCGCGTAGGCCGGAAGGAACCGGTCGAGCCCTCGATCGAGGAGGACCACGAGGCCGGGCTCCGCGAGCCTCGGATTGTCGGCGAGCAGCCTCGAGAGGAACAGAAAACGTCGCTGCGCCGGGAAGCCGCCCACGCTGGTTGCGGTGTCGTGTCCGAAGAGCCGGCGCAGCGACTCCTCGCGCGCGCCGGACCCGCCCGATTCCTCGGCGACGGCGCGGGCGAGATCCGCTTCGTTTCGGGGAAATTCCGCCCGTCCCGAGACGGCGATCGCCGGCGCCGGGCCCTGCGAGAGGCTCACGAAGGGTGCAAGGTGCGCGAAGTCGTAGGGGTCCCGGTGCGTCCGCTCATGGTTCTCGGCGGGATCGATCGACGCGTACATCCGGCGAAACCCTCCCGCGCCGGGCCCGAGGAGCAGCTCCCGCGCCTTCTCGTCGGGAAGGTGTTGCAGGACATCCACGACGTAGGCTCCCTTCCCGTCGTCCTTCCGGTAGAGGGCCTCGAGAAAGGCACGGCGTTGCGACGGCGGCACGCCGAACGTCTCCGCCCAGATCGGATCCGCCTCCGGTCCTCCGGGCAGCACGAAACGTCCGCCGCGCAGCACGAGCGCTTCGGGGTACCGGGAAAAGGAGTCGAGGGCCTCCTCGTAGAGCACCTTCCAGCCGATCGGCCGCCCTTTCGGGTCTTCGAGAAGCACCCGGAGCTCCTCGCGCGTCTCGGGATCGAGGTCGTGAAGCGCGACCAGCATTCGGGAGGCGCGGACGTTCTTGAGGAAGAAGAGGAAGGCGTCTTCGGCCGAGAGCCCCGGCGCGGAGACCGTCTCCCGCCAGGCCTTCAGACCGAACGGAAGCGGCACGGTTCCGTCGGCGACATCGACCGTCACCGTCTCGCCGTCGTGAAGCCGGGCGAGGAAGTTTGCGGTCGGGATTCCCAGGACATCCAGAAAGGACTGGCGGCGCGCCGACGTCGCGTCGGGCCTCCGCTGCAAGGTAAACGCCGCTCCGGCGCCCGCGACGGTGAAGCCGAGCCAATCGAGGGCGCGCGCGCATCGGATCCACTGGTCGCCCGGCGCGACCGCGAAACGGGCCGGATTTCCGAAACGTTCCCGCCAATCGGTCAGGTCCAGGATGAAGTCGGCGGCCCGCCGGCGGGTCTCGACCTTCGACCAGGACGCGTCCTCTCGGCTCTCGAACAGGAGAACCTCGTGCAGGTCCACGAAGAACGCGCTGTCGGGCCGCTGAGGATCCAGGCCGAGCAGCCGCCGGTAGGAGGCCGGGCCTCCCGGAACGAGAACAGGGTCCTCGGCGGCGGCGCGGGCCGCCACGAGCACGAGAACGGAGATGAGCACCGATCGCGACCACGCGGCCGGGGCGCCAAGGAGACGGTGCCTGCGAATCCCTTTCATGGCGAATCGGGTCGGTCGCCTCACGCTCGCGGATCCGCTCCCGTCGGAGTCCGGGGAGACGGCCGCGCGGGCGGAATCTATCTCAGCGGATCTCCGCGGACCACACCGCGGGGACCGGGAGCGGGAATCACGGGTGCAGGATGGGGCCGCCGGCGGAACGAAGTCCTTGGAAGTTCCTCAGATTTGCGCTGGATTTCGGTGGGCCGAATCAATGGTGGAGGCGGCGGGAGTTGAACCCGCGTCCGGAGGCGCCACGTGAAAGGCCACTCCATGCTCAGCCTCTTCTGAAGTTTTAGCCCCGCCGCCTCGAGAAGAGGCAAAACAGCGGCAGGACGACCCCGAATTGTTTTCGGCGCGGCGTCCGGGGACCCGCAGCGCCTACACCCGCATTTGGCGACGCCCGTCCGAGCGCGGCGGGTGCGCTCCCGGTTGGACGTGGCTACTTAATTAAGCAGCCAGAGCGAGATTGCTGTTGTTCGCAGCTATCGTTTTTCACCGGTTTTACGAGGAAGGTGAGACCTCGGCATGCAACCTGACGCGTGCTCGTCCCCGTCGAAGCCGTTTCGCCCCCACGGAGTCTTGCTCGCTCGTTCAAAGATCGAATCGAAAATGGTATCACGCGGCCGCCCCCGGGCGCCTCCCGGTCCGGGGCTGCGCCGGGCGGGTCCGCGGGGGCGCGCGGCGGTGGCTTGACAGATCCCTCACGGAAGCGTGGAATGACCCGCGCCATGCGCGCCCAGGATCTCATCGTCGTCGTGACCTCGGTCGGCACGGAGGACCAGGCGCTCGACATCGCCCACGCCCTCGTGCGCAACCGGCAGGCGGCCTGCGTGAATCTGATTCCCAACGTCCATTCCATCTACCGCTGGAAGGGCCGGGTCTGCGACGACGGAGAGTTTCTCCTGATCATCAAGACCACGGGCAAGGCGTTTCCCGGCGTTCGCCAGACGATCCAGGAGATCAACACCTACGAGCTGCCGGAGATCCTCGCCTACCGCGTGGACGAGGCCTCCGACGCCTTCGCTTCCTGGATCGCCAAGACGACGCTCCATGCGAAGAAGAAGGCGACGGTCCGCAAGAAGCCCCGCTCCCGGCGCGCCGCCGCGAGCTAGCGCGGCCCGGCCGGCGGGCGCGCTCCGACGCCCATGATCGCCTTCGCATCGCTCTTCCTCGGCCTGATGGTGGGCGCCCGGCCCGTCACGGTCATCGTCGGCGACGCCGTGGCCGCGGTCTCCTTCGAGCTCGACGGGCGCGCCATCGGCCGCCTCGAGAAGGCGCCGTGGACGCTTTCCATCGACTTCGGATCGGAATTCGAGCCGCACGAGCTGGTCGCGCGCGCCTTCGACGCGCGGGGGGAGGAGGCGGGCCTCGCCCGGCAATGGATCAACCTCCCCCGGGCGCCGGCGGAAGTGGAGATCGTGCTCGAGCGCGACGCCGGCGGGCGCGCCGTCGCGGCCCGCCTCGCGTGGGAGAGCATCCTGGGCGTTCGCCCCAACCGCGTCGTGGTCACCTTCGATGGCCGCGCGCTCGCGTTGACCGAGAAGCGGGTGACCCTTCCGCCCTACGATCCGGACGTCACGCACGTCCTGACGGCCGTGCTCGACTATCCCAACGCCGTCCGCTCCCGGAGCGACGTGGTTTTCGGAGGCGGGTCGGCGGGAGATGCCCGGAGCGAGTTGACGGCCGTCCCGATCCTCGTTCCCGACGGCAAGCCTCCCCGGCCCGAGGCGCTCGCGGGGAGATTCTTGCGGGGCGACCAGCCGCTCTCCATTGCCGCCGTCGAACACGGGCCGGCGGAAGTCGTCCTGGTGCGCGATCTTTCGTCCGTGGAGGCCCGGGAGGCGATGCGGCGAGGCCGCGCGCTCGGCGGGGCGTTTCCCATGTTGACCGACCGAACGACACTCGCGCGCGACGATCAGATCCGGATCCTCTGGCCGGTCGCTCGCAGGATCGTGAACGCCGGGACCGCCAACGAGCTGTTCGAGACCTCGCACGATTTCTCGGGGAAGTCGGCGTCCTTCCGGTTCCTCCTGACGGACGTCGACTATCCGGGCGAGCCCGGTCTGCCGCGGCGGCTGGCCGACGCGGTGGCCGTGGCCGGTTTGCGCGCCTGCGGGAGCTACGCCCGCCGCGCGGTCGTGCTGGTCGTCGGAAGCGCGACGACCGACAAGAGCCGGTTTTCGGTCGGGCCCGTCCGGCGCTACCTCGAGCGTCTCCACGTGCCCCTCGTCGTCTGGTCGCTCACGCCGCCGGGCTCCGACGCCCGCCGCGACGGCGGCCTGGGGAGAGCCGGAGGACGTTTCGACTCTGCCGGGGCTCCTGCTCGCCGTCGAGAAACTGCGCAAGGACCTCGACCGGCAGTCGATCGTCTGGGTGGCGGGACGCTACCTTCCCCAGGAGATCATCCTCAAGGACGGCGACGACGGGATCGCGCTCGTGCGCTAGGGCTACGGGGAAGGCCGCCCGAACATCTGGACCCACACGATCTCGTAGCCGCGCGCGTTCTTTCCGAACGCCATTCCGAATCCGATCTCCCTCATGGTGAAACTGACGATGTGCTCCCGGTGGACGGGGCTCGCCATCCACCCGTCCATGACCTCGGCGACCGTGCTCTGTCCTTCGGCGACGTTTTCTCCGATCGCCGCCGCCGCGTAACCGACGCGCCCCGCGCGCGCCATGGCGGTCACTCCTTCCGGGGTTTCGTGGCCGTAATAGGAGCGCCGGATCATGTCCTCGGCGTGGGCCTGCGCCGCCTGGTCCAGCAGGGGGTTCTCGTGCAGCGGCGGGATGCGCGCGGCCTTGCGTTCGGCGTTGACGCGGGCGAGCAGCTGCGCGCGAACCTTCGCCAGGTCGCCGAGCGCCGCGGTTTTCAGTGCGAAGTCTTCGGGGAGGGAAAAGCCGAAGATCAGGACGCGAACGAATCCGTCGGCGCCCTCTGCGGCCCCCACGCCCAGGTCGCGGTAGTCCTTCGTCATCGCATCGGCGAACAGGGAGGGCTCGACGCGGCGAAGGGCCTCGAGGCGCGCCCGGAACGGAGCCTCGCCCCACAGGACGACCTCCGAAACGAGGCGGTGCTCGTAGCCGGCCGCGCGCACGCGGGGGCCGACGTCTTCCCGCCCCTCCAGGGACGCGAGGTCGGAGGTCGCGGCGACCGCCTCCGCCCGCGCCTGCGCGGCCCGGTTCAAGGCGTCATCGAGACGGAGGGGCGGGGCATCGGCGCTTGCCCTCTGTGCGTTGAGCTCCGAGGCGACCTCGGCGCGGATCGCCGCGAGCGGAGACTCCGGCGTCCCGGCCGGCGGCGCCGCAAGGGCGAAGGCGTGCGCGGCGGGACGGAAACCAGGAGCAGGAAGGACAACGGACGCCGCGTTCCTCCTCCGCGTCGCGCCCGCTGCCGGAGGTCCGCTTCGCGCGACACGTGGCCGAGAGCGACGGGCTACTTCGCCGACGCGCCGGAAAGCGCCTGGCCGAGGTCGGCGATCAGGTCCTCGACGTCCTCGAGGCCGACGGAAATGCGTACGAGGCCGGGGGTGACGCCCAGGCGGTTGCGTTCCTCCTCCGGAATCGATCCGTGGGTCATCGAGGCGGGGTGCGAGATGAGCGTCTCGACACCGCCCAGGCTCTCGCCGAGGGAGCAGAGGCGCACGCGTCCGAGGAACGCGCTCGCCTTCTCGAAGGAGCCGAGGTCGAAGGAAATCATGGCGCCGAAGCCCGTCATCTGCCGTTTGGCGAGCTCGTGCTCGGGGTGGTCCGGCAGCCCCGGGTAGTTGACCTTCCGGAGCGACTTCTGCTCCGAGAGCCACCGGGCGACGGCGCGCCCGTTCGCCTCGTGCCGTTCCATGCGCACGACCAGCGTCTTGATGCCGCGCAGCACCAGCCAGGAGTCGAAGGGCGAGAGGATCGCCCCGGAGCTGTTCTGGACGAAGGACAGCCATTCGACGTGCTCGGGCTTGGCCGCGACCGCGATCCCGCCGATCGAGTCGGAGTGGCCGTTCAAGAACTTCGTCGTCGAGTGCATGACGATGTCGGCGCCGAGCGCGAGCGGCTTCTGGAGGTACGGCGAGCAGAAGGTGTTGTCCACGACCACGATCGCGCCCCTCGTGTGCGCGAACGCGGACAGCCTCGCGATGTCGCAAAGGCGCATCGTCGGGTTGGTCGGCGATTCGAGGTGGAGCAGCTTCGTGTTCGGACGAAACGCCGCATGCACCGCGGCCTCGTCGGAGGTGTCGACGAAGGAGAACTCGACGCCGTACCGCGCCTGGATCTTCGTGTAGTAGCGGAAGGTCCCGCCGTAGGTCATGTTCGAGCACACGACGTGCTCGCCGGCCTTGACGAACGTCGAGATGGCGGTGATCGCGGCCATCCCGGAGGCGAAGGCGCGCGCCCCGGCGCCCCCCTCGAGCACGGCCATGTTCACTTCGAGCGCGTGCCGCGTCGGATTCTGGGTGCGCGCGTACTCGTAGCCTTTGTGCTTGCCGAGCGCCTCCTGCACGTAGGTCGACGTCTGATAGATCGGAACCGCGACGGCGCCGGTCGTCGGATCCGGCTCATTGCCCGCGTGGATGCAATCGGTTGAAAAACCCATCAGTCAGCTCTCACGATTCTCATCGGCGTTGACCGTTCACTGTTCACAACTCTCGAAGATCCCCTGGTCCGGATACCTCTCCGCCCCGTCCGGGAAGAGCGTGACCACCGTCTTGCCGGGCCCGAGGCGTTCGGCGACCCGCAGGGCGGCCGCGGCGGCGAGGCCCGAGGATCCGCCCGCCAGAAGTCCTTCCTCGCGGGCGAGCCGCCGGCACGTGTCGAAGGCTTCTTCGTCCTCGATCGTGATCACTTCGTCGATGAGTGCGCGGTCGAGGATTTCCGGAAAGAAGGAGAGGCCGACGCCCTCGACGCGGTGCGCGCCGGCCTCACCGCCTCCGAGGATCGAGCCCCGCGGCTCGACCGCGACGCGCCAGAGCCGGGGATTGCCCTCGCGCAGAGAGAGCGCGACCCCCGTGAGCGTGCCCGTCGTTCCGACGCCGGCCACCCACGCGTCGATCCCGTCGCCGAGCGCGCGGCGGATCTCGGGGCCGGTCGTCTCGTAGTGGGCTTTGGGATTGAGGGGATTGGAGAACTGGTTGGGAAGGAAGGCGCCGGGCGTGTTCTGTGCGATCTCGCGGGCTCGCGCGATCGCGCCGGTCATTCGGAGGTCCGCCGGCGTGCGCACGACTTCCGCGCCCAGCGATCTCATCAGCCTCGCCTTGACCGCGCCGTACCCTTCGGGCATGACGATGACGCAGCGATAGCCCTTGGCCGCGGCGAGCATGGCGAGGGCGACACCGGTATTGCCCGAGGTGGGCTCGACGATCGTGCCGCCCGGGGCGAGCAGCCCCCGCCGCTCTCCGTCTTCGACCATCGCGCGTCCGATCCGGTCCTTGACGCTGCCGCCGGGGTTCAACCACTCGAGCTTGGCGAAGATGCGCGCGGCGCCGCGCGAGAATCGGGAGAGCTCGACCATCGGCGTCTGACCGATCGCCCGGGAGAGGGACGGCGCGGGGGGCGCGGCGACGATTTCGGCGGACGATTTCAAGAACGGCTCCGGGCGGAGCGCGTCGGCGCGCCCGCGCCCGCACGATAGCAAAAAAAAGCCCCGGCGGCGCCGGGGCGTTCCGAAATGGAAGGAAGCGGAATCAGTAGGCCTGCTGCGAGCGGCGTGCCGAATAGCACTCGCGGCAGTAGACCGGCTTGCCGTTGGTCGGGTTGAACGGAACCTGCGTCTGCTTGCCGCAGCCGTCGCAGGTCACATCGTAGAACGTGCGCTCGCGGCCCTCGCCGGAAGCGGACTTGCGCTTGTCGCGGCAGAGCTTGCAGCGCTTGGGCTCGTTGGTGAAACCCTTGCGCGCGTAGAACTCCTGATCGTCGGCCGAAAAGAGGAACGTCGCCCCGCAGTCCACGCAGGTCAGATTCTTGTCCGTGTATTGCTGCATCATGGAAGTTACCGATCTCCTGGGTATTACCCGTTTGGAGCGCCGATGGCGCTCCCTTGCGAAAAAAATGGAAACGATTGGTTCGTTGCCGTTAACCGGGGTCAGGCGTCGCCGGTCGCGGCGTCGCCTGAGGAAGTTCTCTCTAGGACCGACCCCCTTTCGAACGCGCGCACGTCTCCCCGCAAGGGCGTACGGAAGGGGAAAGGACAAACATAAAGGCGGCGGTCAGGTTGTGCGGGGTTCTCGTAAAAAGCTGGCGGACGGTAGCATGCGGCTGGGGGCGAAGCAAGTGCGAGACATGTCCGTGGTCCTTTGTCCCTGGTCCCTGGTCGCGCGGCGGTGACGGGGCTGAGGATCGGGAACGACGGACAAAGGACTAAGGACTAAGGACTTACCTCCCGATCACTCCCTCGAGCGGGCGAGGAGGCCGTCGCGTATCGCTTCTTCGGGATCCGGCCGGCGAGGTAGGCGTCGCGGCCTGCCCGGACCGCGTCCCGCATCGCGCGCGCCATGCGGACCGGCTCCCTCGCGCCGGCGATTCCGGTGTTCATCAGCACGCCGGCGGCCCCGAGCTCCATCGCGACGCAGGCGTCCGACGCCGTGCCCACGCCGGCGTCGATGATGACGGGCACCTTGGCGCGCTCGAGGATGATCGAGAGGTTGTTGGGGTTCTGGATGCCGAGGCCCGAGCCGATCGGCGCGCCGAGCGGCATGACCGCCGCGGCGCCCGCGTCCTCGAGCTTGCGCGCGACGATCGGGTCGTCGGAAGTGTAGGGGAAGACGGCGAACCCCTCGGCGACGAGCGTGCGCGTCGCGGCGAGCAGCTCTTCGTTGTTGGGCCAGAGCGTCTGTTCGTCGCCGAGCACCTCGAGCTTGACCCAGTGCGAGAGTCCGACCTCGCGCCCGAGTCGCGCCGCGCGCACCGCGTCGTCGGCGGAGTAACACCCGGCGGTGTTGGGGAGCAGCGTCATGCCCTTCGGGATCCAGTCGAGGAGGGATTCCTTGCTGCGGTCCGTGAGGTTCACGCGCCGCACGGCCACGGTGACGATCTCGGCGCCGGAGGCCTCGAGCGCCTCCTTCATCAGCGGGAAGGTCGCGTACTTGCCGGTTCCGACGATCAGGCGGGAGGTGAAGGGGCGCCCGCCGAACACGAACGGATCGGCGGCGGCGGCCGGCGCCGGGGTCTCCAGGGTCGTGGACATGGCCAGAACTCTATCGCTCTTCGAGCAGGAGAACGTTGTCGATGAGGCGGGTCTTCCCCACGCGGACCGCCGCGGTCAGGGCCGCGCCGGGCGCCACGCGGTCGATCGGGCGCATCGTCTCGGGATCGACGAGCGCGACGTAGTCGACGGAGAGCCCCGCGCCCTCGAGCTCTTCCCGGGTGTCCCTTTCGAGCCGGCGCGCGTCGGCCGTTCCTCCGCGCGCGCGGTCCCGGGCCGCGAAGAGGGCCCGAGGGAAGAGCGCCGCGCGCCGCCGCTCTTCCGGAGAGAGGTACGCGTTGCGCGAGGAGAGGGCGAGCCCGTCCGGCTCCCGCACGGTCTCTGCCGACGACCAGACGGAGCGGGAAGTCGAGGTCCCGCACCATGCGCCGGATCACGGCGACCTGCTGCAGATCCTTGCGGCCGAAGAAGGCGGCGTCCGGCTGGACCTGGAGGAAGAGCTTTGCGACGACCGTCGCCACGCCCCGGAAGTGCCCGGGGCGCACCGCGCCCTCGCCGCCCTCCGACACCGAAGCCACGTCCACCGCGGTGGAGAAGTCGGCGGGGTAGAACGCCGCGGCGTCCGGGAGGTAGAGCAGATCCACGCCCTCCCGCATCGAGCTGCGCGGCGTCCTTCTCGGGCTGTCGCGGGTACCTCGCGAGATCCTCGTTCGGACCGAACTGGAGCGGGTTGACGAAGATCGAAACGGCGACGAAGCCGCACTCGGCGCGGGCGCGCCGCACGAGGGACAGGTGGCCTTCGTGCAGGGCGCCCATCGTCGGGACCAGGCCGACGGACTTCCCGGATTCCCGCGCCGCGGCGACGCTGGCGCCGCAGCGCCTCGAGGGACGAAACGGTGATCAATACACGCGGCGCAGGACCGTGGGCTTGCTGCCCGCGAACGACTCCTCGGCATTGGGAAAGCTGCCGTCCCGGACGTCGCGCGCGAAGTCGCGGGCCGCGCCGGTGATCGCGGTCGCCAGATCCGCGTAGCGCCGCGCGAACTTCGGCTTGAACTGCGGGATTCATCCCCATGGCGTCGTGGAAGACGAGCACCTGGCCGTCGCACGCCGCTCCCGCGCCGATGCCGATCGTCGGGATCGGGAGGTTGCGGGTGATCTCCGCCGCGAGCGTCTCCGGAACGCACTCGAGGACCAGCGCGAAACAGCCCGCCGAGGCCAGCGCGCGCGCGTCCTCCTGGATCTCGTGCGCCGAGTCGGCTTCGCGGCCCTGCACCTTGTAGCCGCCGAGCTTACGAAACGACTGGGGCGTCAAGCCGACGTGCCCCATCACCGGGATGTCCGCGGCGAGGATCGCCTCGATCGCGGGCAGCACACGGCGGCCGCCCTCGACTTTCACCGCGCCGCATCCGGCTTCCGCGAGGAACCGGCCCGCGTTGCGCACGGCCTCCGCGGCGTCCGCCTGGTAGGAGAGGAAGGGCATGTCCCCGACGACGAGGGCGCGTTTGGCGGCGCGCGCCACGGCGCGCGCGTGACGCACCATCGCGTCCATCGTGGCCGAGAGCGTGGACTCCTCGCCGTAGACGGCCATTTCGACGGAATCGCCGACGAGCAGGACGTCGATGCCGGCCTCGTCGAGCAGGCGCGCCGCCGGCGCGTCGTAGGCCGTCATCATCACGATCTTTTCCCGGCCCTTGGCGGCGGCAGAGCGCGGGACGCTGACGGGGGAGGTTTCCGAAAGGCTGGCCATGTTGCGCTCCTTTCCTTTCGGTCGACGTCCCGATCTGCCGGGATCGCCGCCGAGAAGGGCGACGGGATTATAGCAGCGCCTGCGGATGCCTGATATCCTGCGGCCGTCTCGCTTACAGGCGTCCCCGCTGGCCGCCGCCGGCACGTAGTACTGCACGCCCTTGCGCGCCTTCTGGATCTGGCCGACCAGGTCCTCGAAGTCCGACGTCCGGTTCACGAAGTCGATCTCGTTGGTGTCCACGACGAGCAGCGGCGTCTCCTCGTAGTGGTAGAAGTAGTAGTTGTAGGCCTCGATCAGCTGCGCGACGTACTCCGGCGTGATCCCCTTCTCGAACGAGCGGCTCGCCTTCTTGATCCGCTTCATGCACGTCTCGAGCGACCCCTGCAGGTAGATCACGAGGTCCGGCTTCGGGACGGACTCGAAGAGCAGCGAGTAGAGCTTGTCGTAGATCAGCAGCTCCGAGTCGTCGAGGTTCAGGCACGCGAAGATCTTGTCCTTGGGGAAGTGGTAGTCGGCGACGACCAGGTTCGAGAAGAGGTCGATCTGCGCGATCTCGCGCTGCTGCTGGTAGCGGGAGAGGAGGAAGAAGAGCTGGGTCTGGAAGGCCGAGCCCTTCTTCTTCTTGTAGAAGTCGGTCAGGAACGGGTTGTCCACGTCCTCGAGGATCTGCGTGCCGTGGAACTTGCGGGCCAGCATCTCGACGAGCGACGTCTTGCCGACGCCGATCGGGCCGTCGATCGCGACGTGGCGGAGTTTGACGTCGCCTTCGGACGGAATGGGCATGCCCATAAGCTATCAGTTCTCAGTCTTGCGCCATCGGTTCCCGCTCCTCCGGAACCCGGGGGCTACTTCCGGAGCACCTCCGCGATCCCGCAGAGGCACAGCGTCACCGACACGAAACCGTTGGCCGTGAAGAAGGCCGCGTTGACGCGCGAGAGGTCGCCCGGTCGGACGATCGCGTGCTGGTAGACGAGGGCCGCCAGCGGTGGCCGCGATTCCCGCGAGGAAGATGCGCGCCGCCGCCCGACTGCCGCCAGACGGCGACGCAGCAAGCCCGACCATGAGGACGTGGAAAAGGCGGAGACCCGGAGCGCCCGGCGGGCGCCCCAGCCGCGCGGGGATCGACCGCAACCCGATGCGTCGGTCGTGCTCCTCGTCCTGGAGCGCGTAGATCACGTCGAAACCGGCCGTCCAGAAGAGAACGGCGAGGCCGAGCAGGATCGGGAGCGTCTCGAGCGATCCGCGCACGGCGATCCACGCGCCCACGGGCGCGAGCGCGAGGCACAGGCCCAGAACGAGGTGCGAGAGCGACGTGAACCGCTTCGTGTAGGCGTAGAGGAACAGGATCGCGAGCGCCAGCGGCGAGAGCCAGCAGGGTCAGGCGGTTCAGGCTCGCCGCGGCCGCGAGAAAGAGGACGACGGAGGCGGCGAGAAAGATCCGCGCGAAACGGACGGTCGAGAGGGCGCCCGACGGAAGCGCGCGGGTCGCGGTGCGCGGGTTGGCCGCGTCGATCTCGCCGGTCGACGAGCCGGTTGTGGGCCATGGCGGCGCTGCGGGCGCCGACCATCGCGAGCAGGATCTTGCCGAGGGTCGGCCAGCGCGGGCCAGCCGCCCGCCGCGATCACCGCGGAGAGGAGCGCGAACGGGCAGCGCGAAGAGGGTGTGGGAGAACTTGATCATCTCGAGGGTCGTCGAGAGGGACCGGGAGAGACTCGAGACGGGCCTCACTTGCGACGCTTCGATCGGCGGGCTCCCCTTCCATCGGAAGTCTTCGCCCGGAATCTCCAGTCCGAGCAGCCTCGCCGCGCGGGCGCAGTAGGCGTCCAGGAAGCGCGGCAGGTCGGGCGAGTCCACGTAGAAGGCCGGGGAAGGCGGGGCGATGATCGCGCCCGCCAGCGTCGCTCTTCGCATGTTCTCGATGTGCACGAGCGAATACGGGGATTCCCGGAAGGCGAGGACCAGCGGACGGCGCTCCTTGAGCGAGACATCCGCGGCGCGCTGCACGAGGTCGCGCGAGATGCCGTTGGCGATCGCCCCGAGCGTGCCGCCGCTGCACGGGATGACGATCATGCCGAGGACCGGATAGGAGCCCGAGGCGATCGAGGCGCCGACGTCCTCGTTGGGGTGGACGGAGATCCGGCGGGCCGCGGCGCGCGGAAGGACGAGGCGCCGCAGCCAGTCCTGCGGAGTCCGGATGCCGGGATCGATCTCGTTGCGCGCCACTTCGAGGGCGGCCTCGGACAGCACGAGGTGCAGGCGGGAAATCCCGGTGGAAAGAACGCGCTCCGTGAAGCGCCGGCCAAGCTGCGCGCCCGAGCCTCCGGTGATTCCGACGATCAGCTCGGGGCCGGCCATGGAGGCGGAGTCTAACCTCCGCCTCCGCGCTCCGCGCCGGCTGACAAAGTTTTCTCCCCCCGGCAAGAATCCTTTCGCTTCGGCAACGCCTTGCCGCGCAGGGCGTTGCCGCGTCGCCGACGGCGGCGTGTCAAAGAACCGTTGCGCGGCGAGCCGCGCCGCCCGGTGAAGCGACGCCCGTTAACACGCCTGCCTGCAGCGGTTGCACCGCTCGGCCCGCAACGGCACGCCTTTCGCCTTCTCCGATCGCGCCAAACAACTTTGAGGAGGTGCCGATGGAGAACGCCTGATGACGGGGACCCGATGAGGACACAAGAGACAGAAATCCATTTCCGCAAACGCAAACGAAGACCTCTCACGAAAGGAGATCGCATGCATCGGAAGACTCACTTCGGCCTGCTCGCGGCGGCCCTCCTGCTGACCGCCGCCGCGACCCGGGCGGGGGACTCGGAGCCGGCCGCGGCGCCGGCGTCCGGCGCGGCGGCGGCGCAAGGTCAACATCAACCAGGCCTCGGCCGAGCAGCTCTCGCTGCTGCCGCGCATCGGCGAGAAGGTCGCCGAACGCATCGTGGAGTACCGCAAGGAGCACGGGTCCTTCGGTCGCCCCGAGCAGCTCATGGAAGTCAAGGGGATCGGGGAAAAGCTCTTCCTGGTTCTGAAGCCCTACGTCACGGTCTCCGGCCCGACGACGGTGACCGAAAAGATCCGCTCCGGCTCCTCGCGCGGCCGCGCCGCCGCCAAGAAGCCCCCTGCCTCCACCGCCCCGGTGGGCAAGGGGCGGTGAAAACCCCGCCCGCCCGGGGCCGCTGGCGCGGCCCCGGGCCTCTCTCGCCCTGCTCCGGACTCACCGCCGTGGAGCTCGTCGGCGTTCTGGCGATCGCCGTCGCTGTCCTGACGGCGGTTGGAACGGGGATCTCTCATCTGCGCGCGGTCGTCTCGGTTCGGTCGGGCGCCGCGGAAGTCGGCGCGGCGCTCTACCGCGCGCGGATGTTTGCGATCACGCAGGGGGTCAACGTCGGCGTCAAGTATCGGGTTCGCGACGGGCGCGCCGAGTGGGCGCTCTACGGAGACGGAAACGGGAACGGGGTTCGCACCGCCGAGATCGCGAGCGGAGTCGACCGGTCGTTGGGAATCCTGGTCAACTGGAGCCGCAGCGACGTCCGGCCGGCCATCATGACGGGAGCCGTCGTGCCCGATCCGGACGGCTCGGGACGGGCGCTCACCGGACGTGACCGACCCGATCCGCTTCAATCGGTCCGACATCTGCTCCTTCTCCGCGACGGGCGAGAGCACGCCCGGTTCGATCTATCTGTGGGACGGGGGCGATCGGATGGCGGTCGTCCGCGTCTACGGTCGGACGGGAAAGATCCGCACCCTCTACTACCGCAAGGGAGATCGCGAATGGACAAAGTGAAGTTCGTGCTCGGGAGGGACCGCCGGACCCTACATCGGAAAGGCGGCGGCGGGCTCTCCCGGTTTTCCCCAGAGCAGCGCGCCGTCGTGGGAGGCGCCGGCCGCGATCGACCCCGCCGGCCGCGATGCAGCCGGAAACGGTCGCTCCGGCGCCGATCGTCGACGCCGTCCCAGACGGCGCTGTTGCGAGATGCGGGCGTCCGGACTCATCCGGGCGCGCCCGAGGACGCTGGACGATGCGCTCGATCGGGGGCGGGTCGAACGCCAGGATCCGAGAAGCCGCGTCGAACGAGCCGCCGCCACCGGGGATGGGAAAGGCGCCCGCGAGCGCTTCGAGCGTCGCGCGGAGGAAATCGCGCGGGCGGCCGAGGTCGGCGAAGGCGCCGTCGTGCCGCAGCCAGCCGATCCGGCGGCCCTCGGCGAGCAGCGGTTCCCAGAGATCGGAAACCAGGGAGGCCTCGCCCGGCGGGATCCGGCGCAGCAGGTCGGGGGAGAGGACGCACACGCCGGTGTAGAGGAGCGGGGTTGGGCCTTCGCCTCCGAATCGCGCGATACGAGTCCCCTTCGGGCTGAAGCGGCGTGTACCGATGAGGCTCCCGATTGTCGACGACGAGCAGCGTCGCCGCGGCCCTCGAATGCCGGTGCGCCGCGAACAGGGCGGAGGGCTCGAAGGCGATGGCCGCGTCCGCGTTGACGACCAGGAAGTCCTCTCCCTGCAGCCACCGCGCGGCGTTGCGCAGCGCTCCCGCGGTCCCCAGGATCCGCGGTTCCCAGAAGAACTGGAGTTGCGGAAGCTCGCCCGGCTGCTGGCGGAGGCAGCTCTCGATCTGGTCGCCCAGGTGATGGAGGTTGACGCCCGCCTGGTCGACGCCGGCGCGGCGCAGGCGCGCGAGGTGCGCCCGCACGAGCGGGACGTTCAAGAAAGGCAGGAGGGGCTTGGGAATCGCCGCGGTCACGGGCCGGAACCTCTCGCCGCGCCCGGCGGCGAGGAGGAAGGCCTTCATGGGAAACGGCCGCCCGTGTGACGGGTCACGTCGGGAACGTCATGTCGGGCGGCAGCGTCGGGTCCTCCTTGCGCTTCAACGCGTAGAGGCGCGCGTAGGAATAGGGAATGGCCGACGCGAAGTCGAGCTCCAGCGCGGCGACGGCCCTCGCGGATGCCGGAGCGGATCCCCCTCGATCTCGACGAAGTTGCCGATCGGCGTCTCGTCCAGCGCGACGGCGCAGCCGAAGAGCCGCCACTCCTCGCGCCGTTTCTCGTAGCGGAAGCGGCGCACGAAGCCGAGCCGCAGCAGGATGGCCTCGGCCTCTTCGGCGCTGCCCACGGAGGTTTCCCGCTCCTCGCGGGTCTTGATGCCCTGCTCGAACCGGGCCGGGCCCTTGAACGTGAGCCGGCGATTCGCCGGCCGTTCGCCGGAGCCGCAGGGCGCAGCCGGCGTTGGAGAGCTCGCCGCCGGCCTGGTCATAGAGGTCGTTGGATTCTTCGTGGCGCTCTCGGGTCCGCGCGGCGCCCTGCTGTTCGAGCCGGCGCCGGATCGCGCCCAGATCCGCGGCCGGGATCTTGACCTCGATCTCCTCCCGCCGCGGGCCGCCGGTCACGAGAGAAGGCGTCGGGCGATCTCCTGCGCCCTTTTCCCGTCGACGCGGCCGCGGTAGCGCGCCATCAGCTCTTTCATCACGAGCCCCACGTCCTTGACGGAAGTGAGGCCCTTCTCCGTCGAGGACCGAGCGGACGGCCTGCTCGACGTCCGCCTCGGAGAGCTCCTGCGGAAGGTAGGCCTGGAGGATGCCGAGCTCTTCGGTCTCCGCGTCCACGAGGTCCTGCCGCCCTCCCCGCTCGTACTGCTCGATCGCCTCGCGGCGCTGCTTGACGGCGCGGCGGATCGCCGCCTCGACTTCCTCGTCGGTCAGCTCCCGCTGGGCCTGGATGCGCTCGTTCTTCAGGGCCGAGAGCAACAGCCGCAGGGTGGAGACGCGCCGCTTCTCGCCGGCCTTGAGCGCGGTCTTGAGGTCTGCCTCGATGCGGGCGAGCACGAAAAGAGGCTATCAGAGGGAAATTGCGAATGGTGAATGGTGAATTGGAGACGGGGAAACTACGATGGGCCCGTGAAGCGATTCCTCGTCGGGACGGCCGGCCACATCGATCACGGAAAGACGGCGCTGGTCAAGGCCCTGACCGGGATCGACGCCGATCGTCTGCCCGAGGAAAAGCGGCGCGGCATCACGATCGACCTCGGCTTCGCGCATGCGGAATGGGAAGGGGTCCGCCTTTCCTTCGTCGACGTGCCCGGGCACGAGAAGTTCGTGCGCAACATGCTCGCCGGAGCCGGGGGGATGGACGCGGTGCTGCTCGTGGTGGCGGCGGACGAGTCGGTCATGCCGCAGACACGGGAGCACTTCGAAATCGTTCGCCTGCTGGGGCTCGAGCGGGGCGTCGTGGCCGTGACCAAGGTCGACCGCGCCGGGCCGGAGCTCGCCGCGGTCACCGCCGAAGACGTCCGGGAGCTCACCCGAGGCTCGTTTCTCGAGGGCGCCCCGATCGTGCCCGTTTCGTCACGGACCGGCGAGGGCCTCGAGGCCCTGAAGCAAGCCCTCCTGGCCCTGGCGCGTCCGGACGCCGAGGCCGCCCGCCAGAAGCGCGCCGTGCGGCTTCCCCTCGATCGCGCGTTCTCGATCGCGGGGTTCGGGCCGGTCGTGACCGGAAGCCTCGTCTCCGGCACGATCGCGCCGGACCAGGCGCTTCATCTGCTGCCGGAGGGCCGTCCCGTCCGGGTTCGTCGCGTCGAGGTGCACGGCCGGGAAGCGGCGGCGGCCCTGGCGGGCGAGCGGGTCAGCGTGAATCTCGCGGGCGTCGAGCTTTCGGATCTCTCACGCGGAAAGACACTCGCGACGCCGAACGCCTTCGCGGTGACGGCGCTCCTGACTGCGCGCGTGCGCCTGCTGGCCGCGGCGCCGCGCGTCCGTTCCGGGGACCGCTTCTTCCTTCACCATTTTTCTTCGGAGAGCCGCGCCAGGATCCGCCTCCTCGAGGGAACGGATCTCGCTCCCGGCGAGTCGGCTCGCGCGCAGCTGCGCCTCTCGCTCCCGATTGCCGCGGCGCCGGGCGACCGGTTCGTCCTGCGCCGGCTGTCGCCCGTCGAGACGATCGGCGGGGGAGTGGTTCTGGATCCCCTCGTGGCCGGTGATCCGCCGCGTCCGGCCCGCAGAAGCGGAACGGCTCGATCGTCTCGAGCAGGGAGGCCTCTCGGAGCGATGCGTCCTCTGGGTGGAGCAGGGGCGAGAGGGCGGCGCCGGCGAGGAGGATCTCGCACGACGCGCGGCGGTCTCACCGGCCGAGGTCCGCGCCGCCCTGGCCGGGCCGATCGCCGCAGGCCTGGTGCACGCGCTGCGACACGCTCCCGAGCGGTACATCGCCGACGCGGCGCTTTCACGGCTCGCGAGGAAGGCGTCGGCGGAGATCGCCGACTACCTGTCCGCCGGCGGGACGTCCGTCGGGATGCCGCGCCGCACGCTGCTCGCGCGCCTGATGCCGGCGTCCGATCCGCGCTGGGCGGAGGCGGTGGAGTCGGCGCTGGTGGCGCGGGGCGTGTTTCGCGTCGCGGGGGAGGAGGCGCGGCCTCCGGGCCGTGACGACCTCGGCGCGGGCGAGCGAGACCTCTCGGAGCGCATCCTCGAGATCTTTCGGGAGCGCGGGCTCGATCCGCCGTCGCCGGCCGAGGTGACGGAGAGGGTCCGCCATCGCCCGAAGGTCATCGAGGGGCTGATGGGCTATCTGGCGAAAAAGGGCGATCTCGCGCGGCTTCCCGGCGGGTGGCTGATCGCGCGGGAGGCCGTCGAGAGCGTCGCGGCCCGGTTGCGCCAGAGCGGCAAACAGACGATCGACGTCGGCGAGTTCAAGGAAATGTTCGGCCTGACGCGCCGCCTCGCGATTCCCCTGCTCGAGCACCTGGATGCGACGCGCGTGACGCGCCGCGTGGGAGACCGCCGCGAAATCCTGCCGGGCTGAGAGGGGCCCGGGCGCGACGTTCCGCCTCGCGTTCGAAAGGGATCGCGGCATACGCCGCCGCGTGGGAGCTTCCGCGGGCCCGCCGCCTGAGGTATCCGGAGAAGTAGAGGAGGAGGAAGCGCGGGATGCCGTGCCGGCGGTATTGCGCGACGTGCGTCAGCTCGTGCGCGAGCAAGGCAAGCCCCGCCGGGGTGCGGACTTCAACCTCTCGCGCCGCGGCGCGGGAAAAGAAGACGCGCCGGCCGACGACGAAGGCCTGGGCCCGCAGGAGAGAGGTTGCGAGATTCGCCAGGCGCCCCGAATGCATCCGGGCGTCCGCGGCTTCCGGCGGAGGAGGGGGCAAGGCTTGCCCGTCAGAGCGACTGGCGCAGCGACGCCGTCAGCTTCAGATCGGCCGAGAACGAAATCTGTCCTCCGAGCGAAAGCTCGTTCCAGGTCGGCACGGCGGCGCCCGCGGCGCGGGCGGGGCGAAAGAGCCACGTCGCGATCACTTTCTGAAAGTAGAGGATCAGCACGGGATCGCTCGCCGAGATCGGAATCAGTTTTTCGGCCCGGCCGTTCCCGTTGATGCGGACCCAGAACTTGGCGGCGAAGGGCCCCTTGTAGGAGCTGGAGGACCAGGGCTGCTTCTTCGGCACGGGCGGCGTATCGAGCTGCTCGTTCGGAATCGTTCCCTCGACAGGCGGGCCCGGCTTCACGCCTTCGAGCCAAGCCGCATCGGTTCCCCACACGACCGGCGTCGGGATCGGCGTCGCCGGCGTGATCGGCGTCAGGAGGGCCTGTTCGATCTTCGGCGAATCGACTTCGACGGCCAGATCGAGCCGCAGGCTGGCCCAGGTGTCGACGGCCTGGCCGCTCTTGCGCCCGGGATCAAACGTCCACCGCATCAGAGAGGCCTGCGACTGCGCCGTCAGCGAAGGGATCGGGTCCCGTGCCCGGCGCACGGCGACGGCCTTGCCCTTGGGATCCACGCGGATGGTCGCGAAAAGGGCCGCCCCGACCACCGCGTCGTCGGCGACCGGCTTGACCGGCATCATCGCGGGATTGTCGACGGCCGTCGCGAACGGATTCTCCTGGGGCAGCGTCTCGACGAAAATGACCGGGGGGTCGACCAGTCGCATCACCGGGGCCGGGACCGGAAGGGCGACGGGAGGCGACGGCGGGAGGAGGAGCGGGCTCGGCCGCCAGGGGCGCCGCGGTCACGGGAACCGGCGTCGCCTCGGGAGCCGGCGCGGACTGACCCCGGGAGGGCGTCTGCGCCGTGGCGAGCGCCGCGAGCAGGCCGGCCATCGCCGCCAGTCCGATCTTCTTCCTCATGACTTTTGCCGAAGTATAGCGAAGGATTCCCACGCTACTTTGGCCGCGAGCCAGTCCTGCCCGGACCCGACCTCGACGGCCAGCCGCACCTTGAGGTTGGCTGCCCCCTCCATCTCGTCGACCACGAGCCCGCGGATGCTCTCGACCTCGGCGTCGGGCGACTCCAGCACGAGCTCGTCGTGCACCTGGAGGATCAGCCGCGACTGGAGGCGCCGGCGGGCGAGCGCCGCGTCGAGCCGGATCATCGCGATCTTGATGATGTCCGCGGCCGAGCCCTGGAAGGGGGCGTTCAACGCCATGCGCTCGGCGTTGGCGCGCACCGCTCCATTGGAGGCGGCGATGTCGGGGATCGGCCGGACGCGGCCGAAGATCGTCCGCACCTCGCGCGTGGCCCGCGCCTCGGCCAGGACGCCGTCGAGGCAGCCGCGCACTTTCGGGAACTGATCGAAATAGGAGTCGACGTAAGCCTTCGCCTCCGACGTCGACACGCCGAGGTCCTTGCCGAGCGTGAAGGCCGCCATGCCGTAGAGCAGCGCGAAATTGATCCGCTTGGCCGCAAACCGCATTTCCGAGCTGACCAGGTCGGGCGCGACGTTGAAGATCCGGGCGGCGGTGGCTCGGTGGATGTCGTCGCCGCGCTCGAAGGCGTCGATCAGGTTCTGGTCGCCGGAGACGTGGGCGAGGATCCGCAGCTCGATCTGCGAGTAGTCGGCCACGACCAGCTTCCGGCCCGGCGGGGCGATGAAGGCGCGCCGGATCTCCCGGCCCGCCGCCGTGCGGATGGGGATGTTCTGCAGGTTGGGATCGGAGGAGGAGAGGCGCCCCGTGGCGGCGACGGTCTGGCGGAAGGAAGAATGGATGCGCCCGGCGGCGTCCGCCAGCACCGGCAGCGCGTCGACGTAGGTTCCCTTGAGCTTCGAGATCTCGCGGTACTCCAGGACGAGCCGCGGAAGCGGATAGCCGCGCTCGGCGAGCTCGCTCAAGACCTCGACGCCGGTGGAAGACGACTTCGTCTTGGCCGTCTTCTTCAGGACGGGGTAGCCGAGCTTCTCGAACAGGATCTGCCCGAGCTTGACCGGCGAGTTGATGTTGAACTCCTCGCCGGCTTCGGCCCAGACCTTCTGCTCGAGCTCCCGCAACTGTCCCTCCATGCGGGCGGAGGTCTCGCGCAGAAACGGCGCGTCGATCGCCACGCCGGCAATCTCCATGCGGGCCAGGACGGGAGTCAGCGGCCGCTCGATCTCGCGGTAGACCTTCTCGAGCTCGGGCCGCCGGGTGAGCTCCTCCCGCAGCGGACCCGCAAGCGCCAGCGCGGCGGACGCCCTTTCGGCGAGCCACCGGTCCGCGCTTCCGATCTCGTATCCCGTCGTGAGGGAGCCGCCGGAGACGCCGGCCTCCTTGTCGGGAAGGAGCTTCGTGCCCAGGCGATGGAAGGCGATGGCGTCGATCTCGGAGCTCGCCACACCGGGGGCGAGCACGTATTGCGCGAGCCCGACATCGAAGACTTCGCAGCCGACGGCCCGCGCCCCGGCGCGCCAGGAGCGCATCGAGGGGCTTGGCGTCGGGCATCGCGACCAGGGTCTCCGGGCGCTCGAGCCCGGTCCAGCGCGCGGCGATCGACTCCGCGGGCTCTTCGGCGATCTCGGTCGCGGAGCCGTTCGACAGGGCGAGCAGCGCGTGGCCGTTGCGCGTCAGCAGGGCGGCGCCGACGGCCGCGTCGCGCGAGAACGAAAAGGCCTCTCCGGCCGCGAGCCGCCGGGAGGGCGCGGGCGGCGGAGCGGCCGCCTCTCCCTGGATCTCGGCGGCGAGCGACTGGAACTCGAGCTCCGAGAAGATCGCCTTGAGCTTCTCGAGGTCGGGTGTCGCAGCGCTTGAGCTCCTCCGTGGACAGGTCGATCGGCAGATCGGTCGGGATCTCGGCGAGCCGCCGCGAGAGGAGGGCGTCCTCCCGGTGCTGCCGAAGGCTCTCGCCGACCTTTCCGGGAATCTCGTCCATCTTCTCGAGGAGATTTCCCAGGCTCCCGTACGACGAGATCCACTTCTTGGCCGTGACCTGCCCGACTCCGGGGACTCCGGGGATGTTGTCCACGCTGTCGCCCATCAGGGCCAGGACGTCGGCGACCTGGCTCGGCGCGACGCCGAAGAACTCGCGCACACCGGCCTCGTCGAGGAAGACCTCGCGGCCGGTGTGGAAGACGCGCACGCGCGGACCCACCAGCTGGAGCATGTCCTTGTCCGCCGTGACGATCACGACGTCCAGATCCGCCGCCGCGCCCTTGCTGGCGAGGGTGCCGATCACGTCGTCCGCCTCGTAGCCCGGCATCTCGAGAACCGGGATCCGGTAGGCCTCCAGCACGCGGCGGATCTCGGGGAGCTGACCGGCGAGGTCTTCGGCCATGGCCGGGCGGTTGGCCTTGTATTGGGCGAAGGCCTCGTGCCGGGCGGTGCGCTGGGGGCCGTCCCAGGCGACCGCCAGGTAGTCGGGGCGAACGCTCGCGCAACAGCTTGCGCAGCATCGTGACGAAGCCGTAGATGGCGTTGGTCGGCTTGCCGGCGGAGGTCGAGAGCCTCTGGATGGCGTGATAGGCCCGGTGGATGTTGGACATCGCGTCCACCAGATAGAGCGTCGGGCGGGGTTCGGGCATCGGGAGCGATTCTATGGCCCGCGTTCGGCGGGGCCCGGAAGAGCGCGAAACCTGCCATTGGCGCGCCGATCGGGGCAGCGGCGCGGTGACGAGGCGTCTCGATCCGCCGAAACGGAGCGGTCCAACTCGTCCGGTGTCAGAGGGTTGGTTTCGAAACGGCGAGGCCTGAAAAACAAAACGCGCGACCCGCTTCGGGAGTCGCGCGATTCAATATAACCAGTATGACAAACGGGCACGGGAGTGTCAAGAAAAAACTGCGAGGGTGCACGCAGAGCGCTAACCCTCCTCGCCCTGAGCGTTTACGTTGTCTCGAGGCTCAGAACTTGCGGCGCACCGCCGCGAGAACCTGATCGCGCAGGCGCTGCGCCTCGGTCTGCAGGTCCGCGGTCTCGCGCTGCATCTCGCCGACTAAGGCCGCATCCTCGAGTCCGGACAGGTTGATGCCGACGTTTAAGAGCGCCGATTCGGTCGCGGCCTCGAGCAGCAGGGCGGCCGATCCCGCGTCCGACGCGGCGTTGGGATTGCCCTTTTCGACGAGCTCCGGCAGGGCCGCGAGGAGGCGGACGGCCGCTCGGGCCGTGCGCATCGGGACCTGCGTCGCATGAACGTTGGCTTCGGCGAGCCGGCGGGTGCGCAGGGCCTTCTCCTCCGGGCTCTCCTTGGGAAGCCGGCGGGCGGCGACGACCTGGTCATAGGCCTCGGAATCCTCGCGCGCCAACCTCATCAACTCTTCGCCTGCCGCCTTCGCGGCCGCGGCGATGGGGCGCACGGCTTCGTGCGACGCGGCGTACTTCTCCTTCGAGAGGGTCAACGCGGCGACCATCTCGCGCGAGCGCGGCGCCCATCGCGCCGGCGACACCGGCCGCCGTGCCGCCGCCCGGTGTCGGCGTTTCGGCGGCGAGGGAGCCCAGGAAGGCTTCGAGCGAAAGTTTCGAAAAGTCGGTCATGGCCGATCGATCACGCGGCCCCGGCACACGACGCCGGCGACCAGGTTGACTCCCCAATGATAGATGAGGTGCCGGTCGTCCGGCGCGTCGATCCAGACGATGTCGGCCGACTTGCCGGGCTCGAGCGATCCCGTTTCGGCCGCGAGCCCGAGCGAGGCGGCGCCGTTCAGGGTGATCGCCGTCAGGGCCTCTTCGACGGTCAGCCCGGAGTCGAGGCAGGCGTGCGCGGCGACGGCCGGGAGGGATTCCGTCAGGCAGGTTCCCGGATTCGCGTCGGAGGCGACGGCCACGGCAACGCCGGCGTCGATGAGCGCGCGCGCCGGCGCCCCCGGCGACCGCATCCACCAGGCCGTGCCCGGCAGCAGCGTCGCGACCGTTCCCGCCTGCGCCAGCGCCGCGATCTCCTCGGCGCCGATGCAGAGCAGGTGATCGGCGGAGGCGGCGTGAAGCTCCGCGGCGAGGAACGAGCCTCCCGACCGCGCCAGCTCATCCGCATGAAGGCGCAGCGCCATCCCGGCCCGCCGCGCGGCTTCGAGGATCGTCCGGGACTCATCCACCGTGAAGACCCCCTCGTCGCAGAAGACGTCGCAGAAGCGCGCGAGCCCGCGCCGCGCGGTTTCGGGAACGATCTCCTCGGCGATCGCGCGGACCCATTCGGCGCGCCGCGTTCGGAACTCGGGCGGAATCTCGTGGGCGGCGAGCAGCGTCGGCACGATCCGCGGCAGGTCCGGGTCCCGCGCCGCCTCGGCCAGAATCCCGAGCGACCGCAGCTCGTCCTCGGCCGTGAGCCCGTAGCCCGACTTCGCCTCGACGGTGGTCGTCCCGTGGGCCTGCATCCGCGCCAGCCGCTCGCGCGTCAGGAGCGAGAGCTCCGGCCGTCGAGGCCGCGCGGGTCGCGCGGACGGTGGCGTTGATCCCGCCTCCGTCCGCGGCGATCGCGGCGTAGGGTTCTCCGGCGAGCCTCCGCCCGATCTCCGGACCGCGGTCTCCGGCCCAGACCGGGTGGGTGTGGGAATCGACGAACCCGGGAAGCAGCGTCTTGCCCGTCGCGTCGATCGACCGGGCGGCCGGACTCCCGGCATACCGGCGGCGGTACTCCTCCTCGGTTCCGACGAAGGCGAGCACACCGTTCTCCGCGCGAACGGCAGCCCCGGTGATCCGGAGGATCTCTCCCTGCTCCCGCCCGCGCCGCGCCCCCCGGCCGAGGGGTGTCGCGAGCGACGCCGCGTTGCGGATCTCCAGGGACGGGATCGGGCCGGCGGAAGGCCGCTCTATAGCGCGCCTTCCTCTTTTTCGGTCTTTCGCGTCAGGTACGAGAGCGGCCGGTCCTTTTCTCCCTCGTCGCGATCGAATTCGAGAACCTGGGAGAAGAGCTCGATCATCTTCTGGAGCTGCAGGCGGAAGTTGGCGCGCTGGATCTTCAGCTCCTGGATGGCCTTCTCGATCTCCGCCGACCGCTGCAGGGCGCTGTGCGTCAACCGCTCGCCGGCTTCCTGCGCCTCCTGGACGATGCGTTCGGCTTCCTTGTGCGCGGCCGTTCGGATGTCTTCCGAAGCCCGCTGCGCGGTGAGCAGCGTCGCCTTCAGGATCCGTTCCCGTTCCCGGTGCTCCTCATTCTCGTCGACCAGATGCCGCACGCGCCCATCGAGCTCCGCGCTCGTGCGGGCGAGCTCTTCCATCTCTTCGGCGACCATGCTGAGGAAGGACTCGACCTCGACCGGGTCGAAGCCCTTCCACTTGCGGGAGAACTCGTGTTTCTGAATCTCGAGCGGTGTCAGGCGTGGCATGGCAAGGTCCTCCTCAGATGGCGCCCACCGCGAGGCGGGCGATAAAGCGCTGGAGCAGATAGATCAGGAGAATCACGAGCAGCGGCGACAGGTCGATCCCTCCCGTTCGCGAAGGGGGCACCAGCCGCCGGAAGGGTCGGAAGAGCGGCTCCGTCGTGCCGTAGAGAAACCGGACGATCGGGTTGCGGGGGTCGGGGTTCACCCAGGAGATCAGCGCGGCGATGATCACGAGCCACCACAGGGCGTTCAAGACGAACAGCGCCGCGTCGAAGATCGCTCCGCGTGGCGGAGCCGCCGAGGTTCAAGCCGCCTCCCGCGAGCCGAACAGGGCGGTCCCGAGGCGAACCTCGGTCGCGCCTTCCTCGACGGCGACGGCGAAGTCGTGGCTCATTCCCATCGAGAGCTCGGGGAAGGGCCGCCCGAAGCGGTCCGCGAGAGAATCGCGCAATTGCCGGAGGCGGCGAAAGTACGGGCGGGCGCGCTCGGGGTCGGGATCGAAGGGGGGAACCGCCATGAGGCCCCGCACCTCGAGGTGGGGAGCCGAAAGGGCGCGAGCGGCGAGCGCCTCGAGCCCCTCCGGAGCGATCCCGGATTTGCTCGCCTCCTGGCCGATATTGACCTCGAGCAGGACAGGCAGCTGCCGTCCGCTCTCCGCCAGGAGCCGCTCGAGGCGCTCCACAAGTCGTTGCCGATCTAGGCTTTCCAAGACTGAGAAGTATTGTAGCGCCGACGCGGCCTTGTTGGTCTGAAGAGTTCCGATCAGGCGCCAGGAAATCTGCGGCAGCTCCCCGCGCGTCGCCTCGATCTTTCCGGCGCCCTCGGCGACGCGGTTCTCGCCGAAGAGCATCTGTCCCGCACGGGCCGCCGCCCGGACGGCGTCGGGCCCGTGACCCTTGGTCACGGCGAGCAGCTGCACGTCGGCGGGGTCGCGGGAGGACCTCTCCGCGGCGCGAGCGATCGCCGCCAGGGCCTCGGACCGTCGGGCGGCGATTTCTTCCGGCGACAGCTGCGTGGCCGCCTCCGTCTAGGAGGGCTCGCTCGCGTCGGCGCCGAGATTGGCGAGGCGGTCGGCGTTCTTGTTGCGCTCGCGGCGGACGTGGCTGATCTGGAACCGCCGAAATCCCTTCGCCCGGCGCACGGCCTCGGAGACGAGGGGTTTCAAGTGTTCCGCCTTGACGCGGTAGTTGCCGTTGACCTGCTCGACGAGCAGCAGGCTGTCGGAGAAGAGCTCGACCTCGTCGGCGCCGAGCTCCTTCGCCCGCGAGAGCGCCAGCAGGAGGGCCCGGTATTCCGCGACGTTGTTGGTCGTGCGGCCGAGCGCCTCGAAGTGCTCCTCGGCGCCCTCCTCGCCGCGGGATTCGACCCAGACGCCGGCACCGGCCGGACCCGGGTTTCCGCGAGCCGCTCCGTCGATGAAGGCCCGGAATTTCATGAAGCGGCCGGCCGTCGGCACAGCGCCGCGCTCAGGCGTGCAGATCGTAGTAGAGGATTCGCTTGCACGTGTCGCAGTAGACGATCTCGTTGCCGGCCTTGAGCGTCTGGAGCGCCGCCGGCCGGATCTTCACGTGACAGGCGGAGCAGGAGTAGGAAGCCGCGATCTGGATCACGCTCGCGACCGCGAGCCCCCGCTTCTTGTCGAGCAGCCGGTGAAACTCGGAGCGTTCCCGCGGAGCGATCTCCGCCTCGAGGCGCTGGATCTCGGTCTCGGCCGCCGCCACTTCTTCGTTGATCGCGCGCTGCGCGGCGCGCCAGTCCTTGAGCTTCTCCTCGTGCTGTTCGGTCTCGGCGGGCAGGCTCTCCTCGCGGGTCGCGAGGTCCGCCTGAGCCGTCTCCATTTCCTCCTCGAGGGCGAGGATGCGCTCCTCGTTGGTGCGGATCAGGCGCTCGACGCCGTCGATCTCGTTCAGCGCGGCGGAGTACTCCCGGCTCGACTGCACGCTGCGCAGCTGCGTCTGGTACTTCTTCTGCTTCTCCTTGAGGTCCTGAAGCTCCATTTCGGCCTTCCGGGCCTCCTTCTGCGCTTCGGCCAGCCGGGCGCGGAGCTTCTCGACCGTCTCGACCTTCTCGCGGAACTCCCGGTCGACCTCGACCAGCTCCGCCGGGACGGTGTCGCGCTCGTGAACGCGGCTGCGGACGAACTGGATCCGGTTCTGGAGGCGGTAGAGCTGCTCGAGGACGGAATTCATCGGAGCGTTCCCGGCAGCCCGCAAAACAGAAAGGGTGCCCCGATCGGACACCCCTGGTGACTTCCACACATCCATGCCTTATCTCGCTTCTTGATCAGCGAACTCCTCAAGCTCCCCGCACCCCTTCATCACCCCCACGGTCTGGTGGGTCCACTCGGATTCGAACCGAGGTCTGACCGGTTATGAGCCGGTGGCTCTGGACCGCTGAGCTATGGACCCCGGAACGTTCCGTTCTCGTTCCAGGGGCGAATATATCTCAAAAGACGGCAGGGCCCCGCCCGGTCCGGCGGAGCCCTTGGCGGCCCGGTCCGCGGGATCGAATCCCTAGCGGATGGTCTCGAGGAAGGGGCGCAGCTTCTTCGCGCGCGAGGGGTGCCGGAGCTTGCGCAGCGCCTTCGACTCGATCTGGCGGATGCGCTCGCGGGTGACGTTGAAGGAGCGGCCCACCTCTTCGAGCGTGTGCTCCGAGCCGTCTCCGACGCCAAACCGCATCTTGAGCACCTGCTCCTCGCGGGGGGTCAGGGACTTCAAGACCCGGCGCGTCTGGTCCTGCAGGTTGGAGACGAGCACCGCGTCGATGGGCGAAAGGACCTGACGGTCCTCGATGAAATCGCCCAGATGCGAATCCTCTTCCTCGCCGATGGGCGTCTCGAGCGAGATCGGCTCCTGCGCGATCTTCATGATCTTGCGCACCTTGGAGACGGGCATGTCCATGCGCTTGGCGATCTCCTCGGCGTTGGGCTCGCGGCCGAGCTCCTGGACGAGCGAGCGCGAGGTGCGCGTCAGCTTGTTGATGGTCTCGATCATGTGGACCGGGATGCGGATCGTGCGCGCCTGGTCGGCGATGGCGCGCGTGATCGCCTGGCGGATCCACCACGTGGCGTAGGTCGAGAACTTGTAGCCGCGGCGGTGCTCGAACTTCTCGACGGCCTTCATCAGGCCGATGTTGCCCTCCTGGATCAGATCCAGGAACTGCAGGCCCCGGTTCGTGTACTTCTTCGCGATCGAGACGACCAGGCGCAGGTTGGCGACGATCAGCTCGTGCTTGGCCTGATCCGCCTCCTCTTCGCCCTCGCGCACCATGCGCTGGGTCTTCTTGATGTCCTCGTGGGTGACGCCGAACTTCTGCTCGAGCTCCCGGAGGGCCTTGCGGTACTTCGCGATGCGCCGCTTGTAGAAGTCCAGGCGCGTCGGGTTCTTTTCCTTCTTCAGTGTCGCCGTGTCCTGCCGGATCGTGGACTCGGGGACGTTCATCTGGCGGTCGATGTCCTTCAGGATCCCGATCGCGCGGTTCAGGACGGCGGGGGTGAAGTCGGCGGCCCGGATCAGCTTCGCCATGTCGGCGATCCGCTTGTCGATCGAGCTCTCGATCCGCGCCAGCGCCTTGGAGCCGCGCTTCAAGGTGCGCGCCTTGAACTTCATCCGCTTGATGTCTTTGTCGAGCGCGCCGATCTTCTTGAAGCTGCCGAGCACGCCCTCGATGCGGCGCGTGGCGCGGTCGTCCATCTCCTCTTCTTCTTCGTCGGAGGGATTGACGAGCTCGTTGACCATGCGGGTGTCGCGTCCGGCGCTCTCGAGCAGCTTGAGGATCTCTTCGAGGACGATCGGGTTGTTGGCCAGGGCCTGGTAGATCTTGGCTTCGCCCTGCTCGATGCGCTTGGCGATGCGGACCTCGCCCTCGCGGTCGAGCAGCTTGACCGTGCCCATCTCGCGCAGGTACATCCGCACGGGGTCGTTGGTCTTTTCGACGGCCTCGCGCGCCTCCTCGGCCGACTCCGCTTCGAGGGCGGCGCGGCGCCGGGCGGCCCGGTCCGGATCGGTCACGATCTCGACCCCGAGGTCGAAGAGCCGGACGTAGACCTCCTCGAGGTCCTGCGGGTTGCCCGTGACCTCGTCGGACAGGACGGTCTGCATCTCTTCGTAGAGCAGGTAGCCCTTCTCCTTGCCCACCTTCAGGAGGACCGAAACTTCCGGATACCGTTCCTCAATCACCAAGCTCGTTTCCTTTCCGAGACGACTTCAACTCCGCGATTCGCTGATCCGCCGCCATCTTCTTCCGAATCAGTTCGTTGTCCTCGGGCGCCTTCCCGATCGCGGCCAGCAGGGCGGCACTTTCCCGCTTCAAGTGCTCCTGTTCGAGCTTGTCGAGTACCTGGACGACCCTCTGGTGGGTCGGCTCGGGCCCTTCCTCGACGGACGCGCGAGCCAATAGGCCTCTTTGATCCTCAGTAAGGTGGGTGATTATCCTATGAAAATCAACAGGTTCCGAAGGCCCCTCCGTACGAAACGCAGCAGCGATGGCCCGGATTCCGTCTCGGCTCAGCCATTCGTCCTTCAAGCGCCCTAGAATCAGAGAGATAAAGTCGCCCCCTCGGATCAGGATCGGAAGCAACGCGCGTTCGGCTTCCGGAATTCCAACGTCCGATAACACCGCAGGCGGGCGCGGGCGTTCCCGCGGCCGGCGGAGGAGTCCGGGAGGACGACGGCCCCGCCGCGATCCCGGATCCTGTCCCAGAGGACTTCGAGGGGAACGGAGATGACGCGGGCGAGCTTGCGGCACTCCTCGTGGCGGAGGATGGAGTCGGGGATCGCCTTGAGGATCTCGAGGACCGCGGCGATCCGGGCGCTGCTGTCCGGAGCCGAAAGCCCGGCCTCTTGGGGCCGGATCTCGGAAATCAGCCAGTCGAGGAAGTCCGGGGCCTCGTCGATGTGGCGGGCCAGGGCTTCCGGACCGGAGGCGGAGAGCACGTCGTCGGGATCGTCTCCTTCGGGCAGCCGCGCGACGGCGACCCGCAGGCCCTGGGCGAGGCACAGGGCGATCGCCGACCGGGTGGCGGCCCGGCCCGCCTCGTCGCCGTCGTAACAGAGGACGACGCGCTCGCAGAGCCGGCGCAGCTTCTCGGTCTGCTCCGGGGTCAGCGCCGTTCCCATCGAGGCCACGACCTCTTCGACGCCCGCGCGCACGACCGCCAGGTGATCGAAGTAGCCCTCGACCAGGACCACGCGCTCCCGCCGGCGGATGGCGTCGCGGGCCTGCGAGAGCCCGTAGAGAGTCCGTTTCTTCTGGAAGATCGGAGATTCCGGGGAGTTCAAGTACTTGGGCTCCTGCCCCGCGGCGAGGACCCGACCTCCGAAGCCCACCGGGCGCCCACGGTCGTCTCGAAGGACGAAGAGGAGGCGGTTTCGAAATCGGTCGTACGCGCCCTTTCCTTCGGCGCGCGGCTGCAGCAGCCCGGCCTCGATCAGCAGCGCCTCCGGGTATGCGCCGGAAAGGCTGCGCCCGAGAGCGTCCCAGGAATCGGGAGCGTAGCCCAGGCCGAGCTTCTGCCAGAGATCCGGCGGGACGTTCCGGCCGGCCAGATACTGCGCGGCCGGATTGCCGGCCTTCGAAAGCTCCGCGGCGAAAAAGCGCTGCGCCGCGGCGGTCGCCTCGAGCAGCTTCTCCCGGCGGTCGTCGCGCGGCCCGCGGGAGGCGCGCTTGGGGATCGCGACGCCGAAGCGTCCGGCGAGCGCCTCGACGGCCTCCGGAAAATCGAGGCGGTCGATCTGGCGGACGAAGTGGATGACGTCGCCGCCCGCCCCGCACCCGAAGCAGTGGTAGAGCCCCTTGTCCCGGTCGACGGTGAAGGAAGGCGTGCGCTCGTTGTGGAAGGGGCACAGCCCCTTCCAGGAGCGCCCGGCCTTCTTCAGGCGCGTGTGCTCGCCGATGACCTCCACGATGTCCGCGGCGCTGCGCAGCTGGGCCAGAACGGCGTCGTTGATGTCGAGGTCGGACATGGGACGGCCGTCACTTTAACGCGGCGATGGTCGCTCCGTTGCCGCCCTCGCGGGCGTCGGCCGCGCGGATCGAGGCGACCGCCCGGTGCGAGCGGAGGTGCTCGCGCAGGCCGTCGCGAAGGCGCCCGGTGCCATGGCCGTGCACGACGCGCAGCGAGCCGTCTCCCGCGAGGATCGCCGCGTCCAGGGCCCGTTCGACTTCGTCGATCGCCTCGTCGAGGCGGCGGCCGATGACGTTGACTTCGCTCGTGGAGACGTTGGCCGAGGAGCCCGGGCGGGGAGGCCGCCGCCGGGCGCGCGGCGCAGAAGGTCGGACCGGCGCCGAACCGACGGGCTCGAGGTCGGCGCGCTTCAAGCGCATCCGCTTGCCCGAGACTTCGAGCCAGGCGGAGTCCGCTTCGAGGGCCAGGACCGTTCCCTCCGTCTTCGATCCGCGCCGCCGGGCCCGCCCTCCGACCGCGATCTCCTGCGATCGCGACCGGGCCAGCGACTCGGCTTCGCCGAGGACCGGCTCGGCCGCGGCGGCTTGCGATTCGGCGGCGTCCAGAACGCGCGCCGCGGAGGCCTGGGCCAGCCGCGCGGTGTCCTGGCGGAGGCGGGCGAGCTCCTCGGTGACTTCGCGCGCGAGGCGGTCCCGGGCGCGCTCGAAGCCCGTCTTGCCCTCCTCGAGGAGCTTCGCGCGCTCCCGCCGCAGCGCTTCACGTTCCGCGCCGAGGCGCTCCGTCTCGGCCGCGGCGCGCCCGCGTTCGGCGGCCGCCTCCTGCTCCAGCCGTCGGAGGCGCTCGAGCGCCTCCTGGGCCTCCGTCTCGGCCCTCTCGCGCCGCCGCCAGGCGTCTCCGAGGATGTCGCGGGCCCGCGCGAGAACCGCCTCGGGGATCCCGCGTTCCCGCGCGAGCGAAAGGGCGTGGCTGCGGCCGGAAAGGCCGGGGTGGATGCGGTAGTTGGGCGCTCCCGTCTCGTCGTCGAACTCCATCGCCGCGCAGACGGCGTCGGCCCTCTCGGCGGCGAACTTCTTGACGGCGGAGAGGTGCGTCGTGACGATCGCCCGTCCTCCCTTCGAGAGAAAGGCCTCGAGCCAGGCGACCGCCAGCGCGCTGCCTTCCTCCGGGTCGGTCGCGCCGCCGATCTCGTCTAAGAGCGCGAGCGACCCGGGGCGCGCCTGCTCGAGGATCCTCGCCAGGATTTCGAGGGAGGAAGAGAAGGTCGAGCGATCGGCCAGGATCTCCTGGGAGTCGCCGATCTCGGCCTCGATCGCCGTGAAGACCGGCAGGCGCGTGCCCGCGGATGCGGGAACCGGGAAACCCGACTGGGCGAGCATGGAGAACAGGCCTGCCGTCTTCAGCACGACCGTCTTGCCGCCGGCGTTGGGGCCGGAGACGGCGAGGAGCCGTTTCTCGCGCGGCAGGTCGAGGTCGAGCGGGACGATCGCCCGCGCGGCCCGAGATTCTTCGAGCACGCGGCGGCGCAGCGGGGCCAGCCGCGGGTCGAGCAGCGGATGCCGCGCCGCGGCGAGCGTCCAGGAGCCGTCGTCGGAAATCTCCGGGATGCGTCCCTCGCTGAGCTCTCCGAACTCGACCCGCGCCTCCAGCGCGTCGAGCTCGCCCAGGGCGGCGACGGCGCCGGTCGAGATCCGGGGCCACCGCGAGGACCGCCCGCCCGAACTCGACGAGCAGCCGCTCGACTTCGCGGCGCTCTTCGGCGGCGTGGAGCGCGAGCTCGTTGTTGGCCTCGATGACCTCCATCGGCTCGACGAAGACCGTGTGGCCCGATCCCGAGCGGTCGTGCACGATGCCCGGCACGCGGCCCCGCGCCGAGGCCAGGACCGGCAGGCAGTAGCGGTCGTTGCGCTGGACCAGGAGCGCGTCGCCGAGGGCGTCCCGCCGCTCCTCGAGCAGCCTGGTCATCCTCTGTGAGACTTCGCTTCGCCGCCGGCGCAGCCGCTCGCGCAACTCCTTCAGACGCGGCGAAGCGTCGTCGCGAACCGATCCGTCCGCGGCGAAGAGCCTCCGGGCCTTCTCGAGCAGGTCGGCAAACCGGGGCAACGACTCGCGGCGGGTGGCGAGCCGGGGCGTGTCGGCCGGTTCGAGGAAGCGGCGCACGGCCTCGGAGGCGCGGGCCACGGAGAGGATCGGCCGGAATTCCTCCGGCACGCCGTGGCCGCCGGCGCCCGAGAGCGCCTCGAGGATCGGGCGAAATCTCCTCCACTCCCGACAAGCGGGAGCCGGCCATGGCGGGTTCGGAACGTCCAGGCCTCGGAGGTCTCTTCGAGGCGGCCGCGGACGCGTTGCGGCGTCGCCGGAGGGAGCGCTCGCCAGAACGGCGGAGCGTCCGGGAGGGGTGCGGGCGAGGGAGGAGACGAGGCGGAGGACGACGTCGAATTCGAGAGTCGACGCGACGCCGTCCTCGCCCGGAGGGTTTTCTGCGGAACCTAGGGGGTCGCTCGCTTTTCCTCGGCGAGCTTGCGAAGCATCTTCTTGCGCGCCTGGATCGCCTTGCGCTTGCGCTTGGCGCTCGGTTTCTCGTAGTGCTGACGCTTCTTCAGCTCCGAGAGGATTCCCGACTTCTCGCACTTCCTCTTGAAGCGACGCATCGCGTTTTCGAATGATTCGTCTTCCTTGACGTGGACGAGAGGCACGAACTGTCACCCCCTTCACCTTGACCTTCGAGAGAGCCCGAAATCATAGAAGTCCACGGGAGCGGTGTCAACAAATGTCTTTTGGTTTGAGACGGTTATGCACAGCGGGGGCACGTTCCCGTGGCGCACGGCGGGGTGCCGGCAGCCCGGGGCCCCCCTCGGACGCTGGCCGGCCTGGCGCGACGGATCTCTCAGATTGGCTTGAGGTTGACTCGGTCGCCGCAGGCCGCATAATGACCCGAACATGGAAGACGAAGAGCTTCTCTCTCGGCTGGAAGCCGAGATCGAGCGGCGCCTGCTCGAGCGGTTCGCGGCGCTGCGGGACGAATTCGACCGCCTGAGGCTCGAGGCCGACCGCCGGTGGGCGGGCTTCCTCGAGCGGTTCGATCAGGACTTCGCCGGGATCGTTCCCGCCGAGATGCTCGAACAGCGGGAGAAGGGGGCGCTGGCGACGCTCGGGCGCCATTTCGCTCGACGAGGCCCGCACGCTCGACGCGTCCGCCAACCAGGTCGAGGCGCTGCACCGGTTCCTGGACCTGTGCCGCCGGCGCGCCTCGCGGGTCGCGCTGCTGGTCGCCAAGGGCGGGACCTTCGGGGTCTGGAAGGCCGTCGGCTTTTCGGAGCATGGGCTGGACGACGAGGCCGTGCGAAAGGTCTCGATCGCGACCGCGGATTCTCGCGCGCTCGCGGCGATCCTCGAGGGGACGCCCGAGCGGCTGGCGCGCGGCAACGACATCTCGCATCGTCTCGAAGCCTCCGATGCCGCGGACGCCGTCGTGATCCCGATGGTCGTCAAGGAAAAGATCTCGGGCGCCGTCTATGCCGACGCCGTGCCCGGCGAGGAGCATCGGTTCGATCCGGATGGGATCGCGGCGCTGACGTTCCTGACGGGGCTCGTCGTCGATCGCCTCGCCACGCGGAAGCTGCGTCCGGCGCCGCCGCTGCGGCCGATTCCCGGCCCGCCCGAGCGGCCGGCGGAAGAGGACATCTCGGATCTCGGCATTCCGCGGCCGCGCGAAGTTCCCCTGACTCCGTCGGCCGAGCCGCCTGCCCGCGTCGGCGAAGCCTGCCTGGAAGGAAGTTCCGAGCGCGGTGGATTTCGAGCCGAGCATTCCCGCTCCGCGCTCCGCCACCGGTGCCCGAGCCACCGCCGCCGCCGGTCGTTGCGACGCCGGCCGATGGAGTGGGCAGACTCTCCCGGCGCGACGGTGCGCCTGCCGGAAATCGCGGCCGAGAGCGTGGTTCCGCCGACCCCGATGTGGAAGGCGGAGGAACCCGCGGAGGCGCCAGCGCCGCCGGTGGCTCCGCCAGCGGCTCCCGGCCGGCGCCTGGCCGGCCCGCTCGCGCGCTCGGAGGGCGACGAGCGGCGCGAAGAGGCGCGCCGATTCGCCAAGCTCCTGGTCTCCGAGATCAAGCTCTACAACGAGCGCGCGGTCCAGGAGGGGCGCGAGCAGGGCAACCTCTACCAGCGGCTCAAGGAAGACATCGACCGCAGCCGGCAGATGTACGACGAGCGGATCCCGGAGGATGTCCGGTCGAACACCAACTTCTTTCACGAGGAGCTCGTTCGCACGCTCGCCGACGGCCGTGCGGAAGCGCTGGGAATCTAGAAGAATTGATTCATCGAGTGATTGGATCATTGGGTGATCTGCCGGAAACCATCCGGCAATGACCCGATGACTCGATGATCCGATGACCCGATTCTTGCTTTGACCGTTCAAAAACTCGTCAAGTTCGCGCCCTACGTTGCCGGCGCCGCGCTCGCGTTCGGGATCGCCCGGGCGGACGTCGGAGGACTCTTTGTCTCGTCCGACTACGACGCGGAGTTCGCGAGGGCCGCGGATCTGCTCGAGGCCGGGCGAGCGCGCGGAGGCGAGAGCGCATCCTCTCGGAAGTGCGCGCGCGGGCCGCGCAGCGGGCCTGGGACGCTCGCGTCGACCTTCTCCTCGCGCTCGATGACGAGCGGCGCGGGAATTTCGACGAGGCCTCCGCGCCGGTTCGCGGCGTCCTCCGGCGCGGCGATCGGCCTCGAGAGCTATCGCCGCGACCGGCTCGCGAGGGATCTGGCCGCAGCGGGCCGAACCGAGGAGGCCCTGCGCGAGTACCACGCCCTGGAAAGGAGCGAAGAGCCGTACGCGGGGCGTGCGCGAACGGCGCTCGACTTCGCGCGCCTGCTCGAGCGGAACGGGGCGGGAGCGTCGGCGGCCGGCGTGCTCGCGCGGGCGGCCGCGGCGAGCCCGTCTTCGAGCCTCGAGCTCGCCCCCGATCGCCTGCGCCTCGCCCTGCGAGCCGGGGACGCGGCCTCGGTTCGGTCCCTCTCCCGGCAGCTCCTGCTCGAGGCGCCGCTCTCGGACCGCTCGGAAGCGATTCCCGCCGAAGTGCGCCGCGCGCTGCGGAAGGAGGAGGAGTCTCTCTCCGCCGCCGACCGCGCGCGGCGCGGGCGAGCTCTGATCGCCGCGGGCGACGCCAGGCGTGGCGTCGCCATGCTCTCCCGCGATGCGCCCGGCCGCTGGCCCGATGAGGAGCGCAGCGTCAACCTGCTCGCCCTCTCCCGCGGGGAAGCGCAGCTGAAGCGGCCGGCGGCGGCGCTCGCGGCGGCCGCGCGGATTCCGTCTGACGGGAGCCCGGCTTCGTTCGAGGCAAGGTTGGTTCGCGCGCAGATCGAATACCGGAAGCTCCTCGCCCGACGAAGATCACCGGGTGCAGCGGACGCCCGGATCGCGGCGCTCACGACGACCCTCTCGGCGTTGACCGCGCCCGAGGCGCCCGCGGCCGTGCGCGCGGACGCACGCGAGCGGCTGATCCGGCTCGCCTTCGAGACGGAGCAGTTCGAGGCCGGGCTCGAGCAGGCGCGCGCCCTCGTCGCCGAGTCGCCGGGGACACGCTCCGGGTTCGAGCCTCTCTGGAAGCTGGCCTGGGCCCTGTATCTGGCGTGCGACTGGCCGGGCGCCCGCGCGCGCCTCGACGCGCTGGCGGCGCTCTACACGCCCGTCGACCTGCAGCGCCGCCTCTCCTACTGGAAGGCCCGCTGCCACGAGCGGGAGGGCGACCGGGCCGCCGCTTCCGCTCTCTACCGCGACCTTTCGCGCGGGGATCCCCCCGATCTCTACGCTCAGCTTCGCGCGCCATCGGGTGCCACCGGCGACGGTCCGCGCCGCGACCCCCTCTGCCCGACCCTTCGTCGGCCACGGCCACCTTCCGTCGGGTCGACGAGCTGCTGAGGCTGCGGCTCTTCGCCGAGGCGTCGGCGGAAGCGCGCCTGCTTCCCTCGAGCCGCGGCCGGGACCTGCGCCTGGCGGAGTCCGAGTTCGCGCTCGGCCGCTTCCCGGCGGCCGCCGCGGCGGCCAAGCGCGCGTTTCCCGAGATGGGGACGGCCGAAGAGGCGCGCGTCCCGGACGGGTGGAGGAGGCTCTACTACCCCATCGAGGAAGGGGGTTTTCTCGCCGATCGCGCCCGCGAATTCCGGCTCGATCCGGCGATTCTGCGCGGCCTGGTGCGCCAGGAGAGCCTCTTCGAGGCGAATGCGAAATCGCGCGCCGGGGCGCTCGGCCTGACGCAGCTGCTTCCTTCCACGGCGCGCAGTGTCGCGCGATCGGTGCTTCGCGTGCGGTACCGCCGGGCGTTCCTCTACGATCCCGGCGTCAATTCCCGGCTGGGCGCCGCCTACCTGCGCACGCTCTACGACCAGTTCGACGAGAACCCGATGTTCGCGCTGGCCGCCTACAACGGCGGGCCGGGCCGGATGGCGGGAGTCCGGCGCGAGCCACCCCGGCCTGGAAGAAGACGAGTTGTTCGAGTCGCACCCGGCCTACGAGAGCCGCGACTACGTGCGGCGGGTCATGCTCTTCGCCGAGTCGTACCGCGAGCTCTATCCGGAATAGCGCGGCGATGCGCGCGGCCGCGGGCGTCACCACGAGCCCTCGGGGACGACGAGCACCGAGCAGCCGCACCGGCGCAGGACCTGTTGCGTGATGGACTCCGCCCGCAGGAAGAGCGGGCGCGCGCCTCGCGCCGGGCCTCCGACGACGATGAGATCGTGCGGATCGGCCTCGAGCTCCGCGAGGATCCCGTCGATCGCGGCCTCGGCCTCCCGGATCGACGCGCGGCCGGAGACCTCGAGCTCGCGCAGCGTCGCGATTCCCCGATCGAGGTGCGCGCGCACCAGGGGCGGCGGCACGCGCCCCTCGGTCGAGACGTAGAGCAGCGTGACGGTCGCGCCGAGGCGTCGCGCGAGCCAGCCGCCGGCGCGCACGTCGGCCTTGCCCGGCTCGCCGACGGCCGTGCAGATCAGGATCTTCCGCGGGCTGCGGGGCTGGCCGCGGGCGAGCAGGATCGGCGTCGAGACGCGCTCGAGCAATTCTTCCGCCAGGCCCGCGTTGCGCCGCCGGCCGCCGCGGCCCGCCGCCTCGGGCTCTCCCAGAATCAGGAAGTCGTAGCCCGCCTCGGACTGCTCGAGGGCAATCTGCTCGGCCGGATCACCGATGCGCGCGCGCACGGGCACGCCCTCGAGCCCCGCTTCGCGCGGCGCGCCGCGCGAGCGTCTCCCGCAGCGCGTCCTGGTCGCCGGAGCCGGCGGCGACGCCGAGGACCGTCGCCACTCCGTCGAGGGCCGCCAGCAGCGGCGGCGTGATCGCCAGGGCTGATGCGGGCCCCTCACCCGCGTCGCAAACCAGAAGGCGCGGCGTGGGCTGTCGGAGGATGTGCCATTGCTCGAGCACGACCCAGGGTTGCTTGGCCACCGGTCGCCCGTCCACCGGGACGGCCGCGTCGATCAGCAGGGCGTCCTCGCCGAAGGGCAGAGCCGGCGAGAGCTGCCGCGTCCCCGGCAGCGGCGGCAGGCGAAGGCGCACGCGGCGCGAGGAGCCCGCGAAGTTCTCCCCGATCAGCTCGCCGCGCCCGAGCACGGCGGCGCTCGGCGGGGGCTCGGTACCCTCGAGCCGCACCTGCTCCGGCCGGAAGAGGACGCGGACGCGGTCTCCTTCGTCGTGCGGCACGTCGGGAGGAATGGGAAGCGTGAGCGGCCCGAGCTCGACCCGCTCGCTGCGGCACCGGCCCACGAGGATCGTTCCCCCGCCCAGGAACGTGGCCGCGAAGAGCGAGCGGGGGTGCGTGTACAGGTCTTCGGGTTCGCCGACCTCGAGCAGGCGCCCCCGCTCGATGACGCCGATGCGCTGCCCGAGCTCGAACCCCTCCTCCTGGTCGTGCGTGACGAGGATCGTCGTGACGCCGAGCGTCTTCTGGATCTGCTTCAGGTTCTGGCGCAGCTGGGCCCGGATCTTGACGTCGAGCGCGCCGAATGGCTCGTCTAAGAGCAGGACCGCGGGCCGGTAGGCGAGGGCCCGCGCGAGCGCCACGCGCTGGAGCTGGCCGCCGGAGAGCTGACTCTCGTAGCGGGAGCCGAGACCGCCGAGGCCGACCAGGTCGAGCAGCTCCTCGCGCCGGGTCTCCCGCTCGGGGGCCGGCACCTTCCGGATGCGCAGGCCGAACTCGATGTTCTCGGCGACGGTCATGTGCCGGAAGATCGAATAGTTCTGGAAGACGAAGCCGACGTCCCGCTTCTGCGGGGGCAGCGCCGTGACGTCGCGCCCGCCCAGGTGGATCGCGCCTTCGTCGGGAGGCAGGAGGCCCGAGATCAGGCGCAGCACCGTGCTCTTGCCCGAGCCGCTGGCGCCGAGCAGGACGAAGAGCTCCCCGGTCTGCACCTCGAGCGACACGCGGTCGACGACGGTCTGTCCCGCGTAGCGCTTGGTCACGTTCTGGAGGGCGATCGACATGAGCGGCCCTAGGTCTTCCGCCGCGCGGTGTAGCGCAGCAGGAAGAAGAAGATGAGGAAGGAGAGCGCGGCGAGCACGGCGGCCACGGCGTTGGCGCCCGCGAGGTTGCCCGCTTCGAACTGGGCGAAGATGTAGAGCGGAGCGGTCTGCGTGCGCAGCCTCAGGTTGCCCGAGACGAGCACCGTCGCACCGAATTCGCCCAGCGAATGGGCGAACGTCAGCAGCGCCCCGGTGAAGAGGCCCCCGCGCAGGGTCGGCAGGATGACCCACCGGAACGTCTGCCAGCGCGACGCGCCGATCGTGTAGGCCGCCTCCTCGTAGGTGGACTCGATCTCGTCGAGCACAGGTTTGACCGCGCCGAGCATGTAGGGGAACGTCACGAACAGGTGCGCGAGCAGCACCCCGGCCGGCGCGAACATCGGCTGGATGCCGAGGGGCTCGAGCAGGCGGCCGAGCAGCCCGATCGGCCCCCAGAGGAGCAACAGCGACGTCCCGACGACGACCGTCGGGATCGCGACGGGAAGGTTCACGAGGATGCCGAGCGGCCGCTCGCCCGGGAACCGGTAGCGCGAGAGGACGTAGGCCGTGAAAGTGCCGAAGACCGCGTTGACGGCGGCCGTCGCGAAGGCGATCAAGAGCGAGAAGCGCAGCGCGAACTGGGCCTCCGGCGAGGCGAGGGCCTTTCCGAAAACCGCCGGGCCGCCGCGGAAGGCGAAGACGAAGACCGCCGAGAGCGGCATGAGGATCAGCGGCAGCAGGACCAGGAGCACGAGGCTGACGGGAACCAGGGGCTTTCCGGTCCGCCCCCGAACGGGCGCCAGGGCGCTCATCGGGCGGAGCCCTGCTTCATCACGCGGTCTCTCCAGATCCCGTCCACGATCTCGCGGCGCGCGCGCTTCCAGCCGCCGAAGTCCGCGATGAAGAAGGGCTCCGCGATCCTGCCGAAGGCGGGGTTGTCGTTCCACGTGCTCCTCGACGCTCCGAAAACCGTGCGCGACGAAGAGCCGCTGCGCGGGCTCTTCCCACAGGTAGCGCTCGAAACGCTCGAAGGCCGGCCGCTCTCGCGGACCGACGTGGCGCTCGATCGGCACGAGGGTGTGCTCGGAGAAGATCGTGCGGCGAGGGTACACGATGTCGGCCTTGAGTTTGCCTCGGGCCCGATCCCACAGCGCTTCCTGTTCGTAGGTGATCAGCGCGTCGCCGAAGCCGTTCTCGAACTGGGTCCGGGCGGCGCGCGCCGAAGAGGCCTGTGCCACGACGTTCCTCCAGATTCCAGCGAGGAGCCGTTCGCCCGCCGCGGGGCCTCCCGGATCACCCCGCGCTCCCGCCCCGTACTCCGCGACGATCGCCCAGGCCGCGCCTCCGGAGGTGAGAGGGTCCGGATGCACGATGCCGATGCCCGGGCGCGTCAGGTCCTCGAAGTCGCGGATCCCCTTCGGGTTGCCGGGCCGCACCAGGATCACGAAGGGCGTCCGATTGACGACACCGCCGTACGGCAGCGCCTGCCAGGCTCCCGCCGGTACGACGCCGGCCTCGGCCAGGCGGTCGGCATCGCTTTCGAGCGAGAGCAGCGCGAGCTGGGCCGGGACTCCCATGATGACCTGGTTGGTCACCGTGCCCGAGCCCGAGAACGAGCTGACGAACTCGACGGGCGAGCCGCCTTCGGCCGCCCAGGTCTTCTGGAACGCCGGGAAGACCGCGTCGTTCATCGTGTCCGCGAGGATGCTGAAGCCGTAGAAGACGATCGTCGCGGGGGGCGTCGCGGAGCGGGAGAACGGCAGCCACGGCCACGCGGCCCACGCCAGGAGGGCGCCGAGCAGAAGGAGGGGCCATAGCCCGCGCGGCCGCTGGCGGGCCGGATTCGTCCCCATGGGCGGAGGATATCGCCGGTCGGGCTGCGCTTCAGCGCCGGGCCCGGCGAGTCCGCTGCAGCGCGCCCACCCGACAATTACACTTCGATCCAGATGATCGAGTTCCAGGTTCGCACCGTTCGTCCCATCGAGCGGCGCGACATCACGAAAGACGTTGCAGCGGCGGCGGCGAGGCTCGGCGCGGCCGGCGACGGCGCGCTGCTGGTGTCGCTGCCGCACACGACGGCCGCCGTCACGGTGGGAGAAGCGTGGGATGAGGACGTGATCGGCGACATGGAGCGTGCGCTGGCGGCCTGGGTTCCGGACGTGCGCTTCGAACACGGGGAGGGCAACTCGCCGGCGCACTTCCTTTCGGAAGCGATCGGCGTGTCGTGCTTCGTCCCGCTCACCGGGGGCCGGCCGGCGCTCGGCCGGTGGCAGGGAATCTTCCTCATCGAGCTCGACGGACCGCGCGAGCGGACGGTCCAGGTGCGCCTCCTAGGCTCCTGACCCGAAGGCTTCCTTCTCCTCGCGCGCGGTGTGCGCGTCCCAGCGGCGGGCGAGATTGGGAGCGAGCCGGCGCGCGGCCTCGAGGTCCGACTTCTCCGCGAGGAGGCGGCGGATCATGCCCGACAGCTCCCGCACCTGCACGTGCTCGAGGCGCAGTTCCCGGAAGAGCCTCGCCCGTTCCGTCTCCTCCGCGGGCGCCGCGAGATCGTGGGCCGGGGCGTCCGGGTAGAGGCGCTCCTCTTCCAGGGCGGTGTGCCGGCGCAGCGCGTCGTCGAAGGCGCCGATCGCGTCGCGCGCGGCGGCGGCGTCTCCCGCGAAGGCGGCGGCGAGGAACCGGCCGAAACGCTCGTCGATCTCCCGGTGCTCGCGCACGAGCCGCGAGGTCAGCGCCTCCGCCGCGGGGGGCTGCGGCGCCTCGCCGGTCACAGGCCGTCGTACTTGGAGTATCCGCGCTTGGCCCAGTAGTCGTCGGGCTGCGCGGCGGAGTAGGAGATCTCCGTGATGGCCTTGATGTTCTTGAGCCCCAGTTTCATCGGGACGAGCAGCCGCATCGGCGCGCCGTGCGCCGACCGTCAGCGGCCGGCCGTTCTGATGCGTGGCGAGCAGGGACTGCGGGTGGCGCGCCGTCTCGAGGTCGATCGAAACGTAGTAGGGATCCTCGTTGCCCTGGAAATCGAGGTTGACGCCCGACTCGAGCCCCGCCCACTGCGCGTCGCGGGCGCGGGCGGAAAGGCCTCCAGAAAGTCGGCGAACCGAATGCCGCCCCACCACGCCACCGCGCTCCAGCCCTCGACACAGACGAGCCGGGTGATCTGCTCGTGGACGCGGAATTTCGCGAGCAGGTCTTCGAGCGTCAGCGTCTCCGTCCGCCCGGAGGCGAGCCCGGAGACCTTCAGGGTCCAGCTCGCGAGGTACCCGGGGCCCGGAGTCTGCCCGGCGTAGTTGTTGCGCAGCGGCGTGATGTCGGCTTTCGCGTACGTGCGCACCGCGCGATGGCGCGAGTACAGCGCCTCGGCGACGTCGTCGTCGAACGTGAGCGCGCGGTTCAGGACCTTCTCGCGGCGGCCCTTGGTCAGGCCCAGGCGCGCGGCGGCGGTGTCGAGGGAGTCGATCGCCCCGGCGGGAAGGACGGCCCTGCCGGCGCCGTCGGGCATCAGCCACCAGAATCCCAGCGCCGCCGCGGCCGTGCCGGCGCCGAAGAGAAGAAAATCGCGGCGCGTGCGCGCCGACAGCCGGCGGCGCGGGACGTAGGCTGCGTCCGGCTCCGGCTCCGAAAAGAAGCGGCGTTTACCCGCCATGACGGCCCTCCTTTCCCCGCGCCGACCAGCCCGTGACCATCGAGCGGAACGTGTCCCAGCCGTCGGCGGCGACGAGCACGACGTGCGGCACGACGAACGCGGCGAAGGCGCACATCATCCAGAAGTGCACGACGCGCGCGCCGTTGTAGTTGACGAACAGGCGCTCGAGCCAGGGCAGCTGCACGGGCTTGTGCATCGCCCAGCCGGACAGAACCGCCAGCACGCCGCAGGCCGGCATCGCGAAGTAGGCGGCGCGCTGCAGCGCGTTGTACTTGGTCGTCACGACCGGGTGGGGCCAGGGGCGCCGGAAGAGCTTCGCCGGAACCAGGCCGACGTAGTACCACTGCATGGCGAGGGCGTCGCGGACGTCCGAGCGGCGGGGCAGCAGCGCCTTGTAGCCGCCGCCGGCGAGCAGGCCGACGAGGTACAGCAGCCCGTTGGCCATGAAGAGGTAGGCGAAGAACCAGTGGAGGCGCAGCGCCAGGGCGAGCTGCTGCGGGCCGATGCTGAAGTGATCGTAGACCCACGCCTTCGGCCGGGGGTAGCCGTGCGCTCCCGGAACGTGCCGCACGATCCAGACGCCGAGGTCGGCCAGGTAGTCGGTGCTCCCGGTTTCCGGATTCGGCGCGTGCTGGTAGACGGGCGCCGCCCAGTAGATCGCGAGCCCGCTGACGATCATGCCGAGCAGGAGGGGGACGTTGAGCCAGTGCGTGAGGCGCACGAGCGCGTGATGCTTGAAAACGATCCGGACCTCGGGGGCCGGCGCCTTGGGGCGGGGGACCGCCGCGGCCTTCGTGCTCATGGGGCTGATCTCCATCCTATTCAAAAAAGAGGGGCAGGCAGGGCCCGCCCCTCGAGCGTTCGGAGAAGGAGTGAAGGTCAGGAGGGGAGCAGGACGGTGTCGATCACCTGGATCACGCCGTTGGACTGGTAGACGTCCTCGATCGTGATGATCGCGACGTCGCTCTTGGCGTCCCGGATGAGGATCCGCTCGCCCTGCATCGTGGCGGTCAGCGTCCCGCCGCTGGCGGTCGTGAGCGTGGCGCTCCCGTTGCCTTCCTTGATCTTCTTGCCGAGGGCGCGCGCGTCGAGCCTTCCGGGAACGACGTGGTACGTGAGCACCTTCACCAGCATGGCCTTGTTCTCGGGCTTCAGGAGCATCTCCACGGTCCCGGCCGGCAGCTTGGCGAACGCCTCGTTGGTCGGCGCGAGAACCGTGAAGGGGCCCTTGCCCTTGAGCGTCTCGACGAGGCCCGCGGCCTTCACCGCGGCGACGAGGGTCGTGTGGTCCTTGGAGTTGACCGCGTTGTCGATGATGTCCTTGGACGGGTACATGGGCGCGCCGCCGACCATCTTCGTGTCGGCTGCGAGGAGGACCGAGGCGGCCGCGAGCGCCGCCGCGGCGAGCAGGGTGGATCCGAGGAGCCTTTTCATGAGATGCACCTTTCCTTTCGTTGACGTCCGTGGCGACCCGGTGGGTCCGGTGTCGCCGGTTCCGAACGTGTTACGAAAGGCGAGGCGAGCCGCGGATTCATCGGGTCGGGCCGAGGACGGGTTGCAGCACCTCGGCGTCGGGCTCTCCCGCCTCGAATCCGAAGAGCGCCGCGACGGTCTTCGCAATCGACAGGGGAGAGACGGGCGTGTCCCACGAGCCCGTTTGCACGCCGGGCCCGAAGACGGCCAGCGGCACGCGCGCGTCATCGGGGCTGGGTTGTCCGTGCGTCGTCCCGGCCTCCTTGCCGTAGGACCACATCCAGCCGGGCTTCAGGATGACGAAAATGTCTCCGGAGCGGTCGGCGCGGAACGACCGCTCGACGGCGAGGGCGTCGGGCGCGCCGGCGGGCAGCCCGTCGCCGATCTCGGTGTTCGTGAACGCGGTCAGGACTCCCGGAAGCGCGCGGACGAAGTCGCGGGCGAGCTCCTTGACGCGTTCGATCGATACGCCGCGGCCCTCGAGAACGGCCTTGTTGAGGTAGAGGCCGGGCTCTTCGAAGAACAGGACGGCTCCTTCCCTGGCGTTGAAGCCGTCTTCGGACAGCGCGTAGCCGAGGGTCTTTGCGAGGTGGCGCTCGAGCGCCAGGCGCGGCGCGGAATCGTCGGAGACGCGTCCCCCGTCCCCGCCCTTGTTGTCGAGGTCCACGCGGCCCGAGATGCCCGGATCATCCCTTCCGGTCTTGAGCCGGTTCTTCGCGCGCGCGACTTCGGGAATCGACGTCACCCCGTGATCGGCGCGTCAGGAAGACGAGCGCCCGGTCGGCGCCGACCTGCCCGTCCAGCCACGCGAAGAAGGACTCGAGCGTGGCGTCCAGCCGGACCATCCCGTCGGCGATCTCCTTCGAGTCCGGCCCGAACGGATGCCCGTAGTAGTCCGTCGACGAGAGGCCGACGAAGAGGAGATCGGGCGCGGCGAGGGATCCGAGGCGCATCTGACCGATGACGTGGCGCGTCGAGGCCGAGGACGAGCTCGTCGCCGAACGGCGAGGAGATCACCGCCTTCGGGTTCGAGAGGGGGTGCGGAAAGGTGGCGCCGAACCCGGCGTCGGGGTTCTTGGAGGCGTAGAGCTCGGGCGGATCGAAGGTTGCGGCGTCGAGCTCCGCGGCGGGAATCTTTCCGGAGAGCTCCCAGGCCGTGTGCGCGGAAAAGAATGCTCCGAGCCCGTCGTTGAAGAGGAGCAGCTCCGGGTGCGGCGGGTAGTAGGCCGAAGTCACGAATCGGGACAGCTTCTGGTCGAACCAGATCGCCGCGTCCGCCTTGCGCCCGGCCATGAGCACCGCCGCCCGATCCTTCAGCGCGACACCGACGACGCGCGCCGCGGGAAAGCGCTCCTTGAAACGGTCTCCGAGAAAGATCCCCGTCGTGCGAAGCGGCGACGAGGCGCTCCAGGGCGGCTTCCGATCCGGCGGCAGCGGAGGAACGAAGCGCGTTTGCGGATCCTCCGTGGAGTACACCGACGCTCCGAGCACGGTGTCGAACCAGCGATTTCCGATGATGCCGTGATCGCGGGGATCGAGGCCCGAGCCGATCGACGCGTGCCCGGGCGCCGTGAACGTCACGGCGTGGCGATGGGCGGCATGCGTGAAGACCGCGCCCTCCTTCAGGAATCGGTTGAAGCCGCGCTTGCCGAACCAGGGGCGAAAGCGCTCGAGGTAGTCCGCGCGCATCTGGTCGACGGAGATCACGAGGATGAGCGACGGCTTGTCGGCGGCGGAGACCGGCCGCACGGCGACGAAGAGCGCAACGACTGAGGGCGACGATGAGGCGCCGGACGCGAAGGGTCATGGGAAGATTCTGGCACGAGAGAGAATGAAGGCGTGAACCTGTCCGCGCGCCGCTCGTTCGGATCCCTTGCCGTTCTCGCGGCCCTCGCCTGCCGCCAGGAGGGAGACCCCGTCCGGCAGACGCTCGATCGCATCGCCGGATCCGCGAGCGAGCGCGACGCTGCCGGAGTCGCCGCCCATCTCGCCGCCGACTACCGCGACGCCGCCGGCAACGGCCGGTCGGACGTCGAACAGACGCTGCGCGGCTACTTCGCCGCCTACGAGTCTCTCGAGGTGACGCTGCGGGACGTTTCCATCGAGCGTGCGGAAGGCGCGGCGCGCGCCCGCTTCCGGGCCGATCTTTCCGGCCGTGCGCGAAAAGAGGCCGGCGGGCTGGCCGGCCTCCTGCCCTCCTCGGCGTCCTACCGCTTCGACGTGAGGCTCGTTCCCGACGGATCCCAGTGGAAGATCGCCTGGGCCTCGTGGGAGCCCCTCGAGCGGTGAGAGCCGCTCGCGGTTGACACCCCCGGCCGGCTCCGCTATCGTTCCCGGTCCGCTCTTTTCCTCAGTAGCTCAATGGCAGAGCATCCGGCTGTTAACCGGAGGGTTGTAGGTTCAAATCCTACCTGAGGAGCCAATCACCTCAACGAGTCGTGGAACCGGGTGTCCTTTTCACTCCTCGCCGACGTCCGATCCACCAGAAGAGCCCGGCCATCGCCAGGACCAGTGCAAACGCCGCGAGGGTCGAGTCGAGGGTTGCGGCCGTGGCGCCGACGACGGCGTACAGCAGGGAGGCCGGGAGCGCACCCGCCGCGGTCGCGAGCGTCATCCGTCGCCAGCTCATCGGTGAGGCGCCGGCGAGGATCGCGACGGTCTCGGCGAGGATGGGCACGGGGCGGGTGGCGACGACGGCCACGTCTCCCCATCGGTCCAGGAGGTCGTTGGCGCGTTCCTGCTCCTTCGTCGAGACGAGCCGGTTCAACAGCGGCCCGCCTCGCCGGCCCAGGTAGAAGCCGAAGAGCCCGGCGCCCAGGGTCCCGGCGAGCGACAGCAGCGTGCCGAGCGTGATCCCGAAGAGAGCCCCGTTTGCGACCATCACGAGGCTCGACGGTACCGGCAGCACGACGTCGGCGACGAGCAGGCCCACTCCCGCCGGAGCGGCGAGAACGCCAAGACCGGTCAGCGACGCGGAGGGGTCGGTCAGCAAGGGAAGGTGGAGCACCTCGACCAGCGCGAAGAGCAACAGGAAGGTGCCCATCATCGCGGCCGTGACCAGTAAGTACCGCTTCAACGCCCCCCCGTGTGAGACACATCCGTCTGAATTCAGGAACCGTCAGGTTCCTCAGGGATTGGCGTGGATCATATCTCCGGTGATGCTGCTTCCCCTCACCGTGTGAACGTCCATCGCAGTTTGACGATCACCTGATCCCCGTCGGGAACGAGCAGATCCATGGGCTGCTCGCCGATCGGGTGCTTCCAGCCGCGGTTCCAGACGACGAACAGGTCCTTCCCCGGTTCGATCGTCCATCGCAGCCGCGCGTTCATGCCGAGCTCCTCGGAATCCGAATCGAATTGAAAGAACGCGGCGAGGATCAGGTTCGGGTCGAATGCGTAGACCGTCTTCAGCTGCCACAGGAAGACCTGGAAGTCGCCCTCGGGCAGGTACCCGTAGTCGTTCTCGGTCGCCAGGGCGAGCTGGAGATGCCCGGAGCCCTCCGTCCACTTCACCGATCCGATGAGCTGAGTCAGGTTTCCGCCGTAGAACGATCCAAACCAGGCGCTCGCGCCGGCGGACAGGGGTCGGCTGTCGGAGGACTCGACCTGCACGCGGAACCGGTTGAACGTGTAGCGGCCCGGCGGAATCACGACGCCCGGCGCGACCTCGAAGGGTTCCCGGAGCCGCTCGAACTGGGGATCGTAGTTGGCCTCGAAGTGGTCGCCCTGCTGCGTCTGGAAATTGATCGGGGCCGTGAAGATTTCCCAGGATTCGGTTTCCCCGTGGAGGTCCGTGATCACGACCGGGTAGAGCTCGAAGAAGAACTGCCGCACTCCGGAGAAGAGCCCCCCGGAGGGCCGGGGCTGGTACGCCGTGTAGACACCGAACCGGCGGGTGCCCGGACGCGGAAGGAAGCCGAGGACCGGATCGAGCGCGTCGCCAAATTCGGCGAAGGCGGCCTGCAGGTTCCAGAGGTCGTTCGGATACTGGACCTTGACGCCCCAGCCGCCCCGCGTTCCGGCGCCGACGTCGCCAAAGCTGCGCGCCGCCCAGCCGCCCACACTGAAGTTCTTGTCGCCCTGAAAGGAGGCGGTCTGCCAGATGGCGTCCACGCCCGCGAGGGTGTTGCTGGTGCGCCCGTCGGGGTTCCCGTTGGTCCCGATCGCTCCCACCCGAAGGTTCCGATTGACGTCATAGGTGATGCGGCCCGCGGCCATGTTCGTCGCGGGAACGCCGTCGCGGTCGCGCGTCTGGACGTCGAGCATGCCCACGCCCCACGATCCGGCGCGCCCCACGGCCTTGAGTCCGGCGGTGATCGGAATGATCTGGTCGTCGAAGAGGCCCACGCGGCGCGAGTAGAAGGGGATGAAGACGTTCTGGATGTTGGGGCCGAAGTCGAAGAAGTTTCCGCCGTCCGTGAAGAACGGGCGCTTTTCCGGAATGAAGAGGGCGAAGCGCGTCAGGTTGACCTGCCGCGTGTCGGCTTCGACTTCCGCGAAATCCGGATTGACGGTGAAGACGGCGTCGAGCTCGGAAGTGACGTGGTAGCCGACGTCGACACCCGCCTGCCCCTGCGTGAAGCTCCGGTCGTTTGCGGGATCGGTCTCGTAACGTCCCAGGGCGTAGGGCGAGACCGTCAGCCCCCAGCCCTGATCGAGGCGGCCCACGCCGGCGAGGTCTCCGGCCCGGCGCAGGTCGATGAGACGGGCGTCGAGCGTCGTGCCTGCCCAGCGCAGGGTGAGCTGCTCGCGCGCGACGTAGCGCTCGATGTTGAAGCCCCATGTCCCGTTGGCGCGGGTGAATCGGATCGTCTGGGCCGGCAAGCGCGATCTCGGCCATCCACCCGATCGGAGTCCGGCGCGCGGAGACGTTCCAGATCCCGTCCCAGTCGAGGTTGGGTGCCTCCATGTTCGGATCCGAGATCAACCCGTCGAGCCGCGCGCCGGCCGCGTTGACCTGGAAGAGGTATCCGGTGCGCCGGTCGTGGAACGTGTCGAGCACGATCGCGATCGTGTCGTCGCCGAGCATGTTTCCGTCCCGCTGCATGGTGTGCACGGCGATGCGCGCGGGATCGGGGTCGATGCACGTGATGCCGAAATAGATGTGATGGCTCGTCACGAGGACGCGGACCTCCGTCCGGAAAGCCGTGGGCTCGTCGGGCTTGGGCGATTGCTGTGTCAGGGTGGCGATGACACCGGCCGTGCCCCAGGCCGGCTCGGCCATGACGCCGTCGACCTGGATCGTTCCGTCGAAGGGCCCGGCGGTGACGAGGGGTGGACTCGGCGCCGGGGAAACCTGTCCCGAGGCCGCAGCCGCGGCCGCCATGAAGACTGCGGCCGCCGCCGCCCGACGCACGAGAACCAACGGCGGCGAGGCTAACACGCAATTTCTCGACGTCGGTTTGCGTCGCCTGCAATCGTCTGGAAAGAATCGGACTGAAGGCAGATCAGGAATCCAGAATTTCCGGAGAAAGTCTGGGTTCCGCACGCCGGGCGGGACTCGGGAAGCGCCGTCGAGGACGTCAATCGGAGGGATCCATCAGTTTGCGACGGACCTTCGTGATCCGCGGGTCTGGCGGCGTTGGCGCTCCCCGGCGATCGCTCAAGCGAGTGTGGGCGAACTGAGAACGCGGGATTTCCGGGATCAGACATAGAAGGTGTTCGACGGAATGGCGCCGGATTGACGACGTCGACGCTGGCCGAGCCGGGGTCGACGACGTCGGCGGCTGCGACCGCGGCTGTCAACCGGTTGCCGACACGAACGTGGCCGGCGCGGGAACTCGGCCCGACGAACGGTCGATCCAGGAAGGAATCCCACGCCTGGAATCCAGTACGACGCTTCGCGATCGACGGCAACGGTGCCTGGAATGATGCTTGTGATGTACGCCTGCTGAAAACTTGCATCATCGAGACGTACCGGAGGGCGGCCATTGCGTCGAGGTTCCAGGAAGGAATGGCCGCGCGGAAACGGTCGGCAGGACGGGATCTCTGACGTCGATGTACGCGGCGTTGGCGAGAAAATCCTTCCAGTGACTGGCGTGCTGGCGTCGCACCGGAATCGTCGGCCCTTCCGGTTGAAAGCGGCGTTGGCTCGTCCCGGCAAAAAAAACCTGGGTACCGCCGGAAGAAAGTACTCGCGGCGCGCTAGTGAAGGCTCCAAGCGAGATGCCGGGGCTGAAGAATCGGAAGAGGTCCAACGACGAAACGGTGAGAGGGTGTCAGGTTTGGCTTCCGGGATTCACCGACGAAGAGGAAGACCAGGACGAAGCCGAGTCTGGCAAGAGCGAAGACGACTGGAAGGCAATGAATCCATGTATCTATAGATCAAAATCAAAACACTGGCCAAGAATTGAAACCGATGCTGGGGACGGGCTCGGATGGCCCAAGGCAGGAAAGATCCGAGCAGGCGAAGCGACGCCGACGCGGCGCTCACGTCGCAGCATCCATGATCAAGGAACTCGAAGGGGGAGTGCGAGATACAGGGGATCCGATGGGTATCGCGCCAGCATCGCCGTGGCGACCGCCGAATAGACCTCGCTTCTCGAATCCGTGTTTGTCGAACCGAGCACGTGGGGAGGCATTGACACACAAACAAGTCAAGATTAGAAATCAACTTCGATGACGACGGTTATCAGGATCACGAATCGCGGATTGCCCCACGGGACGCGGCGCGGACAAATGCTTCCCTTGCTGCCGGATATGAGTCGAGCTGGGGTGTCCCCAAGAGGAGCGTTATTCTGAGATTCTGAGGCTCGGCCTCAGTCAGCCCACTTCCTAGACTCACAAGTCACGTGGAGAGGTGGGCTCGAATTTTAATCATTCCGTTGATTCAGGGCTCGGCGTGGGAGGACCGTCGACGGATTAACCCGCCCGTCTCGAATCTCGACGATGTAGCGCCACCGCCGGCGCGGTCAGGTCCGATGCGGCGATGGCAAGAGATCCGAAGGCGAAACCGGCGAGCAGTTCGGACGGCGAAGAGCGGCCGCGCAATAGCGCCACAGGAGCTCTACGAGAAAGCGTATGGCTGGGTGGTTCGACCGCGTTCTGAACTTGAAGCTCGGCTTAGCTTCTTCTCGGGCGGCGGCGGCAAGGGCACTTGTTCGCGGTCCGAAGGAGAAGAAGAACGAACAAGCGGACCTACATGGACATGGGGGCGGTGGGGTTCGGTCTCGCGTTCGGGGGCAAGAAGTACCAGGTCGTCTTCCTCTTCCAGGACAGCCAGACGTTCAACAACTTCATCGAAAAAGGCTGGCAGGCCCAGGGCAACGTCAACGCCACGGCGGGCCAGTCGAACGCCGGAGGGCAGACCGCCTTCGTCAACGGGATGGCCATCTACCAGATCAGCGGGACGGGTCTGATGGCCAACGTCGACGTCTCGGGAACGAAGTACTTCAAGGACAAGGACCTGAACTGACGGGGCGCAGCCCCGGAAGGCATTGTCCCGACAGTGACTTAGAGGCCTGATCGGCGGCCGGATTCGTCCGGCCGCCCGTCTGGCCCGTCCGATCGAACCGCGAAACCCCCTATCCCGGGCTCCTCCGGGGACGATAGGCTCTGGCTCCTTGAGACCCGCCATACGGGATGGCCGCCGCCACGCGGTGCGTCGCCCCCCGCGGTTACTCGGAGTAACCGTGGCGTTGGCGGCGTGGGCCGCAGCGGCGGCGGGTCAACCCGAGCCGCGCCTCTTCTCCCCCTGGGAGGCCAAGGTGCATCCGGTCGTTCGGGCGGCGCCGGCCGACTCCGAACAGGAAGTGCTGGTCCTGCTGGGTGATCAGGCCGACCTGACCGGCGCCCGGGACCTGCCGACGAAGGCGGAAAAGGGTCGCTACGTCTTCGAGCAGCTGACCGAGGCCGCCCGCCGCTCGCAGGGGCCGCTGCTCGCGAACTCTGGAGGCTCGCGGCATTCCGCACCAGAGCTTCTGGATCGCGAACGTGGTTTTCGTGCGTGCGCGCGCGCGACCTGATCGAGGCGCTCGCCCGCCGCCCCGAAGTTGCGCGGATCGAGCCGAATCGGGAGAAGCGGATACGCCTGCCCCTGCCCGAAGAGCACGCCGGCGTCCGGAATCGGGCTCGAGAGCATCGACGCTCTCGCCGCGGCGCCCGAGTGGAATCTCACGAAGGTGGGAGCCCCGTCGGTCTGGGCCGCGGGATTCACGGGTCAGGGCGTCGTCGTCGCCGGGGCCGATACGGGCTATGACTGGACGCATCCGGCGCTCAAGGGCAAGTACCGCGGCTGGAACGGTTCGGTCGCCGACCACAACTACAACTGGCACGACGCGATTCACAACCCCGCTGGAGGGAACCCCTGCGGGACCGATACCGTGGCGCCCTGCGACGACGACACGCACGGCACGCACACGATGGGGATCATGGTGGGCGACGGCGGCGCGGGCAATCAGGTCGGCGTGGCGCCCGGCGCCCGGTGGATCGGCTGCCGCAACATGGATGAAGGGATCGGGAACTCCCGCGCGGTACACCGAGTGCTTCCAGTGGTTCCTCGCGCCGACGGATTCCAACAACGCCAACCCCGATCCGTCGAAGGCGCCGGACGTCGTCAACAACTCCTGGGACTGTCCCGCCGAGCGAGGGTTGCACCGATCCGGACGTGCTCAAGGCGATCATCGAGAGCCTGCGCGCCGCCGGGATCGCCGTGGTCGTCGCCGCGGGCAACGAGGGGCCGGGCTGCGCCACGATGGACGTGCCCGAGCCCTACGACGCTTCGATCTCGGTCGGCGCCACCGACTCGTCCGACGCGATCGCGAGCTACTCGAGCCGAGGTCCCGGGCGACGGCGGGATCATCAAGCCGGACTTCGTCGCTCCGGGCTCGGGCATCCGCTCGAGCGTGCCGGGCGGCGGTTACGCCGGCGATGAGCGGCACGAGCATGGCGTCGCCCCACGCCGCGGGGATGATGGCCCTGCTGCTTTCGGCGTCGCCGGATCTCTCGGGCGACGTGGACGCCGTCGAGGTCCTGATGAAGCAGACCGCCGTTCCGAAGACGACGACGCAGACGTGCGGCGGCGTGGCGGCGGGAGTCGTCCCGAACAACACGGCGGGTTATGGCCGCATCGACGCGCTCGCCGCGTACAACGCGCTGGCCGGGCCCAACCTCCCGCCCGACGGTTGACTCTGACGAGTCCCGCCGAGGGCGCGCCGTTCACCGCTCCGGCGACGATCCCGATCGCGGCGACGGCCTCTGACAGCGACGGCACCGTAGCCACGTCGACTTCTACGCGGGCCGGACGAAGCTTGCGACGCGTGACGTCGGCTCCCTACACGTATTACGTGGTCCAGCGTGGGAGCCGGAAGCTACGTCCTGACGGCCGTCGCGACCGACAACCGCGGCGCCTCGACGACGTCGTCGCCCGCTGACCGTCACGGTGAATCCGGGCGTCCCGTTGCCGCTCCCGTGGGTCGAAGGGGACGTCGGCGCGGTGGGTCTTGCGGGCAGCGCGAGCTATCGTCTCCGGGACGTTCACGGTCAACGGTTCCGGGTCGGGCATCTGGCGGGCTCTCCGACCAGTTCCACTTCGTGTATCGGCGCGCTCGCCGGGCGACGGCCAGATCATGGCGCGGGTCCTGAACGTCCAGGAAGTCGGGCGTCCATGTCGAAGGTCGGCGTGATGATTCGGGAGAGTCTGGCCGGCAACTCGCCGTACGCGATCGATGCTGATCACCGGGAACAGATCGTCGGATGTTTCAGCGGCGGCTGACGACGGGCGCGACGACGTCCGTATGCGAGCTGGAGCGCGACGACTCCGCGGTGGGTCAAGCTGATTCGCAGCGGGAACACGGTCGACGGCCTATCGCTCCGCCGACGGGGTCAACTGGATTCTGGTCGGCACGGCGACGGTCTCCATGTCGGCCAACGTGTTCGTGGGGCTCGTCATGACCAGCCAGAACAACACCACGATCTGCACGGCCATCTTCGACAACGTGAGCTCGTCATCGGCGACGACCACTCGCCGACGCCCACTCCGACCGCCGACGGCGACGGCCCACGTCCCGTGATCGTCACGACCGACAGCGACGGCCGACTCAGGACTCCATCTCCGACGCCGACGCCGACTCCGCTCACGGACCCCACATCCGACACCGACTCCGTCGCGCGACTCCTACACCGACGCACGACGACCCGACGGCGGCGCTTGCTGCCTGTCACCCTGGGTGCAAGGGGACGTCGGAGCGGTGGGACTTGCGGGCAGCGCGAGCTACGGTCGTCCGGGACCTTCACGGTGAACGGTTCGGGTCAGGGGATCGGAGGGGCTCCGACCAGTTCCACTTCGTTTACCAGCGCGCTGTCGGGCGACGGCCAGATCGTGGCTCGGGTCCTGAGCGTCCAGAAGTCGGACGGCGTATGCCAAGGTCGGCGTGATGATTCGGGAGAGTCTGGCCGCCAACTCGCCGTATGCGCTCGATGCTGATCACCGGCGGCAGACCGCTGGATGTTCCAGCGGCGGCTGACGCCGGGGGCACGACGTCGTACTCGAGCGGGACTGCGACGCGGCCCCGCACTGGGTCCGGCTGGTGCGCAGCGGCGAGCACCGTCACGGGCTATTCCGTCCGCCGACGGGGTCACCTGGACGCTGGTCGGCTCGGTGACGATCACCATGTCGGCCAACGTTCTGGTCGGGCTCGTCATGACCAGCCACAACAACACCACGATCTGCACCGCCATCTTCGACAACGTCGCGAAGACGCCGTGAGCGGCCCGCGCGGCTCAGGCATCTCGAGGAGGGCCTGCCATGCCCGCCTACGTCGATCGTCGACATCGACGTCGACCGATCCCGCAACGTACGAGAGGTACAAGCAGATGGCGCCGCCGGCGATCGCCGCCTATGGCGGCCGGTACCTGGCCCGCGGCGGCGCCTGCCACACGCTCGAGGGGACGTGGGCGCCGAAGCGGCTCGTGATCCTGGAGTTTCCCTCCGTCGAGAAGGCGAAGCAGTGGTCCGCCTCGGCGGAGTACGGTCCGGCGAAGGCCGTGCGGCAGGCGAGCGCGACGGCCGAGATGGTCGTCGTGGAGGGGTTGACTCCGTAGGCTCAGCGGTCGAGAGGCCGCTTCCCCGGCGAGTACTTCAGGACCCTCGCCTTCTCCAGGGTGACGAGCCCCTCGCTGACCATCTCATCGAGGATGGGGATCAGGCGTTCGACCTGTTCCTCGGTGTCGACGACCTCGATGACCACGGGAAGGTCCTCCGAGAGCCGAACCAGGTGCGTCGTGTGCAGCACGCTGCGGGCGCCGAAGCCCGCCACCGCCTGGAACACCGTCGCGCCCGCGAAGCCCTCGCGGCGCAGCCGATCGAGCAGCGCCTGGGACAGCGGCTGCTGGTGCCAGCGGTCCGACTCGCCGATGAAGACCCGGACCAGAACCTGTTCGCCGTCCAGAACCCGCATGAGGTCCTCCTCGTCAGTGGCCGACCAGAAGCCGGGCCACCGCGAGACCCGCGGCGCCGGCGGCCAGGCACGAGACCACCATGACGGCGACGTTCGCGAGTGCCAAGCAGCCAGGCGCCGTCCTGGAGGTATTTCAGGGACTCGTAGTTGAAGGCCGAGTAGGTCGTGAAGCCGCCGAGCACTCCCGTCGTCAGGGCAATCCGGGCGACGGGCGTCAGGAGCTGTGTCGTCAGGCCGACGTGCATGATCCCGCTGATGAGGAAGGAGCCGAGCACGTTGACCGCGAGGGTGCCCCACGGGAACCCCATCCCGAGGATCGCGACCGCCCACCCGGAGATCAGATAGCGCGCCCCGGTCCCCGCGGCGCCTCCCAGGCAGATCCAGAGAAAGCGGTTCACGCCCGAGCGTTATGTATCACGCGGGGCTTCGATAGGATTCGTCGCCAGAAGGGAGATCGATCCATGAAGAGGAGCCTCTCGGTTCTCATCGGCGTGATCGCGTTCCTGTCGGTGTCGATGCTTTCTCTCGCGGCAGCCACCAAGACGTATCAAGTCACCGGCCAGGTCGTCATGGCCAACCAGGACATGATCGTGGTGATGAAGGGCGACGAGCGCTGGGAGATCATGCGCGACGCCGGCGACCAAGATGCCCGGCGAGATTCAGGTGGGAGACAAGGTCACGATCACCTACCGGATGCACGCGGAGTCCGTCGAGGCGAAGCCCGCCGCGGCCAAGAAGACCAAGTAGGAAGGCGCCGTTTCGCGGCAGGTAGGACGTCACTCCGGGACCATCGCGGAGTGACCAATCTCGTCAGGTTGCGCGATCGGGTCCTGGCGATCCGCCGCGGACGCCGGCGGCCGTTCCGGTAAGAGGCTGAAAAGACGAGACTTCTCAGGACCGACACCAAGGTGTCGGTCAAAGGAACGCCCCTTGCAAGATCTGTCCTCAAGCAAGGGGGTCCACCATGGCAAGCCGGCACGTTTCCACGCTCTCGGGCATCGAGGGACAGGCGCTCGCCAACGAGGCCTATCTCGCGGCCTCCGCCTGGGAAGGCGATCCCGCCGTCTCGATCCCGAAGTGGCTGATGGTTCTGGCCGCCCGCGGCGAGGTGACCCTGCGCGTCGTCGTCGATCTCGAGGACGATCCGATCGGCGATCTGGACGACACCGTCACCGGAGACTGACGCCCGCGGCCCCTTGACGCCGCGAGGCGTCTCCCGGAGACTCGTCGCCTCTCCATGGCGACGACATACTGCGAGGCCTCGCGCGGCCACCCCTTCCACGCCCCGTACCACGATCGCGAATACGGCTTTCCCATCCGGCGTGACGACCGGCTGCTCGAGCGCCTGGCGCTCGAGATCAATCAGGCCGGCCTCTCGTGGCTCACGATCCTGAAGAAGCGAGGCGCCTTCCGACGGGCCTTCGAAGGGTTCACTCCCGATGTCGTGGCCTCATACGGCGCGCGCGAGCGCCGGCGCCTGCTCGCGGACGCCGGGATCGTGCGCAACCGCCTCAAGGTCGATGCCGTCATCGACAACGCGAAGCGCGTGGTCGCGCTGCGGGAGTCGCACGGTTCCTTCGCCCGCTGGCTCGACGCGCACCACCCGGCGAGCCTGGAGGAGTGGACGAAGATCTTCCGCGAGACCTTTCGTTTCACCGGCGGCGAGATCGTGCGCGAGTTTCTGCTGTCGACCGGCTACCTGCCGGGCGCGCATCACCGCCGCTGCCCGGTCTATCCGATCGTGGCGCGGCGCAACCCGCCCTGGATGAAGGCGCCGCGCCGGCCTCCGAAAGGTTGACGGATCCGACCGCAACGAAAACGGCCCGGCCTCTTCTGGAGGGCCGGGCCGTGGAAGAGCGTCCGCGGGTGGGCTACTTGACCGGGCCGTACGGCTTGACCTGCTCCTCGATGACCTTCCGGTCGCCGACGACGACGATCGCCGCCTTGTCGTCCTGAATGTTCTTCTCGGTGCGCTGCTGCACCTGCGCCGGCGTGACCGCGTACACGCGCTGGACGTAGCGGTTCAGGTAGTCGTCCGGCAGGCCCTGCAGGTCCACGAACTGGAGCTGGCCGATGATGCCGGGACGCGAGGAGTTCTGGAGGACGAAGGTGCCGGCCATGTAGTTCTGGATTCCCTTGAGCTCCTTCTCGGAGGGGGCTTCCTTCTGGAGCCGGTCGATCTCGCCGAAGATCTCCTTCAAAGAGGGCCCGGTGACGTTGGTCGTCACGTCGGCGATCTCCGCCCAGTACGCGTCATGGTCGCGTGTCGAGAGCTGGGACGTGGGTGAATACGTGTAGCCCTTCTGCTCGCGGATGTTCGAGGTGATGCGCGAGGAGAAGGAACCGCCGAGCAGCGCGTTGGTCACCTGCAGCGGGATCCAGTCGGGGTTGGCCGGAGGAATGACCGGCATGCCCATGATGATCGTCGACTGCACCGCGCCGGGCCGGTCGATCAGGTAGACGGCGCGCTCGCTCACTCCCTGAGGGACGTTCGCGACGGGGTCCGCGCCGCGCTTCCAGTCGCCGAAAGCCGAGCGGATCGCCTCCTCCATCGCTTTCTCGTCGAAACGGCCGGCGACGTAGAGGTGCCCGCGCGCCGCGCCGTAGTTGGCGTCGTAGAAGGCGCGGACCTGCTCGAGCGTGTAGCCCTGGAGCTGCTCGGAAGTGGGGTAGAGCCGGCCGTACGGGTGATTCGGGTAGAGAACGGCGAGGAATTTTTCCTGCGCGAGCGGACGCGGCTGGCTCTTGGCGATCGCGAGCTGGCGGAGCCGGTCGCCCTTGAGGCGCGCGAGCTCGCCTTCGGGAAACTTCGGATTGCGGGCCACGTCGGCGATCAACCGTGGCCATGTCGGGACCGAACTCCGAGAGGACGTCGCCGCCGATGTCGGTGCGATCGGCGCCCACGTTGACGTCGAGCGATCCCCCCATGCGGGCGGCGGCCTCGGCGATCTGCGTGGCCGAGAGCTTCGCCGTCCCCTGCGTCAGGTAGTCCCCGACGAGGGCGGAGAGCCAGACCTGGTTGGCCGCTTCGTCGATGCTGCCCGCACGGATGCCGAGGCGGACGGTGACCTTGGGCACCGTCCCGTAGGGCACCAGCGTGACGGCCAGGCCGTTGTCGAGTGCGAACTTGCGCGGCGCCGGAACCCGGAAGTCCTTCGCCGGGCCGGGCTCGGGCGGCGCCTGCTTCTGCGCGAAGAGGGGAGCGGCGCCCGGCCAGGGCGAGGAGGGCCAGAATCGCGGAAATCGTCTTTTTCATGATCTCTCTCTTTCGGGCCTACGAACCGCTCTTGGGCTCGGGTTTCTTTTCTTCCGCCTTCGGCTCGATCGTCAGGATCGTCCGGTTGCCCGGCCGGAGGTATTCCTGCGCCGTCTTCTGCAGGAGCTCCGGGGTGACCTTTCGGAAGTTCGCCTCGATCTGGTTGATCGCCTGCGGGTTGTCGTCGAACAGGGCGAGCGAGGCGAGCAGGTCGGCCCGGCCGAACCCGAAGAACCCGTCGATGTTGTCGTACATGCTCGACCGCGTCTTGACCATCGCGCGGTCGAGCGTGGCCTGGTCGACCGGCGTCGTCCGCACCTTTTCGATCTCCGCGTCGAACACGGCGAGGATCTGTTCGGACGACTTGTCCTTGTCGTGGTAGAGCGAGACGTCCCAGAGCGTCGGGCCGTCGATGTTGTACATGTCGCCGAGGCCCGAATTGATGCCGCCCTCGACGTCGCCCGTCAGACCGGCCGTCTGGACGAGCGCCTGATAGAGGCGGCTGTCCTTGCCCTGCACGAGGATCTGGTCGAGCAGCCCCATGGCGTAGTACTCGGGGGTGTTGCGCTTGGGGGCGTGATAGCCGACGGCGAGCGCCGGCCGCGTGGCCAGGGCGTCGGGCTTGGTCGAGCGCTTTTCCTTGTCCTGCCGCGGCTCGGAGATATCGGGCTTGGCGGGGACCTTGGCGGCGGGAATGCCGGCGAAGTACTTGTCGATCCAGGCCAGGGTCTGCTTGGCATCGAAGTCGCCGACGACGACGAGCACGGCGTTGTTGGGCGCGTAGTACGTCGCGAAGAACTTCTTGACGTCCTCGAGCGTCGCCGCATCCAGGTCCTTCAGGTCGCCGTAGAAGTTGTGGGCGTTGTACCAGTTGGTGTTGGCGTACTGCGGCAGGTCGAGCCACGGGAAGCCGCCGTAGGGCCGGTTCAGGACGTTGACGCGCACCTCGTTCTTGACGACTTCCTGCTGGTTCTTCAGGTTCTCCTCGGTGATCGCGAGGCCCTTCATGCGGTCGGCCTCGGCCCACAGCGCGGTCTCGAGCGCGTTGGAGGGGATGATCTCGAAGTAGTTGGTGAAGTCGAAGCGCGTCGAGCCGTTCAGAACGCCGCCGTTGGACTGCACGAGCCGGATGAACTCCATCTTGCCGAGGCTCTGCGAGCCCTGGAACATCATGTGCTCGAAGAGGTGCGCGAAGCCCGTGCGATCCTTCGGTTCGATGCGGAAACCGATGTTGTAGTAGACGGCGACCACCGCCTTGGGCGACGAGGTGTCGCGGGAAAGGACGACCTTGAGGCCGTTGGACAGTTTCGAGTACTCGACGGGCACGTTGAAACCGCCGGTGCCGGCGGCGTCGGGCGGCGGCTCCGCCGCGGCGGCCGCGCCGAGGAGCGCGCCGATCACGCCGAAAGCCGCGAGACGGGTGAGAGACTTCATTCAGACCTCCATCGGAGACAAGTTGAGGGAAATCCATTGAGCCGGCGCGGCGAGCCGCAAGAGCCTTCCACCGCGCCGGGAACCGAGGGCGAAGTCTACCCCGGCGCGGCCCCGTTCGAGCCGGCCTGGTGGCTGCCCGGCGCTCACGCGCAGACGGTCTGGAGGCGCCTCGCCACGGGCCCCGCGCGGATCGCCCTGAGCCGCGAAACGCTCGAGACGCCGGACGGTGACGACCTCATCCTCGACCATCTGGAGGGCCGGCCGGGCGCGCCGATCCTGGTCGTCCTGCATGGCCTGGAGGGCAGCTCGTTCTCCGTGTACGTCCAGGGCCTGCTGCGCCTGGCGCTCGCCCGGGGGTGGCGAGGGGTTGCGATGAACTTCCGTTCCTGCGCGCGGGACCCCGGCAACCTGCGGCGAGCGATCCCCAACCGCCGGCCGCGGCTCTACCACTCCGGCGAGACGTCGGACCTGGGGTTCCTCCTGGCGACCCTGGCCGCCCGGGAGCCGGCGACCGCGCTGCTCGCCGCGGGGGTGTCGCTCGGCGGCAACGTGCTCCTGAAGTGGCTCGGCGAGAACCCGGGGCAAACGCTCGCTTCGGGCGGCCGCGACGATCTCCGTGCCCTACGACCTGTCCGCCGGCGGCCGGCGGCTCGAGCGCGGCCTCGGGCCGCTCTACGTGGCGAGCCTGCTCCGAACGCTGCGGCCGAAGGCCCTCGACGCGGCGCGGCGATTTCCCGAAGCCGCCGCGCGCATCGACGTCGCTCGAACGAAGGAGTCCCGGACGTTCTGGGAGTTCGACGACGCGGCGACGGCTCCGCTGCACGGTTTCGCGGGCGCCGAGGATTACTACGCAAGGTCGAGCTCGCTCGGCTTCCTTTCGCGCGTGACGACGCCGACCTGCTGCATCTCGGCATGGGACGACCCGTTCCTGCCGGAAGAAGCCGTCGACCGCGCGCGCGCCGCGGCCTCTCCGGCAGTTCGGTTCGCCGTCACGCCGCGCGGAGGCCACGTCGGTTTCGTGGCGGGCCCGGTTCCCTGGCGTGCGCACTCCTGGGCCGAGAAGACGGCCGTCGCCGCCCTCGCGGCAGGCGCCGGTCTCTGACTAGCCCTTCTTGACGAAGCGGAACCTCCGGTGCGTCTTGTCGCCCTTGGTGAGGTCGTCGTTTCGCACGCAGGAGATGGTTCCGTCGATCTCCAGCACGGCCATCCGCACGTCGTCGAGGCTTTCGATTCCGTGCTCCCGCAGCGCGGCGGCGAGCTCGTCGCGGTCGATGCCCTCGTGCTGCAGGTTCCAGACCTGGACGACACCCCGGTTGATCAGGATCGTCGCGTGCCCCTTGAGCAGCTTTCCGAGAGGCTTGTATCGGTGGGCGAGACGGTGGACCGTCCAGTTCATGCCGAAGAGGACGGCCGCCGCGATGAGCCCGCCGGCGAGGCTGTTGTCCGGCCCGACCATCGCGTTCTGAACGGCGTTGGCGATCAGCAGAACCAGGACGAGGTCGAAAGGCGTCATCTGCCCGACCTCGCGCTTGCCCATCAGCCGCAGGCCGAGGAGGACGACCAGGTACACGACGACGCACCGGGCGACGATCTCGAGCGGCGTCGTGCCGGGCCTTCCGAAGACCGAATCGGCGGACCACAGGGGCATCACGTCCTCTCCCTCAGGGGAGGGGGGTCTTCACCGTCTAGGCCGCCTTCTTCATGGCGGGCTTTTCATCGAGCATTCCGAGCTGCCAGAAGAGGAACGTCAGCTCGGTCGTCAGGTCTTCGATCTGCTTGCCGACCGGCGTGTTGAGCCCGCGCGAGTGCCCGGCCTTGGTGTCGTAGTAGAGAAGGACCGGCCGTTTCGCCTGATCGGAGCTGTCGGCCTGGAGCAGCGCCGTCATCTTGCGCGCGTGCAGCGGCGCCACGCGCGTGTCGGCGTCCCCCGTGATGAAGAGCACCGCCGGATAGGCGGTTCCCGGCCTCACGCGGTGGTACGGCGAGTAGGCGTACAGGTACGGGAACTGCGCGGCGTCGTCGGAGGAGCCGTACTCGGGCACCCAGTAACCCGCGACGAGGAACTTGTGGTAGCGCACCATGTCGAGCAGGGGATAACTGCAGACGACCGCGCCAAAGAGCTCGGGGCGCTGCGTCAGCGCGGCACCCACGAGGAGGCCGCCGTTGGAGCCGCCCGAGATGGCGAGCTTCTTCGGCGACGTGTACTTCTGGCCGATCAGCCACTGGGCGGCCGCGAGGAAGTCGTCGAAGACGTTCTGCTTGCGCTCGAGCATCCCCGCCTTGTGCCATTCCTCTCCGAACTCGCTGCCGCCGCGCAGGTTCGCGACCGCGTAGACGCCCCCGCGCTCGACCCAGAGCGCCGCGCGCGCCGAGAAGGCGGGAGTCTGCGAAAGCGTGAATCCGCCGTAGCCGGTCAGCAGGGCGGGATTGGACCCGTCCTTCGCCAGGCCCTTACGGTGCACGAGGAACATCGGGATCTCGGTCCCGTCCTTCGAGGGGTACCGCACCTGCACCGTCTCGTAGCGGTCGCTGTCGAAGGGAACCTGCGTCTTCGCGAAGACCGAACGGGCGCCGGTCTTGCGTGTCGTAGCGGTAGATCGTCGTCGGGACGACGAACGACTGGTACGCGAAGAACGCCTCGCTCTTGCCCCACTCGCCCGAGACGTTGCCGACGGATCCGATCGCGGGGAAGGAGATCTCGCCCTCGGCCTTGCCTTGCGCGTCGAAGATCCGAACCTTCGGAAGGACGTTCTCGAGGTACCGCACGTAGAGGCGGTCGCCCGCGATCGCGGCGTCCTGAATCGCGAACCTGCCTTCCGGAACGATCGTCTTCCACCCGGTGCGGGCGGGGGACGCCAGGTCGACGGAGAGCACACGCCCGTTGGCGGCCTCCCAGTTCGTGTGCAGGAACATCCGATCGCCGGCGATCGATCGGGAAGAACCGCGCCTTCACGTCGTTGACCACCGTCGTGATCGGGCCGCCGCGCGCGAGGTCCTGGAAATAGACCTCGGTCTGGCTGGCGGCCGAGCCGTGGGAGACGACGATCAGGAGGTACCGGCCGTCGGCGGAGATCCCGACGCTGATGATCTTGTCCGGCCCGTAGCCGTCGCCGAAGAGCTTCTCGTCGGCGGCCGGGTCCGTGCCCATCCGGTGGCGGAACACGCGCGGGCCCTCGGCCGTCTGCTTCGAGTAGTAGATGGCCTTCTTGTCGGCGGTCAGGGCAATCCCCGCGTAGCGCGCCCGCGGAAGGGCGTCGGGCAGCTCCCGGCGGCCGTTCACCTCGAGCAGTTTCACCGTGACCTCGTCCTCCCCGCCCTGCCGGACCGTGTAGGCGACGAGCGCTCCGTCTTCGGAGATGTCCGCGAAGCCGACCGACGTCGAGTGGTCGGCCGAGAGCGGCAGCGGGTCGACGAGCACCTCGTCCTTGCCCTGGAGACCCTTCCGGACGTAGAGGATCGGCAGGTCCTTGTCGGCGCGGCGGCGCGAGAAGAAATAGCTCCCGCGCCGTTCCGTCGGGATGCCGATGACGTCCACCTTCAGCAGCTCGCCCAGCCGCTTCTCGAGGGCGGCGCGGCCCGGCAGCCCGTCCAGGGTCGACCGGGTGTAGGCGTTCTGCGCGTCGATCCAGGCGCGGGTGTCCGGAGCGCTCTGGTCTTCGAGCCAGCGGTACGGGTCCGCGATCTCCGTCCCCTGGATCGTCTCCTTGACGTCGTCCTTTCGCGTTTCCGGGGGACTCGCCGGCGGCGCCGCCAGGGCGGTCGCGACCGCAAGAAGAAACGGGACGGACAAGAGGGCTCGGCGAACGAGGGCGAAGCGCATGGCCGGCGGTCTCCTCTGGTTTCTCGAAGCGCCTATTCGACGCGGACGACGACGCCGTTCTCGAAAACGACGGTCTTGCCGACGCTGCGGTAGATCCACTTCTGCGCGGGCCGCGCCGGTCTCCGTCGTCTCGCTCGAGGTCTCGTCGGGCGCGCCGAGCAGCGCCCGCACCTGGTCGGTGGTCATGTTCTCCGAGATGGTTCCCGAAGGGCCCGGCGCGTCGGCATCGCGCTGGGCCGCGTTGGTGTCCTGGGCGCGTCCGCTCGAAGAGGCGGCGGCCGTGCGCGCGCGGTCGACGGGAGCCGTCGCGGGCTCGCCTCCGGAGCGAGAGCGAGAGGATCCCCGCTCGTGTCAGCAGCCACCAGCCGAGGGCCAGGACGAGGACGATCGAGGAGGAGCCGGGAGAGCCTCATGGCGTTGAAGATTCTATGCCCGGGCTCTTGGGCGGGGCGGCCTCTTCGTCGGACTCGATGACGGCGCCGATGGGAACCTCCGTCTTTTCGAGAATCGACGGCGTTCTTGCCGATCGTGGTGAGGCCGAGCCCGTCGGGCCTGCCGCCGTGCTCGCCGCGCAGCCGGCCGCCCACCTTCGCTCCCTTGCCGATCTTGACGGACTTGTCCACGATGGCGCGCTGAACGCGCGCGCCCGCGCCGATCGCCGTGTCGGTCAGCACGACCGACTCGCGCACGATCGCGTTGACGCCCACGGAGACGCCGGGGGAGAGCACGCAGCGCTCGACGAGCGCCCCCGCCTCGATCACGCAGCCGTCGGTGACGAGGCTGTCCCGCACGATGGCGCCCTCTTCGATCATCACGGGCGGACGTTCTTCCGAGCGCGTGTGGATGATCCAGGAGCGGTCGTTCAGGTCGAGCGGCGGCGGCTGATCGAGAAGGTGCATCTGCGTCTGCCAGTACGACTCGAGCGTCCCGACGTCCACCCAGTAGCCCTCGAACGGATACGCGTAGACGGGGTGACCGCCGCTGACCATCCGCGGGATGATGTCCTTGCCGAAGTCGTGCGACGAGTCGCGCCGCTTGCTGTCGTCGACGAGCACCTGGGAGAGCACCGCGCGGTCGAAGACGTAGACGCCCATCGACGCGAGCGTGCCGGGCGGGTCCTTGGGCTTCTCGACGAACTCCGTGACGCGGTGGTCCGCGTCGGTCGCGAGGATCCCCATGCGCGTCGCGTCGTCGCGCGAGACGTTCAGCGTGGCGATCGTCAGCTCCGCCATGTGCTGCACGTGGTGTTCGATCAGCGCCCCGTAGTTCATCTTGTAGATGTGGTCGCCCGAGAGCACGAGCACGAGGTCCGGGTGCGCGCGCTCGACGAAGGAGAGGTTCTGGAAGATCGCGTCCGCCGTCCCCTTGTACCAGTCGGTCACCAGGCGCCCGCGGTAGGGAGGGTAGATCTGGATGCCGCCGGAGAAGGTGCGGTCGAGGTCCCAGGGGCGGCCGTTGCCGATGTGCTCGTTCAAGGAGTGGGGACGGTACTGCGTCAGGATCATGATGTCCGTGATCCCGGAGTTGGCGCAGTTGGAGAGGGTGAAGTCGATGATGCGGTACTTGCCGGCGAAGGGGACCGCGGGCTTGGCGCGCTTGTCCGTCAGCACCCCGAGCCGGGAGCCTTCACCGCCGGCCAGGATGACCGCTCGCGCCTTCATGGGAGGCCCCCATTATTCATGATCCCTCCGCGTGGGCGGCCTTCGCCAGCCGGTAGAGCTCCTCGTACGCGCGCGCCGACCGCCGCCAGGAAAAGTCCGTCTGCATCCCGCGCCGCTGCAACTCCTGCCAGCGCTCGGGGTCGGCGTAGACCGCGAGGGCGCGGTCCAGCGCATCGGAGAGCGCCTCGGGACGGAACTCGTCGAACATGAGGCCCGTGCCGCCGGGATCGCCCGCGTCCACGACGGTGTCGGCGAGGCCTCCCGTGCGGCGGGCGACGGGAACGGCGCCGTAGCGCATCGCGATCATCTGGGTCAGGCCGCAGGGCTCGTAGCGCGAGGGGATCAGGACGAGGTCGGCGCCGGCGTAGATGCGGTGGGCGTAGTCGGCGTCGAAGCGAAGGCGCACGCTCGCCTGGCCCGGCCGGCCCACTTCCATCGCGGCGTACTCGCGCTCGAGCGTCGGGGTCGCCCGTCCCGAGCAGGACGAACTGGCCGCCTGCGGCCAGCCAGCGCCACACGGCGGGCACGCCGATTTCCAGCCCCTTCTGCGAATCCAGCCGCGAGACGACGGCCAGCAGGGGGATCCGCTCGCCGCGGGCGAGGCCCGCTTCGTGCTGCAGGGCGGACTTGTTCGCCCGGCGTTTCTCGAGAGAGTCGGCGTCGTAGCGCTGCGCCAGGGCGCGGTCCGTCGCCGGATTCCAGAACTTCGTGTCGATCCCGTTCAAGACCCCGGCCAGCCGGTCCTCGCGCGCCCGCAGCACGCCGTCGAGCCCGGATCCTCCTTCGGGAGTGCGGATCTCCCGGGCATACGTCGGGGAAACCGTCGAAAGGAAGTCCGATGAAACGATGCCGAGGCCGAGCAGCGAGTCTCTCAGGTCCGGCGGCAACGCTTCGACGGCCGGCGTCAGGGGCACGCCGTAGTCGCCCAGCGACGCGCCCGCCCCCTTGCCCATGTGCGGAAGGTTGTGGACCGTCAGCAGCGTCCCGATCGAGCGGTAGAACGGATCGCGGCGACCCGACGCCGCCAGCCAGTAGACCGCGGCGCTCGTGTGCCAGTCGTTGGCGTGCACGAGGTCGGGCTTCCACGCGAGCGTGCCGCAACTCCAGAGGGCCGCGAGCGAGAAGAAGATGAACTTGGGCCCGTCCTCCGCGATCGACGAGCTGTAGACGCCCTGGTGCGTCGGGATCGGCGGGCCGCAAACCAGATACACGTCCTGATCGGCCAGATAGACGTCGGCCTTCTGCGCGCCGCCCCGGTGCGGGACGGGAAAACTCGCGACGGGCTCGGGCCGCCAGCGCGCCCAGTCGATCGCGCCGTAGCCCGGGATCGCCACGCGCACGTCGTGCCCGAGCTCCCGCAGCGCCCGGGGCAGCGAGCCCGCCACGTCGGCAAGGCCGCCCACCTTGACGAAGGGCGCGGCTTCGGCCGCCAGGAAGAGAACCCGCATGGCGGGGGATTATTGACCGATCCGCGGATCGGCGTTCCAGACAGCGAAAAAGCCCGGGAATCCTTCCGGTTCGGCCTCGCGACGAGGGACGCCATTCCGGGCGCTCCCGGCTCGCCTAGAATGCGAGCCCGCGACCGAACGGGCACAAGGAGGTCTCCGGTTCTCAGCTTCGCGAATCCCATCGCCGTTTCGACGCCCGGCATCGGACGTCGGACCGCCTGACGCGCCGACTCCCACGCATGGCCGACCCCGCGCCCAGGCCGCTGCAGCGGTTCGACCGCTCGATCGTCGAGGGGCCGATCGGCTCCGCCGTGTGGAGGCTCGCCTGGCCGACGATGCTCCAGAACGTGATCGCGGGCCTTCAGGGCATCGTCGATCACGCCATGGTGGGGCACTTCGTCGGCTACACGGGCAACGCCGCGGTCGGCGTGAGCTGGCAGATCATCATCGTCGTCATCGTCTTCATCAACTCGCTCTTCACGGGGATGGCGGTGCTCGTGGCGCGCTTCGCGGGCGCCAACCAGCCCGAGAAGGTCAACCGCGTCGTCTACCAGGCGTTTCTCACGGCGCTGGCGCTTTCGGCGCTGATGGCCGCCGTCGGCTACCTTGCCGCCCCGGCGTTGCTCGACGTCGTCCATGCGGCGCCGGAGGTCCAGCGCGAGGCGCTCCCGTTCCTGCGGGCGATGTTTCTCGGCATCGTCGGCTTGATGATGTTCTACATGCTGAGCGGCGCGTTCCGGGCGGCCGGCGATCCGCGCACGCCATTGCGGCTCGGCGTGGCGATGACGGCGCTGACCGTGTTGTTCAACGTGATTCTGATCCCGCGGCTCGGCACGGTCGGCGCCGCGTTCGGCACGATCGCGAGCAGCACCATCGTCGCGATCTACGGCGTGTGGAGGCTCTTCGCCCCGGGCTCCGCGATCCACTTCCACCGGGGGATGGCGATGCGTCCGGACTTCGGCATCATCCGGTCGCTCTTCCGCTTCGGGCTGCCGAGCGGCGTGCAGGGCATCGCGATGAACATCGCCGGCGTGCTGTTGCTGCGGTTCATCGGATCGCTCCAGCACAGCGCGGCGGCGCAGGCGGCTTTCGCGGTCGGCTACACGGAGCTCTTCTCCCTCATCACCTGGACGTCCGTCGGTCTGATGGGGGCGTCGGCGACGATCGCGGGCCAGAACCTCGGCGCCGGCAACCCCGTCCGGGCCAGGCACGGCGTGGCCGTCGCCTCGGGGATCGGCCTCGGGGTGGCGGCGGTGGTGGGAGCGTTGTTCGTGGCGATTCCGGGGCCGCTGCTGGGTCTCTTCGGAATGACCGAGCCGCTCGTCTCGTCGATCGGGGAGCAACTGCTGCGGTACCTGAGCGTGTCGGGCTTCTTCATCACCGTGGCCTTGAGCTACACGGGCGGCCTGCAGGGCACCGGCGACACGCGAAGCCCGCTCTACATCTCGATCGCGTCCCAGATCGTCGTCCCGATCGGCCTCTGCGCCGTCCTCCAGGCCCTGCACGGACTCCAGCCGGCCGACATCTGGAGGGCGATCGTGCTCGGGCACGTCACCCGCGCGGTCCTGAGCGTCGTCCGGTTCCGCCAGGGCAAGTGGACGCACATCGCCGTCGACATCGACCCCGCGAGGCCGTAGCCGGCGGCCGCGGAGAGCGGCCGCTAGGGTTGTGACGGAAGCGAAGGAAGGGGCACGGCGCCGGCCCGGGGCGAGAACGCGTTCATCTGGTTTTCGGGCACGAGCAGGTCCTTCAGGGTGATCTTCCCGAGCACCTGATCCACGGCCGTCTGAAGCATCCGCCAGACCGATCGGATCGAGCAGTCCGGCATGTGCGTGCAGAGGCGCTCGATCCCGGTGTGGGAGTCGCAGAAGCCGGGCTCGTAGAGCCGCCCGCCCAGGCACGCGAGCACTTCGCCGACGTTGATCTCGGCGGCCGGGCCGCGCCAGGGCATAGCCGCCCGACTGGCCGCGGGTGGACTGCACGAAACCGCCCTGCCGGAGGATCCGCATCATCTTGGCGACGTTCGGCTCGGTGATCCCCTCGGCGCGGGAGAGCTGCGCGATCGTGACGCTGTCCTCGGTTCCCGCCTGCCCGACGCGCAGGAGGCAGCGCAGCCCGTACTCTTCCTGTGAAGACAGTTTCATCGGAGGCTCCTCACATCATCCCGAGCTGCAGCTTGGCCGCGTCCGACATCATGCTCATGTTCCAGGGCGGATCGAAGAGGACCTGAACGTCGGCGTCCGTGACGCCCGGCACGGTCAAGAGCTTGCCCTTGATGTCCTCGCGCAGAACGTCGCCCATGCCGCAGCCGGGCGCCGTCAGCGTGAATTTGACCTCCACCTTGTTGCCGCCCTCGGGCGGGGAAGTGACGTCGCACTTGTACACGAGGCCGAGGTCCACGATGTTGACCGGAATCTCGGGGTCGAAACAGGTCTTGAGCTGGTCCCAGCAGAGGTCCTGGACGCTCTTTCCGGAAGCGGCCTCGGCCTCCGGCCGTCACGGGCTCCTCGCCGATCGCGTCGGCGTCCTTCCCCTCGACGCGCGCCATGTAGCCGTAGGGCGTGACGACCGTGAAGCTGCCGCCGAGCGACTGCGTGAGTGTCAGCGCCGTACCCTCGGGAATCGTGATTCCCATGCCGCTCGGGATTTCCTTCGCCTCGATCTCGCGGGTCGTCGTGACTTGCTTCTGCATTCTCATCGTGGTGGTCCTTCAGCAGGCCTTGGGCTCTTCGCGCGGCGAAGCCTCGGCGCCGTCCTCGGTCGAAATGGTCCGGGCGCCCTGGGAGAGGGCGGCGCGCATCGTGTGCCACGGGAGCGTCGCGCATTTGATCCGAACCGGAAACTCGCGGACGCCCGAGAACACCTCGAGCTTTCCGAGGGCCGGACCGCCCGGCGGCGCGTCGTGTTCCTCCGGTGATCAGGTCGTGGAAGCGCGTCGAAGAGCGCCTCGACCTCGGCGCGGCTCTTGCCCTTCAGGCTCTCGGTCATCATCGAGGCCGAGGCCGTCGAGATCGCGCATCCGGCGCCCTGGAACGTGGCGTCCCGCACGATGTCGCCGTCGAGCTTCAGATAGACCGTCTCGCGGTCGCCGCAGAGCGGGTTGTAGCCCTCCGCCTGCCGATCGGCGTCCGGAAGGGCCCGGAAGTTCCGCGGCCGCTTGCCGTGGTCCAGGATCACCTCCTGGTAGAGGTCGCGCAGGTCTCCGGCGCCGCTCACGCGAACATCCTCCGCACCTCGCGGATCCCGGCGGCGAGCGCGTCGACTTCCGCGTGCGTGTTGTAGAGGCCGAAGGAGGCGCGCGCGGTCGCGGGCACGCCGAAAAAGTCCATGACGGGCTGCGCGCAGTGATGGCCCGTGCGCACGGCCACGCCCTCGCGGTCGAGCACGGTTCCGATGTCGTGCGGGTGGACGCCGTCGAGCGTGAAGGAAAGGACGGCGGCTTTCTCCCGGGCCGTGCCGATCTTCTTCAGGCCGGGGATCGCGGAGAGGCGCTCCGTGGCCGCGGCGAGGAGTTCGTCCTCGTGGCGCGCGACGGCCTCGAGGCCCAGCGCCTGGAGGTAGTCGACGGCGGCTCCGAGCGCGATGGCGCCGGCGATGTTGGGCGTGCCGGCCTCGAACTTGTAGGGCAGGACGTTCCAGGTGGACTTCGCGAACGTCACGGAGCTGATCATGTCGCCGCCGCCCTGGTACGGGCGGCATCGCCGCGAGCCACTGCGCCTTGCCGTAGAGCACGCCGATGCCGGAGGGCCCGTACATCTTGTGCCCGGAGAGGGCGTAGAAGTCGGCAGTCGAGCGCCCGAACGTCGACCGGCAGCCGGGGCGCGGCCTGCGCGCCGTCCACCAGCACCGGAATCCCCTGCGCGTGCGCCATGCGGACGATCTCGCCGACGGGATTGAGCGTGCCGAGCGCGTTGGAGACGTGGGGGATCGCGAGGAGCTTCGTCCGCTTCGACAGGCGCCGGCCGAGCTCGTCCAGGAGGAGCTCTCCCCGCTCGTTCATCGGAGCGACCTCGAGCCGCGCTCCCTTCTCCTCGCAGAGCAGCTGCCAGGGAACGATGTTGGAGTGGTGCTCCATGGCGGTGATCAGGATCTCGTCACCCGCGCCGACGTTCTGCCGGCCGAAGGTGGCAGCCACCAGGTTGATCGCCTCGGTCGTGCCGCGCACGAAGACGATCTCCTTCGCCTCCGCCGCGCCGAGAAAGGCGCGGACCTTTTCGCGGGCCTTCTCGTACGCGTCCGTGGCCTCGACGGACAGCAGGTGCACGCCCCGGTGGATGTTCGCGTACGAGTGCTCGTAGACGGCCCGCTCGGCGTCGAGCACGGCCAGAGGTTTCTGCGTCGTCGCCGCGTTGTCCAGATACACGAGGGGCTTGCCGTGGATGCGCCGCGTCAGGATCGGGAAGTCCCTGCGGACGGCCTCGACGTCGAAGGCCGCCCGGGGGCTCGCCGCCGCCGGCGTCGTCACCGTGCTCATCGGACGGCCTCGGGGCCGCCGCCGCCCGCCAGCCGCAACCCCATGGCCTCGTGCACCGCGTCCCGGACGGACGGCACGCGGATCCGCTCGGCGACGTCGGCGGCGAACGCGTAGGTCAGCAGCTGCCGGGCCTCCGCCTCGCCGATTCCGCGCGAGCGCAGGTAGAAGAGCGCGCCCGCGTCGAGCTGGCCGATCGTCGAGCCGTGCCGGCACTTGACGTCGTCGGCGAAGATCTCGAGGGCCGGCGTCGAGTTCACGAGCGCCTCCCTCGAGAGGAGCAGGTTCTTGTTGGTCTGCATGGCGTCGGTCTTCTGCGCGTGCGGCCGGACGATGATCTCGCCGTGAAAGACGCCGCGGGCCCGGCCGTCCAGGATGCCCTTGTAGAGCTCGCGGCTGACGCCGTGCGGTGTCGCGTGATCGATCGTCGTGTGGTTGTCGAGGTGCTGCGTTCCGGAACCGAGGAACAGCCCGTTCAGCTCGCACTCCGCGCCCTCGCCGGCGAGCTCCACCCGGATGTCGGTCCGGGCGAGGGCCGCCCCGAGGGCGATGTTGTGCGAGGTGAACCGGGAGGCCCGGCCCTGGCGCACCGCGATCGTCTGGACGTGGAAGGACGCCGTGTCCTCCTGCTGCAGCTTGTAGTGCGCGAGGACGGCCCCGTCTTCGAGGAGGATCTCGGTGACGACGTTCTGGAAGTAGGGATCCGCCCCGGTCCCGGCGAAGCGCTCGACCACGGTCGCCTGGCTGCGTTCGCCGGCCAGGATCGAGGCACCGCGGGTGCGAGACGGACGGCTCGGCGCCGCCGGTCGACTCGAAGAGGATCTCGATCGGCGCTTCCACGACGGCGCCCCGGTCGATCTCGATCAAGAGGCCGTCTTCGAAGAACGCGGCATTGAGGGCCGCGAAGGCGTTCTTGTCGAACCCGTCGATGCGCGAGAGGCGCTCCCGCAGAGCCTCCGGCTGCCGGGCCAGGACGTCCTTCAGCCGCGCGACGCGAACTCCCGCGGGGAGCTTCGCGTTCCCGACCGCCGGTTGCCCCTGGCCGGTGCGCGCCAGGGACCAGGGGACGGCGACGATCGGCCCGACGCCCGTGTAGCGCCACTGCTCGTTCTTCCCCGTCGGGAATCCCAGCTCCTCGAAACGCGCCATCGCCGCGTGGCGCCGTTCGGCGAGCCACGCGGGCTCGCCCGCCCGGTTGGCCTCGAACTCCGAGAAGTTCGGGACGAACCCCTTCTCCTCGGCGACGGCTTCCATGGTCAGCGGGCCGGCGCCGCGGCCGCCGCGGGCTCCTTCTCGAGCCAGGCGTAGCCCCGGTCCTCGAGCTCGAGGGCGAGCTCCTTGCCTCCGGATCGGACGATCTGTCCTTCGACGAGCACGTGCAGGAAGTCCGGAACGATGTAGTTGAGCAGGCGCTGGTAGTGGGTCACGACGATCATCGAGCGCTCGGCCGAGCGCAGCCCGTTGACGCCGGAAGCGACGGTCCGCAGCGCGTCGATGTCGAGCCCCGAGTCCGTCTCGTCCAGGATCGCGAGCGAGGGCTCGAGCACCGCCATCTGGAAGATCTCGTTGCGCTTCTTTTCGCCGCCCGAGAACCCCTCGTTGACGGGGCGCTTGACGAGCTCCTCGTCGATCTGGACGAGCCGGGCTTTCTCCTTCGTCAGCGCGAGGAAGTCGATCGCGTCGAGCTCCGGCAGGCCGCGGTGCTTGCGGATCGCGTTCAGCGCGTTCTTCAGGAAGTAGACGTTCGAGACGCCCGGGATCTCGACGGGATACTGAAACGCGAGGAAGACCCCTTCGCGCGCCCGCTCCTCGGGCTTCATCGCGAGCAGGTCCTTGCCCTTGTAGAGCACCGTGCCGCGCGTGACCTCGTAGCCCGGCCGCCCCGCGAGCACGTGCGCGAGCGTCGACTTGCCCGAGCCGTTCGGGCCCATGATCGCGTGGACTTCGCCCGCCTGGACCGTCAGGTTCACGCCGCGGAGGATCTCGTTGCCGCCGACGCGGGCGTGCAGATCCCGGATTTCGAGCAACGGCCGGGTCACGGATCCTTCCTTTTCATCCGACCGATCCCTCCAGACGACACGCCGAGCAGCTTCTGCGCCTCGACGGCGAACTCCATCGGCAGCTCCTTGAAGACGACCTTGCAGAAACCGCTGACGATCATGTTGACGGCCTCCTCGGGTGAGATGCCGCGCTGCTGGAAGTAGAAGATCTGGTCCTCGCCGATCTTCGACGTGGAGGCCTCGTGCTCCATCTGCGCCGTCGAGTTGTTCACCTCGATGTAGGGGAACGTGTGCGCGCCGCACTGGTCGCCGATCAGCAGCGAATCGCACTGCGAGTAGTTGCGGGCGTCGTCCGCCTTGCCCAGGATCTTGACCTGGCCGCGGTAGGTGTTCTGGCCGTGCCCGGCCGAGATCCCCTTGGAGACGATCGTCGACTTGGTGTTCTTGCCGACGTGAATCATCTTCGTGCCGGTGTCGGCCTGCTGGTAGTTGTTCGTGACGGCGACCGAGTAGAACTCGCCGACCGAGTCGTCCCCGAGCAGGATGCAGCTCGGATACTTCCAGGTGATCGCGGAACCGGTCTCGACCTGCGTCCAGGAGATCTTCGAGCGGCGGCCCGCGCACTTGCCGCGCTTGGTGACGAAGTTGAAGATGCCGCCCTTGCCGTTCTCGTCGCCCGGGTACCAGTTCTGGACCGTCGAGTACTTGATCTCGGCGTCGTCGAGCGCGACGAGCTCGACCACGGCGGCGTGGAGCTGGTTCTCGTCCCGGATGGGCGCGGTGCAGCCCTCGAGGTAGGAGACGTAGGCCCCCTCCTCCGCGACGATCAGCGTGCGCTCGAACTGGCCGGTGTTGGCGGAGTTGATGCGGAAGTAGGTCGAGAGCTCCATCGGACAGCGCACGCCCTTCGGAACGAAGCAGAAGGAGCCGTCGGAGAACACCGCCGAATTGAGCGTCGCGAAGAAGTTGTCGGTGTACGGGACGACGGAGCCGAGGTACTTCCGAACCAGGTCGGGATGCTTCGTGACGGCTTCGGAGAAGGAACAGAAGATGACGCCCGCCTTCGCGAGCTGCTCGCGAAAGGTCGTCGCGACCGAGACCGAGTCGAACACCGCGTCCACGGCGACGCCGGCGAGCTTGCCGCGCTCCCGCAGCGGGATGCCGAGCTTCTCGTAGGTCTCGAGGAGTTTCGGGTCGACCTCTTCGAGGCTCTTCGGGCCGTCTTTGCGCGACTTGGGAGCGGCGTAGTAGACGATCGACTGGTAGTCGATCGGCGGGTAGTGGACGTTCTGCCAGGTCGGCTCCTTCATCGTGAGCCAGTGCCGGTAGGCCTTCAGCCGCCACTCGAGCATCCATTCGGGCTCGTTCTTCTTGGCGGAGATCGTCCGGATGACGCCTTCGTCGAGCCCCGCCGGGATCGTCTCCGACTCGATGTCGGTGACGAACCCGGCCTTGTACTCGCGCTGGGTCAGGTCGAGGACGGAGTCGGGATTGGTAGCGCTCATGCTCTTTGGGCGACGCGGATAAGGTCTCGCATCGACCCGAGCATATGTGAATCTATACTAGAAAGTCAATATTCCTATACATCTAACATACTGATACATAAGAGTTTAAGTACTACAGATTTCAGGGTTGGTTATCCTTGTCGCTCGGCGTTTCCTTCTTCTTTGGAGTCGGACGCTGCCTTGCAGCCGTCTTCTCGGCGGCGGGTGGGGCCGCCGTGGGCCGCTGTTGCGGCGCCGCTCGTTCCACCGCCGCCGAACTCGGTTGCGGCCGGGGCGCTGCTCGCTCGATGACGACAGGCGTGGGCTGATGGCGCATCGGCACGTCGGCCATGTACGGAGTCGGCGGCACCGTGCTTGAGCTTTCACGCGCGCGGCCTTGGACCGCGCGCTGGGACGGCGTCGCGGGCGGCCTTTCGGTCGCTCTCTCGCTCGTGACCGCCGTCACCCGCCGGCGCTCGTTGCCGAGATCTCGCTCCTGGGTCGGCTCCCCGGCCGGCGCCGCAACTCGCGGCACCACCGCCGTGGGCGCCGGTCGTTCGACAGGTCGCGCCGTCGGACGCTGGCCGCGGCTCTCGATCGCCGCTGGAGTGGTGGCGATCCGCGGCGCCGGCCCGGGCGCGGCCTCGCGGGCGGGCTGCTCGTCGGGGGATACGGCCCTTCGCGGCGCCGCGACGGGTGCGGACGCGACGGGGCGGTCCGTCGTGGCCATCGCCCGCCCGCCAACGGGAGCGGACGCGACGGGTCGGACCTCGCGTTTGGTCGTGGCCTGACTCCTGGGCGCGAGCGTGACCTGGCCCGACTCGGCCGCCACCGGCCGGACGGCCGTCGCCGCGCTCGGCCGTCGGCGATCCTGAACCGCGAGCTCGGCCGCTTCCGCGGGAGCCACGGGGGCTCCGCGGTTGGTCCGGATCACGGCGAGCTTCTGCTCGAACGTCGGAGGTGCCGGGGGAGGCGCGATGCGGGCGACGACCGGCCTCGCCACGATGGCGGCCGACGGACGCACCGCGACGGCCGCGCCGGGGCGCGGGGCGATCCGCGTGGCCTGGACGGTGGGCACCAGGGGAAGCGGTCCGCGCAGGACGGGCGCCGTCGTGACTTCCCGCAGCACCACGCGGTCGCGCACGTAGTTGTTCGTGACGACGCCGCCGCCGACGAACGTCGTGCGGTTGACGACCGTCACGTACGTGCGGTTGACGTAGGTGATGTTGGTCACGTTGACCGTCACGTTCGACCGCCGGCCCCACCAGGGAATGAACGGATCGCGAGGCGCGAGCGGGAACCATCCGACGAAGCCGCCTCCGCCTCCGCCGACCGCAATGGTGGCCGACCAGCCGGGCCCGCCGCCCACGAAGGCGACCAGCGCCGGCGAGTAGGTGACCAGGCGCACGGGACGCGCGACGGGGACCCAGTACCAGCGCGACGAATACGTGATCCAGCGTCCGTAGTGGTAGGGAGCCCAGCCCCACGGCTCGGCCGAGACCCAGGTCCAGCCCCACGGGTCCTGCCAGATCCACTGGCCCGCGCGGTACGGCGCCCAGCCCACGGCGACGGTCGGCGTCCAGACGCGGCCGTACGTCGGGACGGTTTCCCAGCGCCCGTGCTCGTCGAGGTCCTCGACGCCGGCGATGTCCTCGCTGACGTACTCGTAGGAGCGGCTCTGCGCGACGCGCTGCTCGCGCTCCAACACCCAGCGATCCCAGCCGTCCGGCGCGGAGATCCCGACAATGTCGTACGAGGGGGAGTCGATCCCGTCGATCAGCATCCCGTCGCCCGCGGCGAGATCGACCGATCCGCCGCCGGCCGAGACCTGAGCGCGGCCCTGCCGCACGGACACGCGGGTGTTTCCCGCCTCGTCTACGTCGACGCGGTAGTCGCCGGGCTGCTCGAACGTGACGGCGGCGTTTGGAGTGTCCACCTCGAAGACGTCGTCCGGATCGAGCCGGCGGATCTGGATCGAGGCGACGCCCGACTTGACCGCGAACTGCCGGGTGTCGTCGGTCAGGTTCAGGACGGCCAGGTCCGTGTTGGCGCCGATCCTCAGGAAGCTGGCCGCCGTGGAGCTGCAGCTCGACGCGGCTGCGCGTGTCGGCGTAGAGGCGATCGCCGATCGTGACGGGCACGTTGCGGTCCGCCGGCTGCCAGTTGTCCGGCTCGTCGCCGCGCGCGTACGAAACGGAGCCGGTGATGTCCGAGATCCGCGCGACGGTCTGGCGGATGTCGGTTGAGACGTTGTTGTTCGCGTCCCATCCGGCCTGCGGCTGCCCGAACTCGTCACGCGGCTGCGCGAGCGCCGGCGCGCAGCCGAGCGCAGCCGCGAGGAGCGCCGCCGAAGTGAGAGCCCGGACAAACGTCATTGTCATGGAGGTTTCCTCCTGAGAGATGAAGACTGCAACTTCCGTTCCCGAACCTGGTGAGTGGATTCTGGCTCGAAAAGGCGCTTCCGAGGCAGACGAATCGCGCAGTCCTGGAAATTGGACGATTTCCGGTCCCCTTCGGTTGACACCCGTCCCCTGCAGGGGAAGAGGCGTCCCCTCCCGGGGGCGGCTTAGACTCACCGCGAATGTCGAGCGCCGTGCGGGTCGCTTCGCCTCCGTCCAAACCGCTTCTGATCTTCGACGGCGACTGCGGCTTCTGCCGGCTCTGGATCGCGCGCTGGAAATCGGAGACGGGCGACGCGGTCGACTACGCCCCGTCGCAGGAAGCGGCCGCGCGCTTTCCGGAGATTCCGGCAGAGGCGTTCGCGCGGTCGGTCCAGCTCGTGCTTCCCTCGGGCGAAGTCTTCGGAGGAGCGCGTGCCGTCCTGGGCGCGCTCTCGGAGGGCGGGCGCTCGCGATGGCTGGTCGCCGCGTACCGCGGGGTTCCGGGCCTCGCCGCCGTTCTGGAGCTCGGCTACCGCCTGGTCGCGCGCAACCGCCGCGCCGCCTCCGCCGCGACGCGCGTCTTCTGGGGAAGCCACGTCGAGCGGCCGGAGTACCGGATCGCGAGCGATCTTTTCCTGCGCGCCGTCGGCGCTCTGCTACTTCGTCGCCTTCGTGTCGCTGTGGGTCCAGGTGGCCGGCCTGATCGGCTCGCGCGGGATCCTTCCGGTGGGCGAGTTCCTCGACGCGGTCCGCGCGCAGACGGGGGGCGCGCGTTTCGACCTCCTGCCGACGCTGTGCTGGCTCGACGCGAGCGACGCGTTCTTGAACGTCCTGTGCGGCGCCGGCGCCGCCGCGGCCCTTCTCGCCGTGGCCGGCCGGGTCCCCGCCTGGAGCCTCCTCTTCTGCTGGGTCTCGTACCTGTCGCTGTGCGTGGCGGGACAGGTCTTCTTCGAGTTTCAGTGGGACTCGCTGCTGCTCGAGGCGGGACTGCTGGCGGTTCTCCTCGCGCCGCGCGGCTTCCGGCTCTCCCGGGCGAAGGCTCCGCCCTCGCGCCGTCGTCCGGCTCCTCCTGCTCTGGCTCCTCTTGCGCCTCACGTTCGCCTCGGGCTACGTGAAGCTCGGCAGCGGCGATCCCAACTGGCGCGGCCTCTCGGCTCTGCGGCTATCACTACGAGACGCAGCCCCTGCCGCCCTGGACCGCGTGGTTCGCGCACCAGCTTCCCGCGTGGTTCCAGACGTTCTCCTGCGCGGTGATGTTCGGCATCGAGCTCGGCGTTCCCTTCCTGATCTTCCTGCCGCGGCGCATTCGCCTCTTCGCGTGCGGAGCGCTCGTCTTCCTCCAGGTCGCGATCGCCGCCACGGGCAACTACGCGTTCTTCAACTGGCTCACGATCGCCCTGGCCGTCCTGCTCCTGGACGACGCGGTCTTCCCGGAGCGGTGGAGGCGCCGGATGGACGCCGGCGCCGGACCGGGCGCGGCGCCGCTGGCCGGCGCCGATCGTCGCCGCCTTCGCGGGCGTCATCCTGCTCGTCAGCGGAGCGCAGGTCGTCGCGATGCTCCTGCGGCCGCGTTCCTTTCCCGCTCCGGTCGTGCTCCTCGCGCGCGCGATCCAGCCCTTCCGCAGCGTGAACAGCTATGGGCTCTTCGCCGTCATGACGACCTCGCGCCCGGAGATCGTGATCGAAGGCAGCGACGACCTGGAGACCTGGCGGCCCTACGCGTTCCGCTGGAAGCCCGGCGACCCGGCCCGCCGCCCGCGGTTCGTCGCGCCGCACCAGCCGCGCCTGGACTGGCAGATGTGGTTCGCCGCGCTCGGATCCGCCGAGGAGAGTCCCTGGATTCTCCGCCTCGCCGGCCGCCTGCTCGAGGGATCGCCGGATGTGCTGGCGCTGCTCGCGGGCAATCCCTTCCCGGACCATCCGCCCCGCTACATCCGCGCGACGCTCTACGACTACCGGTTCACGAACTCCTCGCGAGCGTCGCGCGACGGGCGCCTGGTGGCGCCGGAAGGAAACCGGCCTCTACCTTCCCGCCCTGTCGCACAGGGCCCGCCCGTAGGAGGAGGCGGCTAGACCCCGAATCGCTCCGCCTTCCACTCGAGGCCGAGCTCGCTCGGCGGCGCCATGTAGCCGATCAGCGCCGAAGCGGCGACGACGGCCGGGGAGGCGAGGTAGCCTTCGCCGCCGACTCCCATCCGGTTCTGCCAGTTGCGATTGAAGGACGTGATCGCGCGCTGTCCCGGTGTCAGGGCATCGGGGCCCTGGCCGAAGCAGGGACCGCACCAGGACTGGCGGATCTCTCCGCCGACCGAGCGGAAGACTTCCGCGATCGACTCCCCGGAAAGGCGCGGGTCGGCGGTCTCGATCCGCGTCTTGACGCCGCCCGAGCCCGGGAAGATCGCGAAGCTGCGCGCGACCTTGCGAAAGCCCTGCTCCCGGGCGGCGCGCAGCACGAGCGCGGCCTGCAGCAGGTCGTCGTAGCTGCCGTTGGTGCAGGAGCCGATCATCGCCTTGTCGAACGTCACCCGTTCGCGCGCGACCTCCTCGGCCGGAAAGGCGTTGCCGGGCGAGAACGGCTTGGCGATCATCGGCGTGATCTCCGAGAGCCCGAGTGCCTCGTCGATGGCGTAGACGGCGTCGCCGCCCGGCGTGACGCGCGGGTAGGGAAGCCCGGTGATGCCCTTGTCGCGATACCAGGCCTCGGTGATCTCGTCCTGCGCGAAGATGCCGTTCAAGGCCTCGGCTTCGGCCATCATGTTCGCGATCGTGTTGCGGTAGGCGATCGGCAGCTGACGGTCGGCGTCGACGAACTCGACCGACATCCCCTGCGACTGCTTCGCGCCCCAGCGGCGCAGCAGCTCGAGCACGATGTCCTTGCCGGAGACCCAGGGCTGCAGCCTCCCGCGGAAGACGACGCGCCGTTGCCGGGCGACGCGTGAAGTAGGTGTACCCGGTCGCCCACCCGAAGCCGAGCGTCGTCGAGCCGACGCCGAAGCCGACGGCGCCGTAGGCCCCGTAGGCCCGGCTGTGCGAGTCGGCGCCCGGGATGAACTGGCCCGGCAGGACGAGCCCCTGCTCGGGAAAGTAGAAGTGGAAGATGCCGTCGCCGGGGGTCGCGTAGTACGGCTTCACGATGCCGTGGAGGCGCGCGAACTCGCGGCCGATCGCCGTCTGCTTGTCGTCGGTCGCCTTGCCCGTGAAGACGAAGTGGTCGTTGGCGATGGCGGCCTGGCGCGGGTGGATGGCGTGGCCGCCGGTGATCTGGTTGAACGTGTGGATCGCGAAGGGCGCCGTGCCGTCGGAGGCGGGCAGCAGATCCGCGTACACGCGCAGCGTCGCGCCGGGCGCCACGGCCGCGTCCTTGTCCACGCGGTGCGCCCAGACGATCTGCTCGGTCGCCGTCAGGCGGCGCGCCGTTTCGGGATCGGGCCACCGGACGTCGGGCCGGCGCGCGGCCGATTCGCGAAACTCCCGCCGGCCGACGGCGAAGATGCCGCCGCCGCGGCGGATCTCCTCCTCCTTGGGCGAGAGGGGAACCGGGTCGTAGGTCCGTCCCTGCGTTTCGTTGGAGAGCTGCCGCGTGACCGGGTCGAAGGCGAACGCGTCGCCGTCGCGGGCGTCGGACACCGCTTCGGGGCTCTGAACGACGTGGAGCCCCAGGTTGAATGCGTTGCGCCGGAAGATGTCGCCCATGTTCTGACCGCAGACGACGACGAGCTCCCGGCCCGACTTCTTCGGCCACGCCCTTCAAGCCCGGCCGGGCTCATCTCGCGCGAGGATCCGATGGCGAACCGGTCGCCCGGCGATCAGGAAGGTCTGACCCGCGTGCACGCGCTTGCGGAAGTCGGGCATGACGTGGCGGAAGGCGCCGTCCTTCCAGCGCTGGTCGAGCGTCTCGAGGCTCTCGGAGACGCAGTCGGAGGTCGGCGTGATCTGGTCGGTGTCGATGGCGTCGCGCTTCTTGCCCGGGACTTCGGGGTCCCAGAAGATCAGCGCCTGGCCGCGGATCGCGCGCGACGGCCCGTCGGCAGGGGCATCGGACGCCCGCGGGCCGGGCAGGCTCTCGTGCGAGACACCGGGTTTGAATCGGGCGGACTCGATCTTGTGCATCGTCCTCTTTCTTTCCACGATTTCGATGCGTCGGCCGCTCCCTCGGCCGGAGGGCGGGAATGTTAGCAGGGAGGCGACGCGAGGACCGGCGGCGGAGGCGTTACGGCGCGGAGGTCAGCTTGACGCGGCGGACGCGCTCTTCGTGCGAGAGGGACTCGGCTTCCCGGTAGAGCCGCGCGGCTTCCTCGAAGGCGCCGCGCGCGGCGGAGAACTGCCCGACGCGGTAGAGGGACTCGCCCTCCCGCTCGCGATCGTTCGCCTCCTGAAAGGACTCGGGCGCGATCTCGGGGCCCTCCATCCGCTGGGCCGCGATCCGCGCCATGGCCGCCTGGAACCGCAGGTCCTCGGCGTCGCGCCGCGCGCCCTCCGACTCCCTTCGCGCCGCGCGCGAGGGCCGCGCCGCCGCGCCCGAGGGCGCCGCGGCAACGGAGACGGTCACGGGAACGAGGACGTGTGGACCCGAGAGCGGCGGGGCCGGGGCCAGGGGCGGCGTCGCGCCATTGGCCGCCGGCATCGCATCGCCGACGGCTGCAGGGGAGGGTTTTCCGAGCCGACGGAGCTCGACGCCGCTTCGCCTGCGGGTGTCGAGGCCGGAGGCTCGGTGACGTGGCGCGCCCTCTCCGTGTCGATGAGCAGGGCCAGCCCGAAGACCGCGCCGGCCAGAATCAGGAGCGCTCCGGTTCCGCCGGCGCGGACCGGGCGGCGCGGGCGGGCGGCCTCGAGCAGGGCGGGATCGGTCAGCGACAGCTCCGGCATCGCGAGGCATCGCCGGTGCGTCATCGTCGTCGGTCGACGCGTCTTCGGAAGTGAACGCGTCCGGCTCGAAATCGTCCGAGTCCTCGCGGTCTCCGAGCGCTTGCGCGATTTCGGAGGGCGTCAGGTCGAAGGGCTCGGGCTCGCGGGGCAGCGGGGCCGCTCCGGGCGGCGCCTCGAGCACCCGCGCGACGACGATCTCGCGCTCGGGATCGGACTCGTGCGCGCTCGCCAGGCGCGGCTCCGTCTCGACCGGGTTGGTCGAGTCGGCGTCGGCCGGCGCAACCCCCGTGCTCTCGGGATTGAGCAGCTTGTACAGATAGAACGCGAGGCCCGCCGGGTAGAGCAACTTCGGCGCGGCCATCATCGTTTCCTGAAGCGCCCGCTTCATGTCCGAGATCGTGGCGAAGCGCTCGTCCGGCGGCGCCAGAGCGATCTTCAGGAACGCGCCGATCTCCTGCGAGAAGGGATCCCCGGCGCGCAGCTCCGGAAGCGGCGCCCCGAGCGCCGGGCGGCGCCCGGTCAGAAGCTCGAGCAGCATGATGCCGAGCGAATACACGTCGGAGTTGGGCAGCGCGCGCTTGCGGTCTCGCGCTTCCGGGGCGATGTAGGGCGCGACCTCGCGGGAGAGGCGCGGCTTTCGCAGCACGGGCAGCACGGCGGGAGCCAGCCCGAATCCCGCGATGCGCACCTCGGCGTCGTTCGAGATCGAGACGAAGCCCGGCCACAGCGCGCCGTGGGGAATCAGGTCGCGGTCGAGGAAGCGGGTGGCCGCCTCCATCGCTTCGATCATCCGTTCGCCGAGCAGCAGCGCGTACTCGGTCGTGACCGGCGCCTTCGAGGCGCGCGCCATCGCGAGCACGCGATCGAGCGTCCACCCCGCCGTCTCGTACCAACCCATGTAGGGAACGTCCGAGATGACGCCGAACTGCGGCCGGCGGACGATCCCGTCGTGGGCGAGCTCCGGGAGGCGGCTCTCGAGCTTCTGGACCGCGGCGAGCACGGCCCGGGGAGACAGCTCGCCGGACTGGAGGATGCGCAGGCGCACGAACCGCTTCTCGTCGGCGGAGTGGATGGCGCGGTAGACGCTGCCCAGGGGGTCGTCGCCCAGCTGCGCCACCAGGAGGTGGTCGCCGAAGGGCCGCGGAAGTGTCGCTTCCGCCTTCAACATGTGCAAAAAAGTGGCGGCAGGCTCGCCGGGAACGTCAGCGCCTGTGCCGTCTGAAAGCTCTTAATCATTGATTCACTTGAGGTTACGCTCCAGAGACCCCTTGGTCGACAGAACTGTTCCCTTCGGGTGTTGGCCGATGCCACCCAAAGTAGCAATGGCCAAGCCAAGCGGGTCAGCGGAGGGGGGCCTTGAGGACCTTGACGTCCTGGAGCGGCTTGCCGGGAGACAGCTTCCCGTCGTCGCCGAGCCGGTCGAGTTGCGTGTTGGCCAGGTAGAAGAACTCGTTGCCCGCGATCGCCCCGGTCGTCGGGATGGCAAAGTCGGGGTTTCGGCTCTCGATCACGCGAAGACCCGTCACGCGCTCTCCGGACTTGTCGAGCGGGAACTGGACGATGCGCTCCATCGCCGGGCCGTTCTGGACGGCGACGAGGCTTCCCTGGAAGAAGTAGAGCCCGTCGATCTCGTCGATCGTGACGCCCCGAGGATGTTCGAGGGGGCGGATGCGCTTCGAGTCGAGGTCGACGATCGAGATGCCCCGGTCGAAGTCCGCGACGTAGAGCCGCTTCGCGTCCGCGTCCAGGGTGATGCCGTTGGGGTAGTTGAACGTTCCGGCCGGGCAGGAAGGCCTCGAGCGACGAGCCTCCCCGGTGGAGGCGCCAGACGCCTCCGGCCTCGCTGTCCGTCAGGTACACGTCGCCTTCCGGTGTCACCGCGAGGTCGTTGAAGAGGTGCTTGTCCGGACGCCCCGGAAGCAACTGCTTCTCGATCAGCCGGCCGGATTCGAGGTCGAAGGCGAAGAGGCCGGAGGAGCCGCTCGCGTCGCCTTCGCGGCTGTCGGCGACGGAGTTGACCCAGAGGATGCGCCGCTTCGCGTCGACCGACATGCCGAGCACGGTCCAGAGGCCGCCCTGCCCGGAGGCGATGAACTCGCGCGGCGCTCCATCGGGCCCGACGCGCACGATCTTCTTCTTGAAGAGGCTGCCGACGTAGAAGCTCTTTCCGACCGGGTCCCACGCGATGCCTTCCGGAATCAGGTCCGGCTCCGCGAAGCTGGAAGGCGAGTGTGCTCGTCTGCGTGGGAGGCTTCGTCATCTTCCGCGACAGCTCCTGGAACGCCTCGAACTTCTTCAGCGGCGCAAACGCCGGCTCCTTTGCGGGATCGAAGTCGTAACCGGCCGCCGCCGCCTTCTCGAGCCAGCGGATCGCGTCGGCGTGGCGCCCCGTTCCGGCCTCGACGACGGCGAGGCGGTACATGATCCCGGGATTCCCGGGCGAAGCCGCGAGCATCTTCTCCAGGCGCGCGATGCGGGCCTCGGCCGAGGGAGGCGGAGTGACCTGCGCTCGGGTCGCGGCGCCTCGATGGAGCAGGAGGAAGACCACGGCCAGAGCGGTAGAGTGCGCCGGGTTCGTCTTCATACGGAGAGTCTATGGAAAAAGCCGCCGAATCCGCGGAAACGGTCCTCTACGAAGGGAGGCACCTCTCCCTCAAGCAACGGGGCTCCTGGGAGTACGTCGAGCGGCGTTTCCGTGCGGGCGGGGTCATGGTGGTGGCCGTGACGGCGGGCGGCGAGCTGCTCCTGGTCGAGGAGGACCGTCCCCCCGTGCGCGCGCGGGTGATCTCGCTTCCGGCCGGGCTGGTCGGCGACGACGGCGCTCCCGAAGACCCGCGGGAAGCGGCCGGGCGGGAACTTCGGGAAGAGACCGGCTTCGAGGCGGCGTCTCTCGAGTTCCTCGGGGAGGGTCCGAGCTCGCCGGGCCTGGCCTCGGAGTCGGTCGCCTTCTACCGCGCCCGCGGCGTCGCCCGCGCGGGGCACGCAACCGGCGAGGAAGGCATCACGCTGCACGCCGTGCCTCTCGGCGCGGGTTCGGGACTGGACCCGCGAGCGCGCGGCCGGCGGCGCCCGCATCCACCCGCTGCTCTGGGCGGGCCTCTACCTGGCCGGGCTCTGAATCAGGAGAATCTCCGGGTCCATTCGGCGAGCGCATGGACGAGCTTCTCGACGTGCGCGCGCGTCGGCGCGTCGGTCAGCCGCCCCTCCGCGTCGAACTTGTCGCGCGCATGCGTGACGAACACCTCGGGGCGCAGGAGGACCGGCGTGCCCGTCGAAGCGAGCGTCTGGCGCAGCGCCAGTTGGCCGCGCGCGGTTCCGAACGCTCCCGCGCTCGCTCCCAGGATCGCCGCCGGCTTGCCCTTCAGAACCGAGGTTGCCGGCGGCCGCGACATCCAGTCGATCGCATTCGTGAGCACGCCGGGAATGCCGTAGTTGTGCTCCGGCGTGGCGATCAGGAGTGCGTCGGCCTCCCGGATCGCGGAACGCAGCGCCGCGGCGGCCTCGGGCCACGCGTCCGGAAGGTCGAGATCGGCGTTGTAATGCGGGATGTCCCCCAGCCGTTCGAAGGGATGGATTTCCATGCCCGGAGGCGCGAGCTCCGACGCGGCGAGGAGAAGGCCCCGGTTGTAGGAGCGCGCCCGCAGGCTCCCGGCGATCCCGAGGACTCGGATTGTGGAACGCAAATTGCTCATACCGATTGTCTCCCGGGGGAACCATGTCTTCGAACATCAAACAGCACACCATCGCGCCGGAGCACCTGGACGCAGGACCCGACTTTGCCCCGGGCGACGATATAAGAAGGGCGATGGCGAGCCTCCTCTTCGTCACGGGAACGCCCGCCAGCGTCCGCGGCGGCAGCGGCACGTTCGTCGGAATCTCGGTCCTGCGGCAGGCGCTTCAGGACTCCGGGCACCGGGTGGACCTGGTGGCTCCGGGCAAAGGCACCTTCGGCACCTTCTCGCGTCTGCTCTTCAACGTGCGCGCCCGGCGCGCGGCCCGGCGGACACGCTTCGACGCCATCGTGGGCTTCGACCTCGACGGCCTCTACGTCTCCGCGCCCGGGACCCTCCGCGTCGCTTCGATCAAGGGCGTCATCGCCGACGAGCTGCGCTTCGAGCGCGGGCTCACGAAGATGTCGATGCGCACCGCGTCGCGCTTCGAGGGCGTCCATGTCCGGCGCGCCGATCGGGTCTTGACGACCAGCTCCTATGCCGCCGGACCAGATCGCCGCGGACTACGGCATCGCGCGCGAATCGATCCGGGTCGTTCCCGAGCCGATCGACCTGGTCCGCTGGCAGAGCGCCCTCGGCCGCGTCCCTCACGTGGCGTCGCCCGAGCCGGTCATCCTCTGCGTGGCGCACCTCTATCCTCGCAAGCAGGTCTCGAGCCTCGTCCGGGCGATGGCCCTCCTGAAGACGCCGGCGCGCCTGCGCGTCGTGGGAGCGGGCCCGGAGCTGCCGGCGCTGCGGGCGCTCGCGCGCGACCTCGGCCTCGGCGGCCGCGTCGCGCTGCTCGGCCACGTGCCCTTCGAGCGGCTCGTCGCCGAGTACCGCGGGGCCGACATCTTCTGCCTGCCGAGCCTGCAGGAGGGATTCGGGATCGTGTTCCTGGAGGCGATGGCGGCGGGGCTTCCGGTCGTGGCGTGCCAGGCGGCCGCCGTTCCCGAAGTGGTTCCCGATTGGGAGTGCGGCCTGCTCGTGCCGCCCCGGGACGTGCCGGCGCTCGCCTTCGCGCTCGACCGCCTCGCCGGGAGACGAGGCGGAACGCCGTCGCCTGGGCGCAGCCGGACGGCGGCGCGTCGCGCGCTATGACGCGCCGATCGTCGCCGCCGAGTTCCTGAAGGCCATCGGTCCCTAGAGTCGGCCGACGGCCTCGGCCTCCGGCAGGGTCAGTGCGCCGGGTGCGCCTCCGCCTTCATCATCGGGCAGTCGCTCATCGCGGCCATGGCGCCGCAGCAGGACCCCATGGCGCCGTGGCCCATCGCTCCGGCCCCCGCCGATCTCCATCTGGGAGTGCATCGCGTCGTGGAAAGCGACGAGCTTCTCCAGCGCGGCCTCGAGCGCGGCGACCTTCTTCTCGCCTTTCGCATTCTTGGCCGTGTCGAGCTCGGCGCGCACCTGCTGGAAGGCGGCATCCATCTTCTGCTGGGCGGCCATCCGGTCCTCTTGCGCCTTCTGCCTGGCCGCGGCCATCGTCTGGCAATGCTTCATGCAGTCGTCCATGCCCGGCCGGCGGGGCCTTGTCCTGAGCCGACCAGAAAGGACGCCGCGAGGAACGCAGCGACGAGAACGCCGATTCGCGATCTTCATGAAAACCTCCGGAGATTGACGCTAGCAGCCCGCGGCGGAGGTCTCCTGATGCAGCCGCATCAGGAGCGGCGTCACGCGCGCGCGGAGATTTGCTCGTAGAGCGTCAGGAGGGCCTGCGTTCCGTCCTGCCCGCGCCCCTGCGCCTCGAGCGCCGACAGGAGCTGGTGCACGAGGGCCGCACCGGGAAGGGCGATGCCTTTCTCGCGGGCGGTCCGCAGCAGGATCGCGAGGTCCTTCTGCTGGTGCTTGATCGCGAAGGCGGGTTTGAAGTCGCGGTCGATCATCTTCTTGCCGAGCACTTCGAGGGCCCAGGAGTTGGCCGCGCCGCCGGTCAGGGCTTCGTGCAGCGCCGGCAGCGGCAGGCCGACCTTGGCGGCAAACGCGATCCCCTCGGAAATCGCCATGAGGTTGCCGGCCACGATGATCTGGTTCGTGGCCTTGCCGAGCTGGCCCGATCCGGAGGGCCCGAGGTGCGTGACGCGCTTTCCCATCGCCGCGAAGACCGGGCGCGCCCGCTCGAGCGCCGCGGCGTCGCCGCCGACGAAGAAGGTGAGCGTGCCTTCGATCGCGCCCTTCTGGCCGCCGGAGACGGGCGCGTCGAGCAGCGAGATGCCGCGCTCGGAGAGGCGCTGCGCGATCGAGCGGGCGGACTCGGCGGCGATCGTCGAGCAGTCGATCGCGATCGCGCCCGTCGCGAGCGCCCTGCGGCGACGCCGTCGGCGCCGAGCAGCACCTGCTCGACCTCCGGCGCGTCGGGCAGGCACGTGACGACGACGTCGGACTCCCGGCCGAGCGTCCGCGAGGCTCTCGAACGCGCGAACGGCCGGCGTTGACCGGCGCCAGCTCCGCGGCGAACGCGCGCGCCTTGCCGGCCGTCCGCGTGGCGAGGGCGAGCGGAAATCCCGCCTTGGCGAGGTTGCGCGCCATCCCCGTCCCCATCGTCCCGAGGCCGACGAGACCGACGCGCAGGTGTCATGCGCTCAGCGGATGCCTGTCGCCACGTACAGGTCGTCGAGGACCCGCCGGTACGAGTAGACGTAGGAGCTTCCGTCGGGAGCGATCACGGCGGGTCCGATCTGCTGGACGCCCGCCGGATCGGGAGGTTGGAACTGCTTCCACAACGTGCGCCGCCCGGTTTGCACGTCGACCAGATCGATTCGTCCCGGCGAGCCCGACGGCCGCATGACGTAGACCGCTCGGCCATCCGCCGTCCATCCGATGGGCCACTCCTCGGGACCGAGACCCGGCAGCGCTCGGGGCTCGCCCGGCTCGGTCGGATAGAGCGCGAGGCGGCCGTCCGAACCGAAGGCGGCGATCGACTTGCCGTCGGGAGAAACCGGGTTGTACGTTCGCACGGCGCTGACGCCCTCCGGAGTGATCGCGCGCGGCTTGCCGCCGGCCAGGTCCTGGATGAACATCCGGATGCCGCGCCCGGGCTCGTTGCCCGACAGCAGGATGCGCTTTCCGTCGGGAAAGAAGCTGGCCCACTGGCACGCGATCTCGCTCTTGGCGAGCTGCCGAGGCTCTCCGGCGCCCGTCGGCAGCAGGGTGAGCTGAACGCTCGGGGGTTGTCGGGCCGTCAGCGCCCAGCGGCCGTCCGGCGAGAGCGCCATACGACCGTCCCTCGCCGATCCGCACGGCGGGAGAACCGTCGAGCCCCCTCAGGTAGATCCCGGGCGGCACGATGTTCTGCTCGTCGAACAGAACCGTTTTCCCGTCCGGCGAAATGCCGCCGGGAAAGGACCAGTTGAGCCAGCTCAGGTTGCGCTCACGCCCGTCCGGCGCGACGCCGACGATCTCGCGGCGGGAGGAAATCTCGGAAAAGAGGATCCGCCCGTCGCGCGCGACGTCGTGAAGACCTGCGCCCGCCCGGCTCGCTCCACGGCACACGGGACTTTCCCGAAAGGGAGGTGGCGGTGAGCGGTGAGCTCGACCAGACTTCGTCGCCGCGCGGGGACCACGCGATCCCCTGGTTGGCGAACGGCCCCGAGAGGCGCACCTTTCCGTTCTGATCGACGACTTTCACGAATCCGTTGTTGTCGCCGCGCTCGGGGTGGTCGATGAAGGCCACGAGCCGGCCGTCGGGCGAAACCCGGACGTTGCTGACCCAGCCGTTCGTCGAGTAGATCGCCTTGCCGATCGGGTACTCGAGGCGCAGGAGGCCGCCGACATGGCGCGCGACCGCCAGGCTCTTCCCGTCCGGCGCCCAGTCCGCGTCCTGGACGTCCTCCAGGATCGGCCGCGGCGCGCCGCCGCCCAGAGGCACGCGCGCGAGCGTCCCCGTCGACTCGAAACCGGCGACGAAGTGGCGGTCGAGCGAGATCGCCATCTCGCCCGAGGACGAGATCGAGAGCACGTCGGCCGAGGGGAGCCCCAGCGACCGCGACTCGGTGCTGTCGAGCCGGGTCGAGAAGAGCTCCAGCGGCCGCCCGTCCCAGGCGGCGCCGTAGACGACGGTCTGGCCGTCGGGCGCGAAGCGCGCCGAGAGGATGCTGCCCCGCTGGTAGGTGAGCTGCTGGAACTGAGGAGGCGCCTGCTTGCCCGCCGGCGATGGACCCGCGCGCCAGAAATCCGAGGCCGAGCCCGACGGCAAGCGCCGCGGCGGCGGGGACCATCCACCGGGCGCGCCGCGGCCGCGCCGGCTCGATGCCGCCCGTCGCCCCGACGCTCGAGGTCTCCGAGAGGTGGTCGCGCACGGAGGCGAGGTCGCGCGCCAGGTCCTTGGTCGACGCGTAGCGGTCCTCCGGGTCCTTCATGAGGCAGCGCTCGACGATCCAGCGCAGGGGCGCCGGCGCCTTCGGGTTCGACTGGGCGATCGGCTGCGGGTCCTCGCGCATGATCGCGACGAGCGTCTCGGCGCCGGTCTTGCGCTGGAAGGCGCGCTCGCCCGTCGCCATCTCGTAGAGGATCGAGCCGAAGGAGAACTGGTCGGAGCGGAAATCGACCGCCCGTCCGGCGGCCTGCTCCGGCGACATGTAGCCGGCCGTGCCCATCACGGTGCCCGGCTCCGTCGCCGATCCCGCCGCCGTCTGCATGACCGACGCTTCCTGCGAGAGCGGCTCGACGAGCTTGGCGAGGCCGAAGTCGAGGATCTTGACGTACCCGTCCTTCGAGATCATGACGTTCTCGGGCTTCAGGTCCCGGTGGACGATGCCCGCGCCGTGCGCCTTGGCGAGGCCCTCGGCGATCTGCGCGGCGAGGTCGAGGAGCTTGCGCGTCGGAACGGGCTCCGCGGCGACGAGCTCGCGCAGCGTGCGCCCCTCGACCAGCTCCATCGCGATGTACGTCGTTTCGCCGGATGTGCCGATGTCGTGGATCGTCAGGATGTTCGGGTGGTTCAGCGCCGAGGCCGACCGCGCCTCCTGCTCGAAGCGCCGCCGCCGCTCGGGATCCGCGGCGCGCTCGGCGGGCAGGACCTTGATCGCGACGTCGCGGCCGAGCCTCTCGTCCCGCGCGCGGTAGACCTCGCCCATCCCTCCCGCGCCGAGCGGCGCGAGGATCTCGTAGGAGCCGAGCTTCGTTCCGTTTGCGAGCGCCATCCGATTGGCCGGCATTCTACGTCCGCTCGTCACGCGCGGCGTCCCGGGTCGCCGGGTCCGCTGATATCGTCTCCCGCCGCGGAGGGAAAGCATGACGTGGAAGCGAGTCTGGTTCGCAGTCGGGGCAGTGAGCCTCGCGCTCGCGGCGATGGGGCAGTCGGCCGCCCCCGAGAAACCCGCCGAGGAAAAGAAGGACGAGAAGAAGTGGGACGTCGCCAACCCGCCCTACCCGATGCCGGTCGAGGCGAAGATCGACACGGACGAGGGGACGTGGATGAGCCTCGACGTGTCCCCCGACGGGAGCGAGATCGTCTTCGACCTGCTGGGCGACATCTACTCCGTGGCCGATCGGCGGCGGCGAGGCGCGCGCCCTGACCTCCGGCGTCCCGTGGGACATGCAGCCGCGCTTCTCACCCGACGGCAAGCGGATCGCATTCACTTCCGACCGCGCGGGCGGCGACAACATCTGGGTCATGAACCGCGACGGCTCGTCCCCCACGCAGGTCAGCAAGGAATCCTTCCGTCTGACCAACAGCCCCGCCTGGACGCCCGACGGCGACTTCATCGCCGCGCGCAAGCACTTCTCCGGAACGCGCTCGCTCGGCGCGGGAGAGATCTGGCTCTACCACCGCACCGGGGGCGACGGCGTGCAGATGACCAAGCGGCAGACCGAGCAGAAGGACATGGGCGAGCCCGCCTTCTCGCCCGACGGGCGCTACCTCTACTACAGCATGGACATCACGCCGGGCCGGACCTACCAGTACAACAAGGACCCCAACGACGAGATCTACGCGATCCAGCGCCTCGACCGGAAGACCGGCCGCACCGACCGGTTCGTCTCGGGCTCCGGCGGCTCGATCCGTCCGACGCCGTCGCACGACGGCAAGTGGCTCGCCTTCGTGCGGCGCCAGCGGCTGCAAGACCGTGCTCTTCGTCAAGGACCTCGCCTCGGGCCATGAGCGCCCGGTCTGGGACGGTCTCGAGCGCGACATGCAGGAGACGTGGGCGATCCACGGCGTCTATCCCGGCATCGCGTGGACGCCCGACGACCGCGCGATCGTCGTCTGGGCCGGAGGGAAGTTCCGGCGCATCGACGTCGCGAGCGGATCGGCGCAGCTCATTCCGTTCCACGTCTCGGACACGCGCAAGATGGCCAAGGCCGTGCGCTTCCCGATCGAGGTCGCGCCCGCCCGCTTTCCGGTCCGCATGCTGCGCTGGGTCGAGGTGTCGCCGCGCGGCGATCAGGTCGCCTACGAGTCGCTCGGGCATGTCTGGATCCGCGACCTGCCGCAGGGAACGCCGCGGCGGCTGACCTCCCAGACGGACCACTTCGAGCTCTACCCCTCCTGGTCGCGCGACGGCAAGTGGGTCGTCTTCACGACCTGGGACGACCAGAAGGCGGGGTCCGTCCGCGTCGCGCCGGCTCGGGGCGGCGCCGAGCGGGTCCTGACCGCCGATCCCGGCCACTACCGCGAGCCTGTCTTCTCGCCCGACGGCGCGAAAGTCGTCTATCGCAAGGACGCGGGGGGAGGCCTGGTCACGACGGACTGGTCCATGGACCCGGGCCTCTACTGGGTTTCGGCGGGAGGGGGCAAGTCCTCGCTCGTGACGCGCGACGGCGTGGCGCCGCAGTTTGGCGCCGCGAGCGACCGCGTCTACTTCCTCCGTTTCGACGGCGGCGACGACAAGGAGGAGGCCAAGCGCGTCTTCGCGAGCGTCGACGCTCGAGGGCGGCGACCTGCAGGAGCACCTCGGCAGCGCCGACGCCACCGAGTTCCGGATCTCGCCGGACGAGAAATGGATCGCCTTCCGCGAGCGCTTCAACGCCTACGTCGCGCCCTTCGTGCGCACCGGCGGCAAGGTCGACATCGGCCCCAAGTCCACGGCGTTTCCCGTGGCCCGGGTCTCCAGGGACGCCGGCGAATACCTGCGCTGGTCCGGAGACAGCCGCAGCCTCCAGTGGGCGCTCGGGCCCGAGCTCTTCACGCGCGGGCTCACGGACTCCTTCGCCTTTCTCGCCGGCGCTCCGGAGAAGCTGCCGGAGCCGGCGGGCAAGGGCGTCGACATCGGGTTCGAGGCCGCGGCCGACGCCCCGAAGGGAGCGATCGCCCTGGTCGGCGGCCGCGTCGTCACGATGAAGGGGACCGAGGTCCTCGAGAACGGCACGGTCGTCGTCGAGGGCAACCGCATCACGGCCGTCGGCCCGACCGGGCAGGTCACGGTGCCGGCCGGCGCGCGCGTCGTGGACGTCAAGGGGAAGACCGTCCTTCCGGGGATCATCGACGTGCACTGGCACGGCGCGATGGGCAACGACGGCATCGTGCCGCAGCAGAACTGGGACACCGACGCGACGCTCGGCTTCGGCGTGACGACCGTTCACGATCCGTCGCACGACTCGGAGGAGATCTTCGCCGCGGCCGAGATGGCGCGGGCGGGAATCCTGCGCGCGCCGCGGATCTACTCGACCGGCACGATCCTCTACGGCGCCGCGGGCGACTTCAAGGCCGAGATCGACAGCTTGGACGACGCCCGGATGCACCTGCGCCGGATGAAGGCGCTCGGCGCGATCAGCGTCAAGAGCTACAACCAGCCGCGCCGCGAGCAGCGGCAGCAGATCCTCGCCGCGGCGCGCGAGACGCAGATGCTGGTCGTGCCGGAGGGCGGTTCGCTCTTCCAGCACAACATGACGGAAGTCGTGGACGGACACACGGGCATCGAGCACTCGATCCCGGTCGCGCACATCTATAAGGACGTCCTGGAGCTCTGGCCCGCCGACGGCGTCGGCTACACGCCGACGCTGATCGTCGGGTACGGGGGGCTGTGGGGCGAGAACTACTGGTACCAGCACACGAAGGTCTGGGAGAACGAGCGGCTCGCGAAGTTCGTCCCGCCGTCGATCCTCGATCCGCGCTCGCGCCGGCGGATCATGGCGGAGGAGGACGACTACAACTTCGTCAACAACGCGAAGATCGCCAAGCAGCTGCTGGACGCCGGAACCTCCGATCCAGGTCGGCGCGCACGGGCAGCGCGAGGGCCTGGGCGCGCACTGGGAGATGTGGATGCTCGTCCAGGGCGGCATGACGCCGCTCGAGGCGCTGCGGTGCGCGACGGCAAACGGCGCGGCCTACCTCGGGATGGACAAGGACCTGGGATCGCTCGAAACGGGCAAGCTCGCCGACATCGCGGTCATCGACGGGAACCCGCTCGCGGACATCCGCCAGACGGAGAAAGTTCGCTACACGATGGTCAACGGCCGCCTCTACGACGCCGCGACGATGGAAGAGGTCGGAAGCA